>NZ_SOZE01000097.1 GCF_004519315.1 Mucilaginibacter psychrotolerans
GCTATCACCCGGCTATCATGCAGGTCTGTCTTGTTCTTCTTTTGCTTATCTGTAGCCGGTATATCTGCCGCATGGATCATGATATTGTTTACTCCGGATCCACAAAGCTGTTCATGAATGCCCGTTCCGCAAAATCCTGCTTCATAAGCCGAATAATAGGTTCCGCCGGGGAAATTCTTTTTTAAATAGCGGGCCAGTGCATCCACTCCGGGCGGCTGGGTGAAATGAGCAATCTGAATACCCTTGCTGCGAATGGTAACAGCCCATGATTTCTTGTGGACATCCAAGCCCACATAAAACTTCTGACCCTTAAAGTCAATCGAATTTTGCAAATTTGTCTTTAGCATAGTACAGTTTTTTAAATAGTGAAACGTTCCAGTTATCACTCTAAATTAAAATTTCGGCGCTGCTTACGCAGATGTCCGCACATGCTGTACTATGCTTTTATTACATCATTA
>NZ_SOZE01000098.1 GCF_004519315.1 Mucilaginibacter psychrotolerans
TTGCTGTCATCGGCCTTGGGGATGGAGGACAGGGCCTGGGAGGTGGAGCGGGATGGGTCGCGGACGGCGGCGACGACGGTATGGTTGGGCTGGGAGAGGTATCGCTCCAAGAGGCCTTTGCCAAGGCCGCGGTTCGCTCCAGTGATCAGGACGGTGGTGGGTGCCATGGTGTCGGTTGTGGTGTGGTTGGTAAGGGTTCTGGTGTGCAGTGTTTGCCGGGAGGGTGACTTTCGTCGCAAGAGAAGGGATCTGAGGCAAGCTTGAGTTGCGAATTTCTGCACAGTTTATTCGATGCGGAACAAATCAATCTGAGATTGACTTTCAGATGCTGGATATAAGCAGACTTATGAAAAGGTTATTCAATTCGCAGTTGCAACAAACCAGCCGGAGAATAACTTTCGGATCGTGGATATTTGCACCTGTGCTAAAAAGGTTT
>NZ_SOZE01000010.1 GCF_004519315.1 Mucilaginibacter psychrotolerans
TGAGGTAATATCTCTTGACCAACATATTTTTAAAATTGTTTAGGGCTCCGTTTACTCTCACACTTTTTCACTTTTTCTTCAAGATTAACACTTCCTTTGTAATTGACAAACATAGGAGGGCTTCGCCGTTACACCGATTTGTTTTCTGCCCTAGCAAGCTTGCTTGCTAAGTTGTATTGTATAAGATGTATGCCAATTTTTTAATCATTTGTTAGTCAAGTGCTTGTGGTGGTATCGGGTTATCTGGTTGTTCGATAACGGACGGTGAGGTGTACGCTAATATACGGCTGTGGCGGGTCGCCGGCAAATCTTAACAAACGGTGTTAAAAATTAATATTGAGGTAGTATTTGTTTTTTAATAAAAACCCTACATTTATTCATTCAAAAACTAAAAACTCATTATGAAAAGGAAGATTTTTACTACGGCTTTATTATCGTGCTGCTTTATGATAGCGATGGCCGCTTTTGCCGACCTGAACGGAAAATGGGTAGGCACCCTTAGCACGCCCGATGGTCAGGCGCTTGATGTAAGCTATAACTTTAAGGTAGATGGCGAAAAACTCACAGGCACAGCATCATCTCCTGCCGGCGACGTTACTGTTGACGATGGCAAAATAAAAGGCGATGATTTTACTTTTAAAGTAAACGTAAATGGTACCGATTACCCACACAGCGGTAAAGTATATGCCGATTCTGTTGCCATGAACGTGGATTTTGGCGGCAGCAATGCGCATTTTGTTTTAAAACACGGCAAGTAATTATAAACCTGAAACTGAAGGACCCTGCCCCAAAAAGGCGGGGTTTTTGTTTTGGGGGGGATAAAATAGATCGTCATAGAACTTGTTTCAACACCCCATCATTAAAGTAGCCACCAAGCTTATCGGCTTAGCAAAGTGCCCACCTGCCGTGTGGGGTGTTGAAATAAATTCAACATGACGACAAATTTTTAAACTTACAACCCTTACCTTTGCGGCGAAATGCTGCAACGTATAACCGCATATTTGCTGATCGTATCCCTGGTAACGGTGAACTTTACGCGGCTGTTCGTTTATGCGGGTTTTGAGCTTAACCGCAATTATATTGCTACCAAGCTTTGCGAAAACCGCGATAAACCCTGGATGCATTGTAACGGCAAGTGCTACTTTATGAAAAAGATAAAGCAGGCCGAAGACAACAAAGCAGCCGGCGAACGCACAGCGCAAAAGAACCTTTTCCAGGAAGCTGGGTTTAACGAGCCACAGGCCGTTAAATTCCACTCCGTTTTGTTGGCGGTAATAGCAAGCCCCGAGCGTCCTATTCACCTGCCGACTCAAATCCGCCCTATCTTTCAGCCTCCGCGGCTTTCATAAATTCCATCTAAGTTTTCCTGATACAGCTTTTTTGATGATGGCATTGCTCATCGTTAACTATCATGCATTTTAATTTTTGCATGGGCTGTATATTATTTTACGCACGGTTGGCTAAATGCCGACGGGCAATTGATATGTTTTTATGAAACCATTTACGCTATTATATCTTCTATTTTCTTTTTTTTCGGCAATAGCCTTCGGGCAAAATAAACTTACCGGCACCATTACCGATGCCCGCACCCACGAGCCACTTGCGGGAGTAGCCGTTTGCAATGTTAACGACCCGGGCAACCCTGTAGATATTACGGTTACTGATACCAAGGGCAAGTTCGTAGTCAATGCCGACGGTGTTAAAACGCTTCGTTTTAGCCTGGTGGGTTACAACACGCAGTTATACAGCGTTACCAATAGCGGCACTTCTGTGGCCATTATTTTAGAACCCGCTACAATCGATCTGCAACAGGTGGTGGTGTCTGCCAGTCGCGAGCGACAAAGCAGGCAGAGCGCGCCAATTGCCATCAGTAAGATAAATTCCACACAGATACATGATACCAAAGCTACCGCGCTGTACCAGTTGCTAAATAAAACGGCAGGCGTTTACATGGTAAACCTGGGTAACGAGCAGCATACTATGGCTATTCGCCAGCCCATTACGTATAATGCGCTTTATTTATACATGGAAGATGGGTTGCCTATACGCCCTACGGGTATCTTCAACCATAACTCGCTATATGAGATAAACATGAGCGGCGTGCGCGATATAGAGGTGATTAAAGGCCCTGCATCTTCGCTTTATGGCAGTAATGCTATTGGTGGGGCGGTTAACTTTATCACCCAGGGGGCTCCGGCAGGCTATGCCGCCAACCTATCGTTTCAGGGCGATAATTACCATTACCGTCGGGTTGATGCTGATGGCGGCTTTACTGCAGGTAAGTTTGGCTTATATGCGGGAGGCTACATTGCGCATCAAAAAGACAGCTGGCAGGATTATTCTGACTTTGATAAATACTCGGGCAATATCAAAACCACCTATGATTTTGATGCTGCTACCCGGTTAACTACCTCTGCCACCTACAACTATCTCAATACCCAAACCCCCGGCAGCCTGGATAGCGCGCACTTTTACAACCGTAGTTATGGCGCTAACCAACGCTTTAGTTATCGCAAAGTAAAGGCTTTCAGAACCAGTGCCCGGTTAGAGCATACATGGAACGATAACAGTAATACCTTTTTAACGCTGTTTTACCGTAACAACTCTACCGCGCAGTTGCCTAGTTATTTTATATCAGATGTGCGCGATAATTCGGGTAAATACCTCAGCTCAAACGGGCAGGAGAACGACCAGCGCTTTCATAGTTTTGGCTTGCTGGCGCAGCACCGTACAGATTTTAGTTTCCTGCATTCGCGGCTGATAGTGGGGCTTTATGCAGATAACAGCCCAAGCAGTTATTACGCCAAATACCTGGATATACAAAAAGATGTGGCTAATAATTACTATACGGGCTACACCAATACCGGCAGGTACATTGATGATTACCGCATCAAACTGTTCAACACGGCTGCATACACCCAGTATGAAATAAAACCCGTTGATGCCCTGCGCATAGTAATGGGCCTGCGGTACGATCGTATCCACTACGCTTTCAGCAACAACATCCCAGCCGGAAGCACCAAATACAAGCAGCAGGAGACCAACAACTTCGATATTGTGGCACCAAAACTGGGGTTGACTTATAACTTTGGTAACAATAAAGGATTTTATGCCAATTACAGCGTAGGCTTTCAGCCACCCGAAACAGGCGATCTGTACAGCTCGCGTCAGTTGGTGCAGTTGAAGCAAGCCACTTTTAACAATTACGAGGCCGGCGGATGGCTTGCCCTGCTGGATAAGAAGATGTACCTGGAAGTAAGCCTGTACGATTTGGAAGGCCGTAACGAAATCATCAACCAGTTACTGCCCGATAATACCACGCAAAACCAAAACGCAGGCGCAACCCGTCATCGTGGGATAGAGTACTCTGTAAACTATGCGCCTGTAAAAGAGCTGAGCTTCCGCTTCAGCGGCACCAATGCAAGGCATACGTATGTAGATTACAGTGAAGTGCGCACCAACTACGCCACCGGCTTAAGTAGCGTAACCAGCTACAACGGCAAGCGGATGAACAACGCACCCGCCTGGATAGCCAATAGCGAAATTACCTATAAGCCGCTGTACCTCGATGGCTTAAGGTTATCGGCAGAGTGGCAGCACATCAACCAATATTTCACCAATCCGGCTAATACCAAAACCTATTCGGGTTATGATATTTTTAATGTGCGATTGGGTTACGATGTAAAAACAGGCGCTTTAAATGGCGCGGGCATATGGTTGAACGCGCTGAACGTTACCAATAAGCTTTACGCTACCACCGTCACCAGCAATCAATACGGCGATACCTATAATGCAGCGCCGCCGCGCATTTTTACCCTGGGCATTAGTTACGCTATAGCAAAACATTAATATGGCAACAGCAAAACAAAACTTTTATAAATGGCACCGCATACTGGGTTTAGTAGCCCTGGTGCCGGTTATTTGTTGGACATTGAGCGGATTATCACATCCGTTCATGTCTAACTGGTTCAGACCGTCGATTGCGCGGGAGGTGTATAAGCCTTTGCCGCAAAGCGGGATAAAACCAACACTATCCATTAAACAGGTGCTGGATAAGAACCATATCGCCCGGTTCCGCAATTTTGGGCTGATAGCGTTAGAAGGGCAGGCCTTGTACCAGGTAATGGGCAAGGATAGTACGGTTAATTATTATTCGGCTGGTACAGGTGATATATACAAAGGTGGCGACGAGGCTTACGCCAAATACCTCGCCCGGTATTTTTTGCAGGATACGGTATCAAAAATCAAAGGCGTTACGCTGCAAAAAACCTTCGATAGCCACTACCAACCCATCAACCACCTGCTGCCCGTTTGGCAGGTATCTTTCGATAGGGCCGACGGGATGGATGTGTACATAGAAACCACGCAAAGCCGCATGGGTACCTTCAATAACAACACCCGCAAAGCCATGCTGATGTTTTTTGAGCAGTTGCACACCTGGGATTTTCTGGCCGATTTAGGCGGCGACCAATTCCGCCTGGTGGTTTTGCTGGTTGTGGTGAGCATCATGTTCCTTTCCTTATTGAGCGGACTTACCATTTACGGCCTGTTTTGGAAGAAGTTTAAAACGGCGCAACAGAACCGTAAGCAGGCCGGGAGGGATGACACCCGTTTTGTGCACCGTTTTCATAGGCAATTGGGGCTTATTGTTTCCTTCGTGATGTTTACTTTTACCATCAGTGCTGCGTTTCACATCATTGTAAAACTGCATAACATCGCCCCTGAAGCAAAGGCCTATGAGCAACTGATCAGCACTGCCGACTTAGCCGCTTCTAACTTGCAATTGCCCTTAGCCGATAGCTCTATCGTAAAAACAGGCATCGTAAAGTTTGAAGGGAGTACTTATTACCAGGTGAGCACCAATAAAAAGGACATCCGCTATATTAATGTGGCGGATGGCAAAGAATTAACTGATGGCGACGCAGACTATGCAAGATACCTTGCGGGATTCTATCGCGCACCGCGCCCCGGAATTAAGCAAGTTAAAGGCAGATTGGCAACCACCCAGATACGCCAGTTTGATAACGAATACGGCTTCATCAACAAACGGCTGCCCGTACAAAAGGTGGAGTACCCCGGCGGCGAAAACTGGTACGTGGAAACCACCACCTCGCAGCTGGCAGAAAAAGTTACCGGGATAGACCGCGCGGAAGGCTTTTCCTTCATATTTTTACACAAGTATTTCGGCATGAGCTGGGCGGGTAAAAACATCCGCGACGTGGTGAGCATGCTGGCCGCCCTGGGTGTGCTGGTGGTATCGCTGTTCGGCTTTGCCGCTTTTATCAAAAACAAATAAACTCGCTATGAAGATACGTTTCGTACTATTCGCATTAACCGGCCTGCTGGCCATGGCCGCCTGCAATAACGCACCGAAAAAGGATGCCAAAGCCACAGCAACAGAAAAGCCCAAAGGCAAGTACTATTGTACCATGCACCCGGATATCACTTCGGATAAACCCGGTACCTGCAGTAAGTGCGGCATGGATTTGGTAGAGCGGGACACGACCAAGAAATAACAGGATTTAGCGGTTAAAGGATGGGACAGGATTTTTTCTGAACCATGATGAAAGGATTTAAGGATTGCCCTGATGCAATTCAAAATCCTTTCATCTTTTAATCAGGTAAATCAAGGTTCAGACATCAGCGACATCATTTAATCATTGAAATCAGCGGTTCAGACAAAAAGCAATGCCATAATTTCTGAATCATGATGAAAGGATTTAAGGATTGCCCTGATGCAATTCAAAATCCTTTCATCTTTTAATCAGGTAAATCAAGGTTCAGACATCAGCGACATCATTTAATCATTGAAATCAGCGGTTCAGACAAAAAGCAATGCCATAATTTCTGAACCATGATGAAAGGATTTAAGGATTGCCCTGATGCATTTCAAAATGCTTTCATCCTATAATCTGGCAAATCAAGGTTTAGGCATCAGCGACATCATTTAATCATTGAAATCAGCGGTTCAGACAAAAAGCAATGCCATAATTTCTGAACCATGATGAGTAGGATTGAAGGACTGCCCTGATGCATTGCCCTGACGCATTTCAATCGTGTCAATCGCTTAATCCTGTAATCGTGTTCGTGTTTACCAACCCACGCTCATCCCGAAAGAGAAGTTCCTTAAGCCTTTTTGGGCGGGGCTATCATCAAACATATCATTCATGTAATAGCGGGCAAATACGCCTATGCCGCCGTAGCCTACCCGCACGAAGGGGCCGTAGCGGAATTTAGTAAAGTGGTAATCGCCACCGCGTTTTTGGCTGCCGTTCTCTGTGCTCTCCTGCAAAAGGCTGCTGCCCAGCAATAAGCCCATATCCAGCCCGCCCACAAAGTGAAACCTGCGACCGTCGGCATCATCGTGCGTGCGGAAATCCAACGCCACCGGTATACGCAGGTAGCTTGCCCTCAGGCGGTTTTTGGTGTATTTGATATCATCGGGTACAAAGGTGAGCACGTCGCCATCGCGCTGTATGGTGCCGCTTTCGCGCAGGCGCAGGTTAAACCAATCGAAGCCTCCTGCGGTGTATATCCTGAACGCGGAGTTGAAACGATAACTCAATTGCAGCACATCAAACCCAATGCTGCTGCTGCGCCACGAACGATAGTTCAAAAACTGGTTTTGCGGCGATAGCTTAAAGCTGCCGTTATCGTTCAGCGTGGCCAGGCCTATATCGAAACGTGTAAAGGTAAGGCCAAAAGAAAAGCCCGGGGCCTTAGAGGCCGTGTAGGTGGTGTCGTATTCGTTATTGTTGATGTTTACCTCGGCAACGTCCTGGCCTATACCAAATTTTAATTTGTGCCGCTTTTTGCTTTTAATAATGATGATGGTATCCGCATCGCCTTTATCGCTGGAGCGGGTTTTGATGGTATCGGTTTGCGCAAATAGGCTACTTGCCGCAAAACATATGATGAGGGTGTATATAAATGCTTTCATGGTTATTTATTAGTTGCTATAACTTCTTCTTTTTTTACTCTGATGATGCCCAGGTTTATCCCGGTAATCAGCGACTCATCGTCGTCTTTGTTGCTGAATTCTATCAGCTTATCCTTACGTTTATCTACCTTGGCTACCACTACGTTTATCAGGTCGCCAAAGCTGCGGATGCGGCGTTTTTTTGGCTGTACGACAGCCAGGGTTTGGGCTGTCAGCGCAGGCACGGCCAGTGCGGCAATGCGCGTATCCTTTACTTCGGCGTTTACGGTTGGCGTAATAGCAGCCTGCGCAAGTGCATCGGATTTAACGGCCGCTAATATAACATCGTTATGCGTTGTTTGCTGCGCAATTTGTTGCGGTTGTTGTTGTTGAGCTATGGCGTCGGTATTCAGCGCCGGCAGGTTGCTTTTTTGTTTTTTGATGCTTTGCTTAACGCTGTGCTGTTTTACAGGCAGGCTTACAACGGCTACCTGTTGAGCTTGGGGCGCTGTCACCTTAATTTCGGCGGCTTTTGGCACAACAGTGTTTGTTTTTTGGATGCCGGTATGGTTAACGGCTATCAACTTTGATGGTTGGATAGTAGCTGGTTTTATTTTGGGGATAAAAAACAATCCCGCAGCAACCAACACCAGTACACTGGCAGCTATACTGATGAAAGGGAGGGCCGAGCGGTTCTTGCTGTCGATAACAACTTCTGCAGCAATATTATCCCATAAGTCTTTGCCCGGCTCTACTTCCAGGTCGCCCAGTTTATTCCGGAACAATTCATCAAAATCCTTATTTTGCATATTCATAGCTTTTTTTTTCTGCCTTTAGTATCTGTTCTTTTAAAATGGTCCTCGCCCTTGATAATTGCGATTTGGAGGCACCCTCGCTAATGCCCACAATCTCTGCAATTTCCTTGTGCGAATACCCGTCGATGGCGTAAAGGTTAAACACCATGCGGTAACCAGGCGAAAGGCTCGTTATCAGTACCAATAAATCCTTCGCCTCCAGGCTCGATGCTGCTGTTGCATTTACCGATGGCTCCTGCCCAGCCTCGTCGATATCTACAACCTGCATCATGCGGTGGTGTTTGCGGTAATACTCTATAGAACTGTGCACCATTATCCGCCGCACCCAACCCTCAAACGAACCATCGCCCCTGTAATTCTCTATCTTTTGGAACACCCTGATGAAGCCATTCTGCAGCATGTCTTCGGCCTCCATACGGTCGGTAGCGTAACGCAGGCACACGCCCATCATTTTTGAGGCCAGGCGTTTGTAAAGCATTTCCTGCGCTTTACGTTGCCCGGTTTTGCAACGGTGTACCAACTCGTCAATAGTGATTTTAGGTTCCAAAAACATCATTTAAAGGTAAGATGGGAAACCGGTTAAAATGGTTGCATGGGCAATAAAATAATTTTAACTAGCTTTGAGTATGAAAGTGATAACCCTCAACATACCAGATACCACTGATATAGACGACAAAGAGGCGGCAATGTTGCTGGCAAGTAGTTTATATGAACGCGGGAAACTATCTTTAGGGCAGGCCGCCGACCTGGCAGGGTTATCTAAAACTACATTTGCCGAATTATTGGGCAGCTACAATGTTTCCATTTTTAATTATCCTGCTGATGACCTCATCAACGATATAAAAAATGCCTGAAATTATTATAGCGGACACGAGCTGTTTTATTTTATTGACCAAAATTGACCAATTAAACCTTCTGAAAAACCTTTACGGCACAGTTATCACGACAAATACAATAGCCACTGAATTTGGGCAGCAATTACCTGATTGGGTCATCATCCAAAACCCTATAGATGAAAGGTATCAGCATTTGCTGGCGATGCAAATTGATAAAGGAGAAGCAAGCGCAATAACGCTGGCATTAGAAAATAACGATAGTACTGTTATCTTAGACGACTTAAAAGCCCGGAAGCTTGCAAAACAGTTAGAAATAGCGGTTACAGGCACAATTGGCATTATTGTTAAAGCAAAGCGAGTTGGTTTAATTCCCTCAATCAAACCCTTGATAAGCAAAATAAAGCAAACTAATTTCCGCATAACCCCGATGCTGGAAAACCTTGCACTTGAAGAGGCCGGAGAATTGTAACCTAACCTGTTTATATACCTATGAAAAAATTATTTGCTCTGCTGGTAACTACACTTTTTATCGGCCAAAACCTTTTTGCGCAAACAGCTTACACCCTTTTGAAACCCGATCGCGTTTTCGACGGGCAGGATATGCACGCCGGTTGGTGGGTGCTGGTAAAAGGTAACCGCATCGAGGCCATAGGCCTGCCTTCATCCATCACCATACCTGCCAATGCAAAAGTTATCGAACTAAAAGGCAGCACACTGATGCCCGGTATGATTGAGGGCCACTCGCACCTCTTCCTGCATCCCTATAACGAAACCAGCTGGGATAACCAGGTACTTACCGAAAGCCGCCCCGAACGCACTGCACGTGCCATAAACCATGCGAAGGCAACCTTATTGGCCGGTTTCACCACCGTGCGCGATTTGGGTACAGAAGGTGCCGGATACGATGATGTTGGCCTTAAAATGGCCATCAATAAAAGCATTGTACCCGGTCCGCGGATGTTGGTAGCCACCCGCGCCATTGTGGCTACGGGCAGCTACGGGCCCTACACCGGCGTGGCCGAGCTAAAACTGATAAAAGGTGCCGAAGAAGCCGACGGTGCTGAAGGCCTTACTCGTGTAATACGCTCACAAATTGGCTACGGTGCCGATGTGATAAAACTGTATGCAGATTATCGCTGGGGAACCCGGGGCACCAGCCAGCCCACCTTTACGCTGGATGAATTGAAAGCCGCCGTACAGGTAGCTGGCAGCAGCGGCAGGCAGGTGGTAGTACACTCGGGTACTACCGAGGGTATGCGCCGCGCCATAGAAGCCGGCGTAAATACCATTGAGCACGGCGACGGCGGTACGCCTGAGTTATTTAAGCTTATGAAAGAAAAAGGTATTGCCCTTTGTCCTACCCTTAACGCAACTGAATCCATAGAACGCTACAGCGGCTGGCGCAAAGGCATAGACCCCGCACCGGCCAGCGTAAAACTGAAACACTACATATTTACCGAGGCCCTAAAAGCCGGCGTTACCATTTGCATGGGCGGCGACGTAGGCGTGTTTACGCACGGCAAAAATGCAGAGGAAATGCTGCTGATGGCCGAGTACGGTATGAAGCCCATGGACGTGCTGCGCTCTGCCACATCTGTAAACGCCCAAATTTTTGATTTGAAGGATCTGGGCAACATCAAAGTAAATTATTTAGCCGATATTGTGGCCGTAAACGGGGACCCTTCTACAAATATCAAAGCGGTAACACAAGTTACTTTGGTAATGAAAGATGGGGTGATCTATCCGCTTAACAAATAAACAAAGCCAACCAATACAACCCATTATATGAATTTTGTACGCTCAACGTCCCTGCGCCCGGCACTGATTATTGTCGCATTGACATTTAATTGCTTGTTCGCTCTTGCACAATCTATCGTTATCCCCATCGAAACCAAAAACAACGCCATTGTACTGCGCGTGGGCGATGATAAACGGCTCAGCATGGTGTATTTTGGCGGCAAGCTCAATAATCCAACTGAATATGCTGCGGTACCTAAAACCACCAAACTGGATGGCTATGATAACGTGTACAATTCGGCTTACACCACATCGGGCACGCATAACCTGCTGGAGCCCGCCATTGAGGTTACCCATGCCGATGGCAATAAATCGCTCGAGCTGCAGTACGTAAGCCATACGGTTACCAAAATAAGCGATGATGTATCGCTACTGAGCGTGCATCTGAAAGATTCGCTCTACAATTTCGAGGTGACGCTGAACTACCAAAGCTACTATGCCGAAAACGTAACCGAGCAATGGAGCGTTATTACCCATCACGAAAAAAAGGATGTAGTGCTCAATAAATACGCCTCGGCCAACCTTTACATACAGGCCGATAGCTACTGGCTGAAGCATTACCATGGCGAGTGGGCACAGGAAATGCGCCCCGAGGAAGAGCAGCTTAACCATGGTATCAAAACGCTGGATAGCAAACTGGGCTCGCGCGCGGATATCTTTCAGCCGCCGGTATTTATGGTATCGCTTAACAAGCCCGCCGGCGAAGACGAGGGCCAGGTACTTTACGGCAACCTGGAGTGGAGCGGCAACTTCCGTATCGATCTGGAGGTTGACCCTACCAACAACCTGCGCATCATAGCCGGGGCCAATAACTACGCCGCCAATTATACGCTTAAGGCGGGTGTAGCCTTCGAAACACCAAAATTTTTGTACACCCTTAGCGATAAAGGCAAAGGCGATGCCAGCCGCAACCTGCAAAGCTGGGCACGCAAATACAAGGTGCTTGATGGACAGGGACCGCGCTTAACACTGCTAAACAACTGGGAATCCACCTACTTCGATTTCAATAACGATAAGCTTTCGGCTTTGCTGAAAGACACCAAAGATTTGGGCGTTGATTTGTTCTTGCTGGATGATGGCTGGTTCGGTAACAAATACCCCCGCAACGGCGACCACGCCGGCCTTGGCGATTGGGAAGTAAACAAAGCCAAACTGCCCGATGGAATACCCTTTTTGGTTAAAGTGGCGAAAGAGAATGGCGTAAAATTTGGTATTTGGGTAGAGCCCGAAATGGTGAACCCCAAAAGCGAATTGTACGAAAAACACCCGGATTGGGTAGTAAAACAACCCAACCGCCCCGAGTTTTACATGCGCAATCAGTTGGTGTTGGACTTGAGCAACCCCGCCGTACAAAACTTTGTGTTCAGCGTGGTGGATAAGCTTTTTGTAGAGAACCCCGACCTAGCCTACATTAAATGGGATTGCAACGCGCTGATGTATAATGCGTACTCGCCCTACCAAAAAAACCAGGGCAATTTTTATTTCGATTATGTGCGCGGGCTGTACAGTGTGTTGGACAGGCTGCGGGCCAAGTACCCCAAAGTACCCATGATGCTGTGCAGCGGCGGCGGCGGCCGGGTTGACTACGGTGCGCTGAAATACTTCACCGAATTTTGGGCCAGCGACAATACCGAGCCTATCGAGCGCGTGTTTATCCAGTGGGAGTACTCGTACTTTTACCCCGCCCTAACCAGCAGCAACCACGTTACCGATTGGGGCAAGCAACCCATCAAATTCCGTACGGATGTGGCCATGATGGGCAAGCTGGGTTTCGACATTGTAGTGAGCAAACTAAAACCCCAGGAACTGGCTTATGCACACGGTGCATTGGCAACCTATAAAGAATTCAGCGAAGCCATTTGGCATGGCGACCAATACCGCCTGCAAAGCCCATGGGGCAACGATTTTGCTTCGATTATGTATGTAGATGCCGCAAAAAACAATGCCATCATGTTCAATTACCTGGTGAACAACCGCTACCAGGCAGGCAGCCACCTGCCCATCCGCATGAAAGGTTTGCAAGAAGATAAGCTGTACGAAGTAAGCGAAACCAACCTGATGCCGGGCCGCAGCGCGGGCATAGCCACCGCAACCTACTCGGGCAAGTACCTCATGACCGTAGGCCTAAACCCCGATGTACGCGATGGTAGAAATAGCGTGGTAATAGCGGTGAGGGGGAAATAGAAGTAAATTACGAAATTTTCATAACAGAAAACAAAATGTGTATCTTTATGTAAAAATAGGTGTATGAGAACGAATATTGATATTGACGACAACCTAATGGCTACGGCACAAAAAATCAGCAAGATAAAAACCAAAAAACTGATGGTCGAAAAAGCGCTGCAAGTATATATTGGCCTGGAAAATCAAAAGAAGATATTGGATTTCTGGGGCAAAGTGGAGATTGATGAAGAAGCCTACAAATGAATATCATTTTAGTTGATACTTCGGTTTGGGTAAATGTATTTAAAGGTATTGAAACACAAGCAAGCCTGATACTAAAAAACAAATCGGATGATTTCGTTATAGCCACCTGCCCTGTAATAGTGCAAGAAGTATTACAGGGAGTTGTTTCGGATCAACAGTATGGCAAACTGTCTAATTATTTTAAAGGGCTGAGACAGTTAAATGGCGATGCTTACCATCTGGCGAATGAAGCAGCTCAATTGTATCGTAAATTACGAAAAAATGGCGTTACCATAAGAAAACCGAATGATTGCCTTATTGCTGTTTATGCATTAAGCCATAACGTCAAGTTACTTTACGACGATAGGGATTTCGACTTCGTTTCTAAATACACTGAGCTCAATAAGTTTTAAAAGGGCACTTCTAATACCTAAATACTTATTCGCTTTCACCAGTAATGCGATAGCTTCCTTAGAAAGCATCATGTCCCCTAAAACTTACACAGTAGAAAAAAAGGGCTTTGCGATGATAGCGTTCATCGCAATCTTCGCCCTGCTCTTGCTTATTTACGGTCAACCGCCGTTTGCTGTCACTATAATAGCGGCAATCGTAGTTGCGATTTTCACAACCGTGCAGTTGCGATGGGAATATACCTACAAGGTGGTTATAGACACCGATAATAAGCAGGTAACCGTAGTAACCAAAAGCCGCACGAATACGGTAATAGATACCGTGCCATTCAATGAGGTATATTTCACTTATAAAAAACGGTTCGATTATTATGGTGGGGGCATGGGGCGCTTCGGCACGAAGCCAACAAGGGACATCCTACAAATGGAGTGTAAGCGAAAAACCTTAGCGCTTTTAGTGCCCTGGCAGGACGGTTGGGATAACAGAATGATTATGAGCCTTGCTAAAGACCTCGCAGCAGCGGGCGTTAAACAAGTGGTGGATAAAGGCAACGATAATGAGATTGTAGTAATTCCTGCATAAATATAAACCTTACCGCTATATTGCTATAACTATTAACTTTGCCGTATGGCACGCTTATCTGTAAACATCAATAAAATAGCTACGTTGCGTAATTCGCGCGGCGGCGACAACCCTAACCTGATACAGGTTGCAAAAGATTGCGAACGTTTTGGCGCGCAGGGTATAACGGTACACCCCCGCCCCGATGAGCGGCACATCCGTTACAATGATGTTTTTGAACTGAAGCAGGTGGTAAAAACCGAGTTCAACATTGAGGGCAACTGCGAGGAACAAAAATTCGTGAACCTGGTTCTGGCCAATAAGCCCGAGCAGGTTACCCTGGTGCCCGATATTTTGGGACAGCTCACCAGCAACCACGGCTGGGACACCATAGCCAACCAGCATTACCTGCAAAAGATCATCAAAGTATTCAAGGATGAAGGCATCCGCGTTTCGATATTCGTAGATCCTGTGGTAGAGATGGTGAAGGCTGCTGCAACCACCGGTACCGACCGTATAGAACTATACACCGAAGCTTACGCCACCCAATACCATCAAAATAAAGAACAAGCCATTGCGCCATACGTAAAGGCTGCCGAAGTGGCCCATGAGCTTGGCCTGGGCATCAACGCCGGGCACGACCTTGATTTGAACAACTTAAAATACTTCGCCCAAAACATCCCGGCGCTGGATGAGGTAAGCATAGGTCACGCCCTCATCACCGATGCGCTGTATTACGGGTTGGAGAACACTATACAAATGTACCTGCGCCAGTTAGTTTAGTGCTGAGTCTGAAGTCGAAAGCCTTGAGTCGATAGTCCGAGTTCGTTAACTCAGGACTTCAGACTTAACGCACAATAGTAACATTACCCGATAGTACATCGCCCTTTTTCAATGTGATTATGTAGTAGTACACGCCCACGGGTAATGGCTTGCCATTGCTTGTGCCGTCGAACGGTTTTGCATAACCTATCGCTTGGAAAACCGTGGTACCATAACGATTATAAATATTCACTGTGGCACCGGGATAAGTATCTAACCCCGGTATATTCCAGTAATCGTTAATACCATCGCCATTAGGGGTAAAGGTATTAGGGATGTTGCCCTTTAACGCACTTAAGAACACTTTAACTTCTGTACGGGCACTTTCGCAATAACCATAGGTGAGGCTCACGTAATAGCTGCGGCTTTCGGCGACGTTGATATTGATATTGCCGCCAATGGTATCTTTTATCGGCTGCGCGCTTGTGGCCGTTTCGTATATACGGTAGATAGCCGTAGGGAAGGGGCTGTTAACCTTAAGAACCGCGGGACCGGTATTATAAACCTGTATATTGTTTACAGATGGCGTAGGAGGAGTTACGGCCTCATCAATAATGGTGTAAGGCAGTTCGGCAAGGTTGCAGCCGCCATCGGTAATACGCAGTTTATAACGGCCCTTTAAAACGTTGCTCAATGCGGCCTGGGTTTTACCGGGCATGGGGCTGTCGTTGTTATCGGCGTCGAGCCATTGATAGGTGTAATTGCCGGTACCTCCGCTTAGGGTAATGCCCGATACGCCCCCAATGCCCACGCCGCACTGTGTGTTGGTCACGGTACCAAAGCTGTTTACGTTAAATTCGGGGTAGGCCTCTATTACAAAGATTTCCGGGTAGGTAACCGGGCAAAAATTCTTGTTTGTTAATTGCAGCGTATATTTTCCGGCTTTTAAAAATTGTACTTCTTTGGTGTATCCCACGGGGGGCCCTTTTTCATCCAGCCATAAGTATTGCGTGGGCTCTTCGTTGGCCTTATCGGTATTCAGCGTTATGGTACCTGTGTTAAACGCAGCGCAGGTTTTTGTTTGGGTATAAGTGATGCCCGAAAAAACCGTTGGCGGGAAGCCCGCTACCTCAAAATCGTAGCTTTTGCTGCACGTGGCGTTGCTGATAGTGAGCGTGTAAAACCCGGCCGGCACGTTCGTCAGGTCAATTTGGGTGCTTTTTACGGTATTTGTGCCGGTAATGGTCCACTGGTAGGTGCTGGCGTTGGTTGTTTTCAAACCTCTAATAGAGCCATTGTTCTCGTTGCAGGTTGCCGAGAGGCCGCCCTGGCCGCTAAGGTCGAGGCCGGGCACATTAGCATTTTTTATTTCGAAGGGGCCAATGGTTTGCGAACAGTTTTTGTCTGCAGTAAAAACCGTAAGGCTATAGCTACCCGCCTCAACGTTGATCAGATCCAGCGTGCCCGAGCGGACGTTTTGTTGCTGATCTCTCCATTCGGCCAAAAGCGAGGCACCTGCCGTAATGCCGGTGATGCTTCCACCATTATTACAGCTCACCGGGGTGTTTTGCATTGCCGATGTATTTATCTCTACAGCGGTATCTTTTATCTCAAAAATGGGAGAGGTTGCAGCGCAATCACCTGCCGTTATAACCAGATAATATTTACCAGGTATAGCACCAACCAGTTCTTGTGTTGTGGCAACCACAATACCAGCTTCATTATACCACGCAAAAGTTGAGGCACCATTTGAGGATAGGCCTTTGATAGAACCGTCTTTGCCGTTACAAGCGGGCTGTATTTTTACATCTTCGGGCGCATAGGTAAAATGCAATGACGAAAATTCCGACGTTGAGCCGTTGATGGTGCTGGATGCAATAACAGCATAGTTTAAAATATTGCCGCTAAACTGCCAATTGCCGTTTGCATCAGATGTTAAAGACGCAAAGAGCTGTTGCGGCTCGCAATAGCTGCACTCTATGCTATAATAAAGGTCAACACGCGAATTTGCAGTAGCCGTACCTGCAATTGCCGTGGCAGACCGGTTCGAAATTACAGGCGCCCTCGGATCGGCGTTCCACAGTTTAATGGGCCGCAGGCCACCGTTGCATTTAAATATATTACCAACAACTTCAATGCCAGGCGATTCAACATTGAATATTACGCCAAAGTTATCTAAGACACTTAAGGGATCCAGGAAAGACCCGGCAAATATGTTTTGATCCGCTAAAGTTGTGCCTCCAATTTTCCCACCTGCTGTAGTATACGAAGGGATTATTGCCATGCCGTTATGGGGGATGACTTTGGTACCCGTAATGTCTGTTCCGAATTTATTCCCCTTCACAAAGAAGAAACAATCCGGAAATAGGGTCAGCTCATCTAAACTCAAATTATTGCTTATTTCGCAACTAAGCACGTTCCCGCTTACGGCAATCGCGCCTGCATGAACAGGTGCCCTTTTCAGCAATTCCTGAGTTCCTGAATAGTTTAGGCCGAATTTATTATTACTAACTAATACGGCACCCAAAGTTGCGAAATGCCCGTAATATTCAGATATTAACAAATTTCCGGTCATCACATTGCCCTCTTGTGGATTAGCGCCTCCCACGGTCACGTTCCGGACCTCCAAAAGTTCAACTGCTGCGGCCTTAAGTTCACATACAGACATACCATCTGATGTTATGCCGATAAAATTAGACTGGATGGTAATATCTTCAGATAAATCGGTTTGATTTGGAAACTCATTGTCGACAACAATATCATTTTCAAAATTGCTGATAATGCAACCTTTCCCTGGCGCACCTATCCGCAACCTTTTAACAGTGGTTGCATCTATACCCCGGGCGGAAGTGTATTGGCTGAAGAGCGAGGGGGCCCGGTCTAAAAACAATCCATATATCTCAATATCGGTTTGGTTCTCCATACTTAAACAAGCATTAATGAGAACGGTGCTTTCGTACACCGATAGCAATAGCCGTACCTTTGCATCACTTACACCAAAAGGAGCGCCTGACTGCGTGGCTCCATCAATTTGAATATTGGAGGTTACACTTGGCAGCATACTTAATATTTTTATCGTCCGCCCCGCCTCACTCAAATCGGCAATGTTGAAATTGATAAAATCTTTTACCGCGCTCCCGTTCGCTGCGGCCAGCGTCAAAGCCTCGCGAAGGGTTCCCGGCCCGCTATCGGCATTACTGGTCACGGTAAACACATCCGCGTGCGCTTTCAGGCAAAAAAAACAAAGGAGTAAAAAAATGAAAACCCGCCTGCCAAACATATGTGATTTAAGGAGAGAGCCAAAATACAAAATATGCTTGTAAAACCATTGTCACTAAAACATTAGCCAATTGTTATTCAGTAGCTAAAAGCTTACCTTTGCGCTAAATTTAAGGGACACCCATTTGATGAAGCTGAACATAGATTACCAGGAAAAATTCCAGCACAGGCACATCGCGCCAAACCCCGCAGACACCGATAAAATGCTAAAAACTATTGGTGTGCAAACGCTTGACCAACTGATAGATGAAACGGTACCAGCCAAAATAAGGCTTAAAGCACCGTTGAATTTGCCCGCTGCCAAAAGCGAGTTTGATTACCTGAACACGTTGAAGGTAACGGCATCAAAAAACAAAGTTTTTAAATCATACATCGGCCAAGGGTATTATGATGTGATTGTACCGGGTGTTATCCAACGTAATATCCTCGAAAATCCCGGATGGTACACGCAATATACCCCATACCAGGCCGAGATTGCGCAGGGCCGTTTACAAGCGCTGCTCAACTTCCAAACCATGGTTATCGACCTTACCGGGATGGAAATTGCCAATGCATCGTTACTGGACGAAGGTACCGCCGCCGCAGAAGCCATGTTTATGCAATACAGCCTGCGTAAAAATCAAAAAGCAAATGTGTTTTTTGTGAGCGAAGAGTTGTTCCCCCAAACGATCGACATCCTCAAAACCCGCAGCGAGCCTTACGGCATCACGCTGCAGATAGGCAATCATGCGGATGTTGAACTTACCGACGACATGTTCGGTGCTATTGTACAATATCCTGCCGGCAATGGCGAGGTGTACAACTATAAAGGCTTTGCCGACCAATTGCACGAAAAAAATATAAAGCTAACCGTTGTTGCAGATATCATGAGCCTTACCCTGCTCACCCCTCCGGGAGAATGGGGCGCTGATATCGTAGTAGGTAGCACGCAGCGCTTTGGCGTACCCATGGGCTTCGGTGGCCCGCATGCGGCTTATTTTGCCACTAAAGAAGAATACAAACGCTCTATCCCGGGCCGTATCATCGGTGTAACCATAGATGCAGCAGGGAACTATGCCCTGCGTATGGCCCTGCAAACCCGCGAGCAGCACATCCGCCGTGATAAAGCAACCTCCAACATCTGTACCGCGCAGGCACTATTGGCTATTATGGCCGGTATGTATGCCGTGTACCATGGCCCTAAAGGCGTAAAGCTGATAGCCGAGCGCATCCATGGCTTAACCGTGCTGCTGGCTTCTTCGCTTAACGAATTAGGTTTTGGGCAACTGAACAAAGTATATTTCGATACCCTGAAATTCGACCTGGGCGTTTTGGCCGGGCCGATACACTCAGAGGCGCTGAATAACGAATCGAACTTTCATTACAACGGCACCGAGGTAACCATCTCTTTAGATGAAACTACTTCGCCGGAAGATGTGAAGAACATCGTGCGTTTCTTTGCCAAAGTAAAAGGCAAAAGCTTAAGCGATGCCAATTTCGACAGCCTGCGCGAAAATGTTGAGACCGTAATACCTGCCGAATTACAGCGTACCTCTACTTACTTAACGCATGCGTTGTTCAACTCGCACCACAGCGAGCACGAAATGCTGCGTTACATTAAAGCATTGGAGGCAAAAGATCTTTCGCTATGCCACTCCATGATTGCACTGGGCAGCTGCACCATGAAACTGAATGCCACCACCGAAATGGTACCCGTTACCTGGGCGGAGTTTAGCAAGATGCACCCCTTTGCACCAACCGACCAGGTGGGCGGCTACATGCAATTGTTCGACGAACTGAACAAATGGCTGAGCGAAATTACCGGCTTTGCCGCAATGAGCCTACAGCCAAACGCCGGCGCACAAGGCGAATATGCCGGTTTGATGGTTATCCGCGCATACCACCACGACCGTGGTGATACGCACCGTAACATCGCGCTGATCCCGTCATCTGCACACGGCACCAACCCTGCATCGGCAGCGATGGCCGGCATGAAGATCGTGGTAGTAAAATGCGACGAGAACGGCAACATCGACGTAGAGGACATGCGTGCCCGTGCCGAGCAGTATAAAAACGAGCTGAGCTGCCTGATGGTGACTTATCCATCAACCCACGGCGTGTTCGAGGAATCGATCATCGAGATCTGCGAGATCATCCACGCCAACGGTGGCCAGGTTTATATGGATGGCGCTAACATGAACGCACAGGTAGGTTTAACAAGTCCCGCCAACATTGGTGCCGATGTTTGCCACCTGAATTTACACAAAACATTCTGCATACCGCACGGTGGTGGTGGCCCTGGCATGGGCCCTATCGGTGTTGCCAAACACCTGGTACCTTACCTACCGGGTCATGCGGTTGTTGATATTGATAATGGTAAAGCCATACACGCGGTGTCTGCTGCACCTTGGGGTTCGGCTTCTATCCTAATCATCTCCCATGCTTACATTGCTATGATGGGCGGCGACGGATTAACCAACGCCACCCGTTACGCTATCCTGAACGCTAACTATATCAAAACCCGCCTTAAGGCGCATTACAACGTATTGTACACCGGCAGCAAAGGCCGTTGCGCACACGAGATGATCCTGGATTGCCGCTCGTTTAAAGCCTACGGCATCGAGGTGGTTGATATTGCCAAGCGTTTAATGGACTACGGTTTCCACGCGCCTACGGTATCCTTCCCGGTTGCTGGTACGGTGATGATAGAACCAACCGAATCGGAACCAAAACACGAGCTCGACCGTTTCTGCGATGCCATGATTTCCATCCGCAACGAAATTGAGGACGTAGAAAAAGGCTTGCTCGACAAAACAGATAACCCTTTGAAGAACGCGCCGCATACTTCGGCTGTAATTACCGGCAACGAGTGGGAACACCCATACACCCGCCAAAAAGCAGGTTTCCCGCTGCCCTATGTAGCGGCTTACAAATTCTGGCCATCAGTAGGTCGTGTAAACGACACCTACGGCGATAGGACGCTAATATGCTCTTGCCCGCCGTTGACTGACTACGAATTTGAAGAAAGCGAAGTAACCACCCCGGAATACGGAACGTGATATTGAATGTGCAGATTTGCAGATTTGCAGATTTCAAATGTGCAGATAAATTGATTAGATTGAGGCTCCTATTTAAGGGGCCTTTTTTGGTTGAGAAGAGGCTCGAATTTCTAATCTTTACAAGTGAGTAACGTTATAAAAACAATCGATTTAGTAAGCGATTTTCAGAAAAGGTCTATCGCTCAGATCAATGAGGCAGTTTTTACAGAAAAAAATGTGGCTGGCGAAACTATATTTGAGGTTTTGATTTGGTGGTATTATTTCGATTGGATCCTATTTTCATATCCCGATTACGAGTCTCTTCCTAAGGAAAGTATTCTTTATAGATATTGCTGGTCGAGTTTATACGGAAAGGAGACTTGGGGAGATTATACCGAAGGCGAGGTGGAGGTAGATCGGCTTGAGGAGTTTTACGCGCACCTCAAATCTATTACATTGCGGGATGAACTTAATGTTGAAAAGGAGTTTGCTGCAATACTCGAGATATGCGAGTCTGCTATAAAACACAAAAATAAACTGTTTTTTATAGCAGATTATTTTTGATGAGTTTACTTTGCGTCTTCGCCCCTTTAGTTGAAAAAAAACGAACTGCAAAGCTCTGCGGCTCCTCTGCGAACTCTGCGGTTAAAAAAATCGCGAACCGATAAATTATATAGTTAAATTTAGGCTCCTATTTAAGGGGCTTTTTTATGGAGAGAATTTATAGGGATGAAGAAGTGCTTGAGTTATCTCAGGGGACTTATTTTATCCATGATGCCATCGTTACTCGCTTCGATATCAACCAGGAAGATCACCGTTTGCAAATAGAGGTATATTTTACGTCTATTGATTCGAAATGGTGGCCTGAGACGAAATTGAAACTACGTTTTATAGATATTATCGAGTATGGATTCTACTGGAATGCCAGTTACAGTTTCTACTATGTAGAACGATATAAATTCTTTAGAAATGAGAAAGGATTTTATATGAGTTTGTGCCCGACAGATGAAAACGGTAGCCCTTCCGATGATGATGGCGATGTAATCATCAGCAAAAGTATTGAAGGGTATTTGCTATAGTATGGTAAAAAAAGTGAATAAGTTTAGGCAATTTATCGAAAGCATTTTATCCAAAAAAAGTTTCACCAATAAAACGAGCATGACGGGCAAGGAATTAAGGCTTTTGATGGATAGGGCAATAAAAGACATCGCAGTCCCTTTTTTTCGAAATAAGGGCTTTAAGGGCTCTTACCCTCATTTCAGGCGAATCAACGATGATCGGGTCAACCTGTTAACTTTTCAGTTTAGCATGTCAGGGCCAAAATTCGTCGTAGAAATTTCTAATTGCTCGCCAAAGGGTGTTCAGCGAGGATGGGGCCCCGATATCCCGCCATCAAAATGTACCGCACATGACATGCACCTGCGGCATAGAATCGGTGCCATTAAACACAATACTCATTACTGGTTCGATTTTAGTTCAGGAGAAACCAATAGCAACATTTACGCCGAACGGGCAAAAGAAATCATGAGTCTTTGGGATGAAGCTGAAACGTGGTGGGACGAAGACCCTCATGAGCAGCGATTCGCATTGATTCCGAAAGATAACGAAAATTAAGTAAGCGGGGACAAAGCGCTTAACTATCGTTCAAAGAGGCCGGCTATCGTTTGCATCGCTACAAACATCTTCCCGGAGTCGAGTTTTACAAAATCGTACTTGGCGTAGAAAGCTTCGGCATCGGAATCCAGTGGATCAACAATTACTGCCATTGCGCCAATGTGTTGCAAGGAAGCATCGTAGCATTTTTTTAAAGCATCAATTAAAAGGTATTCTCCTAAACGTTTTCCTTTATAATTTTCATCTAAAGCCAACCTCCCTAATAATATCGCCGGGAGATTATGATAAGACGGAGGCATCTTTTTTTGAACATTTTCCGGCACAAGCGCTCGCGGTACACTGGTACTCGACAACGTATAGTAGCCAATTACACGGTCACCATCTACCATAACAGAGACCGTACTTAAACGTCTTTTAATATCCTGGCTTGCTTGCTTATGCAGGTAATCATCCAGCGTTGGCTTTCCGCATTTAAACGCCTTTTTGTTTAGTCGCGAATGCAGCGGTTCAATTGGGTAATTCATTTAAGATTCGGACGGTTGATTATTCAACTCCCGATAACGTTCTGCAGCTTCCTGCAAGCGTTTTCCCGGTTTAGGTGGGTTCATAATGGCATCAAAGAAAACAGCCTTATCCCTTTCCGATACCAGGATGGCTTCGTGTTGTTCAACTATTGCTTTGGCTTTCTCTTGTACGGTAGTTATCACGAAATCTGTAAGCGTACGGTATCCGCCCAGCCTGGCAGCTAATTCAAAAAGTTCTTTTTGAACTGCAGTAAGCTTGGTATCAAATCTTGACTTTTCTGCTTTGAACGCTCTTTCCATAATAGTCAAATGTACGGAAAAAATACGTACGAGTAAATTATTTATATCCAATTGAAAGGTGCCGGATGAGTTAATTCGAAAATAATTTTGTCTCTCTCGTTAAGACCGTCGTAGTATTTACTGAACTCCATTATGATACTTTCTCCTGAACCCATGCGCCAAAACATATCCAATGGGTCAATTTCCGGATGCATTTTCCATGGAGGCGATACAGCATCGGCAAGTTCGTGGAAATAGCCGTATTTTATCAGGAAGTCGCGTGCTTCCATCAGCGCAAAGCCTAAAAGATTCAGCCCATCCCAAAAGTAAGGATTGCCGACACCCTCATCGTTTTCTGCCATACCAATGCCCCATATTTTGTCTGCGGGGCTGGCTTCAACCAAAATGCGATTAGCAGTATTGATAAGGTATTCGGCAAACTTTGGGTTTTGGTTGAACTTATGGATGTTACCATTCACAACAATCTCATACCTGTAGGATAACCAAACTTGTTCGTCAAAACCCAGAACTTCACGCCCGAGTTTCTTTGCTTCGGCCGGGGTTGCGGCGGCTATGATCTTGTTGAAGGTTTTCTTGTCGGCAAACAATAGCGCCTTATTTGCCATCATCCAATGTTCAGTAGAGCGGTATGTTACGCCATCTACCGTAAAAGGCAATTCAAACCATTGGCTGAAACAAAATTTGCCAACATCCTCGCGTCTTTTGTTGGTATGCCCCCAAAAGAATATGTATTTAATGTGCTCTCCGCTGTCGAATTTGTCGGTAAGCCATTGTAAATCATAAGTGGTTTTCATCGGACCGGTTCGGATTTTCAGGTAAACTTAAATATCATTTGCCTTAATGTACATCAGCACAAAAAATAAAGTCAAACTCCTCCTATCACCCCCATCATAAACCCTATCGCCTCCTCAGAATGCAAAAGCTCCGTTGATTGCATCGTCATATCCGCCGTTTCCGCCGCCCGTATGCGCATTTGCTTTTCGTAAGCAGCAATTGCAGCAAGCGTATCCGGATAATCTTTATTCAACAATGCTTGCGATAATTCCAACGCATCCAGCATGGCCATGTTTACGCCTTCGCCGGCGTATGGTGGCATCAGGTGGGCGGCATCGCCAAGGATGGTAAGGTTGGGTCGAGCCTCCCAGGTATGATCCAAAGGCATACAGTATTGCGGACGGGCAAAGAAAGGGCCGCTGGCGTTTTCGAATAAGCCTAGCCAGATTTCATCCCAGCCAGCGTACTCTGCATTAAACCATTCGAGTACTTGTGCTTTATTTGTGAAGTCTATCCCGCTGGCACGCACCCAGTTTTCATCGCATTTAAAGCCGGGGTAAAATACCAGGCTACCATCACCTTTAGAACTCACGATCAAACTCTTCTCATCGCCGAAGGCAAATATCTTCCCACCGTTCAACAGCTTGTGCATATCGGGAATAACTATTTCCGAATTGTAAACAGCTCCTTCAATCGCGGTAACACCCGCATAAAAAGGCTTGATGGGCGTTAAGTACGGGCGCAGCTTAGAGTTTGCGCCGTCTGCAGCTATAACCAAGTCGGCATAGGCGATATCGCCGTTTTTAAAAGTAATATCCCAGCCACTTCCTTGCTGCTGCATGTTCAAAAATTGGCTATCCCATACTACCGTTCGCTCCACCAGAGAACTGAGCAGGATATTTTGCAGGGGCCCGCGGTCAATTTCCGGGCGCATAGTTTCCTGGCGCGGAGTGTCGCTATCATCAAATATCAAGGTTGCATGCTTATCGGCAATGCGCAAGGCATCGGCACCGGGGCGGTAGTTGGCCCAGAAGGCTTCCATCAGTCCGGCTGCATCCAAAGCCGCCAATCCCGATTCTTCGTGCAGATCCAATGTTGCGCCCTTGGGGCGGGCATCTTTATGCGCATCGCGTTCGTAAACTTTTACATCGGCACCGTTCATTTGTAGCAGGCGGGCCAGGGTTAAGCCGCCGGGGCCGCCGCCTATCACGGCTATCTTTTTATTGTTGATCGTGTTCATCTTAATGGCGCAGTGTTAGGCCCCGCTTATTAAGGTAGACGAGCATCCCCCAAATACATTTTAAAAAATACACGGGGGTTAACTATCTGCATCAATAACAGTCAAACAGCCATATATTTGCTTTAGCCAATATGAAACACATCAAAACGCCCTTCTTCATAATTCTGCTTGTGACCTTTACGCTCGCTACCAAAGCCCAAATCAACAACGTACAGATAAACAACTACCGCATGTACTACGCGTTGGCAAAACGTTTCGGGCAGCCCTGGCTTGCGCTTCGCAGCTTTGAGAACCATAACCGCCAAACCCTGTTGCTGGTGAACCCGCAAACGCTGGAAACCCGGGTAGACGAAGCCTTGGGCTACCAGCTAATCCCCATGAGCCTGCCGCAACTGCTCTTACTGTTCAAAGATTCGCCCTACCAAAAGGCCCTTGCCCGTGCCGAAAAGCAATCTGCCGCTATACAGGATGCCGGTATAGAAACCGGTATGCCTACCGAAACCGGCATCAGCCTCACGGCAGATTTATGCCCCTCGCACAGGCCATTGGATAAGCGCATCTTCATGGATATTTTTACCGGCTTTAAAAAGTTTGGGCGACCCGCGCCCATCGCATTATCGGTAAGTGGCGTGTGGATGCGGCAGCACCCGCAGGACCTTGACTGGCTAAAAAAAATGGAGGCGTTGCATGAGCTACACATCACCTGGATAAACCATTCGTTTAACCACCGGGTGAGCGCCACCGCGCCGCTCAGGCAGAATTTCTTGTTGGAGCCAGGCACCGATATCAATTACGAAGTGCTGCAAACCGAACTGGCCATGCTGCGCAACGGGCTGCTGCCATCGGTGTTTTTCAGGTTCCCGGGGCTGGTATCGGATCAGCAGCTGGTTTACCGCATTACCGGTTTCGGCCTTATCCCCATCGGTACCGATGCCTGGCTGGCCAAGGGGCAGCAACCGCATGCGGGCAGCATCGTGCTTATCCACGGCAACGGCAACGAGCCCATCGGCGTTACCGATTTCATCAAACTGCTGTCCACTAAAAAGGGGGCCATTGCCGATAAGCAATGGCTGCTGTACGATTTGCGAGAAGCCGTGGACCAGGAGTTTGAGGCAGATAAATGAAGCACTTTGCAACCGTCCACAGCTAGCTGGTTATAAATATTAAAATATTTTTTATTAAATGCTGTAATTCACGATTTTACGAAAACAATTATTTGATATATTCGTAATAATAAATTATCAACCGCCTCTGTGAATTATTTCCCTGTTCCTGCAAATGAGCAAGAACGTCTTAAGGCCCTGCGCCGGCACGACATCTTGGATACGCTTAGCGAACCTGAGTTCAACCGGATTACCGAGTTGGCTGCTATGATATGCGATGTGCCTATATCTTTGGTAACGCTTGTGGACGAAAAACGGCAGTGGTTTAAATCGGTACTGGGGCTTGATGTGCACGAAACACACCGTGAAATTTCGTTTTGTACCCATGTAATTATGGAAACCGAATTGCTGGAAGTACCCAATACTATGCAAGATCATCGTTTTAGTGACAATAGTTTGGTAACCGGGCCACCCGCTATACGTTTCTACGCTGGTTACCCTGTTATAGATCAGGAGGGATTTGCTCTGGGCACATTATGCGTGGCCGACCTCAAAGAACGGCACCTTACGGATGAGCAAAAAAGGGCATTACAATTATTGGCCGGTCAGGTTATGGAACTCATTACAGAGCGTAGGCAAAAACAGGAACTGATGAGCTTTCAGAAAATGTTTAACCTGGCTAATGATTTGGTTTTTATGGGCGGCGATGACGGCGTGTTTAAAAGGGTAAACCAGGCTTTTACCCGCCTTTTGGGCTGGAGCGAAGACTATTTGCTCAACACCGCTACCTTTGAATTTGTTCACCCTGATGATATTGCAGTCACCGTTAGCCAGTTGGAGCGGTTAGCTATGGGCGAACCTAAGGTGAGCTTTTTGCAACGCTTTAAAACCGTTACAGGCGAATACAAATGTATTGAGTGGACCTGCATCCCTCAATCTGCTTCGGGTATAGTTTTTGGCACAGGCCGAGATGTAACCGAAAAACTAAAACTGGAAAGGACACTCGCCAGAACCAGGGATATGCTGGAACGCACCAACACTGTAGCACGCGTAGGGGGCTGGGAGCTTGATCTGCGCAAGCAAAAACTGTACTGGACGCCTGTAACCAAGGATATCCACGCCATGCCGGCCGACTATGAACCTACCCTGGCCAGCACACTGGAATTTTACAAACCCGGCGAAAGCCGCGAACTCATAACAGCGGCTATAAACAATGCCGTAAGTATGGGTACGCCCTGGGACCTCGAACTGCAAATTATCAATGCCCGCAGCAAAGAAGTTTGGGTGCACGTTATTGGCAACGCTGTTTTTGAGGATGGCGTTTGCAGGCGCTTATATGGCACTTTACAGGATATTGACGATCATAAGCGCGTGGAAATTGCCCTGATGCAGGCCGTTAATACCCAAAAAGAACTCAATAAAGAGCTGAAGGAAAAAGCAGCACTGGTACAGGAACAGGATAAAACCATACAGGATATAAAAGAGTATAAGTTCCTGGCCGATTCGATACCGGAAATCATCTGGACCTCGAACCCCGACGGCACCATGGAGTACTACAACCGGTACTGGTTTGATTATACGGGTATGACGTTGGAAGAAACCGCCAAATTTGGCTGGGCTTTCATTTTGCATCCCGATGATATTGAAAAGGATTACCTGGACTGGACACACTGCCTCAATACCGGCACCCCCTATCAATCTGAAGTGCGTTTTAAGCGCAAAACGGATGGCACTTACCGGTGGCATCTTGCCCGTGCGCTGCCCATGAAAAACGATAAAGGTGAAGTTATCAAATGGTTTGGCAGTTGTACCGATATAGACGAATACAAACGCGCCCTTATCCTGGAAAACAAGATAAGCCAGTTTGAAGATTTTAACCGCATCATAGCCCACAACCTGCGCGGGCCCGCTGCCAGCATAGAGATGCTGCTGAACATGATAAATGATGAAGAAATTGCCGAAGAAAAGGATGCGCTTTTTAATATGCTAAAAACCAGCAGCTTTACCCTTAACGATACGCTGGACGAACTGATGAAGGTGCTGGAGGTACGCAACAATAAAAACATGGCGTACGACCAATGTTTTCTGCCAGAAATGGTGGCCATTACCGATGCCATGCTAAAAGGGCAGATTGTAGCTACAAAGGCCCAAATTACCACCAGCCTGCAGGTACCGGTGATGATGTTCCCGAAGATGTACCTCGAGAGCATATTTTATAACATGGTGAGCAACTCGCTTAAGTACAGTAAACCCGGCGTGCCACCCGAAATACATATAAGTTCAAAAACCGAAGACGGCCGCATAGTGTTGGAATTTAGCGATAACGGGCTGGGGATAGACCTGGGCCGCCACGGCCAAAACATGTTTAAACTGAACAGCGTTTTCCACAAAGGCTATGATAGCAAGGGCGTGGGCCTGTTTATGACCAAAACCCAGATTGAAACCTTTGGCGGAAAGATTACCGTTGAAAGTGAACCTAACGTAGGCACAAAGTTTACAATAGTGTTTTAGTTTCCCTTACCATTTACCACATAGCTTTTTCGAATATCTTAAAAACCTAACAGCTATTTAATCAAAACTTAATTTATCCCTATTTATTAAGTATAGCAATAAGTTTCTAATTTCTTATCTTCGTACAAACATCTAAATACTTTTGATCTTGCAATCGTCCCCAATACCTCATAATGAAAAGGAACGGCTTCGGAGACTAATTGAGTACAATATACTCGATACATTGAGCGAGGATGAATTTGACCAGATTACCGAGCTGGCATCTATCATTTGCGATACGCCAATCTCGTTGGTTTCATTGATCGATACCGACCGGCAATGGTTCAAATCAAATAAAGGACTCGGTGCCACGCAAACGCACAGAGACCTTGCTTTTTGCGCACATACCATTATGGGTACAGAGGTGATGGAGGTGCAGGATGCCACCATGGATACGCGTTTTAAGGACAACGCATTGGTAACGGGCGAGCCGGAAATACGTTTTTACGCCGGGTTTCCGCTAACCGATCCGGATGGCTTTACCCTCGGCAGCCTTTGCGTAATAGACCGTAAAACCAAAAAACTTACTGCACAACAAAAGCGCGCGCTTGCGCTGCTGGGAAAGCAAGTAACCGATTTGATCATTGAACGGCGAAAAAAACAGAAAAGAACAAATTTTGAGAAACTATTTGGGCTTTCGCAAGACTTAATATTTATAGGAGGTACGGATGGGTATTTTAAAGAAATCAACCCGGCGTTCACCACCCTGTTTGGTTGGGACCAAAATCATTTACTAAAAACGTCCACCTTTGAATTTATACATCCCGACGATATTGAAAGCACAACCGGGCAATTAAACAAACTTTTACAAGGAAAGCCTACCATAAATTTTCATCAGCGTTTCAAAGCGTTAGACGGTACGTATAAAATTATTGAATGGACATCTAACCGTGAAGAAAGCTCGGGATGTATTTTTGGTATAGGGCGCGATGTAACCGAAAATATTTTGCAAAAACAGCACCTTGCAGATAGCGAAGCAAAATTAAGGGCGTTTTTCGAAAACTCAAAAGGCCTGATGTGTACTCACCATATCAATGGTAAATTAATATCAGTAAATACCTCAGGCGCCTCCTTGCTGGGTTATTCAGTTGCCGAGTTAAATGGGTTAAGCTTGTTCGATATCATTCCTGCAGAACGGCATAAGATGTTGCGCGCCTACCTGAAAAAGATAAAACAGGAGGGCCGCGCAGAGGGGCAAATGATAACACTGCATAAAGATGGATCGCAAAGGGTATGGATGTTTAATAATACCCTGCAAAATAATGGAAATGAAAGCTATGTAATTGGTAACGCCATAGACATTACCGAACGATATGCCCTGGAAACCAAATTGCAGCGCACCACTGAAATGCTGGAGCAAACCAACCAGGTAGCGCGTGTAGGCGGCTGGGAGGTTGATCTGCTATCGAATAAGGTCTACTGGACGTCGGTTACCAAAGAAATTCATGGGGTGCCTGCGGATTACGAACCCAATTTGGAAACAGGCATTAGTTTTTACAAAACTGGAGAAAGCAGGGAAAAAATAAGTTCGGTAATAGAAAAGGCATTAACCGATGGTTCGCCCTGGAATGAGGAACTTCAGCTTGTAGATTTAGTTGGCAACGAAGTTTGGGTTAGGGCATTAGGCAACGCAGAATTTGAAAACGGTACTTGCAAACGCTTATACGGCACTTTTCAGGATATAAATGAAAACAAAAAAGCCGAAATTGCCCTGCAAAGATCATTTGCAACCCAAGAGGCCTTAAACGAAGCTTTGCTGGAACAGCTGGAATTGATTAAACGACAGGACCAAACTATTGAAAAAATCAAAGAATTCCAGTTTCTGGCCGACTCTATCCCACAAATCATCTGGACATCGAAAGCTGATGGCGGCGTAGATTATTACAATCAATTTTGGTTTAAATACACCGGCTTAAGCCTCGAGCAATCTATAGAATCAGGCTGGGATCCTGTACTGCACCCAGACGATGTACAAACCGACGACGCACTGTGGGCCAAATCGTTACGAACCGGCGAACCCTACAGATCTGAAGTACGGTTTAAAAGAGCAGCGGATGGCCTTTACAAATGGCATCTCTGTAGCGGGCTACCTATGCTTAATGATGCGGGTGAAATTGTAAAATGGTTTGGCTCTTGCTATGATATTGATGAATACAAACGTGCAATTGATCTTGAAAACCGGATAAGCCTTTACGAAGATTTCAACAGGATTGTTGCCCATAATTTAAGGGGGCCTGCCGGCAGTATCCGTATGATACTAAATATGTTAAACGAAACTGCCGACGAAAGCGAAAAAGCCGAATTCTTGCAGATGCTGGGCGAATCGAGCGACACGCTTAACGAAACGCTTACCGATTTAATGCAGGTGCTGGAAATACGGATCAACAAAGAAATGCAGCGTGATGATTGCGACCTGTTGAAGATTGTTTCTGTTACAAAAGCGATGTTACAAGGGCAAATGCTGGCAAAACAGGCCACCATCACCACCGATTTTAAAATTGCAACCATCCCCTTCCCTAAAATGTACCTCGAAAGCATTTTTTACAATATGGTAAGCAATGCCATCAAATACAGCAAGGCAGATGTGCCGTCTCATATCCACATCCAATCGGCAATTATAGATGGCCGTAGTACACTAACCTTTGCCGATAACGGGCTGGGCATCGACCTCAAAAGGCACGCCGGGCAAATGTTTAAGATGAGCAGTGTTTTCCACAAAGGTTACGATAGCAAGGGCGTGGGCCTCTTCATGACCAAGACCCAAATAGAAACCTTCGGCGGCAAAATCACTGTAGAAAGCGAACCTAACGTGGGGACTAAGTTTACGATAGTGTTTTAAAGGGAACATAAAAAGCCTTTTGTTCGCGCAAAGCCGCTAAGAACGCAAAGGCAAGGTTTAATTTTTTTTGCGTCTTTGCGGCTTTGCGCGAAACTTATTACATTGCAATTTAGCATGATTAAAGTTAAACAGCCCCATGCCCTACACCTGCCCCAAATGCGAACGCGAGTTAACCAGCGAAAACCAAATGCATTACTGCGCCAAGGTGAGCCTGGATAGCTTATTCAAAGGCAAATCGCCGGAGTTGATTTTACTCTTCGATAAACTACTCGCCGAAGTTGCCGACTGGCCCGATGTATTGGTAGGCACCACGCCCAACTGTATCACCTTTATACACCGGCAAACCTTCTTCGTTATCCGCCCCATGCAAAAGGTGCTGGATATCAAGTTCTACTCCACCGAAAAAATGGAAGGCCCGCCCATATTCAAAAGCATAGCCACCGCGGGCAGGTTTCAAAATAATATCCGCATGAGCAATGTGAGCGAGTTGCGGCCACAGCTTTTTAGTTGGATAAGGGGGTCGTATGAGTTGTTGTGAGAAGGTAATCTTGATTGATAATTGCACTATAGCCCTTCAGTGTTATCTTTCATTAAAGCTGCTTTTAACTTTTGCAACCAAGCAGAAAGTCCCGGACACTTTTGAATAATAACCTCTATCCCCAACGCTTCCAAAATCATCTCAGCTTCCAAAACCTTGTCGTATTTAAATATTTCTATTAGGCGTTTTGAAGGAGCACCTTGAGGACTTGTATTAATTTCTTCGGGATTTTCGTATTTGTTGATAATCTCCTGTAGCCTGCTCAACTTTTTTTCATCATCTACAACTATCTTAAATCCATCCATTCCCGAATACATCAAAGCTTCCATCTCGTGCTTTTGTATGTAGGGAATGATTAAATCTCCAAATTCTTCTAGAATCATATTTTCTATTATTGAGATATCATTTGCGTTATTACTATACCCAGGGAAATTATTTGGCAACCTGAAGAAATCTAAAAATGTAGTAATGATAACATTACCTTGTGCCAAAATGCGACCGATATCGTTTTTCAGATATTCATAACTTATATTTCCGCCTTTTTTATTTAGCTGCCTGTTTGTAATTATCTTTTGGGCATGCATGGCGTTTTTAAAACCATCTTTGTATAGATAAGGAATAACATGCTGATTTATAAATATTACTTCGGTATCACCTTCTACCAAAAAAACAAGCCTTTTCATTTATTACATGTTTGAAGGCTGACCACCTATAATATTTTTCTCCCAAACCTCACCCAAACTATAATCTTGTAACCACGAATTCAGTTCGACTTTGTTTAATCTATTAAAAACAGTCTCTTTCTCCTCTCGATCGGCAATCAGTATATCTTCTGGTTCAAAATAATCCACTAAATATACTGACTGAGAGGACACAATGATTTGCACTTCTTCTGAAGCCTTTCGAATTAAGCTTGCTAGTTTACTGATTGCTACTGGATGTAATCCTAATTCTGGCTCATCAATTATAATCGTCTTAGGAGGAGAAGGCTGCATTAACAGTGTTGCTAAACAAATAAAACGCAACGTTCCGTCGGAGAGATGATTGGCATTAAAATAAGCATCGGGTTCTCCAACTTCTCGCCATTCTAATCGAATTTGATTTTCATTCAACCTATCTGGCGACAACACAAATCTTTCAAAAAAGGGAGCAATTGATTTTATTGTTTTCTCTATTCTAACAAAATGCTTTGGATGCTTTTCCTGCAAATAATACAGAAAGGCAGCGACATTTGAGCCATTATGTTTTAACATTAAATTATCATTAATGTTAGATGTACCTTTCATTGGCGACTTGTCACCAGTGTCATGAAAGTGATAAACTTCGAATTCCTTAAGTCTATTATTCACATAGTAGCCCTGACCATATTGAATACCTTTTAAGCTAAACTCCCTGACTGATTTAGCATAATTATGAAAATGCCATTTTCCATAGGAATTAAACGCCGTGTCCAGCGATTTTATATACAATGAATCCTGCGATTCGGCCAAAGAAATAATAAGCCTATTAGTTTGATTAGAAAAATCACTTCCGAAAAAAAAATCAATATCAATTTGCTGAGTTTGCTTTTTTCCAAAATAAAGAAAACTGTCAGCCCCTCCCTTTTGAATAACGTAATCCCCTAAATTACGATCATATAGATTTCTAATAAGTGAAAAAATTGATATAAAATTGCTCTTCCCAACACCATTGCTTCCAATCAAAATATTAATTGGACGCAATTCGATTGATTGATTCTTGATCGATTTGTAACCTTTTACGTCTATTTTAACAATCATAATTAATAAGAAGTCCTTTTGATATATAGCAGTATATCGAAGAAACAGTTTATACGAATATAGCATATATATCCCAAAAAAGGGACATGGCTCTCACCACATCCCTTTTTCTTAAAACAAAAACCCGTCATCCTGAACTTGTTTGAGGACCCCATCTGCAGAGTTCGCGTCGATGCAAACCTGCTTAGCATGTCGGCCACTTTTATGATGGGATACCGAAAAAATTTCGGCATGACGTTGGGCAATTAAAAAAGGGATATGGCTCTCACCACATCCCTTTTCTTATCTTAATTCCTGACTCTAAAAGTCTTTCGTCTAATAATTAGTAACGGTAGTACTCCGGTTTAAACGGACCTTCAACCGTTACACCAATGTACTCGGCCTGATCCTGGTCTAAAACTTCCAGTTCAACACCAATTTTGGCAAGGTGTAAACGGGCAACTTTCTCATCCAGGTGTTTAGGCAGGGTGTAAACTTCGTTTTCGTAAGCATCGGCGTTGGTCCAAAGCTCAATCTGGGCCAAAGTTTGGTTGGTGAACGAGTTGCTCATTACAAAGCTTGGGTGGCCGGTAGCACAACCCAGATTTACCAAACGGCCTTCGGCTAATACAATAACGTCTTTACCTTCAATGGTGTATTTATCAACCTGTGCTTTGATTTCGATTTTGGTGTCGCCATAAGCGCTGTTTAACCAGGCCATGTCGATCTCATTATCAAAGTGACCAATGTTACATACGATAGCTTTGTCTTTCAATGCACGGAAGTGACCTTCGCGTACGATGTTCTTGTTACCTGTTGCAGTAACAACGATGTCGGCTTCGGCAATAGCGGTAGAAAGTTTCTTCACTTCGTAGCCTTCCATAGCTGCCTGTAAAGCGCAGATAGGGTCAATTTCGGTAACGATAACGCGAACACCAGCATTACGCAAGCTATCAGCAGAACCTTTACCTACGTCGCCGTAGCCACAAACAACACCTACTTTACCGGCCATCATTACGTCGGTAGCGCGGCGGATAGCGTCAACCAATGATTCGCGGCAACCGTATTTGTTATCAAATTTCGATTTGGTAACCGAATCATTAATGTTGATTGCAGGCACCAATAAAGTACCGGCTTTCATACGCTCGTATAAACGGTGAACACCAGTGGTAGTTTCTTCAGATAAACCTTGTATGCCAGCGGCAAGCTCAGGGTAACGGTCAAAAACCATGTTGGTTAAATCGCCACCATCATCTAATATCATGTTTAGTGGCTGGCGGTCTTCGCCGAAGAAAAGGGTTTGTTCGATACACCAGTCAAACTCGGTTTCGTTCATACCTTTCCAGGCGTAAACAGAAGTACCGGCAGCAGCAATAGCAGCAGCAGCGTGATCTTGGGTAGAGAAAATATTACAGCTGGACCAGGTAACTTCGGCACCCAGCGCTTGCAGGGTTTCAATCAGCACAGCAGTTTGGATGGTCATGTGCAGGCAACCCGCTATCCTTGCACCTTTTAAAATTTGTGCAGGGCCGTATTCGGCGCGTAATGCCATTAAGCCCGGCATTTCTGCCTCAGCTAGTTCAATTTCTTTGCGGCCCCAGGCAGCAAGTTCAATTTCCTTCACTTTATTTTTTACGTAGGTGGTTTCTACTGTCGACATAGCTTTTCTGTTTTTTCTTCAAAAGTAAATAATAAAAATTCTTTAAAGAAGGCGTAGCGGTTTTGTTGCCATAGGGCAATCGGGACCGCTGATTTTAATGATTAAATGATGCCGCTGATTGTCTGAACCATGATTTGCCAGATTATAGGATGACAGGATTTTGAAATGCATCAGGGCAATCCTTAAATCCTTTCATCATGGTCTGAACCGTTGATTTTTCGCGAAATATTAATTTTTTATTTGGTGCTTAAGAGGGCTACGCCGTTTTAATGATTAAATGATGTCGTTGATTGTCTGAAAAACTATGATGTACCGGTTTAAGGGATTACTTGTTTTGTAATCCTTTAATCGAGAAAATCAGGAAAATCATGGTTCAGACAATAAAATCAGCTGTTCAGAAATAATCGTGTTTATCGCTTAATCCTGTAATCGTGTGTATCTTTGTTTAATGGCAGATATACCTTTTTTGCAGGCGGTTTCGGTAAGTAAAATATACCCGGGGGCAACCCAATCGGGGGTGAAGGATATCAGCATAGAGATTGTCCCCGGCAAAATTACCGCTATAATAGGCGAAAGCGGCAGCGGGAAGAGTACCTTGCTGCGGATGCTTTTTGGTTTGCTGTCGCCCAACGAGGGCACGGTTTATTTTAAAGGAGAACGCATCTGGGGCCCTGAAGAAAAGCTTATCCCGGGGCACGACGAGATGAAGATGGTTACCCAGCATACCGACGACCTGAACCTTTTTGCCCGCGTATGGGATAACGTGGCCGCCATGCTACCCAGCACCAACGTAAAGCTTAAGGAAGAAAAAACCGAAGCCGTGCTCACCCAGCTCAACATGATGCAGATGGCCTACAAACGTGTGGCCGATCTGAGTGGTGGCGAGAAACAACGCGTAGCCATAGCCCGCGCCATCATCACACGCCCGCACGTGCTGTTTTTAGATGAGCCCTTTAACCAGGTAGATACCTCATTTAGGGAAGGCCTGCAGCACGATATACGCCAGATAGTACGCGAAAGCGGCATCACCGTGGTTATGGTATCGCACGACCCTGCCGAAGTGCTTTCCATGGCCGATGAACTGGTAGTGATAAGGGATGGTGTTATCGTAGAAAAGGGCCACCCTAAGCAACTATATCAAAACCCCAAGCAGCTATATACCGCAGAACTACTGAGCAATTGCAACGTGCTTACGCCCGCAGAAGCTAAATTGTGTGGCATAGCTACCCAAAAAGAAAGCGTGGTGGTGTATCCCGAATGGATAAGACTGACCACTTCGCCCGAGGCCACCCAGTGGACGGTGCGTGAAGTGCTGTTTAAGGGCTTTTACGAAGATTTGCTGCTGGAGTACAATGAAGTTGTCGTTCGCGTGGTAAACGGCGAGAATGACCGTTTTAAGCCGGGAGATAGCATTGGGATAAAGGTGAGGAAGTGGCTGGAGTACTAGCCCCCCTGAATATGGAGCTATTGAAATGCAAAGAGCCCGGCTACAACAAGTAGGCGGGCTCTTTGCATTTATAGTTGCCAAGATTATATCTCAAAAGAAGATAGCTGCACGAACTGCTGTACGCGTGCGGCCACTTCTTCGCCGGTAAGGTTCTTGATTTTTTCGGTCCCGAATTTCTCCACGCAGAACGATGCCAGGGCCGAGCCGAAGATGATGGCGTTCTTCATGTTGTTGAAGTTTACGGTGCCTACTTTGGCCATGTAGCCTATGAAACCGCCGGCGAAGGTATCACCGGCACCGGTTGGGTCGAATACTTCGGCCAGGGGCAGGGCAGGGGCCGAGAAGATATGATCCTGATGGAAGAGCAATGCGCCATGCTCGCCTTTTTTAATGATGAGGTATTTGGGGCCCATTGCCAATATTTTGCGCGCGGCTTTCACCAGCGAGTATTCGCCAGATAGCTGGCGTGCTTCGGCATCGTTAATGGTTAATACATCAACCATTTTGATGGTTTCCAGCAGATCATCAAGCGCAATGTCCATCCAGAAGTTCATGGTATCCATTACGATGAGCTTAGGGCGGTTTTTAAGCCGTTTAATCACCGTTTGCTGTACTTGTGGACTTAGGTTGCCCAGCATCAGATATTCGCAGTCCTGGTAGCTTTCGGGGATGATCGGATCAAAATCGGCTAAAACGTTCAGGTCGGTAACCAGGGTGTCGCGGCTGTTCATATCGTTATGGTACTTGCCGCTCCAGAAGAATGATTTTTCGCCTACCTTAATTTGAAGTCCATCGGTGTTTATGTTGTGCGCGTTAAAGTCGGCAATTTCTTCGGCGGGGAAGTCGTCGCCCACTACAGCAACGATGTTTACCTTGTCATAAAAGTACGAAGCGGCCAAACCGGCATAGGTTGCAGCACCGCCAACGATTTTATCTGTCTTTCCAAAGGGGGTTTCAATTGCGTCAAACGCCACAGTACCAATAACTAACAAACTCATGCGAAAATATTTTAAATTTTTTTTGCGCAAATATTGTGAATTTACCTCAATAATCATACTTTTGCACACTCCAAACCGGAAAATACTCGAGACTAGTTCGAGAGTATAGAAAAAGGAAGATTCCTGAGTAGCTCAGCCGGTTAGAGCATCTGACTGTTAATCAGAGGGTCGCTGGTTCGAGCCCAGCCTCAGGAGCAAAGCCCCGCACGTCTGCGGGGCTTTTTTTATGCATGAATTTTTAGATTAGAGATGCGTTGATAGCGGATCAGTCCGAATAATAAATTGGGGAATTATAGTAGCTTTGTATAGACAACGACGAATGAGCAGAATCACTATTAAAAATATCGGCCCAGTCACCAGCGTAGCTTTGGAGCTTAATCGGATCAATGTGATCATGGGGCCGCAGAGTAGCGGAAAGAGCACAATCGCTAAGATTGTCAGTTTCTGCCAATGGGCGGAAAAAAGATATATTTTGGATGGAAACAAATTTGAATATGACTTTGAGGAAATGTTTATGGAGTTTCACCGAATCGGAGATAGTTATTTCAGCAGAGATTCGGCATTTATCTATGAAAGCGATTTCTTAAAGATAAGTCAGAAAGGCACGAATTTCAAATTGAAATTCGAATCAAAAAAGAGGAACGCCGATTTCAAGAAACCCAAGAATATTTACATTCCCGCCGAAAGGAATTTCGTATCAGTTATCCCTAATTTAGGAAAATACAATGAAACGAATGATAATATCATGAGTTTCCTGTATGATTGGTTTGACGCCAAAAAGAATTATAACGCAGTCAACCCGCTACCCATTTTGAACTTGGGTGTCGAATATGCATTTGACAAAGAAGTCGATCAGTTGACCCTGCTGAAAAATAAAAAGATACTACAACTGAAAGATGCTTCAAGCGGCTTGCAGTCAGTTACGCCATTGCTAATGTTGATCCATTACTTGACCCACGGGTTCTATGAAAACAGCAAATCAAACTCGGTTTACGAGCGGGAAGAAGTGGTAAAAACTATTATAGACAACCTGAATACCCAGATAGACGGTCCAGACAGAGATGCCTTAAACGGCTTTCAGGATCTTAATGACAATTTTGTACTGACTAAGGAAAACACTGACAGGCTCTTAAAGCTGGTAAGAAACCGGGGACGCTACTTTTTCACAAATTTCATTATCGAAGAACCGGAGCAGAATCTTTTTCCATCAACCCAGCGCGATCTCATCTACCACCTATTTTCACTGATCCTGAATACTAATCGTCCGCATCATTTACTTATTACAACACACAGTCCTTTCGTATTGTACGCAATCAATAATTGCATTATGGGCAAGCGAATTAGTAACGATATGCCTCCTGAAGAGTATAATGAATTACGAAGTCATATGGCTTGGGTGGATTCGCACCAGATATCTGTCTGGCAGATGCAGGCTGGCCAAATTACATCCGTCCTCGACGAGCGAACAGGAACGGTCACCAAGCATTACTTTAATGAAATCATGAATGAGCTGTTAGAGGAATATTATGAGATGTTGAATTATTTCAAAGATGATAGAAGCACTGCAAGCTAATTTTCCTGAGCACACGATTATCAGCCATGATGAACGAGCGCTATATGTTGTCGATGAAAAACCACTAAAGTTGGGAAGTGGCATCCGAGTACACATCACCGATCCGGGTGTCCACCATGTTTATTTGCACAACCCTAGACAGATACCCTTGCTTTTCGACTGTTTCCCGGAAAATAGTTTCTGGCACGAAGACGGAGAGCAATGTAAACAATGTGAATGCATTATCTTTCCTAAATCTTGCCTGCCGGACGACTGGGTTCTGGCTGTCGAAGCCAAATATGCAAGCGTCGAAACAGCATTCAAAAAAGAGATTGATTATCCAAATATAATGGTCACACAGATTATTGATACCATTACTTTTTTGCGTAATAAAGGTGTCATTCCTAATGGGAAAACTGTCAAAGCTTTGGTGGCATTTCCTAAATTGATAGAGGATTTCAACGCGTTTTTTTTCACCAATACGCCGTCAGTAGAAGATATCCTGCTAAATCACCGGATCCTTATCCGGGCGGCGAATTTTGCCAGTATCAGGAACAATCGCAAATTATACCTAGGCGAACTTCGTGACTTCGATGCGATGTGACTATTGATATGCACTCAGCGATTGCGCGTTAGTCATTAGATAAAAGAGGCAATCCGCCCTTAATTCAATACCTTTTCTTAACTTTCAGATAAGACTGACTTTTTTGTAGCTGCTTCAGAAAAAAGTAAAGATCTTTCATTTTGAGGACGATTTAGTAAACGTGTGATACCAAGTGTTTCAAATCTTTTGCAAAAGAATTAGAGAAGCTTCCCTGATGAGCTGAATTAAATTGCTTTTTAGATTATAGTTAGCCATAAGGGAATCGAGTCGTTTCTAAACTACTTTCTATTGTTAAAAACTTTCAATTGTTCCACCAAGCGGTTCGAATTGCGACCAGCCTCAGGAGCATCAAAAATCAATGATTTAACCCCACTTTGGCGAGTGGGGTTTTTTGTTGTGTGCCAGGGATGGATATGCGCTATAGGGTTAAAGTCCGTATCAAGCAACATAGTCGTAGGAGAGCATTGCCACAATCCGAATAGCTTAATTGCTGTTTTATTTAAAAAGCTCACCAAGCTTGTCCAGCAAAACTTTGTCTTTAATATCGCGCGCAATAATTTTGCCTGTGGGGTCTATCAGCACATTAGCGGGAATAGAAGTTACCCCGTAAAGCACTGCTACTTCATTTTTCCAGCCTTTCAAATCTGACACCTGTGTCCAGGTAAGACCATCGTCTTTAATGGCTTTTATCCAGGCTTTTTTAGTTTGCTCGTTGTCCAATGAAATTCCTAAGACGGTAAAGTCTTTATTCTTGAACTTATTATACGCCAGAATAATGTTTGGATTTTCGGCGCGGCAAGGTAAACACCATGATGCCCAAAAATCAATCAAGACGTATTTGCCTTTGTAATCTGCCAATTTTATCATCTTGCCTTTTGTATCAGCAAGGGTGAAATCAGGAGCCATTAGGTTAACAGACGATCTTACCTGCCCGGTTATATCGGTTGCCGTTTTTTTACCTAACGGGGTAGCCTTTACTTCCGGCGTTAAGCTAGCATAGGCGGCAGCTACCTGCTGTATTGGCGCGGCGCTACGCATTAAGTCTATTACAGTAACTAAGCTGATATAGGAATCAGGGTGAGTAGTAATGAATCCGAACTTAACGGGCTCCATCTCGGCAAGCACTATTTGCCTTTTCTTTCTAAAATCAGCAACTTCGTTAATGTCTTTTTGCTGCTCTGGTTTCAGTGCTTCAAAATCAAGCATTATTTTACGATACTTATTTTGCAAAGTTTTTAAATCTGCCGAAATGGTCATCAAATCCCTGTTAGTTTTAGTGCCTGAAATGTCTGCGTGTTTCAGCGAATCGTTAGTGGTAAATAAAATACCCCCTGGTTCTATGTAAAACCCAATAGAGTTATAGGCAACCTCTATTTGCATAGGATTTTCGTTTTGGTACAGGCTGGCAGAAGCGATACCGTTTATACGGCCTGTAAAGCCGAAGGTATGGTTATTAACTAAAACCGAATCTAATTTCGATTTACCCTCAACTTTATAGATAAGATATATTTTATCTCCATTTTTAAAACCGTCGCCAGTGCCTTTGATCGTAAATGGAGCTTGGGCCAACGCCGCAAACGGCACCAGCAATAATAATGACAGAATTATTTTTTTCATAAGCTACGAGTTGTAAGATATGGTAAAAACAGACGGCAAAAGACAGGATAAGGCTTTTATTAGTATTAATATATCGGCTGAAGCCCACCTTATTTTGTTGCGGTGAAAATTCTGACCGGGCCTATCAACCCCGACTCGAGCTGAGGAGTATTTACATTCAACATGTCAAACCTAAAGGTCTCGTGAGTTTTAGTCAGTCTTTTTTCTTTTGGAAGGCTTAGATCATGCACCACACGGTTTGCCCATAAATTGATTACATCTATCTGTAATACATTGCCCTTCTGTTTTATGGCATCTGTAATGTCAACGCGCCAGGGGGCGCACCATAAAACACCTAAATCTTTGCCGTTAATGCGTACCACCGCAACATTTTTCACATCCCCCAGATCAAGGAATATCCTTTCGTCTTTTTCTTTTAAATTACCACCTGCCGGGGTATTCACATCAAACGTTTTGCTGTAGGTAGCCATACCCGAATAGTATTTGATCCCTTCTTCCGGGCGTTTTGTCCAGCTGATCAGCTCAGGGAATGTTGCCGTTGAAGGGCCACCCCAGGCAGCGTCAAATGAGGCGTTCCAGGCCCCATCTAAAGAACTTAGTTGAACAAGTTGCGGAAAGTTATGTGCGGTAGTACCATTAGCATTTACAGGTTTACGAAAAACGATAAAATAGGAGCCGAATGGGTCCAGTTCCAACGGCATGGTAGTACAATCTTTTGTTTGCCGGTAAGCTGTTGCGTTGATCATTTTACCGGTTAATGCATCCCATATTTCCGGTTGTTTACCGGCAATTCTAAAGGTAAAATCGCGTGTTTGTTTTTTATCAGTTCTGTTGATTACGAAATAAATTTCCGTTTCACCGTTTTTACGATGGATATAATCAAACTGATCCGCATCTTCAGCTTGTCCGTTAAAGGTAAAGTCTGATACTATACCATCAGCTTTTAAGACATCTCCCTCCGTTTTCCCCCAAATAATACGGCCTTTGCCTAACCTGCGTTCGGTTCGCGTTTTACCGTCTAGGTCACCCCATATCTCTGCGGCTATTTTTCTAACCTCCGCATCAGTCACCAGGTAATCTTTAAGTTCCCCGGCATTTTCAGGTGGCGCGCCAACCACTGTGGCCCCCATATAGATCAGGCTTCTAAGTTTCTTTATAACAGCAAGCGACATTCCTTTCGATGGAATTGACGAGATATTTAGCCCCTGATATCGCCCAACTTCTGCGGCAATTTCCGGCGAAGGAGATACACAATTCTGTAAAACAAGCAATTTATAACTCATTCCGCCGGGCAGTACAACACGTCCGTTTTTTACGGTCATTCTATTCAAAAGTATATCCGGGTTAATGTAATCGCAGTCGTAACCAAAACCAAGCGTTGGAATATTGTATTTAGGCGGCGCCAAAAGCGGCGGTTTCTCTCCCAGGTAATAGCAAACATCTGCAACAAAGTTTCCTTGCTGAAGCATATACTGGCATCGATTGAGGTAGCTAAAAAAAGCCGGCGATTGTTCCCACCAGGTAATATTAGGCGAGAAATGGGTGCCTGCACAATATTCGTATCCCGGCTTACCGTCAGAGGGGGGCTGGCTGGTTGCCGAGTGTAACATCAAGCGGTTGATTCCTTCAACAAAGGCATCATTTGCGTAAGGTTTCAGATCTGATGGGCCAAGTGTCCAATGGGTAGCATCTTTCTCCTGTTCTGTAAAAGCTTCGGCTTCGGCTTGCCTTTTACCGTACACATGTGCAGCTGTAGCAGTTTGCTTTAGGTTAAGTCTCGAACTTCGGTTTTTATTGTAACCACCGGGAGCATTACGATGCCCGTTAACCCAAAATTCACCGGCCAGTATGTCACTGGTACTAAAGTTCTTTAAAATATCTTGTGGTGGGATGTCATTCGGCCCGCCCGCTTCGTTACCCACTTTCATTCCGTATTTATGACATAAGTAGGCAAAATGCCCGTAGCAATTTTCAGCAATACAATCCTGAATGGTCCTGTCAAAATCCTCACGGAAACGTGCAGTGATATCAGAATCTGAAATTGTGTAGCCAGCTAAAGCCGGCAGGAAAGGCTTCAGATCATAACCACGGAATTTTTTAAACTGGTTAGGAAAATCCTGGGTCCAGGTTAGTTTACCGCATTCCCAACTGTCACTCCATAAATAGTCGATTTTCCCTCCGGCTTTTTTCGCCTCTTCAATAACCGTTTTGCCTAAATAATTAAAGTAATTGTCTAATGCCGACTTGCTTAAATAGTCGATCTCGTAGCCCTCGCCGCCTTTAAACGTATCACCTTCCGGGTACGCTTTCCATTTACTCCAGGGATGGCCGGTGAGCGTATAACCGCTTCTTAGGATTACCCATTTGCCGGGTGGTACATTCCAGTTTAAAACTCCGTTGGGGTTTAATTGTGATGAAATGTCGATAACCTTTTTTGGATCAACAATTTTATCATTTGCTGGAACCGGATAGGCTTGAACGATAATATCATGATAGTACCCTTCAACCTTCTCTGGCTGGGGTAAAGATCCGGAAAATTTTGTCCCGCCATCAACCGTGATTTCTGCTGTTACAATTTTTTTCATGGCATCATCTTGGGTAACAGAAGGCCCCATCAACGTCCATCCTCCAGCCAGGTTAAAACCAAACTCCAGGTGTAGCCTTTTAGCTTCACGAATAGCATGCCTGAAAAGGCTCCGCCATTCTTTACCTAAAAAATCGACACCTAAGAGTGGTTCTTTACCGCCGTAACCACCGTTGCAGATGAGGTTCACGCCGCTAATACCCTTCGCTCTAAATTCTTCGAGATCTCTCGTGATGCCTTCTTTGGTGACCCGATTATATATCCAAAACCAATATACCCTTGATCGGGCAGAATCCGGTGGAGATTGGAACCGGGTTAAAAGTGTGTCGGAACCTGACTTGTTATTTTTTAACCGATTATTGCGTTGCTGTGCCTGGCTAAAATTTGGAAAGGTTAAACCCAATAGTGCTATAAACGATATTAAAAAAATGTGGCGACCGGAATTTGCTTTGCTCATAACTTTATCTAGTAAAGATATTGGTTTGTATTGCAATTGCCCAATTGATTATGTTTTGTGTTGCCGGGGGGGATTACTATTTGCGGTTCCCCTAGTTGCCTACACAAGTTGGTGCTACAAAGCGTGCGGATTGGCTTGGTCAAGCCTCCCGGAATATTCAGGATACTGTGCGGCCAATCTCCTAAATTACAGTTGCACAATATTATTCCTGATTGCAAAGATAACCAGGCCGGTTACGTTGCGCGAACCCGTTTTTATCAACAGGTTATTACGGTGGCCGTTAACTGTTTTTACACTTATAAATAATTTTTCGGCAATTTCATCAGCGGTAAATTGCTGGCAAGTGAGTTTAAGTATTTCCTCTTCCCGGGGCGAGATATTGGCGAGCAGTTTTTTGCCGTGCTTTGGTTTTTTGATCATACTCCCTTGGAGGGCTTTGAGCGTCCTGCTGTTGATATAGCTGCCTTTTTCAAATACTGCTACAATAGCTTCAAATATTTCCGAAGGGTCGCAATCTTTAACGAGGTAGCCATGGGCACCGTTCTTGATCAGCTCGGTCATAAAGTTTTCGTCGTTATGTACCGATAGTACCAACACCTTTATCTCGGGGAACTTTTCGGCCAAAGCAATGGTGAGTTGTAAGCCGCTGTATTCTTTTTTGTTTTGCGGTGGTAAGGATAGGTCTACCAACAGCACATCAGGGCGTAGAGGTGTTTTTTCCAGCTTGTCAATTACCGAGAAGCCATCGGCACTTTCAAAAATCACATCAAAATTATCCCTTTGCTTTAGTATAGCTTTAATACCTTCCCTAAAAAGTATTTGGTCTTCCACTATACCCATTTTAATCGTGCTTTCCATCATGATATGTTCAGGTTAACAGGAGTTAGTACCCACAAACACTTAGCTTAGCGATGATACCACTATCGGGCCCGTTGCTATAGCTAAACCGGCCATTCATGGCCCTGGCCCGGGCATCCATACTTATTAGTCCCAAGCCCTGGCCGGCTTCTAAAGTATCGGGGAAACCGATGCCGTCATCTTTAAAGTTAATTATTAAATTTTCATCTAAATAATTAAATTCCAAAAAAATATTGTGCGCCTGCGCATGCTTAATGGTATTATTAATCAACTCTATGATGATACGGTAAATGCCTAATGCAACAGGCCATTTTATAACCGGCCACTCGGCCTCATGCGTAAAAAGAACTTTTATATTGCCAGACTGGTTAATTTGCCAGATAAACGATTCAATTGATTTTACAAGGCCAAAAGTTTCCAGCTGCGGAGGCATGAGTTGGTGACTGATATTGCGGACGCTTGCCATAGCCGACTCCGACAAATCGATGAGATTTTGCACGTTCCTGGAAGTAACCTCGTCGTTTATACCTGCATCGTACTGCTTTTGCCGTATCAACGTGAGGTTCATTTTCATGATAGATATCACGGCCCCTAGTTCGTCATGCAAATCCTGAGCTATACGCTTGCGCTCTTCCTCTTGCACCATAATGCTGTTTTGCAAAAGTTTATCGCGTTGTTTTGCTTCAATTGCGGCCTTTTCAAGCTCAAGCGCCATCAGGTTTTTCTGGAAGTTTTGATACAGCAACACCACGCCTACCGAGATAGTAAAAAGTACAACGGTAAACGGTATGATGACATCAACGAGGTTCATTTTTGTTTAATATGTTTCCAAATAGCTACTATGAAGAAAATATACATCGCTACCGATGCCAGGTCGTTATAAACCCAAATATAATTTACGGTTGCCTCATCGGCATTTTTGATCAGGAAGTTGGAAAAATAGTAAATTAATAAAGTTGTAGAAAAATTGATAAAAATGCCAGAATTAATCAGCGCAACAGTTTTACCCATTGGTACTTGATGCATACCCGAACGGGGATCTAACAGTACTATGAAGGTAAATATCGACAAAATAATCAAAACCAGCGCTTCAACAATAAGTGAGTGAGAATTAAAAGTACTGATGGGCTGTATAAAGGTGCTGTTGACGAAAGAAAATAGCAAGAACAGGGTCATTCCGGTGAAAAATATTTTTTTATCAATATACTTTTCAAGCGACGCGTAATAAAAGTAGGCGAGCAGCGTAAATTCAACAGGAACAGCAATATGCAATAAAAATAAATTGTGCAATTTTAGGTTTGACAATACAAGTTGCAAAATTTGGATACCACTGTTAAAAAGCAGGAAAAGTTTGAACGAGAACAGCTTGCCGTCGAATTTTTTGAAATATATTGCAGCAAATGCCCCGGCCAATAACGGTGGGGCATTTGATGCTATCAGGATAAAGCGGACTACAGACATACCTTATATTTTAATCCAATAATGCTGGTTTTGGTTGTTATTGTACAGAGCAAGGCGGGCAAGGGTTATTTAAGTCAATTTCATATATTTTAACAGTTGTGTCGGATATCGATTTTGATTTTTTGGTATTATTCGCTTTACTTATATGCGTACTTCCATAACGTATATCATAAAACACAGGTTCGGGCCAGCCGTTCTGGAATTGGTACAGCTTTCCGGATTTATCAAAATACAGATCTGCTTTTACAACAAATGTATTTTGTAGAGAATCAAAAACAGCCACAACGGGGTGCGCATAAATTTTTATAACAGGCTTTTCGTTAATTGTATCAATTCCCAGCGTTGTTTTTAGCATGAGCTGTTCACTCTTTGTAATCTTCCACAAAGTATCTATGTTCAAGCCAATGGAGAGTAATACATCAGCACTTCTTATAATACTGCCATCATAGTGCAGACTTGTATCCCCCTTGGCTAAAAACGTTGTTTTTTGAGCCTTAACGACGTCATAAGGCACCAATCTCTTGCTGAAGGAATCAACTGGAATACTGTCTAAAGATAACAAAGAGTCTCTAAAGCTGTTTTTTGCGCTTCCGGTATTTGGTAGGGCGCTATTACCACTTGGCCTTAGTATGATTACTAAAATAAGAGAAACGGTGGATAACGCCAGTAAAAAAATGATCCATTTGTGTTGTAGTTTCATGGTTTTTTGAGTTTAAGTAGCTGATTTGTTTTCCTTTACAATAATACTTATAAAACTAATCTATGAGATTGATGTCAACCGCAGGCTATTGAAAAACAGGTATTTATACCTATGCTATTTGCAAAAACAGGTATAAATATCTATTTGCAATATCACCTATTTATCCTCTTACAGGGCGTTTTAATAAGCTCCAACTTTACAATATCAAAAGCTTTTGTAAAGCGGAGCAGATCCCGCTTAAAAAAACGGCCTCACCTGTAAGGGTAGTTTTTACAGGGGCTAAATCCCGGAAAGCCTAAAAAGAAGGGGATTAACAAAATTTATTATGGCAAATATTGCTATCTCTGCAAATCCTACTACGCAGCAATTTACAATCACCTTAGATCAATGGGAATGGACGAAATTGCAAATAAAAGAAAACGGAGCTTGGGTTAATGTTCCAAAACAATCTGGTGGTGTACAATTCCAGTACACTGGTACAGGGCCTGTACAGTTCAAGGCGGTTGCTAATCACAACATTGTTATCGTAAATGGTCCAACTACGTTGTATATGACGGGGCCAGATAAAAAATCCACCTACATAGCGACTATTAGCTATGGCGATGTTAACTCGGAAATTCATTTACATGGTGTTTTAATCGTTTTGGACGAATACCTGCCGATTGATTTGCCAGGCCCCTTGTTTTTTAGCCAGGGGAGAATGACGGGCGAATTTTATGTTGATGTTGCAAGCTAAATATGTTATTGAAGCCGTTGATTAGCTTCTGAGAAAGCTGGTTTTCTGAAATAAATGGGTTTTAATTTAATGGCGAAACATCCCGGTTGAAATTTCGAATAACGCCGATGGCGGTGTAACGCCGAATTGGATTCAGCAATATCGTTACCAGGTGCTTGTGCCCGGTTTATGCTCCGCCGACGAATGCTACATTTCTATTGAATATTTGAGTCCAGCCTCAGAAGCATAAAAGATCAATGATTTAACCCCACTCCGGCGAGTGGGGTTTTTTTATGTCGTACTTCCTAAGCTTCTGAGCCCGGCAAATCTATCCAAGAATCATTTGTTTAATATAGCCTATAGATACCTCTTCGCGTGTATGATAAAGTGCAAAGCAACAATTGTTTAGTTGGAAAGGGCTTTTGCAGCGGCCGATTTCTTTTTCTCCTGGTCTTTAAAAAATCCTTTAAATAAGAAATTGTGCTTCAAAGCCTCCATATTTTGATTAAAACCATCAGTACCTTTCATCACATTATCCAGCGTAATGCTTATCTTTTTGGCGATGAGTGAATCTTTAAGGAGTGCGTGCAAGGTTCCTTTCCCGTTATTAAGATCATTATTAACCGAGGTTACCATGGTGTTGGCCTGCCGTGTTAGCTGATCGGCATTTTCACTCGCCGACTTTAATTTGATCAAAGCCAGCTTTAAATTAGCTGCCAGCGCAGTGTCTGATAACAGCAAGCCCGCCGTACCCTTACCCTGCTTTATCCGAACGACAAGCTCATTGAGTCCCGCCGTCAAATCGTTGGCATTCCTGCTTGCCTTGTCGATGTTATGGAGCGATGACCTTAAACTGATGCCGATGGTCTTATCGTTTAGTACATCAAAGATGGCACTGCTATCTAATCGAAGCACGGTTGATTTCAGCGCTTCGGAGATGCGGGCAATATTGCTATTTGTTTTAGAAAGCGTCTGTAGCATCTCGTCCGTACTGACCATCTTCTGTACGGCTAGTTCGTCGCCGCTATTCACAGGTTCGCTTGCCAGGTTGATAGGCGTAATGTTGATTACCTTGTTCCCCATCAGTCCTTCGGTACCAATAGCGGCCAATGCGTTTTTGTGTATAAAAGGCTTCACTTTACTGTCGATCTGCATCGCAACCTCAATGGTGGTATCATTCACCATCCGGATACTTTTTACCGTACCGGCCTGTATCCCGGAGAATAGTACATTGTTGCCCTCCATCAGACCGTTCAGATTGGCAAAGCGCACCTTGAGTTCAAAGTCGCTTCCGAAAATATTACGGTTTTTGCCAATCATATAAAAAGCAACCATCATCACCAGTAGGCCAGCCAGTACAAAAAGGCCTAGTTTTATGTTATTTTCTCCCTGTTTTGCCATGATTTTATTCAAAAAATTGTTTGATCTTCTGATCGGTTGCGTGCGCCAGTTCATCATAAGTGCCGTCGGCATAACATTTCCCTTCCAGTAATAAAATGACCCGGTCAGCGATGTTTTTCACACAGTTCATATCATGAGAAATGATGATAGAAGATGTTTGGTATTTCTTCTGTAATTGAAGTATTAACTGGTCAATCTCTCGGGCAGTAACCGGATCCAGGCCCGTAGTTGGTTCATCATACAAAATGATCTCTGGTTTGAGTATTAATGTACGCGCCAGAGCTATCCGTTTCAGCATACCGCCCGACAATTCCGACGGCATCATTTCTGCCGTGTGTTCAAGCGCCACATTGGCCAATGCTTCTTTTACCATCGCATCTACTTCTATTTGTAGCAGGTCTATCCAGTGCCGGCGTAAGGGAAATTCCAGGTTCTCCCGCACGGTCATTGAGTCGTAAAGGGCGTTGACCTGAAAAAGAAAACCTACCTTTGATCTTACCTTGATCAGGTCATCATCATTGAGCATAGTCACATCATCGCCCAGAACGTTGATACTGCCTTTATCTGGTTTCAATAACCCCATGACGCATTTGATGAGCACCGATTTCCATGCGCCGGATTTGCCTAGCACCACCACGTTCTCTTCTTTGTAAACGGTAAGGTTGAAGCCCTGCAAAACGATATTCGGCCCAAACCGCATATATAAATGTTCAATAGTGATGACCGGAACAGCCGCAGGTGCAATCACTGTTCCTTTCTTTTGATCAGTTGAACTATCAGCTGCCTTTGCCGTTTCCATTTCTTTGACAGCACAACGGCCGAGTTGGCAGAATTGCCTACGCCTTGGGTACCTTTTGTCGAGTTAAAACCCTTATAACAGCCAATGAGTCCCACGGCAAAACCAAAGAACAGGGTTTTGATGACAGCCGGTATAATATCGCTGTAGGTTAAACTCTGAAAAACCTGGGCGAAAAAGAACCGCAGGCTGGTAACCGAACTGATGTTTACACCGATATAAGCACCAAATAAGGAAATGGCATCGCTAAGCAGGGTGAGTATCGGCAGCATAAAAGTAGTGGCAACCACGCGGGTTGCCACTAAATATTTGAATGGGTTAGTTCCGCTAACTTCCATCGCGTCGATCTGTTCGGTAACCTTCATCGATCCCAGCTCAGCCCCGATACTACTGCCGATTTTACCGGCAAAGATGAGGGCAGTGATAACCGGCCCTATCTCCCGCACAATGGCGATGCCAACCATTACCGGCAATTTAGATTGTACCCCGTAACTAACCAGCGATGGCCGCAACTGCATGGTGAGCACCAGCCCCATAATAAAGCCGGTTAACCCTACCAGCGGAAAGGATTTATAGCCAATGAGATAGCATTGGGATAGCAATTCTTTAATCTCAAACCGTGGTTTTATCCCATGAGAAAAAAAGTGCCCCGTAAACCTGGATATTTTTCCGGTTTGTTCCAGGAAATCTGTGGTATCGGTTTTTAGTGACATAATTTATAACGGAAATTGAACAGTTTAAGACAGGGCATCAATTGGGCTTACTTATTCTGTTGTAGCTCCGTCAAATTTTTCAGGATTGTCTTCCGCTTCTTTTTTGGTAACACGTAAAATGCCGTCTTTATGATTAGGCGGGCCGTATATGGTGTACATTTTCAATTCGTTCTTCCCGTCAGTATTAATTACGTTATGTTTTGCGCCGGCAGGTACTACTATGGCATCCCCGTTTTTAACTTCGTACACGTTGCCGTTGATGATGCATCTGCCGCTGCCGCTCTCAAAGCGGAAGAACTGGTCATTGGCATTATGGATCTCTTCGCCGATGTCTTCACCCGGCTTCAGGCTCATGAGTACCACTTGTAAATGATTGCTGGTGTATAAAACGCTACGGAAACTGCTGTTTTCAAGCACTTCGTTTTCGATATTGGCGCTAAAGCCCTTCATGGGCGTTGTGTACACATCTTCACTGTTTTTCATAGGATTGATTTATAAATTAGTTTAATAGATGCCGGATGCATTAGGTATGCCTGATCGCATCGATCTCGATAAGATTCTTTCGTTGATGATATCACAGGATTCCGTCTGTTTCCAGCGGGTTTTAGTCTAAATATCTGCTAGAATGATCTTTTTTCGTTCCTCATAATCGGCTTTATCGATCTCACCGGAGGCCAGTCGTCTTTGCAGAATATCTAAAGGGTTGTTTTTTTTATTCCGCTGGAAAGGGATATCATAAGGCGTGGCGAAGATCCAGAACAGTAACATGATCCATACGCACCACCAGATAAAATCCATTCCCCAAAAGTTGTTGTAGTAAAACATGATGTTGATATTTTAAAAAGTTTATTAATAACACAGCAAATCTGGCTTCTTTGGGCCACCGGTATGTTATGTAATTCTTTAAATTAATTACATCATTCACACCTGATACAGGTTTTGATAAGGTGTGAATGATGTAAGCTATAAACAGTTTTGTGTAATGGTTCAGTAGCAGCTATTGGCCACTTTTACACTTTATTCTGCATAAGCTAATGGTGGTTATTTTATGGTGTATCTGTCTCTCTGCACGATCCCGCTAGAAGTTTTCTTCCGGACTTTGGGTGTCGGGTAGCCGAAGAAACGACGATGAAATACTTCACCGATAGCCATATAAGGCAACTGAGGGCGTTGATCCGGGAACCCACCCGGGTGGGTTGTGCAGAAAATCAATAGAACGGATAGTTTATGAGTTATGAAATGATAACAACCGGTGACACCGGCGGGGTCGAATTTCTGCACATCACTTCAACCGTTTTCAGGAAATGGAAAGTCTGGCGTGTACAGTTTCACGACGGCAAGGAAACTTTTCTGTTTAAATGCGGTAACGAATGGTGGTGCTGGAGCAGATGCTATCTAAACAAAACAGCTGTAAGAGCTGTTGAGGAATGCATAGAGGCGATCATTATCAGGAAGCAGCTGCAGGCTATTTTTAAATTTACTATTAATTAACGTACATGAATAAAGTAATTGTATTATACAGACGACCGGCCGGGAAACCAGTTCCCGGCGATTTTAAAACCAACATCGAAGAGATCCCGATAGCCGACAATGGTGAAGTGTTACTGAAAACGCGATACGTTTCGGTAGACCCGTACCTGCGCGGTCGGATGAACGACACGGACTCATATGTAGCCCCCTTTGAGTTAGATAAACCCTTACAGTCGGGCATCATTGCCGAAGTTATCGATTCCAAACACACGCAGTTCAAAATCGGGGATATGGTTTTGGGTAACCTTAGTTGGAAAGAGTATCAGGTTTCAGACGGTGTCGGCCTCCGTATCATACCACCAGATCCCGAGTATATAACCGCCTACCTAGGCGTGCTGGGAATGACCGGCCTCACGGCCTATACCGGACTAACCCGCATTGGCAAACCGAAAACAGGTGAGACCCTGGTGGTTTCGGGCGCAGCGGGTGCTGTAGGTAGTATCGTCGGGCAGATAGGTAAGATACTTGGTTGCCGCGTGGTGGGCTTAGCGGGTTCTGAGGAGAAAGTTGAACTGCTCACATCCAGATTTCATTTTGATGTAGCTATCAACTATAAAACTGAGCCGGACCTGAGCGCCGCGCTTAAAACTGCCTGCCCCAATGGGGTCGATATTTATTTTGATAATGTTGGCGGCAGCATATCTGATGCCGTACTAAATCAAATCAACAAGTATGCGCGGGTACCTGTGTGCGGCGCCATTTCATTGTATAATGATGCAGCGCCGGCAATGGGTCCGTATATACAGCCTGTGCTGGTTAAAAAGAGCGCGCTAATGCACGGTTTCCTGGTATCCGACTTTGCCGATCAATTCAATGAAGCCACCGTGCAGCTCACGGCCTGGCTAAAAGCCGGCAAGCTTACCTACCATGAAACCATTGTGGAAGGGTTTGATCATATCCCCAACGCCTTCATCGGGTTGTTTGAGGGCCGCAACGAAGGCAAAATGATTGTGAAAATTTAAATAATAACTAATAATAAGCTTACATGAAAGTATTAATGGTACTCACCTCCCACAGCGAATTGGGAAACACCGGCAAGAAGACCGGATTTTGGGTTGAAGAGTTTGCAGCCCCTTATTATGTATTGGCGGATGCCGGTGCCGAAATAACGCTGGCATCGCCAAAAGGCGGGCAGCCACCGATTGATCCAAAAAGCGAAGACCCTGACGCGCAAACTGCCGCAACCCGCAGGTTTGATCAGGACAAAGCGCTTAAAGAACGGCTGGCAAACACGCTACCGCTGAATAGCGTTAATGAAATGCACTACGATGCCGTTTTCTATCCAGGCGGCCATGGACCACTGTGGGACCTGGCAAATGATACAGACTCCATCGCCCTCATCGAAAATTTTTATGCGCATCATAAGCCTGTTGCTTTGGTTTGCCATGCACCGGGTGTACTCATGAAAGTAAAACGCACCGACGGAAGCGCTTTGGTTAAAGATAAAGCGGTAACAGGCTTCTCTAACACGGAGGAAGAAGCGGTTCAACTGACGGCCATTGTTCCCTTCCTGGTGGAAGACGAATTGAAGAAACTGGGCGGGGTTTACAGTAAGGGGCCCGACTGGCAATCTTATGTGAAACAGGATGGCCTGCTGATTACTGGTCAAAACCCGGCATCTTCGGAAGAAGCCGCGAAACTTTTATTAAAAGCTTTAGCCAAATCCTAACAGCCATGGATGCCCAAACAACACCGGAAGGATATGACTGGCAGCCCGGCAACACAGGCGTATCTCAGCTATCTTCTTCCGGTGCAAAAGGGCAGGGCGGGCAAGTATTTAGTTGGAGCGGATGCCGCAGCTTAAGGCGGGATTTTATCATGCTGGCGATACGCTCATAAAAGATGACAACACTCGCCAAACCTGTAGTAAACAGCACAAAACCAATTAAGTTCTTTTCGCCATCACGGATTATTTTTTATGCCTTCGCACTGCTGGTCTTTTATTTCGCGCTGCATTACATTGGCAAACTGAAAGATATCAGGGATCTGATGCTGCAAATGAGCCCGGTTTGGCTTTTCTTAACTCTGGGCGCGCAGATTGCTACTTATATTATTAGTGCGTTCATCCTACAGGGCCTTATCCGCAGCCACCCCGGTTCGGCAGATCTGCGTTCGCTTTTTAAAATGTCCATCGTTATTATGTTTGTTAACCAGGCCCTGCCTACCGGGGGTATCAGCGGCAATGGCTATCTTTTTAAACAATTGACCAGGCGCCAGGTTCCGCGGCATACCGCATTTACTGCCCTGGTACTGCAAACAATCGGCTTTTATTTTGCCATCATGTTATTGTTGGCCGTTTTTTACAGCTGGTATCTCATCTTCCAAGTACACGTGGCTGCGACGATCAACTATGTGGTATTACTTGGATTTGTATTTTACAGCGCACTTACCTGCCTGGTGCTGTTGCTGTATAACAGGAGCACCGTGTTGTTTATTCTTCGGAAATTAAGCAGGTATAACTGGATTAAACGTTACCTCAGAAAAGCGGGACTGCTTTCCCTGCAGAGCGAAAGCGAACGCTCCTTTCAGATGCTGTTCAATAACAGGAAAGTGCTCATGAAAACTGTGTTTTTTCAACTGGTAATTATTTTTTGCGATGTGCTAACCGTGTACGCGCTGGTGAAGGGATTCCATATCCCCATGTCTTTCGGGCTGGTGACGTTCGCCTTATTATTATCACTGGTTATCGGTGCATTGCCCATTTCTCCAGGTTCGCTTATTGTTTACGAAAGCGCAATGACCTATTTTTTTACCAAATTAGGCGCACCTGTTCATGCGGCACTTATCATTACGCTGCTTTACCGGTTCTTTACCTTTTGGCTGCCTATACCCGTCGGTCTTATCTTATACAGAAATTTGGACAGATCCGGCGAACCCCGCCCCGCCGTAACTAAGCAGCTTTAATCTTGCTGATCTCTGCCATCAGTTCAAGCGCATCGTGTTTGCACTGGTCTATCATTTCGGCTGCAATGTATGGCTGCCTGGTCTTTACCTTTATATTGGCTTCGAACGCAAAAAACTCCATCTCGCGGTTTTTAAATTCTTGCGTGGTATAACCAATAGCGTTGCCGCTAAGTTCAATCTCCTTTTTTTTCAAAGCTAAAGCCGCTTTCACTTCGTTAACAATGGCTTCTATTTCTTTCATCTGATTTGTAGTTTAAGTTTGGCGGTCCTTACATCACCAGTACTGCCGCCCCGTTCAGCCCGCCATTGCGCGTTGCGGCCAATGCTTCATTCGCCTGCCGCAGGGGAAACAGGCGGGTCTCGGTTTTAACTTCAATTTTGGCGATTAACGCAAAAAAATCATCACCATCTTTACGGGTAAGGTTGGCTACCGAACGGATGCTCCGTTCTTCCCAAAGCAATTTGTAGGGGAACGAAGGTATGTCGCTCATGTGTATCCCGCCGCATATTACCGGGCAGCCTTTGTCGATATCTGCCAGGGCCTTCGGGATAAGTTCGCCCACGGCCGCAAAAATGATGGCTGCATCCAGGGTAACAGGCGGTGCCTCGGTCGAGCCTCCTGCCCATACAGCGCCCATACGGGTTGCAAAAGCTTGTGCCTGCAAGTCGCCATCCCGGGTAAATGCGTAAATCTCTTTACCCTGCGATCTGGCGATCTGGATGAGGATATGCGCTGCTGCGCCAAATCCATAAAACCCGATTCGCTTTGCCGCTGAATTAATCATTTGGTAAGAACGGTAACCGATAAGACCCGCGCAAAGCAAGGGCGCCGCTGCAGGATGCCCGTACTGCGGCGACAGATGGAAGCAATATTTCTGAAATGCAACCGTATATTCGGCATAACCACCATCAATGGTATAGCCGGTAAAAAGCGCATTTTCACAAAGGTTTTCCTGGTCTCTAAGACAATATTTACAATGGCCGCAGGTATAGCCCAGCCAGGGTATACCAATCAGATCGCCTATTTGCAGGGAAGTTACCTTGCTGCCAACCTGCGCTATAGTGCCAATGATCTCATGGCCCGGTATCAGCGGCAGTTTGGGTTTGGGGAGTTCGCTGTCCATGATGTGCAGGTCGGTACGGCATACGCCGCAGGCGATTATCCTGACGAGGACCTGTTCTTCATTTGGTACAGGTATGGGCATGGTTTTGCAAACGAGCGGCTGGCCTGCTGCTTCCATAACCATGGCCTGCATAGTTTTGGGCAGGGGAGACCGTTCCGCCTGTTCTTTCAGCGAGTTGCTGGTGCTGCTGCCTTGTCCCTTCAAATTGTTGTTTTTCATTTTTATCCTGATTTATCCAACGATCAGTTCGTTTTTGACTAACATCACGCCAGGGGTGTTCCAGGCGATCTTTTCCGCTTCTTCTTTCTGGTAATAAGACTGCACCGTTCCATTCAACGTGATAGTATTCGCTTCAATGTTAACCCGTATGTTTTGGTCAACAGTAGCGGAGTAGCGTAAAAGGGCGTGTTCAATGGTTCGTTTTTCCAGTGCCGCCGCTGTTTCAGGGGCGATAACGAGGTTGTTTGTGAAAACTTTTACACCCGCCACGCTGCCCACCGATTTTTTGGCATCTTGCTTTTGAAAGTTATGGCATACTTCGCCATCCAGCGTAACATGCCCTTCTTCCACCTTAACCTTTATCCGGTCCAGGGGCACCCAGTTTAGCTTCAGATATGCCAATACATTTTTAGCTATTTCCTCGTCGGCCACTTCGTCGTTACTTGCTATCTCCACCGTAATATGTTCAACAATCGCTTTGACACCATCAATGCTTTTAGTTATGTTTTCCGTGTGGATCTTATCCAGATAGCGCTTAACCACGCCCGATAGGGTGACCATGCCTTCGTGTACCTGCACCATAACCGCTGCGCTTTTCAGCGTTGGGTCTAATTTGATGGCATCCTGAATATTTTTTAGTAAATCCCGGTCATTCTTCATTTGTTTGGTGAGCGTTGGTGAAAAGTGAAGTTCCGCTTAAAGCGGGCGCTGCTGTTATGCAATTCTATATTTTAGTTACATCATTCACACCCTGTGCCCTGCCGTGGCCAACGCCGGTTCGCCTTGCCCCGGGGTGTTTATAGTGATGTGCATCACCAAAGCTATTGACCACCATCATTAATGGCCGGCAGTTAATCACCTAATTTTGCGGTATGGCTATCAGCAGAAAAGATTTGTTCGGGTACACCCCCGACCCGGCATACGCATTGCCCGTTGCGTATTTTTCCATGGAGTTTGCTATCGATCAGGCGCTGAAGATCTATAGCGGCGGGCTGGGATTTCTCTCAGGATCACACCTCAGAAGCGCATTTGAATTGAAACAAAATCTGATTGGTATAGGTATTTTATGGAAATACGGTTATTACGACCAGCAAAGAGACCGTAACGGGTTTATGAAACCCGGTTTCGTAGAGAAGGAATATTCATTTCTGCAAGATACCGGCATCCTGTTCACCATAACCGTGCATAACGCGCCGGTTCAGGTGCGTGCTTTTCTGCTCCGTCCCGAAACCTTCGGCACCGCGCCGTTGTTTTTGCTGAGCACAGATATCCCGGAAAATGACGAAGAATCACGTTCTATTACGCATTGTCTTTATGATGCCAACGAGGCCACGCGTATTGCTCAAAGTATGGTTTTAGGTATCGGCGGCGGAATGCTGCTTGATCTATTGGAACTTACGCCAGCTATCTATCATCTTAATGAAGGGCACGGCGTGGCGCTGAATTTCTACCTGTATGAAAAACATAAGACCCTGGCGGAGGTGCGTAAGCGGGTAGTATTTACCACCCACACGCCCGAAACAGCAGGCAACGAAGAACACAGCTTTGAACTGCTCGGGGAGATGTCTTTTTTCTATCACCTAAGTATACAGGAGGTTCGCTCGCTTTTAAAAATGGAAACCTTTAATTATACACTTGCTGCCCTGAAGTTTGCCCGTAAGGCTAACGGCGTTTCCAAATTACATGGCGAAATAGCGCGTAAAATGTGGGCCGGATATGAAGGGGTTTGTGAGATCACGTCGATCACTAACGCGCAAAATAAAAACTATTGGGTGGATGAAGTGATCGGGCAGGCCATCGCTCAAAACGACCGCCCGGCTTTCAATTCACGTAAAACAGCACTCAAAAAACAATTGTTCAAAATAGTGGCAGACCAATGCGGTATGCTTTTTGATGAACGCAAGCTGACGATTGTTTGGGCCCGGAGATTTGCAGGTTACAAACGCGCAGACCTGATGATGCAGGATTGGGATCGATTTCTGAAACTGATTGGGAACACCCAATATCCGGTACAGGTTATCTGGGCGGGTAAACCCTATCCCGAAGATGCGGAAGGCATTGCGCTGTTCAACCAGATCATTGGTAAAGCCAGGCCGTTGGCCAATTGTGCCGTACTAATCGGCTACGAACTGGCTTTATCAGCTTCCCTTAAAAAAGGTGCCGACGTTTGGCTCAATAATCCACGGATGTATCATGAAGCCTCGGGTACGAGCGGGATGACCGCCGCCATGAATGGCGCGGTTAATTTATCGATGCCTGATGGCTGGGTGCCGGAATTTGCCAGGGACGGTGAAAACTGTTTCCTGATCCCAACCGCGATTAAGGAACAGCCGGTGGAGCAAATGGACCGCGATGAAAACAGCAATTTGATGGCTACGCTGGAAAAAACGGTATTACCCGCTTATTATACCAAACCTGATCAATGGTTTAATATGGTTAAGCAAGCAGCTGCGGATGTGGATCCGGCGTTTGAATCGGCCCGGATGGTGCGGCAATATTATGAATTGATGTACAAGACAGTTCTGCCGGAAGAAACTAAAGAACAGATGCAGCTGGCCTTTGAATAAGATAATGAATAATATAGGTTTGGTACTTTCTGGTGGCGGTGCGAGAGGAATCTCCCATCTCGGCGTGTTGCAGGGACTGGAAGAAATGGGTATCAGCGTAAAGATCATATCTGGCGCCAGCGCCGGTGCAGTGATTGGCGCGCTTTATGCTGCGGGTTATACCCCAGGGGAAATATTAAGTCTTGCGAAAGCTCATACGCCCAGGAGTTTGATAGCTGCTGTAATGAGTTCCGGCGGCCTTTTCTCACCGCAGGTTTTAAAAGGTGTATTGATCGAAGCTATACCGCAAAATAGTTTTGAGTCTTTGAAAACCCCGTTAATGGTAACGGCTACTGATTTAGCCAACTGCAGCAGCATCACTTTCTCTGCGGGTGTGCTGCATGAGGTACTGGTTGGCTCGGCGGCGATCCCGGCCCTGTTCGAACCTGTTGTTTTGGAACAACGGCTGCTGGTAGACGGCGGCGTGTGCAATAATTTCCCGGCAGATTGCCTGTCGGGTAAATGCGATAAGATCATCGGATCTCATGTAAATAAACTGCTGAATAGTAGCGGCGGGAAATTGTCAAGGCTTCAGGTGTTGGAACGTTGTTTCCATTTGGCAATTGCAGAAAAGGTTGCCGCCCAGGCCAAATATTGTGATGTTTTGATAGAGCCGCTGCTGCCTCACTATAATATGTTTGAAATGAAACATGCAGACGAGATTTTCGACATCGGCTACAACGCAGTAATGGCGCAAAAGGAAAGTGTTTTGCAGCTGGCTGATTGATAGAATCATAGGGTCAGCTTTTGGCGGTTAGCTTTCCGCGACCGGCAACAAACGATATTTACACTAATCAGCAGGCATTGATGCGCTATCATATACTAACAACGGATTACGACGGCACGCTTGCAGAGGATGAAATGGTCTCCGAAGCTACCCTGCAGGCGCTGGTTAGGCTTAAAGCCACCGGGAGGACGCTCATTTTGGTCACCGGTCGGGAGCTGTATCAACTACAGTTGATCTTTTCGGAGTACACCATATTTGATCTGATCGTTGCGGAAAACGGTGCGCTCATCTACGATCCTCGCACGCTGAAAAAGATATTATTGGGTGAACGCCCGCCTGAGGCATTTATTCAGGCGCTAAAAGACCAAGGCATTCCGCTTTCGGTCGGCGAGGTTATTGTCGCAACCTGGGAACCGCATCAGCAACTGGTGCTGGAAGCCATTAAAGCAGCCGGGCTGGAGCATCAACTGATATTTAACAAAGGCGCAATCATGATTCTGCCCCCCGGCGTTAACAAAGCCACCGGCCTGCATCAGGCACTTAAAGAACTGCACATGTCTGAACACAACACGGTAGCTGTGGGTGATGCGGAAAACGATAACGCAATGCTGCAGGCGGCCGAGTGCGCCGTTGCCGTGGGTAATGCCCTGCCACAGTTAATGGCTAATGCAGACTGGACAACTAAGGGCCAGCGTGGCGAAGGCGTTGCCGAGTTGATTGGCCAGATGATGCGGGATGACCTGGCCATGCTGGATACAAAATTATCAAGGCACTACCTCGAAATAGGTGAAAAAATTGATGGTGCCGAATTTAAGATAAGCCCGTACGGAAATAATATTTTACTGGCAGGTACATCAGGCTGTGGCAAAACTACGCTGGCAGCTGCCTTTATAGAAAAGCTTATAAAAGGGAAGTACCAATTTTGCTTGATTGATCCGGAAGGCGACTACCAGGACCTTGCCGGTGCCATTACCATCGGCGACGGAAGCCACGCCCCGCTGATCGATCATGTGGTAAGAGTGCTCAGTATTCCCGCAGAAAATGCCATCGTTTCTTTCCTGGCAATACCATTGACGGAACGTCCTGTTTATTTCAAAAAGTTGCAGGTCGCCTTGTCAGCTCTGCGAAAACAAAGTGGTCACCCTCATTTTATCATCATCGATGAGGCGCATCATTTGCTGCCAAAAGATAACACGGAAAGCTTTAATGATTTTCCTGAAGATTTCACCAATGTGTTTGCCATTACCACGCAGCCGGCACTGCTTTGCCCCGACTTTTTAAAGCGGATCAATATCATGCTGGCGATGGGAGAAACGCCCGCACAGCAGATTGCTGAATTTGCCGCAATTTCCGGTGACGCGCTAGCCTTGCCGGATCTTCCTGAACTTCACAAAAGGGATGTGCTGGTCTGGCAAAAAGAAACGTGTGGTTTCACTGTCATCAACGGCATTGAGCCGGGTAAATTTCTGATGCGGCATAAGCGCAAGTATGCCAGCGGCGACATGTACGCCAATAGTTTTTATTTTACCGGTCCAGCAAAGCGGCTTAACCTGAAAGCCAATAACCTGATGATCTTTATACAGATGGCGGCTGGTATAGATGACGAAACCTGGCTATACCACCTGCACAGGCACGATTACTCAAAATGGTTTCTGAATGCCGTTAAAGACCCTAAACTTTCCAGGGGTGCTGAGGCAATCGAAAATAATGAACCCAATGCGGATCTGTCAAGGAAGGCGATCTTCAGCCTGATCCTCAACAGGTACACGCTTTCTGCTTAGTGTGAATTATGTAAGTTATCCACAGAGTTATGCCCTTCACCGCTGTCAAATGGCATGATGCTGATACTGCCCGTTGATTTCCTGATGATGGTTTTAATAACTACCGAATTGGGTACATATTCAATGATCTCCACAATAATATGTGCCTTTCCAGTTTTCAGTTCGGCAGGGTCTGCTTTCTTATAGTCCATAATAGTAGATTTTAATTGATAGCTGTCCATTTCCATAAACCTAATTTGACTTCCAGGTAGCCGATATCCTGTTTCTTTTTGAGAAATGATTACCGCTCAAGGCTAGCGAATAAAGGTGGATATTGTTAAAGGCAAACCGTTACACAACTCCATCAATAAGTTGCATCATTCACACATTGGCCTTAAAAAGCCGATCACGGCTTTCGCCGCTTACTTTTTGTCTGTAAATTATTTTACTTTTTGGTTAAAACTTTAAGTTGTTTTTATGCTTACCTCTAAGATGAAGATACGGCCGGTTAATAAAATTACAGGACGTGCCGCCTTAGTGAGAACTACCTGCCACAGCGGCATATGCTGCTAATGTTGCTAGCCTTCATCAACCGTAATTTTCCGCTCATTTTATTTAAAGCAGGCTCCTATAAGTATGAAACTGTACGTGAAAACATGGTTTGTATCCGTTGCAAGATGATCGTGAAGCAACAGCTGAAGAGACTTTCCGTTCGTTATATTTGCGTTGAACTAGGAGAAGTGGAGATTGTGGGGAACTTGTCCGAGGTGCAATTGCAGGATTTTAAGGTTGCATTATCAAAATTCGGCCTGGAACTGCTCAACGACAAAAAAAGCATTCTGATTGAAAAGATCAAAAAGGTTATTGTTGAACTGGTACATTATGCAGAAGAACCGGCCAAAGTTAATTTCAACAGCTTGGGGCATTACCCATTAAACGAATAAGCGCTGCCCCGCACCACCATCCCGGCCCGAGATGGCATTTATACCCCAAACTAATCAATGACTACTAAAGCACCATTTAAATGATAGCGTTAACAACTCAAGTAGCCTGGCTTTTCCTGCTGGCCGTTCCTGTGGCCTGCATTGCCTGGACCGTTACCCATGAAGAGGTTTTCCGCGAGCCGCGGGAGTACTGTGTAAAGCACAGCTGGCAGGGAAAAACGCTGCTGGAGCGGAAATTCTTTTACCTTTTTACCTGTGAATATTGTTTTAGCCATTATGTGACCATTTTTTTCCTGTGCCTTACTGGTTACCAGTTATTGATGGAGGGTTGGAGGGGCTACCTGATAGCAGGTTTTTCAATTGTATGGATCGCCAATACCTATATGAGCTTATTTGGATTGATCCGGCAGGACATCGTTAGGGAGAAAGCGGAGATCAAAACGATGGAAAAGCAAAATAAAACTGATTGAACGTTTGCCCGGATCGAAAACGAGGGTGAAAACCATTGATTTAATGATGCTTATCATTTAATAAGTTCCGGCACCCGGTACACGATGGCATTGACATTAATGCCGGCCCCAACTGAAGCGAACACCAGCTGATCGCCGCCTTTGATCTGATAACCGGGCAGTTCACCTTTGCTAATCAGGTCATACAGCGTCGGTAAAGTGGCTACCGAACTGTTTCCCAGGGTCTCCACCGTGAGCGGCATGATCTTTTCCGGTATTTCCTGGCACCCGAAGGCCTGATACACCCTTTTTAAGATAGCCTCATCCATTTTGCGGTTAGCCTGGTGGATAAGCAGCGTATTCATATTTTCAATAGCAAGCCCGGCCTTGTCCATGGTTTCGCGGATTAATGCGGGCACCGCTTTGAGTGCATGCTCATAAAGTGTTCGCCCCTGCATTTTCAGCACCAGCTGTTCGGGTAGGAAGGGTTCAGGGTGATTCGAACTGCCCATCTTTAATACATATGCCTGATCGGCATACGTACGGGTGCTATGTGACAAGATACCGACGGGGAACTTACTTTGACAGGCTTCCAGTACTACAGCACCGGCACCGTCGGCGAATAGCATACAATCCCGGTTATGAGGATCGGTGATGCGGGAAAGGGTTTCGGCCCCGATGACCAATATTTTTTTCGCTTCTCCGGAACGGATATATAGATCTGCCTGTATAATGCCCTGTAGCCAGCCCGCACAGCCAAATGGCAGGTCATAGCAAACTGTGGCGGTATTTTTAATGCCCAGTCGAGATTTTACGCGTGACGCCAGTGCCGGAACCAGATCACTGCTCCGCGTATCTTCCCGTACATCACCGAAATTGTGGGCGAAGATAATGTAGTCCAGTTGTTCCGGGTCGGTCCCGGCATCCAGCAGTGCGGCTTCTGCCGCAAAAAAGGCAATATCCGAAGCCACGAGGTCCGCTGTAACATATCTTCGCTCAAAAATACCGGTGATCGCTGTAAATTTGCTGATGATCTCCTCATTAGTCTGTTCCAGCTTTACGCCTTCATCATTATAAAAAGTATGGTCTAGGAAATCTGCGTTTCTGATCGCGCGGGAGGGCAGGTAACTGCCGCTGCCGCTGATAATGCTATAAATAGGAATTCCTGTCTGCTGGGTCATTGGATCTGTTATGCTATTTTTTTTGCGTTGAATACTTGCTGGTTGGCCGATCATCAATCCGTCACGAACGTTATTTCAATTTTTTAATCAGTGTATTCTCCGGCGGTTGTCAACTATGGTTCCTGTTTCTCATCAAGCAGAAAAGAATAATCCTCAATGATCGCGTATCCGGCCGGGATATTAAGTGATCTTCCACACTTATGAAACAGATCGTCGTCATAAAACAATCAATTGCAATAACTTGTCGGCAGGTGTCGGCTGGGCGAGACGGGATGAACCGTATTAAAAGATTTTTAGCAGCTTCTGCATTCAGCATACAAACGTAAGGATTGCAGATCCGGTATCAGCGCATCATTCCTCATTGCTTTATTACCAATTTCCGTTAAAAATGGATACAATCAATCTGTTTTCTGTACTGACCGGGAGACAAACCGGTAACCTTTTTAAAAATCCTGGAAAAATAAAATATGTTTTGAAAGCCGGTTTGGGCCGCTATGTCAGCATAGGTTAACCGGGTGGTAACCATCAGGTATTGCGCCCGCTCTATTCTCTTTTCCTGAATATATTTTAAAGGGCGTTCGCCGGTGTGCTGTTGAAACAAACGGGAGAAATAATCGGCATGCTGATTTGCTTGTTCTGCCAGGTCTGCCACTAACAAATCCTGATGCAGGTTCAATTGTATATGACTGATTGCCTGAAGTATTTTAACCGGTATAGGGCTTGTTTCTTTATGTTTGAATGCCTCCGGCGTTAAAAATCGGGAAACCAGTTGCAAAAGAATACCGTGAGTCTCGGTAAAAGTGGCTATGTTTTGTTGGTTGTTAAGATCTTGATATTCTTTATAATAGATATTTTTTTCATAGATGCTGGGGTTGTCAGAACGATTGATACCCCGCCCGGGGTTTATCTCGAGTAATCGGGCAAAATTCAAAATGTCTACTTCGGTAGCCTTAACTTTAAAAATCGACCGGTTATTGGCAAACAACGATATCCCATCGGCTGATTCTTCAAAAAATTGGATAAAGTACTGGCTCATATGGCTTTGGCAAACCAAATTGCATAGGGTGAAACTTGGTATCAGGTATAAATAACCGGGTTCAAGTTTCAGCGTTGTTGAAATATCTGAAACTTCACCTGCACCGGCATCGATAAAATAAAGTCTGAAATAGGGGCTGATTACGTTGTTATAATTCCACTTCGGGCCAAGGTTTACATAATCAACATTCAATAAGGTATAAGTATGTTTTAGTGCCCTTTTAATCATCATATGCAGTAAATAAACTTCTGGTTCATCTATAAAAATTTCTTTGTGGTTTTTCTTGAGGTAGCATCCGCCATCATGCGTTCGCGTATTCGGCGTGCAATATCATGCAAAAAGTCGGTTTTGTATAAAAAAAAGTCCTATTTAGCCAACTATTTAGATATAATTTAAAAGAAATTTGATTCGTCAATTATAGATGCAAACACGTGTGTTGCTCATTAGCCAATTAATAAAGATATACCCGATTTATAGAATTATGCTTAACTGTCCGGCTGTTCATTTGCATAGTTAGTCAGGATGGTCGTTTGTTAATTATCACTAAGTCCGATTATGAAAAGAAGAACATTAATAAAAGGTTTGGCCACAGGGGTCTCTTCCTTATACCTATCTAAACTCTATGCTGCCAACCCGTTGCAAAACCAGCCAAACCAGGAGATTGCAGTAGGGCCTTTTGCGCCCACATGGAATTCATTGGCCCAATATCAGGTGCCGAATTGGTTTCGTGATGCTAAATTCGGTATATGGGCCCATTGGGGGCCTCAATGCCAGCCCGAACGTGGGGACTGGTACGCGCGCGGCATGTACCAGGAGGGCAGCGACCAATATAAGTTTCACTGTGAAAAATATGGGCATCCTTCAAAATTCGGCTTTAAAGATGTTGTAAATGAATGGAAGGCAGAGAACTGGAACCCCGAAGAATTGGTTGGGCTATATAAAAATGCAGGTGCGCAGTATTTCTTTGCATTGGCTAATCACCACGATAACCTCGACCTGTATAACAGTAAATACCAGCCCCAATGGAACAGTACTAAAGTAGGCCCCAAAAAAGACCTGATAGGCGGGTGGGCAAAGGCTGCCAAAAAACAGGGTTTGCGTTTCGGCGTAAGTGTACATGCATCCCACGCCTGGCGCTGGTACGAATCGGCACAGCTTTCAGATAAAAATGGCCCGATGGCAGGTGTACCTTATGACGGTAAGTTAACTAAAGCCGATGGTAAAGGGCAGTGGTGGGAAGGCCTTGACCCGCAGGAACTGTATGCCCAAAATCATGCCCTAAGTAGAGACAGTGCCAATCCCAACAGCATACATAGTCAATGGGGATGGCAAAATGGCGCGGTCGCACCCAGCAAAGCCTATTGTGATAATTTTTTGAACCGCACAATTGAATTGCTCGATAAATATGATCCCGATCTGCTTTACTTCGATGATACCGCCCTGCCGCTTTGGCCGGTGAGTGACGCAGGTTTAAAGATAGCGGCACATATGTATAACAGTAACATGAAAAGGCATAAAGGCAAGCTGGAAGCGGTATTGTTTGGAAAGATACTCGATGCCGAACAGCAAAAATGCATGGTTTGGGATATAGAGCGTGGCCAAAGCAACAAAATAGAGCCATTTCCATGGCAAACGGATACCTGTATAGGCGAATGGCATTATGATCGCCGCATATTTGACCGTAAAGGCTATAAAAGTGCACAAACAGTGGTGCATACACTGGTTGATGTAGTAAGCAAAAATGGCAACCTGCTGTTGAATATCCCTGTACGTGGTGATGGCACGATTGACAGCGAAGAACGTGCCGTAGTTGAAAACATAGGCACCTGGATGCACGTGAACAGTGAGGCGATTTATGGTACCCGTCCCTGGAAGGTATTTGGGGAGGGGCCGGCAATAGAATCAGCCGCGCCAATCAGCGCGCAGGGTTTCAACGAGGGTAAAGGGAAGCCGTTCACTGCAGAAGATATCCGGTTTACGGTAAAAGGTAACATATTATATGCCATTATGTTGGGCTGGCCAACGGGTAATGAAGCGCTGATTAAAATGTTAGCTGGCAATGAGGCGGGTAAAGTAAGCAGGGTAAGCCTGCTTGGAAACAACCAATTAAGCTTTGAGCAAACCGAAGCGGGCCTGAAAGTAAAGTTACCAGGACAGGCACCGGGTAAATATGCATTTGTTTTAAAAATTGAGGGAGCTGTTTAGCTATAATATGAATCAAAAATTTTATTTCTTCCTGGGTGTAGTCTTTTTGTTGTGCCCAACTTTATTTGTTAGCGCCCAGGTAAGTGCGCCAAACCCATTTGGCCCGGTGCCAAGCGCTAATCAACTGCGTGTGCAACAGATGGAATCTTATGCATTTGTGCATTTTTCATTGAACACCTACACAGACCAGTCCTGGGGATTTGGGAACGAAGATGTGAATTTATTTAACCCAAAGGATCTGGACTGTAGGCAGTGGGCACGTACCTGCAAAGAAGCAGGTATGAAAGGGGTCATCATTACCGCAAAGCACCACTGCGGTTTTTGCCTTTGGCCATCAAAATATACGAAGTACTCTGTTAAAAATTCGCCATGGAAAAATGGCAAAGGCGATGTGGTGAAGGAAATGGCCGCTGCCTGTAAGGAATATGGTTTGAAACTGGGTATTTATCTTTCTCCCTGGGACAGGAACAATCCGGATTACGGCAAGCCCGAATACATTACCTATTTTAGGAATCAACTCACTGAGCTGCTTACGAATTATGGACCCATATTCGAAATATGGTTCGATGGTGCAAACGGTGGCTCGGGCTACTACGGCGGTGCTAACGAAACCCGTACCATCGACCGTACCACGTACTACGACTGGAAGAATACCTATGCGCTTATCCATAAGCTACAGCCAAATTGTGTAATCTGGAACGATAACGGCGATAGGGGCGACCTGCGCTGGGTAGGTACAGAAGCCGGCTATGTAGGTGAAACTAACTGGAGCCTGCTCAACGCAACCGGTGATGTGCCCTACGATATGCTGCATTATGGGCTGGAAAATGGCAATGCCTGGGTTCAGGCTGAAGTAAATACATCCATCCGCCCGGAGTGGTTTTATCACCCGAGTGAAGATACCAAGGTAAAAACCTTGCCGCAACTGATGGATACTTACTACAACTCCATTGGCCGTAACGCTACTTTTCTGCTTAACTTCCCCATCATGCCGAATGGTTTAATCAATGGAAGAGATGTAGAAGCAGCCAGGGAATTTGGCAAGGCGGTTAAAGACGCGTTTGCTGTAGACCTTGCTCAATTAAAAAAAACAACAGCCTCTAATGTCCGTGGTAATAGCAACCAATTTGGTGCCGGTAAAGCGGTTGATAACAACACAAATACCTATTGGGCAACAGACGATAAAGTAAAGACCGCCTCGCTCACCATCAATTTAGGCAAACCCACTACATTCAACCGTTTCCTGGCGCAGGAATATATCCGTTTGGGCCAAAGAGTGAAAGCCTTTAAAGTTGAAGCGCTGGTTGATGGTAGCTGGAAAGATGTAGCCAATGCAACTACTATTGGGTATAAACGTATTCTTCGTTTTCCGAGTGTGAAGGCCACGAAGGTGCGGCTGACTATTACCGATTCCAAAAGCAGCCCTGTTATCTCCAATGTTGGTATTTACAATGCGCAGCAGATCCTGACCGCCCCGGCTGTCATCAGAGATCAATCCGGTAAAATCATCATAACCCCTGCCGACAAAGAATCAATAGTTTACTATACATTGGATGGAAGTACGCCAACCACCCATTCAAAGAAATATACGGGCCCTTTTGAAACGGTTGGAAAATTAGAAGTAAAGGCGCTTGCCAGCGACGCAGCTACAGGCAAAAGCAGTTCCGTTATGGAAGATAAATTCGACCTGCCCCGTAAAGATTGGAGAATTGTTGGAGTAGATGACGAAAAGGCCAACGCTATTTTAGATGGCGACCCAACCACAGTATGGCACCAGGGTAAAGACAAGAAGTTGCCGGTAGATTTGATCATAGATCTGGGTAAAGAACAAAGCTTGTCCGGTTTCAGGTACCTGCCAGATCCCGGTTTATGGGGGCCGGGTATCATAACCACTTACCAGTTTTATGTTTCGATAGACAATAAGGAATGGAAACTGGTTGATGAAGGAGAATTTCCGAACATCAAAAACAACCCCTTGATACAAATTAAAAAATTTGCGGCAGTAAACGCCCGCTACATCAAATTGAGGGCTTTGAAGAATACAGAGGGTAACGATAACATAGGATACGCAGAGGTAGACATAATTACAGCCGAACGATAGTTTTTTTGCGAAAAAGAACTAATTTGTGATACGATACAAAACCATAAAACCATGAAACAAAAGACGTGCACGCTTATGCTTGCCTGTTTGCTCCTGTTGGCCTGCTCCAATACAAAAAAACTTGCCGGCACAGGCGATGCTGAAAAAGGCTGGAAAAAGCTATTTAATGGCAAGGATATTAACGATTGGTTTGTGAAAATAAACCATCACAACGTTGGCGAAAACTACGGGAATACCTTCAGGGTAGAAGACGGCATGATCAGGGTTAGCTATGATCAGTATGGCGATTTTAACGATCAGTTTGGTCACTTGTATTATAAAACACCTTTCTCTCACTTTCAACTTCGGTTCGAGTATCGTTTTGTGGGTAAGCAGCAAAAAGGCGCGCCAGACTATACGCTACTTAACAGCGGCGTAATGTTTCATTCGCAGGACCCCAGAACAATGCTGAAAGAGCAGGACTGGCCCATATCCATCGAAATGCAATTATTGGGTGGCTTGGGAGATGGTAAACCAAGGCCAACCGGCAATATGTGTTCGCCAGGTACAGATGTTGTTTATAAAGGCGTTGTATCGCCCGATCATTGTATCAATTCTACCTCTAAAACCTACGATGGCGAGCAATGGGTAAAGGGAGAGCTTATCGTTGAGGGCAGTAAATTAATTACGCATATGATCAACGGCGATACCGTGCTGCAGTATTCCCGGCCTACCATTGGTGGTGGGGTAGTAAAAGGCTACGACCCTAAATACAAAAAAGACGGTACTTTGCTAAGCAGCGGCTTTATTGCCTTGCAAAGCGAAGGCCAGCCGGTAGATTTCAGAAACATTGAGATTAAACAGTTGCCGGATAACAATCGTTAAGTTTCATATTCTTTATAGCCTTCACTGCTGCGCGGTATTACCTGATTTTAGCAGCGCAATTGCTATTAATGACGGCACCGTGTGCGTATTATTTACCATTATCAAAACTTTCCCGCCCAAAAAATAAGCTGGCTTGTTGGCGCAATAAGTATCAGCAAGCTGCAGGTACGCCAGCTATTAAAGCTGAAATACAGGCTATGCCTAAATGCCTGCATTTTAAAAAGTTGCTATCGTTGTTTTGCAACAATCGAGCATTTCTATTAAAGTTACCCTGGCCGAACCCGGCCGATTGATTGGAAAAGCTTTTAAAGCTTGTCCATTCGCCACATCGTGAACAAAAGTTCGCTTTTCTTGCCGAATAGTGTGATGCAGTCCTTTTGCGGAACCATAGTTTTGAATGATTGATGGGGGCATATAACTCGAACGGAATTGATTTTATGCATTCCATCAACGGTGGGCTGACTTACCGTGCCCCCGATAATTTATATATCTATTAAAATTCATTTAAGTTAATGTATCTACTATGAATATTAAACGCAACGCACTTTTGTTAGCAGCGAGCTTTTTAATTTTGGCGGGGTTTAGGTCTCAGGCACAGTCTTTTCCACCCAGACCCAGGATTGATAGTATAACCGAAAACGATACCCATCGAACGCTCGTTCCATTTTTTACCCAGGCAACCACAGCAAAGAAGATGCCCACTTCTGAAGGGTTTATTCAGCGCTGGTCACTTTTAGAGCCCATTAATAAATCGATAAGAAGCAATCTTGTTTTTACGAATGGCTACCTGAAAAAGGAATTCGAAACCGACTATTTCCCAAACCAGTTTACCATTATCCCCAAAGATGGCGACAAAGTAAAAGTTGGCGAGCAGGAGTTATTGTGGCATGCGCTGGAGAGCCCAACTTTCAATGTCAAACTGTTTCGTTTTGCTTATGGACTAAGAAAACAGACCTATGCCGTATTGTTCTGGGCCGTTACGGTTGTGAACAGCCCACGGGAAATACAAAATGTAAGGTTAGCGGTAGGCTCAAACGGCGGATCTACCTGGTGGCTTAACGGTAAAGAAGCAGTAACGCTTGACGGAGACAGGCGCATGGTAATGGATGATTGCGTTTCGCCCCGATTAACGCTTAATAAAGGGAAAAACATCATTCGTGGCGCTTTGATTAACGGGCCCGGACTGAGTGATTTTTGTGTTCGCCTACTTGATGAAAACGGCGAGCCGATAAAAGATGTCACGATAAGTTTACAATAATCAACTACAATTTTAGATCGAATTTCTACAGCAATTGTTTATGATGAAATTAACAGCGAAGGCAATCAGTACTATAGCCATTTTTGCATTATGGTCTACCCTAACGGCGGTGGCACAAATTGGCAAACCATTTATACACGATCCCTCCACAATCGCGGAATCTGACGGGAAGTATTTCACATTCGGCACGTTTGGAGGCGGATTAATATCTGAAGACGGTTGGACATGGAATGAGGGCGGCGTGAGACCCGGCAGGGGAGCCGCACCCGATGTTTTGAAAATAGGGGACCGCTACCTTGTCACCTATGGTGCCACCGGTGGGGGGCTGGCTGGCGGCCATAATGGTAAAATACTCACCATGTGGAATAAATCGCTCGATCCAAAATCGCCGGATTTTAAGTATTCGGAGGCAGTGGTAGTTGCCTCATCAGATGGGATAGAGGATAACGATGCGATAGATCCATCGCTTCTGCTCGACCCTACCGACGGGCGGCTGTGGTTATCGTACGGCACCTATTTTGGTTACATCCGCCTGATAGAGCTCGATCCCAAGACCGGTATGCGGGTGAAAGGCAACAAAGCGTTGAATATAGCCATTGATTGTGAAGCAAGCGATTTGTTGTACCGGGATGGTTGGTATTACCTGCTAGGCACACATGGCACTTGCTGCGACGGCCCCAACTCCACCTACAATATTGTGGTAGGCCGCTCCAGAAAGGTAACCGGGCCATACCTGGATAAACTGGGCAGAGATATGCTGAAAGGGGGCGGCAAACTGGTGCTTGCAGCCGGCGACAGGCTGATAGGGCCGGGGCATTTCGGCCGTTTCGTGGTAGATAACGGCATTGAAAAGATGTCTTGCCATTATGAGGCCGATTTGGATCAAAGCGCCCGTAGCGTATTAGGCATACGCCCATTACTTTGGAAGAACGGATGGCCCGTTGGAGGCGAGAACATCAAAGACGGAACTTACGAAATAGAATCTGAGCGAAGGGGTTACGCATTACAATTAGCGGTTGATTTTACCAGGATGCCCGGCGGGATGCGATTCAATCGTGATAACAATGAACCTATAAAGCCGGTACCTTCACAGGAATTAGCGGATGTGATTAAGGACTGGCCAACCACCAACATAGGGGTTACCATTGGAGATTACATGTTTCGCCCTCATCAGAAATGGACAATTTCACCGGTGCCCGGTGCCGGGGGGTATTTAGGCGGGCCTTATTATAAAATAGTAATAGTCGGCACCACCCGTGCGTTAGCCGCAACGGCAGAAGCTGAATTGATCACCGTGCCAACGTTTACCGGTGCGCCGGAGCAATTATGGCGGATAGATCAACTGACTGACGGCACTTACAGGATTATGCCGAAGGTTGTGCCAAACGCCAAAGAGCAACTGGCTTTGGTATCTTCGGGAGACAGCACGCCTACGCTGGCTAAATTTGATATGAACAGCGATAATTCCAAGTGGAATTTCAGGGTACACTAATCCACGCTATAGGTGAAAAAGCAGAGCTTTTGGTGAGTGCGTTTTGTCCGGTTTGTTTTATAGAAATTTCGAAAAAAGGCACTCAAATCAGGCTATTCCGGCAGGCATTTGCCTGCCGGTTTTTGCGCCCTTAGCAGCCCCCGATTTGCCCTAAAAACCGTTAAAAATCTGTGCTTTTCGGAGTTTTTTCGGTGTTTTAAATCATTGCCGCTGATATTCATCCATCTACTCCTTCTTAACCATTTTGTGTAAAAATCAACAGGGGTTTTTATTAGAAGTTACCCATCGGCAAAACCAATAACTTGCCGCCACCAATTATAAAAGGGCTCCGTCGGCCAGCTATTCTGGCACGACGGAACCGCTTTTTATTTAAGCCGATAATTACCCATGAGATATTTAAACACGAGATGGAGCAAGCCATTTTTATTGATACTGGTTTGTAGCATTTGCGGCAGCGCACTCAATAAATTAAAAGCACAAGGCAATGCGTTGCCGTTCCAAAACGCAAAGCTTAGCGCTGATGCCAGGGCTGCCGACCTGGTAAAACGGCTAACGCTGGAAGAAAAGGTGTTGCAAATGCTCAACAAAGCACCTGCCATTACCAGGTTAAGCATCCCCGCCTATGATTGGTGGAACGAGAGCCTGCACGGTGTTGCACGCACAGAATACAACGTAACCGTTTACCCGCAGGCTATTGGTATGGCAGCAGGCTGGGACCCAGCTGCATTTAAGTTAATGGGCACTTACATTGCGCAGGAAGGCCGCGCTATCTACAATCTTTCCGCTGCCAACGGCAGTACGGGCATTTACCATGGCCTTACGTATTGGACACCCAACATCAATATCTTCCGCGACCCGCGATGGGGGCGTGGGCAGGAGACCTATGGAGAGGACCCATTCCTTACCGGACAACTTGGAAAAGGCTTTGTGAACGGCTTGCAGGGCACCGACCCGCATTATCTTACGGCGGCGGCATGTGCTAAACATTTTGCCGTACACAGCGGCCCCGAACCATCCAGGCATACCTTTAATACTACCGTCAGCAACTACGACCTTTGGGATACCTATTTGCCCGCTTTTAAAGAACTTATCGTTAACGCTAAGGTAGCTGGCGTGATGTGTGCCTACAATGCGCTGGGCGGGCAACCCTGCTGCGGCAACGATTTACTGATGACGGATATCCTCCGCAATCAATGGAAGTTCAAAGGCTACGTTACCTCGGATTGCTGGGCCATTGACGATTTCTTTAAAAACCATAAAACCCATACCGGCCCGGCAAGTGCAGCCGCAGATGCCGTATTCCACGGTACCGATCTGGAATGCGGTACCGATGCTTACAAAGCCCTGGTGCAGGCCGTTAAAGATAAACTGATAGACGAGGAGCAAATCAATGTTTCGGTAAGACGGTTATTCGCTATCCGTTTCAGGTTGGGGCTGTTTGATAAGGATTGCAAATACAACCTCATTGGTAGGGAAGTATTGGAAGCCAAGCCGCACCAGCAACTTGCCCTTAAAATGGCCAGGCAGTCCATCGTGTTGTTGAAAAATGAGGGTCAATTGCTGCCCCTAAAAAGAACATATAAAAAAATCGCCGTTATTGGTCCCAATGCCGATAATGAAACTTCGGTTTTGGGCAACTATAACGGGTTCCCTTCGGTAATTACCACACCCTTAAAGGCCATCAGAGCTAAGTTTGGTGCAGGTACCGATGTGTATTACGAGCGGGCAACCAGCTATACCGATAACCGTGTAGCCTCCGCAATAAACAACCCTGCTGTTTTTTCAATCGATGGGCATCGGGGGTTCAAGGTAGCCTATTTTAAAAATACGGAATTGAGCGGCGAGCCTGTATTTACCAATTATGGGGAAACTATAGCACACCGCTGGCCCGAAAATGGCGACGTGGCGGGCGGCATAAAAGCGAATGGGTTTTCGGCCCGCTGGTCCACGGTTTTTGTTCCGGATAGCACGGGGCTATACAGTTTTAAAATTACCGGGAGGGATGGCTACCGCTTATTGGTTGATGGTGTAGAGAAAGCCGCCGACTGGAGGCAGCACGGCTCAACTACTATTGATTTTGTACAGCAATATACGGCGGGGAAGCCATATCAAATTGCACTTGAATTTTACCAGGGCAGTGCGCCCGGCAGAATTGCTGCCATAAAAATGGTACCCGGCAGGGTAAAAGAAAACAAGCCAGAGGCTATTGCTGCGCGGGTAAGCGATGCCGATGTGATTGTATTTGTAGGCGGCATATCGCCCGAACTGGAGGGCGAAGAAATGCCGGTTAGCCAACCCGGTTTCTCGGGTGGAGATCGCACTTCCATAGCGCTCCCGGCTATCCAAACCGAAACATTAAAGGCCTTGTATGCTACAGGCAAACCGGTGGTGCTTGTGCTGATGACCGGAAGCGCCATTGCCATGAATTGGGAAAATGAGCATATACCGGCAATAGTGAATGGCTGGTATGGCGGCCAGGCTGCAGGCGACGCCATTGCCGATGTGCTTTTTGGCGATTACAATCCATCCGGCAGGTTGCCCGTAACCTTTTATAAAAGCGACCGCGATTTGCCGCCGTTTGAAAGTTACGCCATGGCTGGTCGTACCTACCGGTATTTTAAAGGCGAGGTGGCTTACCCCTTTGGCTTTGGGCTTAGCTATAGCCAATTTGGTTATAGCTTTGGAAAACAAAAAATGAAAGTTAGCGCAGGGAAAATAACCGGTCTGGTTAATGTTAAAAACCAGGGGGCGAAGGCCGGTGATGAGGTTGTGCAGGTTTATATACAATACCCGGATGGTGTAAACGAAATGTTGCCGATAAAAGAATTACGGCAATTTAATCGGATCAACCTCAGCCCTGGTGCTTCTAAAAATGTTGCAGTGTCTATCCCGCTTAGCAGCCTCAAAAAATGGAATGAACAAGCCGGGAAGTTAACCTTACGCCCCGGGAAATATAAAATATTAATAGGCCCGAATTCAAAAGACAGCGCCTTGCAGGCAGAAGTTTACCTGAACTAAGTTTACCGGCAGGGCTTCTTTGCTGGGCAAGAGGCTGTATCATAAATGCATTTTGGGTATTTTACTCAAAATCAAATTTGGCTTCGTGTTCTTTGTGTTTCTCCCTTTGTGGACTTTATGGTAAAATTTTAACCACAAAGTTCACAAAGGTTGCATACAGTTTAGCGCAAAGGGCACAAAGCCTATATTGACCAAATTCGGTGTTTTTATTTAACGCTGGGTTTTAATTGATGATACGGACTCTTGTCACTAGCTATACCGCTGTTGCAGGTCGGAGATGATATCGAATTCATCTGCTACCTTGGTGATCAGGCTTTCGAACACTTTAAAATACTGGGCGTAAACCTGGTGGTTTTCGGGCTTAGGATAGTAGGTTTGATGCATGGCTACTGTTTTAGAAGCTTCTTCCAGCGAAGGGTAAATACCCATCTCGGTGGCGCTTAGCAGGAAGGCCCCTCTGCCAATGCTGTCGCCATGGCTCAACGTACTCACGGGTTTGTTAAATATATCTGCTATCATTTGCGTACAAAGCGGTATTGAAGCGAAGTTGCCGTTGATAGAGAGGCCTTCAATATGGCGGTGCTTTTCCAGCGTGCGGCCAATGCTATACATTTCGAACAATATCCCTTCTATGGTAGCCCTGATGAAATGCTTGCGCTCGTGCCGTATGTTTACCCCAAAATAGCAGCCCCGGGCATTGGGGTTCCATATAGGGGCACGTTCTCCGTGTAAAAAGGGGAGGAAGATGAGCCCACCAGATCCAACTTCAACCGTTGCCGCTTCCTGTATCAGCATTTCCATGGATTGGTCGATATCAAACGCTTTTGGGAAATCGCCAAATTGTTTGGTAAACCAATTGAATATCACGCCGCCATTGCTGGTTGGCCCGCCGGTAATGATATGCTTTTCGGTAAGCAGGTAGTTAAATATTTGTTGTTTAGGGTCTTCTATAATCCGGTCGCCTATGATACGGAAGGCACCGCTGTCTTCGATGGTTATGGTAGCCATGTTATTGCCCCAAACGCCTGCACCAAGGGTTGCCAGGCAGCCATCGCTCGATCCGATTAGGATTTTTACCGTAGGCGACAGCTTCAAAACCCGTTGATATTCTTTTTTTAGCGTTACGCCCGAGTAAAAAACAGGGTGCAAGGCGGGTAACTCTTCGGGGGTGATGCCCGCGAAATCTAATGCCGCCTGGTCCCAGGCCAAATTGTGTATATTCATTAGCCCCGTTGCAGATGCAATGCTGTAGTCTATTACGCATGCGCCGGTAAGTTGCTGTATGATATAGCTCTTCATCGGCATGAATTTTTTCGCCAGCCCGAATTTCTCCGGCTCGTTATTTTTCATCCATGCAATTTTTATTAACGACGACATGGGGTGTATGGGCGTACCGGTGGCTTTATAAATTTCCTCGCCAAGCGCGCTGGCTTTTAAGTCGGCAGCTTCTTTTTTGCCCCTGTTATCTGCCCAGGTAATGGCGTTGCCCAGCGGTACGCCATCTTTATCTACCGCCAGCAGGCTGTGCATCGATGAGCCGAAGCAGATACAGCTTACCGTATATTTTTTAGGGTATATTTTCTCTATCAGCAGGTTTTTTAAGATGTATAACATCGTAATGAACATCTGCTCGGGGTCTTGCTCGCTATGGTCGGTTTGTTCATGAAAAGTAGGGTAATGCCCCTTAGCGGAACTGATTAAATTGCCCGAAAGGTCGAAGGCAAAAACCTTTACTGCGGCCGTGCCCATTTCTATGATGATGATACAGTTCATGATGTATACTATTGATCTGTTGTTTTATTTTTCCTGAATTCGGTTGGCGTATAGCCGGTAAGTTTTTTAAAAGTTGTTGAGAAATGCTGCGACGAATAAAAGCCGGTGTTAAGCGCTATATCCGTAATATTTACCTCGTTCCTTTTCAACAGTTTGGTGGCTTCGGCTATCCTGATGTTGATCAGGTAATTCAGCGGCGAAAATCCGGAGTAATTTTTTGCTTTCTCGGTAAAAGCGGTAGTGCCCATGCCAATTAGCGTGGCCATTTCTTCAACCGTCCATTGGTGGGCCAGGTCTTGCCTTAAGGCATGTTCCAGTTTTAAGAAAGTTTGCGGGAAATCTCGCCTCGAATTATTTTGCCTGATAAACTGCCGGCTTATCAAAACAAAAAGCTCATCCAGCAGCTGGTTGGCACGGGTGTAAAAACCTACTTCTTCGTTTTGCAGCTCGGCTTGCAAACTGTGCATCAGCGCATGTGCCTCTTTTAGTTTTAAAACATGCTGTTCTTTATTGATCAGCAATATTTGGTTTACCGATACTTTTTCTTTTTTGGTTAAGCCGCTCCATTTGCCCAGCAGCAGCCTGCCGTTATCTTCGGTAGATATTTTTATCCAGAACAGTGCGCCGATGTTCATGATGCTGCTTTGGCCACCAATACACTGGCCCGGCAATACCATGGCAAAATCTCCGGGATACAAGGTGTGTTCCTGCGAATCAATTATCCAGGTAAACTTTCCTTCCAAAATATAATACAGGCAAATACAATCGGCAACATTACTGCTGAACGAGTTAAGTTGGATGGTATTATTCTTTTTGTGGGCAAATTCAAGTATATGCGGAAAGTGCGCAAGCTCCTTGGATAAGCCCTGCTGAAGTATCAGTTGATTCATTCAGGATAATTAATTGGTGTGCGGTTGGGGAATTGCAAAACCCAGCCGGCTATTTGGGTGCGGTAAATCCGAGCCCATCAAAAGCAAGTTTACGCATTATCAAACCAACATTTGTATAAAAATCATCGCTGTTTTTTAATGGTATTTTCCGTGTTTTATAATGCCATTCTTTGTTAAGATTATAACCAATCCCAAATTAAACCAGGCTGCTGTTGTACCCGGGGCCACTCCCGCTTTCAGCGTGCAAATTAAAACTGTATGATGAGAAAATGGCGTTTACTTACCGGCATTTTAGGTGTTGCATTATTGCATTGCTGCATCTTTTGTAAAACGGCCTCGGCCCAGCAAATCACCAAAGATGAATTGATATTCCTAACCCCCGAGTGGAAAGGCGAGCGCTTTGCCGATGGCCGCCCTAAAGTGCCCGATGCAATTTTGGCCAGGATGAAAAAGGTGAGTATAGAAGAAGCCTGGGCCGTATTAAAGAACGCCGGTTATGCCTATCAGTTAACCGAAAATTGGTTGGTAATAAACCCCGATAGCGTTTTGGTGGGGCGCGCAGTAACGGCAACATTTATGCCGGCACGGCCCGACGTATGGAAAGCCATAGACGACAGGGGTATAGCCCAAGGTAAAAAAGGCCAGAATACCTGGCCGGTAGATCTTTTGGTGAAAGGCGATGTGTACGTGGCCGACCAATTTGCCGCGCACAAGAACGGGCCAACCATTGGCGACAATGTGGGCAATGCCATATTTGCCAAAACCGGTAATGGCATTGTTTACAATGGTGCCGTGCGGGATATCCGCGGATTGAAAGAGATTGGCGGTTTTACCTCGTTCGTAGAGAGCTACGATCCATCTTACCATAACCCACCGGGCGACCTCAACACCATGATCATTGGCATCAACCAGCCCACCCGCATTAAACAGGCTACCGTAATGCCCGGCGATGTAGTGCTTGGCGAGAACGGCGTGGTGATATTTATACCGCCGCACCTGGCCGAGAAAGTAGTAACCACCTCTGAAATAGTAAGGCTGAGAGATATGTTTGGCCACCTGCGGTTAAAAGAAGGCAAATACACCGCCGGGCAAATAGATGCCCGCTGGAGCGATGATATCGAAAAAGATTTTTCGGCCTGGCTAAATGCCCATATCAACGAGTTGCCCGTACCTAAAGAGCAAATACAAAACATCCTCAAAAACCGAACCTGGTAAATCAATCTATCAAAAAACATACATTATGTCAAACCATCAAAACAGGCGCAGCTTTCTTACGAAGGCTTCTATAGCCGGCGCGGCTGCACTGGCAGCACCGCTGAGTAAAACATTTGGGCAGGGATTAATAGATGCCAAAGAGCGCACATCGCAGGCATCAGCACCAACCGACCTTAAAATAACCGAGGTTAAATGCGCCTATGCAGGCGGCGGGCTCTTTGTGAAAATATATACCAACCAGGGCATTTGGGGATCGGGCGAGGGGGTAGATGCCATTGCAGGCACCTATTACCTGGTTAAACGGCTGGAGTTTTTTCTGAAAGGGCGCAGTCCGCTAAATCCCAATCGCATAGCCGAAGAGATACGCAAGGCTAACTTTTTTGGTGGGGCACAGTCGGGTATGTTCGTTGCAGTACTTACAGCCATTGAGGCCGCGCTTTGGGATTTGACAGGCAAGGCTTTGGGGGTACCGGTTTACCAGCTGCTCGGCGGTAAATACCGCGATAAATGCCGGGTGTATTGTGATACGGAATTGTACACCGCCACGCATCCCGTGCCCCAGGATTATGCTAAGGCAGCCCGTGGTGCCATTGACCGTGGTTACACAGCCGTAAAATTTGATATTGACGATGCGCGTGACCCCAATAAGTTTGACCGCTATAACTGGACTGCAAGCAACGCCGAGCTAGACCGGATGTTCAACGCCATAGCCGCCGTAAGGAAAGAGGTTGGTCCGAATATCGATATCTGCGTAGATATGCATGGCCGCTATGATGCCACCACGGGCAGAAGGGTAGCCAAGATGATGGAACCCCTTAATTTGATGTGGTTGGAGGAACCCGTACCCGCTGATAATATTGATGTATATAAAACCGTAACCCAGGAAACAACGACGCCTATTTGCGCCGGTGAGAACTTTTACCTGGCGTACGGCTATACCAGGCTGCTATCCGAAGGAGGAATAGATATTGTAATGCCCGATTTGCAGAAGTGCGGCGGGCTGGGCGAGGGGCAGCGGATAGCCAACCTGGCCAACTTGTATTACGTACCGTTTTCGCCGCATATGGTCGGCTCGTTCCTGGGGGCTATGGCTACGGCGCACGTTTGTGCTTCGGTACCCAACTTTCATATTATGGAATGGCAAACGCTAAGCGATACCGAACCTAAGTGGAAAGAGATCGTAACCTACGATAAACCATTTATCGAAAAAGGCTTCTTGGTTTTGTCTGATAAGCCGGGAGTTGGGGTAGAGATAAATGAAGAGGGTCTTAAAAAATACGCCGTGCCGGGCGTGCCTTTCTTTGCCTGATGGTGTGGCGGATGAGCGCTTTTTATAAAGCCACCACAGCTTTAGCCATAGCAGCATTTGTAACGCTTTTATTAACCATTGCTTTTAGGGGGCTGGAGTATGCCGGCCCCTACCTGCTTGCGTTTTTTTTGCTGCTGGCCATCAGCGCACGCGCATTTCCAAAAACCAAAAGCTTCGCATACACGGTGGTGATTTTTGGGGCAGCGGTAGCCGCGCTTTATTACCCGGAGCTGTTTGTAAGCTATGGTAGCTTTAAATACGCTACGCTGATTATCCCGCTTATCCAGCTGATTATGTTTGGCATGGGCACCTCTATGCATTACAAGGACTTCCTGGGCGTATTGAAGGCCCCAAAAGGGATATTGATAGGCGTGGTGAGCCATTTTATCATCATGCCATTACTCGGCTTTAGTATTGCCACCTTAAGCGTAAAGTTTGCAGCTATGCCGCCGGAAGTAGCGGCGGGTATCATACTCATTGGTTGCTGCCCCAATGGCATGGCATCAAATGTAGTATCGTACCTGGCTAAGGCAAATCTGGCCCTATCGGTTACCATCACCAGTATATCCACATTGCTTTCGCCGGTGGTAACGCCTTTTTTAATGAATTTACTTGCCGGCCCGCTCATTAAAATAAACCCCTGGCTAATGGTTGCGGATATCTTTAAAATGGTGATGATACCCATTGCGCTGGGTCTGCTTTTTTCGTCGGTAGCCAAGGGGCGTGCCACCTGGCTCAAAAAAGTTATGCCATTGGTGTCAATGGCAGGTATTATCGGCATCATTATCATTATTACCGCCGCCGGGCGCGATAGCCTGCTTAAGGTGGGCGTATTATTGGCTGTGCTGGTGTTGTTGCACAATATAGGCGGCTACCTGCTTGGTTTCTGGTCGGCAAAATTATTGGGAATGGAAGAGCGCGACTGCCGCACTATAGCCATAGAAGTTGGGATGCAAAATGGCGGCATGGCAGCAGGGCTGGCAAAAGGCATGGGTAAAATAAGCACGCTTGGCCTGGCCCCCGTAATATTCTCAACATTGATGAATATTACAGGCTCATTACTGGCCTCGTACTGGCATAAAAAACCAATTAGCTCAAATGATGAAAGCTTTGATTTAAAGTAATTTAAAGTGTAAGTCTGAGTTTGCAGGAGCGATTTTTTTGTGTAAAAATCATCGCTGTGGTTTTTTAGAAGATAATGCCATTTGCTTTAACATTCTTTGTACTGTAACCAATTGTAACCGAACGAACGTATTTTTTTGACCAAACAATTAGTACCGCAGTAATGCGGCTTATAAAGAACAGCTATGCACATTTTTAAAACTACTGATAAAGTTATTGTTAAATACCTGGGGCAGCTTTATAGCTCGGCAGCATGGACCTGGGATGCTTTCATTAACCGCGAAGGACTGCATCATGCGGTGCTGAACGATATCTCGAACCTTACAGCCAGCGATGCTTTGTCTGCTGATTTGGAAACGCTGAGCGCACCTATCGCCAACCAGGAAATATGGGCATCGGGCGTAACCTATTTGCGCAGCATGGATGCCCGCATGGAGGAATCTAAAGACGCGGGCGGCGGCGATTTTTATGCCAAGGTTTACAGTGCCGAGCGCCCCGAGATATTCTTCAAATCGCCTGCACACCGTGCGGTTGGCACAGGTGGCACCGTACGCATCCGCAAGGACTCCAAATGGAACGTTCCTGAGCCGGAGCTGGTACTGTTTATTTGTAGCGCGGGTACTATTGAAGGATACATGATTGGCAATGATATGTCGTCGAGAGATATTGAAGGCGAAAACCCGCTATACCTGCCACAGGCAAAATCATACGATGGCGCAGCAGCGGTTGGGCCTTGCCTGTATGTGCCAGCAGCGCCTATATCACCCGAGACTAAGATCCAATTGGAAATTTTAAGGGGCGATGAGTTGATGTTTGCTGATGATATTTTGATCAGCAGGATGAAACGCACGCACCAGGAGCTTGCCAAATACCTTTTTATGGAAATGTCGTTCCCGGCGGGCGCTTATCTCATGACCGGTACAGGCATCGTACCGCCCGATTCGTTCACACTGAATTATGGCGACGTAATCAACATCACCATCGGCAATATAGGCACGCTTACAAATGTAGTTGGGGAGTAATGATGATAAACCTGGAAGGAAAGCAATTGATAAACTGCCAGGGGATGCCACAGGCTTTATTACCCGAAGAATTAGAAGATACTCATGTGCTTGCTATTTGGCGTTTTGTAAACGGCTATTTCAGCAATGCATCCATATAAATTATAAAACGAATATATAATGTCACAATTCAGAAGTTCGGATTGGTTTGGTAAATCGGGTAAAATGGGCTTTTTATACCGTAGCTGGATGAAAAACCAGGGAATGCCTGCCGATCTTTTTGATGGCCGTCCGGTTATTGGTATTTGCAACACCTGGTCGGAACTTACCCCTTGTAATGCGCATCTGCGCGATTTGGCCGAGTCGGTAAAACGCGGAGTTTACGAAGCCGGCGGTTTCCCGGTAGAATTCCCTATCATGTCATTAGGCGAAACTTTATTGAAACCAACTGCTATGCTCTTCAGGAACCTGGCTAGCATGGATGCCGAAGAGTCGATACGCGGAAACCCTATTGATGGGGTGGTATTGCTTACGGGATGCGACAAAACTACGCCATCAACCATGATGGGTGCGGCAAGTGTTGGCCTGCCAACCATTGTAGTTCCCGGTGGGCCGATGCTGAACGGAAAGTTCCGCGGTGCGGATATCGGATCGGGCACGGCGGTTTGGAAACTTACGGATGACCTGAAGACCGGTAAAATAACCAACGACGACTACCTGGCAGCAGAAAGCTGTATGTCGCGCAGCGCAGGCCACTGCATGACGATGGGGACAGCATCTACCATGGCCTGTATGGTGGAGTCGCTGGGCATGTGTTTATCCGGCGCGGCAGCTACTCCTGCGGTAGATTCGCGGAAAAAAGTGCTGGCACAATTATCGGGCAGGCGCATTGTAGAAATGGTGAAGGAAGATCTGACCATATCAAAAATACTCACCAGAGCTGCTTTCGAAAACGCTATAAAGGTAAACGCCGCCATCGGCGGTTCAACCAATTTCCTTATTCATTTAACAGCCATAGCCGGCCGGGTTGGCGTAGAACTAAACATCGACGATTTCGACAAGCTTGGCAGCAGGATACCCTTGCTGCTTAACCTGATGCCATCGGGCAAGTACCTGATGGAAGACTTTTTTTACGCAGGAGGCTTACCCGTAATTCTAAAGGAGCTCAGCAGCGAATTGGATATGAGCACGGTAACTGTTACCGGTAAATCGCATGCCGAGAATATCAGCAGCAGCAGCATTTGCTACAACAAAGACGTTATCGCAGACTACTTAGAGCCTATTATCCCGGAGGCGGGCATAGCCGTATTGAAAGGAAACTTGGCGCTTAACGGGGCGGTTATCAAACCCTCTGCAGCCACCCCCGCGCTGATGCAGCACACCGGCAGGGCCGTGGTTTTTGAAACCATAGAAGATTACCACGCCAGGGTTGATGACCCCGACCTGGATATAGACGAAACCTGTGTAATGGTATTGAAAAGCGTTGGGCCGGTAGGCTACCCTGGCATGCCCGAAGTAGGCAATATGGTGTTGCCCAAAAAACTCCTGGATAAAGGCGTAACCGATATGGTGAGGATATCAGACGGGCGCATGAGCGGAACCGCTTATGGTACTGTAGTGCTGCATGTATCGCCGGAATCGGCCATTGGTGGTAACCTGGCCCTGGTACAAAACGGCGATATGATAAGCCTGGATGTACCCGCCAGAAGGATTGACCTGTTGGTTGATGACGCTGAACTGGACAAACGGAGACTACTGTGGCAGAAACCCGCTTACCATACCGATAGGGGCTATGTATCGATGTACCAGCGCCACGTACAGCAAGCCGATAAAGGAGCCGACCTCGATTTCCTGGTAGGAAATTCGGGTTCTGTTGTAACGCGCGATTCCCATTAACAAGATAGCTGATCGACGATGATGATATTGGTACTCATATTCTGTATACTGCTGCTGGTAACGCTTATCACATGGGCAAAGGTAAATGCTTTCCTGGCCTTTATTTTCGTGGCGCTGCTGGCCGGTTGCTTATTCGGAATGCCGTTCTCAAACGTTATCGCTTCCGTTAATAAAGGGCTGGGCGATACCCTGGGGTCGGTCGCCATTATCATCGTATTAGGTGCCATGCTGGGCAAACTGGTTGCCGAAAGTGGTGCCGCCCAGCGCATCGCTCATTTTATGCACGATCTGTTTGGCGCAAAGTACGTTACCTACGCCATGGCGTTGACCGGTTTTATTGTGGGTATCCCGCTGTATTACAACGTTGGGTTTATACTGCTGGTGCCTATTATTTTTTCAGTGGCTTCAAGCTATCGTTTGCCTTTGCTGTATGTAGGCATGCCCATGCTCACCGCCTTGTCGGTAATGCATGGTTTTTTACCGCCGCATCCATCGCCCATGACGCTCATCAGCGTTTTTCATGCTGATATCGTTAAAACATTTGGCTACGGGTTGGTTATCGCAATACCGGCTATACTTATTGCCGGGCCAATATTTGCAAACACGCTTAAGAAAATAGGGCCAAACGGGTCGCAGTTTAACCATGGCACCGCCGCGCTGCCCGATGCAGAATTGCCAGGTATAGCCAATAGCATTTTGTCTTCGCTTTTACCGGTCATCCTTATTTGCCTAGCCTATTTGCTGCCCCTGCTTTTTGGGCACGCACCCATGGTAAAAACCCTGGCCCAATGGCTTGGCGAACCCATTATTGCCATGTTGCTCACGGTAATCATCAGCACTTATACCCTCGGCTTACAAAAAGGTCGGCCCCTGGCCAAAATTATGGAGGGCTACGCCAGTGCTGTAAAAGATATAGCCATGGTATTGCTCATTATTGGTAGTGCAGGGGCACTAAAACAAATATTTATCGATAGCCAGTTGAGCAACGCGCTTGCGGTAATACTGGTAAAAAGCGCCATGCCACCTCTTTTGCTGGCCTGGCTGGTAACCGCCGGCTTGCGCCTTTGCCTGGGTTCGGCAACGGTTGCCGGTGTAACGGCGGCAGGAGTATTATTCCCAATTGCGCAGCACGCCGGCCTCAATACCAATTTACTGGTACTGGCCATTGGTGCAGGCAGCTTGTTTGGCTCGCATGTAAACGATACCGCTTTTTGGCTGTGCAAAGAATATTTTGGCCTGTCGGTAAAGGAAACGTTGCGCTCGTGGACACTGATGGAAAGCCTGGTATCTGTAATAGGGCTGGCCGGCGTGTTAACATTAAACTTCCTGGTATAAAATGAATGCGATCAATATAAACCATAAAACCCCCACATAAATTATGAAGAGAAAAATACTATAAAATCAAAAAGAGGCGGCAAATGGCCGCCATGGAATACCGCTTACCCAATTGCCAATTTTGGGGAAGAGGTTAAAAAGAAGTAACCATACCAATTTAATTAACCGAAAATCATGAGAAAAAAGAATCAGGCATCTGGGATGATGCTGTCCGTTTTGATAAGTGTGTTTTTGACACTCATTTTTGCGATGGACGCAAAGGCGGGGGGCACAGGCACTCCACGCATGGAGAATGAACTAAGCGTGCAAACCGTTACCGGTAAAGTTATCGACGAAAAAGGAGCACCTCTTGTAGGCGTAAGCGTAAGCGAAAAAGGCACCAGCAACGGCGTAATGACCGATGTGAACGGTAACTACAAAATACAGGTTGCCGGCGATAAGGCTGCGTTGTTGTTTAGCTACATTGGCTATAACCCCAAAACAGAGCAAGTGAACGGCCGCAGTGTTGTTAACGTTACGCTGGAGCCTAAACCAAGCGCGCTTAACGAGATCGTAGTAACGGCATTAGGTATAAAACGCGAATCGAAGAAATTAGGTTATGCGGCAGAAAACGTGCGCGTAGGAGAAATTACCACCAACCGCTCTACCAACTTTATTAATTCGCTTGAAGGTAAAGTTGCCGGTTTGGATATTTCGCCACCAGCAAGCGGCCCGGGCGGAAGCACCAAGATCAGGCTGCGCGGGCAATCTGCCTTTCAGGGTGATAATGCACCTTTGATTGTATTAAACGGCCTTCCATTATCGCAAAGCCCATCCAGCACAAACGGTTACACCCAATCAGTGGATTTGGGCGATAACATGCAGCAGATTAACCCGGATGATATCGAGTCGATGACGGTACTGAAAGGTGCTACAGCTGCTGCGCTTTATGGTTCACGTGCAAGTAACGGTGCCATCATTATTACCACCAAAAGCGGTAACAAAAACCAGGGCATAGGCATAGAGTTTACATCAAACTTTACCCAAAACCAGGCATTGGATTTTACCGACTTCCAATATGAGTACGGCCAGGGTGAAAATAACGTACGCCCCAAAACGCAAGGCCAGGCACAAAGCTCGGGTGCGTGGAGCTTTGGGGAGAAATTTGATAATGCGCTTACCTATCAGTTCGACGGCGTACAACGCCCTTATGCACCCGAAAAAAACCGCATAAGCAAGTTCTTCCGGCTGGCAAACGCATGGACTAATACCATCGCATTCTCGGGAGGCAGCGATAAGGGCAGCTTCAGGTTCTCCTATTCAAACCAGGATGCGCAAGGCATTGTACCTAATAATGATTATCATAAAAAGATATTCAACCTTGGGCTTAATTATAGCTTCACCCCAAAACTAACCTCGCAGATCTACATCAACTACGATCACGAGAATAACAACAACCCGCCGGTAATCGGTATACAGGGAACATCGGTAACCAACTATATGTACCGCTATTCCAACTCGGTTAGTTTGGATGTGTTGAAGGCCAATGCGGTTGACGCTAACGGCAACGAAACGCCTACATCGCGTTTTACTACCCTTACCAACCCCTACTGGATCATGGCCAAGCAATTTACCAGGCAACCTAAAGATCACCTTTTGGGTACTGCAAGCCTGCGCTATCAGTTTTTTGATTGGCTTTACCTGCAGGGCCGCGTAAATATGGAATATAGCGCGTCGTTCTACGAACAAAATTCACCTACAGGTACGCTGGCAAATGCTGCCGCACCAGCCGGCTACTACAATGGTAGCTATAACTCAAATGATAACACTTACCGCGCGCTTAACGCCGACTTCTTATTGGGCGGCGGACACAAATGGGGCGACTTTTCTTTTGATGCCACCGTGGGCGGAAATACCTTCCCTTCATCATCAAGCGGATATAGCGTTACCGCAACAAACTTTTATGTAAGGGATTTTTATACCCTTGGTAATGGCGTTACTACCACTTCTTCCTACAGTGTTTCCAAATCAACAGTAAACTCACTGTACGGAACTGCTGAGTTTGGTTACAAATCGTATTTGTTTGTAAACGTAACAGGCCGTAACGATTGGTTCTCGGTACTAAGCCCGGATCATAATCATTACTTTTATCCTTCGGTAAGCGGCAGTTTCGTGTTTTCAGAAATGTTTAAAACCCTGCCATCATGGCTCTCCTTCGGCAAAATCAGGGCTACTTATGCTAATGTGGGCAGCGCAAATGGTATTGGCCCTTACAGCAATTCGCTTACGTATGGCCTCTCTCAAAATTCGTTTAACGGCATTCCGCTGGGTAGTATCAATAACACCACTACGCCTAATCAGGATATCAAACCTTACAGCGTAAAAGAAAAAGAAGTTGGCCTGGAGCTGCGTATGTTCAACAGCCGCGTTAACCTGGATGTTGCGGCTTACGATAAGCATACCACCAACCAGATACTAAGTGTTGCTATTTCTAACTCCTCGGGTTACACCGGTACCATTGTAAACCTTGGCGAATTGCAAAACCGCGGTATGGAGTTCCTGCTGGAGGTGATACCGGTCAAAAATGAGAATTTTACCTGGCGCTCGGCATTCAATACTGCCTTTAATACATCAAAAGTATTGGCGCTGGCAAATGGCCAAAATCAACTTACACTGGGTTCAGGTGAGTTCTTTGGTTCTATTGTTGACCAGGTTGGCCTTCCGCTGAACCAAATACAGGGTGCAACTTATCGCAGGGATGCTGCAGGTAAAATCATCGTATCCGGAGGTAAACCAGTAGCAAGCACTTCGCCCAAACTTTTTGGCAGTGCATTGCCTAAGGCTACCGGTGGTTGGGTAAACACCTTTACGTATAAAAAGTTTACGCTGATGGCTCATATCGACTATAAAGTTGGCGGTAAAATATTATCGAGCTCCAACCTGAACTTTTTGAGGGAAGGTTTATCTAAGCCGTCATTGGTTGGCAGGGAAGGCGGCGTAACGTTTGATGGCGTAAACGCCGACGGTACGCCTAACACAACAGCCGTAAATGCTGAAGACTTTTATGCGAATTACCGCTCTCAGGGTATCCTGGATCCTTTTATTTATAAATCAGATTTCATCAAGCTAAGGAACGTTTCGTTAAGCTATGATTTTTCTAAGATGGTGAAAACCAAATTTATAAAAGGGCTTGTGCTTTCTGCAGTGTGCCATAACGTGCTTATCATCAAAAAGTACATTGATAACCTCGATCCGGAAGCAATATCATCAAGCGGCGATATCCTGACCGGCTATGAGCAAAGTTCGCTGCCTACCACAAGGACTTACGGCTTCAATCTAAACGTCAAATTTTAATAGCGTACCATCATGAAAAATTATATAAAAATCATCTTATCCGCTGCTTGCCTGTGTTCTGTAGTAGGTTGCGATAAAGGGTTTAAAGAGCTGAATGTAAACCCGAACAGTACAACCAGCCTCGACCCAACGTTTCTGTTTTCCAACTCTGAAGTGTTAACTTATGCATCGTTAATGGAAACGGAAGCAACTGTTGTTCAGCAATTCATCGATCCTTTCGGTGGTGTTACCTCGGCGTTTAACTTCAACGTGCTAAACCAAACGTACTCCGTGCTGCGTTGGAACAATGCTTATCCTAATAGCATTAAACTGTTGGAGAGCGTTTTGGCTAACACCAAGGGCGATGCCGCTAAGGTTAACCTGTATAACGAGGCCCGTATATGGCGCGCTTACAACTATATGATGCTGGTTGATACCTATGGTGATGTACCCTACAGCCAGGCAGGGCAGGCTTACCTCAATTCGGTATTTTTGCCTAAATATGATAAGCAACAAGATATCTATGCCGATTTGGTGAACGAAGTTACCGCAGCTACAGCCGCGTTAGACCCTGCGAAGGACATAGTAAAGGGCGACGTTTTCTACGGCGGCAACATTCCGCAATGGAAACGCCTGGGGTATTCGCTGTTGCTTCGTTTAGGTATGCGCTATTCAAAAGTGGATGCCGCGAAAGCTAAAACCATAGTACAGGCTGCATTTGCAGGCGGCGTGATGCAATCTAATGCCGATAACTGTTACCTGAAATATAATACAGCGTACCCTAACCTAATGACGCAACAAATTCAGCAATTGACTAATACCTACTACCTTGCCGAGCCGTTTGTTACGCAATTGAAATCAACCGGCGACCCCAGGTTAAAGTATATCTCTGCCATGTATGCCGACCCGGGAAAAGCCCTGAGCCTTGCTCCGGATACCGCATCTGCAAATCAATTCGGCTTGCCGATAGGGTATGACAGTGGCACCTTGCCTTCAGCGCCCGGTTTTCGCGGCGGGAGTGGCTCGGGTTTCAAATATTCGCAGGTAAATTACAGCGTGTTTGGTAAAATAACCGCACCGCAGTTTTTCATAACCTACGCGCAAACGCAGTTGTTACTGGCCGAGGCAACCTTTAGAGGTTACATATCGGGCACAACCAGCACTTTTTACAATGCAGGTGTAAAGGCAGCAATGGATCAGTTTGCCACTTATGATGCTGGTGCCGTAATACCGGGCAGCACCGAAGATGCTTTCTTAAATAACCCGCTTAATGCGTATTCTGATGCCAACGCTTTACGGCTTATCAATACGCAGTATTGGATAACTTCTTTTGGCAACGGTGCCGAATCATGGGCTAATTTCAGAAGGAGCGGCTTCCCTGCATTAGCACCAAATACTTATCCGGGCAAGCAGATAAAAGGCAGTTTTGTACGCAGGTACACCTATCCGCAAACCGAAGCTTCAATCAATGCTGATAACTATAGGGCCGCTGTAGCCAGCATAGGCGCAGATGATTTAGACACCCCGGTTTTTTGGGATAAATAACGATACGCATATCCCTGATTATTGTTCCTACTACGCCCCGGAGCCGCTTGGCTTCGGGGCTTTTTTATAGAAGGATAGTGCTTTGCTAAAGGGAAAGCCAGGTGATTATGTTGCTTACCCGGAGCTTTTGACAAAAAAGCAAATTATCGTTTTTTTGGTGGACGGTAATGGCAACGCGAGGGGAGAAGTGATGAACAATAATATCCTGCCAAATAGCTGCCGTTACTTTGCAGTAAAACCAACGAGGGGATATAAAAAAGCTCAACCGGAGGTTATCGTTGGATTCTCCGGTTGAGCTTTAATGGTTATTATAGGTCAATCTATAACCTAATGTTTTTCCGTTAACGGGGATGATGAACTGATTTTAGTATTTCACTACCCGTTCCGTCCAGGTGGGGCCACCGATGGTGAAGATACCGTTCCTGAAAAATACCGGCTCTGTACGCTGGCCGTTCGCCTGTCGATACGGTTTGCGCGTGGCCATTTTGTGCCGCCAGTAACATCAACGCCATTAAAAAGCTGCCGGCAATTACCGCGAGCCGCAATTGTATAAACCTGTTTTTCATTTTTGAAGTATTCTTTGTGATAGTAAGCAGCAGTTACGAAACTTAGTATGGTGTCTTTAATCATTTAAAATAAAGCCGCCACTTGGCTGTATAATCACTTCGATGGCACCACTTTTTTTAACTTCGGCTTTTTGCATGGAGGTTGTTTGGCTGGCGTCGTCGTTATAAAAATTCACCATTTTTCCCGAGAGCATAGGGAGAGACAGTTTAAGTTTAATAGCTGTTTTCCCCGCGTTTATACCTGCCACATACCATTTATCCTGATGCCGCCGGGCTAGCACGCTGTATTTACCCGGGTAGCCGTCAATATAAAGTGTTTCGTCCCAGGTGGTAGGCACTTGTTTCATAAAATCTAATTCAAAGGCTGGTGCATCGGTTAAGTTGTTAGGCGTAAGCGCAAACATTTGCACCGGGTTCTGGAAAAGCACAGCCGTTGCCAATTGGAAACCATCGGTTGTTAAACGTTTGTTGCGCCCGGTGTTGCTCTTTACCAGGTATTTGTTTAAAAATACACCACCAAATTCCATACTGCCCACAGTATTGCGAATAAATGGATGCAAAGTGGCATTGTAGGCCTCGTTATCCCTTACGTTTTGAGAGAAAATCAACATCTCTGAGGCAAGCACCGCTTCACTTCCTATAAAATTGGGATACATTCTTTCCCAACCTCTGGGCAGCGTGGCGCCGTGGAAATCAATCATCAAGCCATAGTCGTTAGCGTCAGACAAAATATCTTCATACAAGCGCATGGTTTCCTGCTTGTCGCCACCAAAGAAATCAACTTTAAGGCCTTTAACACCTGTTTCTTTAAGCCATTTCATCTCCTTTTTGCGCTCAATGGATGAGCTCATTTTGTTTCTGGGGCCCTGTGGCGCATCATTGGCCGCACCGTTAGAATTGTACCATAAAAGTACATCCACACCTTTGGCATTTGCATATTTTACAAGTTCTTTCATTTTTACTTTGCCAATGTTGGTGTCCCACAAGGCATCCATTAAAATGTAATTGAATTGAAGCGTCGAGGCCAGGTCGATATATTTTACCTGGTCGTCATAGTTCATGCTGTTGTCCTGCCATACAATCCAACTCCAAACCGACTTGCCGTATTTGTAATCGGTTGAGGGCTGGTAAAGCGGCGCAACCACATCAAAGGGAATAGTTGTTTCTACAATGGGTTTAAGGTTTTCACCTACGGTAATGGTCCGCCATGGCGTAATGCCCGGCAAGGAAAGCGCAGCGCCCGTGCTTCCAAAACCATTATTTTGTTTTGGGTTTGGATAGGCTACGGTATATACCCCCTCCGCCGAATAATTGCTTAAGTGCGATGCACAGTACAAACTGCTCACACCTGTTTCAGACACCAGCACCCAGCCATTATCGCCAACGTGGAAAAGTGCCGGGAAAATATAACCCTCGTTATTGCGGGTGGCTTTTTTCATGGGGGCATCTGCTTCATAAGGCGCTTCATAACTTGGGGCCGAGCGGGCAAATCCAGTCATGGGGTTCATCATTTCAGAAAGAAATGTAGTAGTAAACGATGGGAATTTGAATCCGGTAGCTTCGCTTTCAACTACGCAGGCAAATGTGTTACCCCATGAAGGTAACTCATAGCGGAAGGCAATGTTGTTATTACTCACCTGGAATACAATAGTTAAACCCTTTTTGGCGGCGTTTTCAAACGTACAGGTTAACCTGTTGGCCTGATAATGAATGTCCGATTGCTTTATTTTTGTTTCCGAGTAATTGTTTTCTACAACGTCTTCTGCTTTGCTCAGGAATTTCATTCCCGTAGTAAAATCGCCTTCATTGGCAGTAAGGCCCAACGGCGAGTTTTCTACCATGGTTTTCCCTTTGTAAGTTACGCCGTACACCAGCTTCCCCTCGTTTAAATGTATATCTACTTTTAATTGTTTATCGGGGCTGGAGATTGTTAGCTCCTGTGAAGAGGCTTTGAGTGTTATCAATATTGACATAACACCCGCTAACCATATAAAGCAATATTTCATAAAAAAATGGTGTGATTGGGTTAACATGCAACTCGTTAAGTTCATGTTACCCGTTTTTTTATTGAGTATTAGTTTTTAAAAAGCAGCGATACATAACCCTTAAGGCTGCGACGCCAGGTTTGCCATTCGTGCGCTGTTCCGGGCGACTCATACTGTGCATATTTAATGCCTTGTTTATCTAACATGTTGCGGAACGCACCGATAGAACCAGGAAAGGGGTTTGGCTCTTTACTGCCCCAGCTCAGCCAAAGTACATGGAGCTGTTTGTTGATAGCTGCACCGTCTTTAAACTTGCCGTCGAGGAAGGTGTTGGGGTCTATTACATCTGCACTTGGGTAATTTGGCGTACCGCTAAACCCGCCTATGGCCGAGAATTTATCCAGGTTGTTCATGATAATGCGCATGGTTTGGTTGGCACCCATCGAAAGCCCGGCTATTGCTCTGTGCTCGCGGTTGGCAATGGTGCGGAACTTGGTATCAATCATCGGGATAATTTCATTCACCATTACTTCTTCAAATATCGAAACAGGGCGGGCGGTGTTATCAGTAGTACCTGTTACCGGTTTATTGGCGTATCCGTTATCCATTACAACAATCATCGGCACGGCCTTTTTATCGGCAATCAGGTTATCGAGTATCAGGTTTGTTTTTCCCTGTACGGCCCAGCCGGTTTCATCTTCAAAGCTGCCATGTTGCAGGTACAGCACCGGGTAACGGGTTTTAGTGCTTTCGTTATAACCCGCGGGGGTATAAACAAAACAGCGCCTCCATGCATTGGTTAGTTTAGAGAAGTAAATATTTTCGCTCACCAGGCCGTGTGGTACGTTCTTTAATGCATAAAAGTCGCCGTCGCCTGCTGGGATTTCAATACCGCTTCCTAAGCGGCCTGCACCATAAAAGTAAAGGCTCCCCGGATCGGGAACAGAAGCACCATCAATGTTGAGCTGATAATAATGAAAGCCTTCATCCTGGGGTAGCGACTCGCCCGTCCAAACGCCTTTGTCATCTTTAACCAGGTCGTACTTTTTGCCGCCCAGATCTAACTGTACTTTTGTGGCCTGCGGGGCGGAAATACTTGCCCGTACCCTGGCCTGGCTGTTTACCTGTGGGTATGGTTTGCCCGGTTGGTTGCTGCTTGCCGGTTTAAAATCTTCAACAAGCGTAGCTTTATCCGATTGCGCCATACCGATGCTGCCGCGCAGGGCGGCAGCTATCAGCAGGATGGCTATTTTATAAAAGAATGGAACTTTTTTCACGTTTTTAATTTTGGTGATTTAACTGCTGTTAGCCGATTGTATAAAGCGTTGCTGTTATTGGTTGAATAACATCGGCGCAAGTTCATGCAGGCTTCGGCGCCAGGTCAAAAACTCATGTGCTGTTTTATCAGAAATGAACGAAACGGCATTATAGCCGGCCTCTTTTAGCGCATCAGTTGCTTTTTTTACGCCGGTTGGGTTTTCTTTGCTGCCGCAGCTAATGAATATGAGTTTGGGTTTGGCTTTGCCGGTAAACTCTGCAGGGGTGTAAAGGCCTCCGCTCAGCAGGGCATAGTAATCAAAAACTTCGGGTTTGTTTAGGGTAATGGTATGGGTTTCCATCCCGCCCATGGATAAGCCACCCATAGCACGATGTGCTTTATCTGCAATGGTGCGGAAATTCGCATCTACAAATGGGATCAGTTCATCGGTCAGCACCGTTTGAAATGCATCTATCTTAAAATTCCTCATCCCGCCGAATTTGATTTCGTTGGTCATGCCGTAGGTCATTACAATAATGAAAGGTTTTGTTTTGCCTTCGGAAATCAGGTTGTCCATAATCAAGTTGGCATGCCCCTGGTTGCTCCATGCGGTTTCATCTTCGCCCCAGCCATGTTGCAGGTAAAGCACAGGGTAGCGTTTAGATTTATCTTTTCCGTAATCGGGCGGGGTGTAAACAAACGCCCTGCGCGAGGTACCAGTGCTTTTAGAAGGGAAAAGTATTTGCTGTACATTGCCGTGGGGCACATCTTTAAGTGCGTAAAAATCCTGGTCGTGTGCAGGGATCTCAATGCCACTTTCCCAACGGGTTGAACCATAAAAATTGAGCGCACCGGGGTCGTTAAATACGCCGCCATCAATGGTGAGGTGGTAGTAGTGAAAACCCTCGTCCATAGGCCCTTCGGTGGTGCCGGTGAAAACGCCGTCGGCCCCTTTGGTAAGCCTGGTGCCGCCGCGGCCTCCAAGGCCCAGACTAACCTTTATGCTATCGGCCTGGGGGGCCATGATGCGGAAGCGGGCGTAGCCCTGCGAGTTTACCTGCGGGTATTCTTGCCCGGGTTGATTAACGGTAGATGGTTTAAAGTCGTCCAGCACAGCGGGCTGGCTGGTTTGCCCATAGCAAATGGCACTCGTTGCACTGATTGCTAATGCAACAGCTAAACATTTAAAGTTCATGGTTTGATAAATTAAGTTTATAAAATTGGTGGTTTGGGTTTATTAGCATCGTGAGCGTATTGGTACCAGTCACGATGCTCAATTTTAGCAATTAATTGTATAAATAACAATTAATTATAGAGTTTTTTTTAAGCCGGCGGTGTTTTTTACGACGATGGGCAGTAGTGCCGCAATTTCTGTTCATTTCAAAGATTAAATCATCAGATTAACGCCTGTAAGTTGGGCCAAAACCTAAAAACATTTACCGTTTTTTGGTATATGAAATCGATTGCATGAAGATATTACATTGAACTGCATCTATCGAAGCCATTTTTTAATTGATGATTATTTAGCGCTGGTTGAGGCATCATGATTTCCACAGGTGTTATTTTAAGCTCATTAAACAATCGATTGCTAGTTTTGTAAAGTTAAGTCTTTGTTAAGTGTCTAAAATACATTTAATAATTGAAAATGGATTTATACTTATCACGATCAACCAACAGTTGAGTGATCGTTTGTTGCAGCCGCTTTTATGGTGAATAAAGAACATTCCTTGCATCTTTTTGGCGAATACTGCCATTGATAATTGCTTAATGTGAAGATATTGGGCCCCAGGTAAACCATACCGAAACCCAATACATCCGCCATTTATGAAGTTCGTTTATTCAACCATCGGCAAATTTTTAATTTGTGGTACAGCAATATTAATGCTTAGCCACAGGCCATCGGCTGCTGCCGTAACCGACAGTACTTATGTGCGCAATTCGCCGGCGAAGGGTTCCTTCAGGTTGTCGGCAAATGGATTCTCGGCCCCCATCTTTACCAGTAAAACCGATTTCGTTGGCGTGCTGCGCGCTGCCGATGATTTGCAAAATGATATCGGCGCAGTAACCGGGTTGAAGCCGGAAATTTTAACCGGGCTACCTAAAGAGAAAAACGTAGTCATCATAGGCACCATAGGTAAAAGCCCGGTGATCGACGGATTGATAAAATCGAAGAAACTAAACGTTGCGGGCATTCAGGGTAAATGGGAGTCGTTTATTTTGCAGGTGGTAGATAAGCCCCTGCCGGGGGTGGACAAGGCGTTGGTGATAGCAGGCAGTGATAAAAGGGGCACGATATATGGTATTTACGATCTTTCGGAAAAGATAGGGGTCTCGCCCTGGTACTGGTGGGCCGATGTGCCGGTTAAACACCATGATGCGCTTTATATTGCTGCGGGTAGGTTTACCAACGGCGAGCCAGCCGTTAAATACCGGGGCATTTTCATCAACGACGAAGCGCCTGCGTTCTCCGGCTGGGCAAAGCAAAAGTTCGGCGGCATCAACCACCTGGTGTATGCCAAAATGTTCGAGCTGATATTACGGCTAAAGGGCAATTACCTTTGGCCGGCCATGTGGGGTAGCGCTTTTAATGATGATGATACCCTTAACCGAAAAACTGCCGATGACTATGGTATTGTAATGGGGACATCGCACCACGAACCGATGGACCGGGCGCAAACCGAATGGAAGCGCTACGGAAGCGGCGAGTGGAACTATGAGAAAAACGGCGAGACGCTCCGCAGCTTTTGGCGAAAGGGCATCGAAAATATGGGCGATGCCGAAACCCTGGTAACGGTTGGCATGCGCGGCGATGGAGACATGGCCATGCAGCAGGGAACCAATATCGCCTTACTAGAAAAGATAGTGGCCGATCAGCGGGATATTATTACCTCGGTAACTAAGAAACCGGCAGCAAAAACGCCCCAGGTGTGGGCACTGTACAAAGAGGTGCAGGATTATTATGACAAAGGAATGCAGGTGCCCGATGATGTTACGCTGCTGTTGTGCGATGATAACTGGGGAAACATCAGGAAGCTGCCGGCCCTGGATGCCCCCCGGCGCGAGGGCGGGTACGGTATCTATTATCATTTCGACTATGTGGGTGGCCCGCGCAATTATAAATGGATAAATACCAACCCCATAACTAAGGTATGGGAACAGATGCACCTTGCCTATCAGCACAAGGTGGACCGTATTTGGATAGTTAACGTTGGCGACTTGAAACCCATGGAGTTCCCGATCTCTTTTTTCCTGGATTATGCCTGGAACCCCGCTAAAATCGGTCCCCGCGATTTACTTTCCTACACGCGCAAATGGGCTACCGCGCAATTCGGCAGCGGGCACGCCGCAGAAATAGCCGATATTATTTCTGCCTATAGTAAATACAACGGAAGGTGCAAACCCGAATTATTGAACGAGAACACCTACAGCCTGGTTAATTATAACGAGTTTGAGGATGTGGTGAACGATTATAAGCGATTAAATAAACGGGCAGATTCCTTATTCCGCCTGATGCCGCCGGAATACAAAGATGCCTATTACCAGTTGGTGCTGCATCCGGTGGAGGCATCCGCAAATTTGTATGCGATGTTCTATGCAACTGCGCTCAATCACCTGTATGCTGCTCAAGGGCGTTCGGCAGTCAACCAAATGGCTGCAGAAGTAAAGACACTTTTTGAACACGATGCCCAAATCTCCGATTATTATAACAATCAACTGGCGGGCGGAAAATGGAGCCATATGATGGATCAAACGCATATCGGCTATACCAACTGGCAACAGCCGCCGGTTAATGCAATGCCAAAAGTCTCCCCTATCGATATACCCCAACCCGGCAGCATGGGCGTAGCTGTAGAGGGTTCAGCCGAATCATGGCCTAAGGTGGACAATTCAAGCGCACCATCGCTGCCGGGATTTAATGATCGGGTAAACCAAAGCCACTTCTTCGAATTGTTCAACAAAGGTCTTAGCCCTGTCGATTATACGATCACTACGGATAAATTCGTCAGATTGAGTGCTGATAAAGGAACGATAGATAAACAAACGCGCATATCGGTGAACATTGATTGGAATAGCGTACCTGCGGGTATGAATCAATCTCTTATTAGCGTAACTTCATCTGACGGGACAAAGGTTGACATTGCCCTTAAACTGCAAAGGATACCATTACCGCTGCCCAAAGGATTCCTGCAGACGGATGCCTATGTTTCTATAGAAGCGGCGCACTACCAAAAAGCTATTCCGGGTAGCAACTATGCATGGGCAGAAATACCCGACTATGGGCGTAACCTATCTGCCATGACGGTGTTGCCATTAAGTAAGAGCCGTAGTAAAAGCACCGTTAATACGAAACCCTGCCTGGAATACATCGTGACCTTGCGCGATACCGGAATGATAACGTTGAACGCCTACCTGGCGCCCACCATCGACTTTACCGTGGATAAATCGCTAAAGTATGCTGTAGCGATAGATGACGAGCAGCCACAGTTGCAATCCTTCGATGCCGATAACAATCCCCGGCTATGGAGCCGGGCCGTAAGCAATAGCATCAACATCGTCACCACAAAACACCGGGTAAGCAAGGCCGGTACCCACGTGATAAAATTTTGGATGGATAGCCCGGCAATTGTTTTAGAAAAGATCGTTTTACAAGCCGGGGGAGCGGTTAAACAGAGTTATCTGGGTCCGCCCGAAAGTTTGCATAATTGAGCAATATTGCCAGGCCATCGCATGCTTTTGCAATTACCCCGGGGCAAACAATACATTTGGTGTGTTATTATGGACAAATGAGGTAGGGCGAACGGCACAGGATGCATAGATTTAACCCGCAGTAAATTCACCAGTTATAACTGTGCACCAATAAACCGTCGGTTTAGTATTTAGTCGCTTACCAATGAAACCAATTAATCACCCAATGAGAAGGATTGTGTACCTGTTGTTTTTTATTTCCTTGCGGGCGGCTGCTCAAAATGCACCGGCCTATCCGCCGCTCGTAAATTTTACTGCCGACCAGGATAAGGACAATATGATGAAGCAACTGGGCATCATATCCTTACGACCGGGGCCGAGCGGCGACGAAAAAGCGCCGAACCACGCCAACTACGATGAAGCACTTGCAAATCCCTACCCGGATTATCCGGAGATATTGACACTGAAAAACGGCAAAAAAGTAACCACCGCCGAGCAATGGTGGAAACTGCGCCGCCCGGAGATAGTGGAAGATTTTGAGCGCGAGGTTTACGGACGCATACCCAAAGATGTACCGAAAATTACCTGGGAGGTGAAAATAACCGACCGGGAGTTTATGGGTTTTACGCCCGTTATTGCCAAACAATTGGTGGGCCACGCCGATAATGCTGCCTACCCACTTATTGATGTAAATATTGCCATGACCCTGGTGCTGCCCGCCAATTCGAAAGGACCTGTGCCTTTACTGATCATGTTTGCACCCAGTGCACTGCCTGCACCGGCGCAACCTGCAAAGGACGAACTGCAAAAAATAAACGATGCCCTGAAAGATTTGCTGTTGAATGCCAGGCCCGACCTAAAGCCGATTTTTGACAAGTACCCTGCTTACAATATGATTGCCGCGCAAAACTACGGCTTCAATCCCTTCGCACCGAGGCCCGCCGGCGATTTGCCGGCTGCCCAGCAATTGATAGCCGATGGCTGGGGCTATGTGCTCATCGATCCGGCAAGTATTCAGGCGGATAACGGAGCGGGCCTTACCAAAGGAATTATAGGGCTGACCAATAAAGGGCAGCCGCGCAAACCCGAGGACTGGGGCGCACTACGTGCCTGGGCTTGGGGTGCATCAAGGGCGCTGGATTACCTTGCGACGGAGCCAATGGTAGACATCAAGCATGTGGGCATTGAAGGCGTATCAAGATACGGGAAGGCAGCGCTGGTAACCATGGCATTCGACCAAAGGTTTGCCATGGGTTTAATTGCTTCATCCGGCGAGGGCGGTACCAAACCACACCGCCGCAATTTTGGCGAAGCGGTGGAAAACCTTGCCGGTGGCGAATACCATTGGATGGCGGGCAATTTTATAAAATATGCGGCGAGCAATGCCGGTTTTGGGAATAAAACAGCCAATGACCTGCCCGTAGACGCACACGAGTTGATAGCCCTTTGTGCGCCAAGGCCTACTTTTATCAGTCACGGCATCCCCTCGCAAGGCGATGCCAACTGGCTCGACCATCAGGGCAGCTATATGGCAACTATCGCCGCTGGTTCGGTATTCAAACTGCTGGGTGTTAAAGACCTTGGTTTTACAAACGACTATAAAACCGAGAAAATGCCGGGTGTTAACGTAAGTATTTTAGATGGACAGCTTGCCTGGCGACAGCACGACGGCGGGCACACCGATGGGCCAAACATCAAGTATTTTATTGGCTGGGCCGATAAGTTCATTGGCCATACCGCCGCTGGCCGTTAGGCCCTCAACTTTACAAATTTTAAACATGGATCAGTTTTCATTAAAAGATAAGGTAATCGTAGTTACCGGCGGCACGGGTATCCTTGGCGAGGCCTTCGTAAACGGTATTGCCGGGGCGGGAGGGACGGCGGTTATTTTAGGCCGTAAATTGGAAGTAGCACAGCTTCGCGCTCAAAAAATTATTGATGCGAGTGGCCGCGCACTGGCCATACAGGCGGATGTGTTGAAAAAGGACGAAATTATCGCCGCGAGGGGTAAGGTACTGGCTGAATTTGGAAAAATCGACGGTCTGGTTAATGCAGCCGGGGGCAATATGCCCGGCGGAATTGTTCAGCCGGAGGCAGATGTTTTCGACCTGGATATGGACGGCCTGCGGCAGGTAATGGAGCTCAATTTATGGGGTACCCTGCTACCCACGCAGTATTTCGGCAAAGAGATAGCTAAAAACGCAACGGGCAGCATCGTGAATATTAGTAGCATGGCATCTCAGCGGGCGATCACCAAAGTGCTGGGCTACACGCTCGCCAAAACGGCGGTAGACGCGTATACCAAATGGTTTGCGGTGGAAACAGCCAACCGTTACGGCGATAGGGTACGCATGAACGCCATAGCACCGGGTTTTTTCCTTACCGAACAAAACCGTACCCTGCTTACCACGCCCGATGGTGGTTTTACCACCCGTGGCAACCTGGTTATTAACCAAACGCCCTTCAAACGTTTTGGCGTACCTGAGGAATTGGTAGGCGCATTGATATGGCTATTAAGCGATGCCTCGAAATTTGTTACCGGTACGGTTATTAATGTCGACGGTGGTTTCGCGGTGAATAGCGGCGTGTAGGAACACCAGGAAGTAAAACGATTACGCTAAAATAGGTTATATATCACTAGAAAAGCAATCCCCCAAAATGATTGAAAATAAAGCTACAAACTATCGGTGGACCGTATGCGCGCTGGTGTTTTTCGCAACCACTGTTAATTACCTCGATAGGTCGGTAATCAGCCTCCTTAAATCCAACCTCACAACGGAGTTTAAATGGGACGATGGCGATTATGCCAATATCGAGATCGCGTTTAAGGTTGCTTACTCCATTGGCTTGCTTGCTGCCGGGCGGATAATAGATTACTTAGGGACAAAGAGAGGTTACCTGCTTTCTACCTTGTTCTGGAGCATTGCGGCGGTCTGTCATGGTTTTGTGAGCAGCACGCTTGGTTTTGGCGTAGTGCGTGCTGCTTTGGGGTTAAGCGAGTCGGGTAATTTCCCTGCGGCCATCAAAACGGTGGCTGAGTGGTTCCCTAAAAAAGAACGGGCGCTGGCAACAGGCATATTCAATTCGGGGGCCAACATCGGTGCCATCATCGCGCCGCTCACCGTGCCATTTATTGCCCTGATGTGGGGCTGGCGATGGGCATTTATCATAACCGGAGCTGTAGGCTTTATTTGGATAGTGCTCTGGATAATCTACTATGAGATCCCATCGAAGCAGAAAAGATTAGGGGTAGCTGAATTCAACCTGATCAACTCCGCCGATGATGAAACCGAAAACCAATCGGCCTTGAAAAAAGTAAGCTGGTTTAAATTGCTCAGCTTCAGACAAACCTGGGCTTTTTCTATCGGCAAATTTCTTACCGACCCTATTTGGTGGTTTTACCTTTTTTGGTTACCCGATTTTTTGCAAAGCCAGTATAAAGTAACGGGCACGGCAATGGCATTGCCGGTGGCGCTGGTGTACACGTTTTCCGCATTCGGCAGTGTTTTTGGCGGCTACCTACCAAAAGTATTGATAGAAAAGAACTGGCCGGTATTTAAGGCACGCAAGGTATCCATGTTTTTTTATGCGCTGGCGGTTGTCCCCATTATTTTCGCCCAGGTATTGGGTAGTGTAAATATGTGGCTGGCGGTATTTATTATAGGGCTGGCGGCAGCCGCGCACCAGGCCTGGAGCGCCAATATTTTCACTACGGTTTCAGACATGTTCCCGAAGAACACCGTGGGGTCTGTTACTGGTATAGGTGGCATGTTTGGTTCGGTGGGCAGCGTTTTGCTATCGTTGTTTGTACAGAAATCAATGTTTATCCATTACCGGTCAATCGGACAGATAGAGACCGCCTATTACATCATGTTCGGCGTGTGCGGAAGTGCGTATATCCTGGCCTGGCTCATCATGCATTTTATGGTACCCAGGCTTAAACAGATTGCGCTTTGAATTATAAAGACATGGCTTACAACAGACATAACAGGTTGTATGTGTACAATTAAGTGAACGCAGCAAGTTTATTGAATTCCCTGTAAGCAAAGCAGCGAAGGATTAAAAAGCGCAACATATGACCATGCTAGGCCCAGGTGGCTTTAGCGTCAAGAGAAAATAAAAATAAATTATGCAATCGATTGTAATTGATAAAAATTAATCTATTTTCGTTTTAAATAAAGCCAGTTGCCGGCATCCGCACACAGAAGGATTTTTCGGGGCATGGTTAACCATTATAATTTATAGCGAGACCCGCTGAAACCTAATACTAAATTGAGTCATCAATGAAATCTCTTTCGACCGGCGATTACATCGTATTTTTAGTCTATTTCCTTATCGTAGCCTGTTACGGTTACTGGATATACCGCCGTAAGCATAATGCCGACGCTACCTCCAAAGATTACTTTTTAGCGGAAGGCTCCCTAACCTGGTGGGCCATTGGGGCATCCTTAATCGCGTCGAACATTTCTGCCGAGCAGTTTGTGGCCATGAGCGGCAATGGCTTTACCATGGGCCTGGCTATATCTACCTATGAGTGGATGGCCGCCCTTACGCTGATCATCGTAGCGGTATTCTTTATACCGGTGTATCTCAAGAACAAGATCTTCACCATGCCGCAATTCCTGCACCAACGTTATAACAGCACGGTTGCCATGATTATGGCGGTATTCTGGTTGCTGCTGTACGTAATTGTGAACCTAACCTCGATACTGTACCTCGGTGCTATTGCCATCAACGGCATCTCCGGCATCGATTTCAAATTGTGTATTGCCGGTTTGGCCATCTTCGCCATCATCATTACGCTGGGCGGTATGAAGGTAATTGGCTATACCGATGTTATCCAGGTGTTCTTCCTGATACTGGGCGGTTTAGTAACCACCTATATCGCCGTTACTAAAGTAGGCGAGTACTATGGCCACCCCGGCCTGCTTAACGGCATGTCGGACATGTACAGCCATGCCAATGACCATTTCCAGATGATATTGAAAAAGGAAAACAAAAGCTACGGCGACCTCCCCGGCCTGACGGTGCTGATAGGCGGTATGTGGATTGTAAATCTTAACTACTGGGGCTGTAACCAATACATTACACAAAGGGCGTTGGGTGCCAACCTCAATACGGCGCGTAGCGGTATCCTGTTTGCTGCTTTCCTGAAACTGCTGATGCCACTGATCGTAGTACTTCCGGGTATTGCGGCCTATATCCTATATAAAGAAAATGTATTCAATGCGGATATGACGGGCAGCATCACAGCCAATCACGATAATGCGTACCCGGTATTGCTTAACTTACTGCCTACCGGTGTAAAAGGTTTGGCTTTTGCCGCACTAACGGCTGCGGTAGTAGCCTCGCTGGCAGGCAAGGCCAATAGTATCGCCACCATCTTTACATTGGATATCTACAAAAAGAAAATCCGCAAGGACGCAACCGACCACCAGCTGGTGGTAGTAGGCAAAATTACCGTAGTGGTAGCTATGATACTGGGCGTAGCCATATCGCCATTCCTGGGCATCGATAAAAAAGGCGGTTTTCAGTTTATACAGGAGTACACAGGCTTCGTATCGCCGGGTATCTTTGCGATGTTCATCCTGGGCTTCTTCTGGAAGAAAGCATCATCCAACGCGGCATTGTTCGCTACCATCGGCGGTTTTGCGTTCTCGGTATTCTTCAAGTTCCTGCCCAAGGTGGTTGATTTAACCTCACTGGCAGCAAGCGGATTTTCTTATAAGAGCGCCGAGAGCGGCCTCTACGAGATACCCTTCCTGGACAGAATGGGTTTCGTATTCGTTATCTGCATAGCAGGTATGGTGATTATCAGTTTGATAGATGCAGCCAAAGGCAAAGAAACAAACGGCCTGGAGATAGATGCCAAAATGTTCAAAACATCAAACGCTTTTGCAGTTGGTGCCATGCTGGTTTGCGGCATACTGGTGGCTTTATATACTATATTTTGGTAATAAGACAGGCTGGTAACGCATTAGCCATCAACGGCTGAGAACTTAACGGCCCTGTGCATACTCCTTGTTTTTTAAAGATATGATACCAAATTTAAAACAAACATTCCGCTGGTTCGGCCCTAATGACCCGGTAACTTTACGGGCCGTCAGGCAAACCGGCGCAACCGGCATCGTTTCGGCCCTGCATCATATTCCTTGCGGCGAAGTTTGGAGTATGGACGAAATACGTGCTCACCAAACTACCATTGAGGAAGGCGGTTTTGATTGGACAGTTGTTGAAAGCGTAAACATACACGAGTCGATTAAAACAGGTGCCTCAGATCGCGATAGGTATATTGACAACTATAAGCAAACGTTGGCCAACCTCAGTAAAGTCGGCATTGGTACGGTGTGTTATAACTTTATGCCCGTGCTCGACTGGACACGTACCGACCTTGATTACCGCTTAGCAAACCAGGCATCGGCGCTTAGATTTGATGCGGTTGCGCTGGCAGCATTCGATCTTTATATCCTGGAACGGGAGGGAGCATATGCCGAATTCAATGCCGATGAGCAACTGGCCGCAAAGCAGTACCTGGATAAGCTAACAAGCAACGAGATAAGCCTGCTAACGAATACCATATTGGCGGGCTTGCCCGGAACCGACGAGGTATTTACTGTAGAAGAGTTTAAAGGTCATTTGAAAAGATTTAGCGATGTTGATGCCACGAAGCTGAAAGAAAACCTGGCTTACTTTTTACGCGCCATTATACCCTGTGCGGAAGAACACGGCATAAAAATGTGTATCCATCCCGACGATCCGCCATTCCCGATACTCGGCTTGCCGAGAGTGGTATCTACTGAACAAGACCTGCAAGATGTAATTGATGCGTACCCTTCGGCAAATAATGGCATCACCCTTTGCACCGGCTCGCTTGGTGCCCGTCCGGATAATGATATTCCGGGCATGATAAAGCGTTTAGGCAGTCACATACATTTTCTGCATTTGCGGAATGTGCAGCGCGAAGCAGACGGAAGTTTTCACGAAGCGGACCATTTAGGGGGCAGTACGGATATGTTTGAAGTAATGAAAGCAGTGGTAACAGAACAGGCCAGGCGGCAGGAGGTAGGACGATATGATGCCGAAATACCCATGCGACCCGATCATGGACATAAACTACTGGACGATTTTAATTACAACACATATCCCGGTTACTCAATAATCGGGCGATTAAAGGGATTGGCAGAATTGCGGGGCCTGGAAATGGGCGTAAAGCAATCATTGCTCTTTTTAAATCAAGTATTTGGCATCCAGTATAAAAAGGAAGGTTCTCTATAATGTTTTTGTTGCATTACAAACGCCTGCGCGCACATAATATATAAATGATGACGATAACCTTGCTGTTTAAGCGATTGGCGCTCTTATTCGCAATTTTGCAAATTGCCGGCAATGTTTATGCCGACGATGGGTACAAGCTCTGGCTTGGCTATAACGCCGTCGCCGATAAAAAACTGGCTGCTAAGTATAAAGCGCAGTTGGCGCATTTGAAATTTGCAGGCAATACACCTTCGCTTAACGCCGCCCGCGAGGAACTGTTAACCGGATTGGAAGGTACCCTGGCCCTTAGGCCTCAAATTGGCGACAAAATTGAATATCCAGCCTTGTTGGTAGGTATTGCGTCATCATTAAAACTGCCGGGAAGTGTTTGTTCTGAAAGCGAACTGGATAAAACCGGCAACGAAGGATACCTTATCAAAACGGTAATCATCAACCAAAAAAAGTGCATCGTTATTACGGCCAAAACAGATATTGGTGTTTTGCATGGTGTTTTTGGGTTTTTAAAGTTGCTGCAAACGCAGCAAAGTATCGATGCCTTAAATATATTGGAGTACCCGCGTATCATGTACCGGGTTTTGGATCATTGGGACAACCTTAACCGCACGGTGGAACGCGGATATGCAGGCGCATCTATTTGGAACTGGCATAAGCTGCCTGGTTATATAGATCAGCGCTATATCGACTACGCCCGGGCCAGCGCTTCGGTGGGTATTAATGGCTCGGTGGTGAATAATGTAAACGCCAACGCGCTGATGCTGACACCGGAATACCTGGAAAAGGTAAAAGCACTGGCCAATACTTTCAGGCCCTATGGCATAAAGGTGTATTTGTCGGTTAAATTTAGCAGCCCCATTGATATAGGCGGGCTCAAAACCGCCGACCCGCTCAATGCGCAGGTAATGCAATGGTGGAAAGATAAGGCAGATGAAATATACCGTAGCATCCCCGATTTCGGTGGCTTCCTGGTGAAGGCTAATTCCGAAGGGCAGCCCGGCCCACAAGCCTACGGGCGCAGCCATGCAGATGGTGCGAATATGCTTGCTGATGCATTGCTACCCCATAACGGTATTGTAATGTGGCGCGCATTTGTTTATGACAACAACGTGCCTGATGACCGCGCGAAACAAGCCTATAACGAGTTTAAGCCGCTCGACGGGCAGTTCAAAAAAAATGTAATTATCCAAGTGAAGAACGGGCCGATAGATTTTCAGCCCCGGGAGCCGTTTCACCCCTTATTTGGTGCTATGCCCAATACCCCGCTGATGATGGAGTTCCAGCTGACGCAGGAGTACCTGGGCTTTTCTACCAACCTGGTTTACGAAGCCCCGTTGTTTAAAGAAAGTCTGGAATCTGATACCTATGCAATGGGAAAGGGCTCTACGGTAAGCAAGGTTATACAAGGCGCGTTTAACCCAAAACTCATTACCGGGATGGCTGGCGTGGCAAATATCGGCACAGACATCAATTGGTGCGGGCATCCTTTTGCCCAGGCCAACTGGTATGCCTTTGGCAGGCTTGCCTGGAACCCGGATTTATCATCGGGCGATATAGCTTCTGACTGGTTGAAGATGACTTTCTCCAATAACCCTGGTTTTATTTCGCCAATGAAAGCGATGATGCTGCAATCAAGGGAAACAGCGGTAAACTATATGACGCCGCTCGGGCTTCACCACATCATGGGTGTAAACACGCATTATGGCCCGGGCCCCTGGGTGGATAATGCGGGCCGTGCCGATTGGAACGCTGTTTATTACCACAAGGCAGATTCTGCAGGTATAGGTTTCAACCGCAGCAGCACCGGCAGTAACGCGGTAGCGCAATATCAACCGCAGGTAAGGGATCTTTTTGAAAACCTGGCCACTTGTCCGGATGAATATCTGTTATGGTTCCACCATGTAGGGTGGGATTATAAGATGCGTTCCGGGGCTACTTTGTGGGATGAAATGGTGCATCGTTATTACCTGGGGGCAGATGCTGTTAAACAAATGGAGCTTTCCTGGGGTAAAATGGCGGGCTATGTAGATGAAGAAAGGTTTGGATCGGTTAAGCAATTATTAGCTATTCAATACGACGAGGCGACAACCTGGCGTAATTCCTGTGTGTTATACTTCCAAACATTTTCCAAAAGGCCAATACCAGCCCAATACCCAAAGCCGGATAAACCCCTGAGTTTTTATAGGGACCGGAAATTTTTGCTCGCACCCGGTATCGGCGGAAATCAATAAATAATTAAACCAAGCTATAAATTATAAACTCATGAACCAGTTATCAACCAAAGCAAAGCCGTTTTTAATGCTGCCAATTGTTTTATGTTCGCTCTTAGCGTGCCATTCACCAGAGCAGAAAGCAAGCACCGCAGCTACCGATACCACGAAAGTAAAATTCCTTACCGAGCCGCTAATTAGTAACATATACACTGCGGATCCCTCAGCGCACGTGTTTAACGGTAAAATTTATATTTATCCTTCGCATGATATTGATGCAGGAATAAAAGAAAACGATAACGGCGATCACTTCGCCATGAAAGATTACCACATCCTATCGATGGATAGTATCGGTGGCAAGGTTACTGATGAAGGCGTAGGGCTGGATATTAAAGATATACCATGGGCCGGCCGGCAGCTTTGGGCACCCGATGCTGCGTATAAAGACGGTACTTACTACCTGTATTTCCCGGTGAAGGACAAGCAGGATGTCTTTAAAATTGGGGTGGCAACTTCTAAGCAACCTCAAGGTCCGTTTAAAGCAATGCCCGAGCCTATAGCCGGTAGTTTCAGTATAGATCCCGCTGTTTTTACGGATACAGATGGTACTTCCTATATGTATTTTGGCGGTATCTGGGGTGGTCAATTGCAGCGCTGGGCCACCGGTAAATACGAAAGCAATGGCTCTAAAACCGATTTGCAGCAAGATGATAAGCCGGCAATCAGCTGCAGGGTAGCCAAACTTAAAGCGAACATGACGGAGTTTGATGGGGCGGTGAAGGATGTTGTTATACTCGATAGCGTTGGCAAACCTTTATTGGGCAAGGATCATAACAGGAGGTTCTTCGAAGGATCGTGGATGCATAAGTATAACGGTAAGTACTACTTTACCTATTCTACCGGCGATACGCACCTGCTTTGCTATGCTGTTGGCGATAGTCCGGTTGGGCCGTTTACCTACAAAGGGGTATTTATGAAGCCCGTACAAGGATGGACCACACACCACTCTATCATAGAAGTTAAAGGTAAATGGTACATTTTTTACCACGATACGCAAATATCCGGAAAAACACATTTACGGAACGTAAAAGTAACTACACTTGAACATGAGGCCGATGGATCAATAAAACTGATTGACCCCTTTATAAAATAGATGAATTTTAATACAACGATGGAAAAACCAAATCAAGCACTCGAAACATTAGCGATAGATACCGTAAGGATACTTTCTGCGGATGCAGTACAAAAAGCAAACTCCGGCCACCCGGGCACCGCAATGGCGCTGGCACCAATGGGCCATGTATTGTGGACCAAATTTTTAAACTACAACCCCAAGAACCCCGATTTTGCCAACCGCGACAGGTTTATCCTTTCGGCAGGCCATGCTTGTATCTTACAATATAATTTCCTGTACTTAACAGGTTACGACCTGAGTTTAGACGATATCAAGGCTTTCCGCCAGATGAACAGCAAAACCGCCGGCCACCCCGAATATGGTTTGGCACCAGGTGTTGATGTGACAACCGGCCCGCTTGGCCAGGGTTTTGCAAACGGCGTTGGTTTCGCTATCGCGCAGAAACATTTAGCCGCCCGTTACAACAAACCGGGTTTCGACCTTTTCAATTATAACATCTACGCCATCGTAAGCGATGGTGATATGATGGAAGGCGTAACTTCTGAAGCAGCTTCTTTAGCAGGTCACCTGCAGTTGGGCAACCTGATCTATTTATACGATGATAACCATATCTCGATAGAAGGTAGCACCGATATCGCCTTCAACGAAGATGTAAGCGCACGCTTCCGCTCATACGGCTGGCATGTACAGGAAATTGCCGATGTAAACGATACCCATGCTTTAGAACTGGCATTGATCAACGCAAAATCTGAAACACAAAAACCATCATTGATCCGCGTACGCTCACTGATTGCTTACGGCAGCCCTAACAAATCGGGTACTGCAGGTTCGCACGGTTCGCCGCTGGGTGCCGATGAGATCAAACTGGTAAAAGAATTCTTCGGTTTCGATCCGGAGAAATCATTTAATGTGCCTGCCGAAGTATTGGATTACTACCATGCAAAAGGCGCACGCGGCGAAAAAACCGAAGCCAACTGGAACGAACTGTTTGCCAAATACAAAGCCAAATTCCCGGAACTGGCTGCCGAATACGAAACCGCAGTATCGGGCGAGCTGCCTGCAGGCTGGGCCGATAAACTGCCTACCTTCAAAGCATCCGACCCGAAGATGGCCACCCGCCAGGCATCAGGTAAGGTGTTGAACGCCATTGCTGCAGGTCTGCCAAACTTAATTGGCGGCGCAGCAGATTTAGCCCCATCTACCGAAACCAACTTAAAAGAGTACGATTCGTTTACATCAGAAAACCGTGCAGGCCGCAACTTCCACTTCGGTATCCGCGAGCATGCGATGGGTTCGGCATTGAATGGTATGGCTTTAACAAAAGGCGTGCTGCCATTCGGCGCAACCTTTTTGCAATTTGCAGATTATATGCGCCCGCCGATACGTTTGGCAGCCATCATGAAGATCAGCCCGATATTCGTTTACACACACGATAGTATCGGTTTGGGAGAAGATGGCACCACGCATCAGCCGATAGAGCATTTAGCCACCCTACGTGCTATCCCTAACGTTACCGTTATCCGCCCGGCAGATGCCAACGAAAGCGCATTTGCCTGGAAAGTAGCGATAGAGAAAAAAGGCGGCCCGACGGTATTGATCTTCACCCGCCAGGGCTTACCAATCCTCGATCAGGATAAATACGGCAAAGCAAGCGGCGTAGAAAAAGGTGCTTATGTGGTATCAGAAGCCAGTAAAGAAATCGATCTGATATTACTGGCAACCGGTTCTGAAGTAGCCCTGGTGATGGATGCGCAAGCTAAATTGGAAGCAGAAGGCATCTCTACCCGCGTGGTGAGCATGCCATCATGGGAGCTATTTGAAGCGCAGGATGCCGCCTACAAAGAATCGGTATTGCCAAAAGCAAGCCGCAAACGTTTGGCTGTAGAAATGGCCTCGCCAATGGGCTGGCATAAATACACTACCGACGAAGGCGACACGCTGTGCATGACCACCTTCGGCGAATCAGCCCCGGCAGAAGATTTGTACAAACACTTCGGCTTTACCGTAGATAATGTAGTTAACAAAGCGAAAGCTTTATTATAGATATAAGAAATCAAGAGTCAAGAATCAAGATTGGAACGTCTGTCTTGCTTCCTGGCTCTTGACTTCTTGCTTCTATCAACTTCGGTGCATGCCAAAATCCATCATTCATTCATTGCAAAAGAAGATGGAGTTTTAGGGCGTTGCACCTTTTTATTCGTTTGGTATTCTGAAGGTAGTATGCCGAACTTGCTTTTAAACGTCCGGGAGAAATAGCTTGGCGTTCCAAAACCCGTCATGTAGGCTATCTGGGCTACGTTATAGTCGCTAGTTTCCAACAGTGCCGCGGCCTTTTCTAATTTCACCTGGCGGATATATTCTACTGGCGTACAACCCGAAAGTTCCAGCAATTTATAATACAACGATCCCCTGCTCATCCCCACATGCTTGCTTAGTTTCTCAACAGACAGATCCGGGTCGTTCAGGCCGTTTTCAATACATTCCATCACTTTATTCATCAACTTTACATCTGCCGATTCTGATTCGATTTGATTGACTTTGAATTGGATGTGTTTGGAGTATGTTTCTTTCAGACTACTGCTCATGATAAGCAGGTTGCAAATTTTGGTGTACAAAATTTGGAAGTTGAACGGTTTGGTGAGGTAGTCGTTCGCCCCGGAGCGGAGCCCGTCCAATTGTTCCTTCTCCTTTGCCATTGCAGTGAGCAATATCACCGGTATATGGCAGGTGCGTTTATCCGATTTTATTTTCTGGCTTAGCTCAATGCCATTTACATGGGGCATGCCAACATCGCTTACCACCAAATCCGGGTGAAGGCTCAATGTTTTTTGCCAGCCCTGTTTGCCATCGGGTGCTTCTAAAATGTGGAAATATTGCTTTAAGTGCTGAGCGAGGTAATAACGGAATTCATCGTTGTCTTCCACCAATAGCACAGTCGCCATATTAGGGTTTCTTTCGGCCTCATCATCTGCCTGCGAAATTTCAAGGCTTTCGCCGCCAAGGATGGACGATTGCGGTAAGTTAGTTTCCGGCTCTTCTGCCACCGAAAGGGCCGGTAGCAGGGGTAGCGTGATCACAAAATCGCTGCCTTTGTCGCCGGCGCTTTTGGCGCAGATATGGCCACCATGTAGCTCTACAAATTCTTTTGTGATCGCAAGGCCAATACCCGTTCCCTGGTTCATTATTGAGCCTTTTTGGACCGACTGATAAAAGCGATCGAATATTTTAGTGGTATCATTTTCAGCTATACCAATGCCGGTGTCCGAAACGGTTAAATGCAATAACGGCTGCCCGGTATCTGCGCCGGAAATATTAATATCAATGGTTACACAGCCTCCGACGGGCGTAAATTTAAATGCGTTTGATAGTAGGTTAAATATCACGCGCTCCATTTTGTCGCAATCGAACTGCGTGGCCCATGATTTTTGGCTGCTATCTATTTTAAGCATAATATGCTTGTTTTCGGCTATGTCGCGAAACGATTCGGTACATTCTACAATAAAGCTGACAATATCGCCGGGCACCAGGTTCAGTTGTAGTTCCTGCTCCTCCATTTTACGAAAATCGAGCAACTCATTAACCAGGTTAAGCAGCCGTTTGGCATTTCGGTTGATCATTTTCAAGTGACCAAAATCTTCCGCCTCAAACCCCCGGTTCATTAATCTGTCTACCGGGGCCAGGATAAGTGAAATGGGCGTCCTGAACTCGTGGCTCAGGTCGGTTAGTATTTTAATCTTTACACGGTCAAGTTCATGTAGCCGCTCCGCTTCGAGGCGTTCCCGTTCAAGCAATTCCTTTGCTCTTGATTTCTCCTGCGCTACCTCAAACTCGTTCCGCAGTTTCCGGATACCCTCCCTGCGGATGAGCAATAAAATTGCAGCGGCAGCGAGCAGGTAAAACAGGTAGGCATATACGGTGCGCCAAAACGGTGGCAATACCACGATATTTATTTGGCTTGGCGGATTATTCCAACCGTTTTCGTTCTTACTCGACATCACCTGGAATACATAGTTCCCGGGGTCGAGGTTGGTGTAATTAGCTGTTCGGGCTCTGTTTACATAGTTCCAGCCCTTATCGAAACCCGAAAGCCTGTAAGCATAAAGGTTCTGCCTGGGCGAGGTATAGTCTACCGCTACATAGTTGATGGAGAAGTTTTCGCCATATTTAAGTATAATTTCTTTGGCACTACTCAGTTGCTCGTTTATAGGGGAGTTTGCAGAAGGTGCTATGGGTAAATTATTTACCTTAAGCCCGCTGAATATCACTTTACCGGGCACAGACGATGGCGGGAGTTTTTCGGGATTGAAGTAATTAAAGCCATCCTCCCCTCCAAAAAACAACTCGCCACTACTGGTTTTTATGGCGGAGCCAATTAAGAATGCACCTTGTTGAATGCCATTTTCTGCCGTGAAATTCCTGAAGGTACTTTTGGCACGATCGAAGGAGACGATACCCCTGTCGGTACTGATCCAAAGCATGCCTGCGTTATCTTCAACAATACTTTTAATAAAGCCATTGGTCAATCCTTCGGGCTCTTTAAACGAATGGAAGCGGTTGGTTTTTGCGTTGAAAAAGTTGATGCCATCATTGGTGCCTACCCATAGGGTTCCGTCTTTAGCGAACAGGGTAGCCGAGATTACGTCATCGGCTAATCCGCTGTTGGCTTTTGTGTAATGGGTAAGATTGCCATTTGCAGCCTGGTAAACGGCAATGCCTGTACCGGCAGAGCCTATCCATATATTACCATTGGGTGCCATGGTTAGCGATTGTATAAAATCGTTCAGCGGTAAATCGTGAGGAAAGCCGATACTCGCCCGCCTGTTCAAATTAGAAAACGTATTGGTGGTTTGATCATATACGTCAATCCCATGGCCAATAGTGCCAAACCATAATCTGCCATTTTTGTCTTCGATGATCGCAGTGACATCGTTAGAGCTCAGGCTATTAACGCCGGCATTATAGGTGAATTGCTTAAATGTGCCGCTTTGCGGGTCGATACAAAAAACGCCATGATGGTAAGTGCCGACCCATAGCTTCCCCTTCCGGTCAATATGGAGCGACAAAATTGCTGGTTTTACCGATCCGTCGAGCCTGCTTGTTAGCTTATAAGGCGTAAAAAGCCCGGTGGCGCGGTCTAAAAGTTCTAGTCCGCCGCCATCTGTGCCAACGAAGATTTTTCCGGGCTGATATTCGGCAAAAGCAGTTACGAAAGGTGCCGCCAGGCCTCTGGGGTCGAAAGGGTTGCTTTGTTTGAGGTTAAAAAGCGCGAGGTGCCGGTTGTATTTACTTACCCCACCACCGAACGTGCCTATCCAGTAAATGCCGTCCGGATCGATAAATACACTCCTGATAGATTTGCTTTTTAAGCTGAACATATTGCGTGGATCAGGCCGCAGCTGCTTAAACACGCAGGTAGATAAATTCAATACAGTTACCCCGTCTTCGGTTCCTATCCATAGGTCGCCGTCTTTGGTGGCGGTTAAGGCGAATATGGCGTTGTTGCTTAATGAATTGCTGAGTCCTTTCGCACATTTATACACGGCGAATTTGCCGGGCGAAACTTGTTTGTTCAAGCCATCAAAAGTGCCCAGCCAAATGTTCCCCTTCGCGTCTTCCGTTATCGATTTGACGATATTATTACTCAAGCTCGTTGTATCTGCCGGGTTATGTGCATACCTGCTTATTTTGCGGGTGCTGTGGTTATAAAAATAAGCACCGCTATTGGTACCTACCCACATGTTTTGGTTTCTGTCTTCAAATAGTGAGATAGCCACAAAGCTTCCCGCATCGGTGATTTTAGGATAAGTTATCGGCAAACGGGCAGAGTGGCCTGTTTGGAGATCTATCATCCGCAAGTCGCCATAAGTGCCCACCCACAGGTTGCCGCTATGATCTTCCAATATCGTCCTGGCCGATATGGTAGGGAGTTCCTTCCAGGTGCCATCGCCGGTATATGTTTTAAAGCTGTCGAATTTTGTATCGTAATAACAAAGCCCTCCTGCAGCAGTGCCAATCCAGAGTTTTCCGGTATGATCTATAAATAGCGCCAACACCTCATTAGATGGGAGGCTGGTTTTATCGCCCTGATGATGCCTGTAAACCGTAAAATTATTACCGTCGTATTTGCTTAAGCCATTGGTTGTGCCGAACCACATCAAGCCATTCCGATCTTTAATGATAGCGGTGACGGTGTTTGCTGATAACCCTTCTTTCACGGTGATAGATGTGAAGTTCAGGTTATTCTGGCCGATAGCAATTAGTGGCGTACTCATTAAAATCAGGCATACCGCAAGGTTGCGTTTAATCAAATTCCAAATCATGGTAAATATGTTTGGCCCCGCCGCAACGATAGCTGTTTTGCTACAGATACCGTCTTAGAATGGGTTGGTAAAAGATAATTGGTTATAACAAATATATTATTCTCACTCAATTTATTTACGAAAACATATACATAAAAGTAATTTTTATAACAATCGATTGAATGATTGGCCTGCTGCCGTTTGTCTGCTGTTTCCATATTGATGATTAGGACATCTTAAGCAGCATGCATGGATAAGGGGGTAATGCTTAACGGTTGTTTTAAGTGACTGATTTAAAATCTCATTAGGCTTTTTTATTCGTTTTTTATATCAGGTTAGGCTATCAGGATCTTTGTATGATCAAGCGGTATACGCAATGCCGGGATAAAAAACTGATTTCATTGCGTTGCAAATTATCGCTCCCATATCATACAACATATCAAAATAGATGTTAAATTTACAATCGATTGCCAATATAAATTCGATTTTGAATTTTAGCTTTTGATTTTCCAGCCCTTACGGTTTACTAAACAGACATGAGGTTTATGAGAACATTTTTTGCCGGATTTATCGGCATGGTGGTAGTATTATGCACCGGGCAGTATGCCAATGCAACATTAAGGCTTCCGCAACTCGTTAGCGATGGTATGGTATTGCAGCGCAATACCAATATCAAAATATGGGGCTGGGGTAGCCCCGGGGAGCGGGTGAAAATAGCTTTTATCGGTAAATCGTTCAAAACGCTTGTAGGGGACGACGGCCAATGGAGCGTAACCCTCCCGAAAATTAAGGCAGGGGGGCCGTATCAAATGGATATTGATGGCAGTAACCACATTGTTTTAAAGGATGTACTTATCGGCGACGTTTGGTTCTGTTCGGGACAATCTAACATGACCATAAAGATGGAGCGCGTGAAAGAGAAATATCCCGAAGAGATAGCTAAGGCTGATTTTCCGTTGATCAGGTATTTTTTTGTTGCGACTACTGCGGACGTGGCCGGCATCCATAGCGACTATCCTCCCGGCCACTGGGTGGCAACTACAAAACAAAATATACTGGAAATAGGTGCAGTTGCTTATTTTTTTGCAAAGCAACTTTATAGCAGGCACCATATACCTATCGGCATCATCAATTCGAGCGTAGGCGGCACGCCTATACAAGCATGGATAGGAGAAAGCGGCATAAAAGATATTGGTACCTATGGCCATCGGCTAGCCCAATTTAAGGATACGGCTTTTATGGCCGGCATCGCCCGGGCCAAACAACGGGCCATCGCCCCGGATCCGGCTCTGCAGGGCGAAGACAAGGGGACTTCGGGAGCTATTAAATGGTACGAACCGAGCTATATTCCCAATAACTGGCACAAGTTCTGGATGCCGGGCTATTGGGCCGACCAGGGTGTAAAAGGGCTGAACGGTGTTGTTTGGTTCAGGAAAGAAGTAAACGTTCCTGTTGAGATGGCTGGCAAGGCGGCGAAACTGTTCCTCGGCCGCATTATTGACGCCGATGAAACCTATGTAAACGGTAAACTGGTAGGGAAGATCACTTATCAGTACCCGCCACGCAGGTACGAGGTACCGGCTGGCATATTAAAAGCCGGGAAAAACGTAATTATGGTTCGTGTTACGAATTCGGCCGGGAAGGGTGGTTTTGTGCCCGATAAGCGTTATGAATTAACCGATGGTACTACGGTAATCGATTTGCGGGGCGACTGGCTTTACCAGGTTGGCCAGGCCTACCAACCGCGCAGAAATGCGCTCAGAGGCAGTGCACCGTTTTCGGCCCAGGATGAGCCGACCGGGCTATATAACGCCATGATAGCACCCGCAGTGAGCTATCCTGTAAAAGGCTTCCTGTGGTACCAGGGCGAAACCAATATCGGGACAAAAAACTACGGGGAACTATTAACTGCTCTTATAAATAATTGGCGTACTGCCTGGAAAGATGACTCCTTGCCGTTTTTGGTAGTTCAGTTGCCCAATTTTGGCGAGGTACAGTATTCCCCCGCCGAAAGTGCCTGGGCCGAGATAAGGGAAGCACAGCTAAAGGCAATGGCTTTGCCGAACACCGCATTGGCAGTTGCTATAGATGGCGGCGAGTGGAACGATATTCATCCCCTAAACAAGAAAGATGTGGGAGAGCGCCTTGCGCTTGCTGCAGAAAGGCTGGCCTATGGTAACCTGCAAGTCGTTGCATCAGGCCCTACCTTTCAATCTGCTGTTGTCTATGGCAACAGTATTACCCTTGCCTTCACTGATATTGGAACCGGCCTGGTATCAAACAACGGCGAGCCGCTTGCTCAATTTGCAATAGCAGGCGAGGATAAACAATTTGTATGGGCTAGTGCTACTATTGTGGGAGATAAGGTTGTGGTATCGTCGCCCCTGGTGCAACATCCCTTGTATGTACGGTATGCCTGGGCAGATAATCCGGAGGGTGCCAATTTGTACAACCGTGAGGGCTTGCCGGCCTCTCCGTTCCGCACGGATCTGCCTAAGTAAATCAAAAAACATTGCCTCGTTGCCTAAACAAAAAAGGACAGCCTCGCGCTGTCCTCTTAACCAATTAACTAACCAAATTGAGGCACTAGCCCCAAGGGTGGGTAATAAATTTAATTTTTAAAATTCCTCTTTTTTTAAATGCGCGAATAGCTGTTTTCGTCATATTTATACTACATATGTCCGTTATGGAATTTTCATGGGCGGCAACGGAATGCCTTTCATAACACTATTTCACAAATCATTTTAACAAATAAGTAGTTTGGCCGGCCGCTATACGCTTATTTGTGACACATATTGTTGGGCCAACCGAGAAACTTCACATAAACCCGTTTTTTGCACATTTGCAATATGATTTTTGCGATATGTGATATACCAATCCTCCGAAACCACAGAACTTAGCAGAAAGTCGAGGGTGAAAAAACGCCAGACTTCAACCAATTTTTTAACCAGGCTCTATTTTTTTTCTGACGGGATTAAAACCTCTCTGTTTACGTCCAAAAATGCAATCGATTGCATTTGTAATGAGGCTAATTCTATGATATTAACTATACACCTGAATAACCAATTATAAGCACCAAAAACCTAAGTTATGAGCCTATGAGCACTACATAAAAAAAGCAGGGGGTGAAATGTCAAGGACATGTAAACCGTCGATAAACAACTAACCAATATTAATGTGAAAGATTAAAGCAGCCAGAAATGGATTTAAAAAATTAGGGTGGTAATGATGTTAGCAAGTCTGCATCTTATGCCACCTATTGGCTTTAATCATCAAATACTTAGTAAATAAATTATGAAAAAATCAATACTAAACATTTATAACAAAGCGGCGCTCTTACTGCTATTCAGTATTTTGACTTGCGCCACAGCTTTGGCACAAAGCAAAAAAATAACGGGTATTGTGCTTGATGAAAATAATCAACCACTGCCCGGGGCTACTATTAAGGCACCAGCCGGAAAAGTGACTACCTCTACCAATGTAAACGGTAAATTCACCATTGAGGTAGCTGATAACGAGAAGTCGCTGTTGGTACAATTCGTAGGGTATTTAGACCAGGAAGTGGCCATAGGCAACCAGGTTAACCTCACTGTTCACCTTGTACCCAGTGCAAAAAACCTTAACGAAGTTGTGGTGGTGGGGTATGGTACGCAGCGCCGGAAAGACGTAACCGGCTCGGTGGCATCGCTTTCTGCAAAAACCTTAAGCGAAGTGCCTGCGCCAAACTTAATAGATCAGTTAAAAGGCCGCACGGCCGGCGTAGACATCGTAAGTAACGGCGCAACGCCGGGAACCGGTGGCCAAATCCGTATTCGTGGTAACCGTACCATTACTACAGGCAACAACGATGGTCAGGACGGCCCTTTGGTTGTTTTGGATGGCATACCTTATCCGGGCAGCATCAATGATTTTGCCCCGGAAGATATCGCATCTATCGATATATTGAAAGATGCATCGGCTACTGCTATTTACGGTTCGCGTGGTGCGGGCGGCGTTATCCTGGTTACTACCAAAAGAGGGCGCGCAGGGAAAGCGGTTGTTTCTTACGATGCCTATTACGCAACTGCCAGCGTGCTTGGGAAGTACAACATATATGATGGCGCTGGTTACGCGCAGTTGAAGCTTGATGCCGCCAAATACAATACGGCATCTCCGGGCACCAGCGCATACCCCATAACAACAGCCGAACAAGCTGCACTAGCCGCCGGGGTTTCTACCGATTGGCAAAGCCTCATTTACAGGAATGCACCGACTCAAAGTCATCAATTAGCCGTTTCGGGCGGTAGCGATGCCACCCAATTCAATATCGCGGCCGGTTTTTACCGCCAGGATGGTATCATCGTTAACCAACGTTTCGATCGTGCCGATGTGCGCACAACAATAGATCACCGTATTAGCAGCCACGTTAAAGTTGGGATCAATAGTATAAATACCTACCGCATTACCGCACTGCCGGGCGGCGGTGGCGTACCCAGTGGCCTGGTGAGGACTACACCGCTGGCCTCGCTCAACAATGATGACGGCACCGTAAATCTTTTCCCTCAAATCGGAAGCATTGATGCTGCTGCGGTAAGCCCATACACGCTTATTACCAAGGCAAGTTCAATTTACGATCGTACCCGTCGCTATTCTACTTTTAACAGCTTATATGGCGAGGTAAATATTTTAGAAGGCCTTAGGTACCGGGTAAATGTTGGTTTGAATTTTATACAAGAAAATGGCAACTCTTACAACGGCACGTTAACCTATATAAACGGCAACGCATCACTGAACAACGCTGCACTTAACAATAACGAGCAATGGAATTACAATATCCAGAATTTGCTTTACTACAATAAGGCGTTTAAAAAACATCGGATAGATTTTACTGCGCTTTATGAAATAACTAAAGATCATAACAAGAACAGCAATTTCAACACCACTGGTGTGCCATCAGATTATATACGCAACTCTAACTTTAACCTGGCAAGCGGTACCATTAGCGGCGGCGGCAGTTTTAGCGAACAGGGCCTGCTTTCGTATATGGCGCGGTTGGCTTACAGTTACGACGATCGTTATCTGTTAACTATTACCGGCAGGCGCGATGGCGCGTCGTCACTGGCTCCTGGCCACCAATGGTTCACCTATCCAGCTATTGGTTTGGGGTGGAATATCAGCAACGAAGCCTTCATGAAGAACGCCACTTTTATAAACAACTTAAAACTACGAGGTGGCTTCGGTATATCGGGTAACAGAAACGTAGGTGCTTATGCCACCCTGGGGAGCTTAACCTCTACAGCTTACAATTTCGGTAGTTCGGGCCAGTTAGCCTACACAGTTACCAGTTTACCTAACCCCAATTTAGGTTGGCAGTCGACAGCGCAAACCGATATCGGTTTAGATATTACCGTATTGAATAACCGTATTACGGCCAATATTGATGTTTATCAGCAAAAAACCAAAGATATACTCTTGCAGGTTAGCTTGCCGCCAAGCACCGGTACCGGCAGCACCTTCCAAAACCTTGGTAAAACCGAAAGTAAAGGTATAGAAATCAACGTGTCTACTATCAACGTTCAAACCAAAGGCGGCTTCACCTGGAGCACCGATTTCAGTTTTTCGATGAATAGAGAAAAAATCACGCAATTGACTAATCCGGGCCAGTTGAGCGATCCGGGCAACGGGTGGTTTGTAGGGCAGCCATTGAACGTTATTTACGACGTAAAGAAGATAGGCATATGGCAAACTTCTGATAAAACCGACGGAACCTTAGCAAAACAGACCTCTCCGGTTCAGTTCCCGGGTCAAATCAGGATACAGGATTTGAATGGCGACAACGTAATTAACGCCAACGACCGCCAGGTTTTAGGCAATTTCCAGCCAAAATGGGTTGGCGGTTTTACCACCCGTTTTGCTTACAAGTCTTTTGATCTTTCGGCAATTTTTTATGCGCGTATGGGGATGAAAGTATTGCTGCCTTATTTCACCGCAGATGGCGGGTCGGCAGGTTTTCCTTTCTTTAACCAAGGCCGTGTTAACCAAATTAAAACCAATTACTGGACCACCGACAACCCAACAAATGATTTCCCTGCGCCCGATGCCAGTACAGATCGTTTATTGTTTGGCTCAACGCTGGGGTATTATGATGGTTCGTTCATCAAGTGCCGTAGTATCAACCTGGGCTATACGCTGCCAACGGCGTTGATCAAGAAAATAGGTTTTAGCAATTTACGTGTTTACGCAAATGCAACTAATCCGTTCATCGTTTACTCGCCTATAGTGAGAGACCATTTGGCGCTCGATCCGGAAGGTAACGGATATGGCGGCTCGGTAAATAACAACGGCGGTAACGCAGCTGTAACCGGCCGTGCTGTAAGCGTGAACCTTAATAACCCTTCTTACAGGCAGTTTACCATTGGTGTGAATGCTAAATTTTAAAATTAAAGAGATACTGATATGAAAACAAATAGAAAATTTGCTTGTGCTTTTTTAATTTTCACGGCACTTTTAGGCAATGGCTGCAAGAAAATACTGGAAGAGCACCCGCAATCGAGTATAGTTCCATCTTTTTTTAACACCCCTTCGGGTGTGCTGGGCGGCATAGCCGGCGGCTATGCCGCAATACGCGAGGCAACTTATGGCACCGAGGGTTTTACCGCCGAAATGGATGCCGGTACCGATGACCACCTGGCCGGCGGTAGCGCGAGTGGGATTCAGTTATATACTTATAATGGTATCAATTCCAGTGTAGGCGGTGCCGGTTTTGCCGACGCTTACAGGGCTATCAATACCATGAACGGCGTGTTGCAATATGGGCAGAGCATTGATTTGGACGCCGCAACACGTAAACAATATCTTGCCCAGGCCAAGTTTTTAAGGGCGTTTTGGTATTTTTTATTGGTGCAGAAATATGGCGATGTGCCATTGCATACCGAATTTATTTCGGTACCTACAAAATCAGATACAAGGGCCCCTGTTGCTGATGTTTACAAAGTAATTATACAGGATTTGACCGATGCCGCAGCAGATTTACCCAATACGCCAACTGCACCGTTTACAGGCAAGGCGGCATGCAAGCCGGTTGCGCAGTTTTTACTGGCAAGGGCGTACCTTACCAGGGGATGGTTAACCAATAGCCAGCCGGATTTTCAGCAGGCATATACGCTCTTCACAGACCTTATTACCAATAAAGGAACATATGGCTGGGATTTATGGCAAGATTACGGAGACGCGTTTAACCCCGCGAATGATTATGGCAAGGAAACCATTTTTGTGAGCGACCATAACATCGATACCAAATATGGTATTTATCCGCTTGGCCAGGCGCAAGGCGGTGGGCCATACAATCTGTTGCCTTGGTTTACCAATTTTAATTACCCCAATTTAAGTGGTATAAATTCATATGAAAACGCATCAGGCGGTTTGGTTACAACCGGCGCGGGCGCAATGGTGCGCGATGTTCAGTATGGTCGTCCTTATACCAGGACAAGGCCTAATTCTGACCCGGTTAAAACCGGTGCCAATACCGGCAAGCGCTATGTGTTAGATCAGGCTTTTGTTAACCGCGATGTGGACTCACGCTACGAGAACACTTTCTATACCGCATGGATATCTAACGTAGCTACAACCAACACGGCTGCTGCTGCAAATAATAGACGCGGCATTTCTTACACCATGGTACCCGGTTTAGATACCGGCATTTACATGCCGCCTTTCGATGTGGTAGGTGCCCCGCAGTTTATAGGTACAAGGCCGTTTAAAGGTATCGTGATACCACCTAAGTACTGGAATAATAACATCTTTCCTTCGGTAAAGAAGTTTATGGATCCAAGCCGTGCTGCTGCCAACTTTAACGACCCTTCAACCAGGCCTGTGGTGATCTGGCGTTTTTCTGATGTTTACCTGCTGGCCGCCGAGGCTGCATTTAAGCTCGGCGATTTAACCAACGCCGCCAACCTCATCAATGTGGTTAGGCAGCGTGCGGCTTATCGCAAAACAAACACACCTGCTCAGAATACGGCAGCAGTGGCAGCAATGACTATTCAACCAGGCAACGTTACGCTCGACTTTATACTGGACGAACGTAGCCGCGAGTTCTTTGCAGAATGCCAAAGATGGCTCGATCTGGTACGTACCCGCTCTTTAACCACAAGGGTAAAAGCCTGGAACAACGAGGCTGCTCCTTATGTTAAGGATGAGTTTATGCTGAGAGCTATACCGCAATCAGAAATCGATTTGGTAATAGAAGGCCCGAAAATGCCTCAAAACCCGGGATATTAACCGTGGGGTAACCAATCTATTTTTATTGACTAAAAACGAGAGGCTGTTCCGGATTGGAATGGCCTCTTTTTTTGAAAAGCGGATATTTTGTTCATTGATCCTCCACTTTTATAGCGTTGCTGAACATGAGTAGGTGATATTCAATAAAATGTTGTACATGGTTTGCCCTAAAACATTCACTTTAGTTGTGTTGGCCCTTGCATTCAAAAGGGTAGGAGTTTTAAAATCAAAATTATCAAGCATATGAGCTATTTTAAAACAGGCCCGAAGTCGTTGAGCACTTCGTGGATAATTTGCCTCGCAGTCATTTCTTTTGTGGCAATAAGTTGGACGTACAAGCCAGATGGATCTCATAAGGTAGCCGCTTCACCATCCGCAAAAAAGCAGGAAAAAGGGCTTAAGGATTACTACCGGAAATATTTTTCTATCGGGGTAGCAGTAAATATTGCGGCACTATCCGGAGATGAAGCAGATTTGATCAGCCTTGAATTTAACAGTGTTACGGCAGAAAACGATATGAAGATGGGGCCTATCCATCCCCAGGAAAATACTTACAACTGGCGGAATGCAGATTCTATCGTGAATTTTGCCATCAAGCATAACATAAAGGTTAGGGGCCACAATTTGCTGTGGCATGCACAGGCACCTGCGTGGATGTTTAAAGATAGTACGGGCAAGCAGGTAAGCAAAGAGGTGTTGCTACAGCGCTTAAAAGACCATATTACAACCGTAGTTAATCATTTTAAGGGCCGGATATATGCCTGGGATGTGGTAAACGAAGCTATTGACGATAAGCCCGATAGCTATTTGCGTAACTCTTTATGGTATAAGATATGTGGCGAAGACTTTATACCCAAGGCATTCGAATACGCCCACGCAGCTGACCCATCCGTTGCGCTTTATTATAACGACTACAACAGCGAAGAAGAACCTAAACGCGAGAAGATTTACCGGCTGCTGAAAGGCCTTGTAGATGCCAAAATACCCATAACGGGCGTGGGGCTGCAGGGGCACTGGAAATTGGATAACCCAACGCCCGGACTAATAAGGAAGGCAATTGAACGTTACGCATCCCTGGGATTAAAAATTCAGATTACCGAGCTTGACATTACCGTGCGAAAACCTTTTAAGCGTGATACCAGTATGGTAAACGGCGCACGGCCAACCATGCCGGTTGATTCGGGCTATACGCCCAACCTGGCCAGTCAGCAAGAACAGCGCTACAAAGAAATTTTCGAGATTTTCAGGGAATATAGGAAGGTAATTACCAACGTTACCTTCTGGAATGTATCAGACCGCCATAGCTGGCTCGATGCCAGGAACGGTGGGCTCGCCGGGGGGGCTGCAGCCAGCGATGGTACCAGGCCCACCATCCGTAAGGCTTACCCTTTACTGTTTGATGAGCATCTGCAGCGCAAGAAAGCTTATTATGCGGTGGTAGATTTTTAATGTAGGGACCTTAGTGTTTACAGTTAATTGAACCGATGCCTAAGCTTAGGCACAAAGAGGTGCTAACCGGCATAAACGGTAGGCACCTCTTTTGGCTATTATCATTTTTTTTAAACGCTCTTTAACTATTGGCGTTCAGCAATACACCGGCCCACTAAGTTATTGGCCTTAAGGCCCTACAATTCCGGTTTAATAACTGCAGCAAAACCACCTCTGCGCAATATTGGTACATCTATTGAGGTATTTTTATCTACCAGCAAATACTGAGTAGAAAATGCCTTATCGTGCTCTCCATCAGTAATTAATGTTAACTTGTACTTTACACTATCGGCTAAAAAGTCAAGCTTCACGCTTTTCTTTTTTTCCCTTAGCTCGGCGTTTATGCCGCCTATGTACCAGTCGTTGCCTTTGCGTCGGGCCAGGATTACCTCTTTCCCCGGATAACCGTCTAATAGCCTGGTGTCGTCCCAGGCAGTTGGTATCTCACGCAAAAATGCCTTTGGTGCGTCGGGCAAGTTATAGTAGCCTTCGGGCCTATCGGCAAAATGTTGCAAGGCCGATTCAAATAATACGCTTAACGCCAGTTCATGCCCGTAAGAAGTTACATGAGGATACTGGGAGTTTGTAAATGTAACCGGCGTATAATCCATAGAACCTACTACGTTGCGGGTAAAGGGCAATATGGCATTATGCTCGGGTGCGGCCATCGTAAAATCCGGTGTGTTGTTATACCATTCTGCCCCGCGCACAGCTTCGTAGGTCATTAGGTTAGGGTAAGTGCGCGCCCATCCGCGCGGCACCAGGCTTCCATGAAAATAAACCATTATCTGAAATTGGGCCGCATCATTCAAAATATCCAGATAATACTGTATCATATTTTGCTTTTCGCTTTCGAAGAAATCTATTTTAACGCCTGCAACACCTAGTTTTTTTAGCTTGGTGAATTCTATAACCCGGCTTTCATGCGTCAGCATACGGTCTTTCGGGGTAGATGACACATAAGTGTGGTTTCCACCCGAATTATACCACATGAGCGGTTTTACGCCTTTTGCCCGGATGTAATTTAGCGCATCTTCCAAATTTCCGCCGTTGCCCATTCCATCCCATTCCCAGTCTAATAGCGTGTACGGCCAGTTCATATCTGCCGCCAGGTCGGCAAAACGGGTTACTATTTTATAATCTTTTGTACCATGGTTGCTCGACCAGTAATTCCATGATACCGGCCCGGGTTTTATCCAATCGGTGTTCTTTATTACCGACGGGGCGGATAGATCATCTGTTAACGTTGATGCGACAATATCCTGCAGCGTTCCCATGATTACTACGCGCCAGGGCGATTTCCAGGGAAAGGTTATGGTTGGCTCCACTGTGCCGGTGCCGCGCCCATCGCGCGGGTCGGGAAATGTAAGTTTGTATTTTGTTGCGTCAAGGGTGTTGCTCAGTTTCGTTCCGCAATAGTTACGGTCTAGATCGGCCTCGTGCAGTAAAAACCAGCACGTCTTATCTTTTGTGTTGAACAAAGCCGGATAGCACCATTCCTGTTGCTGTACCTTATCATCACTCATGGGCGTGTAATACCCCTCGTTAGCGGTATTCCATTTTTCCATCCAGCGGCTCGTTTCCCTGGAGATTGTGAAGGCAGTCAGTTCGTCCTTCACCGCAACAGCTTCATGACCCTCCGGAAATTCATAGCGAAAAGCAACACCATCATTATAGGCCCGCAAAATGAGGTTGATTTTAGTCTTATCAGGATTTTGGAACGAGGTGATGATTTCATTGGCAGCATTGCTCCTTACCGACCTTTTTCCGTGTACGGATGTGTAACGTTCGTTTATTAAAACCGGCCTACCTGCTTTAACCAAAGTTAGCTCTTTGGAAAACGCCTGGTCGGCCCTGATGAGGCCTAAGTCTATACGTGATATGGATTCTGTAGTTGTTGCGTCCAGGGTATATAGCACTTTCAGGTACCATTCGCCTGTGTTGCTGTTTTGCTGATTGAACAGCTCTATGGTTATCTTTTTATTTGGTGATTGAAGTGTAAGCTTCTGCGCATATAAGGCCTGCTCCAAACAGGTGATGATAAGAACCCCAAGAATGATGGCTTTTAGATTTTTCATGATAAGTATCGATGTAAAATAAGAGTTGGAAATATAAAAAAGATTGTCACTTTTTTTGCCAGCTATTTTCCAATCAGCTTATAGGTTTTTCCTTTTTCTGTTTTTACATCATAAAGTGAACTTTCGGCCAGATTAACGCTGAGGTCTTTACCCGAAGGTTTGATTACAGGCTCGGGTATGCTTGTGATATCATAAAACGGATTTGAATTTTTGCCACTCGCCTTTTTAAGCTGGCTGCCGGTTGCTGTTTGATTTAGCCGCAGGCGCAAGTTGCCGCCTACTTTTGAATGAATAACCAGGTGCGTGAGTTTGCCCTCGTCCCAGTCCATATCTACCACAAAGCCGCCCCGGGCAACCAGTCCCTTTACACTTCCTTTGTTCCATACATCGGGCAGCGCCGGTAGCAGGTAAATAAAACCATCGTGGCTTTGTAGCAACATTTCGGCTATGCCCGATGTGCATCCGAAGTTACCATCAATTTGGAAAGGCGGATGTGCATCAAACAAGTTGGGGTACGTGCCTCCGCCTCTGCCTGTAACCGGCGCAATTTGGTCTGTGATTAATTTGTAGGCATGATTACCATTGAGCAAACGTGCCCACAGGTTAATTTTCCAGGCCATCGACCAGCCCGTAGATACATCGCCGCGATACAGCATGGAGTTTTTTGCCGCAGCAAATAGCTGAGGGTTGCGGAACGGTGAGATTTGACTCCCCGGGAATAGGCCGTACAGGTGCGATACGTGGCGGTGATTATCGGTAGGTGAATCCAGATCTTCCAGCCACTCCTGCAGTTGCCCATATTGGCCAACCTGCATCGGCGGCAGCCTCTTCCGGTAGTTTAATAGGCTGTCGCGAAAAGCATTATCTACTTTTAAATCAGCAGCAGCGTTTGCAACCAAGTTAAACAAGCCATAAACCAGTTGGTTATCCATAGTTGCACCTGCGGTTACCGATACCTGTGTTTTACCGTTGATGTATTCATGCTCCGGGGAAACGGATGGCGATACCACCAGCCAGTTATGCTCCTTATCTTCCTGCAAAACGTCGATAAAATACGTGGCGGCATCCTTCATTACCGGGTAGTATTTTTTAAGGAATTCTTTATCGCCGGTATATAAATAGTGTTCCCAAATGTGTTGGCAAAGCCAGGCGTTGCCGGTTGGCCAAAGCCCCCAAAATGCCCCGTCGACCACGCCCGTCATTCGCCATATATCGGTATTGTGATGCATGGACCATCCCCGCGCGCCGTACATCACTCGGGCAGTTTCTTTGCCGGTAACCGATAAATCCTTAATCATATTAAACAGCGGCGTGCTTAGTTCCGGTAATTGGGTAACCTCGCTTGGCCAATAGTTCATCTCGGTGTTGATGTTGACCGTGTACTTACTGTCCCAGGCACCTTTCAAATCACCGTTCCAAATGCCCTGCAGGTTGGCAGGCTGCGAGCCGGGTTGAGAAGAGGAGATCAGCAGGTATCGCCCGAATTGAAAATAAAGTTCGGCTAATTGCGGGTCGTTTCCTTGTGCGAAATTCTTTATTCGAAGATCAGTTGTCGCTTCCGCCGCCGTGGTAGTACCCACGTTTAATTTAACGCGGTTATAATATTTTTGATAGAAAGTGATATGCTTTGCCAGTAACGCTGCATAGCTGGTTTTGTACGCATTATTGATGATTGCCTTTGCCCGGCTCAGTGGATCGGCGCTGATATCATGGTAGTTGACAAAGTTTGTGGCAATTGACAGGTAAATGATAGCAGTATCTGCACGCGTCACCTTAATACCCGATGTATCGGCAGTAAGCGAGCCTGCGGCCAATTTTACCCTGGTGATGACATTGAATTTTACCCTTCCTTTTTGATTTTCGTGATCGCTGCTCAGGCCCGACAGGATGAGGTCGCCGTTAACAACTTCTTTGTTTTTACTTAGCGGACTTTGAAAGGCAATGTTGCAGGTGATCATCTTAGGTTTATCGGCAGTAAGCCTCACCATTAAAACGTTATCGGTAAACGATGTAAAATATTCGCGCTTATACTTTACACCATTATATACATAGGTTACCGAAGCGGTAGCGTTTTCGATGTTAAGGTCTCTTTTATATTCATCTGTATTTTGATGCCCGGGGAAATTGATATACAGGTTGCCCGCCAGTTGGTAAGGCATACCACTATTGCCTTTTGGCCCCAATTGTTTATTGGCAACCAATTGGGCTTCCACGTATTTTTTTTGTGCCAGCAATGCGCGCACTTCATCAATGTAGGGTCTTGCTGCCGAATCGACATTATTGTTAGGGCCTCCCGCCCAAATTGTCGATTCATTTAGCTGCAGGCGTTCAAGCTGCGCATCGCCAAACACCATGGCGCCTATGTGCCCGTTGCCCATTGGCAGTGCTTCGTTCCAGTTAGCGGCGGGTTTGTTGTACCATAAGGTGTTTTTGCGTTGTGCAAAAACCGTAGCGCTGTAGCATAATAAGATGCATACCGCAGCGAATTTTAAATAGTGGCTGGTCATTATAGTTTTAGGTGTTGGTTTAAGATCAGAGATGGTTTATTATTCTTTTAGGTCCCACTAGCCGGCATTTCAATAGTACTCAACGGTTAGCAAGTTCGCACGGTTTGTAAGCTGTAAATGATGATGGCCGTTGCAACGGGCTTTAGGTTTTTTAATCACCCTAAATTAATTATTCTGCGCTAAAGCTGGCTGCCTAATTTTGCCGGTCTGGACATTTATGTTAAAGACATGTCAAATACTGGTATCAGGACGCTTTTGCATTGTGGAATTTTATCGCTATAAACCAATTACAAATAAACGAAGCGGGCCATTGCCCGTAGGGCGGCGAACCGGCTAAACAGCCATTAAAAGCTACAGCTAAAAGGATTGCCGGGTTATGAAGGAGTCATCATGTATTTTACAAAATCAGATCAATTAAAGCGATTACTGTTGGCAAAATTGATGTGCCTGCTCATTGCCATGGCACCAGTAAAGGTTGTAGCCCAAACCGTAATGGCTATTTACCCCGATACCATCCCCAACACCAGGAATGGGCAGTTGGTATTGCCGCAGAAATTAAACCCCGGCCTTATTTACAGTGTGCCAAAACCCGAAGTTGAAATGTTTGCTCCCGCAGAAGGAAAATCGAACGGCTCGGCAGTTATTATTTGCCCCGGGGGGAGTTATAAAGTATTGGTTTACCAGGGGGAGGGTGTTAGGGCTGCGCGGGCTTTTGCCGAAAATGGTACCACGGCATTCGTACTCAAATACCGACTGCCCGACGATTCCATTATGGTGGATAAAACAATCGGCCCGCTTCAGGATGCCCAGAAAGCGATGAAATTTGTACGCCAACGGGCCAAAACATTGGGAATTGATCCTAGCCGTATTGGCATAATGGGTTTTTCGGCAGGCGGGCATTTAGCAGCCACGCTGGCAACGCATTTTCACAAGTCCCTGGTTAAAAACCCCGAAAATATCAGTCTCCGGCCGGATTTTGTGATACTCATTTATCCGGTAATCAGCATGCAGGATAGCCTCACCCATTTGGATAGCAGGCGTAATTTGCTGGGCAAAGCCCCATCCAGGGCAACCGTTGATGCCTTTTCGAACGAATTGCAGGTTGCTGATGATACGCCACCAACATACATCACGCATGCAGGCGACGATAATTTAGTAAGTGTAGATAATAGCATCGTTTTCTACCAGAAACTGAGGCAACATAAAGTCCCTGCAGAGTTGCATCTGTTCCCTAAGGGGGGGCACGGGTTTGTACTGGGCCAACCCATCGAAAGCTGGACTGCCCCCATCTTTAAATGGATGCAAACATTAAATAAATAACACAAATACCTATTTCACGCATGCAATTACATCAACACCATAAACCCACAATCATGAAGATATTCTATTTCGTTTGCTTACTGGTTTTGGCCGGTTATACGGCCTGCGCGCAGAACGGCACACCTGCAAGCACTAACATCAGGCAGGCAAAGTACCCCCTGATATTGCCCGATCACCGGGTGGTTTTCCGCGTAAAAGCGCCGGATGCGAAGCGGTTGCAAGTAGATCTGGGCAAAAAGTACGATATGCAGAAAGACAGCAGCGGCTTTTGGACAGCAACCACAGACTCGATAGGGGAAGGCTTTCATTATTATTCTTTATTGATTGATGGCGTGGCTGTTGCCGACCCGGCGAGTGAATCTTTTTATGGCATGGGCCGCATGGCCAGCGGTATCGAAATCCCCTTTGCGCAAGGTGGTTATTATCAGGACAGAGACGTGCCGCATGGCGATATGCGTATCCGTAAATACTATTCGGCAACGGCAAAGGCCTGGCGACAGGTTTTTATTTATACCCCGCCCGGCTACGATGCAAATACAAAGGAAAAGTTCCCGGTGCTGTATATTTTGCATGGCGGCGGAGAGGACGAACGCGGTTGGGCAAACCAGGGAAAGACAAACGTGATACTGGATAATTTGATAGCCGATAAACGTGCAAAACCCATGTTGGTGGTGATGCCCGATGCTAACTTCAGCGCTTCCGGGTTCTCAGAAGATTACCTAATTACGGTTGAGCAGGAGATAAAAGGATCGGTCATCCCCTTTATCGAAAAAAATTACCGCACTAAAACCGACGCTGGGAGCCGGGCACTTGCAGGCCTTTCTATGGGCGGCCTAAACACCCTATACACCGGTATTAAAAATAATGACATGTTCGCTTATCTGGGCGTATTTAGTTCGGGTTGGATATTACCCATGCAAAATGATATTGCCGGCGCGCAGTACGACTTCATGAAGAAGAACCAGCCAACGATTAACAAAAATCTAAAAGCTTTTTGGATAGCCATGGGCGGCAAGGAGGATATAGCTTATAACAATTGCCAGTTAATGCTTGCCAAATTTAAAGAGCTGAATATAAACTATACCTATTATGAATACCCGGGCGGGCATACCTGGCCGGTATGGCGCAACAACCTGTATCATTTTGCACCCTTATTGTTTCAATAGGGCGTTGCGGAATAAAAATCAGGGTATATTAAATTTAAGGATCAATAAAAACATAAGTGATGAAGTTTGATACGAAAAGCGGTTTGCTGCTCAGTTTCTTAACGGTTTTGATGAGTTACGCTGCTGCGCAAAACCCGCTGATAAGAAATCAGTATAGTGCCGACCCTACTGCACGGGTGTTTGAAGGGAAAGTATATATATACCCATCGCACGATATTTTGGCTACACCAGGCCACGGTCGGTTGGCCTGGTTTTGCATGGAAGATTATCATGTGTTTTCGTCTGCCAATCTTGTTGATTGGACCGACCATGGTAAGATTCTTTCCCAGAAAACCGTGCCCTGGGCAGATTCGACGGCCTATAGCATGTGGGCGCCAGATTGCATCTTCAGGAACGGGAAATATTACTTTTATTTTCCGGCCCCGCCGGCGGCAAAAGCAAACAGCAGGGGTTTCAAAATAGGTGTAGCTACGTCAAACACCCCTTATGGTCCGTTTACGCCGCTGCCCGATCCGATAGCAGGTGTGAACGGCATCGACCCGAATGTTTTTATCGATAAAAGCGGTCAGGCTTATTTGTATTGGGCTCAGGGTAATATATACATGGCTAAACTGAAAGAAAACATGATTGAGCTGGATTCCCCTTCGCAAATAATAGCCAACCTACCGGAAAAGGGGCTTAAAGAAGGGCCTTTCCTGTTCGAACGCAAGGGGATTTATTACCTTACCTATCCGCATGTGGAAAATAAAACGGAACGATTGGAATACGCCACCAGCGATAACCCCATGGGCCCCTTTAAATTCACCGGTGTAATTATGGATGAGTCGGCTTCCGGGTGTTGGACAAATCATCAATCTATTGTTTCGTTTAAAGATCAATGGTACCTGTTTTACCACGATAACCAGTTATCGCCCAATTTCGATAAGGCCAGGGCCATCCGGGCCGACAGCCTGTTTTTTAACGAAGACGGCACCATCCGTAAAGTGGTCCCTACTTTGAGGGGCATCGGGGTCTCCTCTGCTAAACAAAAGATAGAAATCGACAGATACTCAGCTATAAGCAGCACCGGGGCATCGGTTGATTTTATTGATACCGCAAAACGGTTCAACGGATGGAAAACGGTCTTAAGCCAAAAAGGTGCCTGGGTTCGTTATAACGCAGTTGATTTTGATCAGAAATCGAAGGTCGTATCCATCATGGCCAGGTCTGCCGTGGGCAGCGCAATAGAAATACGCCTGGATAAACTGGAAGGAAAACCGCTTGCACGTGTAAATATTACCAACAGCAACCAATGGAGCACAATGAAAGCCGCCGTGTTGAAAGCAATAGCCGGCAAGCATGATTTATTTGTTGTGCTTACCGGTGCCAATTCAGCTGAAATTGACTGGGTGAAATTTTGAGTGTCGAAAAACTTTGCATACCAGCCCGCATTTTTTGCGGGTCGGCCAAAAGCATAGCACCCACATTCGGCAGTGCTAAATATAAGCACTACATGCCCAGCCAAGTTTTATAGGCTTGCTGTTAGTGGTATGAATTATACACCGTTTAAAATTGTTTTTGCCGGTTCGGTGCATGAAAATTTATTTGCTTTTTTGATGAAAATAATTGTAAATTCAACAATTATAAACCACCTGTATTCCTAATTGACGTCTTGATAAAAGCTTCATCCAAAGCTTGTTTGTGTTGTGCCTGAAAGGGTGCGCCACACCTGTTCTTTCAAGATATTGCTGTATTTAGACGTTGCTAAATTTGAGAGAGAAATGCATTATTTTCAGCTGTTTTCGAGCCGGAAGGCAAGTTCGTTTTTGCTATTTCAGCTATCTGTTATAGCAATTACGCTATTTGCGTACCCCCGTAACGCGAATGCGCAGGAGATAAAATTCACGGCAATAACATCGCGCGACGGGTTATCATCAAACACCGTAAACGCAATACTGAAAGACGATGACGGTTACATGTGGTTTGCTACCCCCGAAGGTGTAGACAGGTTTAACGGAAAAGATATCAAGGTTTATGGTTTTCATAACGCAGGCCAGGGTAGTGTGCAGGCCAACGAAGCTGCCTCTATGTATAAAGATCGGCTGGGTAGGATATGGGTTGGTACCGTAGGCGGCGGACTTTATTTTTATGACAAACTTAACGATCGCTTTGCCTCCTACCCGGGACTGGGCAGGCAAGGCGGCGTTACCAATCCAAATCAATACATCAGGACAATTTGCGGCGACTATAGCGGGAAGTTATGGCTTGGCAAAATTGATGGTATCACTATATTGGATACGGCGGCAAAAACAACCCGCAGGTTTTTACCCGCCGGACGACACGGCGGCCAGCAGGCACCGGAAAATATATTGTGTTTGTTTGAAGACCGTCAGCACAGAATGTGGATAGGAACGTCAACTGGGCTTCACTTATTTAACCCCGCTACCGGAAGTTTCGCAACTTTTACACACGACAAAAACAATGTAAACAGCATCGGATCGGATAAAGTGAACACGGTAACACAGTCTGCCGACGGCAGGATTTGGGTGGGCACGTTTAAGGGCTTAACCTGCTTCTCAGCAGACCTAAAAACGTCTAAGAGTTTTAACTACAGTCCGTCTGATAACAGGACTTTAAGCGGTAACCTGGTATATAACATTGCCGTAGCCGATGCGAACAAATTATGGATTGGTACCGAAGGCGGGCTGGATATTATGGATATGCGCACGGGTTTGGTGCAGCGCTTTAAGCACGATGACCGCGAGGTATTTAGTATAAACAGCAAGTCTATCCGCTGCTTATACCTGGACCCTTGTGGTATTTACTGGTTGGGTACCTACGAGGGTGGCGTGAACAAGTACGACAGGAGCCTTACCTTATTTGATCTGAAACAGAATAATGGCTACGATGCCAAAAGCTTAAGCAACCCGGTGGTAACATCGCTTGTTGAAGGCAAACAAGACCAAATTTACGTGGGAACAGATGGCGGCGGGCTTAACGTTTTTGATACAAAAACACGCTTGTTCAGCCATGTGGATATCAGGCCGAGAGAAAAAATAAACTCGGCCGGCCTGCCAATTTTATGTATGGCGCTTGATGGTAAAGAGCAGCTTTGGCTCGGCACTTTCCAAAACGGCCTGTTTGTTTATAACACCAACAACGGCAGCTACAAGCAACTGAAGGCCGGTAGCGGAGCCAGCGATATCAGCAGCAACGAAATATTTTGTTTGAAATACGATAGCAAAGGCCAGATGTGGGTGGGTACTAACGGCAACGGTTTAAACAAGTACGATCCCGCGACCGGAACCTTCCGGAAATACGAGGGCACTTTCGGGTCCTTAGATCAAAAAAGCCTTCCTTTAAATGGGTACATCAGGGCAATTGAAGAAGATAGGGAGGGCAACATCTGGATCGGCTCGGTAGGCACCGGAATTGCCATCCTCAACCCAAAAACGCAAAAATTCAAACTGCTCAACTTTGCCAATACCGGTATGGCTATTGAAAGAGTTTTTAGTCTACTGCAAGACAGCCGGGGCAATATGTGGATAGGAACCAGCGGCGACGGCTTGTTTTGCTACAACATAGCTACCGGTAAATTAAAATCGTATTCCACTGCTAATGGCCTCGCAAGCGGCGTTATCCATAAAATTTTAGAAGACAATCATGGCAATATTTGGGTAAGCACCAACAAAGGGGTATCCAGTTTCAACGCCGGCCTAAAGCAAATTACCAATTACTCAAAATATAACGGGCTGCAGGATGCCGCGTTTTCTGATGGGGCAGGTTTAAAACATTCAAATGGTTCGTTGTTTTTTGGTGGCGGCGGCGGCCTTAATTATATCGACCCTGCAAAAGACGTTAAATTCAATAGAAACCCGCCGCCGGTATATTTAACCGGCCTGCAGGCTGATAATAAAGTCGTAACGCCGGGTAAGGACGCGCCGATAGCATCCAATATTGCCGTTGCTCAACAGCTCAGGCTCCGTTACAAGCAAGATTTTGCCTTAAGTTACAATGCCGTTAATTTTACCATACCCGAGCAAAATAGTTATGCTTACAAACTGGTGGGCTTTAATACCGATTGGAATTATGTGGGGACGGCAACTACAGCCTACTTCACCAATTTAAACCCGGGCGAGTACACCTTTATGGTGAAAGCCGCTAATAACAATGGCATTTGGAGCGAAGAAGTGGCCAGCATACACGTGAGCATACTGGCCCCGTTTTGGATGACCTGGTACGCTTATATAGCCTACGCTTTAATTGTGCTGGCCACTTTGTTGTTCATCAGGCATTTAGGCATTAAAAAGGTAAAAATGAAATTGGCCGTTGAGCAGGAAAGGAAAATGGCTGAGGAGATGCACCGGGTTGACATGATGAAGGTGAAATTTGTAACCAATTTGAGCCACGAATTCAGGACGCCTATTTCGCTTATACTCGCGCCCACCGATAAATTACTTGCTCATCATAACGACCGTCAAACTACCAAACAGCTTGCCGTTATTAAGCGGAATAGCCACAGGTTGCTCAACCTGGTAGATGAGATGCTGGATCTCAGAAAAATAGAAGAACACGAGATGAAGCTGAATCTTGCCGATGGTGAGATATCGTCCTTTATTAAAGAAGTGGTGGATTCGTTTTATGATCTTTCTGAATCAAAAGACATACAGCTTCACTATGAGGGCTTGCAACATCCTTTGTTCGTGAAATTCGATGCCGATAAAATTGAGCGCATATTGCTTAATTTACTTTCAAACGCTTTTAAGTTTACCCCTGCGGGAGGGAAAGTAAGGGTAGAAATATTGGAAATACCCGGAGAAGGTGCTAAATCTGCAGCTTCGCTGGCTATAAAAGTAACTGACAATGGCATCGGTATCGAAAAAGAGAATCTAACTAAGATTTTCAACCGTTTTTTCCAGGGGGAGAATCTGTCGGGAAGCTTAAATCAAGGAAGCGGTATAGGGCTTTCTATCGCGAAGGAATTCGCTGAAATGCACGGCGGCAGGATACTGGTAGAGAGTAAACCGGGCCAAGGCGCAGTTTTTACAGTAATGATTGATCTGAAACGGTTCGATGCGCAGCCCGCTACAGCTGCGCCAATCGCAGCAGCAGAGAATCTGCTAGTGCTTAACGGGCAAGACGACGACCCAATTGAAGAAACTAAAGCCAATGCCCCCTCTAAGCTGCGGGTACTTATTATAGAAGACAATGCAGAATTGCGAAGCTATATTAAAGAAAATTTAAAAAGGTGTTTCAAGGTAGACGAAGCAGCAGACGGCAAAGAAGGCTGGGAGAAAGTGCTATCGTTTCACCCCGATCTGGTGGTGAGCGATATCAGCATGCCCCATATGGACGGCATTACATTGACGGGTAAAATTAAGGCCGATAAACGGACGTGCCAAATCCCGGTGATTTTACTTACAGCCCTTACCGGCGATAAGCAGCAACTTTTGGGCTTGGAAACCGGGGCAAATGATTACCTCACCAAGCCGTTTAATTTTGATATTCTGAACCTGAAGATCAAAAATCTTTTATCTCAAAACAGCATATTAAAAAATACGTACAGTAAACAACTTAAGGTTACCCCCGAAAGTGTGGAAGTAGAATCGAGCGGCGAGAAATTCCTGAGTAATGCCATCAACTATATCGAAAAAAACCTTACTAAACCCAAATTTTCGATAGTGGATTTGAGCGAACACCTCGGCATGAGCAGAGGGGCGCTTTACAACAAGATATTTGCCCTCACCGGGCAGCCGCCCGTAGAATTCATCAGGTCCTACAAGCTAGATCGCGCAGCATTTTTACTGTTAAAGAGCGATATGACGGTATCGCAAATAGCGTATGAAGCGGGTTTTGGCACGCCTCATTATTTTTCAAAGTCGTTTAAAAACAAGTTCGATGTGCTCCCCTCAGAATACCGTAAAATGGTAGTTAAAGAGGATGCTTTATCCGATACGCCAGCCGCACACGCGTAGCAATTGCATCAGCTAAGTTTTAAAGTGCAGGAGCATTATTTCCTTATTTTAATGTCGATAATACATTTCTTGCAGTAAGATGTTAAAAAGTGTTATTCAAACCTTCTCTGTATAAATACTTTTGAACCGGTTAAGGGCATCTTAACCGGCTTACTAAGCTAATTTATAACCGTTCAGCAATTTGTAATTTTCCAGGTTCCGCTAAGTTTGATGCGCTGCCTATGCAGTGTTTATGATGATGCAGCAATAGAATGGAAGAATATCAGGCATGCCGCGCTGTGGTGTATTGTGCTTTTTTGTTAGCCTTAACTGTTAATATTAAAATTTTGGATATGAGGTATCTGTATGCGGTTTTCTTCTGCATGATTTTTCAAGTAATTTGCGTCCCTAAATTGCTGGCGCAGCATAATGCTGCTATCGATTCTTCCTCTTTTTATACCACGGTTAAAACGTATGTAAATCCTGTTTTGCCGGGAGATCATCCCGATCCTACGCTGCTTAAGGTAGGCAACGATTTTTATTATTGTGGCTCCACATTTCACTTTAACCCCTATCTGCCTATTTATCACTCTACCGATCTGGTGCATTGGGAGGTGATTGCGCGGGTTTTACCGGCAGCAAAGGCTGGCTGGGTTAACGATAGGCCGTCCGGTGGGATATGGCAGGGGGCAATCACGTACTTCTACGGCTCTTATTGGATATATTTTTCGGCAGGGGGCCAGTGGTTTTGTAAAGCCGATTCGCCGGCAGGCCCCTGGTCGGCCCCGGTTCAGGTAAAATCTAACCCCCAAACGGGCAACCTGGGTTATGATAATTCAATTTTTGTAGACGATGACGGCAAGCCTTATATGCTGATAAAAGACGGGCAGAAGGTGAACCGCATACAAGCCCTGGGCAAAGACGGCCAGTTAACCGATACCGTAATTAATATAGACTGGGTGAACGCCAAGCTACAATATAGCTGGGCAGAAGGCCCCGTAATGAGTAAACGTAATGGCTATTATTACTACTTTCCCGCAGGCGATGTATCGGGCGGCCAGTATGTGCTGCGGGGTACTGCCTTAACAGCAGATTCTACCAAATGGGAACGGCTGGGCGAGTTTTTTAAACCCGTTACCGATCCCAAAGCCGGCTTCCGTCGGCCCAATCATATTGCGGCACCATTTCAGCTTGCCGATGGCTCCTGGTGGACGATTGGGCAAAGTTATGAGAAATACACGGGAGATGATTGGTCGGGCATGGGCCGCCAAACATCACTGTTCCCGGTGCTATGGGAAGGTGACCGCCCCTGGGGCATGGCACCCACAACGCAACCTATTGTAAACCCACAGTTGCCAAAGTCACACATTCCGTGGCGAAGCGTTAAGACAGATTATTTCAACAAGGATACACTTGGGCCATGGTGGCATTTTTTAACAAAAAAAGCATCCGCCAGGTATTCGTTAACCGCGAGAAAAGGCTGGGTTAGACTTACGCCCGATACGGCTCGCACCCATTTGGTACAAAAGGAAACCGACCATTTTTATACTGCGGTAACAAAAGTTTCGTTGAATGCGCTCGAGCCTGCCAGCAAAGCGGGGCTGTACCTCACCAATGGCAATCAAAAAGTTATCGCGCGGCTATACTCCGGTTACGATAATGGTAAAAAGATCGTGTTCAGCTTAGATACCGCAACACGCTCTGTTGCCAATTTGGCCGGGGATGTAGTGTGGTTAAAGCTGCAGCGCGAACAGCATCTCCTGACTGCCTTTTACAGTGCCGATGGTAAAAAGTGGACCCAGTTGGGCCAGCCTATAAGTGCTGCCGGCCTTGATAAGGTTCAGCCTAATTATAATTCGTGGGTAGGTACCAGCGTAGGCTTGTTTGCCGAAGGTAAACCTGCGGATTTTGACTTCTTTATTTGTAAAGACGGATTGTCTACACAGCCTGCTTTGGGATATAGCAATTATTTCGGCGTGTCGATAGCCGATACTAAAGGTGGGGAGGCCGTAACAAATACATCAGCCCTTGGGGGATGGTTCATGATTTCGGGCGTAGAACTGGGTGAGGTTTCGCCGTCGGCAATTGCCTTAACGGTTAATTCGGCCACAAAGGGGTACCTGGAAGTGTGGCTTGATGATTTGCAAAGCGGCAAGCTCCTTTGCAAATTACCCTTTACACCAACGGCACCAGGTAAGTGGAGTGTACTTACCAAAGCCATACCTAAGGTTGGCGGACAACATGATCTGTTAATCAAATTCCCGGCCGGGACACCCAAGGCAACATTTGTTAAAAGTATCCGGTTCTTAACTAAATAAAGATATGCTTGTAAGAAAACTATCCGTTCTGTTGCTGCTCATTGGGCTTGTATCTGCATCAGTATTTGCCCAAACCCAAAAACAGGTCAATAAGAAAAATAACGCTGCGGCAAAAAAAGGCGTTTATGTAAACCTTTTCCGCAAGGCGGGCTACAGCCATGCAGATATAGATCAGAAAGTTGCCAAGGCGTATTACGACGTATTTGAAGGTCCTAACCGCGTTTTTTTTACTGTGGGTGATACACTTGGCTATGTAAGCGACATTAAAAACCACGATGCCCGCACAGAGGGCCTTTCTTACGGAATGATGATTGCCGTACAGTTGAATAAGAAAGATGTTTTCGACCGGATATGGCGATGGTCTAAAAAGTACCTCCAGCACCAGGATGGGCCAAGGGAGGCTTACTTTGCCTGGAGCATAAACACAGGTACCATGAAACGTAATTCGGAAGGCTCCGCGTCTGACGGTGAGTTGTATTACATCACCAGTCTTTTATTCGCATCTAACAAATGGGGGAATGATACGGGTATCGATTATTATAAAGAGGCGCGCCGCATTTTAGATGCCATGTGGAAAAAAGACGGAAAGGGTAATATTTATAATTTAATCAATACCGAGCATAAGCAGATCACCTTCGTGCCGGAAGGCCGGAACTACAACTGGACCGACCCATCGTACCATCTCCCTGCTTTTTATGAAGCATGGGCCTTGTATGCAAAAGATGGGCATGAGCAATTTTACAGGGATTGTGCCGATACGTCCCGTGTATTTTTCCACCGGGCTTGCGATTCGGTAACCGCGCTGAATTCTGACTATACCGAATTTAGCGGCAAACCCCATCCAACGCCCTGGATGCCGCCCGGTTTTAGGTACGATTCCTGGCGGGTTCCAATGAACATCACTATGGACTACGTTTGGTTTGGTAAAGACAAAGCATGGCAGCAGCAGTATGCAGTACGTCTTCAAAATTTTCTGCGGTCCAAGGGTATCGATACTTTTGAGGATCAGTTTAACCTGGATGGTTCGCGCCCGGCTTTTATTTTAAAGGCCGGCAGCGTAGAAAAGCTAAGGCATTCGTTGGGGCTGGTGGCTACTTCAGCTTCCGCATCTATTATGAACAAGGATAACGCGAGCCTCGATTTTGTGCGTGCATTATGGAATGCCAAACTCGAACCTTACGACGATGGATACTTCGACCCGTATTACGACGGCCTGTTATATCTCTTTAGCCTGATGCACCTGAGCGGGAAATACCAGCTGATAACCCCACAACATACAAATCATTTACCTCAATAATTTTAACCAAAATGAAGAAGTCATTACTAGTTAAGCAGTTGCTCAGTACAGCGGCAGCCTTGCTGTTTACCACTTGCGTATTTGCACAGGATATTGCCCACCAGGCACGGGCAGGGTTCGATGTTGTGCGCGCCGATATTCCCCACGGGAAAATAGATACCATCACCTACGACTCTAAAACAGTTGGCAATGCCCGTAAGGCCCTGGTTTATACGCCGCCGGGCTTCTCTAAAAAGATCAAGTACCCGGTACTATACCTGTTACACGGCATTGGCGGCGATGAAAAGGAATGGCTAAACGGCGGTACACCGCAAGTTATCCTTGATAATTTGTACAAAGATGGCAAGCTAACGCCAATGATCGTAGTGTTACCAAACGGTCGGGCCATGAAAGACGACCGTGCAACGGGCAATATCATGGCGCCGGACAAGGTAGCCGCATTCGCTACTTTTGAACAGGACCTGCTTACAGACCTGATCCCTTTTATCGAAAGCAAATACCCTGTTTTGAAAGACAGGGAGCATCGCGCCATTGCAGGGCTATCAATGGGAGGAGGGCAATCGCTGAACTTTGGTTTAGGCAACCTGGATAAATTTGCCTGGGTGGGGGCTTTCTCGGCTGCGCCGAACACCAAAAAGCCCGAAGAGTTGGTACCCGACGCTGAAGCTGCAAAAAAACAACTCAAACTGCTTTGGATATCCTGCGGCGCAAGCGATGGTTTATTGTCTTTCAGCAAGCGCACGCACGATTACCTGGTTGAAAAAGGCGTTCCGCATGTTTATTATATAGAGCCGGGCGTACACGATTTTAAGGTTTGGAAAAATGGCCTGTATATGTTTTCGCAGTCTATTTTTAAGCCTGTAGAGGTAGCCAACTTTGCTAAGTACGTTTACACCGATAATAAATAAACAGGTATTAGATGAAAGCAAAACTTCGGTTTTTTGTCACGGGCATATTCCTGTTTATCGCATCCGAGTGTTTCTCACAGGATAAGGATTTTTATATCTTCTTATGCTTTGGGCAATCTAATATGGAAGGAAATGCGCGGATTGAGCCGCAGGACACCACAGTCGACAAGCGTTTCCAGGTATTTGAAACTGTTGACTGCCCCAATTTGGGCCGTACGAAAGGTAATTGGTATCCCGCAGCGCCGCCATTGGCGCGCTGTAATACCGGCCTTACGCCTGCTGATTATTTTGGCAGAACGCTGGTTGCAAATTTGCCATCAAAAATACGAATTGGTATCATCAACGTTTCTGTAGCGGGGTGCAGGATAGAATTATTCGAAAAAGACACTTATCAATCCTATGTGGCCAAGGCCCCACCCTGGATGCTGAATATGATTAATGCATATGACGGTAACCCTTACGCGCATTTGGTAGAAATGGCCAAGCAGGCGCAGAAATATGGGGTAATAAAAGGCGTTTTGCTGCACCAGGGCGAATCGAACCCGAACGACAGCCTGTGGACGCAAAAAGTAAAGGGGATATACGGCAATTTACTGCACGATCTGCATTTGAAAAGTAAACGGGTACCCTTGCTTGCCGGCGAACTGGTTAATGCCGATCAGGGTGGTAAGTGTGCGGGTATGAATGCCTTTATTGCCGGGCTGCCTGCTTTAGTGCCACATTCGTATGTGATATCTTCGAGCGGCTGCCCGGCAAATGCCGATAAGTTGCACTTTACAGCCGAAGGATACCGCATAATTGGCAGGCGCTACGGGGAACAGATGCTGGCTCTTTTGGGCTATAAGGCTGCTTATTAAAGCTGCTGCCTGCTTTTAGGTGACCAAACAGACGAAACAGCCGAAAGCCGAATGTGGTTTTCACAGTTTCTGATGCGCGTGGCGGTATTCGGAAGGCAGGAGCCCGAACTTATCTTTAAAGATCTTCGAAAAGTAATGAGGCGTGGCGAATCCTGTTTCGCGCGCCACCTGCGCCGGGGCTTTGTTGGTATTGGTAAGCTGGCCTGCAGCTTTATCCAGCTTAAATGAGGTGATCAGTTGTATTGGCGATTTCCCGGTAAGTTCGAGTACTCTGTTATAAAGCGATACGCGGCTGGTGCCAAGGTATGCGCTTAAGCTGGCTACATTGAGGTTGCCGCTCGTGATATTCTCCTCCATAAAACGCGTTACGCCACTCATAAACGACTCCTGATTAACTTCCACTGCCGCAGGGAGCACCGTAAAATGCCTGCTGTAGGTTTTTTTAAGCAGATTGTGAACAGCCAGCAGGTTTTTTATCTTAATGAGCAGTATATCGAAATTGAATGGCTTGGTAAGGTAGTCGTTGGCGCCGGAGCTAAGGCCCCTTAACTGGTCATCGTGGCTGCTGAGGGCGGTTAATAAAATAACGGGCAGGTGCCTGGTACGTTTATCAGTCTTTATTTTTCCGCTCAGTTTTATGCCGTCTATCTGCGGTAGCTTAACATCGGTAATAATCAAATCAGGATGCAATGAAAGTACCTTTTCCCACCCATCCTGCCCGTCGGCTGCCTCAATTACTTCGTAAGTATCCTGCAAACATTCAACGATGTGATCGCGCCATTCTGCGTTGTATTCAATAACCAATAAACGATGATGTTTTTCCTGCATTTAGAGCTAAATTACAACTGCTTGTGTGCTCGGGGTGATTGTATCCGGGCATAAAGCGCTGCCTTATTTACGCGCGTACACAAAAACGGCCCCGTATCACCCCAAAAGGTAAACCTATATAACAACATTACGAAAATTGCCCGTAAATGAAAACGGGGTGCCCCGCATAAGCTGCGTTTAACGGGCGTATACAACGTTTTTTGCCCAAAAACTAAACAAACGTTGTTTAAATGTGGCAAAAAATTGCACCTGCTTTTTTTAGTGTGGTGTAATTTTACTTTTACTCTAACGAGGTTCAACAGCACCAGAGAGCGTATTTAACCAATTACTAAACATTTTAAAAACAACACTAACGGCCTGGCTTGCTTGCGCTTTTTTTTGGCAATAAAAATGCAATCGATTGCATTTTGTAGTAAAGCCAAGAAAAAAGATTCAACAGCAGGAGGTTCAACAACAACTGACTTTAGCCGGCATGGCCGGGTAAGCTATTATCATACTCAACCAATCTCAACCAATTAACCATAAAACCAAAAGCAAAATGAAAAAAAGGACCGACTAAAATTAAACAGATGATCAGGGGAGATCATACCCGGAAACGGATGTGCACGAATAAGCACAACCCATATTCTCCACTTAATCCAATTTTAAATTTTAACCAAATTATGAAAAGAAAATTTTTACTTAATCACAGCATACGGGCAACGTTATTAACAACCTTGTTTGGTATTGTTACATTACAGGGTGCTTCTGCTTCGGCATCAGCATCTAACTTTAAAAGTCCGCTGGCCGATGGGGCGGTAAAACCCTACGCCGCAGTTACCATTACAGGTAAGGTTACCGATGAAAACGGGGTTGGCGTACCGGGTGCTACCGTAATGGTAAAAGGCACATCCATTGCGGCTGCTGCCGACTTTAACGGAAATTATAAAATAACAGCTCCCGATGCAAACAGCACCCTGGTTTTTAGTTTCCTGGGGTATGTTTCAGCAGAGGTTGCCATAAACGGGCAAACCGTAATAAACGTTCAGCTAAAAGCCGATACCAAATCGCTTAACGAAGTTGTAGTAGTTGGTTACGGTACCCAGAAACGTGCTGCCGTAACGGGTGCTATATCTACTGTGAGTGGGAAAACACTTGCACAGCTTCCTGTGGCAGGTATCGATCAGGCTTTACAAGGCCGGGTTGCCGGTCTTACCGTTACCAATAACGGTTCGCCGGGTAGCGCGCCAATTGTATCTATCCGCGGTAACAGCTCCATCAGCTTCGGATCAGACCCATTGTATATCGTCGACGGATTTCCCGGTAGCATTGGCGGTATCGACCCTAAAGATATCCAGTCGCTCGAAGTATTGAAAGATGCGAGCGCGGCAGCCATTTATGGTTCAAGGGCTACCAACGGTGTAGTTATCGTGACTACTAAAAAGGGTGCCGCCGGCAAGGTACAAATCGATTTTGACTCATATGTGGGCGTGCAAAGCATCACCAAACGGTTCGATCTGTTAAATACAGACCAGTACCTGCAATATGAGCGCGCACTGAATTCTCCATCAGCAGTGCCGCCAAGGCTGGAACCGGCAAATTTCAATAAGCCTATTTACGAAGGTGCTTCTCAAACGTTTGCACAAACGAACACCGATTGGCAAGACGCGTATTTCAAAAACAACCAATTGCTTCAGCAGCACTCTGTTGCCATAAGCGGCGGTAATGATAACTCTCACTTCTATACATCTGCCGGTTATTTCGCGCAAAACGGTATAGCACAGGGATTAGATTTTAACCGGAAGAACTTCCGCATGAACTCCGACCACAAAATCCGCTCGTTTTTAACCTTCGGCGAAACATTCAATGCATCGGTTACGCATCAGCGTCTGGATGTCCCAGGGGGGAATCGCACCCCGATAACTAATGTAATCAGGATGTTACCTTATATCCCGGTTTATAACCCAAATAACGCGGGAGGCTTTCAGGGGCCGTTAAATAGTTTCGATGGTTCTGACCCTACCAACCCGGTTGAAGGTGCATTGATCAACGAAAACTATAACAATGGCTTTAACATCCGTGGTAATGCATTCATGACCTTGAAATTCACCGATTGGTTGAAATTTACTTCTACTTACGGCCTGGATTACGGCACAAACCTTAATGAGCAATACACGCCGATATACAATGACGGCGGTACATCAAGTTCACCAACTGCCACAATTAGTAAAGGCAGGAGTTCGGGCACAACTACGTTGTATTCTCAGCAACTTGCTTTCGATAAAACGTTCGCCAAACATCACGTATCAGGCGTTGCCGTATATGAAAGCCAGGGTACAAATAATTCAAGCCAGTCTTCAAGCGGCAACCAGTCAACCAATGCTGTTAAAACATTGCAAGGTGCTACCAACCTGTTTACCAACTATACAACCGATAGAACTTTACTCGTTTCGATGGTTGGCAGGCTTGCTTACGATTTTGACAGCAAGTACTTTATTTCAGGTTCGATACGCCGCGATGGTTTATCTGTTTGGGCTCCCGGTCACAAGTATCAAAATTTCCCTGCTGTTTCTGCCGGCTGGAAAGTTGACAGGGAAAGTTTCCTTAAAGATGTTACCGCTATCACAGAACTGAAGTTACGTGGTGGTTATGGTGTTACCGGCGTAAACGGTACCGCTTTAGGCCCATATCCATACTTACAGGCTATATCAAGCAACCAGGCAACTTATCCTTTTAACGGATCGCTTTCTGATTTGGGTAATGCTTCGTTTTACAACGGTTTAACCAACCTTTCACTTGCCTGGGAAACTACCAAGCAAACCAACATTGGTGTAGACCTGGGCCTTTTTGATAACAAAGTAACGGTATCTGCCGAGTTATACAAAAGGAAAATGGACCGCTTGATTATCAACGTACCAACACCATTAAGCTTTGGTTTCGGCGGTGCCGGAACAGTTGCAAACGTGGCATCGTTAGAAAACAAAGGTTTTGAACTTACCGTTGGGTATCACCAAAACAAAGGCGATTTTAAATGGGATGTTACCGGTTTATTTAGTTTAGTAAGGAATAAAGTGCTTGAGCTTAACAGCCCTAATGCATCTATTACTGCCGGTGGCGATGCTGATTTTGGTGGCGGTGGCCCTATCACCAATACTATCGCTGGTCAGTCTATCCAATCATTCTATGGCTACGTGGTAGAAGGTATCTTCCAAAACGCGGGTGAAATAACCGCGCATGCAACGCAACCCGGCGCTCAGCCCGGCGATATCAAATTTAAAGATCTCAACGGTGACAAGATCATTAACGATGCCGACAGAACTTTTATCGGTAGCTACCTGCCTAAATTCACCTACTCTTTAAACTACTCGGCCAGTTATAAAAACTTCGATGTAAGTATCTTTTTCCAGGGAGTACAGGGCAATAAAATATTCAATGCCGAAAGGATTATCCTGGAAGGTATGCCACGTTTATTCAACGCAGGTACTAATGTGTTGAAAGCATGGACACCTACCAACACCAACACAGATATCCCAAGAGCTGCGAAAGGCGATCCGAATGGCAACGTAAGGCCATCTACCCGTTGGATTGAAGATGGATCTTACCTGCGCCTGAAGAATGCTATCATAGGTTACAACGTACCATCAACCTGGCTTAAATCAAAAACAAACAACAGTTTAAGCAGATTGAGGCTGTATGTTTCATCGCAAAACTTGCTGACGTTTACCAAGTATTCCGGTCTCGACCCTGAAGTGGGCTCTAAAAACGGAACACTAACTAACGGTATAGATTACGGCCAATATCCACAGCCACGGTCATTCCAGTTCGGTATTCAGGCAACTTTTTAATCAGTATTCACTAATAATTTTATAAATTATGAAAAATAAAAAATTTTATATCTGGTCTGCGTCTACCATACTTTTGGTGATGGCTACCACTTACTCCTGCAAGAAAAGCGACCTCGATACGAGTAACGTTAATGCGGTGACTACCGATCAATACTATAAAAACGCAGGTGAACTTACCAAAGGCGTAAACGCAGTGTATAAAGCTGCGCAAGGCCTTAACCTGGTAGCCAGGGAGTGGTTCTTTATCCACGATCTTAGAAGCGATGAGGTATCAGCGGGCGGAAGCCAGTTAGAGGTGCCAAGGGCGCAAATGTTGGCCGGTACTTTCGATCCTACCAACAGCGTTTTGAACTCTGTTTGGAACGGCTGGTTCCAGGTTGTTTTTAGGGCGAATATTGTTTTAGACAATGCTCCGAGCGTAACAGACGATATCGCAATCAGAGATAGAAGAGTTGGCGAAGCAAAATTCATGCGTGCATGGGCTTATTTCGATTTGGTTAGCCAATGGGGTGGCGTACCTATTTATACCACTACTGTTAAAAGCCCAACCGGCTTTGTGCCGAGGTCTTCTGAGGCGGATGTTTACGCATTAATCATCAAAGACCTGCAGGATGCTGCAGCTGTATTACCGGGTAAATCAGGCACTGATAAAGGCCGTGCTACTAATGCTGCCGCCAATGCATTACTAGGCAGGGTGCTGATGCAAAATGGCGACTACGGCGGTGCTAAAGCTGCGCTGCTAAAAATACCAACCGCAGGTGCCGATGGTTATGCTTTAACCAGCCGTTTCCTGGATAATTTCGAAGAAGAAACAGAGTTTAACTCAGAATCGATATTTGAAATGGTGTATGTAGATAAAGGCGACAACGGCTTCAACTGGGGTGGCGACAGCCCGACCGAAGCACAGACCACTGTAAGAAACCAGGAATACAATCCGGTTGCCTGGAGGAATTTAATACCATCGAACAAGCTGTTAAATGAGTTTGAAAACGTTGCTACAGGTGCTGCAAAAACAGATCCAAGGTATAAGTTCTCGTTTTATGAAACCGGCGACTCGTACAACAACGGTGCATCAGTATTACTTGCAAGCGATCAAAACGGCGAATCATCAACCGTGAACGGTGTCACCAAAAAGGTAGGTTTCCGTAAATTTATGGTTATCTATAAAGAAGGTTTACCTGCTGCATCGTTCCACCCGGGTGGCAATAACCAGCGCATCTTACGTTATGCCGAGGTATTAATAAACCTTGCCGAGTGCGAAAACGAACTGGGTAATACCGCTGCTGCCATAGCCTACCTCAACCAGGTAAGGGCAAGGCCGAGCGTTGATATGCCTGCTTACCCAACCACGCAGTTCCCTGTTAGTTCTAAGGCAGAAGTAACCAAAGCCATCATGCACGAAAAAATGGTTGAAATGGCCGATGAGCAGGTAAGGAACGTTGATATCGTAAGGTGGAGGAAGAAAGGATATTTTACTACCGATCCACTTTCATACTTCAAAGCAAACAGGGATGAGTTATTGCCAATCCCTACAGCAGAATTGGATAATAATCCTGAACTAAACGGGCATCAAAACCCAGGGTATTAATTGATATTTATTAAATTACCACCGGGGGCCAAAACGGCTCCCGGTTTTTTTGTTCTTGCAGCATTATTATGAAAAAAATCTACTTCTGCCTTCTTTGCTGTTACTTGTATGCCGGTTGCAAAAAGCCCGCTATGTTCACGCAGGTTTCTTCCTCGCATTCGGGTATTCATTTCAATAACCTGATCACTGAGAATGATACCCTAAACCCAATTGACAATGCGTATGTATATAACGGCGGCGGGGTAGGCGTAGGCGATTTTAACAACGATGGCCTGCCTGATCTGTACTTCACCGGCAATATGGTTTCCAATAAACTTTATCTCAATAAGGGGGATTTTAAGTTTGAGGATGTTACCAATGCGGCAGGGGTGACGGGAGCTGGCCGTTGGGGCAGAGGTGTGGCGGTGGTGGATATCAATAATGATGGGCTGGCAGATATTTATGTGTGCAATTCGCTATCCGGCGATGTGCATAAACGGCAGAACCTGCTGTACATCAATCAAGGGCTTAACAAAGCAGGCATCCCTGTTTTTAAGGACGAAGCCAAAGCTTACGGGCTGGATATGCAGCTGCACTCCACCATGGCCGGTTTTTTTGATTACGATAACGATGGCGATCTGGATATGTATCTAACCGTAAACCGGCCGGAACCTTCAGAATACCCCAATAGTTTCAGGCCGGTAAGTCGCGATGGCACCGGCAGGAGCATGGGCCACTTATACCGAAACGATTGGGACGCGGCACTTAAGCATGCGGTGTACACGGATGTTTCGCAGGCCGCAGGTATTGCCATAGAAGGTTACGGGCACGGCGCTACCATTGCCGATATTAATTTGGATGGATGGAAAGATATTTATGTAACCAACGATTTCCTCTCGAGCAATATCCTTTACATCAACAACCATGATGGCACCTTTACCGACAGATCGAAGGCGTATTTTAAACATACATCCTTCAACGCGATGGGGCAGGATATCCAGGACATTAATAACGATGGCTTAGCCGACGTTTTTGAACTGGATATGAACCCTGCGGATAATTACCGCAAAAAAATGATGATGATGCCCAACAGTTATCAAACCATCCAAAATTTTAATCATTACGGTTACCAATTGCAATATGCCCGCAATACCCTACAGTTAAACCAGGGCCCAAGGGTTGGGGAGCAGGATTCCATTGGCGCACCCGCGTTCAGCGAGATAGGCTTTATGAGTGGGGTTGCTCAAACAGATTGGAGCTGGACACCTTTGATAGCCGATTTTGATAACGATGGCTATAAAGATATCATCGTAACGAACGGCTACCCCAGGGATGTAACGGATCACGACTTTATGGTGTACCGGTCTCAGCCTTATCTCAGCGCCTCCAAGCAAGAAATCCTTAAACAGATACCCGAGGTTAAAATCCATAATTATGCTTTTAAAAATGGCAAGGGCTTGCGCTTTTCCGATGAAAGCAGCAATTGGGGACTTACCGCGCCCTCGTTTTCGAATGGTGCTATTTATTGCGATTTAAACAACGACGGCAAGCTGGATTTGATTACGAACAATATCAACGACGAGGCATTTATCTACCAGAATACCGCCGCTAACGACTCCCCCGCGAACTTTTTTAACGTTAAGTTTAAAGGAGATAAGCAGAACCTGAATGGCATTGGCGCTATGGTGCGTATTTACTATGCTAAGGGATTAACGCAGGTTTATGAGAACAACCCATATCGGGGGTATTTATCCAGCCTACAGTCTATGGCTCAATTTGGGCTCGGTAATATCGGTACCCTCGATTCTGCGGTAGTGGTATGGCCCAACGGCGCTAAACAAACCATTACCAAAATAAAAGCAAACCAAACGTTAACGGTAAGCATCAGTGATGCTCAGGTTAAGCCAAAGCCAAACGCGACTCCTAATGCAGTTAAGCCGATATTTAGTAATATCACTCGTGCCAGCGGCATAAACTATGTGCAAAAAGATTCCGACCGGGTAGACTTTAACATACAAAAGCTTTTGCCGCATAAACTATCGGGCTACAGCCCGGCTTTAGCAGCAGGCGACCTTAATGGCGACGGCACCGACGATATCGTTATCGGCGGTAATTCTACCGAACCTGCACAAATACTGCTTCAGCAAAAAAACGGTAAATTCATTCAAAAGCTATTAACGGCTAATCCCGCCAACGGTGGCTTCTACCAGGACGGTGGCGTACTTTTATTTGATGCCAACGGCGATAACGCACCGGATATTTATATCGCCCGTGGTGGATATTCCGCAAAGCCCAATGCAGGTAATTATCAGGATAAGTTGTACATCAATAATGGCAACGGCGAATTTACGCTGCAACAGGATGCCTTACCGGCAAATTTTACCAGCAAGCTTTGCGTAAGGGCCTTTGACTACAACCACGATGGTAAGCTTGATCTTTTTGTATCGGGCCGTGTAGAACCCTGGCGGTACCCTAAACCCGTAAGCAGCCTTATCCTGAGGAATGATAGTGGAAATGGTAACGCGAAATTTACCGATGTTACAGCAGAAGTTGCCCCGGCATTAAAAGATATTGGTTTGGTATGCGATGCGCTGTTTACAGATTATGATGGCGACGGCAACACCGACCTTTTGCTGGCAGGCGAATGGATGCCCCTCACGTTTTTAAAATATAGCCATGGTAAGTTTATCAACGCCACTTCAACGACGGGCGTAGGAGATAACCCCGGCTGGTGGAATTCTATCGTAGCCGGCGATTTCAGGCACACCGGGCGGATAGATTACATCGTAGGTAATAGCGGCCTCAACAGCCTTTACCAGGCAAACAGCGAGCAGCCCGTTTACATCACCGCAAAAGATTTTGATAAACGCGACAGGTACGATGCCTTCACTTCGCTTTATCTGCCAGGAAAAGATGGCGTAATGCGCGAGTACCCGGCAAACGTGCGCGACGATGCTTTTAAGCAAATGATAAGCCTCCGAACCAAATTCACCAATTATCACAGCTATGCCGAAGCAACGCTGCAAGATTTATTTAGCGATGAGCAGCTGAAGGGTGCCTTAAGGCTTAAAGCAACCGAACTGCGGTCATGCTATTTCAGGAACGACGGCCATGGAAAGTTTACGGTAATCCCTCTGCCCGACGAAGCACAGGCATCGGTATTAAATGGTATGGTTGCCGATGATTTAGACGGAGACGGCAATATTGATCTGGTACTTAACGGGAATGATTTTTCTACAGATGTATCCATCGGGCAATCTGATGCCCTGAACGGTTTGTTCCTGAAAGGCGATGGTAAAGGCGGTTTCCGTCCGCTAAATATATTGCAAAGCGGTATTTACCTTCCTGGTGATGGCAAGGCGCTTGTAAAACTTCGCGGAAGCAACGATAGCTATTTACTGGCGGCAAGCGAACATACCGGGCCTTTGCGGTTGTTTAAACTAAACACAAAAAACAGGCTTATAAATATTTTGCCACAGGATAAAAGCGCTGTAATCACAGATAAGAACGGGCGTGTTACCCGACAGGAGTTTTATCATGGAACTTCCTTCCTGTCGCAATCTGCAAGGTTTATTTCGGTAGATAATAACGTAAGGGAAATTGCCATAACAGATAATAACGGCAAGGTTAGGAAGCTGACATTTTAAGGTGATCGAATGCTCCTTTGAGAGTATCAACAAAGCGGGGGGTATATTGAGCACTTCAATTTAGCCTTTTAATGAAAATGCTTGGCCTGGCTGCATTTTAGAATAGGCTGGTTAGGTAATTGATGGGATTTGAGCACCCGTCAGTGATACCGAATCTTCATTCATACTAAGTATGATGAAAAAGATGCCTACAAAAAAAGCACCTTCCTTACCGGAAGATGCTTCACAATGATTATATAGTGTATTAAGCTATTTTTACATTTACTGCGTTTGGTCCTTTACGACCTTCTTCAACGTCGTAACTAACCGCGCTGTTCTCGCGAATGTTGTCAATCAGACCTGTTGAATGAACGAAGATTTCGCTTCCACCATTGTTAGGTGTGATAAATCCGAAGCCTTTTGTTTCATTAAAAAATTTTACTGTTCCTTGTTGCATTGTATTGTTATAAATAATAAGTCTGCAAGTTACGCAAAGTTATTGGTGTATTTTCTTTTTGGTAAAAATATTTAAATTTTATTTAATTGGATACTTATTTCGCTTGTAAATAGACCTTGAATTCCGAACCTTTACCTAACTCGCTTTTTTACACAATTTTCCCGCCTGAATTAGTAACGATTTCGTTTACCAAACACAACCCGATACCCGAACCTTCAACCGTGTCGCCTATACGGCTATATTCTGAGAATGCATCTTTGCGCTTGGTTTTATCAATGCTGATACCGTTGTGAATTAAACAGGGATAATTCCAGGTGGAATTTCAGCCCTCAAAAAAAATACCCGTTGCAAGTGTGACGGCAAATGACAGCTAAACAGTTCAAGTTTAGATTTTATGATTAAGATTAGTAACTGCTGATTTTTACTAGGAGTAAACGTACCGAATAGTATTTATTAATTGTATAAATAACAATTAATGTAATTGATTATTTTGCTGGTAAATATTTTGTTACTTACGCAGGGATTAACTCCTGTAACTTTCTTTTTTGGTACCCAAGTCGGCCTGGATTTATCGTTCCGTGTATTCGGTATAGCTGAATATAATAGCTTGATTTGAATATAAAAAACCGTCATTATTGTGATCAGCCTACGAAACAGCGGCATAGGCGTATAATGTACTATCGTTTTCTGAACGATATTTTATATTATTTCTAATAATTGGTTTTTTATTTAAAAAATCCTGTTAAGTTTGCTTATCAATTTAAGTGTATAAAACACATTTAATAAACCAAAAAACCAATTATGATGAAGCCGTGCACCATTTTTAGCTTGTGCGTATTTTTGCTTGTTACCACCAACCTGGTAGCACAAAACCCTAAATTAACACTCGATTTAACCAAACCCGGGGTAACTGTTAGTCAGCAGTTGTATGGGCTGATGACCGAAGAAATTAACCATGCTTACGATGGCGGTTTATACGGCGAATTGATAAGGAACCGGGTGTTTAAAGATAACCCGAATACGCCAGAAGCCTGGAGCCTTGTGCAGGAGGGGGAAGGTAAACCGTCGATACAGTTAGTTGCGCCTGATCCTGATAAGGTTGCCATGGATCAACGAGGGCATGCCATCAACAGTTCGCTTACCACCTGCTTAAAACTGGTTGTTGAAACCGATGGCGGCAGGGCAGGGATTGCCAACGAGGGTTATTGGGGTATCCCGGTAACGCCAAATACTACCTATAAAGCTTCTTTTTATATAAAAGGCCTGGGCAGTGCGCCTCCACGCCGCCGCCCGGATGGTGCTGCTTCAACCACGCCTGTTATCGAAAATAACACAGCCGGCCCTATAACCGTTACCATAGAAAGTAACGATGGTAAAACCGTGTACGCTACTGGTGTGATTACCCTGGCCAAAAGTAACTTTTGGAAAAAATACGAATTGCAATTAACTACAGCATCTGATATAAAGCCCACTGCGGATGCGCGTTTTGTAATATCCACCAACAGAAAGGGCGTTTATTATTTTAACCTTGTGTCCTTGTTTCCGCCAACTTATAACAACCGCGCTAACGGTAACCGTATTGATATTATGAAATTGATGGCCGATATGAAACCCGCTTTTTTAAGGTTTCCGGGTGGCAATTTCCTTGAGGGGCCGAAGTTGAACGATGCCTTTCCCTGGAAGACAACCTTAGGGCCGCTCGAAAACCGGCCAGGGCATAAAGGTTCCTGGGGCTACCGCGCAACCGACGGTATGGGTTTGCTGGAGTTTTTGGAATGGTGCGAAGATTTAAAGATGGAGCCTTTGCTGGCTGTGTACGCTGGTTACTCGCTCGATGGCGACCACGTAGATGCCGGCCCCTTATTGAAACCATATATTGAGGATGCCTTAAACGAAATTGAATATGTTACCGGTGATATACATACTTACTGGGGGGCAAAGCGCGCTGCCGACGGCCACCCCGCTCCGTTTAAATTACAGTACGTAGAAATTGGTAACGAAGATGGCTTCGACGGATCTGGAAGCTACGATGGGCGTTTCGCACAATTCAATGATGCTATTAAGGCCAAATATCCTGCCTTAAAGTGTATCGCCACCATTGGCGGCAAAGATTTCCTGGGCACGCGCGGTAAATTAACCATACGCAAACCGGAGATTGTTGATGAGCACTATTACCGCAATGCCTGGGAGATGGAAGAGGATGCCGCTCATTATGATAATTACGACCGTAAAGGTTACAAGGTATTTGTTGGCGAATGGGCAACAAGAGAAGGCGCACCAACTACCAACCTGAATGCAGCCCTTGGCGATGCCGCCTGGATGACCGGTATGGAGCGTAATTCAGATCTGGTTATTCTATCGTGCTATGCACCGCTGTTTGTGAATGTAAACACCGCTACAGCTACCGCGCCAAAGGCCTGGCAATGGGATTCGGACCTGATTGGCTATAATGCTTTAACAAGCTTTGGTTCCCCGTCTTATCACGTACAAAAACTATTCAGCAATTATATAGGCAATAAGGTTGTCCCCTTAACAGGCATTAATATACCTACCCAAACCAGGCCCGCAACTAAAAGAGATAGCGCGGCTAATAAAATGCCGCCGCCTATACCGGGTATGTTTTACGTAGCCACAAAAGACACCAAAACAGGCAAGATATTTTTAAAGGTGGTAAATGCTACCGGCAAGCCGCAACAGGTAGATATTGAATTGAATGGTGTGGTTAAGTTATCGGCAGAGGGCACCCTGATCGTTATAAAGGGCGATAAACCGGAGGATACCAATACGATTGATAACCCGGATAAGATAGTCCCCGTTTCATCGGTTGTAAAAGGACTCAGTAAGAAGTTTACCAGGACCTTCGATCCATATTCGGTAAGCGTACTTCAAATGAATACGGTTAAATAATTGACAAAGGGTATATTAATAAAACGATGAGTATGAGACATTTTTTTGCCCGGCTTACTATAGCAGCAAGCTTGCTTTTTGTCCCTTTTTTGGTTGAGGCGCAAAACAAGGCGGTTAACCCGGTTATCTATGCTGATGTGCCCGATATGAGCATGATTCGTGTGGGCGATACCTATTATATGAGCAGCACAACCATGCACATGAGTCCGGGTGTGCCTATCATGAAATCGAAAGACCTGGTGAACTGGAAATTGATTGGCTACGCCTATGACACGCTTGCAACCGTTGATGCGCTTACGCTAAGCAACGGCAAAAGCACCTATGGCCGCGGCTCCTGGGCCAGTAGCCTGCGTTATCATCAGGGTACTTTCTACGTCACCACTTTTGCCCAAACTACGGGTAGAACCCACGTATATACCACTAAAGATATCGAAAAAGGGCCATGGAAATCCGTGTCGTTTAAACCGGACCTGCACGACCACTCCCTGTTTTTTGACGACGATGGAAAAGTATATATGATAACCGGCGGTGGGAAACTGAGGATTGTGGAGTTAAACGCAGATGTATCGGGTATAAAACCCGGTGGCATCGATCAAACCATTATTGAAAATGCAAGCCTGCCTTCCGGGAATAAAGGCGGCCTGAACGCCGAAGGCTCTCAACTTTTTAAGGTAAACGGGAAATACTATCTGTTTAATATTACCTGGCCACGTGGCGGCATGCGTACCGTAGTTATACATCGTGCAGATAAAATTACCGGCCCCTATGAAGGGCGGGTTGGCCTGCAGGATAAGGGCGTAGCGCAGGGCGGCTTGATTGACATGCCCGACGGCACCTGGTATGCGTACCTGTTCCGCGATTTTGGCGCAGTAGGGCGTGTGCCTTATTTAGTGCCCGTAAAATGGGCCGATGGATGGCCCGTTTTAGGCGTTAACGGCAAAGTGCCGGATACACTTAATTTGCCGGCGAATAAAAGTTTGATACCCGGGATTGTATCATCGGATGATTTTAAGCGGAAAAAGGGCGAACCAGCATTGCCGCTGGCCTGGCAATGGAACCACAATCCCGATAATAGCCTGTGGTCGGTTACTGCACGAAAAGGTTATCTGCGCCTTACAACAGGAAGAGTGGATACCAACTTTTTGATGGCAAGGAATTCATTAACACAGCGTACCGTTGGCCCGGTTTGTACAGGGGAGGTATCGCTCGACGTATCGAACATGAAAGCGGGCGACTTTGCCGGCCTGGGGCTTTTGCAAAAAAACTATGGCCTGGTAGGCGTTAAAATTGATGGCGAAAGCAAAACAATCGTAATGGTTAACGCTAAAACCGGTATGCCAACAGTGGCACAAAGTATCCCGCTGAATCAACAGAAAGTTTTCTTTAAAGCCGAATGTGTTTTTACGGATAAAAAAGACATCGCCAATTTCTTTTACAGCTTGGATGGTAAGGAATGGATGCCCATTGGCACCCAATTGAAAATGGCATATACCATACCTCAGTTCATCGGCTACAGGTTCGCGTTGTTCAATTACGCTACTAAAACCCCTGGCGGATCAGCTGATTTTGATTATTTTCATATCACAGATAAGGTTTCAGGGCAGTAGCTGGGAGTAGATTATCCCTTGAATATGACACAAAGGAGCCCCAGTCTACTATAGCTTGGGGCTTCTTCTTTTACATACTTTTCCAGGCCGTGGCTTTATGCCGCGCTTCCTTTTAGCTTTAGCCGTTTGTGATAGAAAATATACGAGCAGGCCAATACGGCAAGGAATACCAGTATAGGTGCCCAATCTTTAAAGGCAATGCCCGAAGCATAGGAAGAATATGCGGCACCGATAAGATCGAAAGTGAAGCCCGCGTATGCCCATTCTTTAAGCCTTGGAAAACCCGGCGTTAGTATGGCTATTACACCCAGTACTTTGGCCACCGCCAATAAATGCATTACATAAGGCTTGTAGCCTAGTACTTCCAGCATTTTGGTGCCTTCGGGGGTTTCCTTAAAGCTGCCCACTGCCGAAAAAAGCATCAAGGCCAATATCAGCCCCGTGGTGATCCAGTAAATAATGTTAATCGTTTTCTTGTTCATGGTGATTGTAATTAGGTTATTTTAATAGTTTAAGTTAATTAGCGCAGGTTTTGATTGCGTTGATTTCCCGCTGCCTAATATAACACCATTTATAATAATTTGGAACTCGTAAGGGCTTGATAATTAACCAAAAAAAATAAAATTGTCATTTCGCAGGCTTGCAAAAGCTTCCTTGGCTAAGGCAAAGTAATCCAGCAACGTCTTAATCTGTTTATGGCGCGCGAACACTGTTTTTGCATCGTTTATTCTTCCTGGTAATCTTATGGCTGGAAAAAAAGCGCTGAGGTTACCCTCTTAAGCCAAGGAATACATCGGGCGGGTATACAGGCAATACCGGTATATTATCTTTCTGCAATTGCTCATCGCGGGAAATAAAGTAATCTATTTGATGATGGATTGCGGCATAGTATTGCAAGGCATCCTCGATATCATTGATTTTTGAATGTAAAGCAACTAAGGCTGTTTCGTGGGGAATGTCTATGAGCCGTATATCCGCTAATAAGCTTAACAGTACTTCTTTGGCGGTTTCCGCGCCGTAGGCTTTAGTAAGCCAATACCCTGTATATGTAATACCGATGAGGTAATAAATCCTTGCAGGCGGTTATCTGCAATTAATTGAAAAAGCTCATGCGCCTCCAAATAGTGCTCGCGTTTTAGCGTAAAATCGAGCAATATGTTCGCATCTAAAAAACCTTAGCGGCCTTTTTTTTATCCTGATAGTAGAGTTCCTTTAAATCTGCTTTTGCATCAATATCATGTTGCGGCAGTTGGTCAACTATATCCATAAAAGATTTCTTTTTAAGGGGTTTGGTTACGTTTCTAAAATAATCTTCCACTAAATCAGATACCCTGGTATGCTGTTTTTCGGCATATTGCTTCATACGCTGTATAACGCTTTCTTCTATCGTAAGATTTAATCTGCTTTTCATAAGTATAAAGATACGCATAATCCTAAATCATGCACGTGTGCTGGAAATAATAAAAACGCGAAAATAAGTCTTGACGGGCTTGACGTAAATGATTTAAGCGTAGCTTGAGAGATCAAATCTATATGGCTTTGCCGGTTATTAACTCATGATAACTGCTTAGGTTTTTGTTTCTTTAGCATTGTTAACAATCTCCAATATAATGGCATCTAACTTAATAGCGGCAGTTGACAAATGATCCAACAGCTCCTTTTTTTCCGGATCGGTTAACCCTTCATTTTTTAATACATTCATTAACCCCAATATATTAGCAACATGAGGCCGCGTTAAGTGCGATTGTTTCCAGGCTACTGCCCTTAATTTTTCGTTTTGTTCCTCTATAGCCCTGGTATGATTGAGCTTCTCGGTGATGTCCTTAAAATATACCGATAAGCCGCTTTCAGAGGGGTAAACCATTACATCAAACCACCGGTTTACAGCCGGGCTAAACGTTTCAAATGATTGAACGGTTTTTTCTTCAAACGCCCTTTTATAGTGCTCGTAAGTAGTCGGTCCCGGTAATTCGGGATACAGATCTCTCAGATCGTGGCCAACAACTTCTTCGCGGGGCTTTTTCAAAATAATTTCAGCCCTTTTATTCCAATAGTTTATTGTCCAATTTTTGTCTATCGCAAAAAAGCCATCACCAATACTTTCCAGTATGTCATTTCTTTCCTGGTAAGAGCTGATTAATTTTTGCTCGGCCAGTTTTTGTTCGGTAACATCCCGCTCAATAGCTATCCAATGGGTAAACCAGCCCTTTTCATTGGCTACGGGGGTAACAGACATATTTATCCAAAATTCTTCTCCATTCTTTTTATAATTGATAATGGTGATCTCGCACGATTGCCATTTACGTAAGGCCGCGCTAAGCCGGGCCAGCGCTGCCCGGTCACTTTTGGGCCCCTGCAAAATTCTTGGCGTTTTACCCACAACCTCGGCGGCGGTGTACCCTGTCATTTTAGTGAATGCATTGTTCACATAGATAATGCGTGGCTCCGGCTCATCCAATGGCTCAGCCTCGGTTATCAAAACCGCATCGTTGGTGTTGGTAATTACCGATTCCAGTAATCTCAGTTGCCGCTCTTCTTCTTTTAATGCGGTAATATCATGAACAGACCCAATCAACTGCACACAATGGTCATTTTCGTTTAAAATGGGTGTAACTGTTACTTCTCCTGTTTTTATGCCTGTTGGGTATGGTGTTGTTTCTGTCCAGGTAGTCTTTTGTTTATGATGAATTGCCTGTGTATACTTGGACACCGCCAGGGTTAACGATGGCTCGGGAATAATAGCATCAATATATTTTCCGATCACTTCGCTTTCCTCAATTCCGGTGATATCTGCGAACGCCTTATTAACAGAGATGAATTTAAACCGACCGTCGGTTTCAACACTAATTACAAAAATTACATCTTTAACGTTGTTGTATATCAATGATAACTGTTGTTGGCTATTTAACAGCTTTTGTTCGTTATCCTTTACCTTCTGCAAATTAGCTTCCTTTTCGGTAACATCGTTAAGCACAACCATCATGCATTCTTTGTCGGCATAATTGATGGCGTAGCCCGAAATCTCAACCTTAATAATAGTTTTGTCTTTTTTTAAATGCTCATAAACGCCAAATTGGTAAGCCCTGTCTTTATCAACAAGCCCTTCAAGTATTTTATTAATATCTTCAATATCTTTTTTGGGCCGGTAATCATGTATGGTCATGCTTAAAAACTCGGCTCTGCTGTAGCCATAATGTGATACGGCCATTTCATTTACATCGCGTATTTTATAGCTCGATAACTCATATATCAGCATGGGTAACGGGCTTTTATCAAACAGCACACGGTATTGTAAATCGTGTTTCATGATATTGCTGTGCTCATGATTTGGTTCCATGCCAGTCGCTCCGCCCTTATTCTCTTTCAAAGAAGTATCAATTCTTTTTGACATATTAGTAACTCCACCCGGTGTAAAGCTGAATAAATTTACGAGATGTGCGTATTAAAAAGAATTTTATTTTGAAATGATACCGAACTGTGATAGTTTTTGGCTGTTACGGCAATGAAAATGAAGAGAAGTTGCCAACACTTTTTCGATTTAGGCTTGGGAATGAATGGAAGCCGTTTTTGACAAAAATTCAGCTTACTGCCGATAGCATTATCGGTAGTAATGTTTTAACCATTAATGCACCCATCTTTGCAGATGAAGACTTTACTAAAACAGGGCTAATAGTAAACGATATGATGCAAACTTTTGGAATGAGCGAACAATAATAATATAAGCCGGTTTGCCGTTGCAACGCCCAGATGAGCCTTTGCTTCCGACGAACCGGCAAATGCACCAATTTGTTAATTCTTCAAAACTTCGGGCGAAACCAATACGTAGTCGTACTTCTCTATCACGCTGTAAGCATCGCGTGTTAGCGAGTCATCGTATTTTAACCTGATCCTTAAGCTGCGGATATCTACAAGCACCCATCTGTCAGCGGCATATAGCTGAGAGAACACTTTTGGGTTGTCGGGATTATCACTGGTCAAATCATCTACCACGCTGTCTTTCTCGGTAGTGTATCTTACCATGATGTAAACATTAGCAAACTTTTGTCCTTGTCGTTGCGCAAGTTCATACACGGCGTTACCTATATCGTACTGATTGGTTTGCAGGTTGATCCCTTTGGCCAGGTGGTTGCTACCCATTTTAAAGAATACTTTCGGGCTTGCCGCTTTATCATAATAACGGAAGAAATTGCTTTTCATCAGCGCCGCCCGCCCTTCATTATCGCTGTTGCGATAGATCTCTTTGGATATTTTGATATCGTCTAGCAAGGCCCTGAATTTTGGTTGCCGCACTACTTTTTTCAGGCTGTCGAGCAGTTTAGTTTCGGGGTACCACCACCTGGCTTGTAAACTATCTATTACCGGTTTGAATGCCGCTTTTGTTTTTTTAGATTGGGCATTGTAAGCCTGGTTCATGCCGTAAGAAAAGCACATTTGGAATTCCTGGTCAATCCCCCAGATATCGAAACCGAATTTATTGGCGGCAAGGAGCATTTCCGCGTCTTCTTTTGTACGGAAGAACGGGAAGGTGCCAATGCCGGGGTAGCCCGCTTTAAATATTTTATCGAGGGTATCGGCAGGGTTTGTTGCTGCAGCAATGCGCTTAAGCTCTGCTGCCACAAAAGGACTGGTTTCTACGCAAAAGGTTTTATAGCCTTGTTGGTTTGCGCTGGCCATAGCCAGGGCCGTTAGTTGCGATAATTTGGCTGAGCCATGGTATTCGCCCCAGGCTACGAACTGGTTTTGAGCAAACAGATCCTCTAAAACCTGCCAGGCTTTACCCTCGGGCTGGTTGCCATTGAAGGTGAAAGAGCTGGTGTTTGCAGCGATGCAGTCGTTTAGTTTTTCCAGGTCGGTACGCGGTTTCTTTGCCTGGGCAAAGCCGGTTAGGGGTAAGCACATGATGAGTGCCAAAAGGAAGCTTTTCATTGTTGTTGGGTTGTGGTTAAAAACTTTGTTTAAACGGTAGTCACAATTTGCAAAGCGCTGGCTTTATGCTGTTGGCTACGGTACAAAATTGCAGGTAGGCGGGCTGCCCCTAAACTTTATTATCCCAAAGCACGCAAACGCTATCCCAGCGTAGCCCTGCGTACTCTTGTATGCTTTGGATAGGGAAAAGCTGCGTTTGGGTAGCCAAACCGGTTGTTGGTGTAAAAAAATTAATAAATAGGCTTCCTGCGCTATATATTCGGGTTTCAAAAAAGCGGATGACAAAAAAGAGGTTGATCTTGTATTACCTGGCTGGGTGGCTTTGCCTCACCCTGTACCTTTATATAGATAATGTGGCCAATAAAAGGGGGGCGCAGCCCTATGTATGGTCTAACCTGGTTTCGGTTTTCATGGCATTCACTTTCTGTTTCTTTGCCGTTTATCCTTTTTTTTTGAAACGGAAAAAAATACCGCTTTTGCTTGCAGGGCTGGTTATTGCAGAGGTGCTGTTTGTGGCTTGCCGGTATCTGATAGAAGAAGTGCTGTATCTTTGGTTTTTAGGCTATGATAATTACGATGACAGTGTTAGTGCAATCAGGTACTTTAACGATAATTGGTGGCGGGCGCTGCAGCCCATCTTGTTTAGTTTTATAGCCTGGGCGCTGCTGGATACGTTCAAAAAAGAGCGCGAGGCCGAACAGCTTAAAAAGGAAAATATACAGGCCGAATTATTGTTTTTAAAAACACAGATCAATCCGCATTTTCTCTACAATACGCTAAACTACCTGTATTCGCTGGCTTATCCGGTGTCGGATGTATTGGGGCAGGCCATTATCAAGCTGTCTCAACTGATGCGCTACATGCTCCATAATAGCCCCGATGGCATGATTGGCCTTCAGTTGGAGATTGATTATCTTCATAATTACATCGAAATCTATAAGCTTCGCTTTGAAGATCATTTTTTTGTGGATTTTAGCATTACAGGGGCGTCAGAAGGGAAAAGGATAGCATCGCTGATATTGATACCCTTTGTAGAGAACGCGTTTAAGCATGGGGTTGTTGATGATAGCAGCAGGCCTATCCAAATACGCATAGATGTAAAGGGGGACGAATTATATTTCAGTTCGAGCAATGCCATCAACCACGGCGCTAAGGATAGTTCCAGCGGTATAGGGCTGGCCAATATCAGGCGCAGGCTGCAACTCATCTACCCCGAAACGCACCAACTGCTAACCGCAGCAGAAGGCGATACCTATACCACCACTTTGAAGATCCACCTAAAATAATATTGCGATATATCTATGCCAACCACTATGATCCGTTGCCTTGCCGTTGACGACGAAGCTTACGCCACCAAAATGATTGCTGATTATATCGGCAAGGTGCCTTACCTGGAGCTTGTTGGCGTGGCCAATAATGCCATCGATGCGCTCGCCAAAGTAAGGGAGGGTGGGGTAGACCTGGTTTTCCTGGATATCAGGATGCCGCAGCTTACCGGGCTCGATTTTTTAAAGCTTTGCGGCGATAAATGTAAAGTAATACTCACTACGGCATACGCCGAGTATGCGCTTGATGGTTTTGAGTACAGTGTGATCGATTACCTTCTAAAACCTATCGCTTTCGACCGGTTTTTTAAAGCCACCGAAAAAGCCCTGGAAGTTTTCCAGCCGAGGCTTAACCCAGTGGTTGCAAGCCCGCAAAACCAGCCGGGTTACCTTTTTATAAAAGGCGATAGCAAGAACAAATTCCTGAAAGTTGATCACCAGGATATACTGTACATAGAAGGTTTAAAGAACTACGTTTCTATCTATACCAAAACGCAGCGGCTGATTACTTATCAAGCCCTGCGCGAACTGGAGGAGCAGCTGCCACAGCCCCCATTTCACCGTGTGCATAAATCTTATATCGTATCAATAGATAAGATCCGCCTCATTGATGGTAACACCTTGTATGTTGGTGATACAGCCCTGCCCATAGGCGGCATCTACCGCGAAGCTTTCCTGAAAGTGATACGCGGTGCGTAAAACCTGGTGTTGAAGTTCTCTGCGTTACAGAGGATGCATTTGCAGTTTTTGCCGTATGCCTGGCCTGATTTTTTAGGGAGATTGAGCATCGCCCCGCGTGGCAAGTCCTCAAGAATAAATGCCTAACTTTATAGCAAAACTGCCTTCACGCATTCGTCCGTCATGAAAAAACTCCTGCCGTTCATCATCGCCCTGCTTCCTGTGTTCTGTTATGCCCAAACCGATTCGGTACTGGTGCTGTCTGACGTGCATATCGATCTTCGCAAACCCTTCGATACTTTTTACCATACCGATACCGACCCCAGGGTGTTCTTATCTGCTACCGAAAACGCCAAAACGGGTAAATACCCCTTTATTATTATGCCCGGCGATTTGCTAAGGCATACCACCAAGGCCGAGAATGATACGCACGATATAAGCGACATGCAGCAGAGCTACAAATATGTCATCAAAAACGTAAGAGCCATTGATAAGCATGCCGTGATATTGCCTGCGCTGGGCAATAATGATTGCATTGCGCACAACGTACCCAATGCCGCAACCTATAAAGTTTTTTATGATGCTTTGCTCAAACGGATAGACAGGCATGGCCGGATCAAAAAATCATTCCTTGCCGGCGGGTATTACGCCTACGAGAAAGACAGCCTGGCAATCATCATCCTCAACACCGTGCTTTTTATGCGCGAAAATGACTCGCTGGCTACCGAAGCTAAAGCGGAGTTGGTTTGGCTGAAAGAGAGGCTACAGGCCCTTACACCCGGCCAATCGGCGTGGCTGGTTTACCATGTGCCGCCGGGTATTGATAGGTACGGTAAAACACCCTCCTGGCAGGATAACATCCAGGCCACCTACCTGCAAATCATCAAACAATATGCGCCACGCATTAAATTGCAGTTGGCAGGGCATACCCATATGGTTGATGCCCGCTTGCTGGTAGATAGCGGCAAACTGCTATCGTATGTTGCTATAGCCCCCGGGCTCGATGGGCGGAACAGCAATAACCCTGCCTACCAGGTGCTGCATTACAATCAAAACGATAAAAGCCCAACCCAAATTACCACCTGGTACACCGATTCTTTGAGCAACTATCAATGGCATTCCTTTACGTTTAACCATATGGATTTCGGCTTTTTTAAGGATAGCGACCCTAACAGCAGCCTGGCGCAGGATTTTATAAAGCATTACACCACCTGCAGGGGCGCTACCAAATCTAAAGATGGCGCTACCATCGGCTGGGATGATACTTTCAGGGAGATATCAACCATCAGGATTTCTGATTGATAAGGGCCAGACTTAAGTATGCACGAAACCTTTTAGGGGCGGTTCTTATCGCTCGCAGATTTGACTCACCCCGACGACCCGCATGCGCGGGCGTCGACCCTCTCTGCTGCGCAAAGAGGGTGAAGAAAAGAAAAAAGTAACTAAAACCCTCTTTGCGGAGCAGGGTGGTCGAGCGGAGCAAAGACCGGGTGAGTCGACTCGCGACGCGGACATAGCAACCATGTCTCAAACGCTATCCCCCCACCTACGGATTCTTTGGCCGGTACTTAGCCTCGTTCAATATTTTTTGCGCATCACGGTCGGCCATTAGCTGCGGCAGGGTAACTTCTGGGTGCTTATCCATATAAGCACGTACAATTTGCCAGCCGGTCCATATCGCCAGCTTGGGTGCCGATTCGTTGTTTTCGCCCAACCCGGGGGTAAAGGGTGCCTCGTTAAGGTATTTCTGTATTTTTTGATAGTCGCTTTCGTACAGCAGGTTCTCCTCCAAAAAGTAGCTCCAAATATCGGCCTTAAAGCTATCGCACCATTTAATCTGTTTATCGGTATAACCAATTTTGGTAGAGTCGGCCACATCTGGCAGCACCTGGTCCATAAAGTACATAATTTTGCCGTTGTACACCATTTTGGCCAACAGGCTTTTGTCTTTTTCATTCTCGGGGAACATATCCTCGCGGGCTATGCCCTCCACTACGCGCGGGGCAATATTATCCGGCGTAAACCGGCGACTGACGTAATGCGGGAAAGCATTCACTAGCGAGGGGTAAAAGCGCGAATCGGCACCCAAAAACAAATCCAGCCCAATGCCAAAGTACCCATCGCCAATGGAGGTTTGCGCCTCAAAGCCCGACCAATAAGCATATACTTTGGGCAGGTTCTTCTTGGGGTAATAGTATTTTATACGGCGGAAAGCGTCGGTGAGTTCTGCTTCCTGTTTATCCATGTTGGGGTAGGTGGCATCTACGTCGTGTTTTAGGTCGGCATAGGCCTTGTCTGCAAAAATGGCACGCAGGCGGGTGTAGTATGCCGTATCTCGGGCACTACCGGCTTTTAATACGCGCTCTATAAAATCGGTATAAAAGCTGCCGTATTTCTTATAAAGTACGCCGGCCTGTTCGTCCATAGGCTTTACACGCAGCGAATCAAAATCCTTATCAAAACGTTCGATTTTTACATCAAGCTGTATATCGCTAACATCAATTTTTTTATGTTTGTTACAGGCCGATAGCAGCACCAGGGCAAGGCCTAAATAAATAAGCCCCGTTTTATAAGAATAAGAAGTCATTTCTGTCGTTTTAGCAAAAATAATTTTTTTATTTGCATTACAGCGAAAGCATTACTACCGCATTATATGAAGATCGCATTAGCCCAGCTTAACTATCACGTAGGTAACTTCGAATCGAACACCAATAAGATCATACAGCACATCCGCGAAGCCAAACAAAACGGTGCCGACCTGGTGGTTTTTGCCGAGTTATGCGTTTGCGGCTACCCCGCGCGCGATTTTTTGGAGTTTACCGAGTTTATTAACCTATGCGACGAAGCAGCCAAAACCATTGCTGCCGAATGCCGGGATATTGCCTGCATTATAGGCCTGCCAACACCCAACAACAAACCCGAGGGTAAGGATTTGAACAACTCCGCCTATTTTATTGCCGATGGCGAGGTAAAGGCCATTGTAAACAAAGCTCTGCTGCCCAACTACGATATTTTCGACGAGTACCGCTATTTTGAGCCATCAACCAGTTTCAACTGTATCGATTTTAAGGGCAAGCGCATTGCACTTACCATTTGCGAGGATTTGTGGAACACCATAGAAAACCCGCTATACATTACCCGCCCTATGGATACGTTGATACAGCAAAATCCGGATGTGATGATCAATATTGCGGCATCGCCATTTGCGTACAACCACGATGACGAGCGTATTGCCATTTTAAAGGATAACGCCAGCCGCTACAACCTACCGCTATTTTATGTGAACCATGTTGGCGCGCAAACCGAACTGATATTTGATGGTGGCTCGCTGGTTTTTGATAATGGGGGCAATTTGGTTGATGAGCTACCGTATTTCAAGGAAGCTATCACTTCCTATACCCTGGGCGATGATGCGGCCATCAGTTTTGAGCATGAAAGTACCGTACGCGTACAAAAACAGAGCGATATCGAACAGATACACCAGGGACTTATTTTAGGCATCAAAGATTACTTCTATAAATCGGGCTTTAAGCAGGCGATATTAGGCCTCTCGGGCGGGATAGACTCTGCCGTGGTATGCGCATTGGCTGCCGAGGCCCTCGGGCCTGAGAATGTGATGGCCGTGCTGCTACCCTCGCGTTTCAGTAGCGACCACTCTATAAAAGATGCCGAGGACCTGGTGAAGAACCTGGGCTGCAAAAGCGAGATTGTACGCATAGCCAAAATTACCGAAGCCTTCGAGGAATCGCTGTCGCCCCAGTTTAAGGGACTGCCGTTTAATATTGCGGAGGAGAATATCCAATCGCGCAGCAGGGCGGTGGTGCTGATGGCCATGTGCAATAAGTTTGGCTATATATTGCTCAATACCTCCAACAAAAGCGAGGCCGCCGTGGGCTACGGCACGCTGTATGGCGATATGTGCGGCGGTATATCCGTTATTGGCGATGTGTTCAAAACCCAGGTGTTTGAGCTGGCGCGTGAGATAAATAAAGACCGCGAGATAATCCCCGAGAATACCATCGTAAAACCGCCGTCGGCCGAGCTTAGGCCCGACCAAAAAGACACCGATTCGCTGCCTGAATACGATATACTGGATGCCATTTTATTCGAGTATATCCTCAACAGGCGTTCATCTGCCGAGATCATCAAGCTTGGTTTCGAAGAAGCTGTAGTGCGCAAGGTGCTCAGGCTGGTAAATATAGCCGAGCATAAACGCTACCAAACCCCGCCCATTCTGCGCGTATCGCCAAAAGCCTTTGGTATGGGCAGGAGGATGCCGATTGTAGGGAAGTATTTGTCGTGATGTCTGAACCATGATTCACTTGATTCAAGGATTACCTGATGAATACGCAGCAGGAACGAGTCATGGCAATCCTTAAATCCTGCTAATCAAGGTTCAGAAAAAAAGAGCTTTATAACCATAGTATCCGATAATTTTAATAATCATGAGAACTGCTGATAAACTCAAGAATGTCCAGAATCTACTTCCCAAAAGTTAAAACGATTAGTATAGAAGAGTTCCTGCATATTGTTGTGAATTATTTATAGATAGCTGAGTAGCTCGTCGGGTGCCAGTACAGTTATACCGGCATCTTTAAAGTCCTTTAAATTTCGGGTTACAATAAAGTCTATATTGGGTACGGCAGTTGCTGCAATTATTTGAATGGCATCTTCAAAGTCTTTATAATTTGATAAAAGGCTTTTTTTGATGATAGCGCTAACAATTGAAATTAAGTCGATATAATCGAGTAAAGAATAAAGTGATGCTCTCAATTCCTTTTCGGGGGCGTGCTTCTTTAAAAGGTAATGCGTTGTTGCAAACGCGTGTGAAGAAGTAAAAAGCTTTACTTTGCTTTTTTCCGCCAGATCGAACAGTTGTATGGCAAATTTACTAAAGGGCGGCCTGTCGGCAAGCAGATCAATCAGGATATTGGTATCTACAAAAACCTGCTTCATAAATACTTCGTTTCAAAATAGGATGCTAATTCTTTTTTTTCGTCGAAATCTGAAGGCAATTTTACAGAACCGGCCAGGTTTTTCAACTTATCAGAAATTTGAGGCGTTTCGCTATGCTGCTCTTCCGTAAGTGTTTCCAGGTAGGTTTCAATTAATTCTGATAAACTCCTGCCGGTTTGCTTTGCATACAATTTTGCTTTTTTGATAACGCTTTCTTCCACGGTTAGTGTTAGCTTTGTTGTCATTCCACGTGTGTTTTACTCAAATATACGTATTCCTTATAAAATCAAACAGAAGCGTCAGGCACTGAAATAATTATCGCGTTAATAATAGGGGGGATTTTGTAAAAAAAACTTTCACCCCATTAAACCTTTGCCCAACAACCCGTCTAACGCTTATAAATAAAAGGTGTTGCCATGAAAAAAAATATCTATTTAATGCTGGCGGTAGCGTTTGTATCGGCACTGTCGGCCTGCAGCAGTTATAATTATTATACCGCCGCTGCCAATAAAACCAACCTAAGTGCTTACCGCACCTTTGCCTGGGCACCCATGCAGCGCGATACCGGCAAGCAATGGCGCCCCCTTACCGAAATTGGTAACGGAAAAATAAAGGAAGCCGCCAAAGCGGCCCTGCTGCAAAAAGGCTTAACCATTAATGAACAAAACCCCGATCTGTTGGTAGGCTACGCCACCGCTACCGGTCGTGGTACTAAAATAACCTATTATTACACCCCTATGTACGGCGGCTATTATGGCGGCTTTGGTTATGGTTGGTACCGCCCCTTTGGCTATGGCTATTACGGCTATGGTTATCCGGGTTACGGTGGGGCTTTCCCTGCAAGGGTGCCTTACCGCGAGGGTACCATTATTATAGATTTAATAGACCCCAAAACCAACGTACTGGTTTGGCGCGGCTATGGCGTTGGCGAACTGCGCGACCCAAAAACCACTCAGCGCGAGATACCCAAAGTGGTAGAAGGCATACTGAAACAACTGAGCTTAGCACCACCACTTAACAAGGGGTAAAAACGTATTCGTTTTAAGTTTATAAAAGGAAAAGCCTTTCTTGCACAGTGCAGGAGAGGCTTTTTGCTATACATGAAGACGGATTTTTGAGATGAATTGCGCTTTGGCTTTAGTGCTGCCCGGCAAGGCTATTACATTTGCAGCGTACAGGCCCGCATTAAAGCCGCCGATGCTATCTATCCTGCGGTACATAAGTTGGTGTTGAACCCTGATTTGATGATTAATGGCAGTAGGCTGCTAAAATATGTACACCGGCAATGCTAATAATTTAGGATAAGGCTTCTTTTTGTTTTTTATTTAGGTAGTAAGCACCGTAAATAACCGCTACGATTACGAGAAACATTACCCAGGTATCAAGTGGTACCGGGCAGCCGGCTGGGTCATCCAAATCGATTTCATCACAGGGGGTACCCGGGTCTTGCGCAAATGCGCATGACATGCTCAAAAATAGTAGTATAAGGGTAGCTAAAATGCTTTTTAGTTTAAAATACATGCAATCTACAATTTAATAAATTTACTCCGGCCAACCACACTATTGTCTTTCTTGTTATTAACTTGAATGATGTAAATTCCGGGAGGTAAAGCTTCTATGTTTCCGCTCCAATAGGGTTCAGAAAACGAAGCTTGTTTTACCACACGGCCCGAACTGTTGATGATAGATATGCTATACGAGCCACTATTTTTTTGCGCTAGCATAGACACATTTATTTCTACACCGGTAGGGTTAGGGAAAACTTTGATGAGTTTTATACTTCCATTGGCTATTTCTGAATACATCAGTTTCACTTCTTTAGAATAGCTGATGTTGTTGTCAATATCGGTTTGTTTAAGTCGGTACACGTTAGACCCCAGTACGAAGTTCTTGTCGGTAAAGCTATAAGTACCGCTATTATTGGAAGCCATATCGTAAATAGGGACGTAAACGCCGTTGGTATCCAGTTTTTGTAACTCAAACTTGGTATAGTCAAACTCGTTATCAACTTTCCATACAACTTTAGCACCTTCCAGTGCTTTGCTTGCAGTTAACTGTAGTAAAGAGTAAGGCGGGAGGTTTTTCTTATGAAAAACAATTTCGAACCGGTCTGCCCCAAATGTAGCGGGCACACTTTTATCGATATTGAAATTATAAACCTTGTAAGTACTAATCAGCAAGGAGTCTTGTTTATAGTGATCTAACAGAAACGTATCATAACGCTTGTTAAGCGTTTCAAATTCACTCCCTTGCAACTGGTAAATACCGGTTGTGGTAGCGTTTACAGATATCTTGAATTTATTACCTTCGGCTAAAGGCGGCAGGTTTTTAAATGCCACCAAATGCCCGGCGCTGTCAACGTTAGATAGCGATACCTGGGCACTGATCCCGCCTAAATCTTCCGCATCATTAAACGGATCGTATACGTTACTTCCGTCTGTTTTAAAATACATCAAAATATCGTCGGTATTCACGCTGTCTTTCACCAGCTTTAGCCGCATGCTTTGGCTAATGGTTTCGTTGGGCAGCCCCAAAAATGCGGTAACCTGTTGGGTTGATGCCTTGGCGGTTTCGTTAAAAGTTAAGGTAGTTGTACCACCACCGGCTTCCGGCATTACCCGTACAAAAAAGCCTTGCCCGCTGGGGATATAGCGGGTAGCGCTACCGGTACCGCTGGCACCCTGGGTGTAGGTTTCAAAATTTTTGGAGGCCGGGTTATATATATAATAAGTTTTGCTTACATAGTTACTGGTTGGCGTACTACCGCTTAAGGTAGCAGGCGGCGCATAAATACCTGCGGTGCTGGTGGTGTAGCTTAACTGTTCCCAGTCGATGGTAGAGGGGTACGGGTTGCCAACCAAATTGAAACCCCTAACGCCCGAGTTGCCGGTAACGGCATTATAGCCAAGTGTATGCTGATAACTTTGTGTAGCTGTTTGGCTGTACCACAGCGTTACAGGTATTGAGCCCTGGTTAAGCGCACCCGTTGCACTCAGGGTTACATCATCCGGTGCGGTAGGGTTAGGGAAGGCCACCCTGGCACTGAGCGATGACGTGCTGCCGCGGTAAAACATGGCAAAGCCATTACCTACCGGCAGGTAACCGCTTGTTTTTTTAAAGGTAGTACCATCGTCAACAAAACTTAAAGAGGGCGAAGAAGCGATGCTGCTGATGCCGATATAATTTCCGCCACTAAAAGCATTAGATAAAGGCTTTCGGTCTTCGCGGTATAGGTAGAGGGTTGGGTTACCTGTGCGGTTAAAGCCACCGGATGCCGCACCCGTTAAAATAGGGAAGTTACCGTTGCTGCCGGTTAAGTAGCCCAAGCCATAAACATTGCGGCTTTGGCCATTGAGTGTTTGTGCAGAGGCATAAACCGGCGACGACAAAAACCTGTATGCGCGGTATGTAGAGTTGCTGCTCCCTTTGATATATTTTTGTACAACAAAGTTGCTGCCGCCAAGGGTAACGTTGGTTAACTGGCCGATGGATGCAGACCCGCTTGAATTTGCCAGTAAATTGAAGCTGCTGGCGCTGTTAGTAAAGGTAAGGTTGCTTAATGATAACGAAGACAACGGATTTAAAACGATTGTGCCGCCGTTAACATTTAACGTTTTGCTACCGCCGACAATGGATACCGTTGCAGAAGGGTCTAAAGAGAAGCCATTGGTTAAGGTTAGATCCTCCTGCATGGTTAAAGTAATGGCACCACTTGCTGAACCAAATCTAATGGCTTTGAATGTTCCGCCATTGGTTGATGTTGGCTGGTTTGTAAACGCGACTACACCAACCCTTGGAATTTGTGACGACGTTGGGGTGCTTCCCGAACTCCAGTTGGTCCCGGTGCTCCAATCACTGCTGTTTGTCCCTTTCCAGTCTACACTATTGGCAAAACTTATCGTACCGCTGGTTACCCCTGAGGATGTAATACTAATGCCGGTTTGCGAATTGTTTGGTTGTTCAAAAAGGCGGCCAACAGCAGTTAGTGTAAATGTGCCTGTTGGATTCTTGCCATAGTTAAGCTGAGATTTTGTTGTGCCTGTAAAAAAATAATATTGCGGTACAGACAAGGTTCCATCGGTATTACCGCTGGTTGATACCGTATCGGCGAAGCCAGACACCTGTACTGCGCCAGTACCATTCCCGCTAAGCTGAACGCTCGAACTGATTTGATGGTCGGTACTGGTGGAAAAAAAGGAGTCGTTAGATTCCCAAAATCCGCCGGTGTTGGATACGAAGTAATCATTTAACCCAACTGACCCTGAACTGGTAAGGTACAGCTGACTTCCAAAAGCAAAGTTGCCTCGCGCTTGTACTTGTAAACCATAGTAAATCACCGTTTGGTCTTCGGTGTACGGTGTTGGAGTGATACCATTCGCAGCAGAGTTCGCACCAACAAAGGTCAGCACCCGGGTATACATGTCAAATTTATCAAACTGAAACCTGCGTAAGGTGGTACTGGTTGCTTCGAGGTAAGAATAGTAATAAGTGCTATATCCACTCCCGGTGTTATCGCTGGAAATGGTGACCAGTGTTTTTGCTGTGGTCATTCCCGCTACGAACCTATCCATATATATCGCCCAGGTACCACCCCTGAGTCTTTGTATCTTGATCATATAGGCATTCTGATCGTTTGGCAGCGTGGCAGAAAGGATTGAGTTATAATGGCCCGCTTGATTACCTGTATCATATCTGTACCGCAGCACCAGGCTTGTACCCACATGCGAAACGTAAAACCCCTGCATATTGTTGGTTGTGTAACCGTTGGCTATCAGCCAGTATCGCCAGGAGTTGTTACCGGCGGTCATTACATCGGGGTCGTCGTTTGATGAAGTGGTGGTGTTTTTATAAACAAAGTTCCATTCAAAATCATTGGCCGACAGGCTTACGCCGCTGGTGCCGTTGCCAACAAAATCCCAGCGGATGGCACCAATAGCACTTAAACTTTTTGATTCCAGGCTTACCGAGCCATCGAGCGGAGATGTTGTGGATGCATCTATAGTAACCGAAGTACCACCGCTTGGGCGTGTGGCATTACCCACGCCGGATGCGCCTAAAGAAGAAATGGTACCGGCGCTGGCACTCTCAAAATTATTATAGTAGTAAGTGGAGTTGTCGCTAGTTTCCTGGGCACTTACTTTTGAGTTAAAAAGGATCAAAAAATTAGCAATAATGAAACAAATAAGTGATAATTTTTTCAAGGCTTGGGGAATTTGTCTTTTTTAATACAAACTTAATCAAAAATGATGCAAATCACTTTTTTATGTGTAACAATTTGCTGCTTGAAGCGTATAAGAGATTATTAAGCATGCAGATTTAAAGCAGTTGATATGCCTTTCAAATACCCATTTCCTCAATTTGTGTATTTTATTCCCCGGTGTTGCTGATTTAAAGAATAAAGCAAAGAAATTGCTCGTTTTACGGCTGTTAAATGAGAACCTTTTATAGAAAGGGGGGTAGCGAGTAAGCTACCATTTGAAAAATTGCATCATGCGTTTGAATTTATCGGTTTTGCTATTTTTTATCCCGCTTTAAATGTGCAAACTTGTAATTACATCCTCTTTTTTAGCTTAATGAAGAAACGCTATTCGGTACTGCTGTTCCATATTCTTGTACTGTGCTTTGCCGCGCCGGTATTTGCGCAAAAACCGCTTGTAGATGCCGCCAAAAAACAGGAGCTTAACCGTATTTCGGTGCAGGCCGGCCAGACGTTTAACGCAGGGCAGCAAAGGGCAGTATCGCTGGCTAAGGGGCGTGGCTGGGCCATCCGCAGCCAAACAAAAACCGGCAACCTTAAAACCTTGCAGGGTACCAACAGCCTGGGTTTCCCGGTGTTTTTGGTTACCCATAACAACACTATAGCTGCCGCTACCACCGGCACCAATGCCGTACAACCAGGCGGCGCGCTGGGGCTCAACCTATCGGGCAGCAGCACTTTTTTGGCCAACCGGCTAGCCATTTGGGATGGCGGCTCGGTTTACAGCTCGCATGTAGAATTTGCCGGCAAAACCATCACCTCTAAAGATAACGCCTCCGTGCTCGATCACTCTACCCACGTGGCCGGTACCATGGTGGCCAAAGGGGTTTACGGTCCGGCTAAAGGCATGGCTTTCAACATGGCTGTACTGAACTCCTGGGATTTTGATAACGATGTATCTGAAATGAGCGCCGCTGCCGCAACGGGCCTGCTACTGTCCAATCACTCTTATGGCGATGTTGCCGGCTGGGAATACAACAGCGGCACCGGTCATTGGGAATGGTACGGCCTGCCCGGTGATACCGAGGATTACAACTTTGGCTTTTACGATAGCCGCGTGCAAAGCTGGGACAATATTGCTTACAACGCACCTTACTACCTCATTGTTGAGTCGGCGGGTAACAGCCGCAGCAGCAACGGCCCCGCCGAGGGTGAAGTATATTATGGCTATGCCACTAAAACCAATCCCGCCATCATCAACAAAGGGCCAAGGCCGCCAGGCATCAGCAGCAACGATGGATACGATATCATCAGCACCACGGGCAACGCCAAAAACATCCTCACGGTAGGTGCGGTAGGCCCCCTGCCCAACGGTCCGCTCAACCGCAGCGATGTGGCCGTATCATACTTCAGCAGCTGGGGCCCAACAGACGATGGCCGCATAAAACCCGATCTGGTTGCCGATGGCGAAAACGTGCTCTCTACCGGCGTAAGCAGCCCGAATTCGTACCTTACGTTATCGGGAACCTCTATGGCGGCACCAAACGTTACGGGGTCTTTATTGTTACTACAGGAGTATTACGCACAAAAAAATAATGGTGCCTATATGCTTTCCGCTACGCTGAAAGGGTTGGCCTGCCATACCGCATTTGATGCAGGTAACGTAGGGCCCGACTACATTTACGGCTGGGGGCTGCTCAACATGCGCACGGCGGCACAGGCCATTACCGATAACGGCGCCAAAAGCCTCATCAGCCAGAACACGCTGGCGCAGGGGCAAAGCAAAACCTTCCAGGTAACGGCATCGGGCGTTGGCCCGCTGGCGGTATCTATCAGTTGGACCGATCCCGCCGGCACCCCAACCACCGAAGGGGTGATCAACAGTCGCGTACCTAAACTAGTGAACGACCTGGATATCCGCGTAAGCGATGGCGTAACTACCTACAGCCCCTATGTACTGGATCCTAATAACCCATCGGCTGCAGCCACTACGGGCGACAACATTCGCGATAATATAGAGCAGGTGTACATTGCCAACGCTACGCCGGGCAAAACTTACACTATCACGGTATCGCATAAGGGTACGCTATCATCGGGTAGCCAGGCGTATTCGCTCATTGCTACGGGTATTGGTGGCGCGGCTTATTGCGCATCGGCCCCGGCATCGGCCTCGCCCGGCGCATCCAGGGTAGATAACTTCACTTTATCCAACGTTAATCATACTGCTGTAACCGGCTGTGGAGGGTACACAGACAATACCACACTAACCTTGCAGTTAGAGCAAGCCAAAACCTACCCCTTCAGCATTACTTTGGGTAGCTGTGGTGGCAATTTCAACAAAGCTGCCAAGATATTTGTAGACTGGAACGGCGATGGCACCTTCGGCGCCGACGAACTGGCCGCTACTACCACCGTAGTGAACGGCACAGCTACTTATACCGGCAATATTACAGTGCCGTTATCGGTTGTCCCCGGTAATTTCGGCCTTTTGCGTGTGGTACTTACCGAAACTTCGGATGCGGCAACCATCACAGCCTGCGGTACTTACGCCAAAGGCGAAACGCAGGATTACCGCGTACAGTTTGCCAAGCCCGTGGCCGATGCCGGGGTATCGGCCATTGTAAATGCCGAAGACGGTACCTCCTGCGCAGTGGCCACAGCCGTAACTGTTAGGCTTAAGAATTACGGCAGCGCCGGTATCAGCAATTTGCCGGTTACGGTAACGGTTACCTCGCCAAATAGTACTGTGGTTACGTTTAATGAAGTTTATACGGGTACCATCAGTCCGCTGGACGAGGTTGATTTCACGCTTTCGGGCAAGTTCAATACCTTGGCGGGGGCAACCTATACCATCGCTGCTGAAACCCGCCTGGCCGGTGACCCTATTACAGCCAATGATAAAACCACCGGCACGATAAGCATAAGCCTGCCGCCTGCACTGGGTACGCTTAGTGCCTACCTGTGCAATAACAACAATACCTACCTGCTCAACGGCACCGGCGATGGGCAGCTGCTTTGGTATAAATCGGCCACTGATGCCTTGCCGATAGCTTTCGGACCAATCGCATCAACCACCGTTGCACCCACCAATAATACTTTCTACGCCGGACTGAACGATTTTAGCGGCAACGTTGGCCCGGCCACCAAAAGCGCATTCACCGGCGGGGGGTACAACCAGTTTGGCCCATCGGTAGTGGTGTACACCAATGTGCCCGTAGTGCTTGAAACTGCGCGCATGTACTTCGGCAACCCAGGCAAGCTCACCTTTACGGTAACCAATGCCAATGGCGAAACGGTATCTACCACCACCATCAACGCAAGCGCTACCCGCAGCACTCCCGGCCCCGGTGCCCAAACCAACGACCCTGCCGACGAGGGCACATTAGTGAATCTTAACCTCACCCTGCCCACCGCAGGTACCTATGCCATTACGCCAACGTATGATACATCGGTAACGGTATTCCGCAACAACGGCGGGGTGGCTGGCTATCCATTCAAGATAGGCAACATCTTCAGCATTATGGGTAATACGGCGGTATCGCCCACCAATGCGAGTGATACTACATACTACAAAACCTTCTACTACTACTTTTACGATCTGCACGTGAAAAGCATGGGTTGCCCATCTGCCGCCAGGCTGCCTGCTGCCGTAAACAAACCGGTAATTACCCGGGTGGATGATGTGCTGACTTCCAATTTTGCCGAGGGTAACCAATGGTACCTGAACGGTGTGGCCGTTGCAGGTGCAACCGGTGCTACCTACGCGCCCATACAAAGCGGCAAGTACACCACCGAAGTTACTTTGAACACCGGCTGCGTAAGCCGGTCGGATGAGTTTGCTTTTGCCCTCGTTGCCAAACACCCCGATGCGAGCACCGATATCGGGCTCACCTTGTTCCCTGTGCCGGCGGTTGATAACCTTAATGTGTTGTTTGTGGCGAAAGCGGCAGGTACCGCCAAAATAGAATTGGTAAACACGGCGGGGCAAATCGTATATCAGCAGGAGCAAACGGTGACCGCAGGTAATTTTAGTACGGCGGTAAACACCACCAACCAGATGCCGGGTACCTATGTGTTGCGGGTAACTTTAGGGCAAAAAGTGTATGCCAAAAAGGTAATCATCGTGAAGTAAAGGTTTCCACAGAAAAGCACCGATTTTTTGAAGAATTTTAAAGGTTTTCCGGGGTAAAAACACAAAAAAACGGCTGAAAAACCACAAGTTCTTCAGCCGTTTTTGCATCCCAAAAACTGGGGATGGACTATCCTATTAAAAAGTGTACTTCAAACCCAGACCCGGTGCCAGGTCGAAAAAAGGTCCGGTAGCCAGTTCAACGCGCGGGTTTAAATCAAGGCTAACGGCGATGGGGGCATCGGCAATTTTGTATTCTAAACCCAGCACGCCGTCGGCACCCAGCAAAATATGGTTGCCGGTATAGTACTTGTCGTCCCCGCCGAAGGTTTTATACCTGCCCGCACCAACCGAGCCCAGGTGCGCACCAAAGCCATAATAAAACTTAAGTCCTGCTGTGTTAAAAGCCTGTTGATGAACCTCATACAAGCCGGTAAGTACAGCCCCATGTGAGCGGATGCCGAGGATTCCTTCCAGTGCGGTGCGGTCGTCCATAAAGTATTTTACCGAGAAACCGTTCTCGAAACCGCCGAATTTAGCGCCAACGGCCGTTTTGTAATCCTGGGCCTGCGAGCGGTTGGCAGCCAGCAAAAAAGTGCATATTATTAATGCGATAAAGGAAATTTTTTTCATGGTAGTAGTTTTTGAATAAACGGCATAAATAGGGTTTTATGCTTGTTGGGCCAAAAAAGAAGGCGTTTTAAAAGGCAAGTGCCTGGTTTTCAAAGGGAAAATTACACTTGTATAAACAGTATATTTATGTTGAAATACACTAAATTGCCCAAATTATTTTCTGTAACGATGATGAACCGCAAACTCCGCATATCCCATAAATTAGTTTCGGCTATGGCTTTTTTATGCCTTACGGCTGGCTGCGTAAAAGGGCAGCTAGGGCAAAACGTAAGCGGCCAGTACCGCAACGGTATGGTGGTTTGCGCCTATCCCGATGCTGCGCAGGTGGGCCTGGATATCCTTAAAAAGGGAGGCAACGCCGTGGATGCTGCGGTTGCCGTGCAGTTTGCGCTGGCGGTAACGCACCCGCAGGCAGGCAACATTGGTGGCGGCGGTTTTATGGTGTACCGCTCGGCATCGGGCAAGACCAACACGCTGGATTTCAGGGAGAAAGCGCCCTCGCAGGCTAATGCCAATATGTACCTGGATAGTGCAGGCAACGTAATACCTAATATGAGCTTATACACGCATTTTGCTTCGGGTGTGCCCGGATCTGTAGATGGAATGGTAGCCGCTCATAAAAAATACGGTAAATTAAAATGGGCCGATCTGGTGCAACCTGCTATAAACCTGGCGCTGAATGGCTTTAAGATGACTGCACGCCTGGCCAGTAACGTCAACAGCGCGAAGGCAAAATTTGCCGCACTGAACCCCGGAAAAAAATACCTCTTAAAGGATGGTTACTGGAAAGAAGGCGACATATTGATACAGGAGGACCTGGGGCATACTTTAGAACTGATACGCGATAAAGGTCGCGACGGCTTCTATAAAGGTAAAACTGCAGATATGATCGTTGCCGAAATGAAATCGGGCAAAGGCATCATGACCCTGGCCGATTTGCAAAATTACCACTCGGTATGGCGTACGCCCATCGTTGGCGACTATAAAGGCTACAAAATCATTACCATGCCGCCGCCAAGTAGCGGGGGCATCGTTTTGATGCAGCTGTTGAAAACCGTTGAACGCTACCCCCTTAAAAGGTGGGGCTTCAATAAAGATTCTACCGTGCAATTGATGGTAGAAGCTGAACGCCGCGTGTATGCCGACCGCTCCAAATACCTTGGCGATCCAGATTTTTACAAAGTACCCAAAGATAGCCTCCTTGATAATCAATATCTTATCAAGCGAATGGCAAACTTTAACTGGGACGTAGCAACGCCAAGCGCCAGCATACAACCAGGCATGTTCATTGGCTACGAAAGCGACCAAACCACCCACTATTCCATAGTTGACAAGGAAGGCAACGCGGTGGCTATTACCACCACCCTCAATGATACTTTTGGCTCGCACGTATTTGTAGGGGGCGCAGGCTTTCTGCTTAATAATGAGATGGATGACTTTAGCTCGAAACCCGGCGTGCCTAATATGTATGGCCTGCTGGGCGGCAAAGCCAACAGCATACAACCCAATAAACGGATGCTATCGGCCATGACGCCTACCATTATCGAGAAAAACGGCGACCTGTTTATGGTAGTGGGTACGCCCGGCGGTTCTACCATTATCACCTCGGTTTTCCAAACGGTATTGAACGTGATAGAGTTCGATAAAAGCATGCAGGAAGCGGTATCGGCCAAGCGCTTCCATCATCAATGGATGCCCGATGAAGTTGGTGCCGAGCCGGATGCCCTCGATAGCATAACCGTGGACAAGCTAACAAAAAAGGGTTATAAGTTTACCAAACGCGGCGCTATTGGCCGGGTAGATGGTATCCTGAAAACCAAATGGGGTTACTACGAAGGTGGTGCCGACCCCAGGGGAGATGATACCAAATTGGGGTGGTAGTAGCGTAAATTGCTCATAGTCAATATTCCAGATAAAGCTAGTATGAAATTACGGCTTGCAATATGTTGTTTCATGAGCCGTTTAGTTTCAACCATTACATATTTATAAAGGCGAAAAAACTATGGACTATGGACTATAGACTATCGACTAAAACACTAAGTTTGTTGCCTTATGCGAAGCAGTGTAAAACACCAGGAAACGATTGATTACTTTTTAAAGATAGTTTGGCAAACCGTTGCCAACCGTTATAACCAGATAGTTACAGAATTTGGTATTACGCAATCTATAGGTTACCTGCTCATCAATATCGATGAGGAAGGAACTACCGTATCGCAGGCCGCGGCATTGCTTGGGCTTAAATCAACCAGCCTTTCGCGCATGTTGAACCAGTTGGAGGAAACAGGCCTGATATACCGCCAATCTAACAAAGGGGATAAACGCTCGGTAAAAATATTCCTGACCGATCTGGGCAAAGAAAAACGTAAAATGGCCAAGGATGTGGTTAAGCAGTTCAATAATTACCTCAATAGCCACATAAGCGAGGCAGATAAGCTGTATTTAACCGAAATATTGAAAAAGATAAATCAGCTCACCGTCAATTACAAACCCCAATAGCTGGCTTAATTTACGCTGCCAAGTGTTAAAAAGTGTTAAGCTGCCGTTTTTGCCATTTAAAACAATAAATTTGCGAATTATTAAGGGAATGAACAGGTTACTGCTTATCATATTGTTGCTTGCTGCGGGCTTATCGTCATGCAAAAAGGGGTATGACGTGGTTGCGGAGGTAAGGGCGCAAGGGGTTATTGATGAGAAGATAATTACCGACTATATTGATGCCAACGGCTTAACAACTGCAGCCAAGCGTATTGATACTACCGGTGTTTTTTATATCGTTATAGCACCTGGAGAGGGTAACGACTTGTTCACTAACTCTACCCGCGTAACGGTTGATTTTACTGGCAGGATATTGACCAGTGGAAAGGAATTTAGCAAGAGTAACGATTTTCACCCCAGTTTTGCGCTGGGCGAGGTGATAAGGGGATGGCAATTGGGCATACCGCAAATTAAGAAAGGTGGCACCGTACGATTATTGGTACCCTCGCGTTATGCATATGGGCCGTATGACCAGACCGATTTGGGATTGCCCAAAAATTCGGTGCTCGACTTTGATATAAAACTTTTAGATGTAACGAACTAATTTTAGATGAAACAAAAGATCTTTACCTTTTTACTGATAGCCGTGGCCGGCTTAACCGCTTGCCGTAAAGACGGCGTTGACCCAACGATCAAGGAATTCGACGAACAGCAGATACAGAGTTATTTAAGCAGTAACAGCCTTACTGGCTTTAGTCGGGATACCACTGGCGGCGATACCACCGGCATGTATTACAAGATCATCAATCCGGGTACAGGCCCGGCGCTTGAATGGTCTGACAGGGTTTCACTGGTATTTACGGTGAAAAGTTACGATGGCAAATACACCTCGGCAGATACCATTACCAACCATTTTGATGACTACTTGGGTCATTTACAGCAGGACGGCTTGCCTAAAGGCTTGCAAACAGCTATACACAATGTGCTGAAATACAAAGGGGCCAGCATGCGCCTGCAAATACCATCGCGTCTGGCTTATGGTAAAAGCGGCTACGGCAGTGGCAGCGTTACCAATGTAAATAGCCGTATAGCGGGTAACCAATGCCTTGATTATTATGTGCATGTAATTGCCGATCAGCCGGCGTATGATGACCTCGTTATCCGCAATTACCTTACTGCCAATAGCCTAAGTGGCTATACCAAAACGGCATCAGGTTTGTACTATAAGGTTATTGTGCCTGGCACGGGTGTAGTTGGGTCAATAAATGATCTTTCTGTCGTTACCACCACTTACACAGGTGCTATTTTAAACGGCACCTCGTTTGATGAAGCATCAAAAACTACTGCTTATGAATTTACGCCTGCTACCAGCGATGGTTTGGCTGGTTTGGTATCGGGCGTTTCTGAGGGCTTGAAAGGCTATGCTGCGGCGGGCACATCAATATCACTCATTATGCCATCGGCGCTTGGATATGGGACATCTCCGCCATCGTCATCTGGTATACCAACGCATGCACCGCTCCGTTTCGAATTCCAGATAACCACGGTGACGCAATTAGAATAAGATATTAACTTAAGGCTTCTTTGAAAGCCTTGAGGCAACGTTCGCGCGCAAAAGCGTGATTTACAATGGGTTTTGGATAGGTGCTGAAGTCGGCATACTCCGGAACCCATTTTTTTATGTATTCCATCTTTGGGTCAAACTTCTTCATCTGCGCTTCGGGGTTGAATATGCGGAAGTATGGCGCAGCATCTGTACCGCAACCGGCTGCCCATTGCCAGCCGCCTACGTTACTGGCCATTTCATAATCCAGCAGTTTTTGGGCAAAGTAGGCTTCGCCCCAACGCCAGTCTATCAGCAGGTGTTTGGTTAAAAAGCTTGCCGTTAACATGCGCACACGGTTATGCATAAAGCCGGTGGCATTCAGTTCGCGCATACCTGCATCAACCATGGGGTAGCCGGTTTGGCCATTACACCATGCCTTAAACTGCTCTTCGTTGTTTATCCATTTGATGTTGTCGTAATCGGGCTTAAAGGCATGCGCTGCCGTTTGCGGGAAATGGTGCAGCACCATCATATAAAACTCGCGCCATATTAACTCGTTAAGCCATGTTTTTTCGGTGGCGTGAAAAGCATTAGTGGCCAGTTGCCTGATGCTTACCGTACCGAAACGCAGGTGAAGCCCGATATGCGAGGTGCCTTTAACTGCAGGGAAATCGCGTTTTTCGGCATAATCGGCAATAAACTTTTCATAAGCCGTACCCGGAAATTCAGCATCGCTTTTTGTAAAGCCCATCTCTTTTAGAGAGGGTATGGGCGATGCTTTAAACTGATAAAGATTGGCTAAATATTTTTCGGTAGGGTAGGCCTTGAGGTAAAATGGTTTCAGCTTTTGATACCATTTGTTTTTATAGGGGGTGAAGACCGTGTAGGGCTTTCCATCATCCTTTGCTACCTCATCGCGTTCGAATATCACCTGGTCCTTAAAGGTTTTTAGGTCGATGCTGTGCTCCGCCAAAAGCTTCGCAACGGCATCATCGCGTTTGTTAGCAGCAGGTTCATAATCGTGATTGGTATAAACGGCTGTAACTTTACGCTGTTTAATCAGTTGCTCAATAGCGTGTTCAGCCTGGTCATAAAACACCAGTAAATCGCTGCCATGCTTTTGGTATGCTGCCTTTAGCTTGGTAATGGTATCGTAAATGAAGTTGACCCTGGCATCATCTTCCGCATTTAGCGCATCCAATATATCCTTATCGAATATGAACACCGGCAGCACCGGGTGGCCGCTATTTAGCGCGCGATACAGGCCGGCATTATCATTCAGCCGCAAATCGCGGCGGTGCCAAAAAATAGTGATGGGCGTATTATCCATAAATCTCTTGCAGGGCCGAAGTTATATCGGGATAGGTAAATGTAAAACCGACATCCATTATTTTTTTTACAGATGTTTTGGTGCTGCCCAGGGCCAGCAAAGCCATTTCGCCCATCAGCAATTTCAATATAAAAGCAGGTACTTTTGGTGCCCAAAGCGGGCGATGCAGTTGTTTGGCAATCGCCCGGGTAAGCTGCTCGTTAGTCACCGGGTAAGGGGCAGCCATGTTGAAAACGCCGGTTAAGTTCTCGTCAGCTACGCCAAGCAGGTACATATCCATCACATCGCGCGGGTGAATCCAGGATACCCATTGTTTGCCGGTACCCAATGGCGAACCAACGCCTAGTTTAACCGGAAGCGCCAACTGTGGCAAGGCGCCGCCATCTTTGCTTAACACCACGCCAGTGCGAAACTTGAGTACGCGCAGGCCAAGTTCCTTGCCTTCGTCAACCGCGTTTTCCCAATCGACGCAGCAGGTGCCGATGAAATCGTTCGCGGGCGGGCTGTCTTCAGTAAGCAGTTCCTCGCCCCGATTACTATAATACCCTACACCCGATGCAGAGATTACAGAACGTACGCGGTTTGCCCTGTTGCGCATCAGCCCGTAAATAAGGCCGATTGATTTGGTGCGGCTCTCTAATATCTCGCGTTTGCGCTGGTCGGTCCAGCGTTTATCAGCTATGCCCGTACCTGCCAGGTGTATAATGGTATCCACGCCATCTATGCAATGCTCGTCTATCTGCCCTTTGTCCACGTCCCAAATAAAGGTATGTACCTTTGGATTTTTGCCTTTGCTGCGGCTAAGGTGGCTTACGATATGGCCCTGGGCCAATAATTCTTCGGTTAGTTGGGTTCCCAGCAAGCCGGTGCCGCCGGTGATGAGTATGTTTTTGTTCATAAATTATAGCTAGATGAAAATATAGAACGCAGTATATGTATATCACATTCGAAATTCAGCATTCGTGATTACTTCTGTTTTTCTCCTTCTCCAAAATCAACTATCCTTTTTGCCATCCCTTTAAATATAAAAAGGTGGAAAGGCCACATCAGGTACCAATACATGCGGCCCCAAAGCCCGCGGGGCCTAAACGTAGCTACCTGGCTGAGGAAAGTTTTGCCGTTGCGCTCAATAATTTTAAATTCCAGCCAGGCTTCGCCAGGCAGTTTCATTTCGGCATAGAGCAAAAGGCGTCGGTTAGGTTTATCGGCAAGCAATACGCGCCAAAAATCGATCACATCGCCCGGCGACACGCTGATATTGCTGGTGCGACCGCGTCTGCTGCCTACTCCGCCAAAAAGTTTATCCAGGAAGCCGCGGATGCTCCATATCCAATCCCAATAGTACCAACCACGATTGCCGCCTATAGCCATGATGTTTTTTAGTACTTCTTCGCCGTCGCGGCTAAAAGGTTGTTTTACCTTATATTCCAGCGTACCGTTCTGGGGTACCTTAATCTGGTCCATAAAGCCCGAATTTAGGTAGCCGTTATTCAGGGCATCCTTCCAACTGCTTACGATGGAGTTTTGTTCTATTTTGTTAAATGCGAGTTCCAGCGCCTCTTCATAACTCAGGCAATCGCGCTTTACTACGCCATCAATTTCATGATCTTTCATTATGGTTTCGTTCTTCATGCTATCTACCAGGCTTTGCGCAAGCGAATAGCTGGTAGAAGTGACGAAGTATAGCCAGTAGGATGAGATTTTGGGCGACAGGAACGGTAGGGTAATAATATACCTTTTCAGCTTACGTACTTTTGCGTAAACCAGCATCATTTGTTTAAAGCTGAGGACATCCGGGCCGCCAATGTCGAAAGTTTTATCGAAAGTTTGTTCGTTCATCAGTACGCCTTCCAAATAGCCCAGTACATCGCGTATGGCAATGGGCTGGCATTTGGTATTCACCCAGCGGGGAACGGTCATGATGGGTAGCTTCTCGGTGAGGTCGCGGATGATTTCGAATGACGAACTACCCGATCCGATAATAATAGCCGCCCTTAAAACGGTAATAGCCACCTTACATTCCTGCAATACATCTTCCACATGCCTTCGCGACCGCAGGTGCTCTGATAAACCGGTATCGTTTACTATCCCGCTGAGGTAAATTACCTGTTTGCAGTTGGTTTTACTAATAGCCTGCGCAAAGTTATGTGCCGATAAAGCCTCCATTGCTGCAAAATCCGCAGCCTGCGCCATGGAATGTACAAGGTAATAAGCAGCATCAATATCCTGCGGGAGGGTGTCTATGCTCTCTTCTTTCAACAAATCGCCGGTAAGGAGGGTAACCCGGTCGCTATAATCGTTTTGTTCGTGAAAGCGACGCTTATCGCGAACAAGGCATACCACGTTATGGCCCTTCTCCAGCAATACAGGGATGAGCCTTGTACCTATATATCCATTAGCGCCCGCGAGTAAAACTTTCATTTGTTTATGTAACAACCAAATTGGAAGGCTGTTTTATATAGAGGTATAAGGAGTAAGTAAAACAACAGTGCCTAACCGTGTTTTTACTATGCATCTAAGATCAAGATAAAAGCTCCGCTTTGCAAAAAAAGCCTCAACCTGTTGCACAATTCCCCATAAAAATGTAACCTGTGGATAAATAATTTAGTAATAGTGAATTTTTGATTAAAAAAGGCCACTTGCTAAGCTTTAAGCGTTTTGGATGGTCTTTTGCTTTATATCAAAAACTATCGAATGTTAAGATGTGTACAAAATAAAAGCATCCATTTTCGATTATGCCACGTATATATCCTATTATCGCAGATTACTATGCTTACAGACGATTTTCAGAGATTGCTCATTGGTGTTTTTGCCGTAGTTTTAATCGCCCTTGTTGCTTTTGGGTACTATTGTAACCGCAAGTCTAAATCGTTTGCTGGCACGGGGCGCGTAGCCGAAATTGAAGCTTGGTACCTTAAATCTGTCATCAGTTGGATCGCTACGTTCGCCGTATCGCTGGCAGCCATAGTGAATTACTTTTAAACTTAATGCAGGCAGCCTACGTACACCTTGCCCTTAAAGGCAAAGACTTTATGCCCGGGTAATAACCTAAGTGCGTTATCCGCGTCGGCTTTATTTTCGTATATGCCTGTTACAAGGGCTATCATTTTAGGATTTGCACCGGGCTTATATGTTCCCAGATAATCCAGGCTTAAGAATTTCGATGGATCTCGCCTTGGATAGTAATCACCTGCTACAATATCGTCCTCGTCATCTTCCGGTACCACTATTAAATCTTTCTTTTTATTGTAATACCGGCCCATTGTATCTACGGCAATGCCCGTAGTATCGTGCAGCGTAAGCATCTTATCCCTTAGTGCATAGTAGTTTGTGCCCGTATCAGCAACCACAATGTAGTAATCAGCATATTGGTCTGCCTCGTCAATGTTTTCCAGCGTATCTATTTCTGGTTTATAGGCTGCCTTTGCGGCAACATAGCTAGCCTGCACTATGGTTAGCGAATCTTTAGCGTGCTTTTGCTGTTGTGCCGGTTTGTTTTTACACGATGCAAAACCGATGATGATGCAGCAGGCTATAAAGGCAAGGCGTTTCATGTTAAAACTTTTTCTAAAGATATTACAAACTACCAATGACTGCAAGCGCCCACATGCCAGCTATGCAACCGCCTCCACATGTGGTTTATAAGTATCTGTTTTTACTTTTGCCTTCAGTTCGTGCAGGATATTATACAGGCCGAAATTGGTGCGGTTTACGTAGATAAAATGCTTTACCCCGCGTGCTTGCTTAAACTCGGGCATTTTGGATATCCGCTCGCCAAAGCCGAACAGCTCATCGAAAAAGGCTTTCTCGCCAAAATCGAACTCATTGGTTATATAAGGCTTGGCAAACAACCCTATCATCTGGCGGAACATGGTGTAAAAAAAATCTACTTGCGCTGGGGTATCGTTAGGCAGTATCATCTCCAGCTTGCGGAAAGCAGCAATGGTATCTTCCTTACTGTCGAACAAGTCGGTTGAGGTGAGCGCAAAGAATGGATAATAGAAATCATCCGGCATTACTTTAATGCAGCCAAAATCTATAACGCCCAGCTTACCATCGGCGGTTATCATAAAATTACCGGGGTGCGGGTCGGCGTGTACGGCGCGGAGTTCGTGCTGCTGAAAGTTGTAAAAATCCCACAGTGCCTGGCCAATCTGGTCGCGCAGTTGCTGCGAAGGGTTGGTTGCCAAAAACTCGCGCAGGTGCTTGCCTTCAAGCCAATCCATAGTAATGATGCGCTTGCTGGATAATTCGGGATAATATTTGGGGAACACCACATTGGCAAGGTTTGCGCAGGCTTCAGAAAACTCGATGGAGCGGCGCACCTCCAGCTCATAATCGGTTTCTTCCAGCAGGCGCTCTTCTACCTCCATCATGTAAATATTCAGTTCTTTTTCGCTCATGCCCAGCATCCTGAAGGCAAAGGGTTTGATCAGCTTAAGATCCGATGAGATGGAATCGCCCACGCCGGGGTACTGTATCTTTACCGCCAGTTTTTTGCCCTTTAGTTCAGCCTGGTGCACCTGTCCAATAGAGGCCGCATTGGTAGAGCGGATGTTGAATTTATCGTATATCTGTTCAGGGTTTTTGCCGAAATATTTCTTGAATGTTTGCACGATAAGCGGGCCGGATAATGGCGGCGCGTTATATTGCGATTGCGTAAATTTGTCTACATAGGCTTGCGGCAGCAGGTTTTTATCCATGCTCAGCATCTGGGCAACTTTTAATGCACTGCCTTTCAGCTCGCTTAATGATTGGTAGATATCCGTGGCATTATCCTCGTTAAGTTCGGATTTATCCATCTCCGGGTTGAAGAGTTTTTTAGAGTAGTGCTTGATGTAGTTGCCGCCTATTTTAAAACCCGTTTTCACGAATTTGGCGCTGCGTTCTACTTTGCTGGTGGGAATGCTGTTTTGTTCTTTTGAAGTGTTATCACTCATGTTCATGGTCAAATAATGCAGCCAGCATATGCAGATGAATGCCTGCATAATTATTTATGGCCAGGCTGGCTACCTGGTTTATCTTTTCGGCGGGGTGGCTGGTGGTTATACCTACAACTTTCATGCCCGCACTGTTGCCTGCCTGCAGCCCCGCGGCCGAATCTTCAAACACCACGCATCGGGCGGGCGGCGTATCCAATAATTCCGCGGCCTTTAAAAATATCAGTGGACTAGGCTTTGGCTCCTGAACCATATCGCCGGTAATGATGGCATCGAAGTATTGTCCGATTGGTACAGCATCGAAAATAAAATCAACATCTGCCATGTCAGACGAGGTAGCGACGGCCATTTTAACACCTGCATTTTTAAGTTCGGCCAGGAAATCCTCCAATCCGCTAATGGCCTTTAAATAAGGCAGAAATTCCCGCTGGTAAAACATTTGCTTTTGGTGCGCTATAGAAGCAATAGTAGCCTCGTCTGCATCGGCAAAGTACCGCCTAACGGTGTTGGCTATGGGGATGCCGCTTATCTCGCCTTTGTAGGTTTCGCGGCTTAACTCGGGTAAACCGTGTTCTTTAAAAAGCAAAGCCCAAGCCAAAAAGTGGAACGGCGTATTATCAATAAGGGTGCCATCCATATCAAATATGGCTGCGAAGGTAGCTTTAGCCCCCTCTAAATCTCCCCCGGTAGAAGCCCCACCTAAATCCTCCCCGGTAGGGAGGACTTTATTTATATCATTGGAAAACGATTCAGTACTCATTAAATATTTTTAAGCCCCTCTCTCCCGGAGAGGGGTTTGGGGTGAGGCTGCTTTAAAAGCCCATCTTCTCTTTCAAACCGCCGTTTTTGGCTAAAAATTTTCCGTATTCGAAAAGGTTATCTATAGGCGAACGCTGGAACAAGTCGAACGTTACGTTCAGGCCTTTTTCTATGGCCTCGTCGGTTTTCTCGAAACCAGCCGAATTATCGTTTATCCAAAAATTCAAAACGAAGCCAAACTGCACCCAAAGCGCATCCTTGTAGCGTTTGCTAAAAAATTTGCGGTCGGATAATTCCGAAGTTTCAATACCCTCGGCCAATATGCTTTCTGCAAAGTTTTCGAATAGTTCTTTTGTGGGTTCCAATACTTTCGGCGTACCAAAACCACGCTGCTTTTTAATGCTGTAAACGGCAAAGCTGCGGTTGCTTTTCAGGAGTTCGAAAAAACTGTAGAAGAAAGATAATCCCTTTTCACGTGCCGAATATTGCGCCCATACTTCCTGTGCGCGTATCTCGGTAAGCGTTTTGCTCACCAGATCGACCCATACGCTTTGCTCAACGGCATCAAAAGAGCCAAAGTGTTTGTAAAACTCCTCCTCGGCCATTTCGTTCTGCTTAGCAAACACGTAAACCGATTTGGGTTGCCCGCCCTCGGTCAATACAAAATCAATATAAGCTTTCTGGATGCTTTCGGTTGTTGCCATAATGGGTTGATTTGATGAGTTAAAGTTACCCTTTATTATACATGCAAATATCATGCTTGTGTTATAAAAAAATAATGCCACATGTGGAAAAGCCCTTAACTGTAGCTTTACGCATCATTACGCCACACTAATAAATTGATATGCATAAAGGCAATAAACAAAACCTGCCCTCAAAAATTTGCCAAAGTTGCAAAAGGCCATTTAGCTGGCGTAAAAAATGGGCTAAATGTTGGGATGACGTTAAATATTGCAGCGACAGATGCCGGACAAATAAATAAGGTAAATCAATTATTGCTTATATTCGTTATAACTACTTAGGGCCTGGTGAATATCGTATATATAATTGATTGTTAGTATATTATATAATAAATTCCTTTTAAAAGTGCAAAGGTTTTAGTATTTTAGGGTCATAATCCTTGCACTAATGATCAAGTACAAATCTGCTAATCAGCTA
>NZ_SOZE01000099.1 GCF_004519315.1 Mucilaginibacter psychrotolerans
TCTGAGGGCAGCTATCCAGTAGTTTATCTATGGTGCCCAGGTTTCTTTTCAGGTAGTTCAGCTGTTTACCGATAGCTTTGTACAATTCTTTTTTGTTCTTTTTCTTCTTCTTTGCCGTGTTCAGATAATCCCTGCGGGCATTCCTGCGGTAAGTGCGCGGCTTCTTAGCGAGCTTTAAAAGTTCAGTCAATTGATCAATCATCCGCTCACTCTGTTCCCTGCTGTCCGAAAGCAAGTCCAGATCAGTGGGGTATTTGATCAGCTGATCGGCCACCGTAGCATCCATTTTCAGTTTCCCTTTCGGAGATGGCTCATTTTGTACTGGCTGGTCTGCCCCGGTTGCGCTTTGATCAACACGGGCATTATCCC
>NZ_SOZE01000100.1 GCF_004519315.1 Mucilaginibacter psychrotolerans
ACTTAACCAGGTTCATTACAAACATGATGCAGGCGATCCATGATTCAGATGTAGGGGCTGTGCGTGCTCTGATCTTATTGAGGTTGTACCCGTTTTTTCCTTGTCCGAATTTGCCTTCTATATGGTTCCGTTCTCCCTGTTCCTTTTTAAACTTCCGTTTCTGGTAAGGCGTTTGCGGCGTTTTAGATGGCCTGCCCAATGCTTTTCCGCTGTAGCGGATACCCCGGTCTTTCAACCATTGCCTGTTTTCCCTGGTACCATAAATGGTATCGGTGATAACCACCTCCGGGTAATGGCCGTTAAGTTCACGGTAGGCTTCTACCTGCCCGGGCAGATCGCGGCTTTCATTGTAGGCATCCCAACTCAGGG
>NZ_SOZE01000101.1 GCF_004519315.1 Mucilaginibacter psychrotolerans
GGGGGTAGTCGTCGCTCTTGTAGTAGTCCTTGGCCAGCATGCCGGCGTAGTACTGCCAGGGCACAAAGGCGAGGTCGGCGTAGGAGAACCTGCGGCCGACCAGCCACCTGTTGCCGTCGGCGTCGTCGGCCTGCTTGGAGAGGTGGGTCTCGAGCACGGCGGTGACGCGGTTGATCTCCTTGGCGTAGCGCTCGACGGCCGAGGGCACCTTGGGCTCGTGGTACTTTGTGAACCAGACGAACTGGCCGTAGTAGGGGCCCTGGCCCGTGGTCTGGAAGAAGAGCCACTGCTTGGCCAGGTGCGACTCGTTGCTGCCCGCCGGGAAGCTGACCTTGTGCTCCTTGTCGTACGTC
>NZ_SOZE01000102.1 GCF_004519315.1 Mucilaginibacter psychrotolerans
TACTGGAATTGATAGCGATAGTCCGGAGGGAGTTGCCAGGCTTGGGCTTACATAAGCTTTACCGGTGCATATATCAGCCCCTTAGGACGAATAACATCAAGATGGGCCGGGACAAGCTTAACACCTTAATGCGCAACCATGGCCTGCTAATCGTGAAAAAAAGGCGCGGTTCCCGTACGACGAATTCAAACCATTCATTCCATAGGTACCCGGATCTAGCTAAGGATCTTGAATTAGTCCGGCCAGGACAGCTATGGGTATCGGACATTACTTATATCACCATCAGCTATGACTTTAACTACCTGAGCCTGATTACGGATGCTTATTCCAAAAAGATCATGGGCTACTGCC
>NZ_SOZE01000011.1 GCF_004519315.1 Mucilaginibacter psychrotolerans
ATCGAAAAAACCGACATCCAGAGAGCCAACAAAGTAAGGTCAACAAAGGGCTTGCTTGTACATGTCTTTGGCAAAATTGCCGCTGCCTTTATTTACCTAATATTTAACTCTTGATTCGCATAAATAACACAACTCCTTATTCCAAAGAAAATGTTTAAAGTAAACTTACTATCGCATGATGGCTACCAGTTCAGTGATCTGGAGAAGCTGCAAAAAGCATTGAGCCTATTTGAGGCGGCAATGAATACTGAAAGATTAAAATCAGAAATCGTTAATTTCTCATGCGTACTGGGCAACAAGTTCGAAGACAACCAGGGGCTTTCAAACCAACAGGTGTTTGAGAAATTATATGCGGGCGAAGAACATTACGCTGCGGGTATTAATTTTACGGCGGATCTTATTCTGGTGTTGGTTAAAAAAAGAAAACCGCCATTTTTCATTCTACATCCGGCTATCGGTTTTGGTATGCCCGGGCAAAAAGAAATTAACACCTATACATGGTGGTTTTACCGGGCGGAACTCTATGAATTAGCTGGCCATTTTGCCCATGAATGGTCACACAAATTAGGTTTCGACCATTCATATAACCCCACACCTACAAGAGATTTTTCCGTACCCTATGCGTTTGGTTATATGGTAGCGGAAATTGCAAAAACGTTATAATTTAATCATCAATAAAACTACTCAAATGAAAGGACCACAAGAACAATATACAGACGAACTGAAAAAGAACTTCGGTTTTATCGCAACCTGGCTTCCCGGTACCCCGTTCCTGTTAGGGGATATCGGCATCTTAAATGACAATGTTTTTACAAGGGTTGCCAGCTTGGAAGATTTCCATATACAGTTCGATATACGGGAAGACGATACGGCTGATGACCTGGATTATTCATCCAAAGGGTCTGTTTCTGTTACTACAAAATTTTCGGGAAAAGCATCGCCACAGGGCAGCGTGCTTGGAGATGCAGATGCTGGTTTCATCGTAGAATTTGGTCACGAAAACGCTGTCCTCTTCAAAGCTAAACAAACCCGGACCAACCTGATTAAAGATACCATTAAGTTAGGAGAGTCGGTTTTACAACTTTACAGGGACGGCAAATGGAACAAAAACTGGGTAATCATTACCGAATTGGTAAAGGCAGAAAGTGCTACCATACTAATATCCAATAGCGTAAACGGAAAAATCGAACTTAAGGCATCCGCTAATATCGACGCAGCTAAACTTGATATTGCCGACGCTAAATTCGAGTTCGCATCTGTTTTTTCTAAAGGAATGGATACGCAAATCGTTTCAAGCCAAGGCCTCACACCGCTATTTAAAGTTAAAGGGATAAAAACAAGGATATTTTTACCACCGATTTTCAAGCAGAGAGGTTTAAGCACCTTGGATTTATTTACGCCAGAAACAGCCAAAGGAGAGCATAAAGACCAATTATACTTTGACTACATATCTGATGACGTTAGGGAATAAGGCTTTATCATTCATATGCGACAAACCTATCAATGCCATTTCTGCTGGTGATAGGTTTGTCGCATAATTTTAGTGTGAAAAAATCCATGAGTATAATGTTTCAAATTTGCGCAATAATTTTACTTGAAACTTCCTCCTACTGTGCGCTCAAAATCAAAAACGCAAATTTATATCCGGCCTTTATATCCTATTTTCCTGCAAACATGCTTAAATTGCGCTACCCAATTTAACTGGCTGATTACCCATATGAAAAGAGCAAATTTCCTCTCCGCTTTAGGGCTAACGTTTTTGGGCACCATGTTATCGTCGTCGAAAAAAGCCGCCATCATTACCTACTGCGGCGACCCTATAACCCCGCCCATACCCGAAGGCCCTTACTATAAAGACGAAAAGCTCAACCGCATCAACATTGCCGAGCATAAAGAAGGACTGCCTATTACTTACCTTTTTAAGGTAGAGGATAGCGATTGCAAACCCCTTGCAGGCGCTATTGTAAATATATGGCAATGCGACAACAACGGCCACTACTCCGATTATCAGCAGGAAAAAACATTAGGCGAAACCTGGCTAAGGGGCTACCAGGTAACGGATAAGCAGGGCAATTGCCGTTTTGATGCGGTGTTCCCGGGTTGGTACAATGGCCGCCTTACGCATTTGCACGCCAAAGTGCGCGTTGAGGGCAAGAGCACGCTCACTACAAACTTCTTTTTCCCCAAAGAAGTGGAGAATAAAGTTTTCCAAAGCCCGCTGTACCCCAAAGGCCCAAACCCCGTTACCATGGCGCAGGATTTTGAACTGCGGGGCGATAAAGACACGCACCGCCGCGATACGCTGGTTATGCAGGTTTCGCAAGATGATACTGGTAAAATGGTGGCTAAATACACTATTGCGATAGCATAGGCGGCACAAAAAAAACATCGAATATCGAACTCCGAACGCCCAACATCGAAGTTTTTTTTACTTCATTATTGGATATTCAGAATTCGGCGTTCGATATTAAACAGGTCGCCAAACAAAATCCAGAAATATCTTTACAATACTACACACCCTCCCCTACCAGCTTGGCGCAGTTAATCTCCTCTTTGTGTCCCCGCTTTCCTGCATGGATTCGAACCACAATCTCCTGAACCAAATTAGGCGTGCTACCGTTGCACCATAGGAAAATATTAGCCTAAAATTAAGCCCCCCAGCGCCCTGAAGGGGGAGCCGGATTTATATCTTATTCGATTCCCCCTTCAGGGGGCCAGGGGGATTAACCGTCACTGTATAAGGGTGTTGCTCTAACCATTGAGCTATATTTCCTTAATAAATTGTAGGGTAACCCGGGCTCGAACCGGGAACCTCTCCGTTCCCCTAACCACCTAAAGTAGTAAGTTCAATGTTTAGCCGATTAATGTGGCGGTTTAAACATAAAGTGGTAAAATACTTATGTCTTTAATTTATAACCTACTATCCCTTGTTTTGCAACTGTGATAGCAGGGATAGTCACTCACACATTCATTATTTAACTTTAATGACCACTTTTCCTTTTGCGCGGCCAGATTCCACATAAGCCAATGCATCGTTGGTTTGCTCAAACGCAAATAATTTATCGATCACCGGTTTAATAACCCCTGCTTCTATTAATGCTGTAATTTTTGAAAGTTGATTGCCTTCTGCCCTCATAAATAAGAAGCGAAAGGTCGCATTTGCTTTTTTTGCTTTTTTCTTTGCGCCGGAACTCAGAAGCTTTGTCACCAATTTTAGATACCAGGGCAAGCCGATCTCCGCTGCAAATTCCGGCGTAGGTGGTCCGACCAACGAAATCAGCTGCCCGCCTGCTTTCAGGATATGGAATGATTTTTCGAGGATTTTGGCATCACGATTACTGTGTATAACCAAATCATAATCTTTCAACAGAGTTTCAAAATCCTGTGTTTTGTAGTCAATGACGAGGTCTGCACCGAGTTTTTTAACCCAATCAGCATTGGCAGCACTTGTCGTGGTGGCAACATAAGCACCTAAATGTTTGGCCAACTGGATAGCGAATGTCCCCACACCACCGGAACCCGCCTGAATGAAAACCTTCTGACCTTTCTTTATATTGCCAATCTCGACAAGCGCTTGCCATGCGGTTAAGCCAACCAATGGAATAGAGGCAGCTTCATCCATAGTCAAACTTTTAGGCTTTAAGGCTAAGTCGCCTTCACTAACCGCGATATGTTCTGCAAAAGTACCGATGCGGTGATCGCCCACTCTAGAAAATACCTCATCACCAATTTTGTATTTGCTGACTTTTGCCCCAACTTTAGATACTACACCTGCCATATCATGGCCGGTTATAAATGGTGGCTTGTAGGGTAAAAACAGTTTGAAATCGCCGTTTCTGATAAGCGAATCCAACAAATTGACACCTGCTGAGTATATTTGTACCAATACCTCATTTTCCTTTAAAGCTGGTTCCGGCAATTCGGTCAGCTGTAATTTTTCTTTTTTGCCGTAGCTTTTTACGATGAATGCCCGCATGATTTTTAGTTTTTTTATTACTTTTAGTATTGTAATGATTTTATGATGCTATCACCGCGTGACTTTGCTTAGGATTAACCAATCCGAAGGCCACTTTTGGGAAAAGCCTGTTGAGGATATAAAGCGCTTTGGTATCGCCAACCCTGATCGTAAGCTGATCTTTCTTCAAACCTCGAATAAGTGCTATCACCAAACCTTCCGTAGTCATTTTTTTGCCCTTCCGCTCAGCGGTCATTTTGGTAGCCACAACAGGTGGTAATAGTTCGAATACTTTTACGTTGCTGTTCAAAATTTGCAGGTGCTTTCTCAACGTTTCTGTATAAAACCGCAATGCAACTTTGGATGCTGAATAAGTGGCTTCCAGTAATGAAGGTACATAGCTGAGTATGGACGTGGTATTGATAATCGCACTTTCATTCCTTGACTTCAGCATATCCATGAACAGGTTATTAAGCCGGATCACCCCGAGGTAGTTGACGTTTATTTCATAAGCCGCGTCTTCAAAATGCCGGTCGTTTGCTATTCCCAGGTTAGTCGGGTCGGTTAACACACCAGCGTTATTGTACAAAATATCTATCCCGCCCAATTGCTGTACCTGGTTGAAAAGCTTTTTCGTATCGTTGGCGTCCGATACATCACTTTTAATGGCCGTAATTGCCGGGTACAGCTTCCTTGCTTCATCTAATTTTGCCCGGTTCCTGCCGGTAATGATCACATGGGCGCCGTTGATTAAAAATTGTTTTGCTGCTTCCAGCCCTATACCCGATGCACCACCCGTGATCAATACTGTTTTTCCTTTTAATTGCATGATATGCTCTTTAATGTGAATGTTATTTCGATGCGTTAACCGACTTCAGAATAGATTTTTCGAACAGCTTATAGGCGAAATGTTGCAGCAGCAGTATGATCGATGAGCCTTTTCCGACAGGGAAGCCAAACGTTGGATTTTTTTCTCTTACCGCCCGCAGCAAAGCATCGATAACAGGTGCAGGCTCGGGTGCCTTTTCAAATGTCTGTTGGGTGTACGCAACAACTTTTTTTCTGAACGGATCGTAATCTGCGATATTTTTCCCAGTTGCCACAGTTCCGCTTTCACCGATATTAGTTTTAAAACTCATTGGCTCAACCATTACCACTTTGATGTTAAATTGGTTCAATTCAAACCGGAGCGCCTTAAAATAGCCTTCGAGGGCATGTTTGGACGCCGCGTAATAGGAAACGTATGGAAGGCTCACTAAACCAAGGAGAGAACCGATGGTAATAATTTTTCCATGTTTTTGCTTCCTGAAATAGGGCAGCAACTCGTTGGTTAATTTGATGGTTCCCCAAAAGTTAGTCTCAAACTGCTGTTTGCCTAACTCAATGGGGGTTTCTTCGGCAAGTCCGTTGACTAGGTAACCCGCGTTATTGATCAGCACATCTAATGTTTTAATCTCGCTGAACAAATGCTTGCCAAAAGAGGCTATAGAATGGTCAACATTCAAGTCCAATGGCAGTAACTTAAATGGCAATCTTGCCTGATGCTTTTCCGGGTTCCGGCTTGTGCCGATTACCTGGTAGCCATTTTCGTGTAGCTTGCCGGCAACAAGCAGCCCGATGCCCGATGAGGCACCGGTGACTAATACCGTTTGTTTCTTTAATTCCATGATTTTTTATTTTAGACTTTTTAGTATATTTTACGTTAAAAAAAATCAGAGCGCATAGCCCTCTAATTCCGACTTGAGACTATTGAGCAAACTTGCCATGGGTTTTGAAGTATTCATGGCCTTGCACATCACAACGGCACCTTCAACGGCAGCTACTGCCTTAAAAGCGTAAACAGCAGGATCAAGTTTGTTAGAAAATTCACCGTTCTCAATACCCTGATTCAAAATGCTGACAAACAATTCCTGGCCATGGCGAATTACACCCGCAATCTTTTCCTTTATCGCCGGAAAGTTATCATCAGATTCCACTGCGATATTAAATATAGGGCATCCGCCCTTAAGGTAAGTGTTCAAAGGATCCTTATAAAAATCGAGAAAAGCAAATACCTTAGCCTTGGCTGTTTTACCCTTACTGATGGTCAACAACATTTTCTCGCCGTTAGCATTCAGCATATGTTCAACAACCTGTAAGGCCAGGTCCTCCTTACCTTCAAAATGACCGTAAAGGCATCCTTTAGTCAGTTTAGTAGCAGCAAGCACGTCGTCTATATTAGCGCCGGATATCCCTTTCTGATTAAAGATAGGAGCCGCTGTTTCCAAAATAAATTGTTTTGTTCTTTCCGCTTTGGTAAGCATACTCATGAGTTTAACTGCACAAAAATATACTAAAAAGTATAATTAATTAAACTTTTTAGTATATTTTACACAACAATGTTTATTTAAGGTTGATCCCATGTCTTTACAAGCTTAATTATAGAAAACAATTTGATTTTAAAAGAGCTAATAGAAATAAGTATTGCATTTTGTATTTGTGAAAAATATTTATCGATACCCAAGAGTGTACATAGTAAGGAATAAAAAGTATATTCCCTTCTATCGTTGGCAAGCTTATTTCAAAGGTAATTGAACTCGAACCGATAAATGTTTAATATACCGTAATTTAAATAAAAATAAAACGTTAAATGAAGGGTACAATTAAAAAAGCCTTCAAAATCAATGACTTTGAAGGCTTTTACTTTTAAGTGCGGAAGAAAGGACTCGAACCTCACTTCCCGCTACGCCAAGTCCTAATTCTAATAATTCCTATCAGCCATTTCCTTTATTTCGCAGATTCATGGCCTGGGCGCTAATTTGGGCTACATCCATGCCTTCAAAAGCACTTCGCTGCCATAAAGTATAATCTAAAGGATCCCGGTTCAGCAAGATTATAAAGCGTTCTGCATCAACTTCGCCCAAGGCATCTAATAGTGCACTCAATCCCTTTCTTTTAACTTCCGTATCTGTTATTGTTGTCATAACACGTCAATTACATTTATAAATTCGAAAGGAGTTACGGCCCTGTATTACCGGCACAATATCAAATTTACCGAGCCCGACCTGCCCCGAAAAATAATATTGAGACGATTGCTTGAACAAATCCTTAAAACTGAAACGCTTCGGTGGCTCTGCTTCCTTTTGCAAACGTTCTTCTACTTCGCAGGGCTTAACGCGGTTGTGATGTAAAAATCATCATAGGGCAGATATTTCATAAATGGTTTGGGCCAATTAAGCTATCGAACTTAAAGACTCTTTTTTAATTTTCGCTTTGCGGATTTGTTAAAAGCCCTGCTCCGTGTTGTACCAACTCTTACGCGCTTTTATTTACCTCTGGAGCTCCTGCCCAAAATATAAATTGAAATAATAAAGGTAATCAGGTAAACAATGTCTAAAGCGGGTTGCTGGAATCTTAAATTTTTAAAATCGAAGTGCTTAAATAACACCACACCTAAAATGACTGCTACGATGCCCAATGTAAATGATATTGATTTTTTCTTTTCCATATGTTGATGTTATTTAAACTGAAATCATCATGCACCAAATGAATAGCACAATGATAAAAAACTTATTTTACCACCGGCAATTGAAATGGTTTATTGTAAATAACGTAAATGATGTTCTTTATAAAATCTTCTTTAACGATGCGTTCTCCATTTGTAGCATAGGCAATAGAAATATCAGCTTCCGGGTTGTATATCAACACAGTATGAGACCCTAAAGTATCTCCGCCATGCCCATAAAACGTAATCCCATCAAAGTCGCAAATGGCCATACCCCTCCCCCAGGTTTCTTTTCCCACAATGGGCATCATCATCTGCAATGACTCCGTTTTGATGATTTTGCCGCGAAACAGGTTTTCGTTGAAAATATTGAGTTCTTTGGGTGTGGAGACGATGTCGCCAACGCCAATCACATTCAGGAAATCCAGGTCCTTCTTTTCGCTCCAGCTCTTATTTACGTATTCGTAAGGCGCATACACATGTTGAGGATTCGATTTGATGGATGCCAGGCTCTTTAATTTAAGCGGTTTTACAATAAGCTTATTGATGAGTTCGTGATAAGGTTTTTTGTACTTTTTCTCAATGATTTTTGCGAGCAAGTAATAGCCCGTGTTAGAATAATCTACTTTTTCACCCGGCTCAAAGCTTACCCCCTGTTTAATGATCAAATCAAGAATTGCTTTCTCTGTTACTTTTTCCGTTACCCATACTTCGCCGTCTTTTACCACATAACTGCCCAGCCCGCTGGTATGCCCCAATAAATTTTTGATGGTTATTTTTTGTGCGTTCGGTATTTCGGGGTAAAACGCTGCCAGTTTATCGTCCAGCTTAAATTGTCCGTCTTCAATCAATTTAAAGATGAGCGTTGCGGTAAACATCTTAGTCACCGAGCCAACGTGGTATTGATTGGCCTGGCCACCGCCTCCGTTGCTTAAATTTTTCTGGCCGAAGTCTTTACTGTAGACCTCTTTACCGGCATTAAAAATAGATATACTACCAATGCCCAAATTACTGCTTTCGATACAATTCAAATAATCATCAAGTTTTTGCTTATCGATAGTTTGCGCGTAGATACAATTGGAAATGAGTAACAATAAGGCAAAGAGTGTTAATTTCATATAAGTAGGCGGAAGCATGGCCAAGGTTTACGCTGTTTTGCCCGTAAACATACCCCAAAATCGTAACTCCCTCAATTATTAAAAAAAAAATCAAATTTTTTCCTACTGCGCAAATACACTGCGCAGTAGCACTATTCCTTTGTATCAACAAAAAAAGAAAGGAGTAAATGATGAAATTCAACCTGTTAAGCAAATTCAATAACCGAACGGTAAACCACGAGGGTGCCAAAGCCTACCAGCTAAGCCCCGAAATGGAACTATACGCCGCCGTGGTTACCTGGAGCTTAAATGACTCTTTTTACGAAAAAGACCAAACCCGACTAGTCCGCCTGCGCGAGTTGATTGCGCAATGCAACCCAACATTTGTAGGTAAGCTGGCGGTGTACGCCCGAACCAAAATGTACATGCGCTCGGTGCCATTGGTGTTGACTACCGAACTGGCGCACCTGCACCGCGGCGATGGCCTGGTGGCCCGCGTTACCGAAGGCGTGGTAAACCGTGCCGACGAGATTACCGAACTGCTGGCCTGTTACCAACAGCTCAACACGCGTACCGGCACCAAAAAGCTGAACCGCCTTAGCAAGCAGATGCAAAAGGGTCTGTCGGCAGCGTTTAACCGGTTTGATGAGTACCAGTTTGCCAAGTACAACCGCGATAGCAGCATCAAGCTGCGTGATGCCTTGTTTTTGGTGCACCCAAAAGCGGCGAGCCATGTGCAGCAGCAGATATTCGATAAAATAGTGAACGGCACTTTGCAAACGCCATACACCTGGGAAACCGAGCTATCGGCCATAGGTCAGCTAAATTATGATAATGCCGAAGCCAAAGCCATGGCATTCCGCAGCAAGTGGGAAGAACTGATCGACAGCGGTAAGCTGGGTTACATGGCCCTGCTGCGTAACCTGCGCAACATACAGCAGGCCGGCGTAAGCTACGCGCACTTCGAAAAAGTATGCGCACGTTTGGCCGATGCGGATGAAGTGGCCCGCGCAAAGCAGTTCCCCTTCCGTTACCTGGCGGCCTACCGCGAGTTGCTGGCCGATAATAAGGCTGTAGGCAATAAAGGCTACACCGGCCAGTTGCTGGATGTTTTGGAAAAAGCCGTACAGGCAAGTGCCGCCAACATCAAAGGCTTCGGCCCTGCAACAAGCGTGCTGCTGGCTTGCGACGTATCGGGTTCCATGCAAACACCTGTATCGGCCAACAGCAAGATATTGCTGTACGATGTGGGCCTGATGCTCGCCATGCTGCTGCAGAGCCGCTGCAAAAACGTGGAGGTGGGCATGTTCGGCGATACCTGGAAAACCATCATGGTGCCAAACAGCCATATACTGGGCAACGTGCAGGAGTTATACCGACGCGAGGGCGGGGTGGGTTACTCCACCAATGGCTACCTGGTTGTTAAAGACCTATTGCAGCGCTGCGTAAAAATGGATAAGGTAATGCTGTTTACCGACTGCCAGCTATGGAACAGCCGCCAAACTGCCGACGATATACAAACCCTATGGGTGCGTTACAAAGCAGAGGTTGCGCCGGAAGCAAGGCTCTACCTGTTCGACCTGAAGGGTTACGGCCAGGCACCATTGCAGGTACTGAACAACGGCGTGTACCTGGTAGCCGGCTGGAGCGATAAGGTTTTCGAGGCACTAGCTGCCTTAGAAGCCGGAGGCACCGCGCTGAACGCTATAAATAACATGGAGCTATAAACGCGAGCCCCCCGGCCCCCTGAAGGGGGAGCTCGAAAGTAATATCGAACACCGAATATTGAATAATGAATGATGAAGTAAAAAAAACTTCGACATTCAGTATTCGGAGTTCAGTGTTCGATATTATTCAACCTAAAGCAAATTCCCCCTTCAGGGGGTTAGGGGGCTTAAAGATGCCGTTAGAGGTGGGTTACTTCGCCCAAATTAGAAATGCTGTGGTCAGTGCGGCGCAAGCCGTATAAGGTTCAACTCCTTACAAATATCCCACTCTCGCCTGTTGCTCTTTATTAAGCCCCCCAGCCCACTGAAGGGGGAGCAGGAAAGAAATATCCAACACCGAATATTGAATAATGAATGATGAAGTAAAAAAACTTCGACATTCAGTATTCGGAGTTCAGTGTTCGATATTCAAAATCCCCCCTTCAGGGGGTTAGGGGGCAAAAGGTGCCGTAAACAAGTGTTACTTCGCAATCCAAAACTGAGACACCGGTTCGAGCCCGGTTCCGCAAGGATAGTTGAGATGGTACAACGCAGGCAAAAGCCACTTGTTGCTTTTCGCCCTTCTTTTTAAAGGAATTGAAAATAAAAAGGTGTCGTAAATAAGTGTTACTTCGATGTTAACGTCCGGGTCGTTGGTTCGAATCCAACCATGAGCTTCTCGCTTTTTGCGAAGGTTGGTGTAGCTCAGTTGGTCAGAGCAGGAATGCCGCAAGGCCTGTCGCACTTATTGCCTGTTACCCTATGCCCCCCAGCCCCCTAAAGGGGGAGCTTTTGATTTGCAAACTATTGTTCCCCCTTCAGGGGGTTAGGGGGCTTAAAGGTGCCGTAAACCTGGTGATACATCGGTTAGAACGCTCCGATAATGTCGGGGAAACGTCGGTTCAACTCCGGCCAGCGGTTAGTTCCGGAAGTAGTTTAGGAAAAAAAACGTCACAGGTTGGTTGTTGCCCTTTTATTAAGAAAAAACAGGATGCCGTAAGCCTGGGTTACTTCGCCTGTCACGCAAATACCAAAACACGCAGGCAATTTTTGCTCTTGTTTTAAAGGTGCCGTAAACCTGGTGATGAATTTATTAATGGAGCCAATATCAAGCTAATAATACGTATATTACTTTAACCAAATTAAATTATGATTGACCAAAAATCCGAAATCGTTGTTGCCTTTGAAAAATACAAAACCATCATTTTCAATGTGGATGTTGACTTGAATTTTTGGACGGGTTTCGTTAGCACGTCGATTGTAAATTTCCAGCAACGTACTGATATAGGCGACGAAATTTATGAGGCGGGATTTGCAGTATATGATTGGGATATACCGATGGCAGCTGGTTATCTAAAAATGAACCCTCTAACACGCATGATACGCAAAAGCGAATTAGACCAACAGCGGTTAAATTTCTTTGCTTGGATACGCAACTTAGCCGTTTTGAAAAGCTACAATGCTTTAGAATTGTTGCTTATTGATGCTCTTTGGATAATTTATTTCCCTGCGGAAAAAGCCCCCAGCAGTAGTAAAAAAGCAGCTGACAATATTCAAAATAAAATAAAAGAACAACTCAGTTTATTCGGGCTTCCAATCGATTCAAAAAACAATCGCCATCTAATTGAATTTCTAAAACATAAGGTTCCCGATTATTCTCGCTACTTAAATAGCCCTCTAAATATCGACTTAACAACAACATGGGGCAATTATTTTGAAATGATTTCAGTCTTAAGAAATATTATAGCTCATCAGGGAACAATTATAAATACAGACACCCTCAACGAAATTAAGTCGAAAGCCAAAGATATTTTTCAACGGCATTTTAAGGTAGTTAAAGATGATTTTAACGATAATCATTTGCAGCCAAAAGAAATTGCATTTTCCCATTTTGTAAGTATTATTAACACGTTTGCGCTTAATACTATAAAGTTTGCTTCGGGTGAAGTTGATTTTGGATTCTTGAATATGCAATAGTCTATGAAAGACAAAGTTCAAAAACCAATTAATTGTTTTTTGAATCGCAGACATACCATTGTTGGCAATTACCCCTAAGACCATACTTCTATTTTTCCAATTCCCACAAAAAAAACACCCTTTTGTTACGTATTTCATCATAAATAGGCTATGTTTATAACATAAAACGTAGCCGATGTCGATAAAAGTAGCAATCCGTCATTTTACAAGTTATAAATACGACAAGCATATCACGCTGTCGCCGCAGGTTATCCGTTTGCGCCCCGCCGCGCACTCGCGTACCATGATCAAAGGCTATTCCCTTAAGATACTGCCCGAGAAGCACTTCATCAACTGGCAGCAGGACCCTTTTGGCAATTACCTGGCCCGCATCGTGTTCCCCGAGAAGGTGAACGAATTTGTGATAGATGTAGAGGTAATTGCCGATATGGTGGTGATAAACCCCTTCGATTTCTTTGTGGAAGAATATGCCAACCACTACCCTTTTGAGTACGAAGATTCGCTGCAGAAAAACCTGGTGCCCTATTTAGAAATAACCGAGCGCGGCCCCCTGCTGATGGAACTCACCGAAAAAGCTGCCGAACTACTCAAAAAAAATACCGTTACGCAGGATTTCCTGGTGAGCCTCAACCGCTTGCTGTACCTCACCATCTCCTACAACATCCGTATGGAGCCCGGCATACAAAGCTGCGAGGAAACATTAGGGCTTAAATCCGGCTCCTGCCGCGATACGGCCTGGCTGTTTGTGCAATTGCTGCGCCATTTTGGGCTGGCCGCGCGCTTCGCATCGGGTTACCTGGTGCAGCTAAGGCCCGATATTAAATCTTTAGACGGCCCATCAGGCCCCGAAGAAGACTTTACCGACCTGCACGCCTGGACGGAGGTTTACCTCCCCGGTGCCGGCTGGGTAGGCCTCGACCCTACCTCGGGTTTATTTGCCGGCGAGGGTCACATCCCGCTGGCCTGCACGCCGGATCCGCAGAGCGCGGCGCCGATCAGCGGCATGGCCGAGCCCGCCGAAACCGAGTTCCACTTCGAGAATACCATCACCCGCATCGAAGAAAAACCACGCGTAACCAAGCCCTTCTCTGATGAGCAATGGGAAGATATTATGGCCCTTGGCGATAAGGTGGATGAGGAGTTTGCTGCCAACAACGTGCGCCTCACCATGGGCGGCGAGCCTACCTTTGTATCGGTAGATAATAACGAGGCCCCCGAATGGAACTCTGCTGCCGATGGCGAGCATAAACGCCGCCTCTCCAATATCCTGTTCCACAAGCTTAAAGATGAATATGGCGATGGCGCACTGATGCAATACGGGCAGGGCAAATGGTACCCCGGCGAACCGCTCCCCCGCTGGAAACTAGCCTGCTACTGGCGCAAGGACCATGTGCCGATGTGGAACAACGATAAGCTGATGGCCGATATCTCTAAAGATTACGGCCTTGGCCCAAAGCATGCTAAAAACTTTATGCGTCAGCTGGCCAAAGAATTGCATATCGATACTAAAAATATCGCCCCTACCTACGAGGACCCTTTTTACTTTTTGTGGGAAGAAAGCAAAACCCCGATAAATGTAGACCCGCTAAAGGTTGACTTGAAATCGCCGCTGGAAAGGCAAAAACTGGCCGAATTGCTAAACACCGGCCTTAACGAACCGGTAGGCTACGTATTACCCATTAAATGGGATCTGGAGCAAAGCAACTGGCAAAGCTGCAAATGGAGCTTCCGCCGCAATAATTTGTTTTTGGTGCCAGGCAATTCGCCAGTGGGCTTGCGCCTTCCGCTCGATTCGGTACAGTATTTCGACCCAAAAGAACAGGAAGAACTGCCCGAAAGGAGCCTTTTTGCCGATGTAGATGCCCTGCCCGAGGGCGACCATCTTATCCCGTCTGTAGGTGCAAAGTTCAACAACAGCAAAATCATATTTAAAACCGCGCTGGTGGTAGAGGTGCGGCAGGGCAAACTATTCATTTTCTTCCCGCCAACCAGTTATTTCGAGCATTACCTGTACCTGGTAAACGCCGTGGAGCGTACCGCCGAGCAACTGAAGATACCCATCCTGATAGAGGGTTACGACCCGCCTACCGATAATCGCGTTACCAAAATGATGATAACGCCCGATCCGGGGGTTATAGAGGTGAATATACACCCCGCAGGAAGCTGGCGCGAACTGGCACACAATTACGATATCCTATACAAAAAGGCAGCGGAATCGCGCCTGGCTACAGAAAAATTCAATATCGATGGCAGGCACACCGGCACGGGCGGCGGTAACCACGTTACCCTGGGCGGCGAAACGCCAAGTGATAGTCCGCTATTACGCCGGCCGGATATCCTGCGTAGCTTCATCACATTCTGGCAGCACCACCCTTCGCTGTCGTACCTGTTCTCTACCCAGTTCATCGGGCCAACCAGCCAGGCACCACGGGTAGATGAGGGCCGCATGGAAAACCTGTACGAACTGGAAATCGCTTTCCAACAAGTGCCCGAAAGGGCCGAAAACGAAGTGCCGTTCTGGCTGGTCGACCGTATCTTCCGACACTTCTTAACCGATATTACCGGCAACACCCACCGCTCAGAGTTCTGCATCGATAAGCTCTATTCGCCCGATTCATCGAGCGGGAGGCTGGGGATACTCGAGTTCCGCGGCTTTGATATGCCGCCCCATTACCGCATGAGCATGGTGCAGTTCCTGCTCATCCGTACGCTGCTGGCCTGGTTCTGGAAAACGCCTTACAACCACAAGCTGGTACGCTGGGGTACCGAACTGCACGACCGTTTCCTGCTGCCGCACTATTGCCTGAAGGACATGACCGAGGTAGTGAACAGCCTGCGCGATGCCGGTTATGGGTTTGATATCTCCTGGTTCGAACCCTTTTTCAGCTTCCGTTTCCCTTTCCTGGGCGAGCTTCAGGTAGATGATATCAATATCGAGATCAAAATGGCTATTGAGCCTTGGCACGTACTGGGCGAAGAGATGTCGAGCACGGGTACGGCCCGCTTCGTCGATTCCTCGCTGGAGCGCATCCAGGTAAAAATTTCCGGCCTTACCGATTCGCGCTACACCTTCCTATGCAACGGACTCAAAATACCGCTGAAAAGCACAGGCGTGCAAGGCGAGTACATTGCGGGTGTACGTTACCGCGCATGGCAGCCACCATCGGCATTGCACCCCACCATCGGTACGGATACCCCGCTGGTTTTCGATTTATTCGACACCTGGACGCAGAAATCGGTTGCGGCCTGCCAGTACCATGTATCGCACCCGGGTGGTCGCAGTTACGATACGTTCCCTGTAAACAGCTACGAAGCCGAATCGCGTATTATTTCCCGCTTCTTCGATTTCGGGCATTCGGTAAACCTGGTAGAGCCTGCTGCGGCGCAGCAAACCACGGGCGGCCGTTTTGTAACCAAAATGAACATATTACCGCATTACACCATAACTAACGAGGTGGTGAGCCCCGAGTACCCTTACACCATGGATTTACGCAGATATAAAAATGCCAAGAATTTATAGCGGAAAAATATAGATTTGGGAAATGATTGAAACGTACCTGCGGCGGAGCGGCAGCACTGCCAAACCTTTTTTTGATGAGCTTGCTGCCCCTGAAGGGGTGGTGCGCGAACATTGGAAAAAGCTTGCGCATGCTTATGAGGAGCTGGGCCTGGATAAGATGGAGCTGCGCAGCCGCGAAATTAGCCAGGAACTGCGCGATAACGGTGTAACGTACAACGTTTACAGCGACCCCGACGGCATCAACCGCCCATGGAAGCTGGACCCCGTGCCGATGGTTTTCAGCCAGCTGGAATGGGAGAGCATAGAAAGGGGACTGGCCCAGCGCGCCGAACTGCTGAACCTCATCCTTACGGATATTTACGGTGAACGCCGGTTGATCAAAGAGGGCTTCATACCCTTCGATTTGATATTTACGCATAAGGGCTTTTTGCGGCAGGCCGATAAGCTCATCATGCCGGGTAAATTCCAGTTGATACAATACTCGGCAGATTTGGTGCGCGGGCCAAACGGCAAGATGTGGGTACTGCACGATCGTACCGATGCCCCCTCAGGAGCAGGTTATACGCTGGAAAACCGCGCCGCCATGACGCGCGTATTCCCCGATTTGATACGCGAGAACCAGGTACGCAAGATATCCTCTTATTATCAAACGCTGAAGAATACGCTCACCAAACTCTCCATACAAAACAAGGAGAACCCGCGGGTGGTGCTATTATCGCCGGGCACAGCCAACGAAACCTATTTCGAGCATGCTTACCTCGCCTCGTCATTAGGTTTTACCCTCGTATTCGGGCAGGACCTTACCGTGAGCGACGGCTACGTTTGGCTCAAAACCCTCAAAGGGCTGGAAAAGGTTGACGTTATCGTTCGCCGTGTGGATGATATTTTCTGCGATCCGCTGGAGTTCCTGGGCGATTCTCACCTGGGCGTGGTGGGCCTGATGGAAGCTGTAAGGCAAAAAAAGGTAACCGTTATCAACCCATTGGGTGCCCGCATATTAGAGAACCCCGGACTGATGGCCTTTTTACCCCGCCTTTGCCGGCACCTGCTCAACCAGGAACTGATACTGCCATCGGTAGCTACCTGGTGGTGCGGGCATGAAAAGGAAAAGAAATACGTGCTGGATAACCTGCCTTTCCTCATCATCCGCTCTATCTATCGCAGTAATGAGAACCTGCCCTACATCGGCAGTGAGATGAGCAAGAAACAAATCGAAGAGCTACGCAAAGAAATCATCACCCGCCCCTATTTGTATGTGGCGCAGGAGGTGGTGAGCTTCAGCACCACGCCATCACTGATAGATAACAGCCTCCAGGCCTGTAACGCCATCTTCCGCAGCTACATCGTAGCCGATACCGAAAAGGAGGCCTACAACGTAATGCCGGGCGGCTTATCGCGCAGCTTCCCTACCAAGGGCGAGTTCATTATTTCGAACCAAACGGGCGGCATCAGCAAGGATACCTGGGTACTTGGCCCCTCTCCGGAAGATCAACCCAAACGGGCCGTAAACCAGCCAATTTTAAGACAGGTGAAGAACATATTGCCCAGTCGCACCGGCGAAAGCCTTTTTTGGTTGGGCCGCTATTTGGACAGAGCCGTGAGCAACGTGCGGATGATGCGCATCGTGCTGAAAATATACAACGAGCGCGACGACGAGATACATCCCGAAACCAACGAAACCTTGGTGATACTACTCAAGAGCCTAAGTACCCTTACCAGCACCCTGCCCGGCTTCACCGCGCCCGATCAGGCCAAACTACGTCAGCCCGAAAAGGAATTGCTGTCCCTTGCCGTAGAAACAGGGCGCGCGGGCACACTCGCGCAATCACTGCAATCCTTTCTCACCAATGGTTATGCCGTTAGGGATCGTTTGAGTTTGGATACCTGGCGTATTTTAGACAGCATATCTGAAGAGTTTGAGGCGATGAAGCAAAACGGCAACGATTTGCGTAAGATATACCATAACCTCGATCAGTTTATTATTAAGCTGATGGCCTTCATTGGCCTCAACAACGATAACATGACGCGGGCATCCAGCTGGCGTTTACTCAATATAGGCCGCTTTTTAGAATCGGCGTTAAATACTTGTAATATACTGCAGGCTGCGTTGGGCAACAATGTAAAACCCGATGTAGAGAAGCAACTGATGGAACTGGTGCTGATGTGCAACGAAAGCCTGGTTACCTACCGTTACCTGTACCGCTCTACCCTGCAATTGCCGGGTGTGCTCAATTTATTGCTGGTGAATGAGGATAACCCTAAATCGGTGGCGTTTTTAATTGCCAAGATAGACGAGCACCTGGCCCACCTGCCCGATAATTATGATGGTGGCGGCCTTAGTCCCGCCCATAAAAAACTATTGGAAGCGTTGACCATGATCAGGCTTTGCGATATCAATAAGATGGTACCGGCCAACCTAACCGATGATTTTAGCAAAAAGGAATTGAACCGGTTCCTGCATCATTTGATAGAAGTGCTGGGGCAGGCTGCAAGCATCATCTTTGAGAGCTATTTTAGCCCTACCCAAAGCCAGTACAGCTTCGTAAAAAGCAATAACGCCTTACCCGAACTATGAAATACCAGGTTACCCATATCACACGGTACGAGTACCAGCTCCCGGCCTCGCTTTGCCATAACCTGGTGTACCAGGTACCAGTGAACCATAGTTTTCAGGAAGTGGAGAAAGTGCATTACCAAATACATCCTGTACCACATTTTTTGGCAACGCGGGAGGATTTCTTCCATAACAAATTCATTTATTTCTCCATTGAAGAGTCGCATCAGAAACTGACGGTAGAAATAAAAAGCGAGGTTAAAGTGGCCCAGCCCGTTTGGACAAATACCGTAGCCAAAGATACCACACCCTGGGAAAACGTGGCCAGCTGGCTGCGCAGCACCAGTGCGGATAGCGACATCAGGCAGTATTACCTCGAATCGGACCATGTTACGTTCATCCCCGGCATACGGGAATATGCCCTTGAATCCTTCACGCCGGGCAGACCCATCATGGAGGCCATGCTGCACCTGAATGCCCGCATCTTTAATGATTTCGATTTCACGCCGGGCTTTACCGATGTAACCACCAAGCTGGAAGACGTTTTCCTGCACCGCAAGGGCGTTTGCCAGGATTTTGCCCACTTTTCCTTAGCTTGCCTGCGGGCCATCGGCCTTGCCGCGCGTTATGTAAGTGGCTATATAGAAACCCTGCCGCCGCCCGGTAAACCCAAACTCTTCGGCTCGGATGCCTCACACGCCTGGATAGCCCTGTACATCCCTACCGTGGGCTGGACAGAGTTCGACGCGACCAACAACCTGCTGGTAAACGACCGGCACATCCGCACCGCCATTGGCCGCGATTTTGCCGACGTAGTGCCCCTTAAAGGCGTTGTGTACAGCGGCGCTGGCCAGCGCATGTACGTAAATGTAGATGTAAGGCGGGTTGAGTAATTCCTGACTCTGTGTGTTCAATATTAAATATCGAACACCGAATGCTGAATATCGAATGATGAAGTAAAACACCATCAATAACGAATAACGCTATTTGGAATGTCCTGGTGCCGCTGGGTCCTTTTTCAAAGAATACGGAGACGTTATGTAAATATAGAAGTTTCCTACTTCATCATTCGGTGTTCGACATTATTTCTTTCTTAATTCACCCTCGATGCAAAACACACCTTATGTATAAAGCTGAGCTTTTCTACCACTTTTGGCGGTATAACAAACGGGTACAAATCATGGTTGCCCATGCTGCGGTTCATGCTGTTCATGGCGAAGGTTAGCGGCAGCCACATATCCAATAATTGCTGAAAATTTTGCTGCTCGTAAGGGTTTACTTTGATTACCGCGTTGGAGTGATCGCTTTTTGTGGCGATGCGCGGCGCTACGCTTATGCCAAAGGTATCTGCCGTTTCCAGCGTATCCATAATGTGCAGGTAATGCGCCCAGGTTTCGGCCCAATCTTCCCAGGAGTGCGATGTGGCATACTCGCTAATGAAATGCTGCTGCCAATCGGCCGGTGCGCCCTGGCTGTAGTGCCGCTGTAGGGCCTGGCCATAATCTTCGCGCTCGTCGCCAAATATTTGGCGGTATTCATCAATAAAAGTACTGTTATCTAACAGGCAATCCCAATAATAATGGCCCACCTCATGGCGAAAATGTCCCAATAACGTGCGATAGGGTTCGTTCATTTCCTTGCGGGATAGCTCTCGCTTGTCGTCGTCGGCCTCATTGATATTCAGGGTAATCAGACCGTTCTCGTGCCCGGTGAGCACCTTTTGCACGGCATTCACGTCCGTCATAAAATCGAAGCTGAGGCCTTTTTCCAAATCATCCAGTTTGCTAAGCAGGGGCAGTTTCATTTGCAGCAAACTGTAAATAAGGCGGTGCTTTGCGGCTTCAATCAATCCCCATTGCCGTAAGTGCTCAGGGTCGGTCAAATTGGGTACAATGTGGTTGAGTTCGCAGGCGCGGCAATAGGTTTTCTCACTTTCGGCGGGGATCAACCAGTTACAAACGCCATACTGGAAGTTGTTGCAGTACTTAAAAGCGGGTTTGCTGTTCTTCCCGAAAAGCTTACCGAACAAAGGCGTCTTTTCGGTACTGTGCAGGGTATAAGTAAGGTTCTCGCCTTGCACCAGCGTAGCCAGGCTTAAATTTTCGGGAATAAAACCTAATGGGTGTTTGCAGCATTCGCAAAGGCTGTTTTCAAAGTATAACAACTGGCCGCAATTGGTGCATTTAAATAGTTTCATAATTTGTAAAAGCGCCATCCTATTGTGAATGACTTGTGAGTTAACAGATTATACTTCTCCGGGTTTTAAAGAAATGAAATAACCGGGAATGTCTAATTCCGCAAAGCAGTAGTCGCCATAAACAGGTTTGTTCGTTCGATTTTTTGGGGGAATAATACTGGCTATATGCAAACGGCTACAAAACCTACCTGCTCCAGATAAGTGCAAACAAAAGGTAGGAAAAAATTCCTAATTAAATTTGCATGGTAGAAAACTTTTCCTACCTTTGGATTATGGATACCAAAAACGATCGGCAAATGGTGGAGCCAACCAAATCAGAACTGGAGATACTGCAGGTTTTGTGGGAAACCGGCCCGGCGACCGTACGCACTGTAAATGATGAATTGCTGAAGCAAAAGGACGTGAACTATAGCACCACCCTTAAGTTTATGCAGATTATGACCGAAAAAGGTTTGTTAAAACGCGACGACAGCCAGATGAAACATATTTACAGCGTAGCTGAAGCCGAGGAAAAAACCAAAGCACATCTGCTGGATAAATTTGTGGATTCGATGTATAAAGGCTCGGCCGGCAAATTGGTAATGCAGCTGCTGGGCGATAAAAAACCATCGAAACACGAACTGCAACAGATCAAAGACCTGCTTGATAAATACGAAGAATAATACCACAGCACCAAAAAACTACCCAATGGAAACGATACCTAACCACCTCATAAATGCCATTTGCGATACGCTGCTCAGTTCCCTTTGGCTTGGGCTAATATTAGCTGCCGCCGCAGGGCTGGCCGTACTTTGCACCCGTAAGCAAAGCGCACAACTGAGGTATAACCTGTTGGTTGGTGGCCTGGGCGTTTTCACGACTGCTGTACTGTTCGTGTTTGTGAAACAGCTGCTGCCACATGAAACGGTATCCGGCACTGCTTCGGTGCAAACTACTACCCTGCCGACCACCATCGTATCGCAACAACACCTCGACACGAACAAATACGACTTTATTGCCGGCTTGCTGCGCGCACATGCTAACAGCATAGTACTGATATGGTTGCTTATTGTATTGGCCAGGGCATTACAGTTGCTTACCGGCCTACAGAGCCTCTATTTTTTACGACGCAGGCAAATTGCAGCCGTTGGCGATGAATGGGTAGAGCGGGTTCAGCAACTTGCCGACCAGATGGGTATCAAACGATTGGTAGGCATTGCCGAATCGGGCATGGCTAAGGTGCCTATGGTGATCGGCCATTTGAAACCACTCATCCTTATTCCCGCGGGCTTAATTACCGCCTTGCCCCCGGCAGGTATAGAAGCCATATTGGTACACGAACTGGCGCACATCCACCGCCGCGATTATTTGGTAAACCTGCTCATCAGCAGCTTAGAGGTGATATTCTTTTTCAACCCCGCCGTGCTGTGGCTGTCAGCCCTTATAAGGGCCGAACGCGAGAATTGCTGCGACGACATGGCACTCGCCCAAACCGGCAGCAAAACCAATTACATCAAAGCCCTGGTGGCCTGCCACGAATACCAGGCCGATGTACCTGCTTATGCTATGGCTTTCGGCGGGCAAAAAAACCATTTGCTGGGCCGTGTACAACGGATGCTATCTAACAGCAATACATCATTAAGCATAGCCGAACGTGCTGTATTAGCCGTAGGTTTACTTATGGGCGTGTTGTTCACTGCAGCGTTTACAAATCCCGATAAGGTAACACAGTTGGTGTCTAAAGTAACACATACTACCGTTACTATTACGAACAACACCGAGACAGAAACCGCTAAAACCGATACGCTAAAGAAAAAGCTACCCCCGGCAAGCAAACCCAAAAATGTAGCTCCATTAGGCGTGGCAGCCCCGGTTGCACCTGTGGATACGCCGCGCATGACGATTTACCACCCGGAAAAGATTAGCGACTCTACCGATATACTCCTGGGCAATGGCGACATGCAAACCCGCCTGGTAAAAGTGGATGGCGTTTTATACCAGCTGAACAGACGTGCCGACAGGCTGATGTCTATGCAGGTAAATGGCAAAACCGTGCCCGCGGAAGATTATCCCCGTTACCTGAGCATCATCGATAATCTGATGCAAACAAAATTGCGAGGCATCACCAGGCCTGTAAACATTACCACCTCTTCCCCGGCACCCATCAGTAGCGGCCTGGGTAGCTTAAAGCAGCAGCCCGATTACAATACCAGCACACATGCTTATCACGACGGTACAGTGAGAGAAAAGCTAACCGCCGACCTGATTGCAGATGGCATCATCAAGAATGCCGACGATTTAACATCGTTTAAACTGAGCGATACAGAATTCATCGTAAACGGTAAAAAAATTCCCGCCGAAACCTATCAAAAATACCGAAAAGCTTACGTAAAAGCACCCGAAAACGGCAAGCAGGGCAGTTGGGCATGGATGTATAATTTCGAAGAAAAGTAATCGCAACTACATTGATTAACCACAAGGACTTTCAGTCCTTGTGGATACCTATGGCCCTAAACTAAGAAAAACAACATTCAACCTTTAAAAACCCACCCATCATGAAATTAAGAATAGCGGCCTTCTTTGCCGCCTGGATAAGTATTGCCCCAATTTTGGCGAAGGCTCAAAGCATGTACCTGCTTAGCGGTAAAGTACTCAGTTCGGAGCAGAAAGCACTGGACGGCGCAACCGTATACCTACTCAAAGCACAGGATTCTACGCTAATCAAAAGTGCTCTTACTGATGCGTCGGGTAATTTCGCGTTCGCAGGGCAGGCTGCGGGCAGTTACCGCCTATCCGTTACCATGCTGGGTTATAATACAGCTAAAATAGCTCTATTCCATTTATCTGCGGATATGAAACTACCAGACATTATCCTTTCTGCCACGAACAAACAGTTGCAGGAAGTGACGGTAACTGCCGCCAGGCCTTTCGTTGAGCAGAAGATAGACCGCACCGTAGTTAACCCCGAAGCGCTCATCAGCAATGCAGGCAGCACCGCGCTGGATGTACTGGAGAAAGCCCCCGGCGTAATCGTAGACCAAAACGGCGGCATTACCCTTAAGGGCAAAGGCGTTGTGATTTTTATAGATGATAAGCCTACTTACCTATCCGGTGCCGACCTGCAAAACTACCTCCGCTCGCTCAACTCAGCCGGTATCGACCAACTGGAACTCATGACCAACCCACCCGCTAAGTACGATGCTGCGGGTAACGGTGGGGTAATCAACATCCGCACCAAACGGAACAAGGCAAAGGGCTTTAATGGCGGGCTAAACCTGGCTTACATACAGGGCAAATTAGCCAAAACCAATAATAGCCTCAATTTGAATTATCGTTCGGGAAAGCTCAATCTGTTTGGCAATTTCAGTTACAATTACGGCAATGCCTTTACCGACCTAACCATCAACCGCCATTTTTTCGATGCACAAGGCAATCTGTTAAGTAACTTCATGCAGGCTTCATACATCCGCAACCGTAGCAATAACTATTTAGCCAAGATAGGTGCCGATTACTACCTCTCGGACAAGAGCACGCTTGGCGTAAACTTCACCGGCTTATATAACCCCGCAAACCGCATAACGCCGGTTACCAGCAATTTTACCAACGCAACGGGTGTTTTAGATTCCACCGTACTGGCCGATAATGGCCAGCACTACCTGCTGCGCAATGGCAGCGCTAACATCAACTATCGCCACCAGTTTAAAAAAGACGGTCCGCAGTTAAGCGCCGACCTGGATTACCTGAACTATTATACCAACGACCAGCAATCGTTTGATAACCGCAGCTTTTTTGCCGATGGTACCCCTAAGGGCAGCGATCTGCTTACCGGCAGCCTGCCGGCGCATATCGATATCTATTCGGCCAAGGCCGATTATGAGCATCCCCTATCCAGCGGAATCAAGCTGTCGGCGGGCCTTAAATCCAGCTATACCAAAACCGATAACGTTGCCGATTATTTTTATACCACCTCACCCGATTATGGTAAGACCAACCATTTCCTCTATAAAGAAAATATCAACGACGCTTACCTTAATGCCTCCAGGGATATTAAACGCTTTTCATTTCAGGCGGGCCTACGTTTGGAGAACACGGTGTCTAACGGGCACCAGTTGGGCAACGCACAGAAAGCCGATTCCAGCTTCCGTCGCAATTATACCAGCCTCTTCCCTACCTTTTATATGCAATACAAAGCCGATACCGCAGGACTCAATGTATTCAGCATCGACTATGGCCGCCGGATAGACAGGCCATATTACCAGGACCTAAACCCCTTCCTTAATCCGCTGGATAAGTTTACCTATTACACAGGCAACCCATTCCTGAGGCCATCTTTTACGAACAACATCGAGGTATCACATACCTACCACGACCGCTATACCACTACTTTTAGCTATAGCAACACGAAGGACGACGTGAACGAAACCATCGAAATCGTAAATGGCATCTACTACAGCAGACCCGGCAACATCGGCAAAAGCACGGTGATGACCTTATCTTTCGATGCCTCCTTCGACCCTACTAAGTGGCTCAGTATCCAGTTGCACACGCATGCTACGCAAATCCATTCGGTAAGCGATTTTTATACCGGGACGCTCGACACCAAGGGAACCCTCTACTTCGTAAGGCCGGTATTCAGTTTTAAAACCGGCAAAGACTGGACACTACAGCTGGATGGCGGGTATCAAACCAAAGTAACCAATGCACAATTTGTTGTACAGGCCCGTGGGCGGGTGAACGGTGCGGTCTCTAAAAAACTTTCCCCGGCCACCTCGCTCAAATTGGTACTGAACGATATATTCTACACCAATATAACCCATGGTGAAATAAACAACCTGGCCAACACCACGGCAAACTGGGTAAACCGATCTGATAGCCGTACGGCGGTACTCTCCCTATCCTATCGCTTCGGTAAATCTATCGCCGGGCAGCGTAAGCACGAAGCTAACGGCGCAGAAAGCGAACAAAACCGGGTGAAGAAATAGGGCTTATTTGAAAGTGCTAAACAAAACATAACAAAAACTTAATACACGATACACTGCCAAATAGTAAACAATGTTTAGTTTTGCTAAACATTGTTTATTGTAATTGTGGCCAAAACCGAAGCAACTTCTTCAAACACCTTCCCGGCAAAAATATTTGCAAACCCTGCCTGGGCATTGGTGGCGGCCTTTGGCACTTACTTTTGCATGTATGGCTACCGCAAGCCATACACTGCAGCATCTTTTGCCGATGCCGGGTATTGGGGACTTAGCTTTAAATTCAGCCTCATTATTGTACAAACAATAGGCTACGTACTGGCCAAATGGTTCGGCATTAAATTCGTTTCCGAAATAAAAGCCCATCAACGCATCACTGCGATCATTGTATTACTGGCCTTCGCCGAGGTGATGCTTTTGTTGTTCGCCATAACGCCCCGCCCCTGGAGCCTTGCCTTTATGCTGCTAAATGGCTTACCGCTCGGCGTTATATTTGGATTGGTACTGAGTTTTGTAGAAGGGCGCAGGCAAACCGAGTTCCTGATAGCCGGGCTTTGCGCCAGCTTTATCTTATCAGATGGGGTATCCAAATCCGTAGGCGCGTTTTTATTATCCATCCATATAAACGAAAACTGGATGCCCTTTATGGCCGGGCTGGTTTTTGCGCTGCCAACCGCGCTGTTTACAACTATGCTTGCCTGTGTACCAAAACCCACGGCAAGCGATATTAAATCGCGGTCGGCACGCATCCCCATGACGGGTGCCGACCGCCTGCGTTTCTTCAAAAAATATATGCCGGGGCTCATAGCCATCATCCTTATCTATTTATTCGTAACCCTGTTACGTAGCGTGCGTGCCGATTTTGCCGTAGAGCTGTGGGCGGGACTAGGCTATGCGCACACGCCGGATGTCTTTACCACATCGGAGCTATTGGTATCGCTCGGCGTAATTGTGATAACCAGTCTCGCGGTATTCGTGCAAAACCATTACAAGGCTTTCAAAGTTTCGCTTCTTACCAGTTTCGTGGGCTTCCTCATTGTTTTACTGGCTGCTTTAGGTCTGGATTACGGCTTGGGCAAATTCAGCTTTATGGTATTGGTGGGGCTGGGCGTTTATTTGCCCTATGTGGCGGTGCACGCTGTAATCTTCGAGCGGCTTATCGCCATCACTCGTGAAAAGGCAACGGTGGGTTTCCTGATGTACATCGTAGATTCCGTAGGGTATACCGGCTATATCGGCCTCATGCTGATGCGGTTTTTCCTGCCGGCATCAGATAGTATATTATCCTTATTTCTGAAGATATGCATCGGCCTGGCAATTGCCGGCATGCTGCTGATGGGTTTTACGCATTTATATTTTAAAACAAAACTGAAAGTTGATGGACCAACAAATGCCAATATTCCCTCAGGGGCGGGCAGCGCTGTTTGAGGGCGTTGGCAAGCCTTTTAAGGCTATAAACCGCGAAGTACCAGCTCTTGCCGAAGGGGAGATACTTGTCAAAAACCGCTACACTACCCTCTGCGGCAGTGATATACACACCTATTGCGGCCACCGTAAAGAGCCCGATGAAGTGGTTTTGGGCCACGAAATTATCGGCGATATTTTATGGCTGCCTGAAGGCGAAGAATTCAAAGATTATCGGGGTGAGACGGTACAGATTGGCGACCGCATCACCTGGTCGATTTTTGCGGTGCCGGCAGGCATTGAAGCTCCCAGGGCAGACATGCCTCAGAAAAGCGCGGGGCTGTTTAAATACGGCCATGCACAAGCCACCGATACCGATTTGTTCAACGGCGGCCTGGCAGATTACTGCGTGCTCAGGCCAAATACCGCATTCCTCAAGATATCGCCTAAGATACCCATGAAGGTTGCCGCCACCATCAGCTGCGCACACTCCACTGTAACAGGCGCGTTGAGGGTTGCGGGCAATATCAAAGGCAAAAAGGTGTTGGTATTCGGTGCGGGTCTGTTGGGTATCTCCTGTGTGGCCATGTGCCGCGAAGCCGGCGCAAGCTGGGTGGGTTTGATAGATAATGATGCATCGCGCTTAAGCTGGGGCGAAAAGTTTGGTGCCGACGAGCAATTCATCTTCCCCAATAATCCGGTAGACGGCAGTTTTCCCTGGCCGCAGGCGGATGTGGTGTTCGATATGACCGGTCGCCCCGAAGCCATGAAAGTCGGCGTGGAATCGCTTGGCCTTGGCGGCACTGTAGTTTGGATTGGCGCAGTTTTCCCGGCATCACCTGTACCTGTAGATGCACAGCGTGTGGTACGCAACCTTTTAGAAATAAAAGGTCTGCACAACTACAATTATGACGATTTTGTGAACGCCACTATTTTTATAGAGCAGAATTTCGAGAAATACCCCTTTGAAGAACTGGTGGAAAAAGAATATACACTTGACCAGATTGCCGAAGCTTTTAAATACGCCAGCGAGCAAAAGCCGGTGCGTGTGGGCATCAATATAGATAATGACTAAATGCCATTACCTAAGTGGCTACGAAGCGCACCGACTCTTAAATAAACGACATTGAATAACGACAACTAAAACAAATAACAATAATATGGAGCAGCAAATTAAAATGGTAGTTTTCGATATGGCCGGAACCACCATCGACGAGAACAATCTCGTTTACAAAACCTTAAGGAAAGCCATTAACGAAGCAGGTTTCGATTTCACTTTAGACCAGGTACTGGCCGAAGGCGCAGGTAAAGAAAAGAAACAAGCTATACGCTCGGTTTTGGCCGCATTCGCTGGTATAGAAGATGAAGAATTTACCAATAAGATTTATGCTAACTTTTTGCCGCAGCTTACTGAGGCCTACGTTACGGCAGATATTATCCCCCAGCCTAATTCTCTTGAACTTTTTGCCGAACTGAAAAGACGCGGTATTTATGCCGTGCTGAATACAGGGTACGACCGTACTACCGCTCAATCCATTATTACCAAACTGGGCTGGCAGGAAGGTGTTGAGTATGACGGCCTGGTTACCGCCACCGACGTAGGCAAAAACCGGCCCGACCCGGCCATGATTGTATTCGCCATGGAGAAATTCGGCATAACAGATGCTGCCGGGGTAGTAAAAGTAGGCGATTCTATCATCGATATACAAGAAGGCCAAAACGCAGGCTGCAGCGTAAACGTGGGCATCACCACAGGCGCGCATACAGCAGCACAACTGCAAACCGCCAACCCGAACGCCGTAATAGACAATCTGATTGAGCTATTACCGCTGATCAATTAAGCAAACTGTTCTCTATTAAATTCGCCGCAGGCACCCGCCAGGGGTGCTTTGCGGTTTTTTTTATATTCTCTCGTCTTCTATTTGTTCCGGAAGCCTGTAAACATTGACCAAAGGCAACAATATCCGCAAATAAATTCCCGCCCAAAACTCGCATATTCTCTATCAAAATAACCTCATTAATAACAAATTAGCACTTTTAAGTTACCTCAACTTCAATACAGTTTAATGTCATTATTTGATGCTTAACAATTTGATAATGTAAAATATTCATTACCGAAAAGTGGCACGTCTAAATTTATGCTCATTCATATCAGGCTTAAGATTTGTTTAAAGTCTGCTTAACTGAAATGACATATATGAGGAAAGTTTTATTCATTACCGGCTCGGTTCATCAAACATCGCAAATGCATCAGATTGCTGCCGAGCTTTTTGGGGTAGATTGCTGGTTCAGTCAGGTTTTTGCGGATAGCCCGATCATCAATTTCCTTACTAATAAAACCACATTGCTAAATGGTACTGCGCTCGCCGGGCAATTTAGGACTAACTCAGAGAAGTACATGCGCGAGCATGGCTTGCAGGTAGATTATCGCGCCCATCTTAATCATTACGACTTGGTGGTGTATTGCTCTGATCTGCTTATTCCCCATCGCCTGCGCAAAATTAAAACGGTTTGGGTTCAGGAAGGTATGGTAGACCGGATAACACCTGTGAGCAAAGTGGTGAAAGCCCTCAAACTTCATCCGGCATTATCGGGCAATACTTCGCTTAACGGCTCCTCCAATATCTGCGATGTTTATTGTGCAGCCTCAGAGGGCTATAAGCAATATTTCAGCAACCTGGGTACCGAGAAACGCAAACTGGTGGTTACGGGCATACCCAATTATGACAATGCCGTACAATTCAGGGATAATGATTTCCCTTACCATGATTACGTTATGGTAGCCACTACCGACATGCGCGAAACCTATCGTTTCGAGAACAGGCCAGCCTTCATCAAAGACGCGGTAAAAATTGCCGCAGGCAGGCGCTTGCTGTTCAAATTTCACCCTAACGAAGATTTTGAACGGGCCGAAGCCGAAATACGCGAACATGCACCCGAAGGAACGCTGATGTTCCGTAGCGGCAATACTAACCACATGATAGCCAATTGCACTGAGCTCATCACACAATATTCTACCGTGGTTTTCACCGGCATTGCGCTGGGTAAAAAAGTACATTCCTGGTTTGATGTACCCACCTTGCATCAGCTTTCGCCATGGCAAAACGGGGGCACATCGGCGCAAAACATAGCTGCGGTTTGCCAAAGCTACCTCGATTACCAGGGTGATAAAAAACATTTCGACCCAACCGCAGCTATGGCCGAGGCCCTGGCCCATCATTCGGTATTAAACGAGGTATATGCAGGATAAAATCGTCATCGTTATACAGGCCCGTATGGGTTCCAGTCGTTTGCCCGGCAAGGTAATGCTGCCGATACTTGGTCAAAGCCTGCTGGCTCGGATGATAGAACGGCTGCATATGGTGAAACACCCTGTAACGCTGGTTGTGGCAACTTCTGTGAACGAAGCAGACGATGTAATAGCACAGGAAGCCGAAGCACTAGGTGTAGCTTGCTATCGCGGAAGCGAAAATAACCTGCTCGACAGGCACTACCAGGCGGCGCTATTGCTGGATGCCACCGTCGTATTAAAGATACCCTCTGATTGCCCGATGATAGACCCCGCGGCCATAGATGCCGCATTGGAGTATTTCTTTGCAGCTGGCAGCCGCTTCGATTATATCAGCAACCTGCACCCTGCTACCTGGCCCGATGGTAACGATGTAGAAATCATGACCATGCAATGCCTTACCCACGCGCATCAGCAGGCTACCCGCCAACTGGAACTGGAGCATACTACGCCGTATATATGGGAGAACCCTGAGCAATTCCGCATTGGCAACATTGCCTGGGAAACCGGACTGGACTACTCCATGTCGCACCGGTTCACTATAGATTATCAAGAGGACTACGAATTTATCAAAGCCGTTTTCGAGGCGCTTTATCCCTCGAAAACGGAATTTCCCTGTGCAGACATCCTGAATCTGCTTGAACAGCGGCCGGATATTATGGCCATCAACAGCGCCTATGCCGGGGTAAACTGGTACCGCCATCATTTAGATGAACTAAAGACGATAGATGCCGGGCAAACCAAAACCATTACGCCAACACAACACTCAACCCATTAATTGATAAATGGAAAAAATAGCTTTAAACGTACGCGAGCACATCATTAAAATGGCCACCGATGGCGGCTGCTTCATCGGTGCATCGCTTTCTGCAACCGACCTGATGGTTTACCTGTACACCCGTTTCCTAAACGTAAACAAGGATAACCTGGAAGACCCCGACCGCGATTACCTCTTCCTGTCGAAGGGTCACGATGTGCCGGCGCTATACGGTACGCTTGCCGAACTGGGTATCATCGAGAAAAGTCGCCTTGCCAACCACCTATCGCTCAACGATCATATCTACTGGCACCCCAATACCCATATACCGGGTATCGAGTTCCATTCAGGCTCGCTGGGGCATTTGCCATCGGTGGCTGTGGGCGTGGCTATGGATATAAAAATAAGCGGCGGCAACAATAAAGTGGTATGCATTTTAGGCGACGGCGAACTCAACGAAGGCACTTGCTGGGAGGCCGTACTGGTAGCCAATGCTTATAAACTGGATAACCTTATTTTTGTGATAGACCGTAACCAGTTCCAGGCCAATGTACGCACCGAAGAGCTCATCCCGCTGGAACCCCTTAAAGATAAGTTCGAGGCATTTGGCGCGGCGGTAAAACGGGTAGACGGGCACGATTTCGGCCAGTTGGAAGAAGCCTTCAGCGCTTACCCTTTCCAACCGGGTAAACTAAACGTAGTGATAGCTGATACCGTGCGCGGCAAAGGACTGCCAAGCATAGAAGAACGTGCCGACAGGTGGTTCTGCAATTTCTCCGGCCAGGAGATAGACCAGCTATTGCTCGAACTACACGGCGAAGCGGCCACTACCCTTACATCCGAAACCTTAATCGTACGCTAAAATGACCTACGAAGAATTACTGACCGAAACCGCCCTCGCCAATGAACAGGTGGTGGTGATGACCGCCGAAAACCGCGCGCTGGTACGCAACCTGCCGGGCATATTGGGCAAAAGGTTTATAGATACCGGCATAACCGAACAAACCATGGTAGGTGCCGCTGCGGGCCTCGCACTACGTGGCCGTATCCCGGTGATACACGCCCTTACCTCCTTTTTAACGATGCGTGCTTTCGAATTCGTGCGCACAGACGTGGGTATAGCCAACCTGCCGGTAAAACTGAGCGGTTTTATCCCAGGCTTTTTATCAGACGGCAATGGCCCTACCCACCAGGCTATAGAAGATATCTCCCTGATGCGCGGCATCCCGAATATGACGGTTTTTGCACCTGCAGACGAAGACGATCTGGTGAAGATGCTGCCCGCCATATGGCAATCGAAGCGACCCGCTTATACCCGAATCAATACCCGCAAAACCAGCTATCAACATGCAGACTATTTGCCCGGTAAAGCCGAGGTAATAGCAGAGGGTAGCGATGTAACTATACTAACCTACGGATTGCTGTTTGAACAGGCGCTTATAGCACTGGATATATTGAAGAGCGAAGGCCTTTCCGTCGGCCTGATCAACATGCGCAGCCTGAAACCTGTAGATGAGCAGGCGATACTGAATGCTGCAAAATCGAATCTGGTGGTTACGCTGGAAGACCATTTCCTAACCGGCGGGCTGTACAGCATCGTTGCCGAAGTGCTGCTGAAGCACCGCCAAACCGCCAACGTACTGCCTCTTGCGCTGGAAGAACGCTGGTTTAAACCCGCTTTGCTGCCCGATGTTTTGCAGCACGAAGGCTTTACCGGCAAACAGATAGCCGAAAAAATACTGGGTTACCGCACCACCAGCGAGCAACCCGAAATATTACTCACCGAATTTTCAGAATAAATAGATATGGCCAATAAAATAGCTTTAAACCAGGATTATCCGCAGATAACCCAATCCGACGAATTGTACGCCCGTGCGCTTAAGGTGCAGATGCCTGTAACGCAAACTTTGGCTAAGGGACCAGGCCAGTTTACCAAAGGCGTTGCTCCGAAATATTTGGCCAAGGGCAAAGGCTCGCATGTATGGGATGTGGATAGCAACGAGTATATCGATTTCAACGCGGCGATAGGTCCATTGTCGTTAGGCTACGCCTACCCTGCGGTGGATAACGCCATCAGGCAGCAACTGGAAGATGGTATTACCTTTTCGTTGATGCACCCGCTGGAAGTGGAGCTGTGCGAACTGGTGCAACAGGTTATCCCCAATGCCGAGGCGGTGAAGATAGCCAAAACCGGTGCCGACGTATGCTCAGCGGCCATCCGCGTAGCCCGCGCCTTTACTGGCCGTGATAAGGTTTTCTGCTGCGGCTACCACGGCTGGCACGATTGGTACATCGGCATTACCAGCCGCAATGCGGGCATACCAGAGGCCATACAAGACCTCACTTACACCTTCGAATACAACGACATCGAATCGATAAAGGCTGCCTTAGACGAGACCGTAGCCGCGTTGATACTGGAGCCTTTTATCTTCGAGGCACCCAAACCCAACTTTTTGCAGGAACTGGCGGCTGCTTGCAAGGAAAACGGCACCCTATTGATATTCGACGAGATGTGGACCGGCTTCCGCATCGCTGTAGGCGGCGCACAGGAATACTTCGGCGTAAAGGCTGATTTGGCCGTTTACTCCAAAGCATGTGCCAATGGCATGCCTATAGCCCTGCTCACCGGCCGCGCCGATGTGATGGATTTGTTCAATTCCAAGGTATTCAGCTATACTACCTTCGGCGGCGAGGCCCTTTCGCTGGCGGCATGCATAGCTACCATTAACGAACTGATTGATAAACAAGTACCACAATACCTGGATACCAAAGGAGCCTTGCTTAAAGATGGCTACAACCAGCTGGCCCTTGAATTGGGCATGGATAAATATACCCGCTGTATAGGCTACAACTGCCGCAGCATGGTAACCTTTACACCCGAAGCAGGCAACGGCCTGGAGGTAAAGACCTTGATGCAACAGGAAATGATCAAACGCGGTGTGCTTTGGGCCGGTTTCCACAATATGTGCTACAGCCATTCCGATGAGGATATTGCCTACACCCTGGCTGCCTACCGCGAGGTATTGCCTATTGTAAAAGAAGCTATTGAAAGCGGCGACCTCAAAAGCTACCTGAAAGGCGAAGTGCTGGAAGCCGTTTTCCGTAAGGTGAGCAATTACAATATCAAACCAAAAGCAAGCGCACTAGCCTAATGGAACTTTTCAGCTTAAAAGGTAAAACAGCCATTGTAACGGGCGCGCTCGGCCTCATCGGCAAAAAACATTGCGAAGCATTGGCTACGGCTGGTGCAAACGTGGTAGTAGCCGATATGGATGGCAAAATGGCGCAGCACTTTGCCCAGCAACTGGGCAAGGGGCACATGGGCATCGGCATTAACGTTACGAGCAAGGAATCACTTTTAGATGGTGCAGCACTTGTTTATGAGCGGTATGGCAGCGTGGATATTTTGGTAAACAACGCGGCCATCAACGATATGTTCGAGAATCCGGCACTGGCTAAAGATCTCTCGGCCTTTGAAAACTACCCGCTGGATGCCTTCCAAAAATCGTTGGATGTAAACGTTACCGGCGTGTTTCTGTGTTCGCAGGTGTTCGGCACAAAAATGGCCGAACAAGGTAGCGGCAGCATCATCAATATCGCATCAACCTATGGCGTGGTTGGTCCCGACCAAAGCATATACCGCAATGCATGTGGCGAGCAAACCTTTTTTAAATCGCCGGCATACCCGGTTACCAAAGGGGCCGTAATCAACTTTACCCGCTTTTTGGCCGCCTATTGGGGCCATAAGGGTGTAAGGGTAAATACCCTCTCGCCCGGAGGTGTAGAAAACAGCCAGGACGAATTTTTCGTCCAAAGTTATTCCGCAAAAACCCTGTTGGGCCGTATGGCTAAAGCAACAGATTACCAGGGTGCCCTCGTCTTTCTGGCCAGCGAGGCATCGGCATACATGACCGGCGCAAACCTAATTGTAGACGGCGGGTGGACCGCAATTTAAACTAAAGAACCATGAAAGAAATCCTAAAACAAAAAGCTTCAAAAATTAAGTTACTGATTACCGATTGCGACGGCGTTTTAACCGATGCAGGCGTTTATTACGGCCAGGACGGCGAGTACCTAAAAAAATTCAACATCCGCGATGGTATGGGTGTAGAGCGTTTACGCAAATTGGCTGGTGTGGAAACTGCCATTATCACCGGTGAAAAATCGCCCTCGGTAATTACCCGCGCCCAAAAACTACAGATAACCGAAGTGCATTTGTTTGTAAAAGACAAGCCGCAGGTACTTAAAGAAATTATAGCCCGCCTGCAACTGGAAAAAGAAGAAATAGCCTACATAGGCGACGATTACAACGACCTGGAAGTGATGAAGCTGGTACGCCTCACCGCCTCCCCTGCCGATGCTTTGCCGGCCATTAAAAACACCGTTGATTACGTTTGCCAGGCCAAAGGCGGCGAAGGCTGCTACCGCGAATTTGCCGAGTTGATTATCGATGCAAAAAACGACACCGTGGCTGCATTGCCCATAAAATCGGGCGTAATTACCCTAAGCAATGGCCGCAAGATAGGTCCGGGCCAACCCAGCTATATCATTGCCGAAATAGGCATTAACCACAACGGCTCGCTGGAAACCGCCAAGCAACTCATAGACGAAGCAGTTACCGCAAAAGCCGATGCCGTAAAATTCCAGAAACGTACGCCGGAAATTTGCGTACCGCGCGACCAGTGGGAAATTATGCGCGATACCCCATGGGGCCGTATGAGCTATATTGATTACAAGCGCAAAACCGAATTCGGCATAGCCGAGTATGCTACGATTGACCAATATTGCAAAAAGGTAGGCATCGATTGGTTTGTATCTGCCTGGGATGCACCATCGGTAGATTTTATGGAGCAATTTGATACCATACTTTACAAACTGGCATCGGCATCACTTACCGATTTTGAATTGATTGAAAGGATATTGGAAACCGGCCGCCCGCTGATGTTATCCAGCGGCATGTCTACCATGAAAGAAATTGAGAACGCCCTGCGTTTCGTGAACGATTTCGATCCGAATTACCCGGTGTTCCTGGCACATTCCACGTCGGCTTACCCTTGCAAACCCGAGGAATTGAACCTGAGGATGATCAATACACTGGCCAATAAATTCCCGGGCATCCCAATCGGTTACTCTGGTCACGAAACCGGACTGGCTACCACCGTTGCTGCCGTAGCTTTGGGTGCAACCTTTGTAGAGCGCCATTTTACCCTTGATCGCGCCATGTGGGGATCAGATCATGCCGCCTCGGTAGAGCCTCAAGGTTTCCAGCGCCTGGTGCGCGATATCCGCGATATAGAAACCGCAGCCGGAGACGGTATCAAACAAGTTTATGAATCTGAACTGGCCCCAATGAAACGCCTGCGCGTAAACATTGGCGAAGAGTATAAAACAAAGCCATTGGTGTAAATGCCGCAATTAGATGTTTTAACCGTAACTACCGCTATCCTTTTTTGCTGGATAGCGGTAATTATTACCTGGGAACGTGTATCGCCCTATCGCAAAGGCCTGCCCTTTTTGCGCGACGGCTTCTGGGTAGATTTGGTGTGGTACACGCTTATACAAAGCTATTTTCTGAAAATATTGATTTTCGACTATATCATTGCGCCTATGCAAAGGCATTTCGATTGGTCGCGTTTCCAGTTCGTTCAGCATTGGCCCATTTGGGTGCAGGTGCTGTTTTTCTTGGTGATACACGATCTGTATATCTACCTTTTCCACCGTTTCCAGCATAGCAATAAATTCTTCTGGCGGTTTCATGAAGCCCACCATTCTGTAAAACAGGTCGATTTTTTGGCGGGTTCGCGCTCGCATGTCATGGAGATCATCATCAACCAAACCATCGAATTTGCACCCATTATCCTTTTAGGTGCCGACCCTGCGGTGATACCCATCAAGGCCCTGCTCGATTCCATGTTCGGCTTATTCATCCATGCCAATATCAAGGTTAACCTGGGCAGGTTCAAATATTTTTTGAACAGTCCCGGCCTGCACCTGTGGCACCATGCCAATTACCAGGAAGTTTTCCATGCGAATTTCGCTACCAAATTCTCGGTGTGGGATTACCTTTTCGGCACGGTTTACGATCCGGGACATGCCCCCGGCGACAAGCCCGAAAACTGGGGTTTGTATTATGACTACCCGCGCGACTACTTTCTGCAACATGCCTTCTCGGTAAAACGGTTCGACGAGCAGAAGCTTTTGAAATACCCCTGGTTTAAATGGTATTATAACCTGCGGCCCAATATCATCAGGTTTTTTACCCGGAGGACTCCGGTACAACAACAAGCGAAAGATACTACACACCAATCACACATCTTAACAGCAAAGCAGTAAGCCATGGCCTGGTTATTCCTCATCATTGCCGCGGCTTGCGAAACCGCCTGGACCTACTCGCTCAAGCTGATGAAATTCAGCGAGCTAAAAAAACTCAACTTCCAAACGTTGATAACCCCGGCGGTATCGTTACCCGTTGTTCTGCCCTTTGTGGGCTATATCGTCTTCGGGCTTGTTAATGTCTATTTCTTTTCGATGGCAGTTAAACAGATGCCAATGGCTATGGCCTTCGCTGTTTGGACGGCGGTAACCCTTATCTTCATGAAATTCACCGAGGTACTCTTCCTAAAGCAGTCTGTATCCTGGCCCGAGGTATTCTTTATGCTGATGATTATGGGCGGCATCATCGGGCTGAAAACATATGTGGTCACAAAATAATCGGTGTATGTAATTCGCAAAGCATTTGCTGGCCCGTAATATCACCGGGTACATGGACGACTTTCATTACAGTTTAAATTTCCGGGTAAATTAACGGAAAATTTAAATATGAAAAGGCTTTGCGCATTTGGGGGAAACACTAAATTTAGCTCCAAACAGTTCCAGATGAAACCTTTACTTTTCCTGTCCTTTTTATTTGCCGCCCTTAATGTCGGCGCGCAGGTGACCGTTAAAAACAACCAAATTATCCTTGGCAAAACGGATAGTGTTTACTCGAAGATTATAGGCGAAAAAAGAAAGGTTTGGATTTACCTGCCCGGCGACTATAACGACATTAGCTTGCCCCGTAAAATTTACCCGGTGGTTTACCTGCTGGATGGCGACGGACACTTCAGCTCCATCGCCGGGATGATTCAGCAACTGAGCGAGGTAAATGGCAACATGGTGTTACCACAGATGATTATTGTAGCCATACCCAATACCAACCGCATGCGCGATCTTACCCCCAGCCAGGCGAAGACGTCGTATGAAGGCAAAAAAGACCCCGCGTTAGCAATAACCGGCGGGGGCGAAAAATTCACCGCCTTCATACAGCAGGAACTGATGCCGCATATCGATTCGGCGTACCGTACCGCGCCTTATAAGCTATTTATCGGCCACTCTTTAGGTGGGCTGATGGTTATCAACACGCTTATCAACCACAGCGATATGTTCAACGCCTACATTGCTATAGACCCCAGCATGTGGTGGGATGGCAAAAAGCTGCTTACGCAAGCGCGGCAGTTACTGGATCAAAAACGTTTCGGCGGGAAATCGCTATATATGGGCATTGCCAATACCATGGACGAAGGAATGGACACCCTGAAAGTAAGGAAGGACACAGCCAACGCATCCTTGCATATCCGGTCGATCTTAGCGTTGAAGGATATGCTGCAAAACAAGGCCGCCGATGGGCTCACGTTCGGTTATCAATATTATTCCAATGATACCCATAGCTCGGCACCGCTCATAACCGCCTATGATGGGATGCGCTTTTTGTTCCCTTTCTACAAAATGCCGGCGGGTGCCGAAAGCAAAATAGAGACGGACGATGCCTTCGACATCCCCGCGTTTTACAGTAATTTCTACGCCGATATATCAAAACACATGGGCTACAAAGTATTGCCGAACCAAGGCGATTTAAACCAGACCGGCTATTACTTTTTGCAGGCACATAAACCGCAAAAGGCCTACCAATTCTTTGCCATCAATATAGCCAACTACCCGCAAAGCGCCAACGCATACGATAGCATGGGCGATTACTACGCCGACCAAAAAAACAAAGCGAAAGCCATAGAAATGTTTACCAAAGCCTACCAACTGGGCAAAAACCCGGATACGAAAAAGAAGCTAGACAAGCTGGTTGCAGGCAAATAAAAGCCCGAGCAGTTTAACCAGTTTGATTAACAGCAAGCCAATTGCTGCATCCCGCGAATGCTTAATTTAGTTGGCAACAGCTTTGTTACCGCCAGCCCAATGCAGGCGCAACATGCTCTAAGATAGCCGATAACACATGTACGTTGTAATCAACACCCAGGGTGTTCGGTATGGTGAGCAGCAGGGTATCTGCTTCCTGTATGGCTTCGTCCTGCGCCAGTTCTTTGATCAGCTGATCCGGTTCGGCGGCATAGCTTTTGCCGAAAACCGCGCGTTTGTCGGCCTCTATATAGCCAAAGCTGTCGCCACCTTTTGCCTGCCCAAAGTATTGCCTGTCCTGCTCGGTAACCAGCGCAAAAATAGACCGGCTTACCGATACCCTTGCTTCGCGCTCGTGCCCTGCTTTTTTCCAGGCTTCTTTGTATAACCGTATCTGTTCGGCCTGCTGTATATGGAAAGGCTTGCCGCTTTCATCAAATTTCAGGGTAGAACTTTGCAGGTGCATGGCATTCTCGGCTGCCCAAACTGCCGTTGCATTACTGGCGGCTCCCCACCAGATGCGTTCGCGCAAACCTTCGGCATAGGGTTCCAGGCGCAATAAGCCCGGCGGGTTCGGGAACATCGGGTACGGGTTAGGCTCGGCAAATCCTTTGCCCTTTAATTTATCCAGAAACTCCAAAGCTTTTTTCCGACCCATATCGGCGTCATTTTCTCCCTCCTCGGGCGCATAGCCGAAATAGCGCCAGCCTTCGATTACCTGCTCCGGCGAACCCCTGCTGAGGCCCAATTGTAACCGCCCGCCCGAAATCAGGTCGGCAGCGCCGGCATCTTCTACCATATACATCGGGTTTTCATAACGCATATCAATAACGCCGGTCCCAATCTCTATCTTACTGGTTTTGGCACCGATAGCCGAAAGCAAAGGAAAGGGCGAAGCCAATTGCCGCGCAAAATGATGCACCCGGAAGTAAGCACCATCTACCCCTATCTCCTCCGCCGCAACCGCCAAGTCTATCGACTGCAGCAAGGTATCGCCCGCCGTACGGGTTTGGTAAGCGGGGTGGTTAGACCAATGCCCGAATGATAAAAATCCTATCTTCTTCATCAAAAACAATATTTACCGGCAAAGGTAAGCATAGGGGCTTGTGGGAGAGGTCACGGGTGGGTAATAATGATTGGGGAGAGCTTTTTATACGCAGTGCGGTAAAATCGGCCTGGGGTTTACATTTAGGGCGATAAAGCAGTAACAATGTAATGACCTGTTACATTAGGCAATATAACAAGTTGTTGGTTATAAAGGAATAGGTAAGTTTTATGGTATAACACCAACCACAGGCACCTTGTGAAACTTATGCCCCCTCACAACAATCAATAATGTAATTAATTTATTTTTTGATGATAAGCTATTGACAGGTTCAAGCCTTTGCCTTTAGCTCTTTGATGTCTTTAGACATTCCTTGAAGTTCCTTTTTGATCTTGCTGATACGCTTGCTTAAAAGGTTATGCAATTGGTCGTCAAATGAATTGTCGATCATTTTAACAAAAACTTCCAGATAATATGGAGCGGCGAAACTTGTTTTAATTGTTGAATAAACGTTTGTACTGCCAGATAAGCTCAGAAATATATTTGCATTAGATTTCTTCGCGATATAACTTTCATATTCTTCTTTACTTAACAGGTATGCTTCTAACGCTTCATCTAATGAAAAATCCCCATCCGCAATGCTCTGTTCAACAACCATGCATTTATGCAGGTTGTCTTTCTCAGGATCGCTGAAAAGTTCTTCTCCGATATAAGCGGATTCAGTGTATTTCTTTCTGTCAAGCAACATAATATTTAAATTTAGCTAAAAGTTCTGAATTATTCAAATCGATCTCTCCGTGCCAGCGACTTTTCCTTAGTATAGTTTCCATCCCCTCGAGCCGACTCCACTTTACCATTGGAAAGGCCTTTCCATTAGGGTATTTGGAGTAATAATTATCATAAACCCTTTTAACAAACTTGAACTGCGCCGGAGATAGACACTTTTCCGCTTCATCTAAGATCATTTTTACTTCTGTGGGAACAGTTGCCGTAAAAAAAGCTTTGGCCCAAACATAGCTGCCATCGGCAAGCGCGGCTTCAAGTACAATTTTATCAACGCCCAAACGCAAATATTGTTGCAAACTTAAATTGAGCATTTTTTTACCAATTCCCTGTCCTCTTGCCGTTTCCGGGATGCGAAAAAAGTCGTGTTCCGCTATAAGTTCGTCGTCATGCCTGATAAATGCCCGCGACAATGCTAAACCTGTCTCATCATCTCCTTCATCTTCTGAATAGAATTGAACAATGATCATCGGTGGCGGTTCTTCAAAATAAGCCAGCTCTTTTTCTATTTTGGCTTGCGTTAAAGGAGTAAGTAATTCACCTATTTCTTTTAGATATTCTCTAAGATCGAACCCTGGAAAATAAGCTAACAGAAAATCTTTCAATGGCTTTTTGCCTGACGTTATGTTGAAGCCGATTGCCTCGACTTCCGCAATATCTTCAGCTGTCACTATATGGGGATTTCCAGTCGGCATCATTTTTCAAATATCGCTTTTATGGCTGGAAATCTACATCAGTTCATGCAACTTCATAGCCATTGCTGTTCAGCCTGTGGTTGGTGCCTTCACCATACCACCTCCGGGATGCTTTTATCTGTGGTTTATATTTGTGTTACCATGTGGGTTCGTATAAAATGGAGTACGCTGCGAGTAACAAATTCAATCTACATTTAGGGCACGTAGCGGTAAAAAATATAATGCCCTGTTGCATTTGGCAATATAACAACTTATTGATTTTGAGGGTATCCGTGAGTGGTATGATGACACCACCAACTACAGGCACAAAAGCAGTATTCATGAGAAACATTGTACTGATGACAAAAGTGACACCAAATACAAATATGAATTTATACAGGCTGTCAGTTGGCGGTGTAGGTATCATGTTGAAAAGCACCTAACTTGTCCTTTACAAAAATAAATTACGGTCTATTTTTATCATTCTCAATCATTAGTGCTGGCAAGGAACCCGCTAATTATTAAGAAAATGATCAAAATTAAGCTCAAACGCCAATTACCTACTACGGCGGTAAACAAAAGTTGGCTGCAAAGATCGTCTCGCTCATCCCCGACGATCATATTCTTTAAGTAGAAGCATTCACCGGTGGCGCAGCCGTATTATTTGCGAAGCATCCCTTCAGGGCGGAAGTGCTCAACGACCCCAATAAGAAGCTCATGAACTTTTACAGTACCGTACAGAACGATTTCGTTGAACTGGAAAAAGAAATCTATCAAATTTAATTAGTCGATAATTTCTTGAATCAACTTGCAAAGCACGACCGAAATGTTTTAATTTAAATTAAAAACTTGATAATGAGTGTTTTATGTTAAAAATAAATTATTATTTTATGGAAGTCCTTATTTTTCATACTAACTACAGATTCCAATTGTAACATTGTGGTGACAATTGGAGTGGCAAATAATTAAAGCCGGTATCCGTTTCGATTCTATTTTAAAGTAGTTGTTTATGTAAATGAACCATTACCGCAGATTTAACACATACTATTCAATAATTACGCAATTTAAATGCTGTTTTTACTACTCAACTTATTTATAATTAGTTATTTACTAAAATAAGCATGATGTATTTATATTAATCAGTGGCCTTATAATTCGAGCCATTGAAACAAATCTACCGAGTAAAGCCATTCAAATATTAAACGAAATATCCCTGACAAAATTTATTTAATCGCGACATCATGAAAAGATTGTTAATTATTCTCGGCGTTTTATCCAGTCTCACAATTGCATGTACGCATGATGGCGTAGCACCCCAAGGGATAACGGGAGATACAACCACTGGGGGAGGCACAATCACTGGGGGAGGCACAACCACTACACCAAGTGATGTCGTTTGCTTTCAAACAGATGTATTGCCGCTTTTTCAAACCTATTGTGCGAGTGCGGGATGTCACAACGCAACGACTAAAGCCGAAGGCCTTGTATTGATCAGCTATGCTAATATTATGCGGGGTATTAGCGCGAATAACACAAGTGGAAGCAAATATTACAAGGTGATACAGAACGGTTCGATGCCGCCGAGGAATAAACCACAATTAAGCAGTATACAGGTTACTACCATTGCGAAATGGATAAATCAGGGAGCTTTGAATAACACCTGTGCCGTAACTGTATGCGATACAACAAAAACAACTTATAACAACGGCATTTCACAACTCTTCGCAACCTATTGCAATGGATGCCACGGAGTTTCACCAGGGTCTGGAAATGTTATACTGAGCAATTACGCCAGCGCCAAATCTGCAGGAACCTCAATGAAAACGGCGTTTTTAAACGGGATTAATTTCACATCTGCAAATGCCGCCATGAATATGCCGCAATCCGGAAAATTGAGCAGTTGCCAGATAACCCAAATAACCAAATGGATAAACGGTGGATGCCCACAATAAAAACGACAATTATGCGAATTTATATCATTGTTTTTTTCACACTCATCAGTTTAAGCGGTTGTTATTACGACCATGCTAATTTGGTCTATCCCCAGGTGCCGTGTACAATCACTACAGCAACCTACAGCCAAAATGTTTCAGGCATCATCACTACAAACTGTTCGAGTTGCCATAGCGGAAATGCTTCCGCCGGTGCGGGAATCAAATTAGACAGCTATACTGCGTTAAAAACGTATGTGAGCAATGGCCAGTTGATGAACTCTATCAATCACACCGGAGGAATACCAGTTATGCCGCAAAATGGGCAGAAACTTTCCTCGTGCGATATAAAAACCATCCAAACGTGGATAGATAACGGAACCCTTAACAATTAAAATTATGATGAACAAAGCGACCCTTGTTTTATTTCTTGTGACCTTCAGCTTCAGTCTACATGCGCAGAAATTGTTTTCAACTAAAACAGGTCAGATCAGATTCAACGCCAGCAGCCCTCTTGAACAGATCGCGGCGATTAACAACCAGGTCGATAGCAAAATGATCGACAAAACAGGTCAGATCGTATTCAGCGTTTTGATCAAAAGTTTCAAGTTCGAAAATCAATTAATGGAAGACCATTTTAATGAGAATTATTTGGAAAGTTCCAAAATCCCCAAAGCTGATTTTAAAGGCTTCATTTCCAATATCGCGAGCGTAAATTTTGCAAAAGACGGTAAATATCCGGCAGTTTTTATTGGCACATTAACCATTCATGGCGTCCAGCAAAAAGTATCAACTACTGGTGATGTGATCATTGCCGATGGAACCCCGTCAATAAGCGGTGTTTTTAAAATAAAGCTTGCGGACTATGGCATAGTAGGATCGTATATCGGCGGAAAAATAGCGAACGAAGCAGAAGTAACCGTTAATTGCAAATATCAATAATGGAAACATACAATCACAATAGAAGCAAAAAGTTACTCTGGTGTATTGCTTTATTTAGCATCGCTTATTTACTTCCACATAGCGCAGTTGCCCAAACAACCGATCTGTTTAAATTACAGGACGAGCAGGACAAAAAGGATGCGAAAGAAAAAACAGATATCACCACCTCGATATTCAAATCGACCAGGCTGATCAACGGACAAACAATAGAAAATACGGGCGCTGGTATTTTAGATCTTCGAATATCACATCGGTTTGGTATGGTAAATACGGGGGCGTATAATTTTTTTGGCCTGGACCAGGCAACCATGCGCCTGGGACTTGATTATGGTATTACTAACAGGCTTGAAGTGGGCATTGGCAGAAGTACTTTTAATAAGGAATTCGATGGATTTTTTAAGTACCGGATATTGCGGCAGTCAACCGGTAAAACGGAGATGCCCATTTCAATAAGCCTGGCGGAAACAGGCGTATGGCGGTCGCTTAAAGATCCCGCTACTACCTACCAGATAAATTATTCAGATCATTTTAGCTTTGCTAGCCAATTGATACTGGCGCGAAAATTCAACGACTATTTTTCGTTACAACTGATCCCGACGATGGTACATTATAACATTGTTGCAGATAAGGAGATCAAAAATGATCTGTACTCAATGGGAGTTGGTTTTCGTGCGCGTTTATCGAGGAGAGTTAACCTCACGGGAGAGTATTATTACCAAATAACCCAGTTAGGGGGATATAAAAACTCTGCATCGGTAGGATTTGATATCGAGACGGGTGGCCATGTGTTCCAGTTATTTTTCACCAACTCAACAGGTATCAACGAAAGTAGTTTTATTACGCAGACCCAAGGTTTATGGAGTAATGGCGGGGTGCATTTTGGTTTTAATATTTCGAGGGTATTTACGGTTGTTAAACCAAAAAACGCCGGGAGAACAAACTAATATAATCATGAAAAGTAAAATTTCATTAATCATTTTCGTTCTTGCCTTTGCGGCAGCAATTGGAGTTTGGTATTATGCATTTAAATATTCGGTAACAAACCACAGAGATGTAGCAAATGAAAACGCCATTATTGTAAGTGCCTCACAAATCGTTAAGGATTTTCAAACTAATGAAACCAAAGCAAATAAAACCTATTTAAATAAGGTGATCCAATTAAAGGGAGAAGTACTGAAAAAAGACCAGGACCAAGCCGGGAATTACACCTTAACGCTGAAGAGCGACGATCCGTTTTCAAGTGTTTTCTGTACTTTAAAAAAAGGAGTCAAATTAAGCAATAAGGACTCGACCATAACCATAAAAGGCGTTTGCGAAGGCTTTTTATCCGATGTTGTATTGAACGACGGTGTAATTGTAAAATAGCAAGCATCTGCGATTAACACGTTCGTCAGGGGGTCTCTTTCTAAATTAGCCAATGCCGTCTTTATAGCCGGAAGACCTACCGTTATACGCTGGGAGCCCGAATATTATCGACAAAATCGAATCTAAAATCATGATAAGGTTTATACACATTCTAACCAATACCAGATTATTGATTGATCAAAGTGCTATATTTTATCAGGGTAACTGGATGCCTTTAGCCGCAAAAGGTGGTTATTTTGACCTACCAGTGCCTGCCGTGGCTGTATAAATTGAATTAATCATTGATGCTTTTTTACAAATTATTGCAATTGTATTGGCTGGTGTTAGTGCCCTAATAAACATTTTATTTATCCAAAGTCTGGCTCCAGTATCCCGGCTGGGCTAAGTGGTGGGCTACTCGTGCTTAAGCAGGCGTTGGTTGCGTAAGAAAGCAACAGGCCTATCGGCGCAAAACCGAAGGTATCGCTACGATAATATCACCTATACCACCAACAAATCCGGCTAACCCAAGCCCCTCAACCATCTAGCGGCCCACAAGATCCGGCTGCAAATCCTCCCCCCCTAGGCACATTTTCTCTATGAGGGAAAAATGTACAAGATTGTTGTCTTTTTGTCCATTCCCTTGCTTTGGCTTTCTGCCCATCTTTGTAATGTCAAACAAACAACAAAATTTCAAACTACAAATCATTTATCAATAACATTAAAAACTAAGACCATGAACAAATTCACAGTAAAAGACGGCACAGAGATTTACTTTAAAGACCTGGGACAAGGACAACCTATTTTCTTTCACCACGGATGGCCATTATCATCTGATGATTGGGATGCACAAATGATGTTTTTCTTAGAAAAAGGGTTTAGGGTAATTGCACATGACAGGCGCGGGCATGGCCGTTCAACACAAACCTTTCAAGGTAACGACATGGATACCTACGCTGCCGATGTGGCTGAATTGGTGGAATTCCTGGATTTGAAAAACGCTATTCACGTTGGCCACTCTACAGGTGGTGGTGAAGCCATCAGATATGCTGCACAATACGGCAAAGACCGCGTAGCAAAAGTGGTTTTAATTAGCGCCATTACGCCTTATATGATTGCCGATGATAACAATCCGAACGGGGTACCATTAGCCGTGTTTGATGATATTCGCCACAATACGCAACACAACAGGGCGCAGTTTTACCATGATATCACTTTCCCGTTCTTTGGCTATAACCGCGACGGTGCCGACATTAAAAAAGGGATTCAGGACAACTGGTGGCGCCAGGGCATGATGGGCGGCATTAAAGCGCAATACGATTGTGTGAAGGTGTTTTCTGAAACCGATTTTACAGCCGACTTAAAAAGTGTAACCGTGCCTGTACTGGTACTACATGGCGACGACGACCAGATTGTCCCCTACCAAACTACTGCTGTTAAAGCTGCCGAACTATTGCAAAACGGTAAATTAATTATCTATCCCGGCTTCCCTCACGGTATGCCAACAACAGAAGCAGCTACCATCAACAAAGACATACTGGGGTTCATCAACGCGTAATGTTGTAAAAAATAAAGCAACGAAATAAGCTAAAAAGAGGCAGCCCAATATATTGGTACTGCCTCTTTTTTTTATTGAACAGGGAATGCCTGTTGAGTATCGCCGTATAATTTAACAGCCTAAAAGGGACCAGACAGGCGATTTAACTGAAGCTGCTCTTCGGTAACAAAAAGACGTTGAGACTTGTCCATTTTTCTATCCAGAAAAATCGTGTTTAAATTAATACGAGCCAGGGCTTGTGCGATGAGGCTGTATCATAAATAAACCAGGTATTAAACAACAAAACTAAATTTGTCAAGATAGGCTTTGTGCCCTTTGTGCTAAACAATATGCCAATCTTTGCGGACTTTGTGGTTAAAATTTTACCACAAAGTCCACAAAGGGAGAAACACAAAGAACACAAAGCCAAATTTAATTTTGAGTGAAATGCGTAAAATGTATTTGTGATACAGCTTCGTAAAAACCTAAATAAAAAAATTACGCCGGGAATTGCTTTGTTATCACGGTTCTTAAGCGGTCCTGATGCTCATCGCCCCACAGCCCGATAGCCTGGATGAGCGGGATGAGTGTTTTGCCAAATTCGGTGAGGTCATATTCCACTTTTGGGGGCATCACCGGGTAAATCTTCCGGGTAACCAGTTCGTGGTCTTCCAGTTCTTTCAGTTGAATGTTCAACACCCTCCTGGAAACATCGGGTATCTTGCGCTGCAGTTCGCTGGGGCGTTTGTGGCCCTCATGAATAAACCATAATATCCTGATCTTCCACTTGCCGTAAAGTACTTCGCCAACCAGGTCGAGGCCGCAATGCAGATGGGGTAAGATCTTTCTTTCGTACATCAATACAAAGATAGCGCTACCACCCCATGCGAACAATAGGGATAAATTCCGCCCTATATGAATCGTAAGCCCGTACTTGTTAGGAGTTGATGTACTATCGAAATTTGTACAAAAACACAACCCTATGAAAAACGAGTTCAATTTCGCTAATGAGTTGGCGGGCAAGATAGCCCTGGTTACAGGTGGCACAAAGGGAGCCGGCAAAGCCATGGCCAACCGCTTACAGGCAGCCGGTGCAACCGTTATTATTACTGCCAGGAATAAACCGGAGGGAGATGAGGCGCATCTGCATTTTATAGCTGCCGATTTGAGTCGGCCTGAAGCGGTCAATAAAGTTGTTGCGGAAGTACTCAACAAATTTGGCCGGCTGGATATACTGATCAACAACCTTGGCGGTGCGGATACACCCGGCGGCGGGTTTGCGGCGTTAAGCAACGAAGACTGGGAAACTGCCATGCGTACAAACCTGCTGGCACCGGTAGGTTTAGACCGCGGTTTCCTGCCGCAAATGTTGCAGCGTGGCAGTGGCGTAATTATCCATATTGCATCCATTCAGGGCAAACTACCCTTGTTTGACTCTACCCTACCCTATGCGGCGGCAAAGGCGGCCCTGATTAATTACAGCAAGGGTTTATCGAAAGAAGTGGCGCCTAAAGGCGTGCGGGTGCTCACCGTGTCGCCGGGCTGGATCATGACCGATGCTTCTGAACGCATGATGGAGCGGATATCCCAAAGCGCGAACATTACCCTTGATGAAGCGACCAAAAGCGTGATGGATGCTTTAGGCGGCATACCGATGGGCAGGCCCGCACAGCCGGATGAAGTAGCCGAACTGGTTGGCTTCCTGGTATCGCCAAGGGCGGGCTATTTAACCGGGACCGAATTTGTAATTGACGGCGGAACCATACCAACTATTTAACACATCAATACTAATACCATGAATTTACATAAAACCATTGCGAACCTGGTAGCAGCGCAGAACAATCACGACAGCCAGGCCTACGTAGCCTGTTTTTCGGATGCCGCCATTGTGCATGATGAGGGTAAAACACATCAGGGCAAAGCCGAGATAAGGCAGTGGATAGCGCGCTCGGACCATGAATATCACACCGAATTGAAGCCGCTTACCTTTGAGGAAACCGGAGCGAAAAGTTTATTAACCGCAGAGGTATCGGGCGAGTTCCCGGGAAGCCCTGCCGTTCTTCGGTTCCATTTTCAACTGGAAGAGGGCCTGATCAGTTCATTGCGCATAACCGGGTGATGCGTATAACGATCAACTGTTTTTTTAAAATGAAGATCTTTAGCCTTAACTTTGAAGCAAATCAACTACGCTTGCCTGCCGGACGATGGGTGTGCAGGCAAGTGTATTTTGCATATCGCTTCGGCACACCTTAACTGTAGCGTATCACAAGAAGATTATGAATAAAAATATTTTTGACACCAACCTTAAAACCATTGGCTTGCTGCAGCTGAATGCCGAAAATCTGGAGTTGATCAATGCTGATGCGTATAAGACTTATATCAAGGTGATGTATCTGCCCAAAGGATGCAAGGTAAAAGTGGACTTTAGTATTTATGAGACCGATGGCCCCGCACTTTTTTTTATCAGCCCCAACCAGGTGCTGAGCATTCAGGAGCTATGCTCCGGATCGGGTCATTTCATTTTCTACAACCGCGATTTCTATTGCGTACAGATACATGACGAAGAAGTGGCCTGCGACGGCTTGTTATTTAATAATATCAACAATATGCCGATGACCGCCGTACCCGGGCATGAGGCTGCCTTTATTGACCACCTTTTTTTGCAGATAGCGCATGAATTTGCACTTAAAGACTCCTCGCAGGAGGAAATGCTGCGGACTTATTTAAAACAACTGCTCATTAAATCGACAAGGTTGTGGAAACAGCAGCATCTTGGCGGTGTACTCACCGATCAAAACAATGACCCAGATACGTTCAGGCGTTTTTCGCAATTGGTAGATGCGCACTACAAAGAAAAGCATACCGTAGCCGATTATGCCGATCTGCTGCTGATCGCTCCGAAAACACTTACCCACAAATTTAAAAGGATGAATTTGCCACAACCCAATGAGGTGATCAAAAACCGCATAATATTGGAGGCAAAAAGGCTTTTGGTGCATACGGCCATGTCTGCTAAAGAGATAGCCTATGAACTGGGGTATGACGACCCCGCTTACTTCAGTCGCTTGTTTTTGATTAAAACCGGCGAGTCGCCGTCGGGTTTTAAAGCGAAGTACCTTACACAAAACAGCGCAAAGGCGGCTGATCTGGATAGCTGATCAGCATAAAGCCACTTACCGCCAAAATAAAACAATCATTTGATGATCGCCATATTTTTGAAAAACGCCATAAAATTCTGCAAGGTTAAAAGCTCACTTTGCTTTTTTGCCGTCGTGCTGCTGACCGCGCCGCAAAGCTTTGCACAAAATAAAAAGATACTGACCCCGGGGTCGGCGTTGCAAGAAGTTCAGCACCAATACGGGCTTAACCCCAAAAGCACTTTCCTCTCTAGGGTCACCACCACGCCGGATGATATCATGCAGAAATTCCGTGACGCCGGGATGTCGCCAACAGCACATCAGCTAACAAATGAAGAGCGGAAGACCATCGCAGCGGCCTTTGCTACCTTACCTCCCCTACACCAACGGGTATTGAAACAACATCTAAAAAGTATCAGCTTTTTGGATAATATGCCCAATACGGCATTAACATCCCCGGTTACTACAGTCGAAGGTATCAACCTCTATCATATCACCTTTAGGGCCGGGATACTGCATCAAACCATTTCTGAATGGGTTACCGAAAAAGAACGCACCTGCTTTGCCAGGGGCGATTCAACGATAACGGTGTCGGTTGAGGCAGGTATGTTAAGTGCCTTAACCTATATCGCGCTGCACGAGGGCACCCACGTGGTGGACGGCTCTCTGCATCTGATTGCTACGGACACAATAGCCGGGCAGTCCGCGCCAAATACTTTTACCAAAAGTTTTGCGCAGGGTATATGGAAAAACATCAATACCCCCGAGTGGCCGGTAACAGACTCCATGGTGCTGAAAAGCCGCTTTCGTGCGGGCGGCCGGCGTTTCCTTACCACAGAAGCTGCGAAGGTTTATACGGCGCTTAGTCAAACCCCGTTTGTATCGCAATACAGCACCGCCAGCTGGCACGAAGATCTGGCCGAAATCCTGACGGTGTACCACCTGACGCATGTACTAAAGCAACCATTCCGTTTGGTGGTGAGCCAGAACGGTAAGCCAGTTTTTAGTTATGACCCGATGAGCTCAGCTTCAGTAAAAAAGCGTAGCGAAATACTGAAGCGATTTTACACCCAATAGCTTTTAATTCGGTTTTGGTTACTGCCCCCATCTACCCTGCAGAAAAAAGTAACAATCCGTTCTATGAGAGCCGTGCTAAATGGCGGGCTATGCATACCTGTAGCCAACCTGGAATTCCCCGGAAAACCACGGCTAAAAATTCCGTTTGCAGGGAAATGAGCTCGTTTTTGCAGTCAGTCAAAAAAAACTCCGAAAAACAAAGAAAAACAAAGAAAAACACGGATTTATTTCGGGTTTTGGAGGGTAAAAATCACCCGGAAGGGTGATGTATGGCCCGTCGCGGACGGGCCAGGGCCGACGCATTAGAAAAAATCATTTGCTAAAATTTTGATGAGATAATTTTCATTCCATCCAGCTTTCAGCCTTCTGGCCTTGAGGCTGAGCTTACTTGTTTTATCTGCTTTGAGTATATTGATAGCCATTTTTCTGACTAAAGCGAGATTTTGAGCCGCCTGTCCGTTACGGGTAGTATTATAGTCCTCGCCGAAGCCGACATCTAACTGCCAGTGGAGGTGATTCTCAATTCCCCAGTGGCTTCTGACCGACGAGTTAAACCAAGCGGCATCGGCGGGCAGACTGGAAATATAATACCGGTCCTGTAAACTGCTTTTCTCGCCAATAATCCGTTCTGAACTTATTTTTATAATGCTGCTTAGCTTAGTCAAATGCTCTTTTTCATCCAACCAGTTTAGTTGTTGGATGACTTTACAGGTTCTGATCTCAATCCGGCCGTGGCCCTTGTCGTGGCTTTGGCTATAACTATCCTCTTTATAGCTGTTGAACAGGCTGGTTACTTGTTCATAAAGCGCCCCCTGGTTTTCTTTCAGCGAGAGGATATAGTCACCCTGGGCAGTAATGATCTGTTCAGCAATCTTCTTTTGTGTCCCCATCGCGTCTATGGTGACAACGGAATCTTTAATATCCAAAAGGGACAGTAACTCTGGTATAGCTGTAATCTCGTTGCTTTTATCGGCTACTTTATACTGCCCCAGCACCAACTGGTTATGTGCCGACCAGGCACTTACCAGGTGTAGAGCCCCCAGGCCCTGCTGTCGGCAGGCGCTTTTGCGCACACTTTTAACGTCGATAGCAATGATTGTCTTTTCTACAGGGCCTTCATCCCTTACCTGCTTTTGTGCAGCCAAAACCTGGCTAAGCTCTGCCGTCCAGGCCCGGAATGCACGCTCGAATAACCGCACATCTATCACCATAAAAACCCGGTTGAAAGTGTCGTGGCTCGGAATACCGTGCTCCAAAGACAGAAATTGCTTGAGAAATTCTTTTTTGTCGTTACCAAAGGCCTCCATGTCATACCAGCTTTCTGCTCCGCATATTACTGCTATGACCGATAAAAGTAGCACCTCTACAAGATTATGGAGCTTGTGATTCCCCCGACGCGGATCAGGTATCCATCTGAAATGTTTGTGAAAGGATGTTTCCATGTTCTTTTTACAAAAAAACATCCTATCAAGGTAGTATCCCTTTTTTCAGCCCTTAAGTTATCTCTTCTTTACTAACACTTTGTGAATATCTACCCGATTTTTCAAACTTCTTATGCGTCAGCCCTGAAAATCTGGTACCATATCCCCAACAGTGGTAAATACACTCCGAAAAGACTGCTTTTAAATATATAGGGCAGTCGACTTATTCACCAAACCCTAAGTAGAGGGAACGCGCGAAATGTCGAACTTTTTGGAGGATATACAATCAATCATTGATTATCAAAAATCAAAAATTGCGCTGTTAAAATAACTATTCTTCTCAAACCACTCCGATTTTGAAAATTACTTTTTTTCAACTGTTATAGTGGTTCCATTTCCGGGAGATGAATTATAATGAATCAAATAATTAATTTGTTCTGCTCTATATTTCATATTATTTAAGCCATACCCTTTTGATTTATCGGCGATGTTAAATCCTGCTCCGTCATCTGATATTGATAATGAAATTTTGTTATTGCTTCCTGGTTTAATTATGATTGTTATTGTTCGGCATTCAGCATATTTAAAACAATTATTTATTGCTTCCTTTGCAATTAACAGCAGATTCCTTTTTTCTGTTTTTGAAATGCTTTGGCTGCCAAGGCCTTGTTCAATCTGATGCTCAAAATTTATTTGATTTGCATGGGCAATCGGAGTAGCAAACTTCTTAATCCTATCCAATAGTTCGTTTATATCATCCTGCGAATCTTCTAACACCCAAAGCATATCCCGAAGCCCAACGGCCGTACTGGTTATCAACTTTTCAATTTCGTTTAAATAGGAGGCGTTTTGTTTTTTTTCGAGAGCAAGGTGAGTAAATATTTTAATTGAGTTTAAGGAACCGCCCAAGTCATCATGCAGGTCGTTAGCGATGTCCCGTCTTATTCGCTGCTGGATTTTAATTTGTTTAATACGATATTGATAAAAAGCACTCACAATTATTACACCTAAAATTATCATTCCAAGTTTAAACAACCATGTTTCGAACCATTTGGGTTCCACTTTCACAATGAGCGTTTTCGGATAACTCCAATAACCATCCTCGTTTGCTGTTTTTACCTCAATGGTATAGGTGTTTGGTGGGAGACCAATAATATTGATCAGTTCGCGATGATTATTATTTATCCAGTTTGTGTCGATTTCCTTTATGCGATATTTATAAGTTACCCGCTTAGGATTGTCAAAATTTATCCCAATAAATGATATTGATGTTTGCAGCCAATTACTGGGAATTGGGAGCGTTTTGATATCGAGACTTGTATTAACACTATTTTGGCCGTTGTTTAACTTTACCTCAACGGTTTCGTAATAAAGAATAGGAGGCCTTTTGTTTACAACCAATTTAGACGGGTCTATCACAGTAAGGCCGTTGATGCCCCCTGCATAAATCTTACTGTGATAAATTGTAGACGTAACTTCTTCAAAACTATTCGATTGCAATCCACTTTCGATGTAATAATTTTTAAAATTTTGCTTTTTTATATTGTAGAACGATAGGCCGTTATTGGACGTGATTAGTAAGCTTGAGTCTTTGATATTAAAAATGTTATAAACACCCTCGTTACACAATCCATCTTTTTGCCTGATAAGTTTCCTGATCTTCCATTTGTTATCTATTTGAATAATGCCATTCCCATAAGAAGCAATCCAATAATAGCCGCCAGATTCGCATATATCAAAAAATAAATCAAGCTTACGGTGCTTTTTTTCTGAAACAAAATCTAAACTCCTTGATACGGTGAAACTACTATTTATTACGGTTATAACCTTATCCGATAACACCCATAAGTTTCCACCTTTATCACGATAAATATTGTTAACTGTATTGGAGGCCAAACAGGGCGATGAAGATGTATCAAATTTCCTCACATAGTGCCGTTTATAGTTCCAGATCAAAATACCCTCGTCGTTTTCTGTGCCCATAATTACTGCAGAATCTCCCACGATAACATGGCTGTTAATGGTATACGTTTTATACTTTTTGAATTCCGGATAAATGCTCTCAATTGATTTAAGAGCCTTGTTTTTAAGGATATACAGTCCTTGATCTCTGGAAAGAAAAGCTAAGTTATTGTTGTCTAAAAAAATATGATGATAAAGATGCGCCTTATCCAATGTGGTAAAACTATTGTCTGAATGATTTATCAAAATCAAACCGCTACTTAAACCAGCCAAAATATCCTCGCCTGGTAAAACACATATTGAGCGCATATGCTCGAGCTTGTATCCTGTTTTCTCATCGTAGTAATATTTTGCAAAAGGACTGGTACTGTTTCTCAGCATCCCGATTCCTTGCTGGCAGCCTAACCAAATCTTGTCGCCGTCGGTGTAGATTGATTGAGCATAGTTTATCCATTTGCTTTCTGCTTCGCCTATACTTTCATCGTAGATCACATAACTACTTAGCGCGAAATTAAACTGATATAAATGGCCATTACCGGAAATTACTATTTTGTCAGGACGGATGGTTTTTATAGCATCTATTGGGGAATTATTTAAAATGTTTAAATTTTTAACAGGGTTATTTTCAATTGTTAATGAATAAAACTTATCGAAATAAACCCTTCTCAGACCCTGATCGGTGGCAAACAGGATTTCATTGTCATTAACCAGCGTGAAGTCGTTGACGCGAATAGTATTACGTCCTAAGTGGTCCCCAAAGTCTTTTAATTTAATTTCCGTTATTTCTTTCAAACTGCTTCCATTATATATAACAATACCATAGCCGGTATAACAAACCCAAACATTATTAAAATTGTCTCTTGCTATGCAATTGATTTCGGAGTTGGTTGCTGTTTTTACGAGGTCGCTCTTGATTTTTGGCGGCGGAATAAATTGCCAATTTTTGGTGTTTAGTATTTTTAAACCGCGAAAGGACCCAATCCATAAGTTATTTGCGCAATTTGCCATCGTGATGTTCCAGTCGTCATTGGCGTAATTTGGAATAGATACGTTTTTAATTACATCCCCATTAGTGGTATTGATGATATGCAATTGATCTCTGTTCGGTAAAACCCATAATGCTTTGTGTATAGTATCTTCAATTATTTTACGTACATCCGGGCCGGATATCCGGTGTTTTTGCGACGATTGTTTTGTGTATGGTAAAAAAGATTTGCCGTTAAACCTGGTTAAACCATCTTGTGAAGCTATCCAAAGAAAACCATTTTGATCTTTGATAATTTGCCGTATATTGTAACTTGATAATCCTTCGGATTGTCCGTATTTCACCAGCGATACTCTGACTTTTTGTTGAGCAAAAGATTTAGTACCTAAACCAAGTAACAATAAAACTCCGATATGAAAAATTCTCCCGACGGTCAAAGCAATAGGTGGTTGATTATCTTTCTAATTTACGCAGATTTTACCACAAATGAAAAGCTGCCGATGATAGAAAAAATGAAATTTATGCTCAATAGTATGTTGGGCGATATCATAACCACGCCAATCAATAACCAGCAAGCACGCATTTTTGTTATTTTTAACAGTATTAAATATTATCCCGACGTGGCAACAAGCGAAGTTGCTGACAAAACTGCATTTTATACCTTTAAAAATGCAGCAGATGGCACCCAGAATCAGATAGAAGATTGTGAAATAATTGACAATAAGGAATACTATACCCAAGATGGCAATGGGGGAAACGTATTACAAAGAACCGTTCAATTAAGGGCGATTTTAGAAAAAACCCACGTTCAGGATGATGAAGAGATATTACTGATCACCTGGGACCATGGCTCTTCGTTCGGAATTTTCAGAGAAGGGGTACGTGCGGCGGCTGTTAACAACATAAGGACGGAAATTTACGATCGTTTAGAGCAGTATCCGTTTTTGAAATCATTTTGGGATACCGCTACAAAAAAAGATAAGACTTTGTTGGAAAATAAATTGTGTGGCGGTTCTTACACCTCCATTCAGGTCAGCAATAAACTGGTAAAAGTAGAAAACAATAGGAAAAATTCAGCTGTCATAAATTTCCATCAAAAGTATGACAGTAAGTGTTACTACGACCAGCAAACAGAAAAAATAACTTTTATTACAACCGGAAATGCGCCCGCTGAAGAATTGACCTTAAACCAATCCGGTACAATTGAACAAACTCATGAAGCCCCTTCTACAAATGCCTTAGTGAAAAGTATACTCGAAGCAAAGCCAGGCGCTACGGAAATTTTAAAAAACACCGAATTAGATACAGCTTTGAAAGAATGGCTGCGCAACAGGAATAAAAAGGTAGGTGTTTTATTAATGTGTAATTGCTGGATGATGAACCTGCACACAATGTATACGCTTAAAAATTCTGTTCAATGCCTGGTTGCTCCGCAGGGAAATATAGACTACCCCGGATATAATATTAAAGATATATTGAACTATATCAATAGGCCGGCTCCAGGTAAAACCGGTACGGTTGGGCCTGCAGAGTTGGCTAAAATATGTGTTGAAACCTTTGATAACAATTACTCAAAGGCCAAAGCTATAATGTTCAACCGCGACGACCCCAAAGTTACCGAACGCTTTAAAATATTTGCGGTTGATCTAAGCAAGAAAACGGGAACGGAAAGCAACCTAGATATACAAATCAAACTTTTGAATGACCTTGTGGTCCTGTTGAATAAAGAACTGGCTAGACCTGTTGCGATAGAACGGGAACTGAAATTTTTCTTAAAATACATCAGGGCTGTTTGTTTCGAATTCAGCGGGCGCACAACCATGATGATTGATATTGTAAACTGGGTGAAAAGCATCAATGACGCTACTTCTCAATACACCGGAAGGGAAAGTCGATTGACGGGTGTGTTCAGACCTCCAATTACTGATTTTCTGACCTCGGTTTCCGATGAAGATAAAACGTTGGTTTTAGCGTCAACAAGTGGAAAAAAAATATATGACATTGATGGTAGCTCAGAAATATCCTCTGTTATAGCCCTCCCCCCCACTGGCTATAGTATCTTTTTTCCAATTATTGACTGTAGCAATGTGGTAAACCTAAAAGACAACATATTATCAGATGATTTATTAAAAGATTTTCCAGACTGGAAAAAATTCTTAAATTTCATCAATCCTGAGATTTCCAATATTTTTGTTTCAAATTAAAGCATACTGTCCTCATCGGCGAGTTTTGCATTCTGACTTCCCTGACGGCCTTTGTCAGCCAAGGTGAGCAACTTAAAATCATTCTGCTCTGATTCTATAAAGACCTGATCGGAATCAGTTACTGTACTAAGTATAAGTGCCGATGCATTAGAGGCTTTATTAAAAGTGCCGGGCGAAGTTGTGTTAAACACACCTGAGTCGAATTTGATTTCCCCGGGCGTAGTCTTTAAATTACTGCCTGGATTTTCCAATGTGAAATTCATCGTTACGCTCACGGTTACTACCGCGGGACTAACTAGATTCATTGTTACTTTAGTGTCATTTGGGTCGAATATAAATTTAGCGCCTGACCGGACTGCAAACTCATTTGCGCCCAGATCTATTTTAAAAGCCATAATTTTAGGTATTAAAGGGTTAATATTTAAAAATTGTTTGTTGCTCCTTAGTCTCAGATGACCTCGGGTTTTATCTGTAAACGTTAAAAAGCTACCAAATTCTGCCTTATCGCTTCCAGCGCCATCCCTGTCCGGCTTTTAACATTTAATTTCTGAAACAACGATTCCCGGTAGCCATCAATCGTTTTTTCGGAAAGGAACATTTTTGACGCTATTTCTTTATAAGTGAAATCGCTGCAGGCCAGTTTTAAAAAAGTCTTTTCACGTTCCGTCAGTTTAATTTCGTCGTTTTCCTGCCTGCGTAATAACCGCCGGTAATTAACACCCGAAATATCGCTGTTATAGTAGCCTGTATTCCGTACCTCTATCAAGGCCCTTTCAAGCTCTCTTGGGTGTACATCTTTTAGCAAATAAGCCGAACACCCTGCTCTTAGCATGCTCAAAACCGAATGATCGTCCTCTTTCATCGACAGGGCAACTGTAGCCAATTCAGGGTGCTTCAGCGTAATTTCACGTACCGTTGTGGGCCCGTCCATAACCGGCATTTGCACATCGATTAATATAATATCAGGAAGCGTACTGAGCGCAGCAAGGTTTTTTAACAACTCCTGCCCGTTCAATGCTTCAACAACCACCTCAAAATCATTAAAAGAGCTTATTAAATTAGATAAAGACCGCAGGAACAATTGCTGATCGTCGGCAATACCAATTTTTATTTTCATCGAAGCGCAGGTGAATTTATCTGATAACGGTAAAGGATTATTGCTATCGATACATGAACCGATATGCCTTCTAATATCCAAATAAGTATCTGCAATTCAAAAAAATAAATAAGCTTATTAATTATCCTAAGCTGTTGCAAATTAAAGCATTAACATGCGGGCGCTATACCGGAAATTTCCGGTATTTTTTTCGGGATTATTCCTCTTTACGCGGGGCAGGCAAACGGAATAACTTTACATGTATTTGATACTGTTTTATGTGAGGAGCGCCTTCATAGGGCAAACCAGGCTTGAGCGCCCGGGGCGTTTCTAATTTATACTTACACAAAATTTAAATTTTTTTCATGAAAACATTAAAAGCAAAAATCGAAAAGCAAGTGATAAATGACGTGCCTCACCGTATTTACGACATTGAAGTTGAGGCAAGCGAAAAAGCGCCGAAAAATATTGCCGAAGATATGCTGCGGCAAATAGCACCCGACCTGGAGATAAGTCCTGATCTTTCCCAGTTGAAATTTGACCAGGTGAAAGATACAATACTGGGTTCCCATGTGTTATACCAACAACAGTTTCAGGGGAAACCAATATCGGGCGCCTGGATTAGAGTTGATATTGATCCTAAAGGAAAAGTATATAACATCCTCAACGACCTTGTACCGGAACCTGTGTTAAAAAAAACAGAGCGTATGCGGGCAAATAAGACGGTAAGCCAGCAAACAGCCGAAGCGCAGCTTACCGCCGATGATGTGCGGGCGCTTGCATTAAAGGCCGTTGAGCCATCATCGGCAACGGCTGAGCAAATCCTTTCTACAGAGCTGGTTTATTTTCCTAAAGACGGCATCCCGGTTTTGGCCTGGAAGGTTATTATAGATGTGAATAACCCCAAAGCCGAATGGAAAATATATTTCGACGCTGTTACCGGTGGCATAATTGATAAAATAAATATACTAGCATATGCTAACGGAGTAGGCAAAGTGTTTGACCCCAACCCGGTTGTTGCGCTGAATGATACCGGTTTAAAAGAAACCTCGGTTATTCCCGCTACGGCCTATAACGATATTGTCCTGAACGACATAGGTACTTCGGGGATGTTGGACGGGCCGTTTGTAAATACAAAAGCAACCAACGACCGAGTTAAAAGCCCCGCCCTTAAATTCAATTTTACCCGCAACGACCGCGCATTTAAAGAGGTGATGGTTTATTTTCACATAGACAGGGCACAACGTTATATACAGGCTCTGGGGTTTAATAACGTGCTGAATACTTCGATCAGTGTAAATATAGATGGCACTACTGATGACAACTCCTTTTATAGCCCGTCTTCAAAGTCGCTTACTTTCGGCACCGGGGGAGTGGATGATGCCGAAGACGCCGAAGTGATACTGCACGAATATGGGCATGCTATACAGGATAACCAGGTACCTGGCTTTGGAGCAAGCAAGGAGGCTAAAGCTATGGGCGAAGGATTTGGCGATTATATGTCTGCAAGTTTTTTTTCGGATAAAAAGTCCGCCGGCCTAAAACCAACCATAGCTAACTGGGATGCCGTGGCCTACAGTGGCGACGAGCCGCCATGCCTGCGCCGTATGGACAGCAATAAAAAATATCCAAGAGACATTGTAGGAGAAGAACACAGCGACGGCGAGATATGGTCGGCTTGCTTGTGGGAAATAAGGGCTGCAATTGGCCGGGCAGCTGCCGATAAACTGATCATCGCGCATCATTTCTTATTAAGCCCAAGGTCTGGCTTCCAGGATGCGGCAAACGCATTGATTACTACGGATGGTAACCTAAACCAAGGCCGAAATGAGCGTGTACTGCACGATATATTTATAAAAAGAGGGATTTTACCCAATCCTGGCAGGGGCAACAAGCGCGCCGGGGCAAGGTACAATGATTAAGCTTAATGGACTAAACCGGCCATTTGACGCACGCTTTGATCCGGGCAATTGAGATTCAGGCTTGTGCCATACCGGAAAATTCCGGTTTTATTATCAGGATTACTCCTCTTTACCTGCCCGCACCCGCCATCTAACTTTACATCGCAAAATTATTTATTTAATCACTTTTTAATTATTATAACATGGGAACTGTAAGATTTACCACTGCCTTTTCAGGAGGATTGGGCACACTGAAAATTCAAATCCCTGGACAGCCCGATATCGATTTCAGCGACGACGGCCACCAGGATGTAGACCTTCCCGAGGGGAATACGCAGTATGTCGCTTCAGGAGCTGCTGCGCCCGGCCCCGGGGGCGGGGTGGTACTGACCATTACCGGCGATGTAATTGCAGATTCCCCGCAGCAATACGGCCCCGGATTAATTCACCCCAACATCCATCCGTTGTTGGTAACCTTATAATATCTATTTGATTTTTTATCATGAAAAAAATATTAAGCCTAACATTAGGCATCGGGTTGCTGTTGGCAAACAGGACAATGGCGCAATCCGGGCAGGACACAATAACAGTAAACAGTGCAGTAAATAGTGCGATACAAGAGGGGCGAAAGGCAAGCACCGGAGCTTCGCAGGACGTACTTAGCAATTACCTCCAGGTGGTAGCTAAAAACCTTAAGTCAGACAACAGCAGTTTCCAATTAAAGTTAAACTGGTTTGCCTTGAACCCGATGGACTCAGCTTCAAAATACAAAAACGAGAACTTTCTTAAAACTGCCTGGCAACGCAATGGGGAATTTACCTTTTCAGGGGGATTAGATAAGAGCAATAAACTCAATTCATTTACGGCGGGGTTAACCTATAATTTTTTGAACCGCAGGGATGTGTCTATGCATCGTTATACCGCTGCTTACTACAGTTATTTTACCGAGGAGGGACTTATTTTGCCGGATGCCGTTGCTCATCTGCAACCCGTTGTAACAGAATTTATTGAACACAAAGTGGATTCGTTAATTTATACTATGTTTAGTGCCGGACAAAAAGTTAGTGAATTGAAAAAGGCAATTAACAACCGTTTGCCTGACGTTTTACGAGGCCTGTCGTCCGATGATGCCCAGGTGAAAAGATTGCAGGACCAGTTGAATGCGGATATTGCTGATAAAACATTAAGCCGGAGTTCCTTGAGTGCGTCCTTAACAACAAAGATTCATGAATTTTCGGTTTCTGAAGCCCAGGAAGCCATTGACGAGCCATTGAACGCCTACGTGGGCAGCCTTGGGAAAACGGCGCTAAACTTCCCCAAATTTATAACGCCAAAACAAACTGCCGACATCGTTAAATACATTGATGATAGAGTTAGAAATAGCAGCATACTACACGGAGGGTTAGGCGCCAATACGCTTATTGAAGTTAATACAAAGGTGCGCGATAAGTATGAGCAGCTGATAAAATATGTTTCCAGGCAGCCTTTGTTAACTTTCGGGTACCTCTATACTTATGGTACTGGTACGGCATTAAGCAGCCATGTTGGCGGGTTCACTTACTTGCAGGGTATAGGAAGCGTAGACGCAACAAAAACCGGCCAATTTAAGGCGTCGTTGACAGATACGTTGAGCGGCGACGATCTAACCGGTAAAACAAGAAATTTCGGCCGCAATATTGTAGCCTTTCAGGCAGGATACAACCAAGTGCTTGCTTTGCAAAAGAAAGTTTCGGTTATGGAGATAAATGTCGCCTTGGAAGAAGATTGGGCAACCAATGGCTATGTTGCTAAAACTGACAAAACCAAGTTCTATTTTAATGCTTATTTCCGAGCGCGGCTTCCGGCTACACCATGGATTAAACTTGATTTAAAATGGGCGCCGGGAGGCAATGTGCTTGGCCTTCTTGATTTTACCTATAACCTTGATAAATAATAAGGACAGTCTAAAAAATAACAGCGACCATTAAACCAATAAGCATGTCTCTTTACTTCATCCTCATCATTATGCTGTTTGCCGGCGTCATAGGCGGTTTGACAAACAGCGTATTATCGGCCAATATTAACCCGGATACCGGTAACCAGATACAAAGCACAGGGCGCTGCATCCTGATAGGAGTTGGCGCAACCATATTGGTTCCTCTGTTTCTGCAAATCGCTCAAAGTAATTTGCTCGATAATATACATGGTGACTGGCATGTGGCTGACACTCTGGCCCGCGTTGCTTCTAAAGCGCCTGTGGCTAAAGTTGCCAAACCGGAATCAGGAACTACAACTGATACCGTTAAAGATAGTAAAGGAAAGGATACATCCGGAAAGTCGGCGGTAGTTGATAAGCCAGACAGCAAAACCACTGTAACTATAAAAGACAACGGCCTGAAAGCCTACCTCATTTTTATGGGTTATTGTTTCCTTGCAGCCGCGGCAGGCCCAAGGTTTATCAACAACCTTATCGATGGTGTCATTAAAGACAAACAGATAGATAAATTAGCAAAAAAGAACGCCGAGGTAACAGCTCAAAAGGATCAGGTAGTTGCTGAAAAAGACAAAGTGGTAGAGCAAAAGAATGAAATAGAGAAAAAGCAGGAATTGCAAACAATTGAAAATCGGGTTCTTGCAGAAAGGGACGAGTCCTCGGCACTTCGTACTGTTTCACTTGAACCTGCAAGTAATAAAAACGCGGTAAAATATATAAAGCCACAGATTGGACCTGTTACAGTAAAAGAAGACCCTCAAAAAGGCAGGTTTGGGGGTAAAAGTGAAAACAATGGCAGAGCCTTAAAAGCCAGCGTTATAAAATCCAGTATACCCGAATTTTATAACGTTAGTATTTGGGTGGAAAGCACCGATGAAACCAGGCCGTTAGATACCGACGTGATGTTTTATTTGCACGATTCCTTCAGACCGGCAGTTTATACTATCAAGCCTAAGGAATTTAGAAATGATAAAGCAATGGACGCCGGTATATTATCTTACGGGGCCTTTACCGTAGGCGTGGTGACCGATAACGGCGAGACCTTGCTGGAGCTTGATCTGGCTGACGATGCGGGCTTCCCTCCAGAGTTCAGAAGGAGATAATAGTCCAACTGCAAACACAGTTTCCAATTAATCATTAAATCACCCCTCCATGCCCGACATAAAATGTATAACTCCCAATTGTGCAATGTGGATTTCGGACCCCTGCGTAAAAACAAGTGCGCTATTCCAAATCAGGGCCGACCTTATGGACCGGCTGGCAGAAGCACCTGCGGACAAGCAGATACCAGTCAGCATTAACCAGGTTGATTCGCTTATTGAAAGCGAATTAGGGATTCAGGATATTCCGGCCCGGCACCAGTTATTTAGAAAAACGACAGCCGTTTCAGGGGTATTCCACCTGTTTACCCTGGTTTGCGTGCTCGGTCATAAAAATCAATATAACTTAAAATGCTGAAGTCATGGCAATCAACGACACAAATGTAGTTTCGGATCCCTTTGGCTCAATATCGGGGCCGAGGAGGTTTATAATTCGGCACAAAACAGGAAGGATGCCGTTCAAAAATTGCAGGCTACTATTGTCCGCCACGGTCAGAATGAACGACTAGCCCAATAGAAGCATTACGATTGCTCCAAGACTTTTTAAACGCTTCCACGATCAGTCCTTCTTTCATGTGATTAAGTAATTGCCAGCCGGTTACCTTGCGGGAAAACAGGTCCATCCAAACTGCCAGAAAGCACCAGCCTCCACCTTTTAAAGGAATATAAGTGATGTCGCCAACCCACACCTGGTTGATTTTTACCGGGAACGCCTTTCCCTTTAACAGGTTGGGACTGATGGGATAAGGATGCCTGCTGTCGGTCGTACGGGGTACAAATGACTTCGGCTGGATAGCTTTCAAACCTTTCTCTCTCAATATCCGGCGCAGCTTGCACCGGCCTATCTTTAAGCCCTGATCCAATAGCTCCGGAACCAGCCTGCGGGTGCCATAACGACGTTTATGTAGCGTAAAAGCATCCACTACCTGCGCTTCGATCTTAGTGGCTACACGGTCTTCAACTACATCGCCCCTGTTGCGGAAAACGTAATAACAACTCCGGCTCACCGACAGAACATGGCACATCGTAATCACCGGAAAAATTAGTTCCTGGGATAAAATGAAAGCATACACCATCTTTAAATCCCCCGGCTGAAAATGCCCAATGCTTTTTTTAAAATATCTCTTTCCTGTTCTACTTCTCGCAGACGGGCTTTAACACGCTCATAATCCGCTCCCGATACATCCCCAATAGCTACATCCGGCAATGACTTTTTTGTTCCGCCAGCACCGGTTTGTTCGGCCTTCCATCTATGTACCATGTTCGAATTGATACCCAATGATTGCGACACATCCTGCACTGAACGGCCTGATGAAAGCATTTTAACTACATCGCGCTTAAATTCCTCATCGTATTTCCTACGGGGTGATTCTGTTTTTTTTCCTGACATTGATCTGCTAATTTAAGAGATTCCACTGTCCGGATAAACCGATCCATCTCACGGAGCATTCGTCCTTTCGTAATGGCCCAAGATGTGGCCATGTCCTTCCGCCAGCCGGTAACCGACATTAAATCCTTTCTGAAAATTTTGATCGTTCCTTAAATCCTTTTTTGGGGTTTTAGGCTCTTGTTTCATTTTCTCCTGTATGGACATCACCTGGTTTTCCTTACGCGCTGCTTCCAGACCTTTTTTATAGTCCTTGTGCAGTCCTTTACCCGTCAGCAGATTATCAATCATTTGAGGGCTGTGCTGTGCAAGTGTCCTGCCATTAAAAAATCCGTTTCTGAATTCTTTGCTCTGATCCTTGCGCGGCATATTCACATTAAAATGATGATAATCTCTGCCGACTCGCATCGCCAGGACAAAGTCATTATTCGGGTTGTTCCTGATGATCTGCTCTATAAGCCGAGGTTCATATATGCTAAGCATGTAACCTGCATTATAGCCTTTTACCATCCGCTTTTCTTCTTCTGTCAGCGCCATGATTTGAATGGTTTACGTGCGTGTTTCTCAATATACTCCTCGACAGATTCCCTGTCGTATAAAATCACCTTTTTAGACAGCTGGGAAATTCTGAAAGCTCCGGTATCGCGCAGCTTTTGTAATGTTGTAGGACTGCTGATGTTTAGCATGGACATTACAGATTCACCAGGAATCCACTTGTCTGGAGTCTCTCTGCCTTTCAGGCGTTCGTATAAGATGTCGATAAGCTCAAAAAATGCGGGCTCTTCCAAGCAATAGAACTGTGCGCCTACTTTATTATTTTCCATGCTCCTTTGGTTTGAAGTTTGATGTAGCGAATTTTAATTGCTGAATGAGGCTTATTAGAGTGACGCCAATTTTGTTAGCAATCTTTGAACTGTTCTTGCCCTGTAGCTTTTGTTCAAATATTTCGCCAGTTGCCATCAACCCATCAGTTAATGCAGCTGGCCCTCTGTCGATATTAATTTTTAAGCGTTCCATGTTTATTTTTCTTGACCGTACATACTATTTATGTTAATTAATTGCTTCCCCTAACGATTACTGAGCGTCCCCATGCCTCGACGACCTAAAGCCATTGAACAGCAAATAATCGACCCACCTGATTTTGAAGCGATTTTCAATCAATATGCGCAAGGACACGGTTCTGAAAACACTATTGCATTTCTCGATGGTGCCGTAACAATCTTCGGCATCATCGAAGAGATGCTTTACGCAAAGTTGAATGACGGCTCTCGATGGACGGAAGGGCGTGAAAAGGCATATTTTAAAATCAGTCATTTCATTAGAGAAAAAGGTGAATTATTTGATCGCATTGTTCCGGAGTTTGAAGAATTAAGGCAATCACTAAGCCTTCCTGGTCAAACGCCGTATACAAGTATCGTGGCAAAAAAGCCCAAATGATATCAGTTAAGATTTCTTAGAATTCTTATTTTTTATAAATCAGGAATTTTAAGAAGAGTTATCATATGCGCTTAAATGGATTGATATTCAGTCACTTTTATAATTTCGTTACTAACCATATCTACCGCAATGATCTGACAGAAGATCAGCGAAAAAAAATAACAGCTAATGGTTCAGAGATATGGAATGAACGTCAATTCAACAACGATCGTGGCCGATATATCTATGAGATATATCTTCCAAAAACAATCGGCAAGAAGTACATGACGAATAAAAAGAGCTCGCTTAAAAATGTAGACAAAGAAGAAAATGTAAACAACGCTTTGATCATACACATTCTTGAAAAAAAACTCGGCTATAAAATTCCAAAGAGCCTTTTAGAATACGATGGAATAAGCCTAATAAGGGCAAAAATTTTAATACAGTATTATTTAAAGAAAGAATATAGGAGTTACTACGATAAGAATATCTCCTATTATGAAGTATACGACGAGAATAATGATGTTATAATAAAAGAAAACTTGTATAGAAAGGAAAAAGAGAGGAGTATTAATGTAGATGTCTCTAAAAATGGAACAGGTGGTGAAAAATTTCTGTCTAAAGAGGCTAATAGAAAAAGTCCTGATACATCTTATAAAAATCAGTACAAATTTGCGAAGTTCTAAACTAGACGCTTTTTCAATCGAAGATAGGATAGCGAAAACTATCAACGTTTTTTTTGAAAATGTAGCTATTTCAAACTATAAAAAGGCAGAAAAATTACTTCACCTGAGTTTATCAAGAAAAGGCAGAAGTGAAGATGGGTTCATCTTTGAGAACTTTTACCCAACTCTAGCAATAAATGATATTAAGATTTTCGATTTGTTAGTGCAAACGAATTCAGCGGAATGTTATGTGTTTTTCAAAGAAACTGTTCGTTATAATGATTCTCAATTACTGGCGGAAATTAGAAAAGCGGATTTTAACCAATTAGAGCAATTCATTGAGAATTTAAGAATCTTTTACAACGAAAATATTAAAGACAGTAAGTATTTTGAAAAATCCATGAGAATAGGGTATCTGTTTGATATAGAATATTCTCAGGAAATTTCCCGATCAAGTAAATTCCTACGGTTTAGTGGTGACTTCCCTGAACGGAAAACTATGACTCTAAATCGCCTTTTTAAATTTAAATTAGTACATCAAAGTAACCGATGGTTGATAACGCTGTTTGAAAATGTTGATGTGCACTTTTGGCAGAAGTTGGGCAGAGTTTACTAGATGTCAATTTTCAATAGATGGTTCATAGAGCTATAATTTCTTATACTTTAGGATTCGGTTGTATCAAACTAGTCTAACGTCATCTATCTTAGTTAATGCGAAAATATTCTATATAAAAAGCGTTTGACAAACTTTGTAGCAACCCGAACGAACAGCTGATATTACTTTTCCCAATTGGTGTATTAACTAGCAGCAAAAAAAAACACAACGAGTTTTAACAAATTGTTTGATAAGGTGCACTCCGACAAAAATGTCCATTAGACAGCCACTATTAGGGGCGTTATGCAGTAAGTAATTGATTGCTTTTCGTTTTAATTACTGGTTCATACCATTAATCACCCTTACTTAAAACAATCCTCGTTTTTCGTACCTATTTCGTACCAAAACAAAAAAGCACTTAGATTTTCATCGTAAGTGCTTGATTTTCAGTGCGCCCACCTGGGCTCGAACCAGGGACCAAAAGATTATGAGTCTTCTACTCTAACCGACTGAGCTATAGGCGCGGTTATTTTCGAGGCTGCAAATATGGGGAAATGATGCGAAAATTGCAAAATTCATTTCCCTTTTTTAAAACGCACTTGTAACAGCCTGTTTTTTAGCAATTTTATTTTCCTAATACGGTCAAAGGAACCGGTTCAGGGCTTTCGTTATCCTCTTTAGGCGGTCGGCCATGCCACCCGTTTGATAGCGATGAACCCGATATATTCATCACCGGACCGAATATCACAGCTGCCCGGACCAATTTGCTCTTGTGCCGGGCATGTTATCAATTTTTAAATTTTAAGCCTTGCACAAAAGTATTTAATACCATTTGCACATATTTGCCATTAAATTACGCAATGTTTATGAAAAACATCAAAAACATCATATTCGATTACGGCAACGTTATCTTCCGTATCGATTTCCGCATAGCGCAGCAGGAATTTAAAAAGCTCGGCGTAGTTGATGCCGAAGGCTTCTTCGGCCACCGCCAGCAGGATCAGATATTCGACAAGTTCGACCGTGGCGAGGTCAGTGCCGATGAATTTCGGGCTTACGTAAAAGAAAAGATAGGAAACCCAGATATAACCGACCAGCAAATAACCAATGCATGGAACAGCCTGTTGTTAGGCATCGCGCCGGGCAACCATGATCTGCTTCTACAACTGAAAGATAAATACCGTACTTTTTTGCTCAGCAACATCAATGATATCCACTACAACTATATCATGAAGTACTTGAAAGATGAGTTCGGTTTTGATGATAATGAGCATCTCTTCGAGAAAACCTACTATTCGCACCTGGTGGGCAAGCGCAAGCCCGAACTGCATATTTTTGAACAAGTACTGCATGAGAACAACCTTATTGCAACCGAAACGTTATTTATAGATGATAGTCCTCAGCACCTGGAAGCCGCCAAAACGTTAGGCATACAAACGTTTTTGATGACTGCACCGGATACCCTGCAGGCCTTCGCCCAACGTGAACATTTAATTTAACCACTGCCAGTCATGCAACAGATCCTGCTTCAACAATATCGTTTAGTGCTTTCGGCCCGCAGCGCGCTTTTTGATTATTGCAAAACCCTTAAGCCTGAGGATTCGCTGAAGCCTTTGCCGGCATTCAATAACGAAAGCATACTAAGCCAGCTAATACACGTAGCCAATTGCTACTTGTTCTGGTTATCTAAAACAGCAATGCAGCAGCTACGGCCCTTTTTTAACAACGAAGAGCATCAGGATATACCTTCAGTAATACAAGTATTTGATAAGGTAGATATAATGATGCATGAATTTCTTCACTATTTTAGTGGGTCGTTGGAGCAGCAGCGGCTAATTACCCGTCCGGATGGAAGGCAGCTTACCCGCTCCCCTTTCGAAATTTTCACGCACGTCATCACCCACGAATTTCACCACAAGGGGCAGGTTGTTAGCATGAGCAGGCAACTGGGCTATACCCCGGTTGATACGGATGTGGTGAGGGAGTGAAATCCTAAAATCGAAAAGCTAAATTCTAAAGAAGAAATTCTAAAGTCTAATTATTAAACGCTAAAGCAAAATAAAGGCAAATCATCAAAAAAATCGCTCCCTTAATCTGCACATCTAAAATCTGCACATCCGCATATCTACCCCCTCCTCTTCTTCTCCTTAACAATCAAACTCAACTCCCGGCTCATTTGGCCGGCTATTGCTGTATTCTCCTGCGCACGGCGGAAAAGGTATGGCAGCACGGCCTTTATTGGCCCATAAGGCACGTACTTGGCTACGTTATACTTCGAATCGGCAAGATTGAAGCTCAGGTTATCGCTCATGCCCAGCAATTGCGAAAAATAAACGTGGGGGTTGTTATGGGCTATCTTCTTCTCGTCCAGCAGGTCGGCAAGCAGGCGGCAGCTATCTTCATTGTGGGTACCTGCAACAATGGCAATCTTATCTACATGGTCGGCGCAAAATACAAGGGCATCGTTGTAATCACGGTCGGTAGCGGCCTTATCCGGCTGTATGGGCGATGGGTAGCTGCGTTCTTCGGCGCGTTTGCGCTCTTTTTCCATATAAGCACCGCGTACTATTTTAGCTCCAAGGATAAACCCTTCATCTTCGGCCACGGTAAAATCAGTTATCAGCGATGCCAGTTTATCGTGGCGGTACATCTGATAAGTATTGTAAACAATGGCCTGCTCTTTGTTAAAAAAGCGCATCATGTTGATAGCGAGGTGGTCGATAGTTTTTTGGATCCAGCTTTCTTCGGCGTCAATCATTACCGGTATGCCTTCACTGTGCGCCATTTCGCATATCTCCAGCACGCGGTCCTGCACTTTTTGCCATTCTATCTGCTCGTCTATATTCAATTTCAGCCCTTCGTCCATCTTCTCTAATAGCGAGAGCCGGCCGACGCCGGTTACTTTGAACACGGTAAGCGGGATAGCTTTATCCTTAGATGCGCGCACCACGGTACGAATAATCTCGTCGCGCGTATTATCAAAAACAGTTTCGTCGTCCTCCCCTTCTATCGAATAATCCAGTATAGTACCCACGCCGCCATCGGCCAGGTTCTTGATGGTTTTGTCGCACTCGGAAATGGTTTCGCCGCCGCAAAAATGCTTAAATATGGTGGCCTTGATCAGGCTTTTAATCGGCATGCCTATCTTCATGAAAAAGTTGGTAACAGGCGGGCCAATCTTTACCAAAAAGTTCACGTTGATAACCCTGAACAGCCAATAGGCACGGTTAAGGTCGGTATTGCTGGAATGTTGAAAGGCGATCTGGGTATTTTCGAAAGATAGTTTTTCGTTCATGCTAGGATGTTCATAGTTCACGGTTGATAGTCACAGTAGCTGCGGGTGTTCCCATCAACTATAATCTATTAACTATGAACCAATGTGCAAAATTATAAAATGATAACCCATTATTGCACGAATAGTTTATTTTTGCCCTCCATGATCGAATTTAAAGTAATCGGCGATTTTATCCCCATGATACAACTGCTTAAAGCTGGGGGGCTGGTACAAACCGGCGGCGAAGCGCAAATAGCAGTACAATATGGCGAGGTAAGCTACAATGGCACCGTTGATTACCGCAAACGCCTCAAGGTAAAAGCAGGCGACCTGGTGGAATTCCGGGGCACGACCATCAAGGTTATTTAATTATGAACACGATACAAAGCGACGGTTACCAGATATTTTTTGAAGACAGCTTAAGCGAACTGGTTACGTTTATAAAGGAAGGCAAATACTCACGCAGTTTTGTTTTAACCGACGAGAACACGGCGGTACACTGCCTGCCCCTGTTACAGCAATACCTTGGCGAAGCGGATAATTTCGACGTTATCGAAATAAACGCCGGCGAGGAAAGCAAAAACCTCGATTTTTGCATCGGCGTGTGGAAAATGTTGATAGATTTTGGTGCCGACCGCAAAGCCCTGATGATAAATCTGGGCGGCGGCGTAGTTACCGATTTGGGCGGCTTTGTAGCCTCTACTTACAAACGCGGTATCGATTTCGTGCAGGTACCCACCACCCTGCTTTCGCAGGTAGATGCTTCTGTAGGCGGCAAAACCGGCGTAGATTTAGATAGCATCAAAAACATCATCGGCACCTTTACCCAGCCAAAGGCGGTATTTATGGTTGCAGAATTCTTCAAGACATTGCCCGAACGCCAAATCTTATCGGGCCTGGCCGAAATGCTGAAACATGGCCTCATTTGCGATGCAGCCTACTGGGACAAGCTAAAAACCAGCGATCTTAGTCTACCCGCCATAGAATTAGTACACCGTTCGGTAGAGATCAAAAACGAAGTGGTGATTGAGGATCCGCACGAAAAAGGCATCCGTAAGGCCCTTAACTTTGGCCACACTGTAGGCCATGCCGTTGAAACTTATTCCATGCTGAAGGATGCAAATCCTTTAACCCATGGCGAAGCGATTGCCGTTGGTATGGTATGCGAGGCATGGCTATCAAACAAAAAAATTGGCTTACCGGATGAACAGTTGCTTGAGGTCTCAGAAGTATTAACTAAACTTTACCCCAAACATTTTATAGCCGATGATTGTCATACTGCATTGTTTGAACTGATGCAGAAAGACAAGAAAAATCAAAACGGCCAAATAAATTGCACCTTGCTGACAAGCATCGGGCAGTTTAGTATTGATAATATCTGCACAGAGCAAGAACTTTGCGATAGTTTGAGATATTACGCTACCTTATAGAAAAATGCCCCCTTTAGATGCACGCCATGAAGCAGTAATGCTGCTGGTTGCTTTGCTGATAGGTTTAACCATCACCGAAATGTGGTTTAGCTATCGCGAAAACCGGCATTATTACGAAAAAAGAGATACACTTACTAATATCTACCTCACAGCGCTGGCTTTTTTGATGAACTTGCTGGTGAATGGCACCGGTTTCTTTCTATTGAACTTTGCCTACCAATACAGGTTTGTACAGCTAAGCAATCCATTTGTATACTGGTTCGTACTGGTGGTAGCGCAGGATTTTTTGTATTGGGTGCTACATTACACCGGGCATTATTGCCGCTTGTTTTGGGCCATGCATGTAACACACCATTCCAGCGAGCATTTTAACTTCAGCACGGGTTTCCGCTCTACGGTTTTTGAGCCCCTGTACCGCACCTTCTTTTACATGCCCTTAGCCCTGTTTGGCTTCAACGCGGTGGATATTTTATATGCCTACCTGCTTACGCAGCTTTATGGCAACCTGGTGCATACCCAGTTCCAAATACCGCTGCCCAAATGGTATGGCTTAATATTCGTAACGCCGGCGCACCACCGGGTGCACCATGCCAGCAATATCCCCTACCTGGATAAAAACATGGGCATGATGTTTATCCTGTGGGACCGGCTCTTCGGCACCTTCCACGATGAAGACCCCAACGAGCCCGTTAAATATGGCCTCACCCATCAACCCGAAAACATGGGCCCCGTAAACGTACTTTTCCATGAATGGAAAGATTTGCTGCGCGATGTAAAACGCGCGCCCGGCTTAAAAAATAAGTTGCTGTACTTCGTTAACCCTCCGGGTTGGAGCCATGATGGCAGTACGCAAACGGCAAGGGTGATGCAGCGGGAATATAGGAAGGATGCGGAGTAATCTCTAAATTTTGTCGACTTTCCGTGTTGAAATCCTTGCGTTTTTAAGTTCGATTATTAATTCATCGGCAGATTTCTCAGGGATGAAACCATCAAATACTTCTCTCAACGACTTCTTTTTTGGTTTTTGACCGCCTACGCGTTGCTTTAATTTTTTCACATCCTAAATTAGGATTAATCATTACAATCTTCAAAATCTATTTGTAACATGTATTACTACGTATTACATTTGTATTATGATTGAGACCATCCGTAGCAAAGCTTTAAAACTTTATTATGAAGATGGTAACGGCGCAAAGCTCCCACACGATCAGCTTTCTAAAATCGCGCGAATTTTAACCGCATTGGATGCCGTTACTTCTGACGATGATATTAAGCAACTTGGTTTAGGGATACATAAGTTAACCGGAAACATGAAAGATTTTTGGTCGATAAAGGTAAGCGCTAATTATCGCATCGTTTTCCGTTTTGAGGACGGTGATATATTCGACGTAGATTACGTGGACTATCATTAATAAAACCATTGCTATGCTAAAAAGAGGATTACCACCTACCCACCCGGGAGAAATATTAAAGGAAATGTTCATCACCGAGCGTGGCTTAACTATTACAGAAGTTGCTAAGGGTCTAAACATGGCAAGGGCAAACCTATCTTCCGTGATTAACGGGCATTTAGGTATTAGCCCTGAATTGGCTGTAAAACTATCTGAGGCTTTTGGGAATTCTACCCAATTCTGGATAAACCTACAAAACAACTACGAGGTGTGGCACGCCGAAAGGAAAATCAACAGGTCATCTATTCAACACTTCTATAAAGAGAGTGCCTAAATCAGCTCTACTTTTTCTTCCTGCTCGCTGACATTGCTACAATACTTATTGCGGCGCATTCGGCAAATAACTGCCCGGCAATATCCAGAGACATTTCCCTGGCATCGATAAAATTAATGCAGCCTTTCTGGAATTTGGCATCGGGCAGCAGCGGCGTATACTTGGCATGGAAAGCCGGGTTCATGTAGATGGGCATACAATGTATCGACATATAGTTCTTTACGCTCGCCAGGCCGTACTTCATGTAGGCACGCTCCTTGTATATAATCATCTCTTTACCCATCATCGGTTCTACAACCGGGGCTACCGTTTTGTCGTTGGCTAAGATAGCGTCGTGCAGGGCAGTCAGGATGGCTTGCCGTTCGGGCGCTTGCTGGCTGATGTATTCGGTTGGGGACATATGGGGTTTAAATTGATTTATGTAGCTTACAATATTCTGCCGTTAAAAACCTAAATTGGCTCTTAACTGTGTTTTTAAACATAGTCATCATGGCTTAGTTAAAATTAACAGACATTATTTTATATGGAAGTATGACTGACCGTTATAATTTACACCAATTTTACAGCCGCGAAGCGAGCAAGGTTAAATATATCCTTTTTGAAGAACCTACGCAGCACGTATATGATGCTGAACACCTAAGAATTGTCCGCCCTACAACGGCGATGCCTAAAAAAGCGCTCGAGAAAATTGAACGGGACTGGATAGAAACATTGCCAAAATTAAATAAGGCTAGGGGCCTATCTATCGTATCTCCCAAACAGGGTATTTTCGAGGCTGTTTGCTAGATGTCTCATCTGGAGAAGCTTTTTATCTCCAGTTCAAAAATCTACGACATATCAAATATTGTAAAGCTAAACAAGCTAAGGCGGTTACAATTCTCGAGCTGTACGCAATTAACTAATATTGAACCAATTACGTATTTAAATGACCTGGAGCTGCTGTCTTTCGAAAATTGTTTTAGGGTACTCAACTATGAGGTAATAGGTAAAATTTCTTCTTTGATAGGTTTAGAACTCTTCGGTGATGCCTTTGCACCTAAAAATCTTCAATTGACAAGCTTAAAGCCATTTACGGCTTTAAAAAAATTAACGCATCTGGATCTTGCAAGTGCATCAGTAATTGACAAATCGTACGAATACATTTTAGAGATGGAAAATTTAGAAAGGTTGGATCTTTTAGTAAAGATGCAGAAAGAACTAAGAGAACAAATCAAGTCGAATCATAAAAACCTCAGAGCTGGTTTTTTTATGGACTATGACTTTGAAAAAAATAAGTTTTTCGAGGGAAAAGAATGGTAAATAGACTCTCGATAGCTATTAAGTGCGTGACTCTTTAATCCTACAGCCATAACAATCCTATAAACTACATATCCACAAAATGAAATATTTACAATGTCCCAAAACCAAAGGCCAACTAACGCTGCCTTGTCTAAAGTTTTATAGCTACTCCATTTGTAATAGTCCGGCTCGGTGCCGTTATGCGAATCATCATATCCCATCAGCATTACACCTAACAAAGCATAAACCGTTAAGTCGACAACTACCGCTGCTGCGCTTAATACCCATAGTTTCCATGGTGTCATATATCTGTTGCAGTATTTAATAATGATTTAAATTGAAATTTGTCTTTTTTACCAAATAAAATTTTGTTCACCCACAAATATTCACAAAAAATAAAATTATCTCTTGACAAATTGTTTTTTACTTGTACATTTACGGCATAAGAACAAAAATGAACAACACACGTGCATATTTTTACGGTTTCTACTTTTACTTTAGCAGTAAAAGCCGGGACTGATATGTACTTAGAACACATACAAAACTGAAAAGTCCCGGCCCAAAAAGGCGGGACTTTTTGCTTTAACACGAATAATGAAAATCGAGAAACCAAGAGTTGCCATACAGGGGATACGCGCTTCCTTCCACGAGGAGGCCGCATTTAAATTTTTTGGCGAAAACATAATCACCGTAGAGTGCAACTCTTTTAAGCAAACCTTCGAGGCGCTAAAGAACGGCGAGGCCGATTACCTGGTAATGGCGATAGAAAACAGTATTGCCGGCAGCATATTGCCCAACTACTCGCTGCTGATGAGTTACAGTTTCCCGGTAGTGGGCGAGGTTTATGTGCCCATACAGCTGCATTTGATGGCGCTACCCGGCGTAAAGTTCGAGGATGTCAAATACGTCACCTCCCACCCCATCGCCATCCGTCAGTGCATTGATTTTTTTGACGAGTACCCGCACCTTCAAATGGTAGAGAGTAACGATACCGCCGCCTGTGCCAAACGCATCCGCGATGAGCAGCTAACTGATACCGTTGCCATTGCCAACGCCTTGGCCGCGCAGCTTTACGAGTTGGATGTGTTGGAACGCCGCATAGAATCGAACAAGAAGAATTTTACGCGCTTCCTCATCCTCACCACGCACGAAAACGCCAAAAAGAAACCCGGCAACAAAGCCTCGCTTTGTTTCCAGGTGAGCAACGAAGTGGGTTCGCTGGCCAAAGTGCTCAATATTTTTGCGCAGGAAAACGTAAACATGAGTAAGATACAAAGCATGCCGGTTTTGGGTAAGCGCAATGAATACAATTTTTATGTAGACATTGAATGGACGGAAACCAAGCACTACGATGCTTGCATCCGCCAGATACTCAAATACACCCACAACTTCAATATTTTGGGCGAGTACGAACGCTTTGAAGACGAAGTTGCACCACTGCTGCCAAAGGCGCAAAAACCAAAAAAGTATATCACGATCAAAAAAATAGAATAAAACTGCACCCTAACTTAATTTAAACAAACCCAAAAAAACAATCGGTGAAATCACTCTAAATCGGTGAAATCACAAAAACAAAAAAATCAACATTGAAATCACCTAAACAGGTGAAATCGAAAAATAAAACAAGACCATGAAACTGAATTTAAACATACAACCGCTAAATACCTGGATCAATAAAGCCGGTATCGAACCCCTATTAATTGCCGGCCCATGCAGCGCCGAAACAGAAGACCAATTAGTTGCCACCGCACACCTGTTAGCAAAAACCGGCAAGGTTAGCGCATTGCGTGCTGGTATTTGGAAACCACGTACCCGTCCGGGTGAATTTGAAGGTATTGGCAGCATTGGTTTAGAGTGGTTAAAACGTGCTAAGGCCGAAACAGGCTTGCCAACTGCAGTAGAAGTAGCTACCGGCAAACACGTAGAAGAAGCTTTGAAAGCAGGCGTAGACATCCTTTGGGTTGGCGCACGTTCTACTGTAAACCCTTTCACTGTACAGGAAATAGCTGACGCGTTGCGTGGCGTTGATATACCGGTGATGGTTAAAAACCCGGTTAACCCCGATCTTTCTCTATGGGTTGGCGCTTTAGAGCGTATAAACAATGCAGGCATCACCAAACTGGCGGCTATTCACCGTGGGTTCTCTTCATACGAAAAATCAGCTTTCCGCAACGAACCAATGTGGGATCTGGCTATCGGTCTTAAAACCCTTGCGCCGCACTTGCCTATCATTAACGATCCGAGCCACATCACCGGCAATCGCGATCTGATTGGCTACATCTCGCAGAAAGCGTTAGACCTGGATATGCAGGGCCTGATGATCGAATCGCACATTGACCCAAGCGTAGCCTGGACGGATGCCAAACAACAGGTTACCCCTGCTGCCCTTGCAGATATCATCAACAACCTGCACCTGCGTAAACCAGAAGTCCGCAACGCTGAGGTGAACGACAAACTGGCCGAACTGCGTAACCAGATCGACAAAATTGACGACCTGCTTATCCAGAAAATGGCTGAGCGTATGCAGATAGTGGAGAAAATTGGCAACTACAAAAAAGACAACGACATTACCATTTTGCAGGTAAACCGTTGGGACGAAATATTAAACAAACGTATAGGTTACGCCAAAGCGCTTAAGCTGAGCGGCGAGTTTACCGAGAAATTGCTGGAGCTGATGCACAGCGAATCTATCCGTAAGCAAACCGAGATCATGAACAAAAGCGAAGCAGGCCAGGCAGCAGAGAAATTAACGCACGCGTAAAGATTCTTAAATAAGTTTTTGCGCCAATTATTTACACGGCGCAAAAACAAAACATTTGCCCCGATACAAAGAAGGCAATGGAAAAGAAAAGAGTTTTAATAGTAGGATTAGAACCCGCAGATGTACAGTTGATTAGGCAAAGCGTTGGCTTTGATTACTTGATATTACATTATGATGTTTTGCCAAAAGTGCAGCTTGTTAGCGGGCAATTATTGGCAGAAAGCACAACAGTACCAGGTAAATTTTTACTGGTAGATGCAGTTATCTTCCACGGGATCTACGAAAACGACTTTGATTTGATCACCATGCTGGCTTTATGGAATGGGCCTTGTTTGCCCGGAGCCAGGGGGATGATGGATTTGCGGCAGCGGATACCAGGATTAGCAAGAGCTTTACAGGTCTCAAGGTTTACCGGTATCAAAAGAGGAATGGTTATCAATCAGGATAATTATTTCTCAGAAAAGGAAAGCGTTGCAAAATGGGGTGTATGGCATTGCGGGGAAGACAAAGCAAAGTTTACAGGCGATTGGGCGAGCAGTGAAACTTCTGTTATTGAAGAGTTTATAACAGGCGAAGCGGTGAGGATTATGATAATAGGCGATATCAGCTGGCAAATAAAACTCACCGGCGATACTTGGTTAAAGTCTATCCATAACGAAGGTTCGGGTCAAATGGATATCGATACGGAATTGCTGGCGGATGGGAAACGCATTGCCCGGCATTTTGGGCTGGAAATTGTGGGTATCGATTACATGGTAGGAAGCAACGGACAGAAGTATTTGCTGGAAGTGAACCATATCCCCAACGTAACGGTATTTAGCTTTGTAAACGAAGCGTTTATTGAATTTGCAAAAACATGGATAGCGGCAATTAAACTATCCGAGAACTATTAAGTAAATGAAGCATAACATCATACTTACCAAAACGGGCAAATCGGCCAGGGGCACTATACAGCTCACGGGTTCTAAAAGCGAGTGCAACCGCGCTTTGATCATAGAGGCGCTTAGCGGCGGTAAGGTAAAAGTTGAGAATATTTCTGATGCGGCAGATGCCGTGCTGTTGGCGGGTATTTTAAGGAAGTCGGCAGTTATCACTGAGCAGTTAGCAGTTGACAGCCCGAAGGTAGTTGTAGGGACGGATGAGGAACACGAAATTGAAGTAATAGATGAGCAGCTCGACACCCAGGAGCAACCACTCACCACTCCCCTTTCACCACTCACCAAAACCGTCAACATCGGTCCTGCCGGTACAGCAATGCGTTTTTTAACGGCGTATTATGCTATTGGTAACGAAGAAATAATATTAACAGGCAGTGAGCGGATGAAGCAGAGGCCGATTGGGATATTGGTTGATGCACTGCGGGAGTTGGGTGCCGAAATTGATTATGAAGAGCAAGAGGGGTATCCCCCTATCAAACTAAAAGGCAGCTTTGAGCAGCGAACTCGTAAGATCAGTATAAAAGGTAATATCAGCAGTCAGTATATCACTGCCCTATTACTCATCGCTGTCAAGCTGCCTTTTGGTTTGGAATTACATATCGAAGGCGAACTTACCTCGCGACCGTATGTTGAAATGACTTTAGCTATGCTTAAGGAAGCGAATATACTGCACACCTGGGAGGCGAATGTCATCTCTATACCAAATCAGGAGTTTGCAACTACATCGTTACACATAGAACCGGACTGGAGCGCAGCATCTTACTGGTATGCCATAGCCGCATTGAGCGACGAGGCGGAACTGTTCCTGCCCGGGCTGACATCATACAGTTTGCAGGGAGACAGCGTGATTACCGAGATCATGGCCAACTTCGGTATCACCTCACAGTTTAAGGATGGCGGCGTGCATTTAACCAAAGAGGTAAAGCCCATCTTCCGTAAGATATTCGACATGAAGGAATGTCCGGATCTGGCGCAAACCGTAATCGTAGTGTGTGCGGCCCTTGGCCACGAGGCAACCTTTACCGGGCTGGAAACTTTAAAAATTAAAGAGACAGATCGCGTACTGGCCCTGCAAAACGAACTGGCCAAAATTGGCGTTAAGCTGATTGAAAAAGGGCAGGTTTACAAACTAGACTGTAGCGAAAAACAATTACCGCAGCGCATGTATGTAAACACCTACGATGACCACCGCATGGCGATGGCTTTTGCACCGCTGGCGGTACTCATCCCCGAATTGGAAATTGAAGATGCCGACGTAGTAGAAAAATCGTACCCGGCGTTTTGGAAGGATTTGGCGAAGGTGGGGTTCGCGTATCGCAACGCTTAAATAAAACCACCGCGTCATTGCGAGGCACGAAGCAATCTCCCGATAAGCAGGGCGGATATGCAAAGCTTAGAGATTGGTTCGTTCCTCGCAATGACGTTGGGGAGAAAAAATCTAAAATCTAAAATCGTACATCTAAAATAAAAATGGCAGGTAACTCATTCGGGCAATTATTCAGAATAACAACATTTGGCGAATCGCATGGCGAGGCTATTGGCGTAATAGTAGACGGCTGCCCTGCCGGCTTAGCGGTAGATCTGGATTACATTCAGGGCGAACTGGATAAGCGCAAGCCCGGCCAAAGCAAAATAACCACACAGCGTAAAGAAGCGGATACCGTAAAGATCCTTTCGGGTACTTTCGAAGGTAAAACAACGGGGACGCCAATCGCTATGATCATCCCCAATGAAGATCAGCGTTCTAAGGATTACGGCCACAATGTGGATATTTTCCGCCCTTCACATGCCGACTACACTTACCAAACCAAATACGGCATCCGCGATCATCGCGGTGGAGGCAGATCATCGGCCCGCGAAACAGCTGCACGTGTAGCTGCCGGCGCGTTAGCAAAATTATTATTAAAAACACAAGGCATAGAAGTACTGGCACACGTAAGCAGCGTAGGCAAGATTGATGCGCCCAACGTGAGCATTACCAGCGCAGAAGAATTTTTAGCCGAAAGGGAGAAGAACATCGTCCGCTGTGCCGACCCCGCCACTGCCGAAGAAATGATTGAGTTTATCGACGGCATCCGCAAACAGGGCGATACTGTTGGTGGTAAAGTTAGCTGCCATATACAAAACTGCCCGGTTGGCCTTGGCGACCCGGTATTCGATAAGCTTCACGCGGACCTGGGCAAAGCGATGCTCAGCATCAACGCGGTACACGGTTTTGAATTTGGCTCGGGCTTTTCCGGCAGCGAGATGCGTGGATCTGAACATAACGATATTTTCATCACCAATGATGCCGGTAAGGTTAGCACCATCAGCAATTTCAGTGGCGGCATCCAGGGTGGTATCAGCAATGGTATGCCTATCGATTTTAAAGTGGCATTCAAACCCGTTGCCACCATTATGCACAACCAACAAACGGTAGATAGCGAAGGCAACGCCGCCGAAATATCGGGCAAGGGCCGACACGATCCTTGCGTTGTACCACGCGCCGTACCCATTGTAGAAGCTATGGCCGCATTGGTACTGGCCGATCATTGGCTAAGAAACCGCAATTCGAAACTGTAGCTGCGTCTTGCGTTTACGCTAAACCACAACAAAAGACCTTTTACCACAAAAGCCCCGTTTAATCTGCATTTAAATCAGAATGAACGGGGCTTTCAATTATATCGGAGCCACGTAAGGCAGGAGAAACATGTGGGTTTTTATCCCTCTTCAGGCACCAGTTTCCCCTCCGCAAACTTATTGATCATCATGGCCGCAACATTATCGCCGGTAGCGTTTAAAAGCGTTGCTACGGGGTCTATCAGGGTGCCGATGATTATTGCGGGAGGAAGCGCTTCTGGCGGGAAGCCGTAGGCCGAGATGAACAGCAATTCGCCGATATAGCCGCCGTTGGGTATGCCCCCTTCTACAATGCTCACCAAAACCGTCATGCCCAAGGCTACGGCAATAACACCCGCACTATCGAACCCCTTGCCAAACATGGCAAAAACAACCGCCATTTTCAGGATTGAGGATACACTTGAACCGTCTTTATGTAATGGCCCACCCAATGGAATAGTTATGCCCGCGATAACATCGCTTACACCCATTTTTTTGGCCGCATCAATATTGGCGGGTATAGTAGCAATACTGCTGCAGGTGGCCACCGCTGTGGCCGAAGGGATAATATTGTTTTTCCAAAATCTCCGGATGCCTTTTACGCCACCGGCGATAAAGGCATACAGACTGTAAAATACGGCATAGTAAAAGAGGCTCACGCCATAGCCGATGCCTAAGGTGTGTGCGTAAGTACCAAATAATGCAGGGCCAAATTCCGCCACCTGGTAGGCAAAATAGGCGCCAAGCCCCACCGGCCCAGCCTTCATGATGATGATGAAAACTTGTTTGAAGGCTTCGTTGCCGGCATTTAAAAAGTCGCTGAAGGCTCTGCCTTTTTCGCCCGCCCGTAGTGCGCCAAAACCCACTAAAATGGCAAAAATGATCATGGCCAGCATATTTTTACGCGACAGTAAATTAAAGAATTCGCTGGTGGTGAAAAGTTGCACGATAGAATCGCCCGAGAATTTTTTACCGGCATCCTTCGAAACATCGGCAGCAGCCTTAGCCATGCTATTATCTAACGGAAATATCCACAATGCCGTTATGGTTAAAATAGCTGCAACCAATATCATGCCCAGGAAAACGCCCGTCATGATACCCATAATTCGGCTGAGTTTCTGCGTGCCTTGCAGGTTGGCTATGGCTGATGATATCGCAAAGAACACCAGCGGAATTACTGCCACAAACAGCAGGTTGAGGAACAGGTCGCCAATCGGCTTCAACACCTCGGCATCTTTTTTCAGCACAATACCTGCTATAGTGCCCGCAATAATGCCTGCAAGCAGCCAGATAATGCTACTATAATTTTTAAACCAGTTATTATTCATAAGTAAGTTGAACCTGCCGCTATCGGGCAATGGTGAAAGGTAGAAAATTTATCGGATTAAATTCCTTCACTATTCAAAACATCCATGAAGATAAGATTTGTCAACTTTCAAAAAGTTGACAAATCTTGATGGCTTTTGCTACTTTTGCCCTTCAGCTATAAAGCATCACATATGGAGACTACTTTCGCAACTATCGCTCATATTATCAAAGGCCGCCGTACTATTAAGCCTTCTACCATGAACGGCAACAAGATACCTAACGGCCACGTGGCCTCTATTTTAGAGCTTGCAGACTGGGCGCCTACCCACGGTTTAACCGAGCCATGGCGTTTCATTGTTTTTGAAGAACCTTTACAATATTGCGCCCAGCACGCCGAAATATATAAGGCGAGCACTACCGAGGAAACTTTTAACCCAACCACTTTTGCCAATTTGAGCAGCCAGGGCAACAATACATCGCATGTAGTTATTGCCTACCAAAAACGCGGCGATTTGCCAAAGATACCCAAGTTTGAAGAAGTGATAGCAGCGTCATGCGCGGTACAGAACATGCTTTTGGGGGCCACGGCGCTCAACATCGGCGCGTTTTGGAGCACCGGTGGTATGGCCCTTAAGCCGGCCTTCGCCGAGCATTTTGGCCTGGGTGCAGAGGATAGCGTTTTAGGCGTAATTTACCTGGGCTATACAGAGACACAACCAGCGGGCGTGCGCAAAACACCAATTGAAGAAAAAATTACCTGGAATAAATAAAAGCCAGCAGGACGGAATATAAATGACACCCTCCCGGCTTTAGCTGGTGAGGGTGTTCTGCTTTTAGGGCCATTGCCAATTGTCCTGTGATAAACAAAGAGGTCCATATAAAAAATAAAACCACCAGCGAATAGCCATGCAGTTAAATCCTGTTAAATTCGCCTTAATACTAAAGCCGTGTTACAACTTTACAAAAACGCTTACAGCGGGTTAGCCCGCAACAATTGGTACCTAAGCATCGTGATGCTTATAAACCGCAGCGGTACCATGGTTGTGCCGTTCCTCACCATTTATTGTATCAACCAGCTGCATTTTACGGTGGCGCAGGCAGGCACCGTAATGGCGCTGTTCGGCATGGGCTCCATCATTGGCGCGTATTGCGGCGGGTTGCTATCTGATAAGATTGGCTTTTACGATATGCAGGTGGGTGCCTTACTCACCGGCGGGTTGATGTTTATATTGCTGGGCTTTGCCCACACCTTTGTTACGCTGGGGGCAGGCACATTCGTGCTCAGTTTTTGCAACGAATCTTTCCGCCCGGCTAACTCCATGGCTATTGCTTATTACAGCAAGCCCGAAAACAAAACGCGTTCGTACTCGCTGCACCGCCTTGCGGTAAACCTGGGCTGGACGGTGGGCGCGGCAACCGGCGGTTTCCTGGCATCGTTCAATTATCATTTATTATTTTGGGTAGATGGCTGCACCAACATATTGGCCGCGTTGATGTTGCTGTGGCTGATGCCGCGCTCGGGCTATAAAAGGCCGGTTAAAGTTTTGGGCAAGGTTGCAGCCACGTCCTCGGCTTACAAGGATAAAACGTACCTGCTGTTTATCGGGCTAACTACGCTTTTCAACATCTGCTTCTTCCAGTTTTTTGTGATGGAGCCAGTTTTCTATAAACTGGTGTGGCATTTTAACGAGCGGTTTATTGGCTTCCTGCTGGCGCTTAACGGTATGATTATCGTGGTGGTAGAGATGGTAATGATCAACTACCTGGAGGGCAAACGGCACCCTTTGATATTCATTGCAAGTGGCATAGTGGTTACAGGCATCGGCTTCCTGCTGCTCAACTATCTCCCCCCCACTGCCGTGGCAGGTTTGTTGGTGGTTATCATTGTTACTTTCGGGGAGATGCTGAGCATGCCTTTTGGCACCTCATTTTGGGTTACACGCTCATCTGAACATAACCGCGGGCAGTACGCCGCTTTGTACACCATGTCCTGGTCGGCAGCGCAGGTTGTAGCACCTGCATTGGGTGCACAGGTGATACAGCACGGTGGCTTTAAGGTGCTGTGGAGCCTGCTCGGCGGCATTTGCGCGGCAGTAACCGTGGGCATATTGCTGATGTATAAATTCAATGCCGAAAACAAAGTAGTGGCCGATATTAAGCAGGCGGAAACCGAAATGCAAGAGTAAGGTGCTTAAAACCCGCGGAAGGTTGTGCCGACTGCAAGCACTACAAAACCAATCAACACCAGGGTAAAACTGTAGAGCGTTAAATAAGGCACGGGTATTAAATGGCCGATGATGCCGGCAATGCCGCAGGCTAAGCCAATAATCCAGGTAATTCTTTTGGGTGAGGATGGGTTTGTCATGATGTTTTGGTAAAGATTTAATTGTGAATATGTTATGCAGGCAACGCAGGGTTGAGCAAAAGGTTTCACTCATAATTAAAAGTAATTTTTAAGTTTTCGAAACTTTCAGTTTCAAACCTCCTCCATATATTTACCTCCATGAAACGTGTACTCATTCTAGATCTTGATAATACCATCTACCCGGTAAATTCTATCGCCAACCACCTATTCGGTCAGCTATTTAAACTGATAGACGAGCATCTGGAGCCTACCGACAGCGAAATGGTAAACAAAGCCAAAGACGAGCTTACGCGTCGTCCCTACCAGCATGTGGCCGACGAATTCGGTTTCAGTGCCGAACTGAAAGCTATGGGCATGGAAATGCTGAACAATATTGAGCTGGATGTACCCATGCGCGCGTTTGAGCAGTATGCACAAATACAAAATATCGCCATAGATAAATACCTGGTAACAACCGGCTTTACCAAGCTACAGATGAGCAAAGTGAAAATGCTGGGTATCGAAGCTGATTTTAAAGGTATTTATATCGTAGACCCCGAAAAATCATCTCAAACAAAAAAAGATGTTTTTGCCAATATAATGGCCGAAAATGGCTACACGGCAAAGGAAGTTTTGGTAATAGGCGACGACCCTAAATCAGAAATAAAAGCCGCCGTAGAGTTAGGCATCGATACCTTCCTATTCGACCCGGGCGACCGCTATACCGATGCTACCGTTACCTACAGGGGCAAAGATTATACGGATGTAGTGAAGATAGTTAGAGGAAGCTAAACACCATAACGTCATGTTGAACTCGTTTCAACACCCCATCATAAAAGTAGCCACTGTGCTTAACCGCTTTGCATGGTCGCCACCTTGCAGATGGGGTGCCGAAATAAATTCGGCATGACGGGTAGATTATTTAGGTAAGGCTCACCACCCGCACCGTCACAATCAACTGCCCCAAATGCCTCATCGTATGCTCCGCCGCGTGCGTGTAAAGCCCGATAACCGTTGACGGCAACTTCCCTCTGCCCACCGGGCGAAACTCTGCTAGCGAGGCCGGATCAGCTTTGCTGAGTTGGGAAAGTGATTCATCAACTTGCCGGTTAAACGCAGCAACTAAATCCTGTGTAGTGTAGGCTTTATTAGCCGTATTACCCTCTTGGCTCAAATACTCCAGTTGCTGTTCGGTCAACGATTCGTTGTTTGCATAAGTAAAAAGCCTGTCGAGCACGCCGGTTAAATGCTGTAAATGGAAATCCGGCGATGCCATGCCGGCAACTTTATCCCACAATTTATCATCGGGGAAACCGGCCATCAATTCGTTAAGTTCTTCTCTTGCTTGTAACAGCGCATGTGCTACGGGTTGCAGCAAAGCGGGTATGCCGGGCAGCGGGCCACGCAGCCATACTTCGGGTTGAGTGCTCATAACTTATGGTTTTGTGGCCAGCCTGTCCTTCACATCATCGTGGTTGAGGGTGCCGGGCAGGTCGTATATCTCTTTGGCGCGGCCCTTAGGATTATCGGTCCACAGCCAGCTGGTCCAGGTCATAAACCAAAGCCATTTGGGCTGCGCCTTAAGCACCTGCGGGTTGGGTATCTCGCCGTTCTCGGTAAGCGCTATGGGTTTACCTGCAGCCAGTGCTAGCAATTCGTTATAGTCGCTTTGTTCATAATCAAAGTGATAAACATCGGCACCCAAAATATCTACGTAGTTGGCGCCGGGATAATAATCTTTATAATGATAGGCTTCGTCTTCTGGAATATCGCGCAGGCCGTTGGCGCCCCACACCCAAATCAGGTTATTCAGATGGTGGTAATTAGTGTACCTGTCGTACATCATTTTATACAGTTTTATAATACCATCAGGCCCTTTTTTATTTCCCCACCAAAACCATACGCCATTCATTTCGTGATAGGGCCTCCACAGCACCGGCACATGCGCGTCCTGTAGTTGTTTCAGGTAACCGGCAATAACATCTATCTGCGCAACCCATTTTTTGTTGAGGGCAGTGCCGGGGGTGGTTAGTTCCGTCCATTGTGCTGGGGTAAGTTTGCCCTGCACGCTTTCTTTCCAGCCGTAAGGCGGCTCATCTGTTGGGCGGCCCTGATGCCACATCAGACTAACCAGGTAACCCTCGCGCGATTTTTTTATCGATTCGTTTACAATATTCTGCCCCAGGTCTTTATCGCCCCATAAAATAAAATCGGTACCCCAAAGTGCCGGGTATTTGCCGGCAATGGCCTTTGCCGAATCGGAGAAAACGTTTAAATCGCTATTGTAATTATGCTGGCCTGATAGAATGTGCTTGCCGTTTATCTCATACAGGTAAGCCAGTAGGTCGGTTGCTTCTTTACCGGCGTTCTTATTTACGGGCTTAAAGGTTTGCGCCATAGGGCTGCAGGCCACCAACAATAGTAAAGGGATAAATAATAATATTTTCTTCATCGGGCCAAAAGCTTTTTGTATATTATACTGGGCATTTAAATAAATGCGGTATTGTGGTATAGCTATTGCTATTGCTACCAAAGCTAAATATATAATTCTATCCAATGATAAAGTTTAATCTAAAAAAAGTTTCCCTAACAAGCGCCATACTGGTCTTCGCACTTATGATGCTAACGTTACCAAGTTGTAAGAAAAGCCGATCGGACCTGGGTAAGGTGCTATACCAAAAAACCAAGAATAAGGTATTTAAAGATGCCACTCCCGAGGGCCTCGCCGAGGTATTTAAAACCGTTTTGGCCGAAGAGAAAACCAAGGTGAGTAACCCTAAGCTCATCAGTGCCTTTTATGAAGAGAATGACTACGACCCCATTTTTGTGATGGATCACATCTTCAACGGCGATGTAGACCTGACGGCAAACTACTTCGAGAAAGTGAACCAGCACGGCCTGGACCCAAAGATGTTCAACGCAGATAAAATAACCGCGTTGGTGGCCAAATTTAAGGATAAGCGTGCCATCAAAAACATCGACGAGGCTTACCGCGATATTGCGCTGCTGGAGATCACCACAGCTAACTCGCTCATTAATTATTCCAACGCTTTGCAATACGGTATTTTAAGTCCGCGCAAAATTTACCAGAGATATTATACCGAAACCAAACGCCCTGATAGTGCCGGAATGTCGAATATCCTTCATGTTACCAATATGAAAGCATACCTGGATAGCATACAACCTAAAGACCCACAATATCTTGCTCTGCAAAAGGCCCTAATGGATGGTAGTGTTGCCCCGGGTATGAGCAAAGAGGAAACCACCCGCTATCTCGTGGCTAATATGGAGCGCCTTCGCTGGAAAAACAAACCCAGTCAGACCCGTTATGTAATCGTTAACATACCGGATTATCGCCTTGATGTGATGGACAACGGCCGCTCGGTACTGAATATGAAGGTGTGTGTAGGCGAGGGTCGTAACAAGGACAAGGAGAATACATTGGTTGATTATGACGAAAGCGACAAGATTGACCGCCCCTTCAGCCGTGAAACGCCGCAGCTAAACAGCCTGATACACAGCGTGCAGGTAAACCCGGTTTGGAACATACCGCAAAGCATAGCCAGTAAAGAGATTATGGTAGAAGCCGCCAAAGACCGCTACTACTTATCTAACAAAAATATCGACGTGTACGAGAATGGCAAAAAGGTGGATGACCCCGAAACTATTGATTTTGCCAACGCACCTAAAGATAAATATGAGTTTAAGCAACGCCCCGGCGATGATAATTCTTTGGGCAAGATAAAATTCCTTTTCAATAACAAAAGCAGCGTATACCTGCACGATACTCCAGCCAAAGAGCCTTTTAACTGGCCCATGCGCGCTGTAAGCCATGGCTGTATACGTTTAGGTAATCCGCAAGGCCTTGCGGAACAACTATTTGGCCCGGGTGCCACTTACGACAAAATTGCCAAAGCCATGGGCGAGGATAACCCCGAGCCGACTACCATAGGGCTGCCAACCAAAATGCCGGTGTACATAACCTACGTTACTTGCTGGGTAGATGATAAGGGCGTTATGCAGTTCCGCCCGGATGTTTACGGCTTAGATATCGTGCTGTACGGACATCTGCAACGTTTTTTGGCAAGCAATGATCAGTTAGCGCAATTGTAACTTCTGCACACCTTCTCCATCGCGTCATTGCGAGGCACGAAGCAATCTCTACGCAAGCAGAGCGATTTGCAAATCCGACCTTCGAATTGGGAGATTGCTTCGTTCCTCGCAATGACGCGGGGTAATAATAAAGCCCGGTACCATCGCTGATACCGGGCTTGCTATTTTGTTTACTTATCAGGTTAAAGAGACGCTACTCGCGACGAATCTGCAGAGATAGTAGCCGGCGCGTTAGGCATCAGGTAATTTAAGGGAGCAGTTGGGTCTAATAGTTTAGACGTGTAATTACTACTGCTTCCATTGATGAATAACATAGATCTGCCTTTAATCGTATTGATTACCAAATCAGAAACAGCAGGGCTTACCGCCGGGCAGCCAAAGCTGCGGCCAAGGCGGCCAATTTGGTTTATGGTATTCTGGCAAACGTAATCGGCAGCATGTATTACAATGCCACGCGCCAGTGCTGCGTTGTTAACGCCAGCATCCAGCCCATCTAAACGCAGCGAACGACCATGCTTACCAATGTACACATCCTGGGTTAAATAAAAACCAAGGCTGCTTTGGTGCGATTCGTTGTTGTTAGAGAATGCGGTTGCCATATCGTTGCCGCTTCCTTGCCCGTGGGCAACCCACGTGTTTAGCAGCAAACTTTTCTTAACCACATCTATAATCCACATGCGTTTTTCACGGCTGGATTTGTTGAAATCTACAACCGTAATCACTTCGCTATTCTGCAAAAGCTTATTTGAAAGCTTAAGGTTCAAATAGCCGGTTATGGCTTTCTGGAATACGGTAATATCCATACCAGTTTGCTGCAACTGCGCAGTTTGGTAAATATCATTCACGTACTGCGTAAAGTATTCTTTTGCATTTATCGGAGTAGATTTTACTTCGATATTTTTTGATGCGTTCGATGGTTTCCAACTGATAACAGAAACGGAAATCAACATCAAAACGCAAATAGCCCACCAAAAATGTTTTCTCATAACTTATACGGTTTAATCCAATAATTTAATCAATACAGGGAACGCGGGAACAGGATTTGTTGGTTTACAAATTGTGATTTGTTATAACAAATATACGCAAGTTAGTTAAAAATATTGTCAGGACAAAGCAATTGTGTACTTAAATGATAAATATTTTCCATTTGGTTAACATCGATTGAATCAACGATCATCGCCCTGGGCCAAGTAAAATCATGCATGGACACGTTCTATTGCCGGGCTTATCCCCTACTGCGGCAGCGCTTCAACCTTCAAATAACGGAAAGTATCCGGTACTACCGAAAACACACCTGGTTTGCCTGCGGAGAACGATAACCGGATAATGGCAGAAAGCCGGTCATGAACCTTATCGTTGGCGTTGTGCGTATGGAAAACATACCAAAGCTTGCCATCGGCAGCTGTAAATATATCGCCATGGCCTGAACCGTTATGACCTGTATTTGTACGGCTAAGGATCGGGTTAACGCTGTATTTCGTCCATGGCCCGGTTGGCGATGCCGAGGTGGCATAGCCTACTGCATAATCGATGTTCCTGAAATCGTTTGCAGAATAAAGCAGATAGTATAACTTACCCATTTTAATTACCGTTGGCCCTTCGGAAACCGGCCAGTTCGTTTTTGCGGTATTTTCCCAACCGCGCTCTGCGTGCAAGCATTCCACAGCGGTCGACTCATCCATCGCCGTAAAGTCCTCGTTTAGCCGGGCTACGAAAATGCGGTTGCCGTTTTGCAGGCGCACATGGTAAATGTATAATTCGTCGCGTTTATCCTTGAAGATAAAGGGGTCTATTTGTTTACCCTCTTCAGATAATGGCTTGATGATGCTTTGCTTAAAAGGGCCTAGAGGACTATCGCTTTGGGCAATGGCAATGTGCTCATTGGCGGTATAAGCCATATAATACTTGCCTTTGTGCTTGAATACCTGCGGTGCCCAAAAGCCTTTGGTGCCGTAGCTATCGCCCATAAGCAAGGCATTGTTTTTATGCCGCTCCCATTTAACCAAATCGGTTGATGTGTACACCGCAAAGCCGTCGGGCCGGCCGGTGCCGTATAGGTAATACACGCCTTTTTCCTGAAAGATGGTAGGGTCAGCGAGGCGGATAGCTTCGGTTTGTGCTTGTGCGTGACTGCTGAGTGAGAGAAAAATGAATAGTACGGCGAAGAGTTTGTAGCGCATGTGGATGGAATTTGTACTCATGATACTCTTTTTTTATAATGGAAGTATCCTTATGCGTTTCTTATCTTCGTCAATTACAAGCAGTGCACCTTTTCCAGCAGTTTGCTATAAAGTTGCATAGATGGAATCACAAGTTTTGTGAGACGGTCAACAGTTACATTCTAGGTCGAACTTGTACGACGCTTGGCTTTTCTGCGTTGGTGTGTGCAAGAGCTGTACCAAAATCAAGATCGCGGGTAAAAATTACATGGTTATTCGTTTTAGCCTATTGCATTATTGCACTCTCTAGATTTTCATGCGCCCGTGAGCGGAACTTCAATTTCTTACGAACGCCAGGCGACGTATGACAAAGTCTGCATTATGTCTTCCTGTTGCAGGTAAGGATACATTTGCAATATTTCTGAATTGCTGATGCCAGACGCCAACAAACCAATTATAGTACCCACAGTCATCCGTAGCCCCTTTATACAGGGCTTGCCACCCATAATTTCCGGGTTAAGTACTATCCTGTCTAAAGTTTTCATCGCATGCAGTTCTTTACTAACAAAAGTACAATAAATTAGCCTAAACTTCTTCTGTCGAGAGTCGCGTAGTCGCATCGAAATAAGCTTTGACAACTTTCAGAAAGTTGTCAAAGCTTAAAACATCTTAATATATCGCCGGAAATTTACCGGGGTTGGCTTCGTTCATCATGCTGTAAACCACTTCTACCACATCATCCAAAGATGGTTTGCTGAAATAGTCGCCGTCGGTGCCGTAGGGTGGCCTGTGTTCGGCACCGCTAAGGGTACGGGGCTGCGAGTCGAGCGAGTAATAGCCTTTTTGCTTCTCTATCACTTTTTGCAGGATATATGCCGAACCTCCTCCCGGCAAATCCTCATCAACCACCAGCAGTTTATTGGTTTTGCGCAGCGAATTCGCACATACGTTATCGGTATCGAAAGGATATAAGGTTTGCGGGTCGATCACTTCGATATGGATGCCCATTTTCTCGAGTTCTACAGCAGCCTCCAGTACAATGCGCAGGGTTGAGCCGTAGCTTACCACGGTAATATCTCCACCCTCTTTCAAAACCTCGGCTTTGCCCAGCGGCACCGTAAATTCGCCTACGTTTGCAGGCAATTTTTCCTTTAAACGATAACCATTGAGGCATTCAATCACCAACGCCGGCTCATCGCCGCGCAGCAGAGTATTGTACATGCCTGCAGCCTGCGTCATATCCCTCGGCACGCAGATGTGCATACCACGCATGGAATTGAGGATGGTGCCTAGTGGCGACCCGGAATGCCATATCCCCTCTAAGCGGTGCCCGCGCGATCGTACGATAAGCGGTGCCTTTTGCCCGCCCATGGTGCGGTAGCTTAGGCTGGCCACATCGTCGCTTAAAACAGTAAGGGCGTAAATCAGGTAATCGAGGTATTGTATCTCGGCGATGGGGCGCAGACCGCGCATGGCGAGGCCAAGGCCCTGCCCTATGATGGTAGATTCGCGGATACCGGTATCGGTAATGCGCAGATCAGAATACTTGGCCTGCAAACCGGCAAAGCCCTGGTTTACATCACCAATGGCACCTACGTCTTCGCCAAAAGCTACGATACTTTTATCGCGCTCAAAATTGGCATCGAAGCAAGCGTTAAGTACCTCGCGGCCATCCAAAAGACGGGCATCATCGGCGTACTCGGCTTTTACAACCGGCACCAGCAAGGGCGAGTGCGGCGTATTGCTGAATAATTTAGAATTGTAGCGTTCCTTATTTTTTTCCAGTTCGGTACGCAGATAATCTACCAATACCTTGCGTTCGTAAGAAGTACTTTCGGCCACGGTGAGGCGCAGGGTCTTGCGTATGGCCGAAATGGTATCCCGGCGGCCGGGATCAATGCTGCTTTGCAGACCGCGTGTTATATCCAATAATTCGGCATGTAGCGGCGAGTACTCGGCAACATTCTCTATCAATTCTACTACCTCGTCTATCTCTGCTTTTATCTCGTCCTCCAGTTCGGCCCAGGCCTCTTTCTGGCATTCGCGTACGTGCTTTTTGGCAGCAGCTTCCAGTTCGTCAATTTCTTCGGTGGTAATAATAGCCGATGCTATCATCCATTTGCGCATCTGCAACAGGCAGTCGTGCTCCTCTTCCCAGGCAAGCCTGTCTTTACTTTTATAGCGTTCGTGCGATCCAGAGGTTGAGTGGCCCTGCGGCTGGGTCATCTCTATTACGTGTATCATCACGGGTACATGTTCCTCGCGGCATATTTTGATGGCGCGCTCGTAAGTTTCGCAAAGGGCTACGTAATCCCAGCCACGCACTTTAAATATTTCGTATCCTGCGCCACGGGCATCGCGCTGGAAACCACGCAACACTTCCGAGATATCTTCTTTTGTAGTTTGCAGTCTTGCAGGTACGGATATAGCATAGGCGTCGTCCCAAATAGAGATAGCCATAGGCACCTGCAGTACGCCTGCGGCGTTGAATGCTTCGAAGAACAAACCCTCGGAGGTTGCACCATTGCCGATGGTGCCGAATGCTACTTCGTTACCGTTTACCGAAAATTGCTTCAGGTATTCCAGCTCTTTATTCTGGCGGTATAGTTTAGATGCATAAGCCAGACCCAACAGGCGTGGCATGTGCCCGCCCGTAGTAGACAAGTCCGACCCTGTATTTTTGGTTTCTACCTGGTTTGTAAAGTTCCCTTCTTTATCAACAAAACGCGTAGCGTAGTGGCAGTTCATTTGGCGGCCGCCCGATGCAGGATCTTTCTCAATATCAGGGTGAGCATATAGCTGGGCAAAAAACTCCTTAAGGTTGCTCATGCCGGTGGCAAACATAAAAGTTTGGTCGCGGTAGTAACCGGCGCGCCAGTCGCCCTTGCGGAACGCCTTGGCCATAGCCAACTGGGCCACTTCCTTACCATCGCCAAAGATGCCGAACTTGGCCTTGCCTGTAAGTACTTCGCGGCGGCCCAATAAACTTGCCTGCCGGCTTTCGTAACCCACGCGGTAATCGCCGATCACGATATTCTTGAAATCGTCAAAACTGAGTTCGGCAGCATTTAGCTCGTTGCCTGGGTGTATTACAGTTTCGGGCATACAAAATTTTGTTTAGGCGGTAAAATTATAAAATTCTATTCTGTTTTTATTATTGGTAGTTGTAAAACATATAGTTTGTGCAATAGTTTTTAAATTAGGTTAAACCATTTATATTTGTAACAATCAAACAGGTAATTATGAAAAAAATAATGATGATATGCGCAGTTTTTTTAGGCCTGGCCTTCACTGCAAATACTGCCATGGCGCAGGACGACACCAAAGCGGAGTTTAAATTTACCGAAGAAAAACACGATTTCGGCAAGATACCGCAAGGTACACCGGTTACAACCGTATTCGAGTTCATGAATGTTGGGCAAGAGCCACTGATTCTGACTGATGTGCGCCCTACCTGTGGCTGCACCATTGCCGACTATACCAAAACACCGGTATTGAAAGGCGCAAAAGGCAGCATCAAAATTACTTATAACGCACTAAACGCTTCGGCATTCAACAAAACCATCGTGGTTACTTCTAACGCAAAAACACCTACCAAATATTTAACCATTGTAGGCGAAGTGATTGCGAAACCGGCTGCAAGCAGCAAGTAAAGGCCCTACCCAAACCCTCACCGGAAGGGAGGATTGAACAAAATATGTAAGGCATCGCTGTTAGCGGTGCCTTTTTTTGTTGATTTAGGGTGTTCCACTTTATGGGAAAAAATTGTATTTTGATGCCTGCGGAAGCCGTGCAAGATAAAAGGAGCGCGATTGGGCTATGATTTTTTTACTAATTTTGCCCCATGCCAAAAATTTCGCAAAAAGGGCAGCGCATGCCTGCCTCACCAATACGTAAGCTAACCCCCTTTGCCGATAAAGCAAAACTGGAGGGTAAGAAAGTATATCATCTGAACATAGGCCAGCCGGATATTGAAACGCCTGAAGGCATGCTAAACGCTATCAAAAACATCGATTTCAAAGTATGGGCCTACACCCCATCTGAAGGTACGCTGAGCTACCGCAAAAAACTTACAGAATACTACAATAAACTGGGTTATGATATAGCGCCCGAAAATATCATTGTAACGACAGGAGGCTCAGAGGCCATCACCATAGCCATGCTCAGCTGCCTGGATGATGGCGACGAGGTAATTATCCCCGAGCCATTCTACGCCAATTACAACGGCTTTGCCAACCAAACCGATGTGGTGGTGAAACCGATATTATCCTACATCGATAATGGCTTTGCCCTGCCCCCAATCAGCGAATTCGAGAAACTGATAACCGACAGAACGAAGGCCATCATTATTTGCAATCCCAATAACCCAACCGGTTACCTGTATTCCCAAGAGGAACTGGAGGCCTTAAAAGAGCTGGCACTTAAATACGACCTGTACTTATTCAGCGACGAAGCCTACCGCGAGTTCTGCTACGATGGCCGCACCTTCACCTCTCCTATTCACCTGAGCGGACTGGACGAGAATGTGATCGTAATGGATACCGTAAGCAAGCGTTACAGCGCATGTGGTGCGCGCCTAGGCTGCCTGATCACCAAAAACAAGGCTGTAATAGCTACTGGGCTGAAATTCGCCCAGGCACGCTTATCGGCCGGGATGGTTGAACAAATTGCGGGCGAAGCCGCCGTAGATACGCCCGACGAATACTTTACCGCCGTAAACACCGAATACACCAAACGCCGCGATACGTTGGTAAGTGCGTTGAACAAAATAGATGGCGTGTACTGCCCCAACCCGGGCGGTGCGTTCTACGTGGTAGCAAGGTTCCCGATAGATAACGCGGATAAATTTTGTCAGTGGATGCTCGAAAGCTTTAGCTACGAGAACCAAACAGTAATGATGGCCCCCGCAACAGGCTTTTACAGCACACCCGGCGCAGGCGCAAACGAGGTACGCATGGCCTACGTAATTAACAATGATGATTTGAATAAAGCAATGGTTGTATTAGCCGAAGGCTTGAAAGCGTACCCGGGGAGGGTGTAATAAAGACGCAAAGCTTAGCAACAAAGCACTAAAAACGTATATAACTATCCGGATCGAGGATATAAAAAATTACCGAAGCGAAAAGAACGGCGGCCCCCGCCAACAATAGCAGCGGGGCCACCATTTTTGAGCTTAAATTATCCACCATAAAGTTTCTAGGGTTGGTAGGATCGTAAACGACCTCAACCTTTTCCCCGAGGCTGTAGGCAGACGGGTTACTTGCGAAAAGATCGTAATCTGCCGAGATAGGCCCGGAGTCGATCGTTTTAAAATATATCACCGGATAAAACGTTGCTTGCCTGTTGTTGGTGATCCAACTCCAGCGCTTTATTTTTATCTCTTCAACCTTCCCTTGTACACGAATGCCGTTTTTGAGCAATTTATTGAACTGCACTCGTTTACCGTTTCCATAAACCAGCACAAACAGCCCGGCAATCGCGCCAAATAATTCGCAGTAGGTGCGGTCTGATATATCTAAGTTGATCATTTTAAGCCTGCTGAATGATTATAGCATGGGTATTTTTTCCTATCTATAGAAATGTACGGAGAATCATACATCCATATAACAACATAAGTAAACCAAAAACAGCCAAAACCCAGCCCAACTTTTCGCCTGATCCGTCATTGATGATTATCTCCCGTTTGTCTTTCGGGTCGTATATAACAATTACCTTGTCATTCACTGAATATAGGCTTGGCCTGCGATGTACAGCATCGTAATGTGTAGTAATAATTTCATTTTCTAATGTAGTATAAGTTATTACCGGGTAATAAACCGGCTGATTATCCGTACCAGCAAGCTCGACGATTTTTGTCACTTCGCCCTCTACCCAAACACCCTTTTTCCTGAATATCGCACGCCTAACAAGCCTGCCAATACCGCCATAAGTAACCAATAAACCTATTGCAATAACAAGGGCACAATTAAAATAACTATTATGAACAACTGTTTGTGTATAAGAATAATTTGCCGCAGCAACAAAATCGATCATGGGTTAGGTTTGTATTATACCTACGTTAAAGGCTTTTTCTATCGGCGCATGGTTGGCCGCTTCGATACCCAAAGATATAACTTTTCTTGTTTCCAGCGGGTCGATAATGCCATCTACCCAAAGCCTGGCAGCTGCATAGTAAGGCGTAGTTTGGGCGTTGTAACGGTCGGTGGTTTGCTTTAGCAGTTCGGCTTCTTTGGCCTCGTCTACCTCTTCGCCTTTTGCTTTTAAGCCTGCTGCCTGCATCTGTACCAGTACCTTTGCTGCCTGCGCCCCGCCCATCACGGCTATTTTGGCCGATGGCCAGGCGTAAATAAGCCTGGGATCGTAGGCTTTGCCGCACATGGCGTAGTTGCCTGCGCCGTAAGAATTGCCTATTACGATAGTGAACTTGGGTACTACGGAATTAGCCACGGCATTCACCATTTTGGCACCATCTTTTATGATGCCGCCGTGCTCGCTGCGGCTGCCTACCATAAAGCCGGTAACATCCTGCAAAAACACTAACGGTATCTTTTTCTGGTTGCAGTTCATGATAAACCGTGTAGCCTTATCGGCACTGTCGGAGTAAATCACCCCGCCGAATTGCATCTCCCCTTTTTTAGATTTGATAACCTTACGCTGATTGGCCACGATGCCCACCGCCCAACCATCTACCCTGCCAAGGCCGCAAATAATAGACTGACCATAACCCGCCTTGTATTCCTCAAAGGCTGAATCATCTATCAGGCGAAAGATAATTTCGCGCATATCGTAAGCTTTCTCCCGGATATCGGGTAGGATGCCGTAGATGTCTTTTTCGTTCAATTTCGGAGCAGAGGGCTTGATACGGTCGAAACCGGATTTGGTGTAATCGCCCACTTTGTTCATGATATTGCGGATAGAATTTAGGCAGGCCTTATCGTTGGGGTGCTTATAATCAGTTACGCCGCTTATCTCGCATTGGGTGGTGGCACCGCCCAGGGTTTCGTTATCCACCTCCTCACCTATAGCCGATTTTACCAGGTACGATCCCGCCAAAAAAACTGAACCAGTGCCTTCAACAATCATCGCCTCATCGCTCATGATGGGTAGGTACGCCCCGCCAGCCACGCAGGAACCCATAATTGCCGCTATTTGGATGATTCCCATGCTGCTCATCTGCGCGTTGTTGCGGAAGATACGGCCGAAGTGCTCTTTATCGGGGAAAATCTCGTCCTGCAAAGGCAAATACACTCCTGCCGAATCTACGAGGTAGATGATAGGCAGGCGGTTCTCCATGGCTATTTCCTGCGCACGCAGGTTCTTCTTAGCCGTAATGGGGAACCATGCCCCGGCCTTTACGGTAGCATCATTAGCCACAACGACGCACTGCCTTCCGCTTACGTAGCCAATGCCGCAAACCACGCCGCCGCTGGGGCAGCCACCGTGCTCGGCATACATGCCGTCTGCGGTAAAGGCACCAACCTCCAGCCAGGGCTTATCATCATCCAGCAAGTAGGCTATACGTTCGCGGGCAAGCATTTTGCCTTTTTCTTTTTGTTTGGCGGCGGCTTTTTCACCACCGCCGAGATATATTTTTTTTAGCCGGGTGTTAAATTCGTAAACGAGTTGTTTATTAACGTCCTCATTCTTATTAAATTCCAGATCCATATAATGGTTATAATAGGTATGGTAATGTTAGGAAAATAAAAGCAAAAACCTATGCATGCATAATAAATTAATGAGTACAAATTGCGTAATTGGCACTAATTACATTAATTTTGAGTTGCCAATTGTCCCAAATAAACCCAATCGATGAAATTCTGGTTGATTATGAAGAGAACCGCTCTATTGATATTCCTTTTAATTTGTTCCGCCGCCAGTTCCTACGCCCAATACACATTCGATATCAAAGAAAAAACTTTGGCGTATGCCCGCGGCTTTGAAGAAGCGGCAGACGGCATCCCTACCGAATTAACAACCACCTTTCTGAGTGGCCCCCACATAGGTCAACCAGAGGTATATCGGCGCAAACAACAATCAATGCCTGATTTGCTGGTGTATTATTTCCCTAATGGATCAGATTCTACGCTCAACCAGGTTTTATACGAATGGGATGATACTAATTTCGCCAATAATCAGGATGCGATAAAACAGCCTTTAACTGCCTTACAACCCTATATTGATCATTATTTATCCATCCAAAAGCAGGTTGAGGCAATTTTCGGCAAGCCGGAAACAACAGGCTCGCTTGATGATAAAGCGTTGATAGAAACAGGCAGGTTTCAGCGTAAAGATAATTTCACTAAGGATGGCGTGTCTGTTGAGATGTATATCGTGCTATCCAACAAGCAGGAAACCAACGGCATCGTAAGCATTATGCCCACGCATAGGGTGAGGATGTATGTAAAGACGGTTACGCAGTAAGCAGTTGCCGGTTTGCAGCTGGCAGTTGGCAGTTTTTATTTAACTGCAAACTGCCCATTGACAACTGCCAACTGACCTTACGTCAAATTCCTGTCTCTAAACCACACTTCATCGGGCGCTATGTCAATTGCATCCATCAGGTTAATGAGTTCTACAGGATCGGCAGAGCTGAGCACCAACGCGCGGTTTGCAGGTTTTAAATAGCGTTGCTCAACCATTACGTCCATTTGCTGCAATAAGCTATCATAGAAACCATTTGTATTCAGGATGCCTACCGGATGATTGTGCAACCCTAATTGCAACCAGGTAAGCACCTCGAAAAATTCTTCCAAAGTGCCGAAGCCTCCAGGCAGCATCAGGATGGCATCGCAAAGGTCATTCATCAATTGCTTGCGCTGGTGCATATTCTTTACGATGCGCAGTTCGGTAATTCCCTTGTGCCCAACCTCTTTATCCATCAAAAACTGCGGAATAATGCCGATAACCCTGCCTCCCCTGGCCATTACCGCATCGGCCAGCAGGCCCATCACGCCAACGTTGCCGCCGCCATATATCAGTTCTATACCGCGGCCAACCATAACGTCCGCTAGTTGCCCGATGGATTGCTTCAAAACAGGGTCGCCGTTGAAGTTGGCGCCGCAAAATACGCAGAGGGATTTCATGCCGTAAATATAAAAGTAAAATGCATGCCAAATAATGATTTCGGTTGCGCTTGTAACTCTTTTAACCTATTTTTATCTTGTTTCTAAACCAATATTTCACACATGAAAAAAGCCCTTATTTTATCTGTAGTTTTTTCTATAAGCTGCCTGGTATCGTTTGCCCAAAGCATCCTTAACCCGCAAGTTGGGACGCAAGACGATGGTGCCTGCAAAATAACCAAAATAGAAACCGACAAGTTGTATACCGCCGTAACCTTCGAGGCAGTAGCCGGCAGCGATAGTGCGTGGGTGCAATTGAACAAAGAGATTTATATCCAAACCGACGTAGGTAATGCACATTATAACTATGTAAAATCGGAGAATATCCCTATGGTTCCTCAACCCAAGCATTTGTTTAAAAAAGCGGGAGATAAACTTGAGTTTAAAGTCTATTTTCAGAAGATCCCGCCGGCATCTAAAACGATAGACGTAATTGAAAGGGCCGGCAATGGATACGACGGCAGTGCTTATTTTAACTTTTACAACGTAAGCCTAACTGAATCTGAAATAACGCCTAAGACAATAGACGGGAAAATTATAGGCCCAGGTGGGGGCTTTGGCATGCCTTTGCCCGACGGCGGCGGAACCGGTAGCGACCCTTTTGGGGGCATGGGTGGCATAGGCGGAATGTATAAAAATATGATGAAAGGTATAATGGACGCGCAGATAAGCTATTATAAAGAACCTGGAAAAATGGCCGAACTTGCAAAGCTGAACAAACAATACTTTGATGCCCTTGTAAAAGAAGGCTTCACCGAAGACCAGGCGCTAAAACTGGTCGCCGCATCGGGGCTAGGCCCAAAATCGGGCATGGGCGATAAATAATGTACTATTTGCCTTAAGCAAAAAGGGGAGCAAAATTGCATCCCCTTTTTGTTTGATAATAATAAACTAACCTCCATGCTCCACCACTTAACCACTATCGGGTGTAATTCGGTGCTTCCTTAGTGATGGTAATATCGTGCGGATGGCTTTCGCGCATACCGGCTGCGGTTATGCGCACGAATTTAGCCCGTTGCAGGTCCTCAATATTGGCAGCACCGCAGTAATGCATACCGGCACGTAAACCGCCAATGTACTGGAATATCACCTCGGCCATATTGCCTTTGAACGGCACACGACCTACGATACCTTCAGGTACCAATTTGGTTACCACATCGGTTTCGTCCTGGAAATAACGGTCTTTAGAACCCTTTGCCATCGCTTCTACCGAACCCATACCTCGGTATGATTTAAATTTACGGCCTTCATATATAATGGTTTCACCGGGTGATTCTTCCACACCTGCGAATAATGAACCTGCCATAATTGAGCTTGCACCTGCGGCGATTGCTTTTACGATATCGCCCGTTTGCTTAATACCGCCATCTGCAATAACAGGCACACCGCGGCCTTCGAGTGCTTTGGCGCATTCATAAACAGCATATAACTGCGGAACACCTACACCCGCGATAATACGCGTGGTACAGATTGAACCCGGACCAATACCAACTTTAACAGCATCAGCACCAGCATCGGCAAGGGCAATGGCAGCATCGGCGGTAGCAATGTTACCCGCAATTACCTGTAACGTTGGATAAAGCGCTTTAACAGCCTTCACCATTTCAATAACGCCTTTTGAGTGACCATGGGCTGTATCAACTGTTATCACGTCCACACCGGCGTTGTATAAAGCCGTTACACGGTCGATATTATCAGAAGCTACACCGACAGCTGCTCCAACGCGTAAACGACCGTACTGGTCTTTACAAGCATTAGGAAAGTTCTTGACTTTTTGGATGTCTTTATAAGTAATGAGGCCAACAAGCGTACCGTGAGCGTTTACAACCGGTAACTTTTCAATTTTATTGGCTTGAAGTATATTAGCGGCTTGAGCAAGGTCGGTACCTTCAGGAGCGGTAATCAAATTAGTTTTAGTCATTACCTGGCTAACCGGAACCGTCAAATCCTTTTGGAAGCGCAGATCGCGATTGGTGATAATGCCTTTTAGCTTGTGCTCGGCATCGATAACGGGGATACCGCCGATGCTGTATTCACGCATCATATTAACGGCATCTGATAAGATTGCATCTTCCAGCAAAGTAACAGGGTCCTGTATCATCCCGCTTTCAGACCGCTTTACCTTACGTACCTCATCGGCCTGCTGCTGTATGGTCATGTTTTTGTGCAGCATGCCTATACCACCTGCCTGAGCAATGGCAATGGCCAGGCCTGCTTCGGTAACGGTATCCATCGCTGCCGAAATGATGGGGATGTTTAAACGGATAGTCTTTGTTAAAAAAGTACTCGTGTTAACTTCGCGCGGTAATACTTCTGAATAAGCGGGGAGTAGTAAAACGTCGTCGTAAGTTAATCCTTCGGCAACAAATTTAGATGGGTCTAACTGCATAGCAAATAATTATTTTGGAGTTATTATTTGCCGGGCAAAGGTATATTTTTATTTCGGAATTTGGAATTTACATTTTCAATTTAATTAAACCTTACAATAAACTGATTATTGAGCCCGCTGTGAAGGCATTTGATAAATAACCCGATCACTGCTTTTTAGTTCATGTTAAATATTTATATTTACACTAAACCTTATCTAGTGATCATGAAAAAAAGTAGTCTATTTTGTTTATTTCTGCTGCCCCTCGTTTCATTTGCCCAATCAAATTTCAAAAGCGGCTATATTCTTAATTTAAAAGGAGATACATTACATGGCTTTGTCAATTACAAGGAATGGGGGCATAACCCGAAGGATTTAGATTTCAAAGATGAAATTGGTGGCAAGTCGAAATCATACGGATTGGAAGATATAAGCCACTTCGCCATTGATGGCTACGTTAGTTACTATCGGTACACTGTGCGTATTAGTTTAAATAAAATCGATATAGCTTCGCCTCCCGCACTTTCAGATACCAGCTCCACCATAGAGACCGTATTTTTAAAAACTATTCAAAAGGGAGATAAAATTACGCTGTTTGCCTATCGGGATGATTTAAAGGAGCGGTTTTATATAAAAGAAAACAACACGCTTGTACCAACGGAATTATTTTATGGCGTTTACCAGGACCCGAATGGCTCCAACAGCGTAATTGACAAAAACACTTTTAGAGTACAGTTAGCCCTTTTTGCTCAAAAGTATATGGTAGATGCAGTAAAAGTAATTTCGCAAACGCAACAAGCGGCCTATAAAGAAAGCGACCTGGCAAACCTATCGGCAAAAATAAATGGTAACGCAGAATCAAAACCTGTAGGTATGGCTAATAAGTCACCAGTTCGATTTTTTGTAGGAGCAGCCTTTATTTCAAGTACACTAAATTATTCAGCTAACGGACCGTATTATGATCCACAACCCGCCAAGGCGAGTTCGCCAAAAATAATTGCTGGGTTAGATGTTCTGACCAATCCCGATATAGGCCATTTAATTTTCAGACTGGAGATGGGCTATTCGGTAAACAATTTTGATATTATTGATAAACCAAACCCTATTTACAATGTAGCCGCCTACGATGAAAATATCATCAAGCTTAAACAGAATGTAATTTCAATTACACCGCAAATAATTTACAATGTTTACAATGCCGAAACACTAAAGTTGTTTGTTGACCTGGGCTACGGAGTTAATGTAGTATCATACAACACCACCAAAGTTACGGTAGTTGTGCAGGGCAAACCAACAAGTAGTACGTCAAAAATAAAAAACAGCTCAGATTTGAACGGCAGTTATACCACATTTCAATTTAAGGTTGGTGGCGTAATTAATAAGCACCTGGAAGTTTATGGCAGCTATTTTCCAAATGCCGAAATAACTAAATCTGCAAACTATAGTACGAGTTTAAACTCGTATCAACTCGGTTTAAATTATTGTTTTTGAACCAGATAAACTATTAGTATTTGCCTACTACCACCTTATAAAAATTGTCAAAATCCCAGTACTTGTTGGCCAGCGCTTTCAGTTCTTCAGATGTGGCACTTTTGACTGCCGCAGTGTAGCGGTCGTAATAATCATAATCCAAACCTGCGAAATAGAGATTTTTAAATTTATCGGCATGCGAAAACACATTCTCCAGGCTACCTAAGAGCGAGCCGAGCATAAAGTTTCGCACCAGCGATAGCTCTTCGTGAGGTATTAAATCCTTTTTAAGTAGGTTTACCTCTTTTTCTATTTCATTAACGGCAGAGTGGGAAACATCTGCCCCTACTTCTGAAGCAATAAAGAACGAGCCGCTTTGCTTAAATGAACTTATACCCGAGCCAATGCCGTAGGTATAACCCTTATCTTCGCGGATGTTGGCCATCAGCCTCGATCCAAAGTAGCCGCCTAAGACCGTATTAAGCACCTGCATAGCGGGAAAATCGGGATGTGTGCGGTTGATGAAAGGCGTACCAATACGTATGGCAGATTGTAATGCGCCTGGCTTCTCGGTATAAAAAAATCTTTCTGATGATGGCTCCAATACGGGCTGCATAATATCTGCTATCGCTGGTTGGTTCTCCCAACCGGTTTCAAAAGTATCTGTAAGCAGGGCCATTGCCTCTTTGCTTACCTTGCCGGCCACAACCATAGTACAATTGGCGGGCTGATACATTTCTTTAAAATGCGCCTGCAAATCCTCCTGCGTAAGGCTTTGAAAATCTTCCGGTTGAGCAGCCAGCCCGTAAATGGTATCGCCGTTGAGTGCTTTATTAAAAATACGACGGGCCACAAAATCGTTCTTTTGAAGGCTAACCTGCAGTTTTTGCTGCTGGTTGCGTACAAAAGTATCCAGTTCCTTTTGTGGGAAAACTGAATTGGTGATGATATCCTTAATCACCGGCAAGGTGCTTCCCAAATACTTGGTAAGCGTATAAAGGGTAACCTGCGAATGATCGTAGCTATAATCAACCTGCAAAAATGCACCATAAAAGTCTATATGGTCAGCTATCTGAGCGGCCGTCGTGATGGTGGTACCATCGGTAAGCATGGTATTAGTGGCCACATTTAACAAGGGCTTAGCCACGTTAAAACGTAAGTTGTTGAATATCCACTCAATGCGCAGCAAATCCTGTCCGCCCGAATTAAAGGAATAAACATCACAGCCGTTGGCAAGCTTGATGTGCTCGGGCTTTATTAAAGTTATATTTTCCACCCCATTGAATTGAGGCGCTTGTTTTCTGTTTAAGACTGTCATTGAGTCGTTTATCTGAATCAGAATTTTCAGGATTTGAGAATTTTCAAAATCCTGCCAAACTCATCATCTGTTAATTCTTTAATTCTGAAAATTCCGTTTCGAGCACCTCTTCGGCTTTGTCCGCCAGGTACACCAACGTTGAAGAATTGTCTTTCCTGAACAACTTGTTAGCCTGCTCTTTGATATCGGCCGAAGTTACGGCCAGATACTTATCCGTCTCGTAATTTAGGTTATCGGCATCGCCCATCAGCTCATAAAAGGCCAGGTTCATGGCGTTATCCAAAAGCGACATCTCCGAAAAAGCCTTTATCGATTCGGTTTTATTTTTCACCTTAGTTAGCTCATCTACAGGCACTTCCTCCTGTTTCAATATCTCCAATTCCTGCCAAAGAGCGGCCTCTGCATCTGCTATCGCAACGCCTTCGATTGGTTTTCCCTGCATTACAAACATGCCTTTATCCAGGCTTTCGGTAATATAGGCATGCACCTCGCTGAACAATTGTTTATCCTTTACCAGCCTTTTATACAACCTGGACGAGTTGCCGCGCGACAGGATATCCGACATCAGATCCACCGCATGGAAGCTACTATCCAGCCTACCCTCCATCTGGAAAGCGATATATAGGTCATTTAAAGGCACTTTGGCCGTAACCGCTTCCCTGCGTTCTTCGTGTTGCGGGGCCTCAACAGGCAAGTTTCGCACGTACTTCTCCCCCGCAGGTATCGGGCCGAACCATTTCTCGGCCAGCTGTTTTACCTGTTCGGTTTTTACATCGCCGCCTACTACCATAATGGCGTTTTGCGGATTGTAATGCTTTTTGAAGAAGGCTTTAACATCCTCTATACGAGCATCTTCGATATGTTTTATTGTTTTACCTATCGTAGCCCAACGATACGGGTGCTGCTTATATACCAGAGGGCGTAGCTTCAGCCATACGTCGCCGTAGGGCTGGTTAAGATAGCGTTGTTTAAACTCTTCTATCACCACATTGCGCTGTACTTCAAGGCTTTTTTTGCTGAAAGCGAGGCTCAGCATACGGTCACTTTCCAGCCAAAATGCGGTCTCTATATTAGCCGATGGTAACGTGATATAATAGTTGGTGATATCGTTGCTGGTGAACGCATTGTTCTCACCACCAACACGTTGCAGTGGCCCATCATAGTTGGGGATGTTTACCGAACCGCCGAACATCAGGTGCTCAAACAGGTGTGCGAAGCCGGTTTGTTCGGGGTCTTCGTCGCGCGCGCCTACATCGTAAAGGATGTTGAGCACCGCCATGGGGGTGGTACTATCTTCGTGAACGATAACCCGAAGGCCATTATCCAGCGTGAACCGGTTGAATTTAACCATGTAATAACAAATATTTAACCCGACAAATGTATAGTTTTTGTTGAGGTTGTTGCAAGGTTGGAAGGTTGAAATGTTGTAAAGTTTTCGTTTTTTGACCGGAGCGAAAACTGATTTAAACGGGCTTGATGCAACTCCATAGTTGTCAAAGTGACCTATTGATCGCTAAAAAAAACATTGATTTCCGGAGTTTTTTCGGTGCTTTTCTGTGGTTTTCTGCGATTTTCGTTAAAAAAAGCGTCCATTTTGGTCTCGTTTTGCCCATCTTAAAAAAACAACCATCAAATGGTGATTTTTAATAAGATTGTCTATAATACCAGTTTTCGGCGACAATCATTTTTTTGCGGCGATCAAACAGATTTACAAAAAAAGCACCGGGCATCGTCCAATATTTATAAATTACATTTTCTAATATCAACCCAATGCTGAGCCAGGACCAACTGATACAGGAACTTTATAAAACATTCGGCAAAACCAAAATTGCCAAACTAACGGCTATCATCAATGAACAGTCTTTGGATGTAAACACCCTTATCGACCTCACCTTCCACGCGGATAAAACACTTGGCTTCCGCGCCATGTGGTTGCTGGATAGTGTGATGCTGAGCGATATTACGCGTTACTCTGCCAAGCTTCAATATTTGCTATCGCGCATCAAAGATGTGCGTAACGAAAGCTGCAAGCGCCACTATGCCCGTATCATGATGCACATGACTATGGCAGATGCCCCGGAGGTGGTTAAGGCCGCGCTACAGGATATTAATCTGGAAGATACGGTAGAGCAATTCTTCGACTGGATAATAGACCCCAACGTAAAAGTGGCCGTAAAGATATTCGCCGCAGATACCCTTTTTAACCTGCGCCACCGTTACGATTGGATCACCGATGAACTGGCCAACCAGGTTGCCTTTATGCTGCGCGATGGCGGACCGGCTATTCAATCCCGGGGCAGGAAGCTGCTGGCTGCACTGGGGAAAAAGTAAGCAGTTGACAGTTTGCAGTGGGCAGCAAGATAAAGTTCCCAGCAGGCAGTTGACGGTTTGCAAATTTTTAAAATGCAAACTGCCCACTGCTCACTGCTCACTGCAAACTAAAAAAACTACTCCACAGGTCTGTCGCTGCCGTGCAGGTTGGTGCTTACCTGGTTATGGTGCAATTTAGCTGCTATGGCCGATGAACTGTCGTTTGCGTACGTACCATAGGCGTTTATCAAAATACCCTTCAGGTTATATTTGGCCGAACTGATGGCGTAAACGATGGACATATCCGACGGGTTGCTCTGCCCCTCGAACCTGTAGAACTCGTCTATCTCGAATTCATCGACCGCCATGTGTATGTTTTTATCTTTATCGTCAATAGTGTCGCCTTCAAGGCTAAGGTTAGCTTCGTATCCGCGTTTGGTGAGGTCATTAGTGGCATCCACTAAGGTTTCGAAATTTTTCATACGATGGTAGTTTGTTGTTGGTGTGATGTTGTACCACTTAAACCCAAAACCGTGCCGCAATGTTTTGCCGCGGCATTTAAAGCTTCTATCGTGGCCATCTCTACAACTTACCTCTAAGAAAAAATATATTGACCCGCCAGGCGGCGGGAGTCCCTTTGTTTTGGGCAGGGCTGCATTTGTAAATACAATTCGAGGTAGTGATCAATTACTATTCATCGCCTTGATCACGTTACGGGTAAGCCGTTGCAGCAATGTAGCGTCCTCGGTAATTATCTCGGCATCGGCCATCATACCCTGTTTGATCTGGACCGGCTTTTTTAGATCGGATGCCGTATGCGATTTTAAAACAACTTTGGCGGTAAATATACTATCCTTAAAAGGCACATCATTAATATAGCTGATGGTGCCTTTCAACATACCATACTCTTCAAAGGGGTAGCTTTTTAACTTTATTAATACCGCTTGCCCTTGTTTTACTTTGCCAAGATTGTTTTGCGGGATGTTCATTTCGCCAAAAAAATGAACATTATGGGAGTTGATGTAGAATACCTCCTGTGAGGGCGAAACCATCTGGTTCTCCTGGATGGTTCCTGCAAAAGAAACTTTACCCGCCTGCGATGCCGTTAAAATATATTTATACTTCCAGTCTTCGGCCTGGCTTATCAAACTATTTAATGCCTGCAAAAATTTGGACTTATCTTCTAATACCTCATTATTCAGCTCTAATATCTCTTTTTGTTTGTTTAAATAATTGGTATTGGCAGCAATGAGAGAAGCGTCTGTTTGCAATAGCGGCGCTTTGCGGCTGAGGTATTTACTTTCCTGCTGCCTTAATTCGGCGGGTGTTTCAACTCTTTGCTGGGCCAGCTTTTTATGCATACTGTAATCCTCTTCGGCAATGTTTAAATCTCTTTGCTGCAGGGCCTTTTCGGCTTCCAACTGGGTTATTTGTTTTTTTAAGCCAATCATGTCTTTTTGCAGATAAACCCGCTTTTTTAACAGGAAGCCATTGTTTACAGATGCCGTATAGGTGAGGTAAGCCTGGGTAAACGTTTGGTACGATGCTTGTAACTCGCCAAGCCCCCCGTTGCCGGCAACGCTAAAGCCGACGAAGGCGGTGATGGTGCCCGCTGAAATTTGCCCCTGCATTGTTTTTAGCTGTGCTAAAAGCGCAATTACTTTCTTATGGTCGGCTGTGCTTTCCAGGTAGGCCAAGGGCTGCCCGGCGGTAACCATTTCATCGTTTACCACCAAAAGCTTCATTAGTCTGCCGGTAATTTTGGGTACCACGGGTTTTGCCACATCGGGCGAGCTTAGTTTCAATTGCGTTTTAACAATATCGGGATATTTTATAAACGCAGATAAACTTATCAGCAATACTATAATACAAAAAAACAAGGTAATGCCCCAGCGCAAAATCCACGATGGTACCGCTGTGATAATATCCTGCATATCATCGGTATGGCGCTGGTTATCTGCTGTTTGGTTAATGGTAAAAGGCATAATTATGAAATTCTAAATCCGAAGGGCTAAATGCTAAATTCTAAATCCTAAAACCTAAATCCGAAACGCTAAACTCGAAATACTAAAACCGAAATCCTAAATACTAAATCCTAAACGCTAAATACTAAATCCTAAACGCTAAATCCTAAACGCTAAATCCTAAACGCTAAATCCTAAAATCGAAATACTAAAGGCTAAATCCGAAATCAAAAATCCGAAATCCGAAATCTTGTTATCAATTCCCCAGTTCCAATTGGTTCTTTACCAGGTTATAATACTCTCCTTTAAGTGCCGTAAGCTGCGCATGCGTACCCTGCTCCACAATGCGGCCTTTGTGCAAAAAAATGATGTTATCGGCATGGCTCACCGTGCTTAAGCGGTGCGCTACTATCACTACGGTACGTCCTTTAAAAAACGCCTTCATGTTATCCATTATCACGCGCTCGTTATTGGCATCGAGTGCGTTGGTGGCTTCATCAAAAAACAGGTAATGCGGGTTTTTATAAACGGCCCGCGCAATCAGCAGCCGCTGCCTTTGCCCCTGGCTTATACCGTTGCCCTCTGCCCCTATTTTAGTTTTTAAACCCAGCGGCAGGCTGCTTATCAAATCTTGTATGTTGGCTACCTTTATGGCATGCTGTAGTTTTGTGGCATCGGGGTAATCATCGCCCACGGCTATATTGCGTTCTATCGAATCTGAAAATATAAAGCCATCCTGCATCACCACGCCGCACTGGCTTCGCCATATTTTAAAACCGATATGGTTTAGCAATTGCCCGCCAACGTTCAGTTCGCCTTTTTGAGGCAGGTAAAACCTCAGCAGCAGTTTGATGATGGTGGTTTTACCGCTGCCGCTCATACCCACAATAGCGGTGGTTTTACCCTGCGGGATAACCAGGTTGATATCCTGAAGTACCGGCTCGTTGCCTGCGCCGGGGTAACTGAACGATACATCGTTTAAACTTAGCGTGCGGTCTTCCGGCAGGGCATGATTGAATTCTTTTTCAACAGGTTCTTCATCACCCATCTGGTGTATCTCGTTCAACCGCTCCAGGCTTATCTTCGCATCCTGAAAGCCCTGTATAAAACCTAAAAATTGCTGTATAGGGCTATTCAACTGGCCAATAATATATTGCACGGCCATCATGGCACCCAAAGTAAACTGCCCATCTATAACCGCCTTTGCGCTTAAAAAGGTAATGAGCAGGTTGGTAGATTCGTTGATAAAGGTAGAGCCCCCCTGCTGGTACTGGTTCAAAGCCAGGTTTTTTACATTGAACTTAAACAGCCTGGCCTGCAAATGCTCCCATTCCCAGCGTTTTTGCTGCTCGCTGTTGTTGAGCTTAATTTCCTGCATGCCGTTTACCAGCTGTACTATACTGCTTTGGTTTTTGGAGGCTATCTCGAAGCTTTTGTAATTGAGTTGCCGCCTGCGTTTTAAAAAGGCCAGTATCCAGCCGATATACAGGGTACTGCTAATGAGGTAAACAAAAAATATCAGCGGGTTATAATAAGCCAACACTACCGAAAATACCACGAGGTTAAACAGCGAAAACAGGGTACTTAAGGTAGAGCCTGTTAAAAAGCTTTCTATTCGGCGCTGATCATTCATACGCTGCATAATATCGCCCGTCATTTTGGTATCGAAGAAGCTGATGGGCAGTTTCATGAGTTTGATCAAAAAATCGGTAAGGATAGAGATATTGATACGGGTGCTGATATGCAGCAGTATCCAGCTGCGGATAAACTCCACGCTTACCCTGCCGATAATGAGCATAGCCTGCGCGATAATAACGATGTAGATAAAATTAAGGTTGCGGGTATTGATGCCGATATCAACCACCGACTGCGTTAAAAACGGGGCGGCTAATTGCAGCAGCGTACCTATACCCAGCCCAAACAATAATTGTATAACCAATTGGCGGTAGGCTATTAAATACCGGAGCAGGAAACCCCATTTAACTTCGGTGCCTTGTTCGTCGCCCTCCTGGTAAAAATGTGGCGTGGGGCTTAACAGCAAGGCAATGCCCTCGCTTTTTTCGGTATCTGATAGCCAGTTGTTTGCAAATTCGGGTTCGGTAAGTTTAATCAGGCCCGCAGCCGGGTCGGCAATAAAGTAATGCCCGTTTTTAATTTTGTACAGCACCACAAAATGGTTCTGCCGCCAATGCAAAATACAAGGCAGCTCTGCCTCCTTTAATTCGGAAAGATTCAGCTTTGCGCCAAGCGACCTAAAACCAACCTTCTCCGCCGCATCGCTGATGCCTAAAAGCGATACCCCCTCGCGGTTGATCTCACAAAGTTGCCTTAGTGTTTGCAGTTTGATATTGCGCCCAAAATGCTTAGCCACCATGCGCAGGCAGGTAGGGCCGCAGTCCATTTGATCGGGTTGTTTGTAGTGAGGGAAACGCATATTGGCTTGCTTAGCGTGTGTAAAACTGCCCGATTTAGTTATTTATATTTCATATCCATTTACCAGGCATTTCGGAGCTTGTCAGATCTCAGCGTTTAAAACCCGGGAAAGTTCAATCGTGTCGTCTTTAATATAATCCGATTTATAGATAATTTTTCCCTCCTTATTTAGTAAAATCAGTGTCGGAAACACATTAATTCCATACAGCCTGCTTATATTCATGTCCTTGTCAAAAAAATGGCTCCAGTTCAACTTCTCGCGGCTTATTGCGTTTGTCAAATTTGTCTCATTAATATCCCGGCTTATGCCAATAACGGCGAATTTCTCCGGTGAATATTTATCTCTTATTGACTTTAGAAATGGAATTTCTTTCATACACGGAATACACCAGGTAGCCCAGAAATTCAGCAGTACATATTTGCCCTTCAAATCGTTTAAGCTGATGGTCTTTCCTTCAATAGATTGAACAGTAAATAGTGGTGCCTGTTCTTTTAATTTCATGGGGGTTATCACTTTTTCAAAGGCTTGTGCCATAGCCTTGCCTTCGAAGCTTTGACGGAACTTTTGCGGAAACACCGTTTTAAAATAATGAAATTTCATTTTTAAATCAGCTGTATCCGGTTTATAAACACCTATGTTATTGGCAATTTGGTGCTGGAAATACCAAAACGAAAAATACGAACCGGCGTGTTTTTTCAAAAAACCCATCGTTCGATTTTGAAGCGATTTTACCTTTTGTTGATATACTTTCTTAAGAGAGTCGCTACTATTAAACTGCGTTTTATACTTTTGATAAAAAAGATAGTTAGCCATATTATCCCGTTTATTGTAAATATTCATCTCCCTATACACTTTGTTTGTGTTGATGTTATATACATCCTGTGCGTTCACCATCCGCTTATGACGCAGCAACTGATCGGCATTTGGCTCGTAAGTGAGCTCTATTATAGCAGGCTTCTCGCCGAGAAAAAAAGTATTATAGTACCAAATTCCCGACTTATCGACATACGAAATATTGAGACTGAGATAAATAGCATTAAACTTTCCTTTAAAAACCACCTTTCCGGTTTGGGCACTGTCAATCAACATCACCACTTTTTGCCCGTCATCATAGCGGTAGTCCATTTTCTGTGGTACTAAACTGGTATCCAGCTTAATTGTAACCTCAAAATTTTTCTGGGCCAATGCAGGCTGATTTAAGAACACCCAGCAGGAAATTAAGAAGAAGAATTTAAAAATGTTTTTTTTCATAATAGACGGTAAGTAATTGAATAATGGATCTGAACGGAGCTACCAGAGCCCTTCAGGCATGTTTACTAAAATAAACTGTTGATAATACGGCTTTTAACCCTTTAAAATGTAGTAAGAGCCTATTTAATTTATTAAGATAAAGCTAGTCAATCCGACGACTATTTATAACACTAATCCCAAGGAAATCGTGTTCAAACCGTAGTTCGTATGCTGCTTTATCTATTTAAATTAAATAGACTCTGAATCAAAACGTTTTTGATAGGGCGCTAAGCCCTATCGCAAACGTCATTTCGACACCGCGCAGGTATCGCTGGTACTTACTCCACCTATTAAGTCACAAGTACATAATTGGCCGGTACAGCTGCCGTTTTGCGTACGGTCCCCGCCTGGCGTACTAATAACCTTTGAGCATGAGCCTGAACATTTTGTACCGCCTTCCAAAACGCCACCAAACACATTTTTCATTTGTGAACGGGAGAGCAATTCGCCACCCATACCGATTTTTTTTAACATAGGAAAAAAATTAAGAATGATTGTTTTTTGCCGCCTATTTTATCGCCCGGCTGCATGCAGGGCTACTTTCGCACTGTTTTAGACAGAAAGAAAATATTTTAGATCAGCTACGGTGTATTTATCAGGCAATTCACGACCATTGATGAAAAAGGTTGGTGTGGACGTGATGTCAGTTTGGTCACACCAGTCACGCATGGCGTTTATTTTACTTACCTGCCTTTCAACCGCTCCGTTCAGTGGGTATTTTACGGCAAATTTCTCATAATTTTTTTCCTCGGGGAGGTACCAGTCGTCTAAAGCGTGCCTGATCATCAGCTCGTTACCACTTTCTGCAATAGCGAGCAAATGTTTCGCCGGGATAGCGCCAGTATCATAACCATGTCCGTAAGAATTAAAGATGATCTGAAGTTTGACATCAGAATTATTGTCAAGCAAATCTTCTATTAACGGATGTGCTTTTGAACACGGGCCGCAATAAGGTGCACAAACTTTTATCAAGGTATTTTTCGCATCGGGGTTTCCGATGGTAATTCCAAGACCCGCTGTACTAACAGATAAGTATTTTTGCTTTGATAATAATGCTTCAAATATCTCAGGATTATGCTTTAACCTTTGCAATTGGGTGTTCAGACGGTTAGCTTCCTTCGCTTTTTTTAAAGCTGGCAAGAAAAAATTGATTGTAAAAAAAGAGATTGCAAATGAGACCATTGCTTTGATTATCCAATCCAAGCTCAGGTTCGATGAGTGGAACATTCCATACCATCCACCCGCTATCGCTGTTATCAACTGCAATCCCAGGATGGCCTGTATGGACAAACACAACAAACACCATTGCTTGGCTATACGCCATTGATAATATACCGAGAAAACAATGTAAACAGAAGCAAACCCGCTTATCCAGGCACATACTGATTCCGTAACCGAATTGGTAATACCGCCGAAAAACAATAGTAAAAACATCCCGGCGAAATAACTAAAACCAAGGACACTCCAGCTTATGCCCATGACATGAGATGCTTTGGATTTCAGTATGGCGCTACAGTTTGTTTTTTTTCCTGAACTACAAATTTGTTGAAGAAACGGGTTATGTTGATCAACCTCATACCAAAGCAGAAGACTACTGACCGCAATTCCCGCTACTACCAATATCGTGAATAGAAAAGGGAACATGGCGCCGATGCCGTCTGTCATAAACGCTAATACGCCGGTTAGGATTGCTAGAGCCGGAATGAAACTAAGTGTGAGAAATTGAAACAGCTGTTTTCGTCTTTCCCTCGTTCTGATTTGCGCATAACCCCGCTCACCGGAGCGTGGACCTGCTTCAGCCAACAGTACAATCCCTACACATCTTTCCAAAAACTTTTCCTTTTGGCTAACGCACCATTGGCTTTTTTCTGGATCAAAAAATGTCACCTGTGTTAGGTCAAAGGATTTAACTACTGAAAAAAAGGAATCTCGATGTTTAACACCCTTCAGTTGTGCAATGTATGGGCATGGTATATCGGCAAATTTGTCAAGCTCGATTTTAACACCTTCGTTTTCAATTCCATAAGTTGTAAAAACATCGCTGATGCTGAGCAAGCTCGGGAAATCGGGATGCTCTTCAATCTCTTTCTTTAGTGTCGTGGCCGAAATTTTAACGTCCAGCAGTTTTGAAATGAGAAGTGCTGCTTCAAAAGGATTACTTTTTGGTTCAAAAAGACGCTTTAAAATAGATTGCATAAAGTTTAGGAGTATTATTAAGACTTATCCTGAATTGCTTAAATAGATGCTTATCGGTCAGCCGACATTAGAGATAATGTATCAACACAGGCATCAACATAACAGCATCCGTTACAGAGTGAGCCAGAAAAGTGCAAAGCCCGTTTAATATTGCGGAATTACAAGATTGTTTTTCGAAGAAAGACATGATATTTTGACAGGTTTAATGTTAGATAAAACTATTACATTCAACGCAATATTCCAAATAAATTTTCAATAAAATTAAAAACCAAGTAGAAATACGGGGCTCAAACGAAAGCAACAGCCCTATTTAACAGGTTTAGGCCCATAATTTACCCATTGGTTAATTACATCATCGAAAATTAACACGCATTGACTTGTCATATCAGAACGAATTGCGCCCATAATGCTTAGCCCCCATGCGCAGGCAGGTTGGGCCGCAGTCCATTTGATCTGGTTGCTTGTAGCAAGGGAAAGACGTAGTTATTGTTAAGCGTGTGGTATTCAATTTAAAACTGGCATCAGCACCCTGGTAATTGAATTGCTTATTCTTTCGGTATTAATTTCTCCATTTCTTTAGACAGTTCGTAGCGGTGTAAATTTTTCGCAATCATATTTTCGTTCTTGTCAATCAAACAATTAGCGGGTATGCCTGTAATTTTATAAAGCTTATAATTATCTGTTTTTGCCATAACCACGCCCCGGTCCTGCGCTCCCCCTATCTCAGATGCGGTCTTTAAAAGCTTTACGGATATTGGCGTTCTTGCTCTCCTCAACAAGTGCATCAACGTCTGCCGCATTAGCGTTTTGAGGATCTTTATAGTAATTCATCGCAAAAAAATATAAAAAATATTCCCTGATAAAAGGATTGGGGTAATTCTTTATATCGCTGTAAAGACGATCATAGTCCTTTCTGCTCGTTAAATGATTGAACTTTACATTTACCAGTCTTTTAAAGTACCCCCTGAACACATTTTCCATTGCAAATGAAAGACTGGTATCGGCAGGGTTAAATTTTGTATTTGTAAAAGCGCTGTCTATCAAACTGCCGAACTTAGCCAACTGGGGATGTTTATTTTCCTGAAACTCCTGCTCGTAGTAATACAAATCAAACAAAAAATCTATTCTTCGTTTCCTGCTCAAGTAATCGATCAATGGTTTAGCGCATCCTTTCTTTGTAAACAGGGGTTGAAGAAAATCATCATTCATCTGATAGAACTTAACAAGGTCGTCGTAAAAGTGCTGAACGTTTTGATCATACTTAACATTTTTTGAGTCAGGCTTGTGTTTTGAAAGTGTACGGTTAAACATATAATTTGAAAACATATAGTTACTACTGTTCTTTCCATAAGCAATAAGACTATCTTGGTCTGAGTTCCAATCCGGTCCCACCATTTTGTAGGTCAATTGCACACTATCTCCGGGGGTAATGTAAATTGGCCTGTAATTAAGATACACCATTTCCGGTTTGTCAGATCGGTATTTCAACAGGTAATGATGATCATCTATTTTTGAAACATTGAAAAAAGCAGACCTGGGCAAGTTATAACCTCTCTTTAATAGTATGCGTAACTCGTCGTCAGAGGGCCTCTCCAAATTGTAACTGCGGGGCTGTTCAAAAAAGTTGAGCTGTTCAACATTGATATCTGTGATGTTCTTCAAAGTGATAGCAATGCTCGATGTTTTCTGTGCGTGTCCGATATAAAAAGAGCATGTTAGGCACAACATCAAAAAAAAATTCTTCATAATTTTAAAGGTTAAATTATTTATAAAACCAGCAACCCGGAGTTAAGCCCGGGTTGCTTAGGTTGATTAACACCAGAACGAACCGGTAGCGGGATTACTGCAAAAGTTATGACACCCTGAAGGGTTTGATGTTTGATTACAGTTCCCTGTTCCGGTGGAACCATCAGCGGACTGATGGGCGATTGTGCCACCGTAAGCTGTACATCCGCCGTTTGCACATGGGTTACCATTGTCTCCTCCGGGGCCAGCTAATACCCCACCTAAAACGTTCTTCATCTCAGCACGGCTGAGTTTGTTAAAATTTGACATAAATAGAAACTTAATTAATTGTTACTTTTGCCGTAACCACGCCCCGGCAATTTTGGCGGTATGTATGTAAAGTGCATACTCCTTTACTTTCGCGAGAAGTTTCTTTATTGCTGTGCCAATAGGTATTTAATATCTTTTAACTGGTACTCTTTTGGTAAACGGTATCCGTTTATCAACAAGGTGGGCGTGGCTTTTACTTCTGCCATATCGCACCACTCTTTTTGCTTTTCTATTTTATAGTATTTGGTGGCATCAAGGTTTACCGGGTACCCTTTAGCCCAATCATCGTAATTCTTTCGCTTTTGGCCATACCATTCGTGCAGAGCCCGTTTAACAGTGCCCTTGTCTGGCAATTCGTTTAAAGCCATCATGTGGCGCGCTACAGGAGTTCTAATATCGTTTTCATCATTGTTGGCCGTAAACACAATCCTTACTTGTATATCTAAATTATTGTCCAGCCAATTGTTTAGTACTTCATGAGTATCTACACAAGGCTGGCAAAAGGGGTTGGTTACCATGGTAATGATGTTGCCGGCTTCTACATTGCCTAATACGATGCTCCAGTCTTCATCCGGCAAAGCAAACTTAGGCTGGTCTGTTAATAGCCTGTTAAATAATTCAGCACTATACTTAAAGGCTTGTAGCTGCGCTCTTAACGGATTTACCTGCTGTGCTCTTAACAAAACAGGCCTGGCCAGTAACCATACAACAACCGGCAATGCAAAACATATAAACAGGTTAATAATGCTGTTCATATCCATTACCGCAAAAGGCTGCTTTAAAAAGGCTGCCAAGGGTAAATTCCAGCCAAAGCAACGCCTGCACCGCACAGCATAAAACACACCATTGTTTGGCAATACGCGCCTGGTAATAAATCGAATAAAAGGTGTACGGCAAGCTTACTATATTGAGGATGGCGAGGGTTTGTAAAAGGGCTACACTGCCACCGCCGAATAAAAGCGCCAGCCAACTGCCCGCGAAATAGAAGAAACCTACTTCGCTCCAACTGAGCCCTTTAAATACTTTGGCCGCGTCAGAAGAAATAATGGCGTTACAATTTGTTTTGCTACTGCCGCCGCAAAGCACTTGCACCAGTGGGTTGTTTTTATCAATACTTTGCACCAGTAGCAGTATGGCAACTGTTAACCCGCCGGTTTTAAAAAGCGAAGCAAGCAGCAATTGCCAGCTGTGATGATATAAAGGCGCAGCATATGCGCTCACCGCGGTCAGCAGTATTAACGCTAGTAAAGTAAGCGCGAGCACGGCAGGGGCATTCTCTTTTATATGATCAACAAGACTAGGTTGCCGGCTTTTCACGGCGCTTACGTCATCCGGCACCAGTACAACGCCGCCAAAAAGCGTTTTAAACTCGGGGAGTTTAATGTGCTGCGCTCTGCTATGCTGGTGACTAACAGTTACGGTTTTATCATCCATGGCCGTTACCAGCATAAACTCTGCTCCACCGCTACGGGTATGGGCAATAAACGGGCAAGGCACATCTGCTAATTCATCCGGGGAAATGCGGTAGGCACCTGCTTCAATGTCGAAATTATTTAATACATCGTTTAAGGCTAAAAGCGAGTTATACTCGGGGTGGATACTTAGTTCATCAATAACATCAGCAATTTTAACAGGAGACCCCAAAATTTTTAAAAGACCTATTAATACAGCTTCGGGGTTTGAATACTTTTTAAAAAAAGGCATATTTAACAATAGGTTTAAGCCGAGTTTAAGTTATTGCATTAAAAGCAATATTCCAAATAAACTTTCAATAAAATTAAAAATCGAGTAGAAATACGGGGTTTACACGGAAAAAACAGCCTTATAAAACAGCCTTTGGTTAATGTTTTACACATTGGTTAATTATGCCTTCACAAATTAACATGTACTGATTTGTAATAAAAGAACCAATTGCGCCCAAAATGCTTCGCCACCGTGCGCAGGCAGGTTGGGCCGCAGTCCATTTGGTCGGGTTGGGCGTAATGAGATGATGTCAGCTTAATTATATTTTACAATAACTACAGCACTTAAAATCCTCAACGCTTTAACGAATCAAAGTAGGCGAATAGACGTTTTAGCCCAGTATCAGCCACACCACGGTAAATGACTTTTCCGGAAGGATCAATAAGCACGGAAGTAGGGAAGGCATTAACCTTATATCTGTCAACAATCCCACCCCGTGCATCTTTATCATCCATTAAGTGTATCCAGTTCATGTTATTAGTCTCGATCAATTTCTTCAGCTTAATTTTATCAGCATCGCGATCATAAGCGATGCTGACAAACTGTATACTGTTTTTGTATTTGTCATTAGCAGCTCTTAATTCTGGTATAAGATTTATACAGGGCACACACCACGACCCCCAAAAATCAATTAAGACATATTTACCCTTGAGCCTCTTGAGCGAGAACGGACCGTTGGTAATCAAATCCTTAGCGATTATATTTGGGGCCAGGGTACCCACATCCGCCCCTTTATAGGCGCTTTTGCCCGCAGGCGTTAATTGCAGTTGATTGTTTTCGAAGGATAGTATGGTGTATAAATTACCATCAAATTCTAACGTATCGGTATTTTTGTAATAATAATTATTGTTGTTCCTCGCATCGTAAGGAAGCTTTTGGATATTGACGGAATACGCTCCCCGGGGGCGCAATTCGTTATAGTCTTTAATGGTAAAAAGGTACTTCTTTTCATTAATAACTACGATGGCTTGTCTATTATAAAAAACCTCGTTTAAACCCACATCCAAATTCTTTTCAGATACAGACTTGTAAAAATCATCAGCAAATGCCGTCTCGAATGCTTTTAACTGCAATGGCACGTTTGCTTGCATAACTTGTTGCCCGTTGTAATAACTTATAGTGGCGTAAACAATCGGAGCCAGATTTACCTGATTAGAATCTTCAAAAATGTATTCCTTATCATCGCTAAGGTCGTGGTTGTTATTTGCATCGATTGTAACATGTTTCCTACCGTTACTATCTAGCCCTGTAACTAAATAAATGAAGTTGCCCGGAATAGACTGTTTGGATAGAAAAGTGGTATCGTAGTTATTCTCTGTTGCATACCGTTTAAAGAAAGTTACTCCACCGGCTGAATTGAGTGCGGTTTCATATCGCGCCTGTAATGAATAATAGGTAAACTTACGTAGAGACCAAAATGGATAATGTTTATAGGGAATATTGGCAATAACCGAACTATCATTTGAAACCCATACCGCATGTTCCGAAGTGGAAAAAGTAGTGTCTGTTTTCAACCGGACAGAAATTATCTGCGCTTTAATAGTCTTATCTAACGTAAAACACATTGCCAACACAGTTAACACAACTATTTTTATCTTCTTCATTCGCGCTTAAATTAGCCAGCTTCCTGTTATTGATATAATTGAAATACATATAATTCCCGGCATTTACGCCCTTTGCAAACACGCTATCTATTTGCACGTCCATAGTTTTCCAAAAAAACAAAGGCATGTTGATTTGATTCGCGTGAGTATTAATGGCCAATTAGCTATTTCCATTTAACAGGCATTTCGGAGCTTGTCAGATCTCTGCGTTTAAAACCCGGGAAAGTTCAATCGTGTCGTCTTTAATATAATCCGAACGATATATAATTTTTCCCTCCTTATTTAGTAAAATCAGTGTCGGAAACACATTAATTCCATACAGCCTGCTTATATTCATGTCCTTGTCAAAAAAATGGCTCCAGTTCAACTTCTCGCGGCTTATGGCGTTTGTCAAATTTGTCTCTTTAATATCCCGGCTTATGCCAATAACGGCGAATTTCTCCGGTGAATATTTATCTCTTAATGATTTTAGAAATGGAATTTCTTTCATACACGGAATACACCAGGTAGCCCAAAAATTCAGCAGTACATATTTGCCCTTCAAATCGTTTAAACTGATGGTCTTTCCTTCGATAGATTGAACAGTAAATAGTGGTGCCTGTTCTTTTAATTTTATGGGGGTTATCACACTTTCAAAGGCTTGTGCCATAGCCTTGCCTTCGAAGCTTTGGCGGAACTTTTGGGGAAACACCGTTTTGAAGTAATGAAATTTCATTATTAAATCAGCCGTGTCCGGTTTATAAACACTTATGTTATTGGCAATTTGGTGCTGGAAATACCAAAACGAAAAATACGAGCCGGCGTGTATTTTCAAAAAACCCATCGTCCGCATTTGAAGCGATCTTACCTTTTGTTGATATACTTTCTTAAGGGAGTCGCTACTATTAAACTGCGTTTTATACTTTTGATAAAAACGATAATTAGCCATATTATCCCTTTTATTGTAAATATTCATCTCCCTATACACTTTGTTTGTGTTGGTGTTATATACATCCTGTGCGTTCACCATCTGCTTATGACGGAGCAACTGATCGGCATTTGGCTCGTAGGTAAGCTCTATTATAGCAGGCTTCTCGCCGAGAAAAAAAGTATTATAGTACCAAATTCCCGACTTATCGACATACGAAATATTGAGGCTGAGATAAATAGCATTAAACTGTCCTTTAAAAACCACCTTTCCGATTTGGGCACTATCAATCAACATCACCACTTTTTGCCCGTCATCATAGCGGTAGTCCATTTTCTGTGGCACTAAACCGGTATCCAGCTTAATTGTAACCTCAAAATTTTTCTGGGCCAATGCAGGCTGATTTAAAAACACAGAGCAGGAAATTAAGAAGAAGAATTTAAAAATGTTTTTTTTCATAATAGACGGTAGATAATTCAATGAATGTGAATAGGAATACCAGGGTTTTTCATCTTTTTCATTTTAGCGATCAGTGCAGGAGAGTAATATTTATGATGCGAGCTTGGGGGCTTAACATTACAGGCGAGAAAAAAAGAAGAAAATAATGGATGAGCATATTTTCATAGGTACATTGATTTATAAAAGTGTGCGGACGAATACGGCTTAAGGGTTTGAATACTCAAAAAAGGCATACTTTACTGACAGGCTTAAGTGAAGCTTAAATTATTGCATTAAACGCAATATTCCAAATATGCTTTCAATAAAATTAATAATCGGGTATAAATACGGATAGAGCAGCTGTAAAAGGAAAACTATCATCTCCTAAAGCCCCGGCAGCCGATGGCCACCTTACCTCAACCGATAAACCCCTAAAAACTACCGACGAGCAGCCGATATTGCGCTTAGTTACTGATTATGAGACTTTAACGATCACAATCAACCGCCTATCTATACAATCCGGTCGGCGGTCTATTTGGTTTTTGAGGGCTGTTTTTTTGTTGTTGTTTTGGATATTGAAACAAACGAGCATAATTATCCAACACACAAAAAATTAAAAATATCATGAAAAAAGCAATCAAATTATCAGCCCTTTTATTGTTAGTAAGCACCAGCATTTTTGCAGCAACCGGCAAAGTAAAAGCCACACAGGATGTGGTAACGGTACAATCGGCAGCCAAGCCAATGGTGGTGGCCATCAATATCCAGAAAGAAAGCGCGGGCAAATCGTATGTAACGTTTTTCGATGCAGACAGCAACGAATTGATGACCGATTACCTGACAGGTAAAGAATCGGCAGCAAAAAATTATGACCTATCTGAGTTGCCGTTTGGCACGTACACCATGGCGGTAACATCAAACAACCAGGTGGTAAAAAAACAGCTCACCGTTTTTGAAGAGTATGGCGTAAAAACATTCATGCTTTTACAATAACAGCAAACATCCCTAAAAGCAACAAGGCCCCGGTTTAACCAGGGCCTCGTTTTTTATTTATATGGCTTCAAACTTGTAGCCTACCCCTTTTACGGTGGCTACCACATCGTCGCCCAGCTTTTCGCGCAGCTTGCGAATGTGTACATCAATGGTACGGTTGGTTACCACAACCGAGTCTTCCCAAATGTTCTTGAGGATTACCTCGCGGGTATAAACCTTGCCGGGCTTAGATGCCAGCAGGTAAAGTAGTTCGAACTCTTTTTTGGCCAACACCACCTTTACGCCTTCTTTATACACCAGGTAGGCTTCGCGGTCAATCACCAGGTTGCCAATTTCCAGCTTATTATCGGTCACCTCTTCGGGCGGTGCGTTGCGGCGCAGTATGGCGTTTATGCGGCTTACCAAAGCGCGCGGTTTAATGGGCTTGGCAATGTAATCGTCGGCGCCAACGTTAAAGCCGGCAATTTCAGAGTACTCCTCGCTGCGGGCCGTCAGGAAAACCATAAAGGTGTTCTTGAACTCGGGCATGGTGCGCATGATGCGGCAGGCTTCTATACCATCCATCTTGGGCATCATAATATCCAGTACGATCAAATCGGGGAGTGTTTTCTTGGCTTCGGCAACTGCCTCCTGCCCGTTACGGGCCGAAAACACCTGGTAACCTTCTTTTTTTAGGTTGTATTCTATCAACTCTAAAATATCGGGTTCGTCGTCAACAATCAGAATTTTTTGCTTTCCTGTAGTAGTGCTCATGCAGGTTAATTTTTTTGCATAAATGTATAACCTTAATACCAGTTTATGGTTAATTACATATTAACAAATTGTTAAGTGGCGAGAAAGCTTAACCTTGTGTTTAGGCTAATTAAATGTCTTATTTAAGAAGGCCTCCAAATCGGCACCTGTAATGTTCTTAGCCGCGATGTTGCCGTTAGGGTCTATTAAGTAATTAGAAGGGATAGCAGATATCTGGTATAAGCGCTCGGTAGGTCCTTCAAAACGCTTCATTTCAGATACATGCGTCCAAGTTAGCTTATCGGCTTTAATGGCACCTTGCCATGCGCCTTTTTCTTCATCGAGAGATATACCCAGTATCTGGAAACCCTTAGGATGGAATTTTGCATACTGTTTAACCACGTTAGGGTTTTCGCGGCGGCAGGGAGCACACCACGATGCCCAAAAATCGAGCATCACATATTTGCCTTTATAGTCGGATAATTTCACCTGTTTGCCATCAATACTGGCCATGGTAAACTCAGGTGCTTTATGCCCAACCGATACGGGCTTCACGGCATCCATCTGCGCCACAAAGGCTTTTACGCTGGGGTTATCTTTAAATTCGCCCCTGATGGCATCTGCAAAGGCAACCAGCTGCTGCTCGTATTTAAACTGATCCAGGGAGGTAGCTGCATAAAAACCCGCCAGGGAATGCTTGTTCTTCTCTACAAATTTCAATACTTCCTGGCTGTTATCATCGATATTCTTTTGGAATACGGGCATGTATATCTTCAGCAGTGAATCCGATTCATGGCCTATCGAGTCGGACTTTGCCCTGTACTCCTCGGTTAGTTTGCTGTTTTTGTCGCCATAGAAATTGCTGATACGGTTAAATTCTTTGATCTGCCCGGAAGTTTCGGAACCGGTGATCTCATACGCGTGGGCAGGGTCTTTCAAATCCGTGGTCAGCTTTATATTTTCGCCATTTTGGGCTACAATATCAAATATATTGCCGTTGATGCTCAGCTTGAACAAATTGGCGTATGGGGTACTGTGCTTAAATTTGAAGTTACCACCATCCAGCGCAACCGAATCTACGGGGATAACGCCCGCGCTATCTGCAGCCAACAAATACACTTTGCCGGTTTTGCCCGGATTTTGTATGATGCCGGATATGGTAAAACTATCGCTATCCTTGCACGATGCTAAAAACAGGGCTGCGGAAAACAGCAGGGGGGCAAACAGGCGGATCTTCATTACTATTTAGATTCTAGTTCCTTTATTAAAAGCTGGTTGGTTTTCTTGGGGTCGATTTTTCCTTTGGATATTTTCATGATCTCGCCCATAAACAAGCCTAAAACGCCCTTTTTACCCTTTTGGTATTCGATAACCTTATCGGGGAATTTGGCCAGCGCGGCGTGTATGAACTCATCCAGCTGCGATGAGTTATCGCTGATGAGCAGGTTTAGTTCCATGGCTACATCGGCGGCGTTCTTGCTGCCATCGTTAATCAGTACGGGGAATATCTTGTGTGAGGCAACGGAGTTGTTCACCTTGCCGTCGTCTACCAATTTTATCAGCCCGGCAAGTGTGGCGGGCTTTAGGGCGATATCGGTAATGTGGATGCTATGGTCGTTAATATAAGAGCTTACTGCTCCCATCAGCCAGTTAGCGGCCGATTTATAGTTATCGGTGTGTTTGATAACTTCTTCGAAGTAGGTGGCAAACGCCTTATCGGCAGTAATCACACCCGCATCGTAATCAGATAACCCAAGTTCGGTAGTGAACTTCGCGAACAGCTCTTTGGGCAAAGCCGGCATTTGGCTGCGGATATCAGCCAGGTAAGTTTCGGTAATCTGTATCGGCAACAAATCCGGCTCGGGGAAGTAGCGATAATCGTTCGCCATTTCTTTGGAGCGGAGCACGGAAGTTTCGCCGGTATCAGCGTTGAAATTCAGCGTGTTTTGGTCTATGTGGCCACCGGCTTCTACCACCGCAACCTGGCGGGCAAATTCATGCTCAATAGCGCGCTGCACGTTGCGGATAGAGTTGAGGTTCTTCACCTCGCAGCGGTTGCCGTATTCGGGCGCGCCAAATAAACGTACCGATATATTGGCATCGCAGCGCATGCTGCCTTCTTCCATATTGCCATCGCAAATATCCAGGTAGCGCAGCAAGCGGCGCACTTCGGTTAAAAACTGACCGGCCTCTTCGGCACTGCGGAGATCGGGCTGCGATACAATTTCTATCAGCGGTACCCCTGCCCTGTTCAGGTCGATAAGCGAATATTCGTCGTGTTGGTCGTGCGAGCTTTTGCCCGCATCGTCTTCCATGTGGATATGGTGAATGGCGATATTTTTGGATGTACCATCAGCCAGTTTAACGGTAACATGGCCACCTATACAAATCGGGTGCTGATCCTGCGTGGTTTGGAAGCCCTTGGGCAAATCGGCGTAGAAATAATTCTTTCGGGCGAAGGTGTTGTTAAGGTTGATGGCACAATTGCATGCCAGACCCATCTTAACGGCGTACTCCACCATTTTTTTATTGGTGCGCGGCAAGGTACCGGGATGCCCTAATGAAACGGGACTCACATGCTCATTGGGCCCGGCGCCAAAAGCTGCCGAATCTGAAGAGAATGCCTTACTTAAAGTGGATAATTGCGCGTGTATCTCTAATCCTACAACTAATTCGTACTTATCGCTCACGCCGCCTGTTAGAACTGCCATATTATAATTCAGCTGGTACTCAGCGTTGATTTAAACCTGCCAAATATAATGTAATTTATGTTTTTTGGGGCATTTTTTACAAATAGCCTACAATTTAGGTGGATTTTATTACACGTGGTTTTTAAGCCTCAAAGAGCCACACAGAAAGCTAAAACTTTTTAGCCAATAACCTGTTACGCAACTGCCCCTGCGGTTTGCAGGGTATTATAATACGATACCATGAAAAAAATTATCTTAGGGATGCTGGCTGTTTGTTTTTTTACAGCCGCATCTGTTACCCCAAGCCAAGCCCAGGTAAGCCTTAACATCAATATCGGCACCTGGACACCCCCGGCAGAATATGCCGATGCGCAATATGTTTACCTGCCCGATGTGGAGAGCTATTATTACGTACCCAAACAACAGTACGTATATATGGACGGCGGCCAATGGGTATGGCGCAACAGCCTGCCGCCACGCTATGCCAACTATAATATCAACAATGGCTATAAGGTAATTGTGAACCGCCCGCAGGCCTATCGCTACTTTAACACCGACCGTACCCGCTACGCCAGGTACAGAGGATCTAATAAGCAGGTGGTAGTACGTGGCAACTCTTACGCAGCACATAAGAAGAACTATGTGCGCAAAACAACGGTTGTGCGTACAAACAATGGCGGCCCAGGCCGCGGTCCCGGTAATGGTCACGCCCCGGGTGGCAATAAAGGCCACGGTGGTGGCCACGGCCCGGGTGGCGACAAAGGCCATGGTGGTGGCCACGGCAAACACTAAACAGCAAGCTATAAAATATGAAGGCCCTCCGAGTGATTGGAGGGCCTTATTTTTATTACTTCATAATCAACTTGTCATTTCGAGGAGCGGCGCGTGAGGCTTAGTGGTGGCGCGACGCGGCAACCATCGGCAGGAAGGCCGGATAAGCAAAGCGGAATTCCTCACCACCACGTCATTGCGAGGCACGAAGCAATCTCCCGGTAAGCAGGGCGGACCTGCAAAGTGGCTCGTCATGCGTAGAGATTGCTTCGTTCCTCGCAATGACGAAGGGGTGATTCGGTTGTTGGTATAGCGCTGCTTACCCTACAAACCCCTTCGCCTTTTCCAACGCCTTATCAATCCCGCTGGCATCGCTGCCGCCGGCTGTGGCGTAGAACGGCTGACCGCCGCCGCCGCCTTTTACTTCTTTGGCCAGTTCCTTTACGATGTTGCCCGCATGCAGGCCTTTATCTTTCACCAGGTTCTCGGCAATCATTACGGTGATGTTGGGCTTACCGCCAATCTCCGCAGCCAGCACCAGGAACAGGTTGGGCACGATATCTTTCAGGTTATAAGCCAGGTTCTTTACCGCATCGGCATTGGGCAGTTCTACGCGTTGGGCAATAAAGTTGATACCGTTGATGCTTTCGGCTTTTTTGGCCAGTTCATCTTTTAAGCCGGAGGATTTCTCCAGTACCGATTTCTCTATTTCCTTTTTCAGGCGGTTGTTTTCTTCCAGCAGGCTTTCGATACTCTTGCCGATATCTTTCGGGTTCTTCAGCAGTTCTTTTACCTGCTGCACCAGTTTGGTTTGCTCGTTGATGTAGTGCTCTGCCGCGATGCCAGTGATAGCCTCGATACGGCGAACGCCTGCAGCTACAGCACTCTCCGATATGATCTTAAAGTAGCCGATATGCCCGGTTGCTTTTACGTGCGTACCGCCGCAAAGCTCCTTGCTGAAGCTATCGTCAAAGGTAATTACGCGCACATACTCCCCATATTTTTCGCCAAATAGGGCGGTTACACCGCTGCTGATGGCTTCCTGGTAAGCAACTAAACGTTCCTCCTTCAAAGGTATGTTTTCGCGTACTTTTTGGTTGACAATGGTTTCTATTTGCGCCAGTTCTTCTTCGGTCACTTTGGCGAAGTGCGAGAAATCGAAACGCAGGTAATCGGCGTTCACCAGAGAGCCTTTTTGGTTTACGTGCGTGCCCAACACCTGTTTCATGGCAGCATGCAGCAGGTGCGTGGCGCTGTGGTTGCTGTTGGTGCTGTTGCGGCGTTCGGCATCAACTATGGCGGTTAAAGCATCCTCCGGGGTACTTGGCAGTTTATCCGTAAAATGTACGATAAGCCCGTTTTCTTTTTTGGTATCGGTAACCTCGATGATTTCCCCGTTAGGGAAAACCAGTTCGCCCTTATCCCCTACCTGGCCGCCGCTTTCGGCGTAGAAAGGTGTTTTATCCAACACGATTTGGAACTGCTCTTTACCCTTAGCCGTTACCTTGCGGTATTTGATGATGTGGGCAATGGTTTCGGTTTCGTCGTAACCGGTAAACTCAACGGCTTCGTCTTCATCTTTTACCAATATCCAGTCGCCGGTATCGATGGCGGTTGCAGCGCGGGAGCGGTCTTTTTGGGCTTGTAGGGCGGCTTCGTAACCTTCGGTATCAACTATTCTTCCCTTTTCTCTCGACATTAACTCCGTTAAATCAAACGGGAATCCAAACGTATCTGATAGCTTAAATGCAATTTCTCCATCAAACATCGGAGTCAAACCTTCTGCACGCATTTTATCTGCTGCTGCACTTGTGGCGTATATGTAATCCTCAAAGATGTCAATTCCTTTCTCCAGCGTCCTCAAGAAAGAAATCTCCTCCTCCAAAATCACCTTCTGCACAAAATCCTTTTGATTCCACAACTCATCAAACACGCCTTTAAATTGCTCCGCCAGTAAAGGCACCAACTCATTAAAAAACGGTTCTTTAAAGCCCAGGGTTTGATAGCTGTAACGCACCGCACGGCGTAATATCCTACGGATAACGTAACCGGCTTTATTGCTTGCAGGCAACTGTCCATCGGCAATGGCAAAGCTGATGGCGCGGATATGATCGGCCAGTACGCGCATGGCTACGGCATCGGCCCAATCGGCGGCCCCACCCAAACCCTCCCCGGAAGGGAGGGCTTTGGAATTGTATTTCTTCCCACTTTTCTCTGCGATGAACTGTATCATCGGCTGAAAAACGTCAGTATCGTAATTACTTGTTTTGCCTTGCAGCACCCGCACTAAACGCTCGAAACCCATGCCGGTATCCACATGCTTATTAGGCAGCGGATGCAGCGAACCGTCTTTCACGCGGTTGAACTGCATGAATACGTTGTTCCAGATTTCGATAACCTGGTCGTGGTCGGCGTTAACCAATACAGCTCCGCTTACTTCGGCGCGCTCGTTATCCGGGCGGCTATCAAAATGCACTTCCGAGCAGGGGCCGCAGGGGCCGGTTTCGCCCATTTCCCAAAAGTTGTCTTTTTTATTGCCAGGGAGGATGTGCGCGTCATCTACATACTGTTTCCACAGTTCGAAGGTTTCGGTATCTTTTTCAAGGCCTTCTTTTTCGTCGCCTTCAAAATAGGTAACATACAGGCGGTCTTTATCCAGCTTATACACTTCGGTAAGCAGTTCCCAGCTCCAGGCAATGGCCTCTTTTTTGAAGTAGTCGCCAAAGCTCCAGTTGCCCAGCATTTCAAACATGGTATGGTGGTAGGTATCAATCCCCACTTCTTCCAAATCGTTATGCTTGCCGCTTACGCGCAGGCAGCGCTGGGTATCGGCCACGCGCGGTGCTTTGGCTGGTGCCTCGCCCAAAAATACGTCCTTAAACTGGTTCATACCCGCGTTGGTGAACATCAGGGTAGGGTCGTTTTTAATGACGATGGGCGCGCTGGGTACGATAACGTGCCCTTTAGAAGCAAAAAAATCAAGGAAAGCCTGGCGTATTTCGGTAGCTGTCATCATGGGGCAAAGGTAGGAAATTGACCGCTGATTTTTCGTTTATGATTTGTTTTCAAAAGGCACTCAAGAGGGCAGTTTTAATGATTAAAGGATTTCGCTGAGTGTCTGAACCTTGATGAATAGGATTGAAGGATTTACCAGATGTTATTACGGCTCAAAATCGTGATAATCAATAAATCAAGCGAATCATGGTTCAGACAAAATAATCATCGAACTCTTAAAATCATTAAAATCAACGGTTCAGATGACTATAATTGTCATATGAAAATACAAATCATGGGCGCATCCTGCGCGGGCTCTACCACCCTGGGGCGCGCACTGGCTCAGCGTTTAAATATCCCCTTTTTTGATACCGACGAATACTTCTGGGTACTTACCGATCCACCCTTCACCACCAAGTGCGAACCGGAACTGCGTAATGCCATGATCAAAGCCGATATGGCTAAGCACGAATGCTGGATACAAGCCGGGTCTGTCATTAAATGGGGTGCCGACTGGGAGGAGATGTTTGATGTGGTGATTTTCCTGTACATTCCGCATGAACTGCGTATGCAGCGGCTTACTGCACGGGAGGTGGAGCGCTACGGTGATATCATCTATACCGACCCTGCCCGCAACGCCCAACACAAAGAGTTCGTAGCCTGGGCCGAAAAGTACGAAGATCGTACCTTCAGTGGCCGTAACATAAAGGCACATGAAGACTGGCTAAGCCGGGTAGATGCCAAAGTATTGGAGATTAGAGGCGATACTACAGTAGAAGAACGGGTGGAAAGGGCGGTGTCGTTTTTAAAAGACGAGTTTGGATTTCCATCTAATAAAAGTTAAATTTGTTTATGGAGACTTTGACAATCGACATCCAAAACGAACAAGAAAAGAAAGTACTTTTGGCTTTTTTTGATAGCCTGAATTATCATTACCGTACTGATAATGAAGATTATGAACTAACGGAAGAACAGATTGAAACGGTAGTTCAGCGCAAAAACGATTTTTTGCAGGGCAAAACAACCGCCCGCCCGTGGAGCGAAATTAAAAAGCGTTACGAGGGTGTTTAGCTTGTAATTATTATCCGAAGCAGAAGCCGAACTACAAGAAGCATATGACTGGTACGAGGAGCAGCTTACGGGCTTAGGCGACAGGCTTTATAAAGAAGTAAATTATTACCTCGGTCTTATTGAATCGAATCCACATCGTTTCGCAATTAAATACCAAGACGAATTACGCACCGCCAGGTTCAACAAATTTCCCTATCTCATCATGTTTTGGGTAGACGAGATTGGACATATCATATACGTCGTTTCGATTGTCCACTCAAAGCGTAACCCCAAATACCTCTAATCAACCTGGCAGAAACAATTACGCCGCCAACCTGTTCGCTTTTACCACTTCGATCATGTAGTTGTTCATCAGTTCGTACTCGGAGATGATTACGCTAAAATCTTCGAAACGAAGGCCGTCTTCAAATGCGTACAAGGTGTAGCCGCGTTTGTTGCCGTCGTACTCGCCAAGTTCGTACACTTCGTCGTAATTTTTGCTTTTTATTTTTGCGCCGCTTACCAGCTGGTAAGAATCGGATATGTTTTGGAATGTGATGTTCTTCATAGTACGGATGCCTATGCAATTTCTTTGCCAAAAATTTTGAGGGGAAATCGCTCGCAGATTTGACTCACCCCGACGACCCGCATGCGCGGGCGTCGACCCTTTCTGCTGCGCAAAGAGGGTGAAGAAAGACGAAGAGATAAAAAAGAATGAAAAACCTAACCACAATATCTCCCCTTCTTTGCGCAGCAGAGAAGGGGCAGGGGTTGAGTCGACTCGCGACGCGGCAGGTGGCGGCGTGCAAAGCGGGTTAGCAAAGTGACTGCTTTTATGATGGTGGGAGATTTGACAACTTTTAAAAAGTTGTCAAATCTGAAAAAACTGGCAGGTTGCCGTCATGCAAAACGTGTTAGCAAATTGGCCACTTTTATGATGGGGTTCTGAAACAAGTTCAGAATGACGATTATCAGCTACCCAAACCACTCAAACAACTCCGCTTGCTTAAGTTTAGCTTTTTCTGCCGATGGGATATCCTTGAGGATTTGGCCCTCGCCCATTTGAATGATGCGGGTGCCATAATTGGCGGCATCTTTTAAGTTATGGGTTACCAGTATGGCGGTGAGGTTGTACTGTTTTATCAACTCATCGGCTGTACGCATTACTTTTTCCGCAGAGCGGGGGTCGAGGGCTGCGGTGGGTTCATCCAACAGGAGGATTTTGCATTCGTCCATCACGCTCATTAGCAGGGTTAATGCCTGCCTTTGTCCGCCGGAGAGGGTACCTATAGGCTGTTCGGTTTTATCTTCCAGCCCCATGCCCAGGGCGGCTATTTTATCGCGCACCAGTTGTTTAAAGCTTTCGTTTTTGCCGATGGTGAGGCCTTTATTTTGGGTGCGCAGGGCTGCCAGGCGAAAGTTATCCAATATGCTCAGATCGGCAGCCGTGCCCGATAGTGGGTTCTGAAAAATGCGGGCTATCCATTTGCTGCGGCCATAGTCGGGCAGTTTGGTGGCGTTGTTGCCATCGATGGTAACCGTGCCGGTATCAGTAAATATAGTACCTGCAACCATATTCAACAACGTGGTTTTCCCGGAGCCGTTGGAACCAACGATGACTACAAATTCACCCTGCTTTATCTCCAGGCTGAGTTTACCCAAAGCCTTCACCTCGTTAGGTTTCCCTGCGTTGAAAGTCTTGCTGATGTCTTTCAGTTCTATCATGCGTTGCGGGAAGTTAAGCGCGGCAAGCCGACGATAATCAATACAAATACAGCAGTTACGATCTTCAGCATATTGGGGTTAACGCCTATGCTCAGCGTAAGCGCCAATACAAACTGGAATATGATAGCCCCCGCCAGCACCAGCACCAGGCTGAGCCATACCGACGTAATCTGTAACCAGTTGATGAGCGTTTCGGCAATAATCACCGAGCCGAGGCCAATAATCACCACGCCTATCCCCATGCTGATATCGGCGAAGCCCTGCATCTGTGTAATCAGGTAACCGCTAAGGGCTGTAAGTGCGTTGGCTATAGCCAAACCGATAATCTTCATCCTATCCGTATTCACGCCCAAGGCACGAATCATAGGTTCGCTGTTGCCGGTGGCGCGCATGGCTATGCCAAAATCCGTCTTTAGCAGGTAACCGATAAGCAAGGTAAGCGCAGCAACAAACAGCGAGAGTATAATCAGCGAGTTTTGATTCGGGTCGGTTAAGAAATTTACCACCGAAAACAAAGTAGGCAGACTAAGCAATGGCAGGTTCGATCGTCCCAAAATAGTGAGGTTTACAGAGTACAGAGCCGTCATTACCAAAATACCGGCCAGCAAAGCGTTTATCTTCAGTTTGGTATGGATGATGCCCGTGAGCGCACCGGCAGCGGCACCTGCAGCTATTACCGCCAGCAATATCAGCCAGCCCGGCTGGTTATGCGTAAGCAGTATGCCTGTAACCACACCGCCCAGCGTGTAGCTGCCATCAGTAGTAATATCGGGGATGTTGAATATCTTCATGGAGATGTATATCCCGAAGGCAATCCCCGCGAAGCATAGCCCCTGCAATAAAGCGGTAAGGTAAAAATCCATTATTTTACGGCGGTGTAGTCGGCAGGGATGGTGATGTTGTACTTTTTAGCTGCGGCTTTGTTATAAACCCGCTTACGCACTTTTACCATCTCCAGTTTAAGGCCATCCGTTTTGTGCGTTTTTAAAAATTGTGCTGCCTGCAGACCGCTTTGGTAACCCCATTGGTAAATATCGGCACCAAAGGCCGCAACCGCACCGCGTTGTACCAAACCGGCCTCGCTGGTAAATATGGGTACGTTATGTTCGTTGCAGCTTTTCAAAATCGTTTCAAATGCCGCAAATACCGTATTATCGGGGTTGGCAAAAAAGGCATCAATACCCTTACCAAGTATGGCCTGGGTAACTAACTGTGCATCGGCAGATGAATTCAATGGCAGTGCGATAATCTTCACGTTTAGTTTATTGGCCAGCCCCTGTATGCGTGCCAGGGCGTCGGCAGATTGCGGCTCGCTTTGGTTGTAGATCATTCCGATGGTCAGCTGCGCCCCTTTCGGCTTCAGCAATTTAGGGATGATCGCAAAGGAGGTATCAATATAGTTCAGGTCCTCCATGGTGCCAAATAAATTGGCAGGACCCTTACCGGCTGCATCGGCCACTTTCATTCGCTCGGGCGTAGGCGATACCATCTGAAAGATGGGTATTGTTTTTGTTTTTTGGATAGCCGTTACGGTAGACAGCGTGGTAGAGGTGGCCAGCAAATCAACCTGCTCTGATACGAACTGGTTTACAATTGTGGTAAGCGTTGGGATGCTGCCCTGCGCATTGCTATATTTTATTTCGATGTTCTTTTTTTCTTCGCTGAAGCCATTATCCTTCAGGGCCGCAACAAAACCGTCTTTGGCTTGGGATATAGTGGCATCTTCAAAAGCATCCACAAATCCTACAACGGGCACACCGTTCTTTTGGTTGGTTTTACAGGAAAAAAAGGCGGTGATTGCTAAAGCGGTGAGTAAAAGCCTGGCAGTTTTCATAACATCAAAAGTAGTTAAACGCGGTCGTTTTTAAAGCGCTGTACAGGCGTGTTTTGTCTTTGAAATATCAGAATTTTCTTATCCCGATGCTTTTTTTACTTAATTTAGCCCATAATGATACCTATTGTTTCGAAATTACCTCAAACCGGCACCACCATCTTCACGGTAATGTCGGCCCTGGCTGCGGAGCTTGGCGCAATCAACTTGTCGCAGGGTTTCCCCGATTACGATTGCGCGCCCGAGTTGGTCGAGCTGGTAAGTAAGGCCATGAAAAGCGGCCATAACCAATACGCGCCCATGCCGGGACTGATGACCCTGCGCGAGCAGATTGCCATTAAAACCGAAAAACTTTACGGTGCCGTTTACAATCCCGATACCGAAATTACCGTTACCGCCGGTGCTACACAGGCCATATTTACGGCCATCAGCGCTGCCATACATCCCAACGACGAGGTCATCATCTTCGAGCCTGCCTACGATTGCTATGCCCCTGCTATCAAGCTGATGGGCGGTGTAGTAAAATCACTGGAACTGAACCCGCCCGATTACCGCATCGCCTGGGATATGGTGAAACGCCTTATCAACGGCAAAACCAAAATGATCATCCTCAACTCACCGCATAACCCCACCGCAACCATTGTGCGCAAGGAGGATATAGACGAGCTGAGCGCGTTGGTAAAAAACCAGGATATACTGATACTGAGCGACGAGGTGTACGAGCACCTGATATACGACGGCGAAACACACCATAGCATGGCCCGTTACCCCGAACTGCAGCAACGCAGCTTCATCGTATCGTCGTTCGGCAAAACTTTTCATGCTACGGGCTGGAAGATGGGCTATTGCCTTGCCCCTGCTTACCTCATGACCGAATTTAGGAAAATACACCAGTTTTTGGTATTCAGCGTGAACGCGCCTATGCAGCATGCCATAGCCGAATATCTGAAAGATGAAAATACTTATCTAAGCCTGCCGGGGTTCTTCCAGCAAAAGCGCGATTACTTCCGTGAGGGACTAAACGGCAGCCGTTTTAAACTGCTTCCCTGCGCGGGATCGTACTTCCAGTCAGTAAGCTATAATGGCATTACCGATGAGAAAGATACAGACTACGCTATCCGGCTCACCAAAGAAATAGGCGTGGCTTCTATACCCGTTTCGGTGTTCTACAGGCAGGGTACCGATAGCCACATACTGCGCTTTTGTTTTGCCAAAAGGCAAGAAACCATCGATAAAGCCGTTGAAAGGTTATTGAAGGTCTGATTTCGATAGACCATAGTCCATAGTAGGATGTGGGGTTGTCGCTGTATTTTATTGACCAAACTCCATGGACTATTGACCATGGACTATTGACTAAAAATCTGCTTATGGATAATTTGAAAGTTACCGTTTACCAGGGATATTTGTTTTGGGAGAATATTGATAAAAACCTGCAGAATATATCGCTGAAGCTATCGGGCATCCGCGAGAAAACGCACCTCATCATCCTGCCCGAAATGTTCAACACCGGCTTCAGCATGAATGCCGAAGCGCTCGGCGAAGAAATGGGCGGCAAAACCATGCAGTGGATGGATGTCATCGCCAGGAAGTACGAATGCGTGGTAACCGGCAGCTTGATAATTAAAGAAGAAGGCAAATATTATAACCGCCTCATCTGGATGCGCCCCGACGGCAGCCACGAGCATTACGATAAACGCCACCTTTTCGCCCTGGGCAAAGAACATAACACCTACACAGCAGGCACCAAAAAGCTTATCGTTGAATTAAATGGCTGGAAGATATGCCCCATCGTCTGTTACGATCTGCGTTTCCCGGTGTGGCTGCGCAATGTAAATGAAGAATATGATGTACTACTTATCGTAGCCAACTGGCCCGAACGCCGCGCCCTGCACTGGCGCACCCTTATACCAGCCCGGGCGGTTGAGAACCAAAGCTATGTAATAGCCGTGAACCGCGTAGGCCACGATGGCAACGAAGTGTACCACTCCGGCGATTCAACTTGTATCAGCCCAAATGGCGATGTAGTGTACTACAAACGCGACGAAGAAGACCTGTACACCTTCTCCATCATCCACGACGAAGTAAAGAAAATCCGCCGGGCCCTGCCGTTTTTGAAGGATGCGGATGAGTTTAGGTTAAGTTAGAAAAGTTGGAGTGGTTGAAAAAGTTAGAGAGGTTAAAGAAGAAAAAAGCTCTTTCCTCCCGCCTTTCTAACTTCTATTCTATCCCAAACCCTTCTGACTTTTCAATAACTTTTCTAACCCTTCCAACTTCTCCAACCTTTCTAACTTTTTAACAACTTCTACAACCCTTACAACCTCACCCAACCAATATTTCTTCCTATTTTGCGTTATCCAAAAAAAACTAAAAAAGGCTTTCTACATGAGATTGATTATACGCGGTGCATTACTGTTATTTATTTTAAGTTCGGCATTGGGCGCATCGGCCCAGGATACCGTTAAAACTGCGGCAAAGCCCAAAAAAGAGAAGAAAGAAAAACCGCTAAAGAAAAAAGAACTCACCCAATATGTAAACCCCTTTATTGGTACCGGCGGGCATGGGCACACTTACCCCGGCGCAGTGGCCCCGTTTGGTATGTTGCAGTTGAGCCCCGACACCCGTTTAGAGGGCTGGGACGGCTCATCGGGCTACCATTACAGCGATACTACGGTTTATGGTTTTTCGCACACGCACCTCAGCGGTACCGGCATTGCCGATTACTGCGACGTGCTGTTTATGCCAACCACCGGCGAACCGCAGTTCAAGAACACCGATTACCGCTCGGGCTTCAGCAAAAAGAACGAGTTTGCTTCGCCTGGCTACTATAAAACCAAGTTGAACAAGTACGCTATCGAAGTAGAGCTTACCGCCACCACGCGTGCGGGCATGCACCTGTACGATTACCCCAAAACCGATAAAGCCAATATCATCATCGATCTGCAGCACCGTGATGAGGTGCTGGATTCCTGGATAGAAGTAGTAAACGACCACGAAATACGCGGTTTCCGCCGCTCTAAATCATGGGCCAACGACCAGTATCTTTATTTCTACGCTAAATTCTCTAAACCATTCAAAACCTATGGCATAGCACTTAACGACCAACTCCAGACCGGCCAAAGAAAGGTACAAGGCAAAAACGTAAAGATGTACATCCAGTTCGATAACCCCGGCGAAGTACTCTCCAAGGTGGGCATCTCATCTGTAAGCGTTGATGGCGCGCTCAAGAACCTCGATACTGAAATGCCCGATTTCGATTTCAAGAAGATACTAAAAGCTACAAAAACTGCCTGGAACGACGAGCTGAACAGGATACAGGTAGAAGGCGGCGCACCACCCAAAGCGCAGCAGCAACAAGAGTTAGGGCCGTATGGCTATCCAACCCATATGAAAAAAGGTGTGGACCTGCCCGACCCTGCACGCCGTAAACAGGTGATGTTCTACACGGCGCTTTACCACTGCATGCTGGCACCAAACATCTATAACGATATAGACGGGCAATACCGCGGACTGGACCAGCAAATACATACCGCCACCGGCTTTAACTACTACACTGTTTTTTCCCTATGGGATACCTTCAGGGCAGAAAACCCGCTGCTTACGCTCATCGACCGTAAGCGCACCACCGATTTCATCAAAACCTTCATAGCCATGTATGAGCAGGGCGGTTTGCTGCCCATATGGCCGCTGGCCTCCAACGAAACCTTTTGCATGGTGGGCAACCACTCCATCCCGGTAATTGTTGATGCCTATGCCAAAGGCATCCGCGATTTTAATGCCGAGGAAGCCTTCATCGCCATGAAAGCCGCCGTGAACCGCAAACAGTTCGGCCTGGATAACTATGTAGCAACAGGTGCAGTAAATGCAGATGTGGAGCACGAATCGGTTTCCAAAACGTTGGATTATGCTTACGATGATTGGTGCATTGCCCAAATGGCAAAAATGCTTAACAAGCCAACGGAATACGCCGAGTACATCAAACGCGCGCAATACTGGAAGAACGTTTTCAATAACGAGAATACCTTTATGCAGGCCCGCGATAACGGCGGCTGGTACACACCTTTCGAGCCTACCGAAATCAACAACAACTACACCGAAGGCAACGGCTGGCAGTACAGCTTTTTGGTGCCGCAAGATGTGGAAGGCCTGATCAAAGCGATGGGCGGCAAAAAAGAATTCGAGATAAAGCTGGATGAATTATTTAGCACCAATGCCAAACTAAGCGGCCGCGAACAGGCCGATGTTACCGGACTGATTGGCCAATACGCCCACGGCAACGAGCCGAGCCACCATATTGCCTACCTGTACAACTTTACCAATGCGCCCGATAAAACCGAATATTACGTAAACAAAATACTGCGCGAACAATACAGCGATAAACCTGATGGCCTATCGGGCAATGAAGATTGCGGGCAGATGTCGGCCTGGTATGTGATGAGCTGTTTGGGTATCTACAACATTGCGCCGGGGCAGCAGCAGTTCCAAGTGGGCGTGCCGCAGTTCGAGAGTATCATCATCAGCCTGGAGAATGGCAAACGGTTCAACATCAGCAATTCCGGCGCAACCGTTAGCCGCGACAATAACTTTTTGCAGGGCCTTAACCTGGATGGCAAAGCATATAACAAACTGTACCTCAATTACGAAACCATTGTGAAGGGCGGCACCTTCGAGGTTTTCAGCGGAAGGATAGCCAATAAACTCTTCGTGCAGGATCTGGAGAAACCTACGTCGGCCATCACCGATGAGCTTATTGTGCCGAACCCCTACATCGTGGCCGGCACCAAAACCTTTAAAAAGCCCATTACGGTAGAAATTAAATGCATTGATACCGCAGCAAAAATATACTACACGCTGGATGGCACCACCCCTACCGCAGCATCGCAGATTTACGATAAGCCGATACAGATATTGGTAAACACTACGGTTAGGGCTATAGCCATAAACAACGGCAAGAGCAGCTTTGTGGATGAAGCCACATTTATCAAGATACGCAGCGACATCAAACTGACGCTCACTAATAAATACCTGCCCAATTATTCGGCGCAGGGCGATGAAACGCTGATCAACGGTATCCACGGCACCAGTAACTGGCGGCTGGGCAACTGGCAGGGCTACCAGGGTAAAGACCTGGAAGCGGTGATAGATATGGGCACGGTGAAACCCATTACCAAATTAAGCCTGGGTACGCTGCAGGATAGCCGCGCCTGGATCGTTTTCCCACAATACGTGCAGTACTGGATATCTGACGATGGCAAGAACTATAAACTGGCGGTAACGGTAAACACTAAAGTAGACGTAAAAAACCTCGACGTGCAAACCCAGGAATTTGCTGCAACGGTGAATGTTAAGGCCCGTTACATCAAACTCATAGCCAAACAATATGGCCCCCTGCCCGATTGGCACGAAAGCAAAGGCAGCCCGTCGTACATTTTTGCAGATGAGATAACGGTAGAATAGTGAGTGGTGAATAGAGAGTGGAGAGTGGTTGATTTGCAAATCAGCTTTCTGCTTTAGACGCTATATTTTGAGCTTAAAGATGGATGAAAATCTTTTAAATCGTGTACGCGAAGCGTTGGTGGATATATCGCCCATCGAAGAAAAGCGCATGTTTGGCGGCATCTGTTTTATGGTGGATGATAAGCTCTGTATATGCGTAAACAGCCATGAAATGCTCTGCCGCATTAACCCGGATGATTTTGAAGCCGCACTGGAAATGGACGGCGTACGACCCATGCAGCAGCGCGAACGCACCGCCAAAGGCTACGTTTTTGTGCTTGAAGATGTGCTCAACAACAAAAAAGATTTCGACTATTGGGTAAATAAAGCGCTGGCCTATAATAAAATTGCAAAGGCAAGTAAAAAGAGGAGAAAGTAACACACCATTCACTAAAACCAACGGCAATAAAGGTGGATGAACTATGCACCTTCATTGCCGCCCCATTTATGGGACGGAACCGATGCAAAGCCGCTTCATATTCGGTTTATGCTTGCTACCCAACCGTTGGTTAAAACCAACGGCAATAAAAGTGGATGAACTATGCACCTTAATTGCCGCCCCATTTATGGGACGGAACCGATGCAAAGCCGCTTCATATTCGGTTTATGCTTGCTACCCAACAATCGGTTAAAACCGACGGCAATGAAGGTGGATGAACTATGTACCTTCATTGCCGCCCCATTTATGGAACGGAACTGATGCAAAGTCGCTCTGTATTCGGTTTATGCTTACTACCCAACCGTCGGTTAAAACCGACGGCAATGAAGATTGATGAACGATGCGCTTTCATTGCCGCCCCATTTATTGGACGGAACTGGTGCAAAGTCGCTGTGCATATCAAACTATGTCATTGCGAAAACAGTGCGCGGGACTTGAGCGAAGCGTTTGAAGCAAGCTCATAGGACGGCGGTGTACATGGGCCCATAAACGTCCTATGAGATTGCCACGTCGCCCCCTCGCCCACTCCCCGCACTGCGACTCGCAATGACATGGTGACGTTAATCCCTCAATCAATCCCAATTAAACGAAACTTCCCTATTGTTTAGTTTCCATTTGGTTGGCCATTGCGCGTTCATCCAATCCAATGGTTCGCCGGTTGGTTGTACTTTGGCGGCCTGGGCAAAGGCAGTTTTAATGGCAGCCTTTTTATCGGCATCCAAAAACTCCGTCTCGGCAGATATAAACAGTGGCGAGCCGCTTTCTGCCAGCAATTGCAACCACTGGCGGTTCCTTTCCCAGGCAATATCGTGGGTAAGTCCCACGCAATCGCCATCGGCGGCATAGAAAGTATTGTTTTGCGGCAGGCGGAACGCAAGGGTGTTCACGCCATATTTTTTGGTACGGTCCCATTCCTTGCCGCTGGTGTCGTCGCCTATGCGGTTCAGTTCGAATACGCCAGCGGATAGATGGCTTACGGTATTACAACCAATGACGTACATATCGCCGGCTGCCTGGCGTATGGTGCCGTAAAGGGTATTGATAATCTCGGCGTTGGTTTTACTTTGGTCGTTAAAATGCCAGCCGGGCACCGTAAGGCTGTCTTTCATTTGCGAACCCCAGCGGCCAAATATATCCCAGCTACTGTAATCGTGCTTTACCATATCATAACCCCATTGTTTGTACAGGCTGATGTTGCGCTTCACCCTTTCCAACGTTTCGGGCAAGGTGGGGTCGAGTATCTTTTCGTCGGTATTGCTGCGGGTAGGCAGTTTTGGTGCCAGCAACGAGGCTTTGTCGTCCTGCCGGGCAATCAGTGGGCGTGTCCACAAGCCGGGGCGCATGCCGATGCTTTTGATTTCACCGGCCATTTTATGCATATCCTTAAATTTATCGTTCACTATCGAAAAATCATCCGGTTGCTGCCAGCCATCGTCGATTAGCGAAAACGGCTTATTCGAGGTATTGGTAACAAAACCAGCCATAACCGTAGTTTGCTGCTTTACGCTTTCGAATGAGTTTTTGCCATACATCACATACCAATCGTTTATGCCATAAACCGGCTGCTTTGGCAGGCGTGGTTTGGCGCACATTTGCTTGCAAAAGCGGGTTAAAGTTTCCCACGGCCTTTCACCGGCATGGCTCAGCGTGGTAACAATATCCGCCGCATGCAATTTGCGCTGGCCCAGCTTTACGCCATCTCCGCCGGAGCGGGTATCCATCGTCAACTGCAGGCTATCATCGGCCACATCCCACCAGCATAGGGTGTTGCCGCCTGTCTTCACACCGAAGGCTGATGTATCTTTCCCATCGTGAAGCAGCACATACCAGGGGTTGCGTACGCCTGCTTGCGGCGCTTTCCAGCCCAGGTCGGCATAGCTGCGCTCCCAGTGGTCGCCAAGTACTTTACTGTATTTTTTTGTCTGATATTTCCATTTAAGGCGTACAGATAACAAGTCGGCCGTTGGAGATTGTATATAAACAGCCTGCGCATTGCCTGCTGCTTTCAATTCTACGCGTAAGTCTTTATAGGTATAAGCAGCGCCGCCTGAGGCTGTTAATTTTACCCAGCCTTCGGCTAATTCGGCCCAGGCTTCGTCGGGATGGTTGATAATGGCAGTGCCGGTGCCGGTCGCAAAAGTGAGTTTGCTGTACATTACGGCGGCCATTGAGGCGGCGGATAATTTTATAAAATTGCGTCTTAACATAGGGTATTTTAATGGGTGGGATAAATGTAACCAACACGGTTAATAATTATCGATAAACTTGTAACAATTTTTAAAAACCATGCTCTAAGCACTTAAGGAATGCTGAATTAATACCATACCCATCATGAATTGGAAATTTTTATCCCGCAAAAAAACTGATACCACCAAGCCTAAAAAAAGCAAAACCCGCGAATGGGTTGATGCTATTTTGTTTGCCCTGGTAGCCTCCACCATTATCCGCGGTTTGTTATTTTCGGCATTTGCCATTCCTTCGGCCTCTATGGAGGGCAGCCTGATGACAGGCGATTATCTTTTCGTGAGCAAGCTTTCCTACGGCGCACGCATGCCCATGACGCCAATAGCCATCCCTTTTACGGAATCTACCGTATTCGGCGGTATCAAAACCTACTTCGACGGCGTGCAACTGCCATATTACCGTCTACCTGGCCTTGGTGATGTTAAAAAAGGCGACGCCGTGGTATTTAACTACCCTGCCGAAACGGAAACCCGCCCGGTAGATATGCGCGTGCATTATATCAAACGCTGCGTGGGCCTGCCCGGCGAAACGGTTACCATTGTAAACGGACAGGTGTACACCGATGGCAAAGCGGTAAAGAATGCGCCGCAGGCGCAAACCTCTTACTACGTAGTTACCAATGGTACCCCTTTAAACCAGGATATGTTGAACGACCTGCATGTGGAAACGCGCAGATTCAACGGCGTGGATACTTATGAGATGGTAATACCTACTGATAGCTATTCGCAGGTAAAAAGCTTCTCCAACGTAAAATCTATTACACAGGTAGTGGAGCCTAAGGGCAACGCCGATAGCCGCGTTTTCCCGCAAAGCGATTTATTCAAATGGAATGAGGATAATTACGGACCTATCCTGGTGCCTAAAAAAGGGACTACCATAACCCTGAACGATAGCACAACCGCCCTTTACAGCCGCGCCATTGAGGTGTATGAACATAACAAGCTGGAGATAAAAGGTAAAGACGTTTACATCAACGATAAAAAAGCAGATACCTACACCTTCAAGATGAACTACTACTGGATGATGGGCGATAACCGCCACAATTCAGAAGATTCGCGTTTTTGGGGTTTCGTACCCGAGGACCATATCGTAGGCAAGGCTGTGATCACCTGGATGAGCATCGATAGCACCGCATCGTTCTTCAATAAAATCCGCTGGAACAGGGTTTTCAGGCCGATACATAGCGTGGAGCAGTAAGCCCCCGCACGTCATTGCGAGGCACGAAGCAATCTCTACGTAGGACAAACGGCTTTGCAAATCGGCCATGCTTATCGGGAGATTGCTTCGTTCCTCGCAATGACGTGGTGGTGAAATTCTGATTCAGACAAACATGCCCCGTCCTATCGACAACTACTTTCTTCAACAACCCGAGCCAGCCAAAAGTTGCCTGGAGTTCCTACGCGGGCATATTCTGGCATTGGATGCCAGCCTTACCGAAGAGTGGAAATATGGCATGCCCTTTTATTGCTATAAAGGCAAAATGTTTTGCTATTTGTGGACACACAAAAAATACTTGCAACCCTACATCGGCATTGTAGAAGGTGGTCGAATTAATCACCCGGATTTGCTGCAGGAGAAACGTGCACGCATGAAAATATTGCTGATTGATGCCACGCAGGATATCCCGGTGGAGAAGATTGATGGGATATTGACAGACGCGCTTGGGTTTTATAAATGAACGCTACCTTTGAATTTGGTCTATCGCTCGTAGAGTTGACTCACCCCGACGACCAGCATGCGCGGGCGTCGACCCTCTCTCCGCAAGCGGAAAGAGGGTAAGGAAAAAAGAAAAAATCAACTAAACCGTCTTTGCGAAGCAGAGAGAGTGGTCGAGCGAAGCAAAGACCGGGCGTGCCTGCCGGTAGGCAGGTGAGTCCACTCGCGACGCGGATGTACCGGCACGTTTTGAAACCCAAAGTTGCCCCAAGCAGCCCCTCATTACCGCTGCATCAGCCTCGCTACATACTTACCAATAATATCGAACTCTAAATTAACTACAGAGCCTTCGCGCACGTTGTGCAGGTTAGTATGCTCGTATGTATAAGGTATAATGGCTACCGAAAAATAATTTGGTCCTGAGTTAACTACGGTTAAGCTAATGCCGTTTACGCATATCGAGCCTTTTTCTACGGTAACATTGCCTGTTGCGGCATCGTACTCAAAGGTGTACTCCCAGCTGCCATCCAGCTCGGTAAATTTGGTGCAGATGGCGGTTTGGTCAACATGCCCCTGCACGATGTGGCCATCCAGCCGTGCATTCATTTGCATGCAGCGTTCCAGGTTTACGGGTTCGCCAACTTTGAGGTGGCCAAGGCTGGTTTTATTCAAGGTCTCTTCTATGGCTGTAACCGTATGTGTGGCATCTGTAAGCCCTACTACGGTAAGACAAACGCCGTTATGCGCTACTGATTGATCTATCTTCAATTCATTCACAATCGCCGATTCTACGGTGATATGCAGGTTACCCTGCTCCTGGCGCAAATCGGTTATCTTGCCTAAAGTTTCTATAATTCCTGTAAACATATGGTTGCGTACGCTTTGCTATTTAACCACAAAGCGCACAAAGATATTCACAGAGAAGCATAAAGAAGATATCCTAATGTCAAATTTAAGCACAGATCATGCTACGGCTATCTGGTAACTATTTAAAGCAGCTCTCCAGTTCTACCCTCTTGTTGCGCAAATCTTTGCCACCCTCCATTACCGATTTCAGGTTGGCCAAATAAAACGTCCAGCCTATCTGGCACTGCACCAGCAGGTTTTTGGTTGGGTCGCTTTCCTGTGGTATATCCTCCTGCAATAAGTCGATAATGGTAAGCCCGTTGCGGGTGGAGAACGACACGCTTACCGTAGTGTTGTCGGTAAAGGTAAATTTGATAAAATCCTTGCCGTTGGCTTCCAGCACGCTGCCTTTTTCGGTAACGGTATTATCGTAGCCGTGCCAATGCCAGGCATAGGTATCTCCCTTGGCAATCTGTTCATCGCGTTCGCGGCGGCGCTGGGGCACGGTGAAGAAATCGGCCTTGCGCAGGAACCATTTCTCCAGTCCGCCCGGTGTGGCCCAAGCCAGGTAAAGGCTGCGCATATCTACGTTATAATCGCCGCAAAGCTTAAATTTTTTCCACCTGATGTCTTCCATAACCGGTTTAATTACGCAGATAAAACTAAATATAATCCTTTGTGTTTTGCTAATTTGCCCTTAAATGATTTAAGCATGCCAAAACCAAGCGCGGGGATATTAGCCTACCGGAAACTCAACCATAAACTGCAGGTTTTCCTGGTGCATCCTGGCGGACCATTCTATGTAAAAAAGGATGCCGGCGTATGGAGCATCCCGAAAGGTGAATACGAAAGCGACGAAGACCCATTAACCGCTGCTAAACGTGAGTTTGGTGAAGAAACGGGACAGACAATTGAAGGTGAGTTCGCTCCACTCGCCCCCATCAAATACAAAAGCGGCAAGGTGGTACATGCCTGGGCGGTAGAGGCCGACATAGACCACACCAACATCAAAAGCAATACTTTCGAAATGGAGTGGCCTCCCAAATCAGGCAAAATGCGCAACTTCGAAGAAGTAGACCGGGCAGATTGGTTCGATTTGGAAACTGCGAAACAAAAATTGGTACCGGCGCAGGTGGGGTTGGTGGATGAGTTGGAGGGAATGTCTGAACCGTTGATTTTAATGATTAAATGATGCCGTTGATTAAACAGCAATACTATCTCCTGTTCCTAACCCAATTAGACACCCCACCTCCGTTGCTCTCCACCAAAACAACGTTACCCGCGCCCAATAGCTTCTCCATTACCAGCGCCGCTATTAAAGCCTCTTCCTCTATATCTGTATCAAGCGACTCGGGCGTAAAATATTTCTCTACGAAATGGGTATCGAACTGCCCGGTGGTAAAAGCCTCATGCTGCATCACGAATTTGCCGAATGGCAACGTCGTGGTGATGCCGGTAATGTGATACTCGTCTATAGCACGCACCATCCGTTCAATAGCCTCGGCGCGGTCTTTACCGTAGGTAATGAGCTTGGCAATCATCGGGTCGTAATAGATTGGAATTTCCATGCCCTGCTCAAAGCCATCGTCTACCCGCACACCGGGACCTTTTGGGGTTACGTAGGTTTCCAGCGTGCCAATATCCGGCATAAAATTATTGGCAGGGTCTTCGGCGTAAACACGCAGTTCCATAGCGTGGCCTTTTATTTCCAGGTCCTCCTGTTTAAAACTGATAGCTTCGCCACGGGCAATCTTTATTTGCTCTTTTACCAGGTCTATCCCGGTAATAAACTCCGTTACCGGGTGCTCTACCTGCAAGCGGGTATTCATCTCCAAAAAGTAGAAGTTGAGCTGCTCATCCATAATAAACTCCACCGTTCCTGCGCCGGTGTAATTTACAGACCGCGCCACATCTACCGCACATTTACCCATAGCCTCGCGAAGTTCGGAAGTCAAAACCGATGAGGGCGCTTCTTCCACCACTTTTTGGTGGCGGCGCTGTACCGAGCAATCCCGTTCGAAGAGGTGTAAGATATTTCCATGCGTATCGCCCAGTACCTGTATCTCAATATGCCGGGGGGATGATACATAACGCTCTATAAATACCGAACCATCGCCAAAGGCCGAGGTTGCCTCTGATACGGCAAGGTCCATCTGCTCTACAAAATCCTCAGGGGTATCTACTATGCGCATGCCTTTGCCGCCCCCGCCGGCAGCCGCCTTGATGAGTATAGGGAACCCTACCTCAACAGCACGGAGTTTTGCTTCGGCAATATCCGTGATAGCTTCTTCGGTGCCGGGCACCATGGGTATGTTGTATTTTAGTGCGGCTGCTTTGGCCGATAGCTTATTACCCATGATCTCCATAGCCTCGGGCGACGGACCGATGAGTATCAGCCCGGCCTCGCGCACCTGCCGGGCAAACGCGGCGTTCTCGCTGAGAAAACCATAGCCGGGGTGTATGCCTTCGGCACCGGTTTGTTTACAGGCTGCAATAATTTTATCGCCAACAAGATAACTTTGGTTTGATGGTGCTTCGCCGATGAACACGGCTTCATCGGCATAGCGCACGTGCAGGGCATTGCGGTCGGCTGCAGAGTAAACGGCTACGGTTTTGATGCCCATTTCGCGCGCGGAGCGCATTACCCGCAAGGCTATCTCGCCACGGTTTGCTACCAGTATTTTTTGCATAGGTAACAAATGTAACGGAATACCCTACCCTACCAAACTTTCCTGCTCAATTTTCTTTTGCAGTTCCAGTATGGCACCAATAAGGGCTTCGGGGCGTGGGGGGCAGCCCTGTACGTAAACGTCAACCGGGATTACCCTGTCTACGCCTTTCACTACGTGATAGCCGTGCTGCCAGTAAGGGCCGCCACAATTGCTGCACGATCCCATGCTGATGACATATTTAGGATCGGGCATTTGCTCATACAGGCGTTTGATACGCTCGGCCATTTTAAAGGTAACCGTACCTGCTATAATGATAACATCGGCCTGGCGACTGGACGGCCGCGGAAAAACGCCGAAACGGTCGAGGTCGTAACTGGAGGCCATAGCCCCCATCATTTCTATAGCGCAGCAGGCAATACCAAAACTCAAGGGCCAAAGCGACGACAGGCGCGCCCAGTTGAGCAGATCGTTCATTTTGGTTATGACGATGCCGCCGCTTTCGTTAGTTAAATCAGGCGTCATTGGCAGGCTTTTTAAAACTTGGTTTAAACATAGGCTTGGCCGGAGTAGCAGTTGCAGTCGGATTAGAGGCAGGTGCAGTAGCAGTAGCCGCTAAGCTGAATTCTTTTACACGGAATGCACTTTGCTGCAGGTTTATTTTATCGTACAGCGATTGCGGAATGTTCGTGCCGGAATCGGGTACGGTTGGGTTTGGCTTTATCCATTCCAGGTCGCCTTTTATCCATACATAGGCAAGGCCTAATATGAGGATGCCTAAGAAGATAAACATTTCGATCAGCGAGAACCATCCCCAGCGAGAATCTAATTGAATTATCTCCTTATTCCCGAAAACCGTAGCCCATGGGAACACGAACACCATCTCCACATCAAACAATAAGAACACCAGCGCAATTACGTAAAAGCGCGGATTGAAGGGCAGCCAGGCATTACCGGTGGGCTCCTCGCCGCATTCGTAAGTGCTAAGTTTCTCAGGGTTAGGGTTTCGCGGTGCAAGCAGGCGATTCACGCCGAACAGCATGAGTATCATTACAACGCCTGTAATTAAAAAGATAAGTATCTTTCCAAATTCTGATATTTGCGAAACATCATCCATGACAGCAAATTTAACAAAACAAACCCAATTCGACGCGATAATTATCGGCGGTGGCGCCTGCGGACTCATGTGCGCCGTGCAAGCCGGCTTTTTAGGCAAACGCGTGCTGGTATTGGAGAAAAACGATAAGCCTGGTGCAAAGATTCTGATCAGCGGCGGCGGCAGATGCAATTACACCAACCTTTACACTACGCACAAGCAATTCATATCGCAAAACGAGCATTTCAGTCGTTCGGCTTTAGCACAATGGACGGTGGATGACACAGTCAGCTTTTTTGAAACCTACGGGATAGAAGGCAAAGAGAAAACGCTGGGACAATTGTTCCCGGTGAGCGATAAGGCGAAGGACGTTGTGCAAGTTTTTACAACGCTTTGCGGTGATTTGGGGCAGGAAATTTGGTGCGACGCTGATGTGACCGCTGTTGAGCAAAATGCGGACAACTTTACTGTTTCCTTTGAACGACATGGCAAACCGCAAACCCTATCGACATCAAAAGTGGTCATAGCCTCCGGCGGCCTGCCCATAGCCAAAATGGGGGCAACGGATTTCGGCCTCCGTACGGCACGCAAGTTCGGCATGACGGTTACCGAAACCTCCCCTGCTTTGGTGCCACTTACGATTACCGGCAAGGATCAACCCTGGTACGAGCAACTGAGCGGCAATAGCGTATTTTGCCGGGTATGGAACGATAGGGCGAGCTTCGAAGAAAACATCCTGTTTACGCATTGGGGATTGAGCGGCCCGGCCATTTTGCAAATATCTTCTTATTGGAAACCCGGTGAATCTATTTATATCGACCTGCTGCCCGGCAAAGATATTACAGAAATGATACTGACCGAGCGTGAGCAAAACGGCAAAAAAATGCTACTGGCTTACCTGGCCGGCCTGTTTACCCGCAAATTTGCCGATGCGCTAAGCGATTACGTGCCGGCGGAAAAAAACCTCGCCTCGCTCACCAAAACCGAGTTGGAAGACATCAGTATACTGATACACGAGTTTAAAGTAAAACCGGCAGGCACCAAGGGCTACGATAAAGCCGAGGTGATGACCGGCGGTGTAGACACTAACGAGCTATCGTCCAAGACCCTCGAAAGCAAAAAAGTACCCGGGCTGTTCGTCGGCGGCGAATGCGTGGATGTTACCGGCTGGCTTGGCGGTTACAACTTCCAGTGGGCCTGGGCAAGTGGATTCGTAATTGCGCAGAATTTATAATTGACACGAATTGAATGAACACGAATTTCACTAATTGGGACGAATTTCACTAATCGTTGTGGTGAATTGAATGAACACGAATTTCACTAATTGGGACGAATTTCACTAATCGTTGCAGTAAATTGAATGAACACGAAATTCACTAATTGGGACGAATTTCACTAATCATTGTGGTGAATTGAATGAACACGAATTTCACTAATTGGGACGAATTTCACTAATCGTTGTGGTGAATTGAATGAACACGAATTTCACTAATTGGGACGAATTTCACTAATCGTTGTGGTGAATTGAATGAACACGAATTTCACTAATTGGGACGAATTTCACTAATCGTTGTGGGTAGCGAGTTAAGAAATTCAAATTAGCTGATTCAGCAGCTCTCCTTATTTGTAAAATTGGAATAATTTGGAAAAATTCGTGTCTATTCAATTCGTGAAATCCGTGTCAACTCACATCCACGTAAACGGGTCGCCAGATGCAATATGTGTTATTTTCATGCCCGGCAGTTTTGGCTGAAGCCATTCTACAAAATACTCCATGCCGGGTTCTTCGCTTACCGAATGGCCCAATACAATTAAGGCAACTTTGCGGCCCTCTTCGTTAGCGTTCCTGATGAACTCGGCGGTCTCCCACTCCGACAGCTCACCAATAATTAATACATCGGGTTTATCATTAATTACTGCGGCGAGGTGCCATTTGGCACCCGCGGCACCAGGGATAACGGTGAGTTTTTCGCAAGGCTGGTCCAGATTACCAATTACGCGAACATGTGCAATGTTAAGAGTAGTTTTTAAGTGCTGTACCACCTGGCGCAGGCTTTCTTTAGGAATCTCAACAGTAGTACCGCCTTTGTAATACGGCAGCCAACCGGCCTTTTTCAACACACCGTACCCAATTACATCGGGTTTTATAGAGTGGATATAGTCGTGGCAGCGCCAAATGGTAATTTTGTATTTATTCAACAAGTCGACCTTTTGCTGCATAACCGGGTTGTTCTTCACAAATTCCTTATCGTCGGTATGGTTATAAAAGGTGGGTTCGTGCGCGATGATGAAGTTAGCGCCCAATTTGGCCGTTTGTTCAATTACTTCAATCGTAGCAAACATGGTGGTGACTATCTCCGTAACCACCATATCGGCACTGCCGCTTTTGAGGGTATCAACCGTGCCGGGTATAGGGCTAAGACCGCCTTCCTTCAATATTAAATCTATAATTTGCTGTACGGTAATGGCTTCGGCCCTACTGCCGGGAAGCCTGAATGCAGAGTTGAGCCCCAACAGGGTAACACCGGCTACTGCTATTGAAGTTTGGGTAATGAATTTGCGGCGGGAGGGCAATGCTGCTTTCATGATTCGTTGGTTATCTGTACAACAGGGTTAGCGCAATCAATGTACGGCAATAAGCGCAACTGAACAAATTATCGCAAAAAATCTATCCAATAAAAAAGCCGCCTGTTGTGAAGGCGGCTCTGCAGTTAAGTTTTTTATTGACCTACCGGTGGTTGTGCACCCGGAGCAGGCGCACCTGCCGGTGGTTGTGCACCCGGGCCACCCGGAGGAGGAACACCCGGACCCGGAGGAGGGCCACCCGGGCCACGGCGTTGCGGAGCCGGTGCGGCAACAACTTCGGGATGCGATACACCACGGTGGCAACTGTAGCAGTTGATGCCGGTTTGCGTCATCATACCCAGGCTATCCTTTTTGGCCTCAAAATATTTTTTATTGATATCGTTCATCATTTTGTACATATGGCGAGCCATATCTTTTTCGGGCTTGGCATCACTGGCGAAGTCCATTTTGTGGGCCTGCTCGTCGCGTACGTGGCAAAAATTGCAATGCACATTTAACGAGTGCGCCCATTCATCCATTACTGCATCTAATTGCTTGTCAGTAATATTTTTTGGCAAAACCTTTAAGTTTTTGAATTTGTGCTCTTCGGGCTTTGGCGCGGGCGACATGGCCATAAACACAACTACCGATAGCAGCGTAACGGAGGCCAATAATTTTTTGTTAATAATCATTTCTTTGAGGCTGTTTTGATGATACTAAGCTAACGCAAAAAAATCGAATGCAAGCATTTGAGAACAGAAATGTTACAGAAATGTCATTTTAAGCATGTTTAAACATGTTTTACGTAAGCTAAACGAGAGGTTCAATCATTTCCAGACTCATTTCCCACAGCTTTTTACGAGCATCGTCATCAGTTGCCCTTGCCGATGGACTGTGCACCTTACCATCTTTAAAGTACTTGCCACTTTTGGCATCTATGCGGCTACCCGTTGCCAAATAAACAACACCTTGCGCGCCCTGCTCGGCCGTTATCATAAACGGGCGGGCCAGCCAAAGCCACATCCTGCTTGATCCGCTGAGCCCTTCGCCAAAATTGGTGTTCACCACACCGGGGTGCAGGGCAAATGATGTAACACCCTTGGGACCATATTTTACGGCTATAGAACGCGTAAAGTATATATTGAAAAGCTTGGCCATGGCATAGGCCTTAAGCGGCGAATAGGTTGCGGTTTCCCACTGTAAATCTTTAAATTGTGCTTTGCCCATGCGGTGCGCATCGCTGCTCACGTTAATTACCCGGGCCTGCCCTTTCTCCAGCAAGGGCATCAGCAAATGGGTAAGCAAGAAATGCCCAAGATAGTTTACCGCGAAAGTCATCTCGAAACCATCTCTGGTTACCTGGCGTTGCGCAAATATGCCTCCTGCATTATTGATTAGCACATTGATACTGAAGAGGCTGCTTTTTAAAATACCCACCGCGTTTCGGATGCTATCCATATCGGCCAGATCGCAAAACACCAGGTAGATATTGTTATTCTTAGACAGGTTTATCAACTCCTGCTTTGTCTCTTCACCTTTATCCATATCGCGTACCAGCAGGTAAAGGGCATGGCCTTTTTTAGCAAGCGCCAAAGCAGTTTCTTTGCCTATGCCTGATGTTGCGCCGGTGATAACGGTTGTAGTAATGGGCATGCTAATAATAGTTTGGTAAATGGGATTTTGCTATACCAAAACTAATATATTGCGCGGTATTTGCAAAAAGGATTGTAGTAGCAAGTTACGGCCCCTTAGCGCATCGAATTGTAATCATTTTAATGGAACAAAGCCTCCCGCCCGCCGAAAGCACAAACATAAGCTGGATAAACAACCTGCGACTGATAAGCATGGTTGCAGTGGTAGTTTTACATACAGCCTCGCCCCTATTGTTCAATTATAAAACGGCACACCTAAGCAATTGGATGGCCGCCGACGTTTATAATGCCTTAACCCGGTTTGCAGTGCCGGTATTTGTAATGGTAACCGGCGCTTTGCTCCTGAAACGCGAATACGAGCTGGGTAATTTTCTGAAAAAACGCCTTGGTCGGCTGATACTCCCTTTCTTGTTCTGGAGCCTGGTGTATGTGGGCTATCAATGGTATAATGAAATAATCGTATTCCCTGCCGATCCCTGGGGATGCATAAAAATGGTGCTGCATCAGCTAAAAACAGGCAGCTCGTACCATTTGTGGTATGTTTACCTGCTCATTGGCTTATATTTGTTCATCCCCATCCTTGGCAAATTCGTGCGGCATGCAAACGAGCGGGAGCTGCTTTATTTTCTGGCGATTTGGTTTCTTACCATCCTCATCAGCGAACCCTATCTAGATCGTTTTGATACTGCGGTAGACCTGCATAACTTCGCCGGCTATACCGGTTACCTGGTGCTTGGCTACTACCTCGCCAATAAGCAGTTCAATTTCCCTGGTACTGTACTGCTGATTATTCTAATATTCTGTTGCCTTGTAACGGTCATTACCCTAGGCACTTATTACCTGGAGGTAAAAACGGGGGAGCTAAGTACTTATTTTTACGAACCCGTTGGCCCCTTTGTGGTGCCGCTGGCTGCAAGCGCGTTCCTTATTGCGAAACATACTAAAGCAAAGCTCCACCCGAAGGTCACCGGCATATGCAATGATGCCGGCAAATACACGCTTGGAATCTACTTTTGCCATGCGCTCATCCTGAACATTTTAGAACTGAACGACATCACCTACGCCATCTTCAACCCATGGCTAAGCATACCGGTAGTGGCGCTGTTGTGCTTCGTGCTATCGTGGCTGCTGGTTTGGGCGATGGGTAAAATACCGCTGCTGAAATACCTTGTAGGGTAATTTAGTTGCTAACATTGAATTATAGCCCAATGGGAAACCCCAACTGCACGTCTATCCGTGAAATCATTTTAGAATCGGTGCAATCGATAAAAATTGTATCTTTGTGTTATCTGCAAACTGGCAACCGCCTATTGCGAACTTCAAAAAAAATGGGGTCGACCGGAATTGACAGGATGGAGATAAATAAGTAAGCATGCAGCGCGTTGGGTGAATTAGCGCTAAAATCTGAACGCTCAAACTTTCAAATGGCGAAAATAATTTTGCCTTAGCTGCCTAATTTAGAATTAGTATAGCTTTTGTCCCGCCGGTTTTCTGTTCTGTTGGATCGGCAACCGGGGCATCGTAAAACGGAAATAGCCTGCTTAAAGGTGTGGTAAGCAAGCGAAACAAAGCACCTAAGGATTAAGGTACAGGTAAGCGGTTAACCTTCCATAGTCTCTACAATTAAATAACAGCTAAGCATGTAGAAAGCTTACTTTATACCATGTTTGGACGAGGGTTCGAATCCCTCCGGCTCCACGAAAAATTTGTAACGCCTGCTCTTGATAAAGGGTGGGCGTTACAAGTTTTAAGCGAACAGTGATTAGAATCCGGCAAAACTAATCGATATGCTAAAAAACTGTGAACATTATTTATCTAAAAATTCACTAAACGTTTTTTTGTCGCCTCAACAAAATTTTAAGCTTACCTAGTATTTAACTATATGCCTTTTTTTGTTCATGCCAAATTCGGGCTATTGTCTATTTGAAGCCTGGCGCGGCAATCTACATTTGAACCCATCTGCTGTATCCTTTATTTTACTGCGGGTCTTTTTCCCGGTTAATTAATCCAAGGCTAAAAAGCTATCGGTATTCCAGAAGTCTTCCATCATTAAACTTAACTACCGAAAGTCATTTATTCTTATTCAAGTTGACCTAAAAATAAATTTTGTTTGAGTCAAATATCGGCCGCCTTCCTGTAGCGGGAATGACTGTTATCACATCGCTATGTGTCTCGCACCAACAACCAAAAATGTTATAAATCAAATTATTAAGAGATTACAAACACTTATCGAATGAGAACTTAATTGAACATTTGTTCACATCAAACTATTACCATCATGAAAAAGCTTTTGTTGTTAACAGATTTTTCGGACCATGCAGAACATGCGGCTGAGAACGCCCTATATCTATGCACTAAAATGCAAACGGCACTAACAATCTATCACAGCTTTCAGGCTTTCCCTTTGGTAGCATATGAAAATGGCGGACCCTACCTTACTGAATTCAGTGACGCTTACGCAGCCGAAACGAATGAGCGTATGGCCAGGTTCTTAAGCAAAACAAAAGTATTTGCTGAAGAAAATTTCGAGGGAATAGAAATCCCAATTGAGCACATTAGCGAAGATGGCGATCTGGGTGCAAACCTGGCTAAGCTACTGGCCAATGCAGACTATGAACTGGTTATTATGGGTTCAGGCAGCTCCGATTACCTGGATCAATTGCTGGGTGGTAGCGAAACCCAATCCGTAATTATACATTCCAACCGACCCATCCTAATTATTCCACTACAATCTAACCTTAAACAGCTAAAGAAAGTGGTTTTTGCCACCGATTATAACGAAAAAGATTTCCATGCCATAAACTACCTGGTAGATATGGCCGGACTATTATCATTTGAAATACAGGTACTGCATGTTGATACTTTTGGCGATAACCCCGACAAAAAATGGAAAGAAGAGGTTGAATTGAAAAGGTTTGCCGGTGGTTTAAATTTTCCCGGTATAACTTATCACAGCATTTGGGGAAAAGAAGTAATTCCGCGCCTTAATAAATATTGTGATGAATCTGGCGCTGATCTGCTGGCAATGGTTCATTACCATCAAGGGTTCTTCTCTAAGCTATTTGGGCTTAGTAGCACCAGGAAGGAAGTTAGAAACCAAAAACAGCCGCTACTAATTTTTCCGCCAAAATTCATATAGGCGTAACATACATGCAGATAACCTCCTCCCGTATTCCAGACGGCAATTTTTGTCACCTCACTACAGTCGAAGCCCTCTCGTTACTTGGGAGTGACCAACACGGACTCGCTAAGGCAGACGCACGCGCGCGGTTGGCTGAATATGGTGCCAACACCATCCGTGCTAACGCACATAGTTCGGCATTACGTTTATTTTTTTCGCAATTAAAAAGCCCTATTACTCTCCTGCTGATTATAGCTGCTGTATTATCTGCTGGACTGGGGGATGTTGCCGACACCATCATTATATTGATTATTGTACTGATTAGCAGTTGCCTGGGCTTTTGGCAGGAACGTGGCGCTGCAAATGCGGTGCAGGCATTGTTGAAATTGGTTCAATTGCATTGCGATGTGCTGAGGGATGGTGTAAAGACCAGTATACCGGTAGAAGCAGCCGTACCCGGTGATATTGTGATGCTCTCTGCCGGCGACATCATCCCCGGCGACAGTCTTATCCTTACCTCGCAGGAATTATTTGCAGACGAAGCAGCCTTTACAGGAGAAACCTACCCGGTAGAAAAAAATGCCGGCATTTTGCCACAGGATACGCCGCTTGCAAAAAGAAGCAATACTCTGCTAATGGGCGCGCACGTTATCAGCGGCAAAGCAACGGCATTGATCATGCGGACGGGGCAACAAACAGAATTCGGCAAAATATCAGCCGGACTAGCCGCCTCTGCACCCTTAACTGATTTTGAACGCGGTATACGCAGGTTCGGTTATATGCTAATGGAGATTACTTTATTACTCGTTATCATCATTTTCGCCATAAACGTATTGCTGCACAAGCCGGTACTCGATTCCTTGTTGTTTTCGTTAGCACTCGCGGTGGGCCTCACTCCGCAACTGTTGCCGGCTATTATCAGTGTGAATTTATCAGCGGGGGCGCGGCGCATGGCAACCCAAAACGTCATTGTAAAACGCCTCTCATCTATCGAGAACTTTGGTAGCATGAATATACTTTGTTCCGATAAAACCGGAACCATAACCGAAGGCAAAGTAACATTAAAGGACACCCTGGATAGCAGCGGCGCGCATAGCGATAAAGTATTGCTGTATGCCTGGCTGAATGCCTCACTGCAACAGGGTTTTCACAATCCTATTGATGAGGCGATTTGCCAGGCCCGCGCCGACGCAACAGAAGGCTACCGGGTACAGGCAGAAATCCCTTACGATTTTATACGTAAAAGGCTGAGTATACAGGTACAAACAGATGAAGCTAATTTTGCTGTTACAAAGGGAGCATTAAATGTGGTTCTGGGAATTTGCAGCCAGGTAGAAAGCGGTAATGGGCAGGTGAGTGATATAGGTAATTTTAAGGATTTCATCCTTAAAAAATATCAGGAACTGAGCGAAGCCGGTTTCCGTACTCTGGGTGTAGCCTACAAGTTAACCGAACAGGATAAAGATTTCACCAAAGAACAGGAGAAAGATATGATCTTTCTGGGTTTTATCACCCTGTTCGACCCACCTAAAGCCAACGTGGCCTCCACCATCAGCCAATTGAACGGCCTGGGTGTGCAACTTAAAATCATCACCGGCGACAACGCACTGGTGGCAAAAAGCCTGGCTTTGCAAATTGGTTTACAAAACCCTCAAATACTCACCGGCAGCACCCTGCAAAAAATGAGTAATTCCGCGCTGATCCATCGGGCACCGCTAACCCATATTTTTGCGGAGATAGAACCCAACCAAAAGGAGCGCATTATTTTGGTTTTGCAAAAGGCTGGCCATGTGGTTGGCTTTATGGGCGATGGGGTAAACGATGCTCCAGCACTTCACGCAGCTGATGTAGGGATATCGGTAGATACCGCAGTTGATGTTGCTAAGCAGGCGGCCGATATTGTTTTGTTAAGCCGCGATTTGACGGTGCTTGCCGCAGGTATTATAGAAGGCAGGAAAACTTTTGCCAACACACTAAAATACATCTTTATGGCCACCAGTGCCAATTTTGGCAATATGTTTAGTATGGCCGGGGCATCGCTTTTTTTACCCTTCCTGCCCATGTTACCTAAACAGATTTTGCTCACCAATTTGCTTACAGATCTGCCGGAAATGGCTATCGCTACAGACCGTGTAGATCAGTCCAGCATCCAAACGCCGCAGCGTTGGAACCTTGGCTTTATCAAGCGCTTCATGCTTACATTTGGTTTATTAAGTTCGATTTTCGATTATACCACCTTTGGGATACTGATCTTCGTATTCCATGCTGATGAAAAAATTTTCCAAACCGGCTGGTTGTTAGAATCAGTTATCTCTGCAACATTGATCGTATTGGTTGTTCGCACACGCCTGCCATTTTTCAAAAGTTTGCCGGGGCGCTACCTTACGAACGCAACCATATTGGTTATCTTGCTGGTACTTGCCCTACCGCTAACGCCTCTTGCCGCATGGTTTGGTTTTACGCGGTTGCCAATTGCCTATTACGGCTGGATGTTGCTGATCCTGGCCGCTTACATCGCTGCAGCCGATTTGGCTAAACGCTGGTTCTATAAAAGGCTGGTAGCGCACTCAAAACCTTGAACGGTTGGCATTAAACCCGACGATGCGATAATAATTGACATCGTCGCCCCTGCACCAGCTATACATCAATAGAGAACAGAGTTGTTTTAGGGTTTGATCAACAACGGGGCAATGGTTTCTTTTGAAGTACCGCATATTATTTTGTTGACAAAATGGATGTATCAAAAAACTTTTGCTGCCGCCGGAAACCCCATGTATGACAGTTAAACCGCAATTCCGAACGAGATCATCAGCGTTACCTCACCCGCCATATTTGCCCCATTAAAAGCACCAGCTACTTATCAGCCCTGGTTACAGCAGGTTAATAATCAACACTTAACTGCAGCATTCTACCCTCAGCAGCTATAAATTGACCTTTAACAGTTATTATAGCCATTGGTTTTAGGGCTAAGTTTACTCCTGAATACTAGTACTATGATCCTATCCAACTTGCGCAGATTATCTATTGCATTCATTGTCACTTTATTTATTCCTTTTATTTCCTTCGCTAACGTAAATATTACCGCAGCAACCGGCGGAACCGGTATATCAGCTGATAAATCCAGCGGTAGCCCCGCAGCGGCGTTCACTACTTTAGGCAATATTGTTTTATCAAGTGCAGTCACTACCGATTTTTCATCGGGCAGCGGTTTAACCATTATATTAACGGCACCTACCAATTGGCAATTCCTGGCTGGCACGGGTTCTGTTTCTGTGGGCGGTAATATAAGCAGCGCCAGCGTAGTGGTTACCGGCACAACAGCCACCATTACTTACACGTGTGGTGCTGCATCTCTGTCAAACGCAATAACCATCATCGGGCTACAGGTGCAGGCAACTGTTAAAACAACACTTTCAAGCACCAACATCACCAGAACAGGGGGTACCGGCACTATAGCGGGTTTCGCTACAAATGCAATTTCCGGAGCACTCTCGCAGGTAGCCGGTACATTTACAAAGTTGCAACTACTGCTTCCCGGCGAAACGGCCTCTCCAGGATCGGCAACAGGTAAAACGGGTACGCCAACAAACCCAACAGCCGGTACCGCCATCACCATTACGGTTAACAGTGTTGACGTTAACTGGAACGTTGTTTCGTCGACAGATAATATCGGCATTACATCTACCGATGCAAATGCTACCTTGCCAGCCAATAATACACTTAGTGCTGGTACGCGTACATTCAGCATTACGTTAAAAACCGCCGGATCCAGAACTATAACGGCAACGGACATTACCAACGGGTTGATAACTGCAAATACCAGCCCTGCTGTTACTGTGGCCGTAGGTACATTTACCAAACTTCAACTGCTGCTACCGGGCGAAACAGCCGCTCCCGGCACCACAACCGGTAAAACAGGCACACCAACCAATCCTACAGCCGGCACCGCAATTACGGTTACTGTTAACAGCGTAGATGCCAACTGGAATGTGGTATCATCAACAGATAATATCGGTATTACCTCAACCGATGCAAATGCTACCTTGCCTGCCAATAATACACTTAGTGCAGGTACGCGTACATTTAGTATTACGTTGAAAACCGCCGGATCTAAAACCATAACGGCCAGCGATATTACAAATGTGGGGATAACCGCAAATACCAGCCCTGCGGTTACTGTAGCTGCCGGTACATTTACAAAATTGCAGCTGTTGCTGCCCGGCGAAACAGCAGCCCCGGGCACCGCTACCGGCAAAACCGGTACACCAACCAACCCCACAGCCGGTACAGCTATTACCGTTACTGTTAACAGCGTAGATGCCAACTGGAATGTGGTATCTTCTACCGACAATATCGGCATAACATCTACCGATGTCAATGCAGCATTGCCAGCCAACAATACACTTAGCGCCGGTACGCGTACATTCAGCATCACGTTAAAAACTGTGGGATCTAAAACCATAATGGCAAGCGATATCACCAATGGTGCAATAACGGCTAATACCAGCCCATCTGTCACCGTAGTAGTAGGTGCTTTTGCCAAGCTGCAGCTGTTGCTACCCGGTGAAACCGCAGCCCCCGGCACAGCTACAGGTAAAACAGGTACGCCAACCAACCCAACAGCCGGTACGGCAATTACAGTTACTGTTAATAGCGTAGATGCCAACTGGAATGTGGTATCATCAACCGATAATATCGGCATAACCTCAACCGATGCAAATGCCACATTGCCTGCCAATAATACACTCAGTGCGGGTACGCGCACGTTCAGTATAACCTTAAAAACCTCCGGATCCAGAACGATAACGGCAACTGACATTACCAACGGCGTGATAACTGCAAATACCAGCCCTGCGGTTACCGTAGCTGCCGGTACAATTACAAAATTGCAGTTGTTGCTGCCCGGCGAAACAGCCGCACCCGGCACCGCCACAGGTAAAACAGGTACGCCAACAAACCCAACGGCAGGTACTGCTATTACAATTACTGTTAACAGCGTAGATGCCAACTGGAACGTGGTATCATCTACAGATAATATCGGCATAACCTGTACCGATGCCAATGCGGTATTGCCCGCTAATAATATACTTAGTGCAGGTACGCGTACATTCAGTATTACTTTAAAAACAACAGGATCCAGAACCATAACGGCAAGCGATGTTACCAACGTTGGGATAACCGCAAATACCAGTCCTGCTGTTACTGTAGCTGCCGGTACGTTTGTAAAATTGCAGTTGCTGCTTCCCGGGGAAACCGCAGCGCCTGGCACCGCAACGGGTAAAACAGGTACGCCAACCAACCCAACGGCAGGTACCGCCATTACGGTTACTGTTAATAGTGTTGATGCCAACTGGAATGTGGTATCATCTACCGATAATATCGGCATAACATCTACAGATGCCAATGCAGCCTTGCCCGCCAATAATACACTTAGCGCAGGTACGCGTACGTTTAGTATTACGTTAAAAACTGTAGGATCTAAAACCATAACGGCAAGCGATATCACCAATGGTGCAATAACGGCTAATACCAGCCCGGCTGTTACCGTGGCTGTAGGTGCTTTTACCAAGTTACAACTACTAATGCCGGGCGAAACCGCAGCTGCGGGTACTGCAACAGGCAAAACAGGCACGCCCACTACAGCATTGGCAGGCACAGCATTTAACGTAACGGTTAACGCGGTTGATGCTAACTGGAACAAAGTTACTACCATTACGCAAACAGTGGGTATAACCAGTAACGATCCAAACGCCGTGGTTCCTGCTAATACGGCGTTAGTTGCGGGCACTAAAACGCTGGCGGTGACCTTAAAAAAGGTAACAGCTACAGCTACAGTAACCGCTACCGATATTACCGACGGCACCAAAACTGCTAATACCAGCCCATCTACAACTGTAGTTGTTGGTACGTTTACCAAACTACAATTACTGCTTCCCGGCGAAACCGCAGCCCCGGGTACTGCTACAGGCAAAACCGGTACGCCAAGTGCCCGAACAGCGGGCACTGCGTTTAACGTCACGGTAAACGCAGTAGATGCTGCATGGAACGTAGTTACAACCGTTACAGATGTAGTTGCAATTACATCAACCGATGTGAATGCCACCCTTCCGGCAAATACCGCGCTGGTTGCAGGTACCAAATCACTAAGCTTTACTTTTAAAACATCCGGTACAAAAACCATCACTACCAGTGATGTAACTACCCCTGCGCGCACAGCGAATACCAGCCCTAATACCACGGTTAATACAGGCACTTTTACGAGATTGCAGTTATTGTTACCCGGCGAGACAGCGGCACCCGGCACAGCCTCCGGTAAAACAGGCACACCGACAGCGCGAACTGCCGGCACGGCATTTAACGTAACCGTTAACGCAGTTGATGCCAACTGGAACAAAGTAACCACCGTAACAGATGTAGTGCAAATAACCTCTACAGACGCATTGGGCACTATGCCTGCCAATGCAGCCCTGGCAGCCGGTACAAAAACAAACTTTGCGGTAACATTAAAAACACCCGGCACAAAAACAATTACGGCTACGGATGTAACCAACGCTGCCAGAACTCCTAACACAAGCCCAAGCGTAACCGTTAACGCGGGTGCCTTTTCAAAGTTACTTATTGTATTGCCGGGCGAAACTTACGCAGCGGGCACAGCCACCGGTAAAACAGGTACGGCTTTCAACGTTACCGTATATGCAGTTGATGCGGTGTTCAACAACATCTCATCAGTTACCGATGTAATAAAAATAACTTCTACGGATGTAAATGCTGTTTTACCGGCTAACGCAGCAGCTGTTGCGGGCAGCAAAACCTTCAGCATCACTTTAAAAACCGGGGGTGCAAAAACCATTACAGCAACAGATGCAACTAATGGCCTTATTACTGCTTCTACGTCACCATCGGTTACCGTAGCTGCAGGTGCATATTCACAACTACAAATATTGCTCCCGGGCGAAACCGCCGCACCAGGTACTTTAACGGGCGCAACAGGCACGGCTAATCCGCCTGCCCGCAACACCGCTTTCAACATTACCGTAAATGCGGTTGATGCCTATTATAACAAGGTAACAACGGTAACAAATACAGTAACCATCACTTCTTCAGACGCTACGGCAGTATTGCCTGCTGCAGCAGCATTAACAGCTGGCACAAGGGTATTTTCTGTAAATATCAAGAGCGTTTCTACGTCACCATTACCAACTATTACCGCAACGCAATCAGCTATCAACAAAACTGTAAGTGTGCCGGTAGGCGTACCCGCCACAGTAGCAACAGATTATTTTCGAACAGCATCATCGGGTAACTGGAACGATGCCAACAACTGGCAAAGCTCTACCAACGGCACAACAAACTGGCAGGACGCAACCTTAACACCTACCAACTCAGCAAGCGGCGTTGAAATCCTCACAGGCCACGTTATAACCGTAACGGCCAACGTCACAGTAGATCAGGTTATTGTTGATGCCAATGCGCAAGTGATTGTGAACAGCGGTATAACCTTAACTATCGCGGCCGGGGCCGGGGGCACGCAATTCTCGGTATCGGGTATATTAAATAACGCTGGCACCATTACTACCACCGGAGCCCTTGCTTTTTTAAGCGGCGGCAAATACCAGCACAATTTTACCACAACGGCGGGTACCATACCCACAGCAACATGGAATCCGCTCTCAACATGCGAAATAATTGGCTACACCAGTTACGTAGGCAATTTGGCCGGGTTAAACCAAACCTTCGGCGATTTTGTATGGAACTGCCCGGGACAAAATATAGCAGGTAATGGCATTTCATTAAATACCACGCTTACTGCAACCATGAACAGCCTGTCGGTAATTTCCACAGGTACCGGGCAAATGCGTTTGGCCAACACCGGCGGTACATTGGGAGTTACGGGCGACTACAATCAATCGGGCGGGATACTAATATTAAACAACACAAGCGGAACGCTTAATTTAAATATCGGTGGCGATTTCAGCATGTCGGGCGGTACACTACAGCAGGGAACCGGGCTAAATTCCATAGCCTTTAATAATACAACCCAGCAAACCTATGAAAAAACGGGTGGCACTATATCCGGCGTGGTAAACTTCACGGTAAATACAAATGCTAAAGTAGATTTGGCACTTCTGTAATCGATGGCTCTACGGGCACATTTACTTTGGCTGCCGGGGGCACGCTGATAACCGGAAATGATGATGGGATATCTTCTTCGGGTGCAACCGGATCAATACAAACCGCTACGCGTTTATTTAACGTAGCGGGTAACTATACTTACAATGGCGATAACGCACAGAGCATTGGCACAGGATTACCAACTACGGTAAACAATTTAACTATCGATAATACACAGGGCGCTACCATGCCTCCTGCCTCGGTTAGTTACACAATTAACGGCGCATTATCTTTACTGAACGGCGACCTGGACATGGGCACCAATGATTTGGTAACCGGTGCCGGATTTACCAACAACGGTACTGGTACGCTGCACACCCAGAGTATTTCCTCAGCGCCCTTAACGGCTGGAAAAACCTGGAACATACCTGTAGATTACAACAGTTCGACTGCGCAAACTGCGGTAACGGGTACTTATAGTGACCTGCTGTTCTCGGGGCCCGGTGTTAAAACCACTTCCTCCGGCACTATTTCGGTAATGGGAAATTGGACATCATCTGATGGAAAGATTGATTTGGTGACCAATGGCACCACGGTGTTGTTTAACGGTACTACCCAAGACCTCAACGACGATGGCAGCGACGACGGGAACGGTGTAGTATTTAAAAACGTTACTTTCGGAAACAGCGGCACTAAAACGCTTGTAACGGGCACATATTCTATATCAAATTCGGGCTTGCTAACGATGGCCGGGAGCGCGGTGCTGGCAGCAAACGGAAACTTAACGGTAACATCCGATTCATTAGGCAATGGAAATATTGGGCCTATTGCGGGTAGTGCTGATATTACCGGTAATGTAAATGTACAAACGCTTATTACCGGCGGTAATATTGATATAAACCGTGGTACACGTACTATTTCAACGCCCATAAACGATGCTGCCCTGGCTAGCAAAACATTTCAGCAGCTGCAAAATTACACATTGATAACCGGCCCAGGCAACGTTAAAAACGGCTTTGACCTTGGCGGCACAAGCACGCCTAATGCGGTAACGCTGCAAACGTATAACGAGCCGGCTTATACCACAAATATATATACACCGTTGCCGAATATTTACCAATCGGCGACGCCCGGAAAAGGTTACTTGTTTTTCTACCGCGGCGACCGTTCTAACATAAGCAGTAAGCTTAATGCGCCGTTTGATGCGCCTGGCGATGTTACGGTGACATACACCGGGCCCATAAATAAAGGCAACGTTACTATGGCTGGCCTTACCAATACACATAATGTCGGCGACCCGGTTAATGGTTATAATTTGCTAGGTAACCCCTGCCCATCAACTATCGACTGGGAAACAGTTTTAGCAAATTCAAGCAACATGGATAACCTGATTATAACCATAAAACCTGGAGGTGGCTCTGCCCAATACTTTAACGGCGTTAGTACAAACGGCGGATCGAGATACATACAAACAGGACAAGGCTTTTACGTAAAAGTTGCAGATGCAAGTAACACCGGTAGTGTGAATTTTACCGAAAGCAGCAAAGCAAATAGCTCTCCATCGCGTTTATTGAGCCTTCCGGCCAATAATAAGCAAACTTTAAACGCCGTACCAATTACTACTTTTTTAAGGATGACACTTAAAGATGGTAAAAGCTCGGATGAAACAACGGTAGTTTTCAGAGACGAATTTTCGGAAACAGCAAAAGATGATGCATTATACTTTTCTGGTGGTGCGGTTACGCTTAGCACGCTATCAAGTGATGCCCGTTCACTGGCAATCAATTTTATGCCGGCCATTAGCAAAGTAACACAGCTTAAATTATCTGTAAATGCTACCGCGAGTAGCAAGGTAACGCTTCTGTTTACCGATATCTCTGCCTTGGCGGGTGCACAGGTGGTGCTAAAAGATAATTTTACAGGTACCATAACACCGGTAACCCAAAACACTTCATATAGCTTCAATATAGATAAGAGTAACCCAGCTACATATGGTACTGCAAGATTAATACTGATGTTCGGAACGCCCCCTCCTCCGGTATTGCCATTTCAGCTGGTTTCGTTCACTGCTCAAAAAAACACAACTGTTGCCCACCTTGCCTGGACCGCAAAAAATGAAACCAATAATGTATCATTTGATGTGCAGCGCGGACTCGACTCATTAAGCCTAACAACAATTTCAACCGTTTTAAGTAAACGCGACACTTCGCTTAGCAGTTATAGCTTTACCGATAATGCCCCTATAAACGGGCTAAATAGTTACCGGTTGAAACAGACAAATGCGGATGGTAGCTATACCTACTCCAATGTGTTGAAATTAGATTTTACTGTTGCTGCGCCGGTTAGCTTAACTGCTTATCCCAATCCTACCACCAGCATAATCAATATCAGCTCGCAAAGCATCGGAAACAAGGTTGTGAATGTGGCTGTGTACAACACCATGGGGCTTACCGTGTTGGCAACCCGTACATCAGGAGCAAATGGCATTATAACCTACGACGTGAGCCAGTTAGGGCAAGGGGTATATTTTGTTGATTTGACCGATGCAACAACAGCAGCATTTTTGGGGCATGTAAAGTTTATAAAGCAATAGTAATGATAGGTAAAAAAATAATATTTAAAGTATTGGCTATCATGGCTGTAATGCTTGCAGTAACAGCGGCTTGTTTTGCGCAATGCGACCCATTTATCGACCCAAATTGCGAAGATATTGACGTTGAAACACCTTTGGACCAATGGGTTTTCTATCTGGCTGTAATCCCGTTTGCTATAGGCATAAAAAAAATATATGATAATAATAAAGAAGATATTATTTAATAATAATTTAATACTTAAAATAAGTATGTTTGGCGGAATAAACCGCTAATTTGATACCAAATTACAATTCCCCTATATTCAACGTAGAAGCAGCACTAAGAGACAGCCTATTTTCTGGATTTCCAGGGCTTATAACCTTGGCAAAACGTATGGACTATCCGAATCATGCCTGAAACGAGATATTAAATCAACGTTTAATAAAACAGTTTTTGCCTATTATCGCCATTTGCAAATGCAATTGGCCGATAATTATTTGAAGCAAAAAAAAGGCAACAAAACGCAAATTGCCTCGCTGCTTAATTTTGAGAGCCAAAGTAATTTTTTGATATGTTATAAAAAATATTAAAAAAATGAGCGTGAAAAATCATTTATAGATAACATAAACGGGCTATCCGACGAGCGTTACAAGTTATTCGTAACACAAGCCCCGTTTGCCTTCGCCATGTTTGATAAAGATTTGCATTTTCTTGCTGCGTCGAAAAAATGGATTGATGATTACCAACTAAGGGAAAAGTTCTGCCTAGCCAATTATTATACGACATTGTTCCATCGTTTGAAAAAAAATGGCGAAAAATATTTCAATCTGCTTTAAAAAATAATATTCACAATGGCGAATCGGAATTTGAGCATCCCGATAAATTGAATATATGGATCAAATGGGATATCAGACGATGGTTTAGGGAGGATAAGCAAATCGGAGGTGTATTATTTTATTCGGAAGATATAACCGCATCTAAGACCAGGATGACCGACAACGAAAACATTTTAGAAATCCTCAATAAAACCAATTCGATTGTTAAAATTGGCACCTGGAAAAAAAATTATAGGATTATGTATTTAGTTCGCAAAACGTTTTTTTTGTTAATAAATTATTGATAATCAGTAAGTTATTTAGTATATTTAAGCTAAATAACTTGCTATGTTTAGCGGAATTAGTATCAACGAATTTAGAGATAAGTTTAAAACGGAGC
>NZ_SOZE01000103.1 GCF_004519315.1 Mucilaginibacter psychrotolerans
TACTTCTTCCAATATGTCAAAGAACTTGTCCCAATATGATATCAATATCATAACTTGCATTATATCCTAACCCTTTCGGGCATCGGTGGGAATGTGGAGAATAACGGATTCGAACCGTTGATAATCTATCCGGCCCCTGCTGGCCGAACTCCTATACTATATATAATATAAAAAATTTAAGAAATAATCATGTAGGTAACTTGTTATGATACTTTGGTATCAGATAATGCTCCAGAAAGGAGGTATTCCAGCCACACCTTCCGGTACGGCTACCTTGTTACGACTTAGCCCCAGTTACCGACTTTACCCTAGGACGCTCCTTACGGTTACGCACTTCAGGCAC
>NZ_SOZE01000104.1 GCF_004519315.1 Mucilaginibacter psychrotolerans
ACAGGCCAGAAACCGGAAAATAAAAAAGTTGGCACACTACACTTTTTGAGAAAATATCGCCAAAAACCGCCCCCACGTCATTCAAATGCACTTTTTAAAACCGGAGGTGTCAAACTCAAGAAAAGAATTACAACAGCGTGCCATAGCCGGAGAAAACATCTTCGAAAGCCTGATGGAAACCTGCAAATATTGCAGCCTTGGGCAAATAAGCCATGCACTTTACGAGGTTGGGGGGCAGTACAGGAGAAATATGTAGGGGCAGTTTGCAGTTTCCGGTGGGCAGTTTGCAGAAAAAATCGGCTTTCTATAGGCAGTCT
>NZ_SOZE01000012.1 GCF_004519315.1 Mucilaginibacter psychrotolerans
GTTGGAAATCGGATTGTCGAATCCATAATTATACGGCGACCATCTTCTGCCTTTCTCCGCCAACGGATCTACACTCGTCCATCTGGCAATTACAGGATCGTAAAAGCGCGCGCCATAATCGCAGAGGGTATTTAGTACCTATGAGGGCATAAATGGCCGAAAATCTCTTTGACGCGACCGGCTAAAAATCGAACCAAAATTGTAACTATTAGTTAAACATGAATGATAAAAAAAGCCATTAATTTTTGTAATGGATTTTTTCTGAGGCCACTTACTCATTGAATTTTTAAACGATGATTTTCATTTGTTAAAAAGCGAATATGCGATTTTTTTTTCAGCACATACATTCAATTGGAATTCCACTAATAATAATTAATGAAGGGTAGCAGTTATTGGGTTTAAGGGTGGTTAATCGGTTAGTTATAATTTGAAAGATTAAAGTTGGTATTCAGCCAGTTGAGCATACCGATTAACTGACCCTTCAATTTTTGAGCAGTCGCGAATTCTACATCAGTTGATTTTTTCTGTAAACTATCTGCTGAAATATATTCTGCATTTGGCGTATAGAAATGAGTAGCAAAAAACTTAAACAGATCTCCTAAATTCTCTTTGGCCAATAATCCCTTTTCAATTTGCATCCGTAGAAAAAGTCCAAACTGTGGAACGGGTAAATTAATAAGAAACCGTGAACCACCTTTTGATTTTTGATTATCCCGTATAAACCTTCTGCGCAGTTTAACCATCCTTTTTACAGTAGTCGATTTTTCATCAAGGAAATTATTTAATTCGAAAAATAGTCTCTTTTTATTGTTCGGCATTGACAAGCGAGAGGTATTTTCAAGTTCAAAAATCCTGTCTTTTTCTAAAAGAAGCATTTCCTGTTGTTCGTGCAAACCAGGAATATCTTCCAAATTGATTTTCCATTTTTTTATGCAATAACTGTAAAATTCAGAAGTGTTAAAATCATGGATTATCAATAATTCTGCAAGCTTGGTGTTATCTAAATTTTCATTTCGCAACAGAGTTGAAATAATTTCAGAAATATAATTGCTGTCATTTCGAGTTATCCTTTTTTTATGCATTAGTTTTAATAACCCCATTTGAACAATATTTATTAATTCCTTTTCAACCGTTGAAAACTGTAGATTCTGGGACAGTTTATAAAAGTCTTTTTTAAGACCATTTAATATTACGTAGAGGTTTGAATCAGAGATTTTTACTTTTCCAGACGGGCCGGGGAATTGAACATGGAAGGTAAGTATTATGCTATCAAGTTGATGAAGAGTGAAGTTATAGTACTCATTGATATTTTTGGCCTGGGCATGAGATCTGATTAACTTAAATTGTCTAAAAATATAGGAATTAATAGTGTTGCTGAGATCAACTATTTGCGTAATTAATTTTTCGATCTCATAATCACTTAATGAAGTAACTGATATAAGTATTTTCAAAGAATCTGCTTCTTTTACAATATAATTTCTCCATTTATAGAAGTCTTCTGGCGATAATTTTTGACCTATAAATTTTTGTGGGTTTAAAGAATTACGCACGAATGCGATCAGCTGCATTACAATAATATTCATCGATGTCTCCCAATAATTGAATAGTTGATAAAAACCATACAAAACTATTGGCAGGCTAAGGTTGATGAAATACTTAGTTCGGGGATAATAGATAGCTAAATAGGGGTATATTTAATGACAAGCATGCCAATTAAATGAATTCTGCGGAAATAAATATTCCATTTCTGGAATCTATGAAAAATATTTCCATTCCATTTAAACACTTAATCTTTTGGAAACGAGTAAAGGTGGCTGGAAAAGTACTTGCAATTAATCTCCGATTATGATTTTCAATCGTTTAGCAAGTTCTGGATTTATTATTTTCTTCTTCTTTTTAGTTTTAGTCTCCGCGTTAACATGAATTAAATTACCTTCTTGCTCAAATTTTTCAACTTCAGCAATCATTAATTCAGCTTTCATATTAGGCACCGGCTCTATTTTTTGAATAAGCTCCCTAACGTTCAAATTCAAAAAGTTGGCGATTTTTATAAAATCTTTAGGGCTTGGCTGACTTTTATTTGTGCACCAGTCGGATACAGTAGTTTCGTGAACGCCCATGTAAATAGCCAACAAAAAACCCTTAACGCCTTTTTCTGCTAACGCGCTTTTAATCCTATTTAATTGAACTGCTTTGGCCATGTATTACCTTGTGAAAACAAATGTAAGACAGACCTGAAATTCATATTTTCTTATAAATTAGTGTTTATGCCTAACTTATCTGTTAAATCAACTAATAAATTTGGCAAAATAACTAATTGTTTTATATTTGTAATTTGTTAAATTAATTTAAAAGTAGATAATTGATGATATAAAATTAATTTTGCAACACTTAATATCAATCTTGATATAAAGGTGTTCGCTAAGAGCCTCGTCCGCACAATGTGGTAATTGAAAGGACGCGAGGAATAAGTGAGCACCCGGTTCCTGTAGCTTATGCTATGAGGCCGGGGCAGCTTATTGATTGCGTCCTGGTTGGTACTTGTACCAGCCCCCGTACCACACGGGTGTGCGGGCAATTTCAATAAGAACCACTGCTCCGGCCTCATAGCCTCAGCCATCTTCTTGAATTGGCTCTTCTATCTTCAATTCGGAAGGCCAAGCAATGATTTCAGATAATGAAAATTTAAAACTTCTGCTTCAGCAACTCCAACAAGGGAGTGAGCATGCCTTTACAATCCTATACGATCAATTTAGTAAACCAATTTACAGAAACATCCTACGATTAGTTAAGGACGAGGAAATCGCTCAGGAATTATTGCAAGATCTATTTTTAAAGATTTGGGAAATCAGGAGTAACATAAAGCTTGAAGGTTCATTTCAATCTTTTCTTTACAAAGTCGCGGGAAACATGGTTTTTATGTATTTCCGTAAAACTGCAAAGGATAACCGGCTGATTGAGAAATTAATTATATCATATGTCGATTATGATACCAAAAACGAAGATTCAATCATATCAGATGAAAATATTGACCTGCTGCAAATAGCAATAGGTACACTTCCCGCCCAAAGGAAACATATTTACACCCTTTGTAAATTAGAAGGTAAAAGCTATGAAGAAGTGAGTAACCAGTTAGGAATATCAACCTCAACGATTAGCGATCATATCGTAAAAGCAAATAAAACAGTAAAACAGTACTTCTTATTAAATAAAAATTCAGCTGTCCTTTTTTTAATTGGACAATTAATGTTACATAAAAAATAGGTTGTTGAATATCCCAAGTCCAACGAAAAACCTACAATGACTTTTATTTAATTAAAAATCAAAATCTGAGCAGAGTAAATATTCCATCACTGCATGTTGTGATAAAATACGGCATTGGATAAACACCTCCCACTCTACAATCTCTTCGTAAAATACCTTGAAGATAAATGTTCTCCTGACGAGATCAGGCAGCTCTTATTATATTTTGATGATGCGGAAAGTGAATATGTGCTGAGGTCGCTTATAAAGGCAGAACTGGGATTTCTTAGTAATGGTGAGGGCAATGAGCAAAAAGCGGACGCCGCCGTTAAGAAGGTGAAATCTATAATAATTAAGGAAATCGCTGACCGAAATAACCAGGAGTTAAAGCATAACTCAAAGAGAAAATTTGTCTTACAAAATTGGATGAAAATTGCAGCCCTTTGGCTTGTTCTCATCACCTCTGTGTTTTTACTTGTAAGTAGACAAATCGGGAATAACGATAAACGGCAATCAATGAAGTTTGCATCTACCAAGCCTGGCGAACGCAAACTACTTCAATTGTATGACGGAACTAAAGTATGGCTTAGTCCTTCCAGTTCGCTTGAATACCAAGATCAGTTAATAGGTAATTTACGTGAGGTAAAACTGGAAGGCGAAGCTTTTTTTGAGGTTGCCAAGGATAAGAAACATCCGTTTATCATTCATAGTGGCCGGATGCAGACAGAGGTGGTCGGCACTTCTTTCAATGTCAATTCCTACAGCAAACAGAATATTTACAATGTTACCGTAGTTACAGGCATTGTTAAGGTTTCCATGATGTCGGACAAAAAAGAAAAGCTTTCGGAGGTCATTTTAAAGCCGAAACAACAAGCCATCTTTAACAACGCGCAATCAACATTAGCCGACAAATTAATAACAACGGTTGACGCTGTAATAAAAAAGAAGGACGGTATTTTGAGTTACGAGGGAACCCCTGTACCGGAAGTCGTCTCGGACTTGAAGCGCTATTATAATCAATCCATTGAATTGGAAAATAAGTCGGCAGCCTGCCTATGCTACGGCGAATTTGACACAAAGAAGCCGATAGGTATTGTGCTTAGTCAATTGGCGGCGGCTATTGGCGCTACCGTCCGGGAAACAGAAAAAGGGTATTTTTTAGAGGGGGGATGTAATGATAAGTAGTATAACGAAGGAGAATATGGACTGCTGTTTCCGGTAGTCGCCTAACCAAATTTTAACGAATAATCTTAATTGCAAAAAAATGAAAAATTGCTTTACAGGAATGGTATTGCCCTTTTTGTGGCTCATTCGACAAATCTTCGCCGCTAATCCGCCAATTAGAATTTCGTATCACATTCTCACTTAACTCTATTAATTAAACACTATGCTCAAAAATTTACGCTCCAAATTCAGGTACAAATCATTTGTATTAACCGTTACCATTACCTGCTTTTTAAACTGCGCCCTGGCAACCGAAATAGCGCGCTCACAAAGTTTAGATAAGCGCATTTCGATAGATATTGAAAGGAAAACATTAAAAGAAACTCTTGACCAAATTTCCAAACTGGCTCAAGTAGGTATTATATACAGCAACGCCAAAGGCATCTTGAACAAGCCAGTATCTATCCACGTGAAAGAACAGCCGGTCAGTAAAGTGCTTAGTGAATTATTATCGCCTCTGACGCTTACCTATGAAATAATAGGGGGCCAAATTGTTGTAAAGTTCGATAATTTAAGTTCTCGGCCTCCCTCGCAGGAACAAACCCTAAAACAAAGGTTTCCAATAAAAGGAAAGGTTATTAACCTTAATGGCCTCCCCCTGCCAGGGGCAACAGTCAAAATTAAAGGTGGCTCTAATTCTACTTCCACAAATAGTAATGGAGATTTTGAAATAAGTGATGTCTCTGACAGCACTATATTGCAAATCTCATTTATAGGATATGTAACAAAGGAGATCGTTGTTATAAATGATGAATTTATAACTGTGATTCTTCAATCAGCCAGTAACCAATTACAAGAGGTAAGCATTCTATCCACAGGCTACCAAAACATTCCAAGAGAAAGGGCAACTGGATCATTTGCCCAACCAAATAAGCAAATGTTCGATGCCCGAGTTGCCCCTGATATAATAAGTAAACTTGAGGGTATCACAAGCGGGTTGGTCTTTAATAAAAACACTATCTCTTCTAATGCAGGCAATCAGGATTTATCTATTAGGGGAAGAAGCACCATTTTCGCCAATGATCAGCCATTGATTGTCATCGATAACTTTCCATATAACGGCGATATTTCATCCATAAACCCAAATGATGTTGCTAATGTCACTATTTTGAAAGATGCGGCGGCAGCTTCGATCTGGGGTGTAAGGGCAGGAAATGGCGTTATTGTAATTACCACTAAAAAGGGAACAAATAGGGAAGCTTTGCACATTTCTTTTAATAGCAATATCACCATCTCAGAAAAACCGAATTTATCTTATAATCCTAACTTCTTGTCATCGTCAGACTATATTGGAATCGAACAATTTTTATTTAAGAATGGAAGATATGATTCGGCCTTGTCTGATATGGTTAACTACCCGGCGGTAACGCCGGTAATACAACTTTTGAATAAGCAAAGGGCGGGCACGATAACAGCAGATGCCGCCAATCAACAAATCGAACAGTTTAAAGCTTACGATGTACGAAACGACTTGTTGAAATATTTTTATCGTAAACCCGTAGTTCAGCAATATGCTCTTTCATTTAGCGGTGGCTCGGAGAAAGCGACTTATTATTTTTCCACTGGCTTAGATAACATACAGAGTGACAAAATTGCAAACAACAATGAAAGAATTACAATAAACAGCCAAAACACTTTTAAACCAATTAAGGGTTTAGAAGTAACGACGGGTCTTTATTACATTAAAACAAAGGCTAATTCTGATAATACCTTAAACAGTATCTATGGGAACAATTATTTACCATATTTAAAATTAGCAGACGAAAATGGAAATCCACTGGAAATTGACCGTGACTTTTCTCGGGAATTTAAGCAGCAAGCACTTTCTAAAGGATTTTTAGACTGGTCTTTTAAACCTGTCAGTGAACTTGGCCTTTCTCCAATCTTAAATTCGGTCAACGATCTGCGGTTATTTGGTGGTTTAAAATATTCCATTTTACCGGGCTTGAACGCTGAGGTTAAATATCAATTTCAACAAACACAAAACGAAAATCGGTTTGATCAAAGTTTGCAATCTTATAACGTAAGAAACTTGATTAACCAATACTCCATAGTTTCGGGAAATAAAGTAACCGGGTATAATATTCCATTAGGTGATATACTTTCGGTTTCAAATGCAAAGACAATTTCCAACAACATACGGGGCCAATTAGATTATCAAAAAGACTGGCAAGATCATTCCGTATCAGCTATAATTGGTTATGAGCTATCAGAAAGCACTTTGGATTCAAGAGGGGCCTACTACTATGGCTATAACGATGATGTAGGCACGTCCTCACCAGTAAATGGTACAACCACTTTTAATCTAAACCCCTCTGGAACAGGAATTATTAATACAGGTCAGGGGATAGCTGGAACGTTAAATAGAATACGATCCTCTTTCGCAAACGTGGCTTATACCTACTTAGGTAAATACACATTGTCAGGCAGCGGCCGGATAGACGGGTCTAATTATTTTGGAGTTAAGACAAATCAAAAAAATGTGCCTCTTTGGTCGGTTGGCGGCTTATGGAATATTGATAAGGAAAAATTCTATACCATAGATTGGCTACCTTACCTAAAGGCCAGGATATCCTATGGATTTAACGGAAATCTCGATAGAAGTACTACAGGTGTAACTACTTTTAAATACAATGCGTTAGGTGCTACCTATACAAACCAAACCTATGCCAGCATAATTAATATTGGAAATCCTGAACTTAAATGGGAAACTATCGGCATCACAAATTTAGGAATAGATTTTGGCACTAAAAATCAAATACTTTCCGGCACACTGGAATTTTATTGGAAAAAGGGGACAGACATTTTAGGAGATAAGCCGTTTGCTTCCAATACAGGAATTACGAGCCTTCGTGGTAATTATTCTGACATGAAAGGTCATGGATTTGATCTGTCGCTCACGTCAAAAAACATCAGAGGTAAGCTTAATTGGATAACAACTATATTATTTTCTGCTACCCATGATAAGGTTACCCGTTATGAGGTTATAGACCGATTTAGTACTAATTATGTGGGAAGTTATAATTATAATCCTGTAGTTGGTAAACCGGTGTATGGTATCTACAGCTACAAATCTGCGGGACTTGACCCTGCTAACGGTGATCCGAGAGGCTATCTTAACGGTGTAATTAGTAAGGACTACTCATCAATTATAAATAGTACTACACCAGAAGAATTGCAGTATGAAGGGCCAGCCCGTCCGACTGTTTTCGGCGGAATTTACAATTCCTTTAACTATCAAAGGTTTACCCTCGCGTTCAACATCTCCTACAAGTTTGGTTATTACTTCCGTCGAAATTCTGTGAATTATTATGACATGTACAATCTGGGCATCAGTCAATACATGAACAATGATTATGACAAGCGGTGGCAAAATCCCGGAGACGAAAATCATACAAATGTACCGTCAATGGCTCCTTATTCAACGGATGGCTTTAGGGATCAATTTTACAACGGAACTTCAGCTACGGTTGAAAAAGGCGACCACATTCGACTTCAAGATATTAGCCTAAGTTTTGATATTGATAAGTCTGTTTGGAAGGGTTTGCCAGTTAAGCAATTAAGGCTATATGTGTATACAAATAATGTAGGAATACTTTGGCGGGCAAATCACTCTCACTTAGATCCTGACGCTGTTCCATCTATTGGTGATAGCCAGTCAACTATTTCCCCGAGAAGTTTTTCTTTCGGATTAAAAACAAGCTTTTAATAATTAATAAAAACATCATGTATAACACATCAAAATATATAGTACTCGTTATATTTTTAACAGTTACAGTAAGCTTTCAATCCTGTAAAAAAGATTGGTTAAACGGTAAACCTGATAAGTCACTTGTTGTACCTCAAAGTATCAAAGACTTCCAGGCCTTATTAGATAACACAACCCAAACGTTTAATAATTCACAAGGTTGCGGTTTAGGCGAAATTTCAGCCGGTGATTTTAACATTACGTTCGCCTCTTGGCAGTCTTTGTTTACCAATCAGGAAAAATCAGCCTACATATGGGAGGAAACATCCGATTTCTATAAAGGCGAAACCAGTTCAGATTGGGTCAGCTCTTATAAAAGAGTATTAAATGCCAATGTGGTGTTAGATGGGATATCGAAAGTTAACCCTGCTGCTTCAGATATTGTTGCCTGGAACAACGTAAAGGGCAGTGCGCTATTCTTTAGAGCTTTTGACTTTTTCAATCTTTCGCAAGAATTTTGTAAAGTATACAATTCATCATCAGCGCAAAATGATTTGGGTATACCATTACGTCTTGAATATGACATCAATGTGCCTGCGAAAAGATCAACTTTACAAAACACATACGACCAGATCATATCAGACCTAAAAAGTGCAGCGTCGCTATTGAATACTACGCCTTTATATAAAACGCGGCCATCGAAACAAGCTGCATTCGCTTTATTGGCGAGAACTTATCTGTCAATGAAATCGTATGGACAGGCAGGTTTGTATGCCGATTCCGCTTTACAAATCCAACATGATCTGTTGGATTATACAAAGCTAAATGTCAACAGTAATAATCCATTTGCAAGGTTTAATGCTGAGGTGATATTTCAAAGCATCTTTTCCTACGGTATTTTCTCAACTTCCAAATTGATTGTTGAACCCTCTCTTTATAGCCAATATAGTCAGAACGATCTTCGAAAATCTGCTTACTTTCTCTCATTAGCAGGTGGTGGCGTTGCATTCAAAGGCAGTTATAACGGCGATAAAAATCTATTTGGAGGACTAACAACTGACGAACTTTATTTGATCAGAGCAGAATGCAACGCGCGAAATGGAAACATCCCGTCTGCTTTATCAGATTATAACGCCTTGCTTAAAACAAGATGGTCAGGAACCTATACAAACTTCACTACAACAGACCCCAAATTAGCATTATCCCAAATTATTTCAGAACGAAGAAAAGAGTTAGTCTTTAGAGGATTACGCTGGACGGATTTGAGAAGATTAAATACAGAAGATGATTTCAAACAAACACTGGTCAGAACGCTGAACGGACAAACCTATACGCTTGCTCCTAATGACCCAAAGTACGTTTTTCCTATTGATGAAACCGAAATACGATTAAGTGGCATACAACAAAACGACCGTTAACCATTAAATTTTTTGACATGCACACTTTCAAATTAAAATTCTTAATACTGCCAGTCACTATAATTCTTGTACAGTTAAAAACTGTGTATGGCCAGCAGAACTTTTTGAAAATCGGAGATAAGATACCCAACATAAAAGTTAACTTAATAAACTATCCTACGCCAAACGCTGAAATTAGTGATTTTAAGGGTAAGCTATTAATGTTGGATTTTTGGGCAACCTGGTGTAGTCCATGTGTTGCCTACATACCCAAAATGGATTCTATCCAAAGGATTTTTAGCGATAAAGTCCAAATTTTGCCCATTTCCGATGAACCTTTTGAAAAGATTGACCAATTCAGCAAACATCTTTTGAAAGCAACTAATATTAAATTGATTTCGGCCTTCAATGAAAGCAGGTTAAAGAAAATGTTTAATTTTAATTCAATACCATTTTATGTATGGGTAAATTCTGAGGGCACTATTATTGCAATGACATCTGCCGAAGAAGTTTCAATTCAAAATATAGAAAAAATATTAAGCAATCAGCAAACCATCGTAACCTCAAAGAAGCAATTCAAAAAGACTATTATAGATCAAAAGAAAACAATTTTCAATCTACATTACAACGAATTGCTGACAGATAATAGCATTCTTCCTCATGAGATAGATGATAATCTGATTTTAGGACAATCTATTGGCACCAGCTTTATTCCTGGCTTACCGATTGGCCGGACGACAAACGACAGCTTACATTATTTCTCAACCAATACTTCGATATCAAGGATATATGCTCATTTATATTCCATGATCTATTATGGATATACAAACCTCGGCATCCAATCTGAAGCAAGAACAGTATTTGAAATAAAGAACAAGCAAAAACTTGAACATCTTAAAAATGATCAATATGGCAGTGCTTACGAAAAATTTTTAGAAGCAAATGGTGCCTGTTACGAAATAGTATGGCCAAAAGACATTGCTTTCGGGGATTATAAAACGAAATTTAACTTGATAAAGAGCGATTTAGATAGATACTTTGGTATCCCTAACGGTTTTGACACTAAAATTGAGAAACGTCAAGTAAAAGAATGTTTAGTGTTGGAGAAAACGATTACGGATAACCTTTTGAAAACAAAAGGTCATAGTCCCCAAGAGAACTTCGATCGTTATAATTACAAAATCGTTAACAAGCCTTTTAGCACTTTTTTTAACAGATTAAGTGGCTACTATTTTCAATTATCTGAAATGCCCATAATAGATAAAAGCGGAATACATGAGAATGTTGATCTTGAGCTTAAATGTAACATGACGGATCTGAAAGAATTAAATTTGGAATTAGCAAAATATGGATTAGTTCTTAGAAATAGGCCGGAGATAGCCGACGTTTTAGTTTTCTATGAACGTTAAAAAAGAATGTCCTGAGCGTTCAGGACATTCTTTTTTAAATTTATTCAAAGTGGCCGTCTGTTTGTGAACCAGTTTGGAAAGTTACACCTGAAGATGGTAGCGCAGTACCGTCAACGGTTGGAGTTGGGTTACTGCCAATATCCCATTGTGCAGTACAAAGTGAGCCTCCAGATTCACACCTGTCCTCGTTATAAAATTGGTAACTGGCAGGATTGCTTGCCGGCGTGGATGGATTAGTTTTATAATAGGTTACGATGTTAACATCTTTTTTTGCTGATGTAAATGCACTGAACCCAAGTGCCATTGCGCCTACTAACAGGCCAAAGGCGATTTGTTTAAAATTTTTCATTTTTTAAATTTTTAAAGAAGACGTAAATAAATTAAAAAGCCGGATTGCAAACATGGCAATTGATATAAATGCGAGATTAAACCATATATGCTGTGACCAGCTTAGTTTTTCAATGGCCCCGCCGCAGTGGCATGGTAAGTTTTTTTCCCAAATCAAAGCACTGATAATGTAAAAAGTAAATGCGGTCATGACAGTAATAAAACAATACAAACCGATTTTTGCGGTTTTTGGGATGAGTAAAAGCATAGCGATAAAAACTTCAACCATTGGAACCGCAAAAGAAATAAATACAGCAAACCCACTAATGAGGTGTACTCTTGTCAGACCCTTTAAAAAACGGTCATGATCTATTATTTTGGCGTAGGCAGTATAGATAAATAGTGCCATACATAACCAACGTATAGCAATCACTATTCTTTCCTTTGTTAGTTCTGAAATTTGAAATCTTGTTTTGTTAGCCATCATACCTTCCATGCAAAATGCTTCTAAGAGGGCCATCATTAAATTCTTTTTGCCTCTTAGGTGAGCGCCCCGAGTAAGTTCTACTACTACAGTCTATCTTACTCTTGTAAAATGATCCGCCTGGAGCCATCCGTAAATACGGCGAATCTCCGATTATGAATAATCGGTTGGCAAGCCGGTTTCGAGGAACAAGAGGAATTCACTATTGAAATTGTTTTACAATCCCCAAATCGGTTTTTCTGATAGAAACTATTTTGAACGTTTCCGATTCCTAACTTTGCGATAATTGTAAGGAAGGAAATAGTAAGAAAAGCTATCCGATGTATCGTCCCGACTCCCATTTCATAGAAAATAAATGTATGATAAAGGTAGTCCTGTATATTCCAGAAAGGCGTAAACTTTTGTTCAAAAAAGATTGAACAAATGGTCAAAAAAAATTTACCAAATGATAAATTTCTTCGATTACGGGTGACCATTGACTTTAAGTAATCGGCTCAGGGACTGCGGCGTAATACCCAGGTAGGATGCGATAATCTCTTTTGAAACCTTTTGTTCTATTTGAGGATACCTACGAAGCATTTCAAGATATCTTTCCCAACCGGATAGTCCTATGAGATCGTTTGTTCTTTGGGTTTGATAGGATACGTATTGGAGTATAAGACATTTATTAAATATCTCTGCAAATGGAAATTCTTCATATACTTCTGTTAGTTTTTGGCGTGAAATCGACTTTAATCGACTTCCCGGCATGACCTCGATATGTAATTCCGATTTTTCCCTTTTAAAAAAACTGTTCGGCTCGGTTATGATAGAAGCGGCATCCCAGAGACATACAGTTTGTTCCTTACCCTTTTCCTGGTTATAATAATAACCCCTTGCAAATCCGCTTTCTAAGAAATAAATATTTTCTGCTATTTGACCTGCGTTTAATAAGATTTGGCGATGTAGATAATGACTGGATTCTAATTTTAGATCAACACACTGTATAAACTCCTTTTGGTCTAATTCGTTCCTCATTTGTTCTGGTAATGGCTTCATGGCAAAAAGCACATCATATAAACTATGTATCTGCATAATATTTAGTCCAATTACTTCGAATCGCTTCATTGCATCCGGTTTTGCAGGCAAAGGTATGAGGGTAACTATGCAGCATAAATACTCAAATCGGGGGTTTGACATAACTAAATAGTGGTATGTTTTATGACAATACCCCATTTTTAATTATTTGCGATGATTTTGTAGTTTATGAATTAATGCCGCCCGGTTTTTTACCGCGGTCTTTTTAAAGATGTTTTGAATATGCTTTTTAACTGTTTCCTCTGATATAAACATGGCCTCTGCAATTTCACTGTTCTTCATGCCCTTGTATAATTTCTGAATAACGAGTATTTCACTTCGAGTTACCCCATAATGCATGCAGTTTGCTAAAAACTCTTCTGGGCTCATTCCATCTATTGTAGAGGTTAGTAATTTATTGTTAAAATCCTGCCTTGCCATTCGAACTGACCTTGCAATAAAAAGTACAGTGATTATCACAATTCCGGTATTTGTACAAAGTACTTCCGTTAGCTGGCTTTCTTCTACTAATCCAAAAAAGGCTAACGCAGCCCAGGGGGTAACAGCACAACACATCGCGATCTCTTCCAGATAATTTAACTTATTTCGGTTAGTACTATACTTGCGATGAATGGCTTTGAAAATCACACAAAGCAGGACAATTGCATAAATTAAGGGCACGATCATGCCAAAACGGATGTCAACATTTAACTGTCCATTGATAGCGTAAACGATGACAAAAAATATTACATAAGGAAGAATTAGAAATAAAGGTACCCCAAATAAGGCATGCCAACGGAGCGCCTTTAAGTCAAAGCCTTTATAAAAATAGAAGGGGAAATATGATGCCATAAGAAACCCCGTACCATAAGCGATCATTACCTGAACATTGAGCGGGATCTTTATTTTCGGATCAGGAAAAAGTCCGCCGGTAATGTTATACAATAACATTAAAAGTAAAAGCAATAAATACCAGCCCCTATTACTATCTCTTGGCCAATACAAATAGCTCGCCAACTGGAAAAGGAACATAAGTATTTCCAGCCCAATGAAAATGGCCGTCACAATATGAATTTGAGTTCCGAAAACCAGCATAATTCTGAATTAGTGGTCTGGTCGTCGTTTTAAAAAGGACAGCGAATAACCTAAGGTCATTTGGTTATAAATTTCAAAGCCAAATGATTGGTACCAGGGAATGTTTTTCTGGGTGGATGTTTCAAGGTAAAGTGGCAAATTCATTTCGCTGAAACGTGAAATAATTTGCATTAACAGCTTACTACCAACACCTTTTTTCTGAAATGTTGGGTCAACTCCAATAAACCAAAGGTAGGCCATCTTTTCATTGGGCTGAATTTGTTGGATTTTCGCTTCTCTCTTTAATGTTTTACTAACTCCGAATATGCTTATTGCCTGAAAAATCAGCCGGATATTCAGCCAAAGAGATCTGGCAGTTGTCTTTTTGTTTTGTGGATACAAAATCAAAGCGCATCCCTTTTTATCATCTGTCATCCAAACCTCTCCGAACATGGAGCACATTTCGAAAGAATAATCCATCAATGCTTTTATCCTTTCAAAACTATTTATGTCATTTCGGACCACATATTTAACGCTCTGATTATCTTTAAATGAATAACTCAAAATGTTTATCACCGTCGTCTTATCAACCGCTTCAGCCTTTATCATAGGTAAATGTATTAGTGAACTGCAAAATTTATTCAAATCTGAATTTTCCCTTTTTATGATTAATAATAGCTTGTGCTGTCATTTGACAAGGGATAAATTTTTGATAAAATAAAACCAAAACAAAATTAACTATTGTTTAAATGCAGGTTACCAAATGGTAAGGACTATATCGCCCGAATTTTTACTATTCTATCCCGAAAATATGCCCATCTATAAGATATGACGGATTTCACCATAGAATAACCATTCTTTTGAAGAAATAATTGGTGAAATATAGCACCCGCTACAATGCGGTTCTGATAATAAATTTACGATGGAGTTAATGGCGTTTGACATATTACTTTGCCGGACACCGGTGTTTAGTGTTGAAGACGACCTAGAAGAAAAATGGGACGAGCTTAAAACTATGATCCGCGATTCATCACCTCCACTATTTGAGATTATTAAAGATCTTGATTATCCTCAATTAAAATCAGCCGGTAAAAAGATCAATTATTCCATTTGGAAGTATTTTAATAGGGCCCGATTCCGTGCTACACCATTTGGCCGTTTTGCAGCATTTTCAGCTGTCCATTTGAAAAATGGTGAATGCCCCAGCCTAGTTTTGAAACACAAACTTAATACACTTGATTTAATAGATTGGGGCGCAAAGGATGGTCAACTTAATGATTTCCGAAAGGTTCTTAAATATGCAGAATGGTTTCAAATAAATTCATCCATCTATCGCGTTCGCAGTGAACTTAGATTTATACGGTTTAAAAATGACTGTTTTGAAATAGGCTCAGTTACGACATTCCCGGAACTTGATACTATCCTGGAACATTGTATTGAAAGGATACAGAAGCGTGATTTATATAGGGTAATGCAGTCGGGGCATGAACTCAATATTAAAGATGTTGACATATTATTGGAACAGATGCTCACCCTTCAGTTGATTTTATGTGACAGACTCCCGAATATCACTGGTGAAGATTACTTTAAAAGACTTAGTGTTAAAAAGGAAACTACGCATATAAATTATACAATTGCTGAGCGAAAAGTCGAATCAGGTGGATTTGATTTAAACCGCGTTAGGAATGTCCCCAATTTGGTCAAATTTTTGCAGGCTAATTTACCACCGGCAGAAAACGGGGCACTGAGCGATTTCAAACATGCATTTTTAAAGAAATTTGAACAATCTGCTATACCGCTTCTTATTGCGATGGACCCGGAATTAGGAGTTGGATATAAAAATCTTGCTCATCCCGTAGAAGACTTGGATTTAATCGAGGAAATCAATAAAACCAAACGCTTGCCTGAGTCAAATGACACGGTTAGCTATACCAAATTGCACAATTTCCTATTGAATGCTATGCTCACCGGGACTGAAATCAAGCTCGATAATTTTACGAATCAAAAGGACATTGATCCCTTGTCGCTACCTAATAGCCTTAGTGTGATGTTGCGCCTGTATAATGAACAGCCTGTCATTGAAAGCATTGGCGGCTGCACTGCAAATGCGTTAATTGGCCGTTTTACGATGGCAAGCCACGAACTTACGCTATCAGGACAGCATATCTCTGCTTCAGAAAGTGATGCAAACCCTGATTTGATATTTTTTGATATTGCCTACCAGGCGGAAAAGGAAGTAGACAATGTAAATCGCCGGAAGCAGTTATACCCTTATGAACTTCCGATCCTAACTTGGTCATCCCATCAAGCCACGCTTTGTTTAGATGATATATTGGTAGCCATACGAAATTTCGAAATTATCCTTTGGTCAAAAAAATACGATAAGCGATTGATTCCCCGGATTCCCTCAGCATACAACTATGGCCGGTCGGATTTATCGGTCTATCGCTTCCTTTGTGATCTGCAACATCAAGGTATTAAATCTGACCTCAGTTTTAATTTTCAGCACTTCTTCCCAAACCTGGTACGTTATCCACGCGTTACCTATAAGGACATCATTGTTTCGCCGGCAATGTGGCTGATACCTGAAAACATAAAGAAGCTTTCGAATTGTGACGATACGAAAAATTCCATCTTGCAGCTAAAAGCCTGGTTTCAAAACAAAGCCATTAATTTTTGTATAAGATCCGGAATATCCGACCAGAAATTATGTTTCAATCCCAACGAAGATTCAGACCTAATTGCCTTGTTATCTTATTTCCGGCAAAACCAATCCGGTGATATTTATATTTCCGAAGCGTTGCTTCCAGAGAAATCAGAAGTCTCAGATATAACGGGTAAGCCCTACATCGCTGAATATATCTTGAACTATGGCCATAGCGAAAGGGTTTACAAAGGCAATTATTTGATAAATGAAAAAAACAGTATGTCGCCAAGCAATATTTTACCAGGGGGTGATTGGCTATATTTTGAAATTTACTGCCACCCTTCCCGGAGTAACGAAATTTTGCTAAACCAAATTAATGAATTTATAAAGGAGTCACAGGAGCAAATTAGTAAATGGTTTTTTATACGATATGATGATCCTAAACCTCACATTCGTTTACGGCTTCAAATAGTCGACAGCTCGTTTGGTTATCAGATTGTCAAAAACCTGAAATCATTTTTGGAAAATGATTTTCACACCGGTCTGATTTCGGATATTCAAATAAAAACCTACTACCGCGAAATTGAAAGATATGGTGCAGGCAGAATAGAATTTGTTGAAGAGTTCTTCTTTTTAGATAGTTTAAATGTTAAATTGTTATTGGCAAATAGACATCCCACTATCCAATTATACTGTACAGCCTTAAACCTTTTTCAAAGTTTATTTAAGTTGTGCTTCAATAGCATAGATGTGGAGATTGATTTTGCAACAAACATGGCAGATACTTTCAAAAATGAGTTTAGTTTGGACCATCGAAGTTTAAAGAAAATCAATCAATCTTTTCAGTACCATAAGCTGACACTTAGTGGTACAGGTGGCAAATTACTTCCGGATCTATCGTCGTCTTACACAAAGGTTTTACTGAATATATTGAATGATTGTGATTCCGAGCACCAAAGGATGAAAATTATCGCGGACCTGCTCCATATGCATATTAACCGGCTTTTTGATTCCCATCAAAGAAGTCATGAGGCGATTATTTATCAATACCTGGTAAAGCTTTTAAAGGCGAAACAGGCGGCATTAGCAAATCTGCAGGAATTCCCAGCCGAACGATAAAATGATTTGACTCGGTTGCTTTATAACTAAAAACAATGTCTTCCCCGTAAGCGTACTTTAACCTTTGCTCCGTATTACTTATTCCTTTATGGTTTCCAGCGGGCCTTATTTGATTGTTTATCAAATTATCAGTTTCAATAAATAGCATCCCATCCTGGTTATAAATTTTGACAATGGCGCCATGGTTTTTTTCGGTGAGATTACCATGCTTAAAAATATTTTCTACCATTGTCAGTAAGACCAAAGGGATTAAATAAAATCGGCGGACTTCTTCCTGGTATTGCAGTTCAAAAAGTAATTTATGATTTTTCCTGATTTGGTTTAAGTATACCAGGTTTTCCACCTGGTCTATCTCATCACTTAAAGGAATAAATTCACCCATTTTATCAGAATCAATTGCGTAGCGCATCATTTCAGCCAAAGTAATAATAGCATCGGCAGCTGGAGGTGATAGTTCAACAATACTATGGTAAACGAAATCTAAAGTGTTAAATAGGAAATGGGGGTTGATTTGGGCTTTTAAGAATGCATTTTGTGCTTTGGTCAATTCCTGTTCTGATTTCTGCCGGTAAATGATATCATTTAACCGTTGTTTTTCAAGTTCATTTGTTTTTCTCTTCTCGATGGTGTAAGTAATCAGATAATAATAGCCAGTCGCATATCCGATAATATATAACTCCCTGAAAAGAGTCCTCAAATTGTATTCGTAGTTTAAGGTTAATGGTTGAGGGTTAGGTAGAATATGTTTCAGTATCAGCAATTGATCCGCATAGAAGGATAGTAATAGAAATGCACCAATTTCCGAAAACAAAACCGTAGGGAGCCTCCAAAAAATATGCTTTTTATTTTTCAATATCCATGGTAAAGCCACATGAGCATGAAGATAGAATAGAACTATGATGATAATGTAATGAACGATATAAGTTATTGGATTACCGAAAACATGAAAAACAAGTCCTATCGAAAAAGATTCATAAAGGATGAATATTACCCACACAAGAAGATGTAGTCTATACTTGTTGATCCAATTTTTAATAATTTCTATCATCTAAAAAACCCTTTCTAAATAGGAAAAATACCATTGCGTATAATGGTTTTTAACCGGCCACCAATTCACCCTAAGTTTCATAAAAAATAAAACTTATGAAACACAAACTTTTTAAAATTAGCGACAGTACACTATTTGTTTATAAGTCGCTGAAACCTTTAAACGGCGAAACGACCACAACTGGTACTGACCCAACAACTACGGTAATGACAATGACTGTTTCCGGTCTACACCATTCCAACAAACAAAAATGATCAGTTACTAAGAGGCAGGGTGTCATTCTTTGCGCCTTGCCTTTATTAGCTTTTCTGACAAAAATGTTGTAAAATCCTTTCTGTAATATTCTCCAACTGTGATCTGAATTCCATTTACCATATTAATTGTATTTCCATCAATGTTATCGATATGCTCCTTACTAATGATAAAACTCCGTTGAAACTGTTCGAAATTATTAAACCGCGTAAAAATTTTGGAGATCTCGGTAAGTGACATGTAGGTGAGGACTTTTTTAGAAACAGTATGGATCATCACATAATTTTGTTTGCTTTCCACCGCGATCACATCGTCATATTTGATTTTTACGATCTTTAAGTGCTCATCTTTATTTTTTACAAAGAAGTAATTATCGATTACTTTCTCCACTACTATGGGTTTTTCATTTGGCGGGAATAATTTTGAGATGGTGGAGGCAAATTTTGTGAGCGTATATGGTTTTAGAAGATAGGCATCCGCTTCTGCTTCAAATGCCAAATAACCATATTGTGTATAAGAAGTGGTAAATACCAGCTTGCGCGTTTTTTGCCTGATTTCCTTTGACAGTTCAATGCCAGTTATTTTCGGCATATCGATGTCGAGTAAAATAAGATCTACCATATCCGAATTAACCAAGTCGATCAATGCCTCTAATGGGTCTGTATAGGTTTTTAATACCGACAAATTCGGAATTGAATTGATATAGGCTTTGAGTCCTTCAATTGCATAGGCCTCGTCATCTATAATTATACATGTATTTATATTCATAATAAAAAATTAGTTCACCCAGCCCATGGATTTTAATGTAACACATTGTGATAAAGCTGTTTGTAAAGCAAAATCAATATTGACTATCAAAGAAATAAATTATTAGGGGTATTAACCTGGCGAAGGCAGCGGCAGTAATAATTTTCTAATTATTTTTAAGAAAGGAGCTTCTAAATAAGAAAACTCTCCTTTCTATGTAGAAAACAGGCCTTTTGGGATAACAAAGCCCAGTTATGAACTTAATACGGCTAAATTGGTGAAAAAGTTGTTTTCATATATCTTAAACCATGTTCATTATAATTTAAAAATTAGTAGGGCCGTACTAATCTGACAGATATGGTTCGACTCAGGCACAGTTACGTATTACACAAAATATTACTTACTTTGTCTTAAGACAAGTATCGGCCCTTCTCAACGGGCGAACTTTCTGATCGGCATAACTTAAAATCATATGTTGAACTGCATTATTATTGATGATGAACAATTTTCTGTTGATTCGATTCTGAAATACATCGAGCTATTACCGAAACTAAACGTCATTGCCATTTATAATAATCCGCTCCATGCTTTAGAAAATGTTTCCAATGATGACAAAATAGATTTGATCTTCATGGATATAGATATGCCTTTTCTTTCCGGCATAGACCTCGCTAAGGCACTAAGATCTAAGACGCAAAAACTAATATTTACCACTTCGCATTCTAAATATGCATTCGATGCCTATGAGGTCGAAGGAGATGCTTATTTGTTGAAGCCTTTCACTTTTGGAAAGTTTTCAACCACTATCGCCAGGCTGTTTCCAATTGAACCAAAAACTAAAATAACTGAAGCATCATCAGACGACGACTATTTCATGGTGAAGAACAAGGAAGAAGATCTGCGTATCGTTAAAGTATGTTATAAAGAAGTTATTGCTTTCGAAAGTTTCCATAACTATGTCAAAATACACTTAGCAAGTAATAAAATTCTTACGGCCTATTTAACCATAAAAGATATCTTGGAATTGCTGGGCTCCCGAAATGAATTTAAACAATTTCATAGGGCATTCATCATTTCAACGGATTGTATCAATTATATTGAGGGTAACACGATCCGCATGGACAACAATTTGTCGTTTACTGTCGGGGAAAGTTATCGCGATAATTTCACATCATATTTATCCAACAAACTTCTCAAGACTGCCCGAAAACGATAATCCTGTTTAATCGGAAAAATTTACCAGGGCTGGCTTTATTCTGCAATACCTACGTCCACCGGGTGTTATGCATTTTTTTCATTGCCCGATTTTTAATATCATTTAAAAAATTAAAGGATAATTTACTTTATTAATAAACAAAATCACTTTCTAAAACCCGCTTTAATTAATTTAAAGCGGGTTTTTCTGTTTTAAGCAACCGGGGGTGAAATGTTTCTTTCACCCCCTTTCCCTGTTTCTGCATATCGATATCCGCTTGCTTTGCCTCCATGATTATCAAATCATTTGGAGCAGGCAAACTGGTCCAATCGATCTTTGACATGCGGGGACAAAACATTATCCGGCCCAGAAGCTGGAAATTTTGTGAAGGTGAATAACTGAAAGCACATTGGCAGGCGTAGAGCCCGGTTTGTAGAAACCGACGTGAGTAGTCCCGAAAAAATACCGGCAGAAGTGAATTCAACGGGATCGTTACCCGCTGCCGGTCCACTTAAAGTTTGACTGGTTTATCATCGCCAGAACAGGCCGCAATGACCATCACAGTATTAATTCCACGCTAATTATTAATTCAATTAAATATTTTATGGCAAATTTATTAACGGCCAGTGAGCTCAAAGAACAGGGTTCGCTGGTGGATCTATTAAGCCGTTTGGGCTACCAGCCGGTTCCCAAACGAGGGCGCGAAAAAATGTATGTCAGTATGCTGCGGAAAGACGACACCAACCCATCGTTCAGTGTCAATGACGAACTGGGTGTATGGTTTGATCACGGTTCCGGCAAAGGCGGTAACATCATTGATTTCGGTTTGGCCTATTGGAAAAACCTGGGCTTTAGCGATGTGGTCAAAAAGATCCAGGAAGTCTGTTCGATTGAGCCCACAGAAACGAGGCAGCTAAGGCCACGAAAGCCGGTGAAAGTCCAATATGTAGTAGAGCGTGTCAAGCCACTCGGCGTTCACCCCGCCATAACGGATTACCTAAAGAGCCGCGGCGTCTTTGACGTCGCCAAATTCTACCTCAGTGAAGTTTACTATTATATCGAGGATGAAAACGAAACCCGCAAACATTATTTCGCAGCAGGCTGGCTCAACGAAAATAATACCTGGGAAGTAAGGAATAAATATTTTAAGGGCGCTATGGGCCATAAAGGGATCACCTTTGTTCCAGGACATCCTAAAAAGGCGGCGCTATTCGAGGGTTTTATGAACTTCCTGAGCTGGCGCATCGAAAACCCAGAGGCGGATCACAGTATCATCGTTCTAAACACCCTAACACTGTTACAGCAAGGCATTAAGAAAGCCAAAGCTTTTTCCAGCTTGGATATCTACTTTGACAGGGATAAAGGCGGTAAAAACGCCACCAGGGATTTTATAAATGTCCTGCCGTATGCAACCGACCGCTCCAAGGCATATGAAGGATTTAACGACTACAATGATAAAATCAAATCACAATTGAAATCGGTTGTGGTCAGCGAAAAGAAGAATACTGATTTCTTTTCCGGCGTACGAGTGCCTTTTTCGAGGTAATTCATGAACGCCTCACTGATTCCATACCTCAATAAAGTGACTGAGGGTGACTGCCTGGTTGTGATGCAAGATTTCCCTGACCAATGTATCGATCTGGTTTTATGCGACCTGCCTTACGGCACGACCATCAATCCCTGGGATATTCCGATTGACTTTACACAGCTCTGGAATTGTTACCAAAGGATCATTAAACCCAACGGCGTTATCGCACTGACTTCAGCGGGTATTTTTACCGGCGAAGTTATTTTAAGTAATCCTACCTGGTTCAAATACAAGATCGTGTGGATCAAATCGAAGTCCACAAATTTCCTGAATGCGAAAAAGCAACCGCTCAGGCGGCACGAGGACATCTGCATATTTTATAACCGGCAGCCGGTTTACAACCCGCAGATGATACCGGGACAAGCCTATAACAAGGGTTGGAGAAAGGAGCAAACCACGGGTTGTTACGGGAAATACGGGCCGTCACAGGCCATTAGCAGTGGTGCACGTTATCCTTATGATATTTTGTTTTTTGACGAGGAAGAGCCCGACGATTGGTTTTATTGCAAGACTTGCGAGCACGAAGCCACCAGGCCTTATCACCCGACGCAAAAACCGGTGGAGTTGGGTCGATACCTGATTCGGACATTTTCCGCGCCTGGCGCAGTGGTGCTGGACAATGCCAGCGGCTGCGGCTCCTTTCTGATCGCAGCCATAAGGGAGGGCCTCAATTTTATCGGAATCGAGAAAAACGACGGAGCCTATCATCAGAAGGTAGCGCCAATCGATTTCGTCAAAATCTCGCGTGAACGGATAGCAGCCGAACCCGTTCCTAACTTCTTATTTAATGGTTGAAAACGCCAATCAGCTTATGGGTTTTTCCGTTGCTTTTGCAACGGCAAGATGTCTTTTTGTTACACAAAAAGTCACTTGCCCTTCCAGGGGGGAGTTAAAAAATTCGCAACTCATTTTTTCATGGGTGATCCAAAAAAACTAACAGGCAGGCCTCAGTTAAAAGAGGGTAAACGGACCAGGTGGGTTAATGTCCGGTTCACCGATGAGGAATATAAGGAGATCACCGAACTGGAACAGGAACTCGGTAAAACCAAAACCGAGCTGATCAGGATGCGGGTTTTGACCGACATGAAGAAAACCGTAGTCAATTCCAAAGAATTGATCCGTTACCTGGATTCAGCCGGCGCGGAAATGGGACGGGTTGGAAATAATATCAACCAGTTGGCCAAGTATGCCAATACCCTTCGGTTAAAGGGCCGGTTAGATCCATCGGTGGCAAGCGAGTTCAACTTGCTGTTTAAGGAATGTATTTTGGTGCAAAAACAATTGGAAGCGGCCCTGCGAAAGATCATCCGGGCGATGGGAAATTAAGCCACAAAGATCGTTAACTAAAAAGATTTAAAGATCGGTTGATTATTTGATTTGCAGATCGGAGGATTCAAAGATCGGTTGATTAACGGATAGGTTGATTTGCAGATAGGCAGATTATCTGATCGCGAGATCGGTAGATAAGTTGCTCACCGGATCATCCGATTGGCAGATAGGTAGCCTCAAAGATCAATTGCTCATAAACTCCTTAGATTGGTTGCTCATTAGATAGCCAGATCATGGGATCAGGTGATCAGTTGGTAGAGGGTTCTCCTGGTATCCTTTTTTAATCCTTGCCTCATGATCGCCCACATCATTGAAAAAGCCTGCCGGACTTTTGCCGGTGTTAGGTATAATACCGATAAGGTGGACCGAAATACGGGCGAGCTGATGCTGATCGCCAACTTCGGCGCGATGCACGCCTTATCCAATCCACGCCCCCAGGACCTGATCAATTACCTGATGATGGTTTCGGCCCAGAATAAGGTGATCAAAAACACCCAGTTTCATGCAATACTATCCGCCCGTGGCAAAAACTATAACAAGCAGGAATTAACCAAAGCGGCTGTCATGTGGCTAAAGGAAATGGGCTATGGACACCAACCTTTCCTCATTGTATTTCATAAGGATACTGATAATAACCATGTACATATCGTAAGTACCAGGGTCGGTAAAGACGGTAGGCAGATCGACCGTGATTTTGAACAGGTACGGGCAGTTAGAAATATTGATAAGGTGCTGGGCTATACGTTTGCCATGCAATACAACTTCAGCACGAAGGCCCAGTTTTATCTCATCCTTGAAAAACAGGGCTACCTCGGTAGGGACTATTGTAATGAGCAAAGGCTGCAAAAAAAATTAAACAGTTATGTGCCGGATAAGGCAAGAATAGCCGAGCTCAGATCCATTTTTCTGGACTGCAAATCAGATCAGGATTTTGTGAAACGCCTGCAAAGGAAGTTTAATGTTGATCTGGTATTTCACTCGGCCAATGGAAAAAAGCCCTATGGCTACACGGTAATTGACCACGCTACCAAACAGGTTTTTAAAGGCAGTGAGATCTTAAAACTGCAAAACCTGGCAGATGAGAATTTTAACTATGAAAATTCAATCAGGCCCGTTACGGATCTTCATGATTATTTAGACGAGGATTCGATCACCTATTATTCAGAATATACCCCCGAACCGGTACATATCAGGCCGGTAATGATCGCTGATGACGTTGATGACCAACAAGTGCTTGGGATGAAGCGCCGCCGTCAAAAGAAAGCAAGAACAAATACCCGATAAGGGATAACTCAGGAAATTTATGATCTGTTTATTTGGCAACCAAAAAGGGGGCGTTGGAAAAAGTACGCTCACCGTCCTGTCAGGGAACTACCTGAGCCTGGATAAAGACTGGCCGGTCACCATTTTGGATATGGATTACCAGCAATCCATATCCCAGAAATTCGAAAAGGCAAAAGTGCTGGAAAATGAAGAGCCTTATGATGTGTTACCGGCCAACTTGGAAAGTTTCCCCATGTTGATCCCGGTGCTCACCAAAAACAATAAGGATGTAGTGCTGATCGATCTGCCGGGCAAGCTGGATGATGACGGGCTGATACCCGTTTTTGAAGCTGCAGACCTGGTGATTTGCCCCTTCTCTTATGATGAATTTACTTTTGAATCTACCGTATTGTTTACGGTGGTCTTAAAAAAGGTAAATCCCAAAATAGATGTGATATTTATCCCGAACCGCATTAAAGCCAATGTCAAATTTGAGATCATGACCGAGGTGAATGAACAGCTATCCAAATTTGGCAGGATCACCGCCGCGATACCTGACCGGATTGACTTTCAGCGGATCACTACGTTTCAGACGCCCGTATCACTTTATGGCATCATTACCCCGGTTTTTGACCAAATATTTGCCGACCGCTTATGGAAAAAATGAAATCTTTAGCAGACCAACTCCGCGAAAAAATGGCAAAGCCGGAAGTGAAGCCTGCGGGCGGGCAGGAAGCGGCCCTCGTTAAAAAACCCAGGGACAAGGAGGGTACTACAAATGATCCGCCCATCTTGCGGGCCCTGGCCGAATATGAAAACGGCGACCATAAAACTATGGTGCATTTCCGGTTTGACAAACAGACAGTTGATTTCCTGAACCAGTTTAAGATCGTTACAGGCATAGACGCGACCAAGTTTGTCGCTTTTTCGGTCAAGCATTTTATTAAGGAACACCCCGAACTCAAAACCATCATCAAAAAATTCATTCAAAACTCAAGCTTATGAACCGCATTAAATTTGTTCTCGGCCTGCTTTGCACTTATGCAGCCTACTACACCGTGCTCATCCTTTGCGACCGTCGATGCCAACGTTGTGCATCGGAAAAAATCAATGAACAAAACGTAACGCTAGCGCCGCAACCCCGAATTGCGGCTGAAGGCAAAAAGACAACAAATTCAATACTGGTACATGATACAGTACTACGGTCATTGTTCGCTTATGATAACAGTGATCATAAAAACGTTGTGCATGTTCGCTTTGATGCGCAGATGGTTGATCTGCTGGCTAAATTCAAAATGGCGACGGGCGTTGACATGACCAAATTCGTTGCCTTTGCGGTTAAATACCTTTTTGAGACCAACCCGGAACTCAAAACCATCATTAAACAATATTTACAAAACACAGAATTATGACCTGGATAAAATTTACCCTATGGCTGCTTGGTATCTATAGCATTTACTACGCGGCTCTGTTAACCTGGGATTTCTTCCGCGGCAAACGCGGTATTACCACAAACGGCCAGCATGAATTGACCTTTGTAGAGCATATTGAGCCGGTACATTCCCATGCCGACCTGGTTGACCACCATGACCAGGGTTCATCGGTCGTTCATTCGGGCGGTGTTCGCCTGAAAGAACTTTTTAACCTCTGCCGCGAAGAATCGGTGGAGTACATCAAAGCCGTTAGTTTTTAAAACATGAAGTATTTACTGACCGTTGCCGCTTGCATCATAGCGGCAATCGCATCTGCACAACCGGGGATCAGTGAAATGCAGCAGGCCCAGCATGACCTTTCTTCCACATTCTTTTCGGCATTTGACTGCTGCATGGTGCTGGCCTTTATTTTCGGCGCATTTGGCGGTTTACGAATTTACCATAACTGGCAAATGGGTAAGGATCGCATGGACGCCGCTGTTGCCGCATGGTTTTTCGCTGCTTTTTTCATGATCCTTTCGGGTCCGTTTCTAAGGGCATTATTCGGTATCTGAATGCCTGTTAACCCCTTTTGCTTCCTTCCCTGGAAGTACTAAAAGATACCTGTCTTACCATCTTCTTATTAATGTGCCGCCTTTCGGCGCATTTACAATCGCTAATTCCCATTGGGTGAATTAAACGGGACGTTGTTCGTGATCTGAACGCCCCGCAACCATAACAGCCGCCTCCCGGCCGGCTTTAAAAGATCTCCGCGTTTATTTTTTTCTCCAAATTAATGTTTACAAAAACAAAAAAGTTATGGGCTTCAGCTTTGCTGCTGGCCCTGTCTGTACCGGTATTCGCCCAAAATGGCGTTAACGGCCTGACCACAGCAACCTCGACCCTGAAAACTTATGTTGACCCGGTAACCAATATCACTTTGGTGATCGGCGGCATCGTGGGTATTGTTGGTGCCATCCGTGTCTATTCAAAATGGAACAGTGGTGACCAGGATATCAACAAGGAATTAATGGGTTGGGGTGGATCATGTGTCTTTCTCGTTGTTTCCGCGTTGGTGATCAAAGCTTTCTTCGGCTTATAATGGCCAGGAAGTATCCTGTTTATAAGGGGCTGCAAAGGCCCCTTATATTCAAAGGGTTTAAAGGCAAATTCATTTACTGGGGAATTGCCTCCCTTCTGGCCGGACTTGTCTTTGGCGCTTTAACCATCTCCCTGGTCAATATGTGGCTCGGTGCAATGATACTTATCGGCTTTACCGTTGGCGGTCTTCTCTTCACCGCAGGAAAGCAAAAGGGCGGCCTGCATTCCAAAAGCCGCACCACCAACATTTACATCCTTAATCAATATGGCCGTAAAAACTTTGTTTAACATCCCTTATGCGGGGGTGGATAAAGGAGATGATTTTGATCTGCTCATCGGCAACAATGGCGAATACTCGGTGGTCATAAAAATGGTCAATCCCGTTATCCGTTATGCTGCCTACCCGGCAGGTTATGATGAGTTCCACCACCTCCTGATCAATGTCGTTAAAATATTGGGCGACGGTTATCTCCTGCAAAAGCAGGATGTGATCAGCCGAACACCCTACAAGAGCCCCCCAGCCGGAGAATACCTGCAAAAGCAGTACAACGCCCACTTTAACGGCCGGGAATGCCTGCAGGTCAATACTTATTTAACGATAACGCGCCAGGTGAAAAAGGGCGCGTTTTATGTTTATGACGCCCGCATCCTGCGGGATTTCAAACAGGCCGTTGGCAAGGTGCTCGATATCCTGCCCGCGCCGAAAGTACTTCGTGAGGGAGAGCTGAACCAATTGGTTCTGCAAATGCTCAGCATGGATTTTGGCCGTTCTAATATCGTGCTGAACAACCTTGCACCGTCTGATACGGAGATCAGGATCGGTGAGAAAGCGGTACGTAGTATCAGCCTGGTCAATATTGACAGCATCGATCTGCCGCCAGATGTTGGTGCTTATATCGAGCTGAATGAAAAGGAAAGCATGCGCGGGTTCCCGGTGGATTTTCTCTCTTTTCTTTTTAAGGTTCCCGGTGTCGATGTGATTGTATTTAACCAGCTCATTGAAATTCCCGGCCAGGTAGCGACCCTGCGCAAGCTGGAACAAAAAAAGAAGCGGCATGCCGGTATTCCCGACCCCGCGAACCAGTTATGTGTGGAGGATATCGATCAGCTCTTAAATGATGTTGCCCGTGAAAACCAGATGCTGGTCACCTGTCATTTTAATATTTTGGTGGCAGCCCCAATCGCATCAATTCAGAAAGCGGTCAATTTTATTGAAAGCTCCCTGTTTCAACTGGGAATTATCCCCAGCCGGAACGCCTATAACCAGCTGGAACTTTATCGCTCCGCCTTGCCGGGCAACGGCGTGGAACTGAAGGATTACGATTGGTTTTTGACCACCTGTGACGCCGCCGTGTGCTTTTTCTTTAAAGAGTCACTGCCTAAAGATGAGCCATCCGATTTCCTGCTCAGGTTTACCGACCGTCAGGGCATCCCTGTTGGCATCGACCCGGCTGATCTTCCCATGCGTACTGGCAGGATCAATAACCGTAATAAGTTCGTTTTAGGGCCGAGCGGTTCGGGTAAAAGCTTTTTTATGAACGCCCTGATCGAGCAGTATATGCTCTATAATATGGATATGGTGATCGTTGATACCGGCCATTCATATTCAGGCTTGTGTTCCTACTACCGGGGTAAATACATCACTTACACGGACAAAGACCCTATCACCATGAACCCTTTCCGCATCACGGAAATGGAATACAATATAGAAAAAAAGGATTTTCTCTGTACGCTGATCGGTGTAACCTGGAAAGGTGCCGAAGGTTCCTTTAGTCCTTTGGAGCGCGATGTTGTCGCCAATGTGATCTCGGCTTATTACAGCCAATTCTTTGCAGATGGCGGTGAATTAAACTTTAACACCTTTTACGAGTTCGCCCTGGAAAAAATACCGGAGATCAAATCGGAAGAGAAGATCGTCTTTGATTTTGATGAGTTCCGGTATGTACTTAAAAAGTTTTACAAAGGCGGTGAATTTGCCAGGATACTGAACGAGGATACCGATAAATCACTGTTCACCGAGCGCTTCATAGTCTATGAAATTGATTCCATAAAGGAGAATAAAACTTTGTTCCCGCTCGTGACGCTCACGATCATGGATGTATTCATCCAGAAGATGCGCTACCGTTCGGATAGGCGAAAGGCCCTGGTAGTGGAGGAAGCGTGGAAGGCCATTGCCAGCCCACTGATGGCGGGTTACCTGCTTTATTTATACAAGACCGTCCGGAAGTTTTGGGGCGAGGCCATCGTGGTTACCCAGGAGCTGGGCGATATTTTGGGGAATGCTGTGGTGAAGGATAGTATCGTCAATAACTCGGATACCATTTGCCTGCTGGACCAAACCAAGTTCAAGGATAATTATAACGAGATCGCCGCCCTTCTATCCATCAATGAAACGGAACGCCGGAAGATATTTACCATCAATCAGCTGGATAACACGGCGAATCGTGGCCGTTTTAAAGAAGTGTATATCCGGCGCGGGGCGGTCGGCGAGGTTTATGGCGTGGAAGTATCGCTTCAGCAGTATTTAACCTATACAACCGAAAAACCGGAAAAAACAGCGGTCGAAAGTTATACCAGCCGCTATGGCTCTTACCCTGAAGGCCTTGAAGCCTTTGTACGGGATTTTAAAGAAAGCGGCAAATCCTTGCCTGCCTTCATTTCACAAGTTAATCAAAAACAGGTTGCATGAAATCACAAATCTTTAAATGGCCGCTGATCGTCTTATTGGTCACGGCTCTGAACAGCGCCTTTGCGCAGGAGTTGGTGGTAGACCCCGCGGTTTCTGCCGCGATTGCCGTAAATGCCGGGGTGATCAACGGCCAGCTCAATACGACCAATAATAAGTTGGACCTGATCCAAAAAGGCCAGTTAGCCGTGAGCAGCCAGCTGGTCATTGTAAACAATCTGCAAAACAAGATCTATCAAGGTTTAAGCCAGGTCGCATCCGTCATCAATAACCTGGCGACCATAAAGGATATCGCGGATTGCGGGTCTGATATCATCAACGATGTGGAGGCCTCCGTCAACTTAGCCAAGTCAGACCCGGTTTTGCTGCTGTTCGCAGAACAGGGGGCCAGGGATTTTGAAACACGCTCGGTCAGGCTCGCCGCCGATGTCAGCGCTTTTGTGCTCAAGGGGGGTAATAACCTCATGGATTCCGGCGAACGCGGCAAACTGCTTAACCATATCGCCAATGAAATGCGCATCCTTCGCGGTATCGCCTACGGGATGAACCGCTCCATGTACTGGGCAAAGATCAACGGCATATTTCGTTCGCTCAATCCCTGGGCGGAATGGCAGAACCAAGATGTAAGGATCGCCAATGATGTGCTCACCAATGCCAAATACCTGAAACAATGAGAACCGAAGTATTCATGGTCTGTCCGCCATGGGATCATTATAGGGCCTATAAAAGATCAGCGATGTGGCTGATGGATAATATCCCGCGAAAAATGATGAACGCCAAGGTTGCCTTTGCCTTCATCGCGGACTGCCTGTTTAATATGTCAGCGCCTGAACACGTCGTTTTTATTTGGGTACCTAACAAATTTACGGAAGAGTGCAGGGACTATATGAAGCGACTGGATTACCAGTATCATCAATATTATGTCTGGTTACGGCCGAAATGGAAATTGGGGACCACCAAACAGGTGGCCGAATACCTGATGGTATATTATAAAGGTAAAGAGCCGCCAAAAATTGAATTCGCAGACGCCTTTGCCCAACCATTTACCGGGAAGGTCAAAAGCAGGGATCAAAAACCGGACGAAGCCTACGCCATGATCGAGGCCCGGTTCCCATATGCCGATAAACTTCAGGTCTATGGTTTCACCCGCCGGCACGGCTGGGATGTATGCCATCGCAACCTTAAAAAATAATTTTATGAAAATACTATTCTTGACCCTGGCAGTTTCGGTTATGTTCACCGGGAGATTGCTGGCCCAGCAAAGTATTTTGGATATCCCGGCTCTCCATCAACTGGTGGATGAATCGGAATCCGAAAACAAGCTGCAGGTAAAGGCAAAAAACCAACAGGCACTGGCAACCGCTAACGAGCAGGCTAATCTCACGCTTCTTGAAAAGATGAAAGCGATGTACCGGACTTTGCAGCAACGCTATAACACCCTTGGAACGGCAATTGACCTGGCCGATATCGGGATATATGCGACCCCGATGGTGAGCAGGATCGTCAGTAACCAAACCCAGATCGTACAGCTGGTACAAAAGAACCCGGCCCTGATCGCCATCGGCTACCAGTCCGCGCTTCAATTTGCATCGCAGGCCAAAAGTCTGGTGGCCTATGTTACCGGCCTCTCTCTATCACTTGGCGATGTCAACCAAATGAAATCATCCGACCGGAAAATACTTTTTGATTACGTCATTTCTGAACTCAGCAAGATCCAGGACTTATCGGGCAACATGCTGAGCATTATGCAGTACTCCAGCCTGGCTTCACTCTTACGGGCGGCAAACCCGTTCCAGAATTTTATTGATGCCGATAAGTCTATCGGCAGGGATATTATCCAAAACGCTAAATACTTAAAATGAAATTCCTGATCATTATAATTTTGCTGATTGCTGGCTTTGGGGTTGCCAGCGCGCAGGAATATGTCATCGATTACCAGCACCTCGTTGTGGTAACTGAAAACGCTGCCGTCCGAAGCAGCGCTGAGGTAACCCACGACCAATATCTCGGCAAGATCAACAACAACATCAATAACCTGAACACCAATGTAGGTTCGGTGGTACTGGCACAAACCATGATCTACGAGGGGCTTTCCAACGTTAACTCCGCCTTAAAAGGTGGGCTTGCCGTAAAGAACATGGCGGTGATCATTGCTGATATGACCGGTTACATCAGGCAGGCGCTGGATATGGCTAAAAGTGAACCTTACTTGCTTGTTTTTGCCGAAAACATATCCGCTGAAATGCAAAAAAGATCGCTTGCCCTTGTTACCGATGTTTCTGGTTATATTCTGAAAGAAGGGGATAATGTACTGGCTGATTACAATTCCCGCGACCAGCTTTTACGCAAGGTGGTCACCCAACTGCAAATACTGGACGGCTTAGCCTATGGTGCCTGGAAAGCTATGTATTGGGCGAAGGAACGCGGTGTGATCGCATCCCTGAATCCTTTTGCTACCTATATCAGCCAGGACAGCCGCATTGTCAGCCAGGTCATTCAAAACGCTAAATATTTACGCCAATGAGAATCATTGGCCAAACCATGATGACCGCTTACAATTAAATTCTTAATCATGAAAAAATTCTTAATTCCACTGCCATTTATATGGCTAGCGCTGATCCATCATTGTTTTGGCCAGGCCTTAGCACAGGATCAAAGTGTTCGCTACCAGCAGGAACGTATGGTTTACCTGCAATGGGATCAAAATAAGTTTACCCCAAAAGCCGGTTTCTTGAGCTTAAATCCCTATTACTGGCTTACCTGGGGACTGTTTCATCCCAATTATTATAAGACCGACCTGCGGCCGCTCAGCGCGACCGGCCCGCAAACGCAGCGACTGGCTTTGGTCGCGGGGATGAACACCACGGATAACAAATACAAGCTACAATCAGATACGGTACGCAACACGGCCTTATCAGAGATCGCCAATCAATCCGGTTTGATCTCCGATGCTGACCCTTTATGGCAGCTTTATTACAGTAACGAACTAAAACCCGTGCTGAATAATTCAGCCGCAACCATCCTGGCCGGGCTTTCGCCGCAGGTTAGCGCCAAACTGGTTTCCGAGGGTCTGTACAACTGGTATAAGAACGAACTGGATATGCTAAAAGAACGGGTTCAGGCCGCCCATACAACCACCATGGATCGCGGCGCGCGGATCATGGCCTACCACCGCTACCTGATGGAATACCGCAGGCTGGCCGGGGTTTGGGCAATACGAACCTCATCGGCGCAAGCCGCCTTAAATATGACCGCTCAACAGCAAAGGTTGCAAAGCAACCAGGTTTCGGTCAGCAGCTGGACGCCGCAAACGGACATCCGGATCGCTAACCAAGTTTTACAGCACCTGCAATGAAAAAGAAAATAACCCTATTGATATTGCTGTTTTTCAGTGTTACAGCTATATATGCCCAAACAGCCACGAATATGGATAATACCAAGACCTTGCAATTTTTGCAGGGCGACGGTGTTTACGAAGCCGGCGTAATGGTATTCTTAAAGGGATTGAAAGATTCCGTATGGACGCATTTTGACCTGTTTATTACCGATGCCAAGGCGTTGGCCGCAATCTTTATGATCATATTTTTCGCTATTAAATCCTACGAAATGATGGTCGGTGATAAACAACTGGAGGTCATGCCCTTGTTAAGACCTTTCGGTTTGGCGATGATCATATTATGGTGGGGCGTGTTCGTCAAAATGATCGCTTTTCCCACGGATATCATTACTAACCAAACAGAGCAAATGTTTGACAGCGAACAAGCAACGGTAGACAACCTCCGCCTAAACCGTTCCAGTTTGATGCTGGCAGTAGCCAATTCCCTTTACACTTACCAGGCACAAACTGAAGTTGCCGAAAAGGAAAGCGATACCTGGTACGGCCAGGCCTGGGATTCGGTCACCAGTACGGTAAAGCAGGGTATTTCCACAGTGGTGGCCCCTTTGCTGGAATTGAAGAACCGGCTGACGGTTAGTTTGCAATTGTTGTTCACCCAACTGTTGGAGTTGTTAGGGATTTGGATACTGAGGCTGGCGGTTTACATCATTTTTATGATCCAGATCATTTATTCTACCATACTCATCATTCTCGGCCCGTTTGCCGTTGCTGTCAGTATCCTGCCGGCATTCCGGGATAGCTTCAGCACCTGGATAGCCCGCTTTGTTTCGGTAAACCTGTACAGCGGCATTGCTTACCTGATCATGTACCTCTGCGGGCTGATGCAGGAATATGCACTGACTTCCGAGATAAGCAAATACAAGGAGCTCGTAGGCGAGAACGGGCTGAGCGCCAACTTGGAGAAAATGGCCTGGTTCGCCGGTAACGGTATTCTTTCCTTCGGCACCGTCATCATCGTTTTCCTGATCGGGGCAATCTGTATGTTCACCGTGCCCAGCATATCTACCTGGATCATTTCCACTTCAGGTATCAGCTCGGCGACCTCTACTTTTGGCCGGAGCGCCGGCACAGTGGCCAGTATGGCAAGGAAAGCTACTGGCAGCTTCTTTTAATTTTCTTTACTTCTTTCTTTCTCCTTTTTGATTTCAGGGCTGACCCAAGTATGGGCCAGCCCTTTTTATTAAAACTAAATTCTTATGATCATTAAAAATATTGAGGCGAAGGTCCGGCTGGCAACTTTTGTGGCGCTGGGTAGCCTGTTCACTTCCTTGCTTATCGTAGGGATGAATTGCTTATATGCCTACAAGCTGGTATCCAACGCGCAGAAAAGCATATATATCCTGGATAATAACATCCCCATACAGGCAAAACAAACCGATGTGCAGATGAACCGGCCAGCTGAATATAAAGCCGATGTTGAACTGTTCCACTCCTTATTTTTTTCGTTAACGCCCGACGATAATTACATGGAATACCAAATGAAAAAGGCTATGTACCTCGTTGACGAATCGGGTATGCAGCAATACAATAATCTTAAAGAGAATGGTTTTTTCAACTCCATTCTTTCATCCAGTTCGGTGTTGACGCTGCAAACCGATTCCATTTCGCTGGATGTGCCTAAACATTATTTCCGGTATTACGGCAAGCTGAAGATCGACCGGCGCAGCTCTACCGTGATCCGCTCACTGATCACCGAGGGTTACCTGAAGGACATACCGCGAAGTGACAATAACCCGCACGGCGCGCTCATTACCAACTGGAAAACCCTCGAAAATAAAGACCTCAAAGATGTGGAGAAAAATACATTCTAACCGCGATCCCAGGGATACGCTGTATAGTGAGGTGCGCAAAGAGTTCGGGGCATATTTTACCGTGGCCGGAAATTCGGTTGGCAGTCTGGTCAGATCCTACCCAAGGTTTTTTTTCGGGTGTATGGTTTTACTGATGGCCATTTCAATGGTATTATCATTTACTGTTTTTCATCATCCTGATAAAGCCAAAGTTACCACCGTCAGGAACCAAAATCCAGTTTCCAAAGGTTTTAACCAAATCCTTGAGGCTACCGGAAACATCCGGGAAACCCTGCACCTCAAAAACTTAGTTGATAGTCTGTCGGCCAAAAAACAATTGAGCGGCACGGACAGCCTCTTATTGGATAGCGCGCTGGAGCGCCTTTCCAGGATTCACCAAACACTCAAATAAATTTATGAAAATTGATTTCAAACAGCCCAAATACGTGCTGCCGGTCATTTTGCTACCTTTTTTGTGCCTGTTCTTTTATGTCTGGCAAAGCGGTTTTTCCAAACCCAAACAGGCTGTAGCGGTAAATGATGGGCTGAAAGGCACTGTGGGTCAGGTTTCAGCGGATGTCCGCAAGAAGGAACTGGCCGATAAACTGGATGCTTACCGCAATGCCTACAAAGAGGCTGACGGCCTCACGGCGGTGAACAAAATACCCGGTGATAGTTCGGTAACCCAGCTTTACCATAACAACTATTCGGACTTGCAAAAAAGAAAGCTGGATTCCATTCAGCACGAGATGCAGCTAAAGTTTGGCTCGGGTAAGCGCAGGGTTTCGGATGGTTTAGGCCATGACCGCCAGGTTGCTCAGGCCGTAGAGGAAATGAGCCGCCGCCAGGGGAATGTCTCGCGGCCTCCCTTGAAAACGCCAGCCGAAAAAGACCCCATGGAGGTTTTTAAACAACAGATGGCCATCATGGACAGCATTAACAAGGCGAATGACCCGGCCTACAAGGAAGAACTGCGAAAGAAACAACTGGCAGAAAAGGCAGCCCGCCTGAAAGAAAGTGAAGTAAAACTAACGGTCGAAAAGGCTGATGCGGTTTCCAGCGATTTTAATACGGTAATGCCTGAGAAAAAGGCGGCGTTTATCAGCGCGGTGATCGATGAAAATATCACCGGTTATGCAGGTTCCCGTCTCCGGATCAAATTACTGGAAGATATTAAGGCCGGCCGTCACCTTGTAAGAAAAGGCACTTACCTTTTTGCGCGTATCTCCGGTTTTTCGGAGCAGAGGGTTACCCTCACTGTAACTTCCATTTTATATGATGGCCAGATCCTTCCAGTAAAACTCGATATCTACGATATGGACGGAATGCCCGGCCTGTATGTGCCTTCATCCGCATTTCGCGATTTTACCAAGGAACTGGGAAACAACTCTATCCAGGGGGTGACCATTGATGGCAGCTCCGGCAATAACCAGTTCATCATGAGTTCCCTGGACAAAATGTTTCAATCCACCTCATCTGCCATCGCAGGGCTGATCCGGAAGAATAAGGCAAAGCTAAAATATAACTCTTACCTCTATTTGATCGACACCGATGCCTTGCAAAATGAGCAAAAAAGCGACAGCCTTCAGGGCAGCGATAACAAACAATAAACTCTAAAAAAATCCAATTACATGAAAAAGTTATTATTCCTATTGTCGGTGCTGATCGCGCCAGCCTTATACGCGCAGGATAAATTACCGGTGGTTTACCTGCCGGAAAGCCTGACCATTCATTTCATTTCCCCGGAACCCATCCAATACGTGGATATTTCTACCAAAGAGGTGATCGGTGACATCCCGCTTAAGAATGTGCTCCGGCTGAAATTAAGGGATTCTCTCAAAACTTTTCCGGGTGCTGTGGTAACAATTGCCGGTGAAAAATTCATAGCGCAATATCGGCTGCTGCCTGGATACCCAGGCGTTCCTACTGAGGTAAACATCATGCAGGTGGAAACGAAACCGCTTGATATTTCGGGTATCGGCCTTTCGCAAAACCAGTTAAGGGCGCTATCACTGAACCTGGTAGCCAAACGCCCTGATAAACGCATCGAAACCGCAAAGGCCTTTGATATTAAAGGACGTTTAAACCATGTTTACACGCTTGGCGATTATATCTTTCTGGATATTTCCTATCAGAATAAAACCAACCTGAAATATGACATCGCCGATATACGGTTTAAGGTGGACGATAAAAAGGTAACCAAGGCGGCAAATAACCAATCCGTGGAAGTTAAGCCGGAATTCGTGCTGTTTGACCAGTCCTCATTTTCAAAAAGCTACCGGAACATTTTTGTCTTTAGAAAAATGACCTTTCCCGGCAATAAGGTGTTCCATGCCGAGCTCAGCGAAAAGCAGTTGTCCGGCCGTATCCTGACCCTCTCCATCACTTACCAGGATCTGCTGGATGCAGATACACTGACCAATTAACGCAACACATTTTTTATGACAGATTCCACAGCTTACGATTATGTCAAGCTCGTGCTGGAAGAGGAATTTTTAAAGGTCTACCTGCGTTTCTCCAACCATGGAATTCTCCATTATGAGCTTACTAATATCCTCGAAATATGCGCCCCGCTTGTAAAGGGGCTGGACGAGGACGACCGCTTTCTCAGATATGAAGTGATCGGAACTATAGCAGATTATTTACAGGAGGTGTAAATGGCATTTAACCCGCAAAGGAAGATGGCAGATAACATTTCGGCTATCCGCATTGCGCTGGACTTTAACGGCCAGCCGCTGTCTCCCGCCGACCTGAAAACGCTAAAAAAATACGCCGGTTTCGGAGGCCTCAAAGCAGTCTTGTTGCCCCCTGGCGAAATCGATGAATGGGACAAATTTGGGGCTTCAATGGCTGATAAAAAGCTTTACCCTCAGGTTATGGAACTGCATAGTCTGCTAAAGGATAAACTGGCCCCGGCAGCCTATAAAGCTGCGGTTGATTCTCTGAAAAGCAGTTCTTCCACGGCTTATTATACCCCTGATTTTATTCCGGCCGCAATTTATTCGGCAATGTTTGAAAGCGGCATTATCCCAAGACGGCTATATGAACCAAGTGCCGGCGCGGGTATATTCATCGAAGAAGCAATAAAGGTTTTTGGTGAGCTGGAACAGGTGAAGGCGGTAGAAAAGGATATTCTGACCGGCAAGGTGCTCACCGCGCTTTGTTCGGTTCACCCGGTACCGGTAGAGGTACAGGTAAAAAAACTGGAGGAAACTTCTTCTGCTGAAAAGGGCCAGTCTGATGTGGTCATCAGCAATATCCCCTTTGGTAAAATCGCCGTGCATGACCCGGCATACAATAAAAGCGGGATCTCATCCAAAGTTCATACTTATTTCTTTGCTAAAGGGCTGGATAAAATAAAGGACGGAGGGATTTTGGCTTACATCGTTACCGAGGCATTTCTGAACAATCCCTCCAACGCTACCGCCCGTAAATATTTATTTACCTCGGCCGACCTGCTTTCCGTTTCGGTATTACCGGCGAACCTGATGCGGGATAATGCCAATGTGGAAGTGGGCATGCACCTGCTATTGGTTCAGAAAAACGATACGAAGGAAACCTTATCCATAGCCGAAAGCCAGTTGATCGATACCGTGGAACGGCAGAACGCCGCAGGTAAGTATTACCTGAATGCTTGGCTGGCTGATAAAAATGAACTGGTCTACGCCGATGAGATCATCGAAGGAACCAATGCCAGGGGAAAGGCCTCACGGGTGGCCTGGCAAAACGGGAACGTTGAAGATATCGGGCCATTACTAAAGGAACAGCTAAAATCCGGGCTGGCCAACCTTGACCGGGCCAAATGGGAAGCGATCTCCTTTACAAAAAAGGAGGCCCAGCTCAAGCAGTTCACCTATTTGCCGGTACCCGAACCTGAAAAAAAGGATGAAAAACCTTCCGCTGGTTTCGGGCAACTGGGGCTTTTTGATGCGCCGTTGCAGGCTGACCAGGATAATAAAACCCTTCCTTATTTGGACGATCTCGACCGGCAGTTTATCAATGCAGATACCGTAAGGCTGATCAGCACCATCCGCACCACCAACAAGCCGGCTCATGACAGTATTGTTTTGCTGACGGCCCGTGCAAAAGCAAATAACAAATACCTCTATAAGCTTTATAGTAACCTTTCTGAAATTTCGTTTCCGGGCAAATGGATGACCAGCCTAACCCTTGGGCAAGAGCTGGATGCGCTCTCGGTTAAGCTTAAATCTTTTGGGCACGATTACCGCTATGAGGGGGATGCGTCATTGGAGCCGGCATTTAAGCTAATGCCCGACCGGCCAAAAGCATTTACCGCGCTGAAACCTTTTTATGAAAAGGACACACTGGTCATTTTCGGGGGAAAGGTTGGCCTGATCGGTGAGCCGGTGAAATCAGAGGCTTCCTTTGAGGCTTTTGACCCTCAGCCGGAACTGCATTTTTACGAGGATTATATTACGCTGCGCGATATTTACCTGGAACTTTCAGCTTATGAAAATGAGCATACCATCCAGCACCCGGAACTGCGGAAGTCGTTAAACCATTATTACGAGTCCTTTTTGGGCAAGTACGGGGAGCTGAATAAAAACAGTAACCGCAACCGTATCCTCAATGATCCTGCTTTAGGGTTTAAGATCATATCCTCGCTCGAAATCAAGGAACAGGATAAGTTCGTCCGGTCGGATATATTTCACGGCCCGCTTTTTCAGCAAAAGGAAATGCTGAAAACGGATGACCCAGCCGAAGCGCTGGCCAGGTGTCTAAATGATACCGGGCGCGTGGATCTCGGCATTATTTCGCAGGTTACCGGTTTAACTGAGGATGAGGTGATCCTGCAACTCGAAAAGCAGGTCTTACAAAACCCGCAAACACAGGCATGGGAAACCACTGACAATTACCTTTCGGGGAATGTTGTCGAAAAGTTGAACATCGCGGAAAAACTGGCCGAAGAGCAGCCTCAAAATTTGCAGATCGCACGGAGCCTGGCTGCGATTCGCCGTGTCCAGCCCGAAAGGATTCCATTTGAAAGACTGGATTTTAATCTTGGTGAACGCTGGGTGCCGGTCGCCTATTATGAGCGGTTCGCCACTGACCTTTTTAAGCTCGATACAAAAGTTACTTACCTGCCATCGGTGGATGATTACCGGATCTCCTATGGTAAAAAGGGAAATACCATTACCAACGAGGAATTTTCGGTAAGCCCGAAAGAAAGCCCAAAGGTTACAGGTCGTACCTTACTGGAGTATGCGCTGCTCAATACCAGCCCGCATTTTACCTACCATCTTACCCAGTATGGCGAGGAAGTAAGGGTGCCTGACACGGAGGCGATTCAAAACGCGCACCGTAAGATCGATAATATTAGGGCCCGCTACTTGCTGTGGTTGCTGGAACTGCCGAACGAAGACAAGCAGTTTTTAGAAAAACTTTATAACGATACCTATAACTGTTATGCGCTCCGTGAATATGACGGCAGCCACCTGACCTTTCCGGGGCTTGACCTGCAAGCGCTAAAAATTCCCTCGCTCTTCAGTTCGCAAACAAACGCCGCCTGGCGGCTGATACAAAACAACGGTGGGCTGATCGACCATGAAGTGGGTTTAGGCAAAACGCTGACCATGATCATTTCAGCCATGGAAATGAAACGGCTGAGCATTGTTCATAAACCTATGATCCTCGCGCTCAAAGCGAATGTGCAGCAGATCACCGATACCTTCAGGCTGGCTTATCCCAAGGCAAAATTGCTCGCGCCGGGCGAAAATGATTTTGAACCGGCGAAGCGCAAGCGGATATTTCATGAGATACAGAATAATAATTGGGATTGTATAATCCTAACGCATGACCAGTTTGGCAAAATACCGCAAGACCCCGAGATACAACGGCAGATACTCTCATTGGAACTGGATAACACCGAATTAGACATGCAATCGGTGCAGAATGCCGGCGAGGAAATCTCAAAAGAGATGCTGAAGGGTTTGGAGATCAGGAAGGAAAACCTGGAAGCCAAGCTGAAAGATGTGATGGACAGGATCGCCCAGCGCAAGGACAGCGGTATCACTTTCCGGGATATGAATATCGATCATTTGTTCATCGATGAATCCCACAAGTTCAAAAACTTGACGTTCACAACCCGTCACACGAAAGTTGCAGGTTTGGGGAACTTGGCAGGTAGCCAAAAGGCGCTCAATATGTTGTTTGCCATCCGCACCTTGCAGGACAAGATGGATAGTGACCTATGCGCCACCTTTCTTTCGGGTACGCCAATCTCCAACAGCCTCACCGAGATGTACCTGATCTTTAAGTACCTCCGTCCGAAGGAACTGGAAAGGCAGTGTATTTCCAATTTCGATGCCTGGGCAGCGGTGTACGCCCGTAAAACAGTTGATTTTGAGTTTACCGTAACCAACGAGATCAGGGCTAAGGAAAGGTTCCGCCATTTTATCAAGGTACCGGAGCTGGCGCTCTTTTACAACCAGATTACCGATTACAAAACCGCCAAGCATATCAATCTTGACAAGCCAGAAATCGATGAAACGCTGGTCAACATCAAACCTACCCCTGAACAGCAGGATTTTATCAAACGCCTCATGCAATTCGCCAAAACGGGCGATGCGACAATCATCGGACGAGCGCCGCTTACCAAGCAAGAGGATAAGGGCAGAATGCTCATTGCCACCAACTATGCCAAAAAAATGGCGGTGGATATGCGGTTGGTGAACCCTGAAAAATATGGCGACAACCTCGGTAACAAAGTGAATGTCTGTGCAAGGAATGTAGCGGAAATTTATCATGAAAGCACAACGCATAAGGGTACGCAGATCATTTTCAGCGATATCGGCACGCCGAAAACTAATGAGTTCAATGTTTACGATGCCCTAAAAGAAAAGCTGGTCAGGGATTTTAATGTCCCGGCAAACCAGATCACCTTTATTCACGATTGGGCTACCGACCGCCAGCGCAAGGAATTGTTCAAAAAAATGAATGCCGGTGAAATCAGGATACTGATCGGCAGCACCGAAAAAGCCGGTACCGGTCTGAACGTCCAGGAGCGGATCGTTGCCATGCACCACCTGGATATTCCATGGAAGCCATCGGAGTTGGAGCAGCGAAACGGCCGTGGTGCAAGGCAGGGCAACTGGCTGGCCAAAATGTTTTATGGCAATAAGGTCCGCAATTTCATTTACGCGGTGGAACAGTCATTGGATAACTACAAATTCAACCTGTTAAAGAACAAGCAAATCTTTATCAGCCAGATGAAAAACAGCGAGCTTTCGGTACGTACTTTGGACGAGGGCGCGATGGATGAGCAAAGCGGTATGAGCTTTTCAGAATACATCGCCATTTTATCCGGTGATACTTCCTTACTGGAAAAAACGCGTCTGGAAAAAAAGATAGCCGAACTGGAAGGCTATAAGGGTGCGCACTTTAAGGAAGTTTCGCGTAGCCGCTACCTCCTGGAAGATCTGGAAAAGAAAAGCCAAAGCACCCGTACTACGCTTGGTTTGGTTCACCAGGACGAAAAGGCCTATAAACATGCGTTAAAGTTTGATGAAGAGGGAACCAAATTAAACCTGATCCAGCTGAAGGATCTAACGCAGGCCGACGCGGCTGGTGTCGGTAAATACCTGATCGAAATGTACAAAAGTTGGCAGCCTACTGAGATAGGTAAATCAGAATTGCATTTGGGCCAGCTATACGGGTTCGATCTGTTTATCCGCCGAAAAGTACAGACTGTGGAGACGGAGTTTTCAAGCCGCCTGGAACAGGTTACCTCGCTTTATGCCGAAAGCCGCACGACAGGTATTAAATACCTCCAAAACGGCGGGGCACCGAATATTGATAACCCCAAGCTGGCGGCCCGTTATTTTTTGGATGCCATTCACCGGGTGGTGGGTATGGCAGAACGGTATGAAAAGGAGTTAGCCGAGATCGATACCCAAATCCCCGAAGTTCAGGAGCTCACCCAAAGGCCTTTTGAACAGGAATATGAACTGGCCTCTTTGAAAAGAGAGCGGGATTTGCTTGATCAGAAGATCAGCCAAAAAATCGCTGAAAACGAAAAGACGGCGCAGGCAGAGAAATTGTTCAAAGACGAAACCCCGAAAGTGGACGAACCTGAATTGGAAGTTGTGCCTACTGTGATCAAACGCCGCTAATTTCTTCAAGCCACCCGAAGCATCCGGTGGCTTTTTTATTTCAATACGTTTATTATGGAAGAAACCAGAGAGCAACAAAAGCTTCACGGCTTCTTGCAATGCCTCATATACCTTTCCATCGGTTTAGAAGCGGCCATATTTATTTACCACGATGCCCCTTTCTGGGGCATTTTTTTTACCCCGCTTGACCGGATCGGCCGCTTAATTATTTATTCCAGCCTGGTCTACAGCAAGCTTGCAACGTTTGGACTCATCTGCCTGGTTAGTATCGGTACGCTGGCAAAAAAGAAAACAGACCTCGACCTTAAAAAACATATCGTCTACCCGCTTGCACTCGGTCTGTTATTATTTTTTGGCTGCCTTGTTTTTGCGGGTCGTGCCTCCCCGTTAGCGTTCGCTTATACGAGCTGGTATAACCTGCTTTACATGGCCTGCTCCTTTACAGGAGCTATCCTGGTGAGCCTTTCTATGGACAATATCTCCAAGTTTATCCGCTCCGGACTCGGTAAGGATAAATGGAATACGGAAGCGGAAAGTTTTATGCAGCCGGTTAAAAAACTGGAAACGCCCTACTCGGTAAACATCCCGATGCTCTTTTATTTTAAGGGCAAGGTCTGGAAAGGCTGGGTCAATATCTGCAATGTTTTCCGAGGCACGATGGTGATCGGTACGCCGGGCAGCGGCAAGAGTTTTTCGGTCGTTAACCCTTTTATCCGCCAATTAATTGCCAAAGAATTTGCGGTTTGCCTTTATGATTTCAAGTTTCCCGACCTCGGCCAAATCGCTTATTACCATTATTTGTTGGCCAAGCAGAACGGCAAACTAAAAGGTTTCGCCTTTCATGTGATCAACCTTAATGATATCGAGAAGAGCCGCCGCATCAATCCCTGGAAAGCGGACTATATCAAATCGCTGGCCGATGCGGCAGAAACTGCCGAGGCATTGGTGGAAGCTTTGAAAAAGGGTGACCGCTCAGGCGGCAGCGACCAGTTTTTTACGCAATCTGCTATTAACTTCCTGGCATCATGTGTCTATTTCATGAGCAAGTATAAGGGAGGCATTTATTCCAGTTTTCCGCATGTACTGGCGTTGCTGAACCATTCCTATGAGGATATTTTTAACGCGCTCACCTCTGAACCAGAACTGCGGTCGTTATTGTCGCCGTTCATGACGGCTTACAATGCGAAAGCAACCGACCAATTAGAGGGGCAGATTGGTACTTTAAAGATATTTATCAGCCGTTTGGCCACCAAGGAAACTTATTGGGTTTTCTCGGGCAATGATTTCGACCTGAAAATATCTGACAGGGAAAAGCCCGGCATGCTGGTATTGGCAAATGATCCCAATACGCAAAACATCAATTCAGCTTGCTATTCCATTATCATTAACCGGCTGACCAAGCTGATCAATACCAAAGGCAATTTGCCATCGGCCCTGATCGTGGATGAGGTGCCCACTTTATTCGTCCACCGGGTGGAAAACCTGATAGCAACTGCCAGGTCCAATAAGGTGGCGGTGCTTATGGGGCTTCAGGAATTGCCGCAATTTAACCAGCAATACGGTAAGGATACGGCTGCGACCATCACCGCCGTAGTAGGTAATGTATTATCCGGCTCCGTCAGGAACAAGGAAACTTTGGAATGGCTGGAACGGCTGTTCGGTAAATCGAAACAGATTGGCGAAGGGTTATCCATTGACCGCAACAAAACTTCCACATCATTAAACGAAAAATTAGAAGTATTGATACCAGCCGGAAAAATTGCCTCGCTGAACTCAGGCGAATTGGTTGGTGTCATCGCCGCAGATGCCCAGGAAAAGTTTACCGGACAGTTTGATACTTCTGCCATCAATTGCCGGATAAACCTGGACATAGAGGCGATCAAACATGAGGAAAAAGGCTTTAAGCAGCTGCCGGTTTATTATGATTTTGGTGGCAAACAGGAGGATAGGCTTCGACAGAACTTCAACCTCATCACCCAGCAGATCCAGGAAATGGTCTTATCCTTTAAACCGCAGGCCGCCGCAACACCCGCTAAAGCAACGATGAAGAAATGAACGAAGATCCAAACGAGGTACAGCTGCCCGCCCATGTACTGGTACATCCTGAACTGACAAATGACCCGGCAAACAAACAAGGTGAGATCGGTTTTATAACCGCCGCCATTTTGAATACGGATGAATTTTATATTGGTTTCGATGATTCCGAGGTGGGGTTTTATGGCGCGGATGCTTTACTCATGTTAAAAGACCCTGAACAGCTTTACGAGTATATCGATCAGAACTTTGGGAAACTTTCCACCAGGGACTTTAAGGACCTCAAAAATATTGTTTTGCTGCAATTGCATGGCACGGAAAAACATACCCGTGCCGCACTGGAGCTGGTTCAGAAAAACAATGGCATCCGCGATGCCGCAACGATGGGCTTAGACAACTTCCTCGGACTGAGCCAACAAAAGGGGTTGAAAAGGTAGACCCCGTTTATCCACCAATTATTAAAGCATAATGATCAAAGCGGAAGAAACCACCGGCTTAATGGTCATGGTGAGTCCGGTTCTCTGGACTTCTGACTATGCCGGTAAGCTTGGGCTCATCGAATTTGCCGACTACAGCCGGGATGAAATTTGGGTAGGTTTTGAGGATGAGGAAGAACTCTGTTTTAGTTCAAAAACCTTATTCATCCTCAAACCACCGAAGGAATTGAAAGCATTGGCCGAAAATAGAAATGGGGCCTTATGGCAACCCGTACCTCAAAATCTGCAGGCCATCGCCTGGTTGCAAAACACCGGGTCAGCAAAACAGCTAAAGAAAGCCTTTGAGCTATTACAGGATGATCCCGAACTACACCGCTGGGCCACCGTCCGGCTGAATGAAGCCGTAGACCTTGACCCGGCGCGAAAAATAGGCAGGTAAAATCTTAAACAAAAAATATCATGGACAACAAAAATTTAACCGGAACCATCGTTTTGGTTCAGCCGGATATGGAGAACGGCACCGATGAAAAACGGGGGCATATAGGCGTGCTGACGCTGCCCTTTTCAAGAAATGAAAACTACGTGCGCTTCCCGGAAGGAAACGAAGCATTTTATCCCGCCCACCAAGTTTTGATGTTAAAGGATAAACAAGAGGTAATTAATGACCTGACCAATAATGGCTCTTCCATGTCCATTGATGATTTCAAGGCGATGTACAAGATCATGCTCTTACAGGACAGGGGCACGAGTCAATCCCTGTATTCCGCGTTGGCTATTGCCAACGACCATCCGGGGGTTCAGGAACGGGTACTGGAACCGATCAGCCCGGCACAAAAAATGGAGCTGGTCCAAACCTACGGCCGGTGAACTGGCTGATCAGCGTTTGTTTGGTCTGCCTCCCGCTGAAAAACCTGAAGATCAACAGTGATTACGGTTACCGTATCCACCCGGTCACGGGCAGATACTCCATGCATGAAGGCCTTGATTTTAGGGCGCGTTCGGACACTGTATTTGCAATTCTAAACGGTGTGGTCAGATCCGCCGGGTACGATGACAGGTTAGGCATCAATATCTGTCTTTCACATGGCGAGATTGAATCTGTTTACGGTCACCTCAGCAAAATTCTGGTAGGTGTGCAAGACAGCGTAACTGCTGGCGAAGCCATTGGCATCACCGGCGCTACCGGCAGGGTAACCGGGGAGCACCTGCACTTCGGTATCCGTTACCGCCACCAATATATAAATCCAATTAAATTTTTATACCAACTGCTAATTAAAAACGAAAATGAGCAAAAACTTCAAAGCACTTCCCGCCCAGCTTTCAGATAAGCTGGCCGCGGAGATCAGGGAGGGTAACTCCTTATTTCAAAAACCGGTAAAAGACAACGGCCTGCCGGCCTTTGTTAAACCGATCAACCCCACCACAGGCAAAAGCTACAGCGCCATGAATACGCTGATCCTGGGGATGCAACGACATGACGACCCGCGCTGGATGTCAGCCGACGCCGCCCGCTATGCCGGCAACTGGGTTAAAAAGGATGAAAAGGGAACCATGATCGAGTTTCCCAAAACCAGCGATATCCAGGCGATCCGCACCGCTGACGGCCAGCGCATCAAGGATGGAGCCGGTGTCACCCAAACTAAAACGGTGGAATTTGAAAAGCCGCAGCGCAGCCAGGCCTTTTTGTTTAATGCCGAACAGCTGAAGGACATTATGCCCCTGGATGAATTTCTTGCCAAACAGAACGAGGCCCAAACCTTATCACCAATAGAGCGGGCGGCTAAACTGATCGAGGACAGCAAAGCGGTTATTATCCATGGCGGCCAGGAAGCTTATTATGATAAACAGCGGGACGCGATCTTCCTGCCGGAAATGGAATCCTTTGAAAATGAAACCAAATACTACCAGGCAGCCATCCATCAACTGGCCCACTGGACAGGCCATGAAAGCCGCCTGAAACGACCGATGGAGGGCAAGTTCGGTTCGCTGGATTATTCCCGCGAGGAAATGCGCGCAGCCGTGGCAGCGATACTGATCGGCGGTGATCTGAAGATCGGCCATAATTTCGGGCAGCATGCTGCGTACATGAGCAATTTCGTCAAAATATTAAAGGACGAGCCCTTTGAGATCACCAAGGTTTCCAGGGATGCCCAAAAGATCGCCAACCTGTTATTAGGCAATAACCAGAAACGGGAACAAAAGCAAGGCGCCGAGCAGCAGGGGTTTAAGGTGGGCGATGAGATCGCCTATTTGGACACCACCTACAAGGTATTGGAAACCAAAAATAAAAGCGTTAAGGTGGAGGACGCTGACGGCAACCGCAAGGTATTGCAGCCCAACTACGGCCTTCACAAGTCCCTGCTCGAAGCCAAATATAACCCGCGTGAACGGGAGATTGGCGAGGAGCAGGAAAACGGGTTGGTAGAGGAACAGGAAAACACCCATAAAATAGGACGTTAAAATGAACCTGGTCAATTTCCATGAAGATGAGCTTCCAATCAAGGATATGGAAACCATCGGGCTGGCCGCAGGTGGCCAGCTTTTGTTAAATGTCGATGACCTGAACGCGCTGCTTTCAGGCCGCCGTACCGGTTTGTTGGAGTTGCAAAACCTCGAAGCTGAAAACATCAAGATCAAATCGCTTAATGCTAAAATTTCACTGCAACATACTGACGAGGGTAAAATGGACTTGCTGATCCACCCGATCTACCGCAAGGCCCAAAGGCCGGAGTTTCTGGACGAGAACGAGGCCGAGAAATTGCAGAAAGGCGAGGTGGCCAATCTCCTGAAGATCACCAAGGATAACCACGGCAACAAAACCGAAATGCTGATAGAATATGATGCCGATACCAAGGAGTTTATCGTGTCCGATACGGAAAAGATCCTTGCCCCGGATATGGTGAACAATGAATTTCTCACCGCCGCCCAAAAGGAAAGTTATCGCAAAGGCCGCGAAGTTGAGATTGCGGACGGCACGAAGTTCAGCTACTCCGCCGTAGACCACCACGGCATCCGCGCCAATAAATTGGCACTGGTCGCCTCAATCCTGATGGATGGCGGCTTGTCCTATGTGGTCTATAAAGGGCTGAATGCCTTGTTTAATACGAAGCGTGACGAAAAGGCCGCCGCGAAATTAAGCCCCGGTTACCACCAGGCGATGAAGGATGTCGAAAACCAGCGCGCCTTTATACCCGAAGTGGAGTTTAACAGCCGCAGCCGGTCGGCAGGACGATGAATGAATTACTAAAAAGGCTTGGTGTTTCCCCGGAGATCCAGGCCTTTTTCAGTCTTTCGGCTGACCTTACCTTCAATTACGGTGATGATGTAGAGGAATTTGACGAAGCGTTTCACCGGGTTCCGACCACCCAGAACCTTTGGGTGGCAGGGGCTGAACAGGCTGATCATATTATCATTACCTATTCTGCTATGGAGGCAGTTGCCTTTCTGTGTTTCAACAGGCATCGTTACCCGAACTTAGGACAGCTGGCATTTATCGCTATCGGAAATAAACTTCATCCAGAGCAGGTAACCTGGATCAGGCAAACCTACCCTGGGGCAAAGTTCACAATGGTTTTCGGTCGTCAAATGATCGATCAAATCACTGCGATCAAACTGGCCGCCGGTATTAAAAAATTTCCGGTACAGGTTTACTATGAAAATAATCGTGTCATAATCCTGCACTATAATGTCCAGCGGGTGTTCGATGCTGAACGGCTAAGCCTTCATGCCTTCCAGGAAACATTCGGCTTACGCCCGCGGTTCAGAACGGGTAAGCCAATTCAAGCCCTGACGTTTTTAGACCAGCTCAAAAATAACCTTTAAACTAAATTAAAATTATGGCTAATTGGTGTCACAACGGCGTTCGCTTTACCGGCGAACCCGAAAAGGTTGCCGCGATAATGGCTTTTATGGAACATACGCGGGAACAACAGGAAGAGCATCACAATTACGAATTGCCCGATTATATCGATGCGAAGAATAAGGGAATGGTTGAAATTTATGCCAAAGGGGATGAAGTCCACTTCAGATCAGCTTGGGAACCCACCCTGAAAGCCTTATGCCAGATCGCAGATCACTACGGGGTCGGCTACGTCAATAAATTTGAAGAACCCGGCATGTTCGTTTATGGTAAGGTTTATTACCATGAAGGGAATTAAACGGGGTTCGCCTTACCCATGCAGATTTGGCTAAGGTTAGCTATGATGAAGAGCGTCAGGTTTTCAGCTATGATGGAAATGAATTTGATGATGATTTTACGATCATCTACGGCATTTTTGAAAAGCAGATAGCCGATTTTGAGGCCGCGCATCCGGAGATGGTTCCCGCAAAGTTAAAGGCACAAACAAATTCCATTGAACCTCCCGAGGAAAAACCCGAGCTACAAATTAAAAAGGGTTTTAAACGATAAGGCTCAAAGATCAATTTACCATTTTGTTTACCATAACACTTACTATTATGAGCGATACACAAGAAATCCTTTTAAAGCCAGCCATGCGCTTTGCCTTTTTAAAGGCCTTACCGCTAATCCTGCTGGCCATCATCTTTTTATTGCTGGCCTGGTGGCTATCCCCATATTTTATCCTGTTCAGCCTTGGCGTATGTGCGATGGCCTGCTACAGGTTGCTATATATCCGTAGTTTTAAATACGAGATAACGGCGGATTATATTCTGCTGACCCAAGGTATTTTCTTTAAGCGGATCGACCAGGTAGAGATGTTTAGGGTCAAAGATTACATAATTACACAGTCGTTTGTACTTCAGATATGCAGGCTAATGTACCTGACTTTAAAAAGCACCGACCCGGAAAATCCAACGATACAATTTCGTGGAATACCTGAATCCAATCTCGTTGAAACCATCAGGGAAAGGGTATTAGCAGCCCGAAAAAACAACAATATTTACGAATTAAATTAATATTTCGCTTGGAATGTACTAATATAGTTAGTAATTTTAAATTCAATTTACCGTTATGAAAGCCATCGTTCGAAACATACTATTGGCCTGTGTAATTTCCATGTTCGCTTTTTTCGGTGCAGTAGCCAGGAAGCATACAAAACAGGAGATGACCGCGGAGCAAAAAGTAGAAGCCAGGAAAGAAACGCTCACCTGTTTATCAGTAGCCTTTTTAGCCTGTGGCTTATGCGCATGGCGCTGCACAATACTCTACAGAAGGATAAATATCGAACGTGAAAATCAACGCAGGTTTAATGAATATTTGCGCAGTTCGGCCTTTAGAAGGCAGTATCAGAATTAATTATTAATTTGCATTTATCGCGGGCACTCGTCCGCAATTGTGATAAGGTTTAGGTAGAAAAGCCCCGAAGCGAAAAGCCAGGGGCTTTTCGTTTTAATGCCGCCTGAAGGGATTCCTACGTCCCAAAATTCAATAAAATAACCATTATGAAAATTTCAGAACAACCGCTGTTTGAGTCCACAGGGACTATAACTGCTGAAGAGCTAATTTCGCTTTATGGCCCAATGCTCAAAGGCGATCTGGTCTTAAAGCTGGCTGAACATAAAAATTTTAACGCGGCCCGTGAACAGTTCAATACTTGGAATGAAGGATTAATAATTGAAACAGCAAACCTATTAGATCAGGATTACCGCCATACGGAGCAGCTCTATAAAACAAAGGATAAATACTTGGCGGTAACATTCCTGAAAGCCCTACTCAATGAATGGGAGGAAGACAGGCAGGAAAAAATAAGGTTCCGAATGGAAGATCCTATTCAGCAACAGAAGGCCGCTGAATTGCTTAAAATCCGGTTAGCTGGCAAACTGCCTCATATCGATCTTGCTGGAACTGACTTCACGGTGGATTGGCGTTTAAAGGAAATGCGGGAAACCGAGTTGCCCTGGAAAAATATCAGCTTTGACGATTTGGAAATGGACGACTACGGTGACAATTACCTATGTTTCTTTGATACGGAAACACATGAACTTTACATGCCGCCCGGAAATTTATTGAGATTGCCAGATAATGTTGTGGTTTTAGAAATTCCGAACGAAGTCAAACTTGACCCGGTTGCGGTTGCTCGCCAATACGGATCAGACATAAACGAGTTACTGAAAGAACATCCCATTCAGGAAACCTTAAAAGCTAAACTTTGGCCGCTAAGCGAGTCGGGCCTGCCAGAAATTATTGAAAATAATATTCGTATGCAGGAACAGGCCGACGACAAACAACGCAAGCGCGGCAGATAGGGAGCTTCTCGCTCCACCTGCTTTCTCATGAAATACTACTGTCATTCTGCCGGTAGTTTGAAAGTAGCATTTCTAAATGCATTTCTCATGCCCAACGATAATCGTAATCAACTGGTTACCATTGCCGATCTGGAAGAATTTCAATCACAGATCATTGCATCCGTTAAAGAATTAATAAAACAAACCAGCGGGCCTAAAAAATGGCTAAAGTCATCTGAAGTTAGGAAATTGATCGGCATGTCTTCTGGAAAGCTGCATGCAATAAGGGAGGCCGGTTTAATTGCCTTTACCCGAATTGGTGGTAATATATATTATGATCCCGATGATGTCTATAAATTGTTTGAAGAAAACAAGGTGCTGAACAATGACTAAAGAAATTACTGGAAAAGGTTCCTCAGTTCCACCTACAAAAGAACATGTACTAATTTACTTTTCACAAAAAGATGCCCCGAAATCTGCTGCGGTCGATTTTTATGATTATTTCCACGCCAGGAATTGGAACAACAAACGAAATCGAAAAATGATAAATTGGAAATGCATGGCGTGGATATGGATTTTAAACCTTACATAGTAAAATAGGTAGCTGCTCATATTTTGTGAACAGCTACCATATTTGATTGTATTAACCCGAACCTCAACTGGCAATTTTTCTTAATTGACCATCCTCAGTAAACACAATTCCTTTTACCCGTGCCAGGGTCTTACTGATCTTACTTCTCTTCACTTTTGCATACCTCTGAGTCGTTCTTATAGTTTTATGGCCCAGCATTTTGCTTACCTCTTCTAACGTAAACTCCATAATATTCAACATAATATCGGCAAATGTGTGCCTCGCTAAATGTGTATTTAACTCCCTGTTAATGCCGCAAATAATCGCAAGTTCTTTTAAAAATCCATTGTACCGTTGATTTGAATTTACAGGAACAAGCTGCCCCATAGTCAGCCTGCAACTGTGACTCTTATACTTTTCAATAATCTCCTCAATAATAGGCAGAATCGGGACGGCCTCGCTAACACCGGTTTTTCCCCGATCCTTCACAAGCCACCTTTCTCCGGCTATACCAACCTTAATAATATTTTCTGGCGTCAGACCATAAACATCCTGAAAGGCATAGCCTGTAAAACATTGAAATATAAAGGCGTCCCGAACCTCTGCCAGTCGCTGGATGGTAATTTTCTTAGTCCAAATGGCTTCTACTTCAAAATATTCAAGCGGCGGTACATCAGTTTCGTCGCCGCCGCATTTAAACTTAATAATTGGATTTTTACCTATCCAGTTACTGGTTTCTGCAAAGGTTAATATTTCCTTCAAATTCTTAATCTGTTTTTTTGCAGCGGCTTCTCCAATTACTTTTTCTCTGTCTATCGTCAGATAATTATAGAATTTTACGGCAAAGGAATATTCGACTGAGGATAGATCCATGTCCTTTAATTGAAATTGGTTAACTAAAAATTCTTCAATTTTTTTCCTTGTTGCATTCCACTGTTTTAACGTTTCAGGCGACCTGAGCTTCTTTTCGACCATCTTTTTAAAATTGGCGATGTGAAGATCTGTAACTTGTAACAAGGAAGGGACAATTTCAAACTCAGGCTTTGGCGTCTTTTTTGGCAATTTTGCCGGCAAGCCCTTGTAGACATTTTTCACCATTAACGGTGTGATATTTTCATACTGGTTTTGAAGTGTTTGAAAATGTCGTGTAAGATCTACGGTTACCTCGCTGATCTTTAGATTTGTTTTCTTTTCGTTTGAGCCGCTACCTTTAGCTTTTTTGTTTTCAATGTCCCAGTTCTTTAAGTGGACTTTCATTCCAATACCCAGCTCTTCGGGTTCCTCACCCTCAATAGTGATTCTGCAAATAACAGGCGCTAACCCATTAGCGTCTGCCTTAGATTTACGATGCCAGAATAGCAACGTTAATTTTTGATGGTTTTTCATTTCAATGAACTTTGGTGAACAATCTGTTTAGCGGGATTCCGAAAACCTAATTGTTGCCCTAAACCATTGTCGTACAATATCATAAATGCCTCAATGGTGCCCCAAAGATAAACCGACTGGTGCCCAATTGAAATAGGGCACCATTTGATTTGATCCGATTTGATTTAAAATGATTAGCTTATTTTTTGGCAGAATTTCCAAAAAAGCTTAAAAAATGCGTTTTAAACAGAAAAGGCGCATTTTCATGCGCCTTTCTACTCTAAAAACAGATGAGAGCTTCTGGTATTTTTTGCTCTCCAGTGATCCCGCTGGGATTCGAACCCAGGACCCCAACATTAAAAGTGTTATGCTCTACCAGCTGAGCTACGGAATCATCCTTTTCAACTTTTTCGCTACTGTCAGCGCTTCGTTTTAAAGTGGTGCAAATATACGCCGATTTTATATTGCCTGCAAGTGTATTTTAAATTTATTTTCAAGTAAAAAATAAGCCTTTCATTATCAGTTATTAAGGCGTGTAAATTCCTATTTTACCCCTGTCGCCCGCAAATAAAACAAGCGTCCCCTTCTTTGCCTTCCGGCAAACGTTGTAACTTTTGTCGTCAATTTTAATCCAGGATCTACCACTATTAGTGGTAATACAACTTCCGGGTGTACCCGTGGAAATAAAAATATCGTCTTTTAAATACTCTACAGATGATTGAAAACCCGTCGGGCCAGTCACGGGGATATTTGATTGATAAGCGGCTGTTCCCTCCGGAAGCAAGTATGCAACCGAGTCTGTTCGGGCGTCTTTCGCGTAATTACCGCCCACCACAATGGTTTGATTTTTGCCCGTTGCTAATGAAAATGCCCCCATACTTTGGCTACCGTTAGTAAGCGGCAGGGGCTTAGCCACCCAAACCATTTTACCAACAGGCGACATGAGTAAGCGGCTATTGCTGCCCCCCGTTACTATAGCCATCAGGCTGCCGGTTATTCGCAGGCAGGTGCCACTTGCAGCGAAAGCCGCTTCACCTTTTAAAGCAGCAGGGGCATTGGCCATTTCGTTCCAGGTTTCGCCGCCGTCTTTGGTTTCCAGCAATAAAAACTTGCCGTTTATCGGGTCGCCCATAATAAAGCCGTGCTTTTTATTAGCAAAATCCATGGCATCTAAAAAGTAAGCACTATCGGTTTTACGGTACTTCTCCTGCCAGGTGGCACCACCATCGGTGGTTTTTAATATTACTGCGGGGGTTCCGGAACTCATGATTACCGCCTCTTTTGCAGAGAAAGCCTCGATATCTCTAAAGTCGAATTTCTCATAACCCTTGAGCTGCTGCCATGCCCAGGTTTTACCGCCATCATTGCTTATAGCCACATTGCCGCCACTTCCACTTACCCAGGCGATGTTATCATCTACCACAGACAATCCCCTCATGCTGGTGCGCCGCTCTTGCTGTACCAATTTGATGCTTTGAGCTTTTACAGTGGTGCCGATAAACAGCAATGCCGGCAATACGGCGCAGATAATAGTTTTCAATTTCATTTTACACGTGCCCAGTTTTCGCTCCTCCCAAATAAGGAAATGCCAATATAGCCACGAATTTTCAAAACATCGCCTTTAAGCGTCATTTTACAGCTATAAGTTTTGCCCGATTTAGGGTCGTAGATCGTGCCATCCTCATACACATCATCGCCGTCGAATGTAAAATCCTTCAACAACTCAATGCCCAGTTTGGGGCGCGACTGCAAAGCCTTATCCGGGTTCAGCGCATCCAGCTTGGGGTTACCGTTGGCATGATTAGGTTCTTTCATCCAGGCCAGCTTGCCGTAGTACTTATCTCCTTTTTTATAAATAAGCACCTGCCCCTCGCCGCTGGGGTTTATCCATTTGCCTAAAATGGCATCGGCTTTTTGGGCGGATGCCGTAAACGCGCATGCTACTATAAGCAGCAACGCTACACAAGTTTTTTTGATCATAGAATTTTATAATTGGTTATGCCGAAGGTAGCTTTTACAGCTGTAAATGCAAAACGCAGCTTATTTTGCATTTATTTTTATTTGGATGCGCTAAAGCATTATATTTGCAGCCCGCAATAGCTGTATGGCCGCAAGCCGGCAGCTATTAAAGGAAAAATCGTTCTATAATGCCCGGATGGCGAAATTGGTAAACGTTGCGGTCTCAGAAGCCGTTGAGAATTGTCTCTTGAGAGTTCGAGTCTCTCTTCGGGCACATCCATTATTAGATATGAGTATTGAGATGTGAGATATGAGATTTTTCTCAGCTCTCACATCTTTTTAGGTTTAAGGAAAAGGTTGATTTAGTATGCGTTGTCTCACATCTCACATCTCATATCTAACATCTCAAATCTTTTTTACAATGCCCAGGTGGCGAACCTGCCTGCCGGCAGGCAGGATTGGTAGACGCACCATCTTGAGGTGGTGGCATTCGTAAGGATGTAATAAAATGGTTCTTTAAATTAATGCCCAGGTGGCGAAATTGGTAGACGCACCATCTTGAGGGGGTGGCATTCGTAAGGATGTACGAGTTCGAATCTCGTTCTGGGCACACTTATTATACGAGCCTGCCTGTCGGCAGACAGGTTCGAATCTCGTTCTGGGCACACTTAAAAAAACACTTTCAGATTCTCGTTGAGAATTGCTTAAAGCGGGTTCGATTCTCTCTTCGGTCACACTTAACACATTTTCTTTCATGTTTCTCGTGTACGCTATCAGCAGCCTAACCAGAAATTACATTTATGTCGGCCTATCATCGGATATCGAACGAAGAATTTCCGACCACAATAATGGCTACAATAAAACGACGAAGCCGTATAAACCATTCAAGACAATATTATTGGAGGAGTATCCGACAAGAACTGAAGCAAGGCATCGGGAAAAATACTTAAAGTCGGGCGTGGGGAAAGCTTATTTAAAAAAACTATTATCTAATGATAATGTCTTTTAAAACCATCTTGAGGGAGTGACATTCGTAAGGATGTACGAGCCTGCCTGTCGGCAGACAGGTTCGAATCTCGTTCTAGGCACAATTATTATACGAGCCTGCCTGTCGGCAGACAGGTTCGAATCTCGTTCCGGGCACACTTATTATACGAGCCTGCCTGTTGGCAGACAGCTTCTAATCTCGTTCCGGGCACTTCAAAAACGGCTATATCAGCTAAACACCAAATCTATCTTCAATATTCCATAAGTAGCAGTTAACTTTTATTCTCCATTGTTGGGTCCCTGGGTTCGGGTCGCAGCGAGATTACTCAAAACGCCTCTCTAACAATTTAGAGGGGCGTTTTGAGTAGTTATGAGATGGGGTTGTAGGGAGCCATATTAGAACCGTTCGGCACAATCCACTGCAAAATTCCAGATTTGGCCGTATCAGAGCCGGGTGAGCCGGTATACCTGCGGTTTCGTTTGGAAAGAAGCAGATCTGCTTTATTAATGTTGGGCCATTTTTATCTGATTAGGCTTAAATTTATTACCTGTGTCGCTAATTGTGCGGTACGCTTACCGTAGGTAACAAATGTTACCGTTTTACTTTTTTGCCGAAACTACTTTTGTTTCAAATAAAAAGTAGATGAACAGCACCAAGCATTTTTTAAGACTACTCGCCTTGGCGGTTATCGCCAACATCGGTTTGTTTTCGGCAGCGCGGGCGCAGCAAAATGCCAAAAATATAAGCCTGAACGAAGCCATAACAGCGGTCTTAGCCAATAATAGCAATATTCAACTGGCCAAGCTGGATGGAGGTATCGCTGCGGCTAATTACCGGCAAACCGATGCCATATTCCTGCCGCAGGCCGATCTTTCCTATACCGCCATGAGCACCAATAACCAGCTCAATGCCTTCGGTTTCAAACTACAGCAGGGTGCTATCACCCAAAATGATTTTACTCCCACCTTATTGAACCATCCCCCTGCAACAAACAATTTCATGGCGCAGCTGGAGGTAAAACAGCCGCTGCTCAATATCGATATGCTGTATATGCGCAAAGGCACTGAAAAGCAAACCGAAGTTTACCGTTATAAAACCCAGCGCACCCAGGAGTATATGACTTTTGAAACCACGAAAGCCTACATGCAATTGCAGCTGGCTTATAAGGCGGTGAAAGTATTGACAGATGCCGCGAGTACAGCAAAATCTGTATATAAATATACTGATGACCGTTTCAAACAGGGGCTTATCCAGAAGTCAGACCTGCTGAATGCGCAGGTTCACGTTACCTCACTTGAAAGCAGCCTGGCGAAAGCGCAAAGCAATATCCGTAACGCGTCAGATTACTTAAGCTTGTTGATGGGACAACCCACGGGGACGATTTATGAGGTCAGTAATGAACCGCAACCGAGTTTGCTGGCTACCGACAGCACACAAAAAGTATTTGCCAACCGGTCGGATTTTATGGCCATGCAAAAAGCAATAGATGCTTCCGGGCTGATGATCAAATCCAGCCGAATGAGTTACCTGCCCAGGCTGAATGCATTTGGCAACTACCAGTACAACGACAACCATCTAACCGGATTCGGCACCAACGCTTATATGGTTGGCATTCAGTTGTCCTGGAACCTGTTTAACGGCAATAAAACCAAACATGTGATTGCCACCCAAAAACTGGAACGGGATAAATTGGCCATACAGCTGGCCCAACAAAAAGACCAAAGCCAGTTGGAACTGAATAAAGCTTACCGCGACCTTTCCGATGCCGGGTTCGAGATTATTCAGGACAAATTGGCTATTGATCAGGCCAACGAGGCACTGCGCATCTTACAGAACCGTTACCAGCAGGGCCTGGTTAATACTACCGATGTATTGAATGCCGAAACCCAATTATCCCAATTGAAATTCTCGCTGGCCCAGGCGCAGTTTACTGCCGATGTAACTAGCGCCTACATCCAATTTTTAACAACAACCACCACTAAATAACCGAACAGCTATGAACTTTCCTATCCATACAAACAAGGCCTTGCAACTTTTTACCGGCCTGGGCTTACTAATTATCAGTTCCTGTTCATCTAATGAAAAAAAGGAAGCCCAAACGGGTGTAGATAGTGCAGTATTGGTTACTGTAAGCCAGCCTGCTGCAGATGTTAAGCAGGGATTAACCGTAAGCGGACAGGTAGAGGCGGGCCAGGCCGCCAACATCAGCACCCGTGTTATGGGTTATATCACCAGCATTAATGTGAAGGTGGGCGACCGGGTGAGCAAAGGGCAGATACTTGCAACGATAAGCAATGATGATATACTGGCAAAGCGCGCCCAAGCAGACGCACTGATTGCACAGGCGGAGGCCGCCTTTCGAAATGCGCAAAGAGACTACGAACGTTTCACCGCATTATATAAACAGCAAAGTGCCTCGGCCAAGGAGCTGGATAATATTACGCTACAATATAGTTCGGCAAAAGCGGGCCTGGAAGCCGCGAAGCAGCAACGTAATGAAGTAAACGCGATGCTTAACTACACCCGTTTAACCGCGCCTTTTGCCGGAACAATTACCCAAAAAATGATGGACGCAGGCAGTATGGCCAACCCCGGAATGCCGCTACTGGTCATTGAACAAACCGGTAGCTACCAGGTGAGCGCGTCAGTGCCTGAAAGCGAGATTAGTTTAATACACACAGGCGCATTGGTAACGGTAAATATCGACGCTATCCATAAAGTGATCAATGGCAAAATTTCGCAGGTCAGCCAGTCTTCCGAGAACAGTGGCGGACAGTATCTCATTAAAATAAATATCCCGGATAATGAAAAGCAAGGCTTGTTTGCGGGCATGTACGCTAATGTAAGTATCCCTGTTGCCAGAGGCATTAAAGCAACAACCGGCGATCAGGTGATGGTACCGATATCAGCCATTCTATATAAAGACCAGTTAACCGGCTTATACACCATCGGCAGTAACCATACCGCCTTGCTGCGCTGGGTAAGGCTGGGCAAAACCGAGGGTAACCAGGTAGAAGTATTAAGCGGGCTGGCTGGGAACGAACAATTCATCCTCAGCGCAGAAGGCAGGTTATATAACGGTGTGGCGGTTAAAATTAAATAAAGACATGAAAGACGGATTTGCAGGAAACATAGCGAAGGCATTCATACAGTCGAAATTAACGATACTGTTGATGCTTGCCTTTTTACTCATTGGCGGTTACAGCACGTTCTTAATTCCGCGTGAGGAAGAACCACAGATACAGGTACCCATGGCCGATATTTTTATCGGCTATCCCGGCGCATCGCCAAAAGATGTAGAAACCAAAGTTGCCGCACCTATAGAGAAAATGATCTCGAACATCAAAGGCGTAGAATACGTGTATTCTACCTCGATGCAGGGCCAGGCGATGGTGATCGTGCAGTTTAATGTAGGCGAAGACGTGGAGCGTTCTTTAGTGAAGCTATACAGCGAGCTGATGAAGAATATGGATAAAATGCCGCAGGGCGTTACGCTGCCATTGATCAAAACCAGGGCCATTGATGATGTGCCAGTATTGGGCCTAACCCTTTGGAGCGACAAATACGACGATTACCAGTTGAAACAGATGGGTCAGGAACTGGCAAATGAGGTAAAAAAGATAAATGATGTATCGGATGTCAACATCATAGGCGGCCGTAACCGCGAGGTGAAAGTGCTGCTGGATAAAAACAAGATGGCAGAAAATCATGTCGACTTTTTATCGCTGAGCAAACAGATACAGGGCAGCAATATACAATTGCCCGGTGGTACGCTGCTGCAAAAAGATACCGCATTCGCCGTAGAGACCGGCAACTTCCTGGCCTCTTCAGACGATGTGGGCAACCTGGTGGTGGGCATTAACCAGCGGGAGCCGGTTTACCTGAAACAGATTGCCAAAGTAGAAGATGGCGCCGAAACGCCCAACCAATATGTGCTATTTGGTTATGGTAAAGCAAATGCAGCAAATTTAAAGGAATTTAAATCCAATTACCCGGCTATCACACTGTCCATAGCCAAAAAGAAAGGCGCGGACGCTATGAAATTATCGGAACAGATACTGGCGAAAGTGGACCATCTGAAAAGTAGCCTTTTACCGAACGATGTGCAGCTGACCGTTACCCGTAACTATGGTGAAAGCGCTTCTAACAAGGTAGGCGAATTACTGCTCCACCTGTTTATTGCCATTGTGGTGGTGACTGCGTTTGTGATGTTGGCCATGGGCTGGCGCGGTGGGTTGGTGGTGTTTTTATCGGTGCCTGTAACCTTTGCCCTTACGCTATTTGCCTATTACTTTATGCATTATACGCTTAACCGCATTACGCTCTTCGCGTTGGTATTTATAACGGGTATCGTGGTAGATGATTCCATCATCATCGCAGAAAATATGCACCGGCATTTTAAAATGAAAAAACTGCCGCCATTGCAGGCCGCTTTATATGCCATTAATGAAGTGGGGAATCCCACTATCCTGGCAACATTTACCGTTATAGCGGCCGTATTGCCTATGGCCTTTGTATCCGGCATGATGGGGCCTTATATGAGCCCTATGCCCATCGGTGCCTCCATTGCAATGATCTTATCACTTATCGTCGCTTTAACTTTAACACCGTATCTAGGTTATATCTTTCTGCGCGAAAAAGAAAATCATGGGATTGCTCATGAAGAAAACAAACCTAAATTACTGGAAGAAACCCGCATCTATAAAATATACCGCGCCTCTATCCAGCCCTTGCTTGAAACCCGCTGGAAACGCTGGACATTTATCCTGAGTACAGTGGTGATCCTGTTTGCATCGCTATCGATGTTTTACACCAAAGCGGTTGCCGTAAAAATGCTGCCCTTTGATAACAAGAATGAGTTCCAGGTGGTAATTGATATGCCGGAAGGTACTACGCTGGAGAAAACGCAGGCGGTAGCCAAAGATATCGGTTCATACGTTGCCAGACAATCATTGGTCAGGAACTATGAAACCTATATCGCCACTTCCGCACCAATCAGTTTTAACGGTTTGGTAAGACATTACGACTTGCGAAGAGGCGATAATGTAGCCGATATACAGGTGAACCTCGTGGATAAAAAAGACCGGAGCATCCAAAGTCACGGTATCGCCAAGGAAATGCGCGGGCCAATACAGGCCATCGCAGCAAAATATCATGCCAACGCAAAGATCGTGGAGGTGCCGCCTGGTCCACCTGTGCTATCAACCTTAGTGGCTGAAATCTATGGCCCTGATTACGATCAGCAGATCAAGGTAGCCGGGCAGGTAAAGGAATTGATGAACAAAACTTCCAATGTGGTGGATGTGGACTGGCTGGTAGAAGACGACCAGCCGGAATATCACATTGAAGTGAACAAAGAAAAAGCCATGCGTTATGGCATCGCCACTGCGCAGATTGCCGCAACGGTTAACGCCGGTTTATCCGGCATGCCGGTGGGTAACATCTCCCAGCCCGCCGCTTATAACCAGACCGCCATCAAACTGCAATTGAGCGATGCGGATAAAAGCAGTATGGACGATGTGTTGAATTTAAAGGTGATGGGTATGCAGGGGAATCCCGTACCGGTAAAAGACCTGGTTACGGTAACCCGTCAGACTAAACCAAAAAGCATCTACCGGAAAAATCAAAAGGAAGTAGTTTATGTGCTGGGCGATATGGCCGGCGACCTGGAAAGCCCTTCTTATGCAATCTCAGGTGTGTCTGATCATTTAAAAACGGTAAGCGTTCCCAAAGGGTTCTCGCTGAAAGAGGAATACACCCATCAACCGGAACTGGAAGATAACTACAGCCTGAAATGGGATGGCGAATGGCAGATCACTTTTGAAGTGTTCCGCGACCTGGGCATCGCCTTCGCAGTGGTGATTATTATGATCTATATACTTATCGTAGGCTGGTTCCAGAATTTCACGGTACCACTGGTAATGCTCGCCGCTATACCGCTATCGCTCATCGGCATCGTATTGGGACACTGGATGCTGCACGCCTATTTTACCGCAACTTCCATGATCGGGTTTATCGCCCTCGCCGGGGTGATGGTGCGTAATTCCATCTTACTTATCGACTTTATCAATATACGGCTGGATGAAGGTATCCCGCTTAAGCAAGCCATCATTGAGGCCGGGGCGGTTCGTACAACACCGATTTTATTGACCGCAGGGGCAGTGGCCTTAGGCGCGGTGATCATTTTGTTCGACCCGATCTTCCAGGGCCTTGCCATCTCACTGATGGGGGGCACCATCACTTCCACCTTCCTTACTTCAATCGTAGTGCCGCTGCTTTATTTCAAAATGATGCGCAAAACTGAGTTGACCCCTAAAAAAAGCTAAATCATGAAAGTACTGATCGTAACCTACCTGAAAGAATACCTGGCTGATATCGCCCGGATCTTTAAACAATGCAACATTGACGTGTTCAACACCAGCTAAATCACTGGGCACCGGAATAGCGCCGCGGCTAAGCTGCTGGATGACTGGTTTGCCAGCGGCGGAGAAGATGCTGACTCGATGATGATCTTCACTTTTACGCCAGCAGCAAATGCCGAAAAGGGCCTTGAACTGATCAGAATTTATAACGAAACACTCGGGGAGCGTTTTCCGGTACGGGCGATTATCATGCCTGTGGAAGAAGCAGTTTAAACTTTAAAACCATACCATTATGAAAGAACGAATCGTACGCGCCGTTGCCGGCACCATGGTGCTGATCAGCATCGCTTTAGCATTCACGGTTAATATCAACTGGCTTTGGCTGGGTGCCTTTGTCGGCTTTAATTTATTACAATCTGCTTTTACCAGATTCTGCCCGCTGGAACTGATTTTAAATGCGGCAGGCGTTAAAAACTAATCTATCTAAAAAAAAGAATATGAATTTCTTCAGACAATTATTTGGCGGTTCATCTGCGGTCGATTTGGAAAGCCTGATAAAAGAAGGCGCTTTTATAGTAGATGTTCGCACCCCTGGTGAGTACGCGGGCGGGCATGCCAAAGGTGCCGTCAATATCCCTTTGGATCAGTTGCCGAAGCAACTTGCAAAGTTTAAGCATAAACAAAATATCATCGTTTGCTGCCAAAGCGGCGGCAGAAGCGGACAGGCTAAAACTATATTTGAGAAGAATGGCTTTGGCAATGTCACCAATGGTGGCAGCTGGAATAATGTGGCACAATACTGCTAACTTAGCTGCATGGATGAATCGGTTAATTTAGCTTTCCAATTTGAACCTGCGCTGATCGAAGAAATTGAGGCCTTTGGTGAGTTACGTTCATTTAAGGATGGCGAACTCATTATGGACTACGGAAAATATATCCGCATGATGCCGCTTGTGGTAAAAGGCACCCTAAAAGTCTTAAAAAAAGACGATAACGGTAACGAAATATTGTTATACTACCTATCCAGCAGCGAAACCTGTTCTATGGCTTATAGCTGTTGCCTGGAAGAAAAGAAGAGTGTAGTGAAAGCCATTGCAGAAGGCGACCTCCAGATTATTGCCATCCCGCATAACAAGCTGGATGAATGGCTGTGTAAATATCCGAGTTGGAAAAATTATATCATGCGGAGCTTTAACGAGCGCTTTTCAGAACTGTTAAAATCCATTGAAAGCATCGCATTTCATAAACTGGACGACCGGCTGATTGCTTATCTGAAAGAAAAGAAACGTTTATCGGGTTCCAGCCTCGTCAAAGCCTCCCATTACCAAATTGCCGATGAACTGGCCACCTCCCGCGTGGTTATATCGCGACTATTGAAGATCCTGGAAAATAACGGCAAGATCTTATTATATCGCAACGAGATCAAATTACTGCAGGGCTTCGATGCTTAAGCGTTCCTGATTTGCTTTTATACACCCGGCCCCTCTGCTATTTAAGCAATGAGACCAAGATCACTTTCTTGTGTAACATATGTTACCGACGCCCGCATAGATAACTGGTAATTTTAGTAAAAAAATTAAAATTATGAAAAAGAACATGGGTGGCCTCGATCGTGGGCTAAGGGTCCTTGCTGCGGTCGCAATAGCCGTATTATATTACACAGGTGTGCTGTCAGGCACATTGGCCATTATACTGCTTGTTTTGGCAAGTGTGTTTATTCTGACCAGCTTTATCAGCTTTTGCCCTTTGTATTATCCTTTTAAGATCAACACACGCAACGATGACGTTAGCTCTAAATAGATAGCAAGTGATATTACAAGCTATGTGATGCGATATTGTTATGTACCGAAAAACACATCATTTGCCAACGATCTCCAACAATGCTTAACATCGTCGGTTTAAAGCTTTTTACGGCTATTAGTTTACAACTCTAATACTTAATCACATCTAGCTTCACCGGCCCTAATAAGCCTGATTGTTGCAAACCATCGTGCGCGCCCGGGCCGAACAATACGGATGTAGGCCGTGTGCCGGCGGGCATCAGCGCATCGCCTATCAATCGGTTAACCCAATTGTTCACTACTTTTATCTCGAGTTTATTCAAGCCGGGTTTTATGGCGCGGGTTATATCTACCCGGTAGGGCAGAGTCCAAACCCCGCCTGATTCTACGCCGTTTACAAATACTTTGGCGATCGATCTGGCTAAGCCCAAATCAATGATATACTTGCTTCCGGTTTGTATTTTGCCGACATCGAAGGTGGTACGATAATAAGCCGTACCGGAGTAATATTTGATGCTATCGTTGGTGTTTTTAGCCCAATCTGTAAGCGTATCGAACTTTACCGGCATTGCAGGGCCACGCATGTTTTTGTTGAAGCTTACCAGCCAGGGTTGGTTGATGCCTATCGTATGCAGCGGCCTGGGGTAATTCTGCCTGGTAGTATCGCCTTGCTTGCCCGGCTTCCTGAAGATGATAAACGCACTTTCCAGCGGCGCTAATTGCAGCGGCACCGCCGTAATCGCCCCGGTTTGATGATAAGCCGGCAGGCTACGCATGGTGCCTGATGTAGCATCCCAAAGTTCGGGCACTTTGCCTTTGATGCGGAATGCTGCCCCTATTTTTACGGGAACATCTTTCTGGTTGGATACGAAGTACAAGTCGCCTTCTTTTAGTTGCCGATGGATAAATAAAACATCGTCACTGCCGGTGGCCTTAAAATCGGGGATTACCTTAATCATATTTAAGGCCTGCTGCATATCCATGCCGCTTATTACCATGCCTTTGCCATAATGGTTAACCTTTATTTTAACGCCATCAATTTTACCCCAAAGCTTGGTCGCCATGGTTTGTACCTGTTTATCTGCGGCAGGGTAACCCTTCAAACTTGGCGACCGCAGCGGCTTCGGTCCCAGCACTACTGCACCCTGTTGCACCAGTTCTTTTATTTTGGCCAACAGTTCCGGGCGCATGGTTTCCAGTTTCGGCAAAACCAAAATACCGTAGCTGATGCCGTTAGGCAAGTTGAGCCTGCCATTCTTTACGGTGAGCTTTTGCCTGATCACTTCGCCGTTAATGTAATCGAAGGAGTAACCTTTGGGCAATGCAGGGTCTGTTACGCCCGTCATTTTAGGAGCGTCCTCGCCAATAAAATATGCTGCATCAGCTACGTACTGACCTTGCTGCAGCATCATGTTGCAACGTTTTAGGTACTGTAGCAGCACGTCAATATCAAAAAACCAGGTATTCAGCCGGTTAAACTCCATACCGAACCAGGCAGTTAAGCCCGGCAAGGTATCTGCCGGCTGCGATATATATACGTGCAATAAAGAATTGTTTATCCCCTCGGTGAAGAAGCGGTCGCCGCGTTTTTTAAACATAGCGGGGTAACGCCCAAAAGGTGCGCCCGCTGCGGTGAACGATTCCGCAGATACTTTAATCTTCCCATAAATATGTGCCGAGGAGGAGGCTGCACGGTTTTCTATATCGCCAAGGTCGCCTTCGCTCCAAAACTCGCCCCCGATCTCGTCAGATTGCCCTCCATATTGCAAAAACTCGCCGGGGTAACCCCAATGCCCATAATTCTCCAGCCAGGTGGTTAAGCCGTTCTTGTGGCTTATCTCGCGCAGCCCGCCCACGTATTTGTATGACACATCATCGGCAATCAGCCGCCGCAAATCCCACAGGAAACGGTCGGCCATATCTGTGTTGCCAACCACTTTGCCCTGCAATACGGGCAAATAGGGCGTTGGGTCGTAATTGTAGGCTTGTTTAAATTCGGCAATCAGGTTATCCGTCCAGTTTTGGCTGCCGGTTTCGTAGCTATCCTCCACCACCACTTTCCAGGTTTTGCGGTCCTCTGCCGGTATGCGTTTCAATATCTCGCCCATAAAAGCGTTGAAGTGAGCCGTAACGTGTTCCGTGCTCATCTTGTCCACTTCCAGCCCCCGGCCTTCCGGCGGTGCAGGCGCGTTGGTAACCGTGGTGGGCGCCATCCCGGTACGCTCTATTATCCAATTGCCGGCGGGTACCTGCCAGCTAAGCGTGCCATCTGCGGCCATGGCGGCAGATATATCCTGAACTTTGTTAGGGTCTATGGCGTATGCGTTTGCGTCGTTTGGCTGCAAGGGCCATTGATAAGCCGTCCAGAACGGATGCGGCGTAGGCCACATTTTGGCCAGTGTTTTTTCCAGGTAGCTTTCTACCACCGGCATTGCCGAGAATTTCAATCCCGTTAGCCCCGAATTGCCCGACACCCTGGTAAACACTATTCTGAAATTGGTGGCCGCTGTTGCAGGCACCGAAATGGTTGCGGGGCCATAGGGCGTAAACCCTGTGTTGAGTTCGGGGTTGGTGCGGTCTATTTCAAAATGCTTTAGGGTTACGTAATTGCCGTTGGTTTTGGCTTGCACATCCCCCACCAGGTACACGGGCTGCCTGGTGGTGTTGATAACCACACTGCGAAGGGTATAAGCCGTTTCCGCATTCACGTCTACCGAAAATTTGGCCCCCTCTTTAAGCCTGATGCCGGTATGTTCGTTATCGTCGAATAAATTATTGAGGGAATCTATAGCGGGAATTGATACCATTTGCGGCTTTAGGGCGCTGATATCTGCCGCATAATCGGCCGCTACGGGGTAGGCTATTACCTTCACATCCTGAAAATCGGCCTTCGGCTTTACCAACTGCTGTTTCAGCAATACCGGCCCTTTAACCATTATTTGCGACGAGGTAAGATAGCGCATGGCCTGCTGTGGCTTAACCCATGGCCCGCCCGATTGGCTCCAGCCCGGGCTGTTGAAAATACCTATCTGGATATTGAGCCGGGTGGCGGTTTTGAGGGCCGTGTGCAGGATATCCCACCAATCATCAGAAAACATCTTCACTTTGCCATCGGGAACATTATCAAGACCAATGTTGCCGATGAATGCCCGGTTGATGCCTACCTTTTTCATGGCCTCTAAATCTTTTATAACGCCTTCCCTGGAGATGTTGCCTGATATCCAATACCAGTAGACACTTGTCTGCACCGAATCAGGGATGGTGGCAAAACCAGTCTGGAGTGCCTTAAAGCTATTTGAAAAGTATGGAGCTGGCTTGCGGGCTTTAATAGTTTGGGCCTGGGTTACGGTGGCGGCAATTGCCAAAAATGTTATAAAACAGCAGGTTTTTTTGAAGGACATGGGTAGCATAATAAATAGCCGGGAGGCATTGCCCGGCTATTTAAATGCTGAAATTACAAAAACCTAAGTGATTGCAAAACTTTTTGCTAAAACGATTAAGCTTTTCGTTGAAAATATACTTTCAACTCAATGTCCAACCTCTTTGGCGTACTTCTTTTCGCCTGCGGCAATGGCTACCTGCAACTGGTTTTCGTCTGGTGGCTTGGGGCATGAGTAGCCGCCGGCAAAGGCGCAATAAGGGTTGTAAGCCTTATTGAAATCGATGACAACGGTGCCGTTTTTAAAGTCGCCTTCGCGCAGGTCTATGTACCTGCCGCCGCCATAGGTTTCGTGGCCGTTGGTGCCATCGGTAAAGGGCATGAACAGGTAATCGGCGTAGGCCGGAATTTTAGCCAGGGCGGGGCTGCGGTAAACCGAAAGCGTAACCTGTTTACCGTGCACCGTCATATTCAACACCGCATATTTTACGTATTCGCTCCCTGCTCCTGCAAAAGCGGGTATCACGAACTTAGCCGGGTTGATCACCAGCTGCGCCTTAGCCACTACTTTATATGTGCTATCGGCATCATAAAAGCGCAGGTATTGCAGGTCCTCTTTTTTCAAGGGCGAACTTTTATCCTCCAAAAAATCAGCCATGTACTTTTGGCGGTAAGCCGTAATCACGGCATTATGGTTTTGCCCGAAAGCGAAGCTTGTAGAAAGCAGGAGTAACATCAATAAGTATCTCATTTTTAAGTCTTAAGTCAAATGTCTTGAGCCGGAAGTCTTGGTGTTGCGCCTTAGGTATTTTTCTACTTTAGACTTCGGACTCAATACTCAGAAAATCACTTCCCTATCCGGTACAGTTTGCCGCTATCGGTTACGCCGTACAGGTTACCGTCCTTACCGGTAACCAGGGCGCGCCAGCGTTCGCCTTTATCTTTAAATAAGCGCTCCTCACCTACCACTTTATCGTTTAGGATGACCAGCCTGGCAATGTGCGAGCCACCCAGGCCGCCTACAAAGAGGTTATTCTTCCACTCGGCTATGGCGTTGCCGGTATAAAAGGTAATGCCTGCCGGCGATATGCTGGGGTCCCAATAGTAAACGGGCTGTGTCATGCCGTCCTTTTGCTGTATGCCATCGCCAACTTTGCTGCCGCTGTACTCAATGCCATAGGTTATCACCGGCCAGCCATAGTTTTTGCCTGCGCGGATAATGTTGATTTCGTCGCCTCCGCGAGGGCCAAACTCAGCTTCCCAAAGTTCGCCGGTTACAGGGTTCCAGTCCATCCCCTCGGGGTTACGGAAACCATAAGCGAAAATCTCGGGCAATGCGCCTGTCTTGCCTGCGAAGGGGCCGCCTGCTACCGGTTTGCCCTCTTTGGTAATATGTATCACCTTGCCTATGCTTGCGCCAAGGTCCTGCGCTTTCATGCGGATGTCTGCACCCGAACGCTCGCCTGTGCTTACAAACAAATTGCCCTGCTTATCAAACAAAATGCGCGAACCGTATTGCAGCGTACCGCTGTAACCCGGGCTGTTGCGGTATATTACTTGTATATTCTCTATTTTGGTTTCATCGGCAGCCAGTTTGCCTTTGGCAATGGCCAGTACGTAGCCACCTGCACCGGCTTCTGCGTAATCCCAGTACAGCATACGGTTGCTGGCGAAGGCCGGGTCGAGGTTTACATCGAGCAAACCACCCTGCCCCTGAAACACCACCGCCGGTAAGCCGGTAATAGTTTTATCGGCCTGTCCGTTGGCTTTCAGTATGCGCATGGTACCGCCTTTCTCGGTAATGAGAAAACGCCCATCAGGCAGCACGCGTAAGCCGAAAGGGCTTTTGAGATCGGTAGCGATAACCGTTGCCGATACGGCAGCCTTGGTTTTAACGCCCGCTATGCGGGTTTGCCCTTTAAAAGCGGACTGGTAGCTGCTGTTTGGCGATTTGGTTTCTACCGGGTCGCCATCGTTTTGCTGGGCGTAGGCAGTGCCAAAGGTTGATATCAGCCCGAGGCTAAAAAGAATCTTTCTGGAGAATGTTGGTAACATAATTATGGTGTTTAATTGATAGATGCGTTTTACTGCCTAAAAATAGACTTTAGTTTTGAGAACAGCCCACGGGATTTTTAAGTTTGATGCCTCGTAAATAAATCGTTACGATAACAGCGGCTAAACATCCCTCCGCTATCAAAGCAAAAAAGGCCTGCTTTTCTGCAGGCCCGGATATGTCAGTCGTGAAAACTTATGATTGATGCGGTTTATCCGTCCCTTCCGGGCCGGGTTCTATCCCGGGCGGCTCTTCCTCATTCTTGGGTTCCTCCTCCTTAGGCTGCTCGGCCAGATCATCAAAAGCGGCTATCGGTTCTTTTTCGTCCTCGGCAGGCGTAGTCGCTGCTTTGTTACTTTTTCCGGTGAAGAATTTTTTAATGGCGCCGCCTGCTACAGCAAAACCCAGCGCAATTACTTTCCAAAACTTTACAGCGAGGGCAAAAAAGCCCACTTTGGCCAATATCTTACCCGCCACAAGGCCGCCTATAGTCCATGCAGCAACATTGTCTATACTCGAATTAAAGTTGGTGTATTTGTTGCCATCGCTAAATTCAACCATGGTAAGTACCTGCGGCACGCCGGATTTTACGGCTTCAAGCTCGTTCATAGTAGCAATAGCATTCAATATCAGCACGCCTTTGCGGCCCAGCACACGTACGTTGTAGTTGAGGGTATTCACGCTGTCGGTACCGAATTTCACCTCTTTGGCCCAGTGCAGTATGTGCTTATCGCCATCGTAATAAGGTTTGGCGGCCCAGCCTATAATGGTGATAGGCGGGAACCCGGCCTTCTCGCGCTCGGGGTTCTCTTCATTAGATTCGGTTTTTAAGTTGGCGAGCAACTCGTCGTAGTCCACATCCTTGGCATCGTCGTCCTTCACATAGCCAATAGCATCGTACTGGATGTTGAACACGTAGCCGCTTAATATGCCGTTTTCTTCGGGCATGATAAAGCCCAGGGTCGGCGTTTTGGGGTTGCCCCAAACATCGGTAAGTACTTTAGCGGCCTGTACCGAATCGAGGTACTTGAAGCCTTTGGGGATGGTTACCGTAGCAATGCCATCACCAACTTTGATGGTGCCATGTTGGTACGTAAACTGTTTTTCGAAAGCGGCCGTTTTAATGGCCGTGCTATCCTGCGCCAGCGCAGCATGTGCATAAAGGCCTAATAAAACGATGAGGGCGTAAAGTTTTTTCATGCGATAAGGCTAGTTCTGTTAAGCCTTAAAGATAGATCATAGCCACCGAACCCTAAAATTATATCTACATTTTTTTTGGTGATCGCACCTGTAAAAAACTTTACCGACAAGTAAGAAATTATACTTTAAGTGTTTAGCAACCTACCTGCGAGGAAAATAAAAATAAACCAGTAGCTGTGCATAATTTATTACCGTTACGCATGTTATATATTGGCATTAAAAAGGATATATTTAAACCATAATTGCTAACTCCCGTTAATGAAAAAGCTTAGGGCTTCGTTCATCATCGCTTTTTACCTGCTACTCTCTACGGGTGCTTACGCCTGTATGCTGCATTGCAGTACGGAATATCTTTTTTCACTTTTTACCGTTACGCAACAGACCGATGCCCATGCCATGCATGGTATGGAAGAACCGCATAAGCACAGCGAGGCAAAAGCCGCCGAACCTAAAGAGGATTGCGGCGATGACTGCAACTGCTGTTACCGCCATGGTGTTTATACCGTACGCGAAAACTTCACCCCACCAGCAGATTTTGAGGTATTAGTGGCCATTTACGAACTGCCACCCTTACCAAAAGATATACCCTTTACCTGCCCTGCGGCTGTTGCAAACGGGGTAGTTTGGCCAAAATCGACCGGGCCGCCCATAACATCTAAAGAGCCTATTTATATTTTAACGCGAACGTTGTTGATCTGATTAAATCCTTAATTGTTTAGCAATACAAGAAACACCGGATTTTTTTAGTAATCGTTTGAATTATAAATATGAAACATTTAATAATGAAGTTGATAAAGGCTGCAGGCATAAAAAAAACGCTGATGCGGTTGCGCGATTTAGCCCTGAGGTTTTACGGCCTCCGCGTGCTTAATGAGCGTAAAACAATCAACTTTTTGCAGCCCTACCTGGTTGCCGAAGGTATGGGCAACACCTTGCTGCTGCCGCAAACAGCAAACAGCGGCGAGGGCGCACAGGTTATTTTTGCCGAAAAAGAAATCACCACCCAGCATACCTATGTTTGGGAATATCAGCAGCCCGGCAAAACGGCCTGGGTAACGCGCAACGGATCGCCCATTGTAGAGAAGCGCGTAATATGCATAGACGGCAATTTTAGCTTTTACCGGGATATTTGGAAACCCGATACCCGCCCCACCCAAAACTTGCCTGCCGTTATTGTGCTTTTTAGCCAACTGCAGGATGGTATTATGTTTGGCGGCTATTACGATTTTGTTTTTTTAGTGGCGGCCAAGCTTTGCCGCATACAGGATGCCATTGCCGATACGGCAGGTATAGCCATAGCCTACCCGCTGTTTAACACCGCCTACGAGGCCGACTTTATGCAGCTGCTGGACGTTGAACCTTTAAATTTGATAGATACCCGCCATACGAAACCCGTTAGCCCACGCGTAATTACAGGCAACATAGCTTACTGGTACCCCACGCTCGATGATATCAACTCGCTAAAACTGCATATCGCTAAAAAAATATCACCTAAAACTACGGCCCCTAAACGTATATACATCAGCCGCGTGGGCAGGCGGCACGTGGTGAACGAGGCCGAAGTATTACTGATGCTGCAGAAGTACAATTTTGAAGTGATAGAAGACAAGCGGCGTAGCATTGCCGAGCAGATAGAGATATATCATAACGCTGCCTTTATTTTGGGCCCGCATGGTGCATCATTCTCTAACATGATATGGTGTCAGCCCGGCGCGCACCTGATGGAGCTTTTCTCGCCCAATTACATGCCCGACTTTTTTGCCTACCTGGCAGTACTGATGGATATGCAATACTCGGCATTTTACAGCGGCACTGCCAATAAGCAGGTTGCCTACCTGGATGGCCTGGTAGAAGACATCCATGTTGACGTTGCCGAACTGGAAACCAGCCTGCAAAAAATACTGCAGCCTAAAGTAATTGCGGCGACTTAATACCCTGATACTTCGCGTAACGAATAACCTGGAGGGAGGGCATCAGCTCTCCCTTTTTTGTTGCCTGCGCAGCGGTAAAAACGCACACGCTTCGCTAAAAAAATTTGGCCGCTATGATCATTTTACGCCGCCAAGTTTCGATCTCGCCGAAAAACGCTGCTCTGCTTGCGTACCAAAAAATGCAAAACCTGCAATTAAAGTATCCCTAAACACCCCAAAACAAGTATAAAAATCATTAAATGGGCCCTTTTTTGCGACTATTTTAAATAGTGTATTTATTACACTAAGATGACCCTGTCCTTCAAAATAAACCTCACCTTTGCAGCGAATTAAAAGGCACAGAAACACAAGCCCAAGTAAAGGGCAGAAGAGCCCGATAATTCAGTCGTATCCGAAAAGAGAGTGATACGATTCGACGCAAAACCATAAAATAAAATGACGATGAAAATGAAAAACCTATTCTTAACTGCAATTGCAATTATTGCCTTAAGCACCACCGCACCAGTTTACGCCAATACCATAAAAGACGATGCCTTTACCATATTAGAAGATGTTGGCACCATCAGCAGCATTGAAGTACACGGCAACGTGCAGCTATTTGTGAGCGATGCCCCTGCCGATGTGATAAAAGTTTACAACAAGTACTACGCCGAAAACGCACTTATCCAAAATAAAGGCGGCGCATTGCGTATCTCTTCTTATAACGACGAGAAACTAATCATATGGGTAAAAGCTACCGACCTTCGTTCGGTATCGTTGTTCGATAATGCGCAAATCGTATCGTTCGGCACGCTATCTAAAATCGATTTCAGCATCGATTTGCACAATAACGCGCAGGCACAACTTACCGTGAACGCATTTAAGCTTACTGTAGCGGTTAAAAACAACGCTAAAGCCGATATCAAAGGCAGCACCGAAGAACTTTACCTTAACCGCGATATGGCCCAAAATGTAGCTACCAACAACCTTGCAGTAGTAAATCTCTACCAAAACAAAACTATCGCCGCAGCAGGCAAGCTTGTAAGCGCGATATAACCCGCTTATTTTACTGCTAATAAAAGATAATGACAGCCGCCTGGAGACAGGTGGCTTTTTTGTTGCGATAAGATTTATCCGCAGGACACCTCCGCCAACCACCTGTCACTATTTTTTTGTTAATTTGGCAGGTAAACGCTATCCAAAGTCCGCGCCATATGAATCGACTGATAAAAGCCCTATCCCTTTGCTGCATGTTGTTAATAGTCGGCAGCATCGCATCTGCACAAACCGTAAAATATGTTAACGGCAACAACAGCTGGGATCCTGATTCATTGGGCAACCATCGCGCCGTGGTGAGCGTGGCGGCAGCGACACCCGCAAGCAAGGTTTTTATCCCTTGGCGCAGGCACGATGACCCAGCCAATAAGCAAATTATCGTGGTAGATGCCAAAACCAATAAACGCATTGGCAACGTAAAGACGGATGCGATCTCGCAGGAGAGCGGCAGCATCTGGTTCGAGCCAACCTCCGGCCCGGGTACATACTACATTTACTACATGCCCTACAAGGTAACCGCGCGCAGCAATTACCCCAAGGCGGTTTACCTCCCGCTACAAAATACGGCATCGGCTGCATGGCTGGCAAAAACCGGCAAAGCTAAACCCGCTACCCTGCTTTATCTGGAGGCCGTAAACGCCATGAACAGCTTTTACCCCATGGAGGTGATTGCCACCAACGCAGAAGTGGCAGCCTTAAACAAAAGCGGCAAACCCTATCTCGTTTTTACGGAAGACAGGCAACACCCAATCAAAATGACGCATGACCTGCCCCAGCGCTGGGCTAAAAGAAGCCCGGCACCCACGTTCAGCGGCTTGGCAGCTAAGGGCGAGAATTATAGCTTTCAGTTGGGTGTGTATGCGGCCAATCAAGATCTGAAGAATGTAAAGGTGAGCTTCTCTGATCTGAAAAGCTCCGGCGGCCTTTATATTTCAGCTGTGTACCTCAGCTGCCTCAATACCAGCGGCACCAAATACGACGGCACTTCGCTCGAAAAAACGGTTGACATTGCCAAAGACGACATCCAAGCCATGTGGTGCCTGGTGAACATTCCATTTAAAGCATCAGCTGGTACGTATGCGGGGGTAGCAACGGTGAAGGCCGACAATGCACCGGCAACAACAGTTCCTGTCACAATTACCGTAAAGCCTCAGCCTACCCTCAACGGCGGCGTAAATCATCCCGAACTGCAAACCCGCCTCACCTGGCTCAACTCTACCCTCGCGCAGCAAAACGACGTGATAAAACCCTATACGCCGCTAATGGTTGATGATAAAACCATCAGCCTCCTCGGACGTAAGGTCATACTTGGTAATAATGGTTTCCCCATACAGATACAAACTTTCTTCACGCCTGAAATGACCGGCACCACCGACTTAGCCAAGAACATTTTGGGCGAGGGTATCCATTTCCATGTGATTAATGCGGCTACACATAAAGATGTCGCGTTTAAAGGATATACTGGCACTATCGACGCGTTCGACCCCAAAACAGGTAACAGCATCGGAAGGGGCTATGTTGATGGTTTTGGCTTCACTGATAAAGCACCAGGCAAAGTAAGCTGGGAAACCAATTACAAATCAGATGAGTTACAGATGTATGTTGACGGCAGTATTGAGTTCGACGGTTACATGCATTACGAAGTGCAACTCACGGCCCTGCAGGATATCTCCCTCGACGATATCAAACTCCACATCCCCTTTGATACCGCCGCATCCAAATACCTGATGGGCCTCAACCAAAAAGGCGGCCTGCGCCCCGATACCCTCAACTGGAAATGGGACGTTGCCAAAAAGAACCAGGACGGTGCCTGGTTAGGCGAAGTGAACGCCGGCCTGCAATACTCCCTGCGCGATGAGCATTACGTGCGCCCCCTTAACACCAACTTCTACCTGCAAAAACCGCTGCTATTGCCTACCAGCTGGGGTAACGAAGGCAAGGGCGGCATCCTCATCAAACGGTACGGAAACAACATCCTGGCCGATAATTACAGCGGTCCGCGTACCATGAAGAAGGGCGATGTGCTTTACTACAACTTCACGCTGCTCATCACCCCCTTCCACCCTATCAATACCGATTTTCAGTGGAGCACGCGTTTCTATCACAAGTACAACAACCTGGATAGCATTAAGGCCACCGGCGCTACCGTGGTGAACATACACCATGCTACGCCCATCAACCCTACCATCAATTATCCCTTCATTGCGCATGACGCCATGAAGCATTATATCGATTCGGCGCATCAGCTAGGCCTTAAAGTAAAAATCTACAATACCGTGCGCGAGCTAAGCAACAGTGCCTATGAAACCTTCCCCATGCGCAGCCTTGGTCATGAGATATACTCTACCGGCAAAGGTGGCGGCTACTCGTGGCTGCAGGAACACCTGGGCGACGATTACATCGCCGCCTGGTATGTGCCCGAAATTAAAGATGCCGCCATCGTGAACAGCGGGATGAGTCGCTGGCACAACTACTACGTAGAAGGCATGAACTGGCTGGTGCAGAACGTAGGTATCGATGGTATTTACCTGGACGATGTGGCTTTCGACCGTATCACCATGAAACGCATTAAACGCGTGCTTACGCAGGATGGCCACCCCGGCATTATCGACCTGCACAGCGCCAACCAATACAACAAAAGCGACGGTTTTAACAACAGCGCCAACCTGTATATGGAGCACTTCCCCTACCTCAACCGCCTGTGGTTTGGCGAGTACTTCGATTACGAAAAGAACTCCCCCGATTTTTTCCTCACCGAGGTATCGGGCATCCCCTTCGGCCTGATGGGCGAAATGCTGCAGGACGGCGGCAACCCTTGGCGCGGCATGGTGTTCGGCATGACCAACCGCATGCCCTGGAGCGATAACGCCGACCCGCGCCCTATCTGGCAAGCCTGGGACCAATTCGGTATGCAGGGCAGCAAAATGATAGGCTACTGGGTACCCAACAGCCCCGTAAAAACCAACAACCCTAAAGTACTGGCAACCGTGTACAAAAAGGCCAACAAAGCCCTCGTAGCCATCGCCAGCTGGGCAGATACCGACACCAGCATCAAACTAACCATCGACTGGAAAGCCCTCGGCATCGACCCCGCAAAAGCCAAAATAACCGCCCAACCGATTAAAAACTTCCAGCAAGCCAATATATTTTCGGCAGATGGCGAAATACCTGTAGCAACGGGGAAGGGGTTATTGTTGGTGGTGGAGTAAGGAATTTGAAAAGCAAAGGCTTGCTACTTAGGTACCGATAGCCCCGCTATACGCTGCAAGCCTTACTTCGTGCGGGCTTTACGCTGCTATCGGGTTTAGGGTTGCCCTGTCCGTCCGTTTTAGGGAGTGGAATTGTTGGGGACAGGATGAGGACGACGGAAGCTGACAAAAACCACTCACCACCGCGTCATTGCGAGTATCCATCAGGGGGGCTGAAAAAAAAGTTATGACGTGTAAAAAAATGCATACTCATAATCAACAACTTAAGGCCACGTCATTATAAGGATCGAAGACAACCGACCAAAGGGAGCTCATTAATACCTTGGCCAAAAAAAATTAAAAACATTAATAATCCCCGATAAGCAGGGCGGCTTGCAAAGTTGTTACCTTGCATGCAGGCCACAAGCGGGGACGCTTGCGGCAGCGGGGGCTAACAAAAACCACTCACCACCGCGTCGTTGCGAGTATCCATAAGGGGGTAACCCTGAAAAAAAAGGTTATGACGTGCAAAAATATATACTGATAATCAATAACTTAAAATCACGTCATTATAAGGAACGAAGACAACCGACCAAAGGGAGCTCATTAATACCTTGGCCAAAAAAATTAAAAACATTAATAATCCCCGATAAGCAGGTTAGCGAATATGCAAAGTGGTTACCTTGCAAGTGGGCCACAAGCGAGGAAGCTTGCGGCAGCGGGGGCATCGGTGAACTGCATGACACGATTTGATATCTAAATACAAACATAAGTATTATATATTTTGAAATTATAAATATAATACTTATGTTTATACGCAATAAATACCTAACCTTATTTATCCATGGCCGAAAAAAAACTTGTAGCTGAAGCTGCACCGCCTCAGGAGTCGCCCGTAGAAACTGAAACCAGCTTTTTTAAAAATGCAAAGGACATTTCGTTTGTTTTAGCAATTTACCTGTATTTCTCAGGGTGGGTTTACATTTATACTTACTTTAATTTTTTTGGCATCTCCATCCGACAGGCCGATATGGAATTTTATTATTTCCTTATTTATTCGGTAAATGTTTTAACGTATTTATTTATAGATCATTGGTTGGTAGCGATATTGCTGCTGGCAGGTAGTATTTTACTAATAAAATTTTTGAAGCAAAGCTGGATTGTTTACATGTTGTGTATAATTTGGTTTGCTATAGTGTATGTGAGTGCCATTTTTTCGGCCGGTGTAGATGGGAAAAAAGATTTTGCTTACCGTGGGTCGGGACTTCTAAGAGTTAAATTTGTTTTAAAAGAGGATATAGAAGGTACCGGTGCAAAAGGTGCCGCAGATAGTGTTAAGAAAGCGCGTGTTGACAAAGGGATTTACGCTCCAAGCACAATCAATAGACTCACTAATGAATTTAAAGCATGCAATCAGCAAGGTAGTTTAAGGCTTTTACTAACCACCAAGGAGGAATATATAGTTATTCTGGCCGATAGATTGGTCACTGTTGATAACGCTCTTGAGAAGGATAAGCAAATTTATACCATAAAAAAGGAAGACGTAAAACTGGCTCGCATTATTAAATAAGCTTTATGAAAACATTTTTTACCGCTTTACTCTCATTATTTTGTTGCGCAGCAATAGGGCAAATTGTTCAAACGCCCGCCGGGCCGGTGGACCTAAAGGAAGACGTGCACTATGGCGGGTATCTTCAAAACAAGACGGTTAGCGCCGACAGGAGTAAAATCATCTGGTACCCTAACGTAAGTCTTTACCGGCTATGTGGCAGATATGATAAATTATTGAAAGTTAAGGCGGGTTATGAATATATAGATGAGGAACCCAATTGTTCGGAAGCTTTTCCATACAAATTTGCGCCGGCAGGTTCAGGTTATAGCGACATAATATTTGGGTTTGACAGTGCGGTATTGCCTACATCTTCTTACCCGGTATTGGATGCAACGGCTTCCGATCTGCGCTCGACCGGTGAAAGTTTGCAGATATCCGGCTATGCATCGTCTGAAGGAACGGCTGCTCACAACATTTCCTTATCTCGAGACAGGGCCAACTCTGTAAAAACTTATCTAGTTAATTCCGGTGTTGATGCTAAGAAATTAAAAGTAAAAGCTTACGGTGAAACCCAGCCTGTAGCAGATAATTCAACGGAAGAGGGCCGTATACTGAATAGAAGGGTTTCCTTTCGAAAACAATAAATGATTCGCAAATGGTCGACTGGCGGGCAATAACCCGGTAGTAAGCCTGTAATATTAAACAACAGACTACTCGTGAGGCCGACATGCTATTCCATAAGCCAGCCAACCGCTATAACACCCATGCCATATAGCTTATCCGCGCAGCGTTGAACGGCACGGAATTACCTCATTATTGACAACGAATTACAACTCAAATATTACGCCAATGGTCGGCAGCACATTACCGCCTTTGTTATCCAATAACTTAGAGCGGAAACGCGATGGGTCGCCGGGGGCATCCTGCAGGTTACCGGCGGCATCGCGGTCGGGCACCAGGTAGGGTTGCAGCTGGTATTGGTTGTAGGTAAGGTTTTGGATATCGAGGTACACGTTCAGCGTAAACCTTTTGAAGGGGTATTTTTTATCTACGCGCACATCCAGCTGGTAAAAGTTGTTCAACTGGCGGCTGTTGAGCTGCTGCCAATCGGGTATGCCCTGCGGGAAGATAGCATAATTACTTTTTAGCGTAGATGAACTGATGTTGTAAGGCGTGTACGGACTGCCGCCGGTATAGCGCAGTTTTGCGCCTACCTCCCAGTTACGACTGAATACCTTGCCGCCTGTCATACTCAGGATGTAGCGGTTATTCCAGGAGGATTGCACATACCTCCCGTTCTTATCCTGGAACTCGCTGCGGAAAAGCGTAAGCGCGAAGATGCCGTAAAAACCTTTATTGAGCCTCTGCTGCGCAAAAAACTCTACCCCGTAGCTGCGGCCTTTGGTGTAGCCAACTACCTGCTGATTGCCCACCACGCCAAAATCGGCACCAAGGTTGGCCAGCGGGATGCTGTCGCCCAGTACGCGCTCAACCGGGTAATCTTTATAGTGCTTATAGAAGCCTTCGATGGTGAAACGGGTGTTTTTAAGCGTATTGTACTCCAGCCCCAAAACTACCTGTTTGTTGGATATGTATTTCACATCGCGGTTGGCTAATGCACCGGTGCTGTCGCGATAGCCTAAAACGGTATAGGCGGGCAGCTGGTAATAAATTCCGGTGTTGAAGTTAATGCTGAGCTTCTCGCTGATGTTGTAAGAGGCCGAGAATCGCGGCGAAAGTGTTTTAGCCAGGTTATTCATTTTTGAAGAATAGGTATTGGCATCGGCACGGGCACCGAAAGAGAGATTCAGCTTATCTTTAAAATAAGCCTTGCTCAGTTGCCCGAACAGGCTGTATTTAAAAAAGTTGATTTCCGACGTGTAGATGTTGCTGTTGAATGGCAGCAAGTTGAAGGTATTGGTAGTGTATTGGGCAGTTTCGGCACCGGCACCAAAGCTGATGCGGTAGTCATTAGCCCGGCTCACATTCTCGAACCTGAATTTGTTCTCTATCTCCTTCGAATTATAATCGAGCGTTTTGGTGCCGGCCTCGTTATTATCCTGAAACTTTTTGGCGCGGTTATCCAGGTAATCCCTGCTTAAAACAAACAGACTGTAACCATTGGCGCGGAAGTTTTTGTAGGTGGCACCGATGGTATAATTATTTTGCGAATTCACCGGGATATTGGCCAGCGTATATTGGTTCAGCTCGGTGTTTTTAGCATCCAGGTTCAGCTTAAAGCGATCCAGCGCGCCGAGGCCTAAAATGGTCAGCTCGTTTTTGGTATTGAACTTGGTTTTTACTTTGAATTGAAAATCCTGGTATGAGGGCAAAAAAGGTAAACCGATGAGTTTAAACAAGCCCTGCAAATACGAGTAACGGTACGAGGAAATAAAGGTGGTTTTTTTGCTGAATGGCCCCGCAAGCGTTGCGGCAAAATCGCTGGAGCCGAGCGTAAGCGTGGCGTTGGTGCGATCTGTCGGCCCATCCTTTTGCTTAAACTCAAACACCGAACTGAGGGAGTTACCGCGATTTGCCGGGAACGCGCCCGAATAAAAATCAACCTCGTTGATAAAATCTACATTGATAAGCCCAACCGGACCACCAGAAGAACCCTGCGTAGCGAAGTGGTTGATATTGGGGATCTCTATTCCGTCGATATAAAAGCGGTTCTCGTTGGGCGCGCCGCCACGGATGATGATATCGTTACGGAAACTCACCGGCGATGACACGCCCGGCAACGACTGGATAACTTTACTAATATCGCGGTTACCGCCCGGGTTGCGCTTAATTTCGGTAGAACCAATGGTCCGGAGCGATACCGGGCTTTCCAGCGTTTTAAAAAAGCGCGGCGCAGCTACCTTCACCTCGTTAAGCGTTTGGGAATCGTCTTCCAGTCCAACATCGGCAACCGCTATTTTGGCATTGGTAACCTGTATATCAAAAAGAGTTTTAGGACGATAACCTACCAATGATATTTGCAGGGTATAATAACCGGGGCGCAGCCCGGCAAGGGTGTAATTCCCCAAAGAATCGGTTGTGGTTCCGGTAGCCGTGCCTACAATGGCAACGCTTACCCCGGTAAGGGGCTCATTGCTCAACACGGAGGTTATGTTACCGCGTATAGTACCCGTTTGGCCAAAAACAAAAGCAGGAGCCAATAAAAAAAGCAGGAATAAAAGTTTTTTCATAGTTGCCGTAAAGATGACCGTTTTACCCGCGTCGCCCCATTCCTCAGCCCTACGCATCGTTCCTCGCAAGAACAAATATGGTTTACGTCTACAGGAGGAGCTAATCAACGCAATCCTAAAATCATTAAAATCGGCGGTTCAGACTTTCCCGGCCACGCTATCCACCAGTTCGCCTACGTTTTGCCAGCTGTGTATCTCTTTGGCGGTGAAGCGTATGTTAAAATGCTTTTCTATGGCTACAACCAGTTGTATATGGTTCAGCGAATCCCAATCGTCAACTTCCTTAGCCGTAGTGGCATCGGTTAGCGTAATGTCGTCGTTATCCAGCACGTCTTTAAATATATCGGTTACCTGGGCTATTATCTGTAGTCTTTCCACGGGGTTATTTTTTATCAATAAATGCTTTTTGAGGTTGGTATTGGGCGAGGTTCAGCAGCCAGTAAGCGCCATCCGGCTCGAAACCCAGTTTGCCGTAATGCTGTTCCACCATTGCGTTTTTTGCGGTGGCAATATACTCGCCTTTGAGGTATTTATAGCCTTTTTCCTGCGCAAAATTAGCGATAGTGTTCAGCGTAAAGTTCTCCATGCCACGCTTCAGCACGCGGCAGCTCATCAGCCAGGTATCAATGAACAGCACATCGGGGCTCTCCTGCTGCAAAATCAGCACACAAATAAGGCCATTATTACCGAATTTATCTTCCAGCGTAAAAGAAAAGGTGTGATAATCTGCCGATGCGGCCAGGGCCTCCAAATCAGCCTCGGTATAGCGCACAGTACGCAGGTTGAACTGGTTGCTGCGTTGCGATAGCTGTGCCACCCGTGGGGTATTGAACCTGGTGAATGGCTCTACTACGCTTACCATGGCCAGGTTCTGCAGGAAATCGTCCTCGTTGGTGAATTTTTCGAAGAGGGTTGCGCGCTGCGCCTCTACCTGGTATTGCCTGGTGCGTTCGGCATCGTCGTTGGTGAAAGAAACGGTTTCGAACAGATTGAGCGGGTACAAGTATTCGAGGTATTCCGCAGGATCTTCGGGTAATTCGGGAACAGTTAATTGCGGTATCCCCTCCCGCACCATATTACGCTCGAAGGGGTTATCATCCAGGAAAACCATCGAATCGAAACCGATATTGAGGATGCCCTGTATCTTGCGGATGTTATCAACCTTGTTTTCCCAATTGGCCACAAAAACGGCAATATCATCCAGTTTCAGCACCATATCCGGATGCTTTTCGAAAGGCTCCCTGGCGATGCTTTCGGTGTTCTTGCTACACACGGCTACAATAATGCCTCGCTGCTTTAGTTTTTTTACCCAGTACTGAAACTCGGAGAAGGCTTTGCCAATGCCCAAAGCGCCTATTTGGATATTCTCAATACCATCATCGCCTATGATGCCGCCCCAGGTGGTGTTATCCAGATCGAGGATGAGGCATTTGTTAAACTTGCCCTGCAAGGCGCTAATGATGCCCTGCGTTTTGTAGGCGATGGCGGGCAGCACCTCGATGCTCAGCACCATCTCAGAATTGATATATACCGACGGCTGAAAAAACGTTGCTTTGCCCACCTGGTTTTGTACTGAAGATAAATCGCAGACATGCAAGTTGGGCACCTCGGTGGCATACTCCATCAGCAGAAAATTGAGCTTTCGCAGCTGGAACAGGAACGACGCAGCCACCTTGTTAGCATAGTTGCCAAAAACGCTGTCGTCTATCTCGGCGTAGTTGTAGTATATTACTTTTACCTTGGGGTTCACTGAGGCAAGCGTATCGTAGATGGATTTGATACCGTTGAGTTCATCAGCAGCAAAAGAGGTAGGATTGCCTTTATATTTGTTGTATTTGCCCAGCAGTTTGTGGGAGGACCGGAAGATGATGATCACCTCGGCATCATACGCGTGCAGTTCTGATGCCGGGTCGAATACCTGGCGTTCTACCTGGTTAAAGTCGGCTTCCCAAAGCTGTAAATTGTAGCCATGTTCGTAACCTACACCCCGTATGGCTACCGATAGGAACTGCGTTGCGATATCGCCCAGCAGGGCCACTTTAATAGGTTTTAGGGCCGAGGCATCTTTCTTGAGATTGCGTTTCAGGTTAGCAAAATCCTTCATGCTGCAATAATAAGCTTTATTTATGAGTAGATAGTTGCCTTAACTTACCGCCGATGATACTGCTATACACCACCGAGCCCTGCCTGTTGAGGTGCAAGTCATCGTAAAAATATTGGGGCTTGCTGGCGAAGGTGGTATCGCGCAGGTAGTTGAGCACCGGCACGTTATTGTTTTTGCAAACCTGCATTGCGTATTGCACATTGCGGTTGGCAGCTGCATGAATATCCTGATAGATAGGCGAAAAGGCAACTACCAATGGTACTTTCCTTAATTTACACAATTCCACGAATTTTTTGTAGTAAAGGGCTGCGGTGGTATCTACGGCATCCCTCACCGTGTAGGGACGCAGGCCGCCTTTAAATTGTCCGTATTTGGCGATGTATCCGTCCTGCGAATCGTCCTTCTTGTAACGGGCGATGGGCAACAGTTCTACCAGCTCATTTAAGATAAGCGAATTGTAAGGGTACATTTTTGATAGCAGCTTATATCGCTCAAACGGACCACGCAACAGGCAAACCTGGCGCAGCTCGGGGTGGCTATCATAATAAGGCAACAATACGTTAATGCGGTCGCGGTCTTCGCCATTTTTAAACATATGGAATTCGTTGGCGCGGGTGTCAAGCACAATCAGTTTTGGGGTGTAGCGTTTTAGGGCAGCCTCCAGCAGGGCGTAGTGGTAGTAGATATAGCTCAAATCCCTGCCGGCGTTATAAACAGATAAATGCAGGCTATCGCCGATGATTTTGGTATCGTAATGGTAAGCCGCTTTTGATGAACCGAATATGAGCACATCTGCCTTTGTTTTGTTGATTACGTGGTTGGTGCGGTAATCGGCACCGTTCTTTTTGGTGAAGTAGAAATGTTTAAGCACAGCACCTACGCCCCAATCTAACAGGAACATGGCTATTACCAGTATGCCAAAACGCTTAATGATGAGTTTGTAATCGGCCATGTTTAGAATTTGAAATAGATAAACTGCCCACCATCAAATACGCCGATAAGCACAATGGTAACCAATATGAAACAATAAGTGGCCATGCGCACCGCTGCCGATTTGTGGTATAAAAAGTAGCTTTTGCCATGGTTAAGATGTACGCTTAGATCATGTACCAGCAATATCGCAATAGCCATCAGCGAGTAGATAATCACCCCGAGGTTATTATCGAATACAAAAAATTTCCCCTGGAAAGCAAACAGCCTTTTGAGTACCATAATAGCATCGCCCCAGCTTTGCGCCCTGAAGAACACCCAGGTAAGGCATACGTAGGTAAATACCAGCAGCATACTTACGTTGTTATAAATAATTGGTGGGATGGCTTTAGATAGCTTCTTGCGGAATTTCTTGGTGAGGAACTCGTAGCTTACCGCCACGCCATGCAGTAGGCCGTACATAATGTACGTCCACCCGGCACCGTGCCACAAGCCGCTAAGGCCGAAGGTAACCATGAGTGCCAGGATAACGGCTGCCTTGCCCCAATCGCGGTTGGCAATCATGAGCGGTGTGAACAGATAGTCGCTAAACCAGGTATTGAGCGATATATGCCAGCGGCGCCAGTATTCGGTAACGCTGGTGGAGAAGAAAGGCGTGTTGAAGTTGGTCATGAGCTTAAAGCCCATGATGCGCGCCGTACCCAGGGCGATGTTGGAGTAGCCGGCAAAATCGGCATATATCTGGAACGCGAAGAACAGGATAGCCACCAGCAGCATCGAAGAGCTGTAGGCCCCCGGGTTTTGGTACACCGCCGATACGAAGATGGAAAGCCTATCGGCCACTACCAGTTTCTGGAAAAATCCCCATAAAATCATCTTGAAGCCGATGGAAAAATTCTCGTAGGTGAGCGGGTGCTTCTCATAAAACTGGTGCAGCAGGTTCTGCGGGCGCTCTATAGGGCCGGCCACCAGCTGCGGGTAAAACATTACGTAAAGTGAGTAAATGCCGAAATGCCGCTCGGCAGCCTGGTTGCCGCGGTACACTTCGATAGTATAACTCATGGCCTGGAAGGTATGGAAGCTGAGGCCCACCGGCAAAATAAACTTTAAATAAGGCACCGCATTGCTCAAGCCGAACTGGCTCATGAGCAGGGTGAGGTTCTCATTAAGAAAGTTGAAGTATTTGAAGAACGCCAGCACGCCAATATTGGCCACCAGCGATATAATGAGGTAGAATTTTCGTTCGCGCCCCTCCGATTTCTCTATCCATATCCCCGCAAAATAATCTACGATGATGGTAAAGATGAGGATGAGGATATAGATAGGGATAAACGTCATGTAGAAATAGCAGCTGGCTATCAGTAACATTATCCACCGGAATTTATGGGGAAGGATGAAGTAAAGCGGCGTTACGATGAGGAAGAATACAACAAAATGTAACGAATTGAACAGCATAGAGCACTATATAAGTTAATGCCAGGGCAAAGGCAAACGAAGATAAAAATTAATTGGAATTTTTTTTAGTGTTTGAATAGAAACTGGGAATTGGAGCAAAAGTTTAAGCAAGGATAGCTTGTTCGATTCCCTTATTGACAAAGCAAGGCTATGCAGTTAACAAAAATGCAGCAATTGTGGTAGATTACTCATTACAACAAATCGTATTTCTTTTTAATCTTATTCGTAATTAGCTTGCTTTCTGCTAACTTTTGTAATATCTGAACATGCTGAAAATCGGTAATTCGCCTTTTATACGTTCTGGGTTATTAATTAAAAACTTTGTTATTTCGTCAGTTGGTCTATCCGAAATGAAATCACATCCAACATGGCTGTCGTATTTTAAAAATGGATATTCCTTTTTTTTCAGGGTGTAATAATTCCCAGAAAAGGGCTTGTTAGTATTTATACTTACCAGCGCAATAAAGCCTTTGCAATTAGATTGCGACACTAATATCGCAAATTTATCACCTTTTGCGCTTAAGAATTCAGGAATTTCTATCAAAACAATTCCTTTTAACGATATAGGTATATCTACGAGTTTTTCCTTTAATTCCTTTGAAAAGAAATCGCTTAAAGATTGAGCCATTGCATTGATTCTACAAAATCATAATGTTCTTTTATGTAGGCGATTTCTGGCGCAGACAATTTCTCTTGCTTAGCTATATATTCAATGGGGACAAACCGAAGCCCTTTTTCTTTAGCCATATTATAAGCATCATCATGAGCTTTTGATTTTAAATTATAAAAGCCGAAAAATTTATTTTGTTCATATGATTGCAATAGGGCTTCTACTTCACTTTCCGACAGCTCATCCATGTCAATAGGGGATAACGGTTTGAATTTCTCGTTACTTAGAATTTGAAAGTTAGGGTCGTTGCTTGATGCTTTTAGTAAATCATATGACTTTGATGGCGTAGAACCATGTGGAAGTCTAGCTATATCATCATCAGTTATCAATCGGCCATACTTAGCCAAATGAATTACTTCTGCGAAGTATAGCATTTTTAACGCCGTGTACTTATCTGCAATCCCATTGCTATCTGCAATTTTACTTGCGATAAGAATCAAAGAATTGATAGCTTTTGTTTTGTTGAAGCTATTTGAAATCATAATAATTCTTAACGATTTAATTGTATGCAAGTTACACAACCTAAATGATTGCTGCAACAGCACATGAAGTGATTTTATCCTGACAAAGATACTAATTTTATTAGCAAAATCAGGATTGTTGTATTTTAATTTTTTTTGATTCTGCCATCTATTATAGAAGAATTGGTTTTACTATCAAATCCCCCCTAAAACCTAAACCCCGCAGTTAGATAAACCAGTGTGCCCTCCGGGCTTTTGCCTAGTACGGCCTCGAACAAAAAGGCGTTGTACGGCGTAAGGAAGATACCGCCGCCGTAGGTATCGTGCACAGTGTCTGATTTTTCGCCCTTCAGCCAAACGCGGCCCGTATCGTTAAAGCCAACTACGCCAAAAGAGGAAGCCAGTACGTAGGCATTAAAATCGAACAGCTTGGCGCGCAGCTCCATATTATTGTACAATATGGTGTTCCCTATAAAACGACTGGTATGGTAGCCGCGCATGGTAAGCCCGCCCAGGTTCATCATCTGGAAAAAATCGCCCTTGCCTGCTATTGCGCCCGCACCGGTACGGTTGGCGAACACGATGGTAGAATCCATCAGCGGTACAAAAAAGCTGAAGGTAGACAGCATCGAACCCGAAGTATGCCCGCTGATATTTAAGCCTGTGAGCCCGGTAACCGTGGTGCGCCAAACCACGCCATGGCTGGCAAAGGTGGTGTTGTTGCGGGTATCGTAAACTGCGCCGCCGATGATGCCGGTGTATAGTTTGGCTTTAAACACCTGCTCTTCGGGGTGTAGTTGATTGTATTTGTTAAAAAAGTGGTCGTTGTTATGGTCTTCAGATGCGGTGTAGAACTGCGTTACCGAGCCGCCGCTCAGTTGCCAGTGGTTATAGTGGTGCGCCAGGCGTATATCGGCCACGGCAAAATCGTAACGGTTGCGGTAGTAGTAAAACTCCTTTCCACCAGCCTTATCGAATTCGCCCACGTTGCCCAGCCCGAAGAAGTTGTTGGTGTTGCGCGGGCCGCGCTCGGTAATGTTTACCAGCAAATCGTTATCCCATAACCGCTTCTTAAAAATGCCGCTGTAATTTACAATGAACGATTGCTTTTGGAAGGTATAGTTTACCGATAGATGCTGCAAGCTGGAATACGGCTGCTTTTGAAAGCTGTACCGCACGTAGTTGGCACCACCCACAAACTGCAGCCCATCCTCCGTGCTGTAACCCAGGGAAACGATTGGCGTTACGGTATTGTACTTATTCTCTGGCCTGATGTATTGGTTTACGGTGGTATCTTTCTTCAGCTTGAGGTGCGCGGCAGATGCCGTCGGTAGGTTGTTCTGCTGGTCGCTGCGGTCGTAAAGGTAGAGATTCTTGCGACTTTGCGCGGAATCTATCAGGTAAGTATCCTCTTCGTGGCCGCCTATCATGCGCACGGTGATGGGCGATGTGTTGCCACCGATAACCTCAAAAGTATTCTTACCCTCCAGGCCGTAAACGCGCAGGTCTTTGGTATCCTTATGTTTAAAGGTACGCTGGTATATCACCTTACCCAGGCCATCTTTCTTGACTTTGTTGATGGTGAGCTGCACATCACCATCAGGCTGGCGGATGATGGTGAACCTCTCGTTCTTATCCGACCCCGTCACATCCACCCGCTGCGCCAGGAAACGGTAATAGCGCATGGCATATTTGCGAATATGATCCCGCCGACGTTTAAAGGTTTTGAAAATGGCTGGTGCCGATACCGCGTACACGTTGGGCGGCATCAACTTTAACGCCCGCTCCATCAGTTCATCGGTAAGATGGCTCTGCACATAGGTAATCTCCGCCTCCCAATCCTTTTGATCAAACTGGTTCAGGAAATACAGGTCGAAGCCCACGGTGTTGTAGTTCCACAAATCTACCCTTCGGATATGGTCGGTATAGGCCTGCAGGTTGGGCTTGGCTATCGACATTACATCAAATATCGCCCCGCCCGTAGTGTAAAATACCTTATCCCTATCCTTGGGGAATGGCTCGTAGGTATTTTTTGAGGAGTCGCTTTTGGTCCACTTCCATTGGCCGCCGTGGCGGTCCCAATCGCCCATGATAAAATCGAATATACGGGCGCGCAGTATCAGTCTGGCATCGGCTTTCTTGTCGTTGTCCTGTTCCAGCTTATCCTGCAGGGTCTCGGTTTTGATATCTTTTGAACCGTCTGCCGGGCCACGTTCTTCAAAAAGGTACATGTGGTTGGCAAACTCGTCGCGGTATTTGCCCAAAGCAGGGTCATCGCCCAGGTAAACAATGATGGGGTTGGTATGCTGCAGACCCAGCGCTTCTGCCAATGGCGGTACTGCTAAAGCCGAGTAAGGGTGACCGATGGAGCCGGCATCCAGCATCAGATCCTCCACCATGGTATTCTTATAAATTTGGGGCTGATCGCGCGAGGTGGTTTTGTTTACCGAGCGCAGCACCCACTCGTGGCCCAGCGAATCTTCCAACTGCAATGATGTAGTTTGATTGCCGCCGCCCGTGCCGGTTATTTTGAGGCCGCCTTTTTCTTTATTGAGATGAAAGATAGGCACTTTTATAGGCTGTGCCCATACCTTGCGGTAACTGGTCCCCAGCAGGGCCCTTTTAAATAAGCCCGCTTTATCAAATTTGGCGTTAGCTATAACGGTGATGCTATCAGCCTCCACCTGTTTTTGGGCAAAGGCAGGAAATGCTGCTGTCAGTAAAAAAACAATTGACAGTAATTGTTTACAACGCATAGATAACAGAGGGGGCTTTAATATCGTAAAGATGCAAAATTTAACAAAAAATTGCAGCATTTTGTTCTTTGGGGCATACCTAGGGAAATCGCTTTAAAACAAGTCGCTGATTAGGGGGCACCTACGGAGCCTTCTCACCTTTCTCCTTATGCTATAAACACGATACTCCTCCGGAGTGTTTATACCGATTTGAGTTTTACGCTCCGCTAGGAGCATCGTGTTTATAGAAACTTTACAAGCAATACTGAGGGCTCCGTAGGTGCCTCCTCTTTACAAGCGATTGCTAAATATAATAAGAATATGGCAAATATAGGGTGAGGTGGCCGGTGCTTTTAGCAGAGGTGAAATGACGGCATTTCTGCGTCGCGAGTGGACTCTCCCCGGCGACGCTAAGCTGGGCGACCCTTCTGCTCCGCAAAGAGGGATTTAGTTCTCGCCATTTGAGATGCAGAAAAGGCTTTAGTTTAGGCCCTCTTTGCGCAGCAGAGAGGGCCGACGCTCCGTACACGGAGCCGTCGGGGTGAGTCAAATATGCGGGCGATAAGGATCGAGTTCAAAAGCTCCGAATCCGCAAAGGCAATGCCGCAATGCACGCAGCATTGTGGCGCATTTACCCCTTGCCTACCGCAACGAGATTAATTAACTTGCATAAACCAATTACCGCAATGAAAGTAGTACGCGTACAATATACCACCCGCGAGGAATATGCGCCGATAAACCAGCAAAATATAGCCGCCATAGTAGCCGAACTGAAGGCCCTTAACCACCCCGGCATTAAATATGGCGCATGGCTGCTGCCCGATGGTAAAACCTTTATGCATTTTGACCAGTTGGAAAGCGAAGAAGCCCACCAGGTATTACAGGGATTGGCCTCCTTTAAAAAATTTGCTGATGAACTTTGGGCCAGCGGATTGGAGGTAGAGCCCAAATTGGATATACTGGATTTAGTAGCCAGTACGGAGGCCTATTATTGAGGCAAAAGCAGTCTGCTCATGCGCCCGAGTACAAATTGCGTGCTTGAATGGCTAAGCACGGCGTAAATAAGCAAAGGGCCTGAGTTATAAACCCCGGCCCTTTGCTGTTGGCATATTATTCAAAAAATGTTACCAGGCCGGTTTCTACATCGTAAAGGCCGCCAACAATTTTAATGCTGCCCTCCTGCTCTAAGGCTGCCACTATCGGGCTTTCGCGCCTTATGCGGTCGATGGTTAAATTTACGTGGATATCGGTAACCTTGTTTACAAACTCGGGGTTTGAGCCGTTCCTCTCTTCGGTAACTGTTTTTTCGTTAACAAGTGCCGGCTGTATTTTGTTAAGCAGTGTGGTAAGGTTGCCCATTTCTACATGGTTGCAGGCACCCACAATTGCCCCGCATTTGGTATGGCCCAATACCATAATTATTTTTGTACCCACTACTTTGGTAGCAAATTCCATGCTGCCCAAAATATCCTCGTTAAGGATGTTACCGGCAATACGGATGCTGAAGATATCGCCCAAGCCCTGGTCAAAAATCAGCTCTGCCGAAGTACGGCTATCTATACAACTTAAAATGGTGGCAAAAGGAAACTGCCCTGTAGAAGTTTCGTTCACCTGTTGCAAAAGGTTGCGGTTTGCTTTCAGGTTGTTGATAAATCGCTGGTTGCCATCTTTTAAGATCTGAAGTGCTGATGCCGGCGTTAAATTACTTTGCGTTTCTTTTGAATGAGTGTACATGGCTTTTTTGTTTTAATGGTTTACAATGAATAGAAACCTTGGGGCTTAAGGGGCTCGGGCACGTTAGTTTCTCCTAATAGTTGTTTGATATTTATTTCGATGTTGGTAGCAATGGTGGTCATGGCGGTATCTGTAGGGTGATTGCTAAACGGATCCTGCAGGTATGTGGCCGATTTTTCCAGCAGGAAAAAAGCCGACGAGATCACCAGCAGCAGCGGTATCTCAAAAAAACTATTGATGCCGGTTAACGCAATAGCCAGCGTAACCACAAAAATGTAGATGAAGAAATGCAGGAACAAGCGGTAAGTTTGCGGGAATACGGTGCTTTTGATGCGTTCGGCCATGCCCATGGCATTAGAAAAATTTACCAGCGTGTTATTGATCTGTACGTGGCTAAAAATCTCCAGGCTACCCCCGTTTTTTAAACTCGCTATTTGCAAGGCGTTTAATTGCAGTAGCGCCAAAGGCTTGTTGCTGTGCTTTTTGATCTGGTCCAGGTCGCCCTCCGAAATGTATTTATCCATGTTGGCAATAGCATCCAACCCGCGCAGGCTTTGGCCCAAACTAAAACACCAGGCAATTTGCCGGTAGGCAAGCTCCTTTATCTGCGCTTGCTTATCCGGGCTAACAAACGACTGTAGCTGCAATACAAACGTGCGGCTTTCGTTTACAATGCTGCCCCAAATTTTCCGGGCCTCCCACCAGCGGTCGTACGATTGATTGATCTTAAACGACAGGATAACCGAGATAGCGGTACCAATAAACGCCGGAATGCCGATAGGCATTTCGGGAATAAGGTGCTGAAATTTGGCGGTTAAATAATTTACCAATAAGCCCACCAGCAGTACGTAAAGCACCTCCATCTTGATTTTATTGAGGATATATTTAGCAGGAATACTTTGTTTTAGTAGCATAGTTCGTCATCGTTAAATGATAGTACAAAATTATAAAACTATTTTCAACAATAGTAATACTATCACAAACAAATAAAAAATATTTTGTTTTAATGAATTACTATCTTTGTGTAAAGTTTTGCACTTATGGATTTCCAGGTAAAGTTTGCTATCAACGAAAAGATATTTCTACGTAACCCCGAAAGCAGCGAGGTAGGTAAACTGATGGTGAAAAAAGCTATCGATTTAATTTACGAACTGGGCTTTGAGCATTTTACCTTTAAAAAGCTGGCTATAGAAATTGGTTCTACCGAGGCTACCATATACCGGTATTTTGAAAACAAGCACCGGCTGCTGCTGTATATACTCAACTGGTATTGGTGTTATATGGAGTTTTTAGTAACGTTTAAGCTGGAGAACCTTACCGACAAAAAGGAGCAACTACGCGTAATTGTGCATTTGCTCACGCACGAGTTTGCCGAGAGTACCAGTCAGTTCGATTACAACAAAAAGTACCTTAACCAAATTGTGATATCAGAAAGCAGTAAAGTGTTCCTGGTGAAGGAGGTGACAGAGATCAATAAAGATGCGGTGTTTAAGCCCTATAAAGACCTCTGCACCAAAATTGCGGCGGTGATTACCTCCTATCAACCCGACTATCAGTTCCCCCGATCATTAAGTACCACCCTGATAGAAACCGCCCATCATCAGCAGTTCTTCGGCGCAAACCTGCCCAAACTAACCGATATCTCCCCCGAAAACAAAACCGACTTTGCCAACAGCTTTTTAGAGGATTTGTTGTTTAAGGCGTTGGGGTAAGGGATGGGGGCGGGAGGATCAACCTGCATTTTTTAACTTTTGGATGATCTTCTTCAAGCTTTCTGTAGACTCCCAAATGTTCAAAAGGGCAATAACATGCTCTAATGCAATTTTACTTTTATTGATAGCTAACACCTCGGCGTAAATTTCTAAAAGTTTTTTGCACCCGTTAATTGGAGTATCGCCCATTTGTTCTACACAATGGCATAGCAGGCCTTCCAGGGCACTGTTATGCTTTTTGGATATTTGGAACATGTTGGCTATTATCAGGTCTGTAAAACGCTTCAAAGGTGCAAGCTCAATTCTTTCGTGCTTACCAATAATGCGCCCTATTGCATTGCTATCCAACAGTCCCTCGGCTACGCCTTTTATCCATAACTCAGCAGCATAGGTACGTACGGTTTTATCGCTGCTGATCATACAGGTAGCCACAAACAAATGAGACATGGTTCCGTACCGGTAATTTAAGGTTAAAAGGGTTTCGAGTGTATAAATGACCAGTCTTTTGTCGTTCTCACCCATAAAATCCACATAGTGGAAACCCTTATTAATAATATGGGCCAGGAGGATATCCGGCTGCCTTGGCATTAAATATAGAAGGCGTTTAATGTCGTTATGTTCTGCCGAGATATATTCAAACTTGAGTTCTGTATAATCGTAAACCGATGGCTCGATTTCCTTTTGGCCAGGAAGTAGTTTATTGAGTACCGCTTTAAAGGTTGAGGTTTTTTTTTGTTTATCACCAAAATTAACCCTGATAATTTTTTGTTTGTCGGGAATGTTTACATACTCCTTTAAATTGTAATTGTATTCTTTCCTAAAATAGTCTTCCACCTTTGATTCCCAACCAAACTCCCCGTTAAGATAGGGTTGCGATAAACCGGTAAGCGAACTCCACTCGGCATCGATATTCGGCGATGATTTGGCAACGCCGGCCATCAGCCAGGCTGTTTTACATTTGTAACTGTCTTTAGCGTGATTATCTTCACCCAACACGAATCCCATGAATGCCCGGTATTCACCGGTAAGCTTTTCATCAGCTAATTTGAGCGCCTCTTCTGGATGATTTGGAAGGCAACGCGCAATGGCGACTTGCAGATCCATTTCCCCCGGCATAACATTGGCTTTTTGATACAGGCTCAAACGTTCAATAAGCGCAACGGCCGAAACCCAACAGGGTTCGTGAGTGGGTGTAGACAACAGGGGCAGGTTTATTTTTCGCTCCAGCATGAAAAAGGCATTCAACAAAATATGTTTATGCGGTTTGTACCCTAATGAATGCGTATAAACATCCCAGGGCTTTATGCCGCCAAGCCGAGTTTGATAACCACTCCAATTGGCTTTCTTATCATCCTCTAACTTTACAAATGTTTTTTGCATTTGCCGTATAGGTTCAGCGGCAAATGGGGTAAAGTTCACCAACAGTTGGCCATAACTTATAAAAAACTTAGCCAACATATTATCCAGATAACCCATAGTACTGTTCCAATCGCTGGTTATGATTTTATAGGCGCGCTGAAATGCCGGCATCAGCTTCAGGATGTTATCCGCTGTCATTTTATGCTGAAATTTGAGGACGGCGGCGGGGAGCAGGTCAAAATGGTAAGTTTCATTCTGATCAAATGACTGGCTGGCTAAAAAAACAAAATCATCGAAGTTTTCCGGCATCCTGATTTCGATAATGCTTGCTTCGGAATCGGGCAAGGCATCTTCTGTTAAGCTGTTTTCGTTTACAAACGCTATAGCAAAACCGATTAAAATATCCCTTGCTTCAGAAAACAAAGCGTCGTAATAGGTTTGAATGGTTTCTTTTAGCGTATCAACCTGAGTGTGGCCGTATTTCTGTATCAGTTTGGCCGCCCTTAGCTGGAGGCTGTTATCCTGGTGGATAAATGCCTGGCAGGCGATGACGCAAATTTGTTCGCGCTGATCGGGGTGCTTTTTAGCTAGCTTATCCAACGTCATTAACGCACCGGCCACCACTGTTTTGGATTCTGATGTTAACAGGGCGACAGCATAATCTAAATAAGCATCAACTAAGAATTCCTTTTCATCGGTCAGATCCTTTAAGTATTTGGCTGATGTATTTACCACTTTGCTGTGTGGAGAATTAAGCGCCTGGAATAACGCTTCCTGCAGTTCTTTGACTTCGGCTTTTGTGGGTTCTAGTTTTATGAATAGTTCGATAAACCAACCCGACAAAGTTTGATTGAAATTATTATTACTGGCCTTTAGCGATACTTTCAGCAGGCGTTTTCGGTCGATCTTGTTTTCGTCCGTGTACTTTTTAAAAGTATCTATCCATAGCCCGTCTTTGCTTTTTTCGGGTAAGTTGATATACCGGTAACTCCAATTAACCCCAGACTCGTGCTCGAAGATATACCAGATATGTTCTTTTAAAGTAATCTCGCGTTTGAGGAGGTTTTCGGGCACATATTTGTGTTCCCGCAATTTCGATTCAATAATATAATTTGGCAATATTTTGGCAATCAACGCTGGGGTTTCAATTACATAATTTTGTTCCACCAACTCCATGTACCAATCATAATTTAGAAAGTAGGGTGTAAAATCCTGATTGGCATAACTATTGATGAAATCGCTAAACCAGGCAGGGCAGTACCAGGGCAAAATGGTATCTAAGGTTTCTTTGTTAATAACGCCCCAGTTGCTTTGCTCGAAATCTTTTTGATTGTGGCACACAAAGCCGGCAATGCCCAGGACGTTACGTTGCGCGTTTGACCATTTTGGCCGAACACTGCCTATACCAGCTTCCTGGCTGAAAGCAGAGTAGACTTTAAAAAGCCTTTTAAGGGCCGGTACCAGTTCTTTCTTTTGCGCTTTATCCAGCTTTTGCAAAAACGGAATTAACTCCGCTTCCTTGTCATTCTCCAGCAGATTAGTAAAGTCTTGGGTAATCGTCATGGCAGTTTAGTTAATGATTAATTTTTTCACTGCCAATATATGTTTGCAAACGCCCCGCTCTCCCTGGTTTTTGCTAAACCAGGTACAGGTACATTGTTCTCTATCCCCGTTCAGAATAACGATGTGCTTAACGCCACTGCCTTCTACCTGCGCCTCCACTTTATTACTTTCCCGCGATACAATTTTAACCTTCCCTTCAAGCAGTAGTTTTTCGGCGTCCTTTAATCTCGGGTTAAGGCTCATAATACGGCTCAGCTTAAATGGTAGCCTGCGGTAAAAGAAATTGTTTTCGTCCAGGTCGTAGCCTAAAAGCCCAATTGCAGAAAGGCGGCCGGTAATATTCGCCACCTTTTGCAGGTCAAGCCCTTCGTTAACGGCAAGCAGGGTGGCATTAAATTCCTGATTGGCGTAACTATAATTGTCTACAAGCTCTACCCAATTATCAGGCACATCTTCTATCAGCGACTCCAACCCGGCACCCTCGCCCGAAAACCCGCGCCAGGTATCGCGCGATAACGACAAGGTAAATCTTATAGCGCCAATATAAACCTGCCAGGTTGTGGCCTGCATGGTAGCATGAGGGAATACCCTTAACTCATCTGCTATTGCTAACAGAGGCTCAATTAGTTTTAAGCGGTGTAAGCCGCCAACAGTAATGGCATCATTAGATTTTACCGGGGAAAACATTGGCTTGCCGCCCCTTATTAATAGATAATAATCTGTTTTAGGTTTACCGCTTGGTATGGTTTTAAATAGCTGCAGCGCCTGCAGGCGGTTAAACGAATGTACCTTTTCAGACTCGGAAAGAAACATTTGTACGGAGGTTAGCGCTTTTATCCATTTAACAGGCAGCGGGACTTTCCGCTCAATTACTTTTTCGTTTTCGCGATGCAGGCCTACTTCTTTTTGCCCGATAGATAGCAACACGTTTTCGTTTTTACGGACATTGCTTAAGGCCGAAAGCATTGGCTGGTTAAAATCAACGTTGGTTGTACCGCTTTCTAAAAATTCGCCGTCGTGCCCATCGCCTAAAACATCTACCCGCGCATAAACCCCTGCGCAATGAGAAAACCCCTCAAACCTAATCTTCTCATTGCCGGCCGTAACAATAGGGTCTTTTAAGAGCGCAAGCTGAAACGGGGAAAGATTGAAACTGGACTGCACAACATTGGAAAGCGTAAGCAAGCACCGTGCAGTTGTGTACGGATCAGTTAAACGCCCCCAAAAAAAACAGGGTGCATCCTTTTTTTGTACTTCGCTATATTTGGCTAAAAACAATTCGTCTAAAGACGCTGACTTGTTGAAAGCCGAAGATCTGTTGTATTGGTAAGTGATGGTATCAGACATGGTGATAAGGAGCAAGGTAATAAATAACTAAAATAGGCAGAATTTTGATTAAGTGGCATAAAAGTATTTCAACACTTGAGCAAAAAATTGCATAGAAGCCCCCAGCTGCCCCCCCCCCGCTGCCGCAAGCGTCCCCGCTGGTGGCTTGCTTGCAGAGTAACTGCATTGCAAGCCGCCCTGCTTATCGGGGATTATTAATATTTTTATTTTGGGGCGAAGGTATTACTGAGCTCCCTTTGGTCGGTTGTCTCACGTACCTCGCAATGATGTGGTGGTGAAGTGGGCTTCTATTGTGCTCGTGCTGTCCCCTAATTCCAATTTCGCCCCAGCTGCCGCTTGCGGTAGCAATGGCCAGTTAAGAAGAAATCGTGATGAAATAGCTTTACAAAAGTGTTTCACTTTTTGGGCAAAAAGTGAAACACTTATTTTTGTATTTTTTATTTAACACCCTAATAAATAGCAATTTAGGTTGTTTACCTCCATAAATGATACTGTTCCGCGTTTTTTTATAACAAATTGATTATCAATGATATTTACAAAAAAAGCGTTTCGCGTGTTTCACTCGCGCGAAACGAAACACTTTGTTTAACGCACCGTACAAAACAACCCTAAACCCAGATGTAATGCAAGCCCGCCCTAAAAATCAAGCGCTTCATCCCCGGTGTTCATTGCTTCGAATTTGGCTGTTAAAAAGCCATAAACCGGTATTTTTAAAAGTGTGGTACCGTATTGTGTTATCAGGTTGTAATCCTCGTTAATCAGGGCATCCATATAACGGTCTGCAGAGGCGATATCGCCAATTATGGAATAATAGCGGCACATTATGCCGTAATAATTCGCAGCCAGCTCTATGTTAAATTCTGTTTGGCCGGGATATATATCTGCCAAATCGGCCTTATTATCAAACACGGCCGGTATTTCATCATTCCTGCCCTGGTCTAAAAGTATATCGGCGAAATCTACGCGGTGAGGCAGGTAATCAGGAAACCTATTATACGTTCTTTCCAAAATCACATCGCTCTCATCAAACTGATTATTATGGGTGTAAGCAAATTGTAACAGGAAATAAAACTGTTCGCGTTGCGGGTATTTCTCTATGGCCTGCAATAATTGGGGTATGGCCTGTTCATAATTCTGATCGTCAAAAACCAACTGCTTCAACAAATTGAATTCTGCTTCCTCGGCATCGTTATCAAAAGTTTCGTACAAAGTGTTCTCTTCCTTATCAACTAATGTGTAGCCGGTACCGATGGGCTGCCCGGCGACAGGGTTGCCATCCTGGTACCCGTTGCCTATGAACTCCTTGTAAGTTTCATTCGTCTTTTTTATGAGGTTCAGCATCTGCAAATTGGTGGCTTCTTCTCCATCTAGCATATCTTCCAGGTCGTCGTCATCATCGTCCCAGTCATCGTCATCAAACACAGATACTTGCCTACAGTTATATTACCGGTTACATGCCTGCGCGCTATAAGTATACTGCATATACCGGCACTCTCCCACTCTTCAGTAATAAGGCATTCGTGTAAAGGCAGCGAGCGTGCCTGGTTTTTGATGTAATTTTCGGCGGTTAGCGCAACCGGCCTAAACGGGACTACTTTACCTTTCTTTTTCTGAGCCATAGGGTGTTTAATATTGGCCGGAGCAAAAAAAATCCGGCGGAAGTCTGCCGGCAAATATCCCAAAAAATGATTTTATCAGATAAGCGAATTTGTTACATTTTCAAAAGATAATGGTTTGGGTTTGTGTGGCGCTAAAGCCGTCCCGTTGGGGTGAAGGCCTTCCGCTTCACTATTCGCCTAACTGCCTTTTTATGGCATCAAGCAACTGGTCTACATCAAATGGTTTTGCAATGAAATCATTTGGCGCGCCGGGTAAATTAAGCACCGCAGCAAGATCGTGTGTGCCCGAGATAAGGATAACCGGCAATAAATTGGTAAGATGGTTTTCTTTTATTTCTCTGCAAATGGTGCGCCCATCCATATCGGCAAGCATCACATCCATTAAAATAAGATCGGGGGTAAAATCTTTGATGTGGTTAAATACGGTGTCGCCGCAGTTTAAGGTTTTCACCTCATAGCCGTTTTCGGTTAACAAGTAAGCAACAACATCTAAAATATCATCGTCATCATCTAAAACCAATATCTTTTTGCTCATAAATCAAGGTAGAATAGTATCGGCAACAGATAGCCAATTATGGTGCCAGCATTATGATTTTTGCTATTTAAATATTTATTTACCAGTTATTTATTAAATCAGTTTAAAAACGGCGTTATGGCTGGCGCTTCCGTTTCTATTTTGAGGTAGATCATAAAATCAGAGCCCACACCCGGCTCACTTTCTACAACAATTTTACCTCCCGCGGCATTTACTATTTTTTTGGCCAGGTACAGCCCTATGCCATGCCCCTCTACATCCTGGTTTAGCCGGCCATACATATCAAAAATTTTGTCGATACCGCGTTTAGGGATGCCTTTCCCGTTATCCTTTACCGATAAAACAACCATATCGCCTTCCTGCCAGGTAAGGATGGTAATTACCGGGCTTTCTTCGCTTCTGAACTTGATAGCGTTTGAAATGAGGTTATAAACAATGCTCCTGAGGTTCTTTTTAGAAAAAAGGATCTGCTTAACGGCCAGGTTTCTGGTAATTACTGCGCCCGATGCGTTAATCTTGTTTTCGAGGCTCCATTCTATGTTATTCATTATTTCATCAAGGTCCACCATTTCCATGGCTATCATATCATTCTCCACCTTGGCTATCGTAGCAATATCGGTTATCAGTTCGCGGAACTTTTTAACGGAGCCATTAATGATATTCAAAAAATCCATCAGCTTAACATCGGTTAAGGTTATTCTGTTCATGATATTGATGCTGGTTTCTATATTGCTAAGCGGAGCCAGCAGATCGTGCGAGGCGGCGTGGATAAAATGGTCCAGATCGGTATTAATGCGCAGCAGCGTTTTGTTCTTTTTATCAATTTCCTGTTCGTTACGCTTTAGCTCGGTAATGTCATTAAAGGTGATGATCGCGCCGCTGTTGGTGTTATCGGCCAGCAGGTAGGGCATCGTCATGATCTGATACCATTTGCCGTTGTTGGTTTCAATTTCTTTGGTGATAACAGAGCCATCGTGCAGCACCTGCCTGATATCATCAATGATGGTTTCGAATTTGATATTGGTAGATATATTACTCAGCGGCCTGCCAATGTCCGTTTCCAGCAGGTTTATCTGTTTTGTTGTGCCTGGCGAAAAACGCATCAATTGCAGGTCGTTATTAATAAATAGCTGCCCGTTTACATTGCTCCTGAAATAATTATTCAGGTCCTCGTTAATTTCCAGCAGTTCTTTGTTCTTTAACTGGTAGTCGGCATTAATGGTATGCAGTTCTTCATTTACAGATTGCATCTCTTCATTAGTGCTCTGCATCTCTTCGTTGGCCGATATCAGCTCCTCATTAAACGATTGCATGTTTTCGTTAGAGGCATCAAGCCTTTCGTAGGATAAATGCAGTTTATCTTTCAGCTCCTTTAGCTCTGCCTCCAGGTTTTTGGTGTACTGATCGAGGTATAGAGTTTCATTATATACCGTATCATCTTTGGCGGGATTAGTTTTATCTTTGGTAAAGGTTGCCATCAATAGTTTTTGCTCGCCTTTAACTTCTAAGGCGCTAACCGAAAGATTAACTTTAAATATCTTATTGCCCTCTTTAATTTTTACGCCCTTCACGGCAGCATTTTCGCCATCTTTTAAAACACTGCTGCTTAAAGTATTGAACACCACAGCAAGAGGTTTGGGTAAGAGCTCGGTTAGGTTGGAGGTAAAATGCTTCTGGAGTAAATAAGTTGTAGTGTCGCCGTAGGCGCTTATCACCTGGTTATTTTCGTTCACACAAACGGCCAGGTAATCCAGCCCGGCGGCTAAGCTGATGTGCATCGCTTCTGACAACTCATGATTGGGATTTTTAGCGATATCACCGGTTGCAAAACGCGTAGGCGCCTTTTTAATATCCAAAAGATCGGGCAAAGAAAAAGCATCGAAGTTTATCCCTCTCTTTTTTTCGAGATTTTTATAGATCTTCCATTTTTTATGAACTACCTGCAGATTCTTGAGTATCGGCATCGGATTTTCGCTGGATCCTAAAAACAAGTACCCATCCATTTTGAGCCCGAAAAGCAGCATAGTGAATACCTTTTTTTGCAGTACCGCCGTCATATAAATGAGCAGGTTGCGGCAGCTGATAAAGTGCATATTGCAATAAGGCGGGTTTTTCACCAGATCGTGCTGGGCAAAAATCACCATCTTACGTATAACCGGGTTTACCCTGAATCCGTCTCCCTCTTTAATAAAGTATTTTTCCAGGCGTTCAGGCGAAACTTCTTTAGAAATTTTAGCACTATACAGTCCTTTACCGGCATGCAGTAAAGCCGCACTATCAATATCGGTAGCAAATATCTTTACTACGCGGTCTTCCGCGCCATCCTTTAGCAGTTCGGCAATCAGTATGGCCAGCGAGTAAACCTCTTCACCTGTAGCACAGCCTGCAACCCATAGCTTCAATTCTTCGTCGGGCGAAAGCTTGTGTATTATATCGGGCAATACCTCTTTTTGTATAAGTTCAAAAGCCCCCTTATCCCTAAAAAACGAGGTTACACTAATGAGGAATTCCTTAGCAAGCGCCTCAACTTCAGCGGGTGTTGCTTTAAGGTAATCGAGATAACTGCTGAGCGAGGTGAAATTGCCGGATGATGCACGCCTCTTAGTCCTGCGGAGTATGGTGGTTTGTTTGTAATCAGAAAAATCGAGTGGCGACGTTTCCTTGATCAGGTCGATAATGGCTTTTAAGTTGGTTTCATCATCCTTATCATCGGTTAAAAGCTCGCCCTCGTTTTTAACATAATCTTCTATAGCACCGGGCATTTGTGCCGGTTCTAAAACAAAATCTACCAAACCGGTAGCAATAGCGCTTGAGGGCATGCTGCCAAATTCGGATGTTGCCGGGTTGCGGGCCATGATCATCCCTCCTGCTTTTTTGATGGCTTTAATACCATCGGTGCCATCACTGCCCAAGCCTGAAAGAATAACACCGATAGCCTTTTTACCGCAATCGGCAGCAAGCGATTCAAAAAAGTGATTGATGGTTAAATGCGGTCCTTTAACATGCTCCTTATCGGTTAAATATAAGGTACCATCGTTAATGGTCATGAATTTATTGTGCGGGATAAGGTAAACTTCATTGCAAACTACAGGCATCTCATTTTCGGCCTCTTGTACAACAAGCTTGCTATGCCGGGCCAACAGCTCCACCATGCGGCTTTTAAAATCCGACGATAAATGCTGGATGATCACATAAGAAACCCCATCGAGGGGGGTATGATCAAAAAAGGAATTAATTTCATCCATACCACCCGCGGATGCGCCAATGGCAATAATATGGTGGGGGTCTGCTGCAAGCATAAAAAGAAGAAATTAATAACGGGTTAAAGAACGTATTAATGTGTAAGGCAAGTAAATCAAACCTACAGTTAATTTTTTGAAAATCAAAAAGTTATTAAGTGATGCTCATCATTGTATTTAGCTGTGATCGATGTGATTTCTGCGGCATTTCAAGGGAAAGACCGTCCTCTCAACACCCGATAGCAGCGTAAAGCCCCGCTGCTATCAGCGGCTTGCAAGTACCCACAGCCAGGCGGCAGGCGGGCAGGGGCTACTGATTGTAATTCCGCGCCCCCCTATCGTTTCTCGATATAATCGTACCAAACGTACAATTGATCGAACAGCGGGCCGCCATTGAATTCTTTGCCTTTTGACGTTACCATGCGTATGTAGCCATCGGTATTATCTACTACCACTTCATCAATTTCGCTGGCGGGGTTGCCCTTCTCAAAGGTAAAGCGCACTTTCAGCTTGCCCTTAAGGCGCTCTACCTGGCCATGAGTGGGTACTAAATGGGTTTCGCCGCTTTTGTAAAAGCTGATGTGCCGGGTGTCTGTTAAACTCATATAGTATAGCGCGAATTGCATATTGTAAAACAAAGCAAAAACAGCGAGGGTCAACAGGTGAGAACCACCCTATCGGCGGGCGTTTTTTCACCCTTTTTTTTTAGAGGAAAACCTAAAGCCGAAATTCTAAAGCCGAAACTATAAATTCGAAATCCGAAGTCACAAATCCGAAATCCCAATGCCGAAATCCGAAATCAGGAAATAAAGCTTACATTTAGCACAACCATTATCCCGTAAATTGATGAAAAGACGCTCATTTGTGAAAAGCACCCTTTTAAGCGGCGCTGCTGCAGCTGTAATCCCTGCAACCGCTGTAAATGCCCTTGCCGATAACGCCCCCTTTAAAGGCGGCGACTACTACGAACTGCGCACTTACACCCTCAAAAGCGAGGCCCAGCAAAAACTGGTGGAAGATTATCTGCAAAATGCTGCTATCCCCGCCCTTAACCGCGCCGCCGCAAACCATGTAGGTGTATTTACCGAACTGAAACCCGATGGCCAAACCAAAATATACGTACTCATCACCTACAGCAACCTGGCCCATGTAGGCACTGTTGCCGATAAGCTGAGTAAGGATGCGGATTATCAGGCGAAAGGAGCCGCCTACCTTAATGCCCCTGCCAGCGCACCGGCTTACGAGCGGATAGAAAGCTCGCTGATGAAAGCCTTTGAGCATAGTCCGCTGATTGCTGTACCGCCAGGTACACCCCGCATTTTCGAATTGCGCCAATACCAAAGCGCCAGCGAAGCCGCCGGTAAAAAGAAGATAGAAATGTTTAACGACCAGGGCGAGATTGACATTTTCAAACGCCTGGGCTTTAAGCCCGTTTTCTGGGGCGAAACCATTATCGGTGCGCTAAGGCCCAACCTTACTTATATGGTGACCTTTGATGACCTCGCCGCCAAGGATGCACACTGGAAAGCCTTTGTAGGCGATGCGCAGTGGAAAAAGATCAGCACCGTGCCCGATTATGCCGACGCCCTGCTGGTAAACAAAATAACCTCAACCCTGCTGGTGCCAACGGCTTACTCGCAGATTTGACGCCCGGAAATCCCTTTTAAAAGTAACGCAAGCCGGAATTTGTGCGATTCCCCCCTTGTCCGAAGGCCTCCTTTGGAGAGAGGGGCTGAGGGGTGCGTTAGCGCTAAAAGCATAGCCTAACACACCCCTGCCCTCGCTCAAGAGGGAAACAAAAATTCAAACGCGATTTCCCTGATTTAAAGCCGCGTGAATAGTTATTTTGGTAACTTCGCGGCTTTAAAATTCAGAAAACACCCATGCAAGACCCATTCGACGTATTGGTTAACGGCGTAGTTTACTCCGTTTTCCCCGAGGAAGATAACGTATATACCATATTTAAAGCAGGGATCGAATTTGGCAAAATTGAGAAAGACACCGAAAACCTGTGGCTAAAACTAGACCCCGAAACCGAACTGCCGATGTTTGATAACGATGCCGAAACCAACCGCATAGGCCTGGCCATTACCAACTATGTGCCCGAGGAAGAAGACGAGGATGAAGACCTGGATTAAGCAACTCCTACAGCAACGCCACACCTCCGCATTAATTGTAAAATAAACACTTAAATTATTTTCTGTGTGCTTTTGTGTTCAATTACTGCTATAAAAAGCAATAATTTCACCACAAACCATGGTTTTTTGCACAAAAGCCAATAAATAATTTGCAATATGGCCGCTTAAACTATATTTGCGGTTAACTCTGTCATAATTACACATCGCAGCATGCTCAAATACTCAAAACAAACCCGGTTCCTGCTTGCGGTGGATTGCATTGTTTTCGGTTTTGACGGCGAAACCCTTAAGCTGCTGCTCATCAAAAGGGCGTTCAACCCCGAAAAGGATAAATGGAGCCTGATGGGCGGTTTCGTACAAGCTACCGAAAGTCTGGACCAGGCCGCCAACCGCATATTAAAGCAATTAACTGGCTTAGAGGGTGTTTACCTCGAACAAATGTACTCTTTCGGCGAAACCAGTCGCGACCCGATTGAGCGCACCGTATCGGTAAGTTACTTCGCCCTCATCGACATCCATAAGTATGAAAAACAGATAAGCGCCGACTTCCATGCCGAGTGGGTACCGCTTAAACGCATCCCCAAACTTATATTCGATCACCAGGAAATGGTAGAGCTGGCCAAGAAAAGTATCCGCTACAAAGCTGCCCTGCACCCTATTTTATTCGAGCTGCTCCCCTCCCGCTTCACTTTACCACAGCTGCAAAACCTCTACGAGAGCGTTTTTAACGCCAGTATAGATAAGCGCAACTTTAGCAAAAGGGTACTGGCTACCGGTTTGCTCATCAAACTAACCGATAAGGATAAGGCGGGTTCAAAACGCGGCGCTTTTTACTACCAGCTTAATATGCAAAAGTATTACGCTAATTTTCAGGCATTTATCAATATCATCCCCAATCCCGATTCATTACAGAATTAGGCCCCACATCATCCTGCTTAATTTTTTTTGATGTTTCCTTGCAAAAATTTCTTTTTGTAAAAAAATAAGTGTTATTTAGACACTCAATTATAAAGCTAATATATGAGCCAAGATCAGTACGTGATCGGTGTCGACTACGGGTCGGATTCCGTTCGCTCGGTAATCGTTGATGCCTCCAACGGGCAAGAGATCGCTTCTTCTGTATTTAATTACCCCCGCTGGCGCGATGGTAAATACTGCGTGCCATCAGAAAACCAGTTTAGGCAGCACCCTTTAGATTACATAGAGGGCCTGGAAACCACCATAAAAGATTGTATTGAACAGGCAGGCGGCGCATTGATAGCCAAAGCCATCAAAGGCATCTCTGTAGATACTACCGGCTCTACCCCTGTGGCGGTTGATGCTACAGGCAGTCCGTTGGCACTTAGCCCGGAGTTTGCCGAGAACCCCAACGCCATGTTTGTGTTGTGGAAAGACCATACCGGCATCCGCGAAGCCGATGAGATAAACGCTCACGCCGAAAAATTCGAACCGAATTACCTTAAATATGTTGGCGGTATCTATTCATCAGAATGGTTTTGGGCCAAGCTGTTGCATGTAGTACGTGTAGATAGCGCTGTTGCCGCTGCCCTGCATTCATGGGTAGAGCATTGCGACTGGGTACCTTTCCTGCTTACCGGCGGTACCGATGTTAAGGCCATCAAACGCGGGCGCTGCTCGGCAGGGCACAAAGCCCTTTGGGCCGAAGAGTTCGACGGCCTGCCACCCGATAGCTTTTTTAGCTCGCTCGACCCACTATTGACCGGCATTACCGATAAACTTTACAAAGATACTTATACCGCCGATGTAGCCGCCGGTAACCTGAGTGCCGAATGGGCCGATCGCCTTGGCCTCAGTACCGATGTGGTAGTAGGCACCGGTGCATTCGATGCGCATATGGGTGCTGTTGGCGGGCAAATAGAGCCCTACTTCCTCAGCAAGGTAATGGGTACCTCTACCTGCGATATTCTGGTTGCCCCATCTGCCGAGATTGATGGCAAGCTGGTAAAAGGCATCTGCGGGCAGGTAAACGGCTCGGTTATCCCCGGCATGGCGGGTTTAGAAGCAGGGCAATCTGCCTTTGGCGATACCTATGCCTGGTTCAAAAACCTCATTTCCTGGCCCATCAATAACCTGCTGTCGCAATCAACACTGTTGGATACTGCTACCGCAGAGGCCCTCAAAGAAGAATTAGCAGAACTTATTATACCCGAGCTTAGCCGCCAGGCAGCCTTGTTGCCGATAGAAGAATATAACGAACTGGCGGTAGACTGGTTCAACGGTCGCCGCACACCCGATGCCAACCAGGCCCTGAAGGGTGCTATCAGCAGCTTGAATCTGGGTAGCGATGCGCCACGTGTTTTCCGCGCCCTGGCCGAAGCTACCTGCTTTGGTGCCAAAAGCATTGTAGAGCGTTTCATTAGCGAGGGTATCCCGGTAAAAGGTATCATAGGTATCGGCGGGGTGGCCAAAAAGTCGCCATTCGTGATGCAGATGATGGCTGATATTTTGGGTATGCCTATCCGCATCCATCAATTTAAACATACCTGTGCGCTGGGTGCTGCCATGTTTGCGGCTGTGGTAGCGGGTATTTACCCCGATGTGGAAGCCGCCATGCAGGCTATGGGCCGCGGCTTTGATGTAAGCTACGAACCCAACGAAGGGCTGCGCGATGTTTACGAGAAACGCTACAAGCAATACCAGGCCCTGGGCAAGGATATCGCGAAGCAAACCGCACTTAAAAACACTACCGAACTGCAAAACGCCTAAGCTATGAGCCAGTATCAACATATTAAACAAAAGGCATACGAGGCCAACATGCAGCTGCCAAAACTTGGCCTGGTGCTGTTCACCTTTGGCAATGTAAGCGCTGCCGACCGCGAACTGGGTGTATTTGCTATAAAACCCAGCGGCGTGCCTTATGAAGAGCTTACGCCCGAGATGATGGTTATTGTAGATTTTGACGGCAAAACGGTTGAGGGCAGCAAACGCCCCTCGTCTGACACGCAAACGCATGCCGTCTTGTACAAAAAATGGCCTAAAATTGGCGGCATTGTACACACCCATTCTACATTTGGCACAGCCTGGGCACAATCGCAACGTGCTATACCCATCTTCGGTACCACCCATGCCGACCACCTCACCTGCGATATCCCCTGCGCCCCGCCAATGAGCGACGAAATGATACAGGGCAATTACGAATATGAAACCGGCTTCCAAATCATCAATCATTTTGAAAGTCAGGATTTGGACTACGAAGAGGTAGAAATGGTACTGGTAGGCAACCACGCACCCTTTACCTGGGGTAAAACGGCCGATAAAGCTGTTTACAACAGCGCGGTTTTAGAAACCGTTGCCCACATGGCTTACCTTACCGAACAGATAAACCCTAACGCGCCGCGCCTGAAGGATGCCCTGGTAAAAAAGCATTATGAGCGCAAGCACGGGCCGGATTCTTATTACGGACAGAGTTAGATTTGAGACGTGAGATATGAGATTTGAGATCAAAAAAAATACGGGGTTATTAGATAGCATGAAATTTCGCTCTATTGTTTTACTTATTGCTTGTATTACCTTTTGCTTTGGCGCATCGGCACAAGTTAAAATAGCCGCCACGCCTCCTATGGGCTGGAACAGCTATAACTGCTTCGGCTCGGCTGTGCACGAGGATGAGGTAAAAGCCAATACCGATTACATGGCCGATAAGCTGAAAGTCTTTGGCTGGGAGTACATTGTAGTAGATTTTCTTTGGAGCTACGACAACCCTCCCGGTAGCAACATAGGCAACCCCTTCCAAATGCGCCTTGGCGATGGCTCTTACGTGCCCTGGCTCACCATGGATAAATGGGGCCGCTTGTTGCCTCAACCTAATAAATTCCCTTCGGCGCTTGATGGTAAAGGCTTCAAATCATTATCAGATTATGTACACAGCAAGGGCCTCAAATTTGGCATACACGTTATGCGTGGCATTCCACGGCAGGCGGTGTGGAGCAAAACGCCCGTAAAAGGCACCAATGGCATCACGGCAGATATGGTAGCCGATACCAACTCCAAATGCCCATGGATGAACCACATGTACGGGCTTGACATGAAGAAGCCCGGTGCACAGGAGTACCTCAACTCTATTTTAGAACTATACGCCGGTTGGGGTGTAGATTTTATAAAGGTGGATGACCTATCGCGCCCATACAGCAATGCCGAGGTAGAAGGCTATAAAAAAGCCATCGATAATTGCGGCAGGCCCATGGTGTTGAGCCTTTCGCCGGGCGAAACGCCGGTTGCCCAAGCGGCCCATGCTACCCAGTACGCCAACATGTGGCGCATGGCCGACGATTTTTGGGATAACTGGAAAGAGATACTCCACATGTTTGATTACGCCAAAAGCTGGGAAGGCGTTGGCGGCCCCGGTCATTGGCCCGATGCCGACATGATACAGATAGGCAAACTATCTAAACGCGGCCCCGTTGGCAACGAGCGCTACAGCCGCTTTACCGAAGACGAGCAGTACACCCACATGACCTTCTGGAGCATTTACCGCTCGCCGTTGATGCTTGGCGGCAATATGCCCGAAAACCGCGATCTGGAACTGAAGCTATTTACCAATGCCGAGGTATTGAGTGCTAACCAACAAGGCGAAAACCCTAAGCAGCTTTATAAAAAAGATGGTGCCATGGTTTGGTACTCGCACGTGCAGGGCAGTAAAGATTTGTATGTGGCACTGTTCAACATTAGCGATGCAAATAAAAGCGTAGCGGTAGATTTTGCCGCGCTGGGCCTCAAAGGCAAAGTGAAGGTGCGCGACCTGTGGAAGAAACAGGATTTGGGCCAGTTCAGGAAAACGTACCAGCAAGGCATAAACCTGCACGGCGCAGCCTTGCTAAGGTTATCATCAACAAATTAAGAAAATCTAATATCCCATATCTAAAATCTCATATCTAAATAACAATGATCGATCTAAAAACATTTGAAGTTTGGTTTATTACCGGCAGCCAAAACTTATACGGAGAGGAAACCTTAAGGCAGGTTGCAGAGCATTCTAAACATATAGCCGCAGGACTTGACAGGGCAGGGCAGATACCAGTACGCGTAGTGTATAAACCTGTGGTAAAAAGCACCGAGGAGATATACCAAACCCTACAGGAAGCCAACGTTGCGCCAAACTGTATCGGTATCATTACCTGGATGCACACCTTCTCGCCTGCCAAGATGTGGATACGTGGCTTAAACATATTGCAGAAACCTATGCTGCACCTGCACACGCAATACAACCGCGATATCCCATGGAGCAGCATCGATATGGATTTCATGAACCTGAACCAAAGCGCCCACGGCGACCGCGAGTTCGGCTTTATGGTATCGCGCCTGCGCAAAAACCGCAAGGTGGTAGTTGGCCACTGGCAAGATAACGGTGTATTAGACGAGATAAACAGCTGGGCACGCGCTGCGGCAGGCTGGCACGATTGGCAGGGCGCAAAATTTGCCCGCTTTGGCGATAACATGCGCTTTGTGGCCGTTACTGATGGCGACAAGGTAGAAGCCGAAACCAAATTCGGCTTCTCGGTAAATACTTACGGTATCGGCGACCTGGTGGCTGTAATTGATAGCATCAGCGAAGCAGAAGTAACTGCCCTTACAGATGAATACGAAAGCTTGTACACCATGGATGCATCGCTGCTAAAAGGCGGCGCAGGCTACTCATCGGTTTACGAGGCGGCGAAAATAGAACTGGGATTAAAGAAATTCTTGCAGGATGGCGGCTTTAAGGGATTTAGCGATACCTTCGAAGATTTGCACGGCATGGTGCAGTTGCCGGGCATAGCGTCGCAGCGTTTGATGGAAGCAGGCTACGGCTTTGCCGGCGAAGGCGACTGGAAAACGGCCGCGTTAGTGCGTGCTTTTAAAGTAATGGGCAGCGGCCTTGCAGGTGGCAACGCCTTTATGGAAGATTACACCTACCACTTCGACCCAAGCAACGAACTCGTTTTAGGATCGCACATGCTGGAGATAGATTCATCACTGGCCAGCGGCAAACCTGCACTGGAAGTACACCCGCTGGGCATAGGCGGCAAGGCCGACCCTGCGCGTTTGGTATTCAACGTGGCCGGTGGCAATGCACTGAATGCATCGCTGATTGATATGGGCAACCGTTTCCGTTTGCTGGTGAACGAAGTAGTGGCTGTAGAGCCGGAGCACGACCTGCCTAAACTACCCGTGGCCCGTGTGCTTTGGAAACCCCTCCCCGATATGAAAACCGGCTGTGCAGCCTGGATATACGGCGGTGGCGCGCACCATACCGCTTACAGCCAGAATTTAAGTGCCGAACTATTACAGGATTTTGCCGACATGGCGGGCATCGAGTTCCTGAGGATAGGTAAAGACACCACCATCGCCGGCTTCCGCAACGAACTGCGCTGGAACGAGGTAGCTTATAAATAACAACTATTTAATGCAGGCAGTCCGGATGGGAACAGGCTGCCTGCTTTATCACAAACAATCAATATAAAACCCTAATTATGAATAAATTCACAACAATAGATTACGTTATCTTCGTTATCTATTTTATCGTAGTATCCGGCTACGGTTACTGGGTGTACAGCCGCAAAAAAGTAAAAGGCGTATCAGACAGTAAAGACTTTTTCCTGGCCGAAGGTTCGCTTACCTGGTGGGCTATCGGTGCATCGCTCATTGCATCAAACATTTCTGCCGAGCAATTTATCGGTACCAGCGGGCAGGGTTTTGCCGTAGGTTTGGCCGTTGCCGCATACGAATGGGTAGCTGCTATTGCGCTTATCATCGTAGCGGTATGGTTTATCCCCATATTCCTCAAGAACAAGATATTCACCATGCCGCAGTTTTTGCATGCCCGTTATAACGAAACGGTGAGCTTTATCATGGCCATTTTCTGGCTGCTGCTATACGTACTGGTGAATTTAACCTCTATTTTATACCTGGGTGCCCTGGCTATTAACAGCCTTGCCGGTGGCGGGTACTTGCATGAGATCATTATAGCCCTGGCCATTTTTGCCTTGTTCATTACGTTGGGCGGCATGAAGGTTATCGGCTTTACCGATGTAATTCAGGTATTGGTATTGGTTATAGGCGGGTTGGCTACAACCTATATAGCACTTACTTTGGTGAGCCAGAAATTTGGCTTTGGCGAGGATGCTATTGCCGGTTTAAAGGCCATGTTTAAAGATGCCCCCGAGCATTTTAAAATGATAATGGCTAAACCTAAAGTGGATGCACCACAAGCCGAGATTACCAAGTATCTGGCCCTGCCTGGTATTGCCATGTATTTTGCCGGCCAGTGGATAGTAAACCTTAACTACTGGGGCTGTAACCAATACATTACCCAACGCGCCCTGGGTGCCGATCTGAAAACTGCGCGTACCGGCATTCTGTTTGCAGGTTTAATGAAACTGGCCATGCCTATCATCGTAGTATTACCGGGTATTGCTGCTTACGTATTATACAAAAATGGCGGGCTGCAACAGGAAATGAACTCCGGTGGTCATTTCAATTCAGATAACGCCTATTCGGCCATCCTTGGCTTTTTACCTACGGGCTTAAAAGGGCTTTCTGTTGCTGCGCTTACAGCGGCAATTGTAGCTTCATTGGCGGGTAAAGCCAACAGTATCAGCACCATTTTCACGCTGGATATCTACAAAAAACACATCGACAAAGAGGCCAGCGAAAAGAAAATGGTTGTCACCGGCAAGATCGTTATTATTGCGGCATTGGTGTTCTCTATCCTCCTCACCTGGAAAGACCTTTTAGGCATCAGTGGCGAGGGAGGTTTCACCTATATCCAAAAATATACAGGCTACATCAGCCCGGGTATATTTGCCATATTCATCTTAGGTTTCTTTTGGAAACGCACTACCGGTGCAGCTGCCATAGCGGGTATCTTAACCAGTTTCGCCATGTCGGTTTTGTTCAACAACTTCGCTCCTGCTTTATTCGGGCACGAAACCCTGTTGTACACTGCTTACCCTACCGGCGATGCAAAAGGCACCTGGCAAATTCCGTTCCTTATTTGTATGGGATGGTCGTTCTTCTTCACGGTTGTGGTGATGGCGGTTATCAGCCTTGCCGGGCCTAAAATAAACCCTAAAGCTTTAGATATCCCTAGAAATATGTTTAAAGTTGATAAGGGCACACTTGCACTCATCATTGTAACACTCATGCTGCTTACCATGCTCTACGTTAAGTTCTGGTAAGACTTAAAAATGTCTCTCCTCAGTAATAAATGGTAATATATCGAAAGGCTGATTCGGGCGCCCGCCCGACAGCCTTTCACTTTTTTACGGCAATTTTGAGCAGCGATGATTTAATACAAGTTAACAAACCCGGCATACTATGAGAACAAAAACGGCTTTTAAATTTATACTTTTTGTGTGTATGGCTGCTTTAGCGCACACGGCTACGGCACAACAAAAAAGGTATATACCCGATGCGTTAACCTGCGAGCACTATGCGAATCCCTTAGGTGTAGATATACAAACTCCTGCTTTAAGCTGGATAATTAAATCCTTATCGCCTGCTGCAAGGGGCATGCACCAAACAGCTTACCAGCTGCTGGTCACAGCATCCGAAAAAAACCTTAAAGCAGATAAAGGCGACGTTTGGAACTCGGGCAAAATCGCGTCCGACCAAATGAACCAAGTAACTTATTCGGGTAAGCAGCTGCTATCGGGACGAAAGTACTGGTGGAAAGTACGTATCTGGGACGAAAAAGGCCAGGCATCTGACTGGAGCGCAGCCGCATTTTGGGTAATGGGCATTTTGACTGATAAAGAATGGCGTGCCGACTGGATATCTGCCACAGGTGCAGAAAAGTATGCCCATGAGTATAAATCAGCAAAAACTGATTTTAACTTAAAACGCGACCTGCCGGAATTTCGGGCCAATAAACCGTCCCCTACGGATCTCAATTTTTCGTCGATGTTGGTGCGTAAGGCATTCCGGGTAAAGCCGGCCCTCACCCGCGCGGTTATTAACATCAGCGGACTTGGCCAGTACGAACTAAGTGTTAACGGCAAAAAGGTGGGCGATCAGGTACTTTCGCCGGGATGGTCTGATTATCGTAAAACGGTACTTTATGATACTTACGATATCACCGGCCAGCTAAAAAGTGGCGCAAACGCAATAGGTATTATGCTGAGCAACGGCATGTATAACATCACGCCCGATTCTGTGCGGTATGTGAAATTCCTGACCTCCTACGGGCCGCTGAAAGTAATAGCCTCCCTAAAATTGGACTATGCCGACGGATCGGTACAGGTTATCGGAACAGATAAGTCCTGGAAGGTATCGCCGGGGCCTGTAACCTATTCAAACCTTTTTGGTGGCGAGGATTACGATGCCCGTTTAGAACCCGCCGGATGGAACACCGCCTGGTTTAAAAAAGCCAATAGCTGGGCTAATGCTATCATTTGCCCCGCGCCGGGTGGAGCGTTAAAAGGCTTATCCTGTGCTGCCCCGCCTATAAAAGTGATAGAAAGCCTTAACCCCGTAAAAGTAACAAAGCTAAGGCCCAACCTTTGGGTGTACGACCTGGGGCAGAATGCGTCTGTGATGCCTAAAATTACAGTAAAAGGTGCTAAAGGCGCGTTCGTGCGTATTATCCCATCAGAACTGTTGGCGGCTGATGGAACCGTTGACCGCAGCTCGGCTACGCAAGACGGTGTTCGCCCGGCCTGGTGGCAATACACTTTGGCATCAGATCGGCCTGAAAAATGGTTCCCCAAGTTTTTTTACCAGGGAGGCCGTTATTTACAAGTAGAATTGCATCCCGCTCCCGGCGATAATGCACTACCTGTAATCGAGACACTACAAGGCGAGGTGGTACATTCCTCCGCAACACCTATCGGTAGTTTCTCCTGCTCCAATGAGTTGTTCAACCGCATATATGCACTGGTAAGGTGGGCGCAGCGGAGCAATATGATGAGCATTATGACCGATTGCCCGCACCGCGAAAAACAAGGATGGCTGGAAGAGTGCCACCTGAACGGACCTGCCCTGCGTTACAATTTTGATATGGCGCCACTGTTTCGTAAAGTGATGAACGATATGAACGACAGCCAGTTGAGCAGCGGCCTTGTACCCAATATTGCACCGGAATTTTTCCACGCCAGTGCCGATCCAAACAACGCCTTCAGAAACTCTCCCGAATGGGGAAGTTCGTTCATCATCGTCCCCTGGCAACAGTATCTCTTTTCGGGCGATATCTCGTTAATGCGCACTTATTTTCCAAACATGAAACGCTACGTGGCTTTCCTGGAGTCGACCACAAAAGACCATATTTTGCAAACAGGCCTTGGCGATTGGTACGATATTGGGCCTAAGCCCGCATGGGGCTCTCAGCTAACGCCCGAGAGTTTTACGGCAACCGCCATCTATTTTTATGACAATCAGATCATGGCAAAAATGGCTGCCCTTTTAGGCATGCAGGCGGATGCAGAAACTTACGCCCGAAAGGCAGAGACCATCAGGCTGGCTTTTAATAAAGCCTATTTTAAGGCAGAAACCAATAGCTATGCAACAGGGTCGAATACCACGTATGCCATGCCGCTATACCTTCATATTGCCGACCCTGAAAACAGAAACGCCCTAACTAAAAACCTGGTTGCCGATATCCGTAAACAGGGTAACTCATTTAATTCTGGCGAGGTTGGCTACCGGTATCTGTTAGGAGCACTGTCTGACGAAGGCAGCTCCGATGTACTTTATGATATGAACAACCAATCGGACAGGCCCGGTTATGGTTACCAGTTAAAAATGGGCGCAACGGCCCTAACCGAGAAATGGGATGCGGGCGTAGGGAGCTTTGGGTCGCAAAACCATTTTATGTCGGGCGAGATAAGCCAATGGTTTTTTGAAGGCCTTGCAGGGATAGGCGCTGACGAAAGCGGTGCCGGTTTTAGAAAGATCATCATCAAACCTGCCGTTGTGGGCGACTTGAAGTGGGTTAAGGGAAGCTATCGAACCGTAAGCGGTATTATCTATACCAACTGGGAGCGCCAGGCCAACCAATTTTCGTTAAAAGTGACGATCCCTCCAAATACAGAAGCGACCATTTACTTACCGGCAGTAAGTACGCAAACGGTTAATGAAAGCGGCAAACCGGTTGGTGATGCGAAGGGCATCAAATTCATCAAATATGAAAACGGGCTGGCGGTTTATGAATTAGCATCCGGCAGCTATCATTTTCAATCGATACTTCAAAAGCTATAACAGCAAAAAAGAATGATTGGACCCGTTTTGGTAGGGTATTTAAATGCCTCACCTGAGTAGCCCCCTTCCTGGTTAAGCCATGCTACAGTTTATTACTGTTTAAAACCGGGTTTTGGCTGGCGTTTACCTGGTAGGTAAAAATTTGGTAGTTGTCGTCAATTTCTACTATGCGGTAACCCTTATAATCGGTACCCCAGTCGCCGCCGATATGCGAATCGAAAAAATGCGGGAACTTGTTACCCGTGTACCTAACGCCATCCAGCAAGTGGTCGTGCCCGTGGAATGCAGCCTTTACATTTGGGTAGCTGTGCAGCAGCTCAACGGTATCCGGGCAATCCAGGAAGCCCTCGCCTTTAAGCCATTTTACCGGCGGGATGTGCAGCACCACAAAAACGATTTTCCTGGTTGCAAACTTATCTAGTGAGGCTTCGATGAAGGCATTGTCGGGACAAACGTATGTGCCTTTGTTATCGGCCGTATTAGCGAGGATGAAGGCTATGTCGCCATGCTCAACGGTGTATTTATCTTCGTAGCTAAAGGTATTTTTCCAGATAGCGGTATCCGCAAAATCGTGGTTGCCGGGAATGGTGTGGTAAGGCACATCCAGCTTATCCAGGTATTTGGCCTTGATTTCGGGGAGCAGATCAGGTCGGTTATGTACCAGATCGCCATTCACAATAACCATATCCAGGTGGTTTTTGGCATGGTCGGCATTGAGCCACCTGATCATGTTGGCAGTATTTTCGGGGTAAGGGGTACCCTGCTGGCCGTAATGGATGTCAGATGCCAGTGCAAAGCGCAACCTCGGCTTTGCCTTTGCAAAGCTTTTGTACGCATTGCCAGGGTTAGCAAAACTATTTACGGCGGGTAACAAGGTAAGGCCTGCCAAAGCGGTTAATCCTGTGCCGATAAATTCTCTGCGGTTGCTCATTGTTTTTGCGGTAAAAATAGGATGCCTGTATTAAATCAGCATTAAATAACGGCTTTATTTTAACAGCTTAACCCAAAAAAACAAAGCCCTCAGAAATTAAATCTGAAGGCTTTGCGTCTGGCTGGTAATTGTGATTTACTTAATAATAGTAATATTCCCCGAGCGTATGCCCTGCCCGTGTTTTAGGTCGATAATGTAATAATAAACATCCGGCTGTAGGGTGCGGCCGTTGAAGGTGCCGTCCCAAGGGGTGCCGTACCCTATCGAATTGAACACCTGCTGCCCACCGCGGTTGAAAATCTTCACGGTACAATCGGGGTACAGATTTATGTTAGGCAATATCCAGGTATCGTTTATACCATCGCCATTAGGCGTAAACACATTTGGCAGCGTAGTAGCGAACGAAGCGCGCGTTACAATAATGTTGTAACGTTTCACGGCATTGCCATCTTCAGCAGTCACCACAACAAATATCTGGTTAGGTCCATCGGCCAGCACTATATCGCCAGATGAAGATCCGCTTGGCACGGACACGCCGTTTACCTCTATTTTGGCATTCGGCTCGCTTACAATGCCCACCACATTGGTTTTGCTAACGCTACTCAGCACAGTAGCTGTATAGTAATAGGTGCCGCTTCTGAATATCGGGCTTAGTTCTCCCTGGGTAAGGAACATATTGGTTAAGCTGGCATCGGTAGATGGTGGTTTAACTTCGCGCGTTACCACTATCGAATACTTATTGGGTGTACCATCGGCGGCGGTAACCACTACGTTTATCGTATTCGACCCCACAATCAAGGGGATATTTTGCGATGCAGATCCACTGGCTACAGGCGTGCCATTAACGGTAATAGAAGCAGTAGCATCGCCAGGCGTAGGCGTAATTTTTACAAAATCGTTTGTGTACGGTACCGTAACGTTGTAGTTAGTGATTGCGGATGAGAAAACCGGCGACAAGGTACCCTCGCTTAGCACCAGGCTGCCCAGGGTAGCATTGTTGGATGACGCTCTGATGATATCAACATAATAGGTTTTTTGGTTAGTACCATCCATAGCGGTTACCGTTACCGCTATTTTGTTATGGCCTACCACTAATGGCGCAACTGCCGATGGGATGCCGTTTGGTAATAACTGCCCCAGCGTACTTATTGTTGCATTTGCATCGTTTGCTGTTGCTGTAATGGTTGCCGATGTAGTTGCATTGCTAACATTAACCTGGTAGTTGGTTTCGCCTGCCGAAAAAGCCCGGTCAAGTGGGCCCACACTGGTAGAGAGGGCCGAGAGATCGGCATCAGACGATTTTAGCCTGGTAACCAAAACCGTATAGGTATTCTCTTTTGCGCCGTTTTGGGCGGTAACAACTACTTTAACGGGATTTTCCCCTAAGGCCAAGGGCAATAAAGCCGATTGCGTACCGCTGGCAACTGCAGCGCCGTTAACCGTTACTTTTGCGGTAGCATCGGCAGTAACCGGTGTAAACTTAATCCCTGTAACCTGGTATATCACAAATACCTGGTAGTTCATCGTGGTACGTGTAAACGCTGGCGAAAGGGTACCGGTGGATTCGGGTATCAGGTTAGCCAAATCGGCGTTGGCTGATGCTTCGCGGGTAGCTACGATGGTATAGGTTTGCTGCGTACCGTTCTGGGCAGTTACCACTACGGTAATGGTATTGGTTCCCACATTCAGCGGAACGGTGTTGGATGCCGCGCCCGAAGCAACCGTTGTGCCATTTACTTTAACGGTAGCAGTGGCATCGCTGGTGTTGGGCGTTATGGTAATACCGGCATCAGCATTGCTCACCGTGGTGGTATAGCTGGTTGTACCCGCAGCAAAAGTCGGGCTCAATGTGCCTGCGCTCAGGGTTATGCCCGCCAGATCTGCATTGGCAGATGGCAGCCTGGAAAGCGACACGGTATAGGTTTTGGTGTTACCACCCTGGGCCTTCACTACTACCGAAATGCTATTGGCGCCCACGTTCAGCGGAATATCGGGCGAAGCCGTGCCGCTGGCTACAGTTATACCGTTAACTGTAACCGTGGAAGTAGCATCGCTGGTGGTTGGGGTTATCTTTATAGTGCTTATCGCATTGGCCACCGTTGCAACGGTATAAGCCGTAGTGCCTGCGGCAAAAATGGGGTTTATTGGGCCTGCGTTGGTGCTTAACCCGACAAGATCGGCGTTAGCAGAAGCCGCACGGGTAACGGCTATTGTGTACGTATTGGTGGCCCCGTTTTGTGCTGTAACAATCGCGGTAATGGTGTTGGTGCCAACGGTAATATTAATTGGTGCCGATGCCGCGCCACTCACCACGCTCACGTTATTCACCTTAACGGTGGCTGTTACATCTGCTACGGTAGGCGTTACGGTAACGCTGGTAACGGCATTGCCCACTGCATCGGTATAATCATTTATGCCCGATTGGAAAGTAGGCGTAAGCGTGCCGTTGCTTATCGTCAGATTGCTCAGGTCGTTTTCTGATGATAACGCCCGGTTTACGATGACGGTGTAGGTTTTTACAGTTACGCCATCCTGTGCAGTAACAACTGTGTTGATGAAGTTGTTGCCAACGTTCAGGAAAATCGGTACCGATGCTGCATTGTTGGTGGCAGGCGTGCCGTTAATGGTTATGGTTGCTGTGTTATCGGCCAAAACCGGCGTCAGCCTTAAGCTGGTAACGTTATTGGTAACCAACATGGTGTAGCCAAATATGTTCGACCCGAACGATGGGCTGTAGTTGCCCGTACTTACCCCCAGCGCGCTCAAGAACGCATTTAATGAAGGCGCACGTGTTATCGTTACCGTATAAGTTTGGGTTGATATACCATCCTGCGCGGTAACTGTGGTGGTTATTACGTTTGGCCCAACAACCAGGTTTATTGCGCCTGATGCGCTGCCGCTGGTAACGGTTGTTCCATTTACTTTAACCGTGGCGTTTGGTTCGTTCACCGTAGGCGTAAGTGTAACAGAAGTTACGGCATTGCTTACTGATGCGGTATAGCCAGTAGTTGCCGAAGCAAAAGTTGGCGTTAGGGTGCCCGCGCTTATGGCAATGTTACTCAAAGTAGCATCGGGCGATGGCGCACGGGTTACGGTTACCGTATAGTTTTTGATGGTACCATCCTGCGCGGTGACCGCTATAGTGATGCTGTTTGGCCCAACGATAAGCGGGATACCTGCCGAAGCAGAACCGCTGGCAACGCTTACGCCATTAACCTTTACCGTAGCATTTGGTTCTGCAACGGTTGGAGTAACCGCCACGCTGGTGACCAGGTTGCCTACCGATGCATTGTAAGTAACCGTACCCGATGCAAAAGCAGGACTAAGCGTGCCGCTGCTTAGCGTCAAATCCGCTAGGTCGGCATTTGGCGATTTGGCGCGGGTTACGGTTACCGTATAAGATTTCTGCGTTCCATCTTCGGCGGTAACCGTTGCTGTAATAACATTTGGCCCAACCGCTAAAGCAATACCGCCCGATGCCGAGCCGCTGGCAACTAAAGTGCCATTTACCTGCACGGTGGCCGTTACATCGGCCACGGTAGGCGTTAAGGTAACTGAGCTGGTTGCGTTGCTTACCGAAGCAGTATAGCTTAACGTACCCTGTGCAAATACAGGGTTAAGCGTGCCGCTGCTTAGCGTAATATTGGCCAGGTTAGCGTTTGATGATGGCGCACGGGTAACCGTTACGGTGTATGTTTTAGGGGTACCGTCCTGCGCGGTAACTACAGTGGTGATGGTATTCGACCCAACCGACAGTGCAATATTGCCCGAAGCCGCACCACTGGCCACAGTTGTGCCATTCACTTCTATGGTGGCGGCAGCGTCGGCCACTGTTGGCGTCAATTTAATGGTGGTAACGGCATTTGCAACCGAGGCTGTGTAGCTTGTTGTACCTGCGGCAAACACGGGGCTTAAGGTGCCTGCGCTTAAAGTGATGTTAGCTAAATCGGCGTTTGAAGATTGCGCCCGGGTTACCGTTACCTTATAGGTTTTGGTTGAAGTGCCATCCTGGGCGGTAACTACGGTAGTAATTACGTTGGCCCCTACCGTCAATGGAATATTGGCAGATGCTGCACCGCTGGCAACAGTTATGCCATTTACTTTAATTGTTGCTCCGGCATCCGCAGTAGTCGGCGTGAGGTTAATAGCAGTAACGGCGTTGCCCACGTTAGCCGTGTAATTTAATGAACCCGCTGCAAATGATGGGTTCAAAGAGCCTGTACTCAGCGTTATGTTTGCTAAATCGGCATTAGCCGACGGTGCACGGGTTACGGTTATAGTATAAGTTTTGGTATTGATGCCATCCTCGGCAGTAATAACCGTGGTAATGGTATTGCCGCCAACATTCAGGTTGATAGCACCCGAAGGCGTGCCGCTGGCTACCGTAGTTCCGTTTACGGTAATATTAGCATGCGATTCGCTGGTGGCAGCAGTGACCTGTATGCTGTTGGTTGCGTTACCAACAGCTACCGTGTAAGATGAAGTTGCCTGCGCGAAAGCCGGCGTTAATGTACCAACACTCACTGCTAGTGATAGCAGGTTAGCATCGGTAGATGCTACCGGCACTGCCCGGGTAATATTTACCGCGTAATTTTTTACCGTTCCATCCTGCGCGGTTACCTGTACGGTAACCAGGTTTGTACCTACCGCCAAGGGTATTGCCGAAGACGCCGAGCCGCCCGCAACAGTATTACCGTTCACTTTAATTGTGGCGTTGGCATCACTGTTGGTTGGCGTTATAGTGATGGTAGTGGTAGCGTTGCTAACCAGATCGGTGTAGCTGGTAATCGCCGGGTTAAACGTTGGCGATATAGAGCCGGTGCTTAGCACCAGGTTAGATAGATCGGCATTGGATGATTGCTGCCTGGTAACCGTTACGGTGTATGTTTTTGTAGTACTGCCATCCTGTGCCGTAACCGTAGTGGTAATTACGTTTGCCCCTACCGTTAAAGCTATTGCGCCCGACGCCGAGCCGCTGGTAACGGTTGTGCCATTAACCTTGACGGTGGCATTCGGTTCATTTACGGAAGGCGTTATGCTTATAGATGTTGTTGTATTGGCAACTGTGGCGGAATAACCTGTGGTAGCCGAAGCAAAGCCCGGGCTTAAAGTGCCTGCGCTAAGGGCCAGGTTACTCAACGTGGCATCAGCAGATGCTGCACGGGTAACCGTCACTTTATAAATTTTAGTACTGCCGTTTTCCGCAGTAACAACGGTATTGATTACGTTGGCACCCACGTTAAGCGCTATATTGCCCGATGCCGTACCGCTTGCTACCGTAGTACCGTTTACAGTAACTGTTGCGGTGGCATCGCTTACTGTTGGTGTGAGTGTAATGGTGGTAATAGCATTCCCAACCGAAACCGTATAGTTTGTTGTGCCGCTGGCAAACGACGGGTTCAAGCTGCCGGTGCTCAGCACCAGGTTAGCCAAATCGGCATTGGAAGATGCCGGGCGGCTTACATTGATGGTATAAGTTTTGGTGCTACCATCCTGTGCAGTTACCACTACGGTTACCGTATTGCCGCCAACTATCAGTGGTATGGCAGTAGATGCCGAGCCGCTGACAACCGTGTTGCCATTTACTTTAATAGAGGCATTGGCCTCGTTTTGCGTAGGCGTTATAGTGATAGCGTTATCTGAATTGGCAACGGTAAGCGTATAGGCCCCGTTTGCACTGGTAAAGCCAGGCGATAGCGTGCCTGCGCTTACCGTTAAGCCAGCCAGCGTCGCATCCGAAGAAGCGGCCCTGTTGATGCTCACCGTATAAGTTTTGGTAGTACTGCCATCCTGTGCGGTAACAACTACGGCAATGCTGTTGGCACCCACATTAAGGGCAATTGCGCCCGATGCCGTGCCGCTGGCAACCGCCGTTCCGTTTACTGTTACAAGGGCAGTTGCATCGCTAAGCGTTGGGGTTATAGTGGTGCTTGCTGTTGCGTTGCCTACACTAGAGCTGTAAAACAAAGTACCCACGGCAAATATCGGCGACAGCGCGCCGCTGCTTGCAGAAATGTTAGCCAGATTGGCATTTGTCGATGGCGCACGGGTTACATTTATGGTATAAGTGTTTGTGGTGGTGCCATCTTGTGCCGTAACTATTACAGCGATATTGTTATCACCCACGGTTAACGGTACAGCTGCCGATGCTGCACCGCTTGCTGTTGCAACCCCATTTACCGTTACCGTTGCAGTAGCATCGGCAAGCGTAGGCGTTAAGGTAATCGTAGCTGTAGCGTTGCTTACTGATGCCGTATAAGCCAGCGTTGCTGAAGTGAAAGCCGGGTTCAACGTACCTGCGCTGATGGCAAGGTTTGCAAGAGCTGCATCTGCCGATGCCGCGCGGGTAACGGTTAGGCTGTAGTTATTAACGGTACCGTCTTCGGCGGTAACCTTTACAGTAATAACATTTGCGCCCACCGTTAAGGGTTGTACCGCCGATGCTACGCCGCTTGGCGTAGTAACACCGTTTACGGTTAAAGTTGCTACCCCGCTGTTTGCCGTTGCCGTTATGCTGATGCCTGTGGTAGCGTTGTTTACAGATGCGGTGTATCCGGTAGTTAACGGTGTAAACGCAGGCGACAAACTGCCCGAGCTAAGGGTAAACCCGGACAGGGTGGCATCTGAGGATTGCGCCCTGGTTACATTGATGGTATACGTTTGGGTGGTACCGTCCTCTGCAGTAACCAGCGTGGTGATTACATTAGCGCCAACGTTAAGGGTTATACCCGCAGATGGGGTGCCGCTAGCCACAGTAATGCCGTTTACCTGTATTGCTGCAGATCCATCTGCAGCGATAGGTGTCAGGGTGATAGTGCTTACCGTGTTACTTACCGTGCTGGTATATAAAAGCGTTCCGGATGCGAAAACCGGCGATAAGGCACCCGAACTCAGGCTGATACCAGCCAGGTTTGAGTTGTTTGAAGCAGCCCTGGCTATATTTACAGTATAGGTTTTAGTAGTAATTCCATCTTCAGCGGTGACCACCGTTGTAACCACGTTTGAGCCAGTGTTAAGCGGTATTGCGGCAGATGCAGAACCACTGCTAACCGCCGCACCGTTTACTTGTATGGTCGCACTAACATCAGATGCGGTCGGCGTTAGGGTAATACTGGTAACGCTGTTGTTCACCAACGCGCTGTAAACGAAAATACCTGACCCAAAGGTGGGCGACAAAGTACCCTGACTTAAAGCCAGCGCGGAAAGATCGGCATATGTGGATGCAGCTCTGGTAACCGTAAGGCTGTAAGTTTTTAACGTGGTGCCATCCTGCGCTGTTACAACGGTGGTAATTACGTTTGTACCAACATTTAGCGGGATAGTGGTAGATGCTGCCCCACTTGCAACAGTAACACCGTTTACTGATATAGTAGCCGTGGCATCGGCAGTGGTTGGTGTTATGCTGATACCGGTTACCGAATTAGCTACGGCGGCCGTATAATTTAGCGTAGCAGCGTTAAACACAGGTGTTAAGGCACCATTGCTCAACGCCATCGAAGCAAGATCTGCATTTACCGATGCCGCCCTTGTTACTTGTATAATGTAAGTTTTGTTATTGCCGTTCTCGTCGGTTACTATGGTGGTAATGGTATTAAGCCCTACGGTTAACGGGATAGAAGTTGATGCCGCTCCACTCGCCACTGTATTACCGTTTACCTGTATAGTGGCCAGGCCGTTGGGGCTGGTTGGTGTAATTGTAAAGCCGGTTGTAGCATTGCTTACAGCTGTTGTATAATTAATTGTACCTGAAGTAAATGCCGGGCTCAATGTACCCGCACTTACGGTCAAACCAGATAGATCGGCATTTGGCGGCACCGGTATCCTGTTTACGGTGAGGGTATATGTTTTTTTGGTAACGCCATCAGTAGCAGTCACCACGATTGAAATGGTATTTACGCCAAGTGCAAGCGGCACCGGCGTGGAGGCTGCACCACTAACGACAGTTACGCCGTCTATCTTGATGTTGGCCGCTGCATCTACGGCTGTCGGCGTAATAATGATACTTGATTTTGAAACACTGGCACTATATGCCGTTGTTGCCGAAACAAATGCGGGCGATAAAGTACCAAAATCAAGCGCGATGTTACTTAAACGTGCTTCGTTGGTTATATTAACTATTTGTATAGTTATGTTTTTAGTGCTGCTGCCGCCAAGGTTGTAAGCAGTAATGGTATAACTACGGGCTGCCGTTACTGCCGTAGGCGTTCCGCTTATAATACCGGTTTTATTATCAAATACCAGCCCGTTGGGTAAATAATTGTGGGGGTATATGCCATAGCCTACCGTTTCGATTTTACGCACGGCATTGTTTCCATAATCTGCCACAAAAAGGTGCCCGTTTTGGTCTGCTGCCACACCCAGGGGGTACGAGAAACTTGACGACATACCGTTGCCGTTCAACAACCTATACTGTCCATCCCCGGCAAAAATGGTTACGTCGCCAGAAGGTGTGATTCTCCGAATTTTGCTGTTAGCCGCATCGGCTACATATATGGTACCTATCGGGTCTACCGCAACTGCAGCCGGCGAATTAAATGCTGCGGCAGTTCCTACACCGTCAATTTCCCCTGCGGTTCCCCGGCCGGCAAAAGTTGTCACCAACCCTCCGGGCGTTATTTTTCTTATCACCTGGCCAACAAGGTCGGCCACAAAAACATTACCGCTAAAATCGCTGGCAATGCCTATCGGCATCGTAAATGTTGCCGAAGCACCCGGACCATTTGCCGAGCCGGTTGCACCCGTTCCGGCGAGTAGTGTTACCTGTCCGTCGAGCGTCCTTTTTCGGATCGTTTTATTATCTGTGTCGGCTATGTATATATTCGATAATCCGTCTACAGCCACTCCCGAAGGGTTAGCAAATTCCGCATCCGCATCGGCTCCGTTAACATAGCCATAATTACCAGCATAACCCGCAAGCGTGCTAACCGTTCCAGATGGCAATATCATCCTGATTTTGTTATTACCTGCATCCGCAACATAAATATTCCCCTGTGCATCCGAGCCCAATCCGGTTACACTTTTTAAACCAGCGCCTGTTCCGGTGAACAGCGACACAGCACCCGCCGGCGTTAATTTGCGTATTTGATGTGTCCCATCAGCCACATAAACATTGCCGGCTGCATCGGTAGTTATACCCCATGGTGCAGAAATCCCCGTTGCGAACGTAGTTACGTTCCCATAACTAATTGCGGGTACCGCGCCACCTGTATTGGTAGGTGCTAAACTTGGTATAGCAGTATTTACTGGAAAGACATTAGTAGTAGGGTATGATATAATGGGGCCGGCAACGGCTGCTTTTGCCCTAACTACAGATACAAGGTAATTGCTCACAGTCAACCCATCTTCGGCGGTCACCGTTATAGTGATACTGTTATTGCCTACGTTTAAAGGGATGGCATTAGATGTTGAACCGCTTGCCAGCGGGGCGCCGTTCACCGCTAATACTGCTTGAAGGTTATTTAAAGCGGGGGTAACCGTAGTGGTTAATATACTGTTGGCTACACTAATAACGTAGTTTTTGGAGCTTCCTGAAAAAACAGGGTTTAAACTCCCAACACTTGCTGATAAACTATTAAGCGTTGCATCTGTAGAAGGCAATCTTACTGCTATGCTTACGGTTGTGGTGCTTCCACCGTTATCGTTATAAGCACTAATGGTGTAAATATCTGCAGGAGTCACAACTGTAGCGGTACCACTAATAATACCGGTTGTAGAATCGAAGCTGAGGCCTGCCGGCAGTGCTTTATCAATAGAATAGCCTTTGGTAGTTGCCTTGCGGATAACGTTAGTACTATTATCTGCTGTGTACAAATTGCCGTTTGCATCAATAGTAATACCTATCGGAAAACCAAAAATGGCATCGGTACCCACACCATCTGTCCTGCCAAAATAACCATCCTTACCGGCAAACGTAGTAACTACGCCTGCAGGGCTTATTTTGCGTATCAGGCTATTAAATGAATCTGATACATAAACATATCCGTTAGCATCTACCGTTAAATCATAAGGTTTGTTAAATGTGGCCGTATTTCCGGTACCATTTGCAGAGCCTACAGAAGCACCGCCGGCCAACGTAGTAACCGCGCCTCCGGGCGTTATTTTACGTATGGCGCTATTGCCCAAATCAGCTACATAAACGTTGCCTGCTGCATCTACCGCTATTCCAAAAGGCGTGGCAAACTGTGCGGTTACACTGGTGCCATCCTTTAGGCCCTTTGCGCCGCTACCTGCCAATACGCTTACCACACCACCGCTTATCTTACGTATCCGGTTGTTGCCATAATCGGCCACGTAAACGTTACCCGAGGCATCTACCGCTACATCCTGTGGGTTTTTAAAAGTTGCCGTGGCGGCCGGCCCGTTGGCAAAGCCCTGTGCACCGCTGCCCGCCAATACGGTAACCACCCCTGCCGGTGTGGCCATTTTTATCTGTTGGTTGCCTGTATCGGCGATATAAACGTTTCCTGCCGCATCTACCGCAATACCACCCGGGTACAGCAATCCGGTGGAAATAAAAGTACTCACCAGGCCTCCGGGGGTTACCTTACGAATGGAGTTGTTACCATAATCTGCCACGTAGATATTTCCTGCGGCATCATTGGCGATGGCATAAGGTGTTTTGAAGCGCGCGGCAGCACCAAGCCCGTCTGCAGAGCCGGATGCACCATTGCCCGCCAAAGTAGTTACATTGCTATATGCCGTTGCAGGTACCGCGCCGCCGCTATTGGTTGGCAGCAAATTGGCAATGGTGTGGCCCACCACGTAAACCTGCGGCCCCGGATATGAAATATTTGGAGCCTGTGAGAAGCCTGCACGGGCAGTGAGTAGTAAAATTAAGGCAAGTAAAGTTTTCTTCATCGTATCAAATCGGTCATCATGCCGCAAAATTCTTGTTGTATTCGCTGGAGTACCAATATCACACGCGAGTACCCAACGGCGCTATTTGCTCATACTATTATTCAGAATACACCTAAAAAACAACTAAATTTTGCCTTAAACCGCCACGAAAAACACCAAACGGGTCTTTGGTTAGTATTATACTGCGATTGAAAAGGGGGGGCCTTACATACATCAGTAAAGAAGTTTCAATAGTTATTAATAAGGGTATTTTAACTTCAAAAATAATAAATTTCTTTCATCTATTGCTAAACCCCCATAATTAGGTGTTAATAAACTGTTAATGAGAAATTTATAGGGGGAAATTACGACTATTATTCCTATTATCAAAACTATAGCTGCGGGGCAGCACATAAATGCTTCATTGTCAATATCATACTTTTAGTTCCTTACAGCTATCATTTTGGCAATAAAAATCTATCTATTCTAAAAGAGTTTTTATATAATTACTTTATGGTTATTGAATAAAACTTACAAAAAAACCTCAAGAAATTATTTTTAGGTATAAAAAAATACAACTCCATCAAAATATCATCATTTAAGCAATAAAAAAAATAATAAATTAACACTAATATTAAAACATGTATAATTATTGTTACCTTACGTTTAAATAAAAATACATTACCCCTATCCGAGCATTTATGAAGAAAAATCTACTCCTTATTTTGATGTTATTTTTGATATCAGGCACTGCCTTTGCCCAAAAAATAACCATCACCGGTACGGTTACCGGCTCTACCGATAATTTAAGCATGCCGGGCGTTACCGTTAGGGTTAGCGGCAGCACTATCGGAACCAGCACCAATAAAGATGGTTACTACTCTATTTCGGCCTCACCTACCGCCGAACTAGTGTTCAGTTTCACAGGCTACAAAACGCAAACAGTTGCAGTAGGGGGCAAAACTACTATCAATGTAACCCTGGAAAGCGATATAGCACAGCTGAACGAGGTGGTGGCTATAGGCACACGTTCGGCAGGGCGTGTAAAGCTGGAAACTGCAGTACCTGTAGACGTAGTTAACGTGAGCAAAGCAGCAGCATCTACCGGTCGGCTTGACCTTACCGACATACTGAACTACAGTGCACCATCTTTCAACTATAACAAACAATCCGGCTCTGACGGTGCCGACCACGTAGAACTGGGTACACTGCGGGGCCTTGGCCCCGACCAGACATTGGTGCTGATCAACGGCAAACGCCGCCATTCAACGGCATTTGTTTCGGTGTTCGGCACCCGCGGGCGCGGCAACTCTGGGGTAGACCTCAGCTCGATACCTACTGCTGCTATCGACAGGTTGGAAATACTGCGCGACGGTGCCTCTGCGCAATACGGTTCTGATGCCATCGCGGGAGTTATTAACCTGGTGCTGAAGAAAAACACTAATGTTTTCACCGCAAATGTTGGCTACTCGGGTTATTACGACCCGGCTTTCAACAGCGGCAATAGCGTAGTTTCCGGCTATTATCCGCATGGTAAAACCATCGACGGCCAAGGCATAACCATAGATGCCAATTACGGTTTCAACCTGGGCAGCAACGGTGGCTTTTTCAACATCACCGGCGAATTTGCCAAAAACGGCAAAACTTATCGCCAAACGCATGATACTACTACCAGCAACCCTGCTGCCCTGCCTATCAACCCGTATCGCCGCGCAAACGGCGATGGCAGCTCTACAAGCGGCACCGTATTCTTCAACAGCGAGATACCATTGGCAGGTACCCAAACTACTTTTTACAGCTTTGGTGGTTACAGCTACAAACCATCTGATGCCTATGCATTTACCCGTAACTTATCGAGCAAGCCAGAGCGTTTCCCTGTCGACTACGGTAAATCTACCGATATCATCTTTACAACGCCCGATGGCGATAGTTACTATAACCCCATCATCCAAACCCATAATACTGACGTATCCTTTGCAGCAGGCTTTAAAGGTACCATTGGCGATGGCTGGGACTGGGACCTGAGCAATAATACAGGCAATAACAAGTTCCATTTTTTTGGCGATAAAACCTTTAATGCTTCGCTTGGTGCGTACAAAACGCATTTTGATGATGGCGGCTCGGAGTTTTTGCAGAATACCAGCAATTTAAACATCAATAAGCACTTTAGTAAAGTAGCGTCGGGCCTGAACTTTGGTTTTGGCGGCGAGTACCGTTACGAGCGTTATAAAATATTTGCAGGCGAAGATGCTTCGTACCGCAACTACGACGCAACCGGTGCGCAGGCCGCAGGCTCGCAGGGTTTCCCGGGTTTCCAACCTGCAGATGAGGCCAACGCAAACCGCAAAGTGGTTGGCGTTTATGCCGATTTTGAACTGGACGCAACCAAAAAATGGCTCATCGATTTCGCTAACCGTTATGAGCATTACAGCGATTTCGGTTCTACTTTCAACACCAAATTCGCTACCCGCTACAAGGTAACCGATAACTTCAATATCCGGGGTTCGGTAGGTACGGGTTTCCGCGCGCCTTCGTTGCAACAGATAAACTACAGCAACACCTTTACCAACGTACAGGGCGCTGTAGTGTCCGAAGTGAAGATAGCCCCCAACTATAGCCCTATCACCAAGGCTGCGGGTATCCCTAACTTAAAACAAGAAAAATCTAAAAACGCAGGCCTGGGCTTTACCTACAAACCTATCCCCGAGTTGAGTTTCACAGTTGATGGGTACATTATTAAAGTTACCGACCGCGTGGTGCTATCGGGCCAGTTCAGCGCCACAGACGCAACGCTCGATCCTTCGTTCACCAATGCACTCAACAGCCTGAATGTAAGCGCAGCGCAGTTTTTTGCCAACGCTGTGAACACCACAAACCGTGGCCTGGATATCGTAATAGATTACAGCAAAACCGTTGGCAACAACCGTTATAAACTGTTATTTGCAGGCAACTTCCAAAGCATGGATATAGACAAGGTAAACTATCCAGCTATTTTGGGCACCACACCTGCGCTTCAAGCCACCTTCCTTAGCGATCGCGAGAAGAAATTCATCCTGGTATCGGCCCCGCCGCAAAAATTCACCCTAAACCCGGAGTATGGCCATAAGAGTTTTACCGTGGGCACCCGCTTTACCTACTTTGGCAAGATTGATTTGCTGGGTTATGGCGATGGCACTACCCTTAGCCCAACCGTGCCTACAGACGATGGCTCGGCACAACTGCCCGATCAGTACATCTACAGCGGCAAAGTAACCAGCGACCTGTATTTTTCTTACAAAGTGAGCAAAACCACCCGTTTTTCTTTAGGTGCTGATAACGTGTTCAACGTTCACCCCGACCTGGCCTACGTAAAAGGCGCTAAAGGCTGGGCGTATAATAACGAACCATCAGGCCCCTTTGATGCGGTGCAGATGGGTAGCAACGGTCGCCGCTTTTTTGCACGCGTAGGCTTTACGTTTTAAACGAATCTAACCCCTATATCACCAAAGCCGCACTGTAACAGGGCGGCTTTTTTGGGTTATTATTAAAACTAAAAAGCCGCATCTGGTTTCCCGGTGCGGCTTGCTTTTTTGTGTAAAAGATTCCTAATCGTTGCTATTGTTTCTGTTCTTAATAGTGCAACGGATGGTGTATCCGCTCTAATTTGCCATTTTCGTTAATGGCGTACTCAGCATCGTGCGTGTCTGTGTTTACTTTTAATTCAGTAACAGGTTTGGGTTTAGCTTTACGGGGCATTAAGGGTATAACTATTAAAGCCAATAGCAATACCACCCCTAAAAATTCAATTAACATGTTGGTTTTATTTAATATTCAAATCATTTGTACTTGTGCATCCAAAACAATGCCGAAAATTTTCGCCCGGAAGTAAAACCATGTTTAAACAATTTAAACACCGATTTTTATTTTTCCGGCCAAATATTTCGCCAATGCAACCTTCCCAAATTGGGAAAGAATTTTCTAAAATGAACTATCTAACAAGCTATTAGGTTTATTTAAGAGGGAATTGGTTAGCCTTGCTTTTTGCTGTTCAAATTACTATGCATACATACGATTTATTTTATAATAAGTTGTATTAATTTGGGGGAATTTTTTGGGTGATAAAAGAGCAGGCAATGAGCCAATTTAATAGCGATAAAATGGCTCTGTTAGATAGGTAACCATAAAACGATGCTACTTGTAGTACGATGAGGCCGCTGTACTGCTCGCAACCTTCATAAAAAAGCCGAATATAGCGCACAAAGCTAATAACAACACCAGCCATGGGCCATATCCCGCAGCATCCGTTACCGCCGAGGCTACGAAATTCGGTTGGTTACTTATCTGTTCTGTGGCCCAGGCTAGTGCAGCTATAACGGCCAACACAGCACCTCCAACTCGTAAGCCATTGTAGTGATTTATTCGGCTAAGTATTATAAGCCAGGGGGCTACGATTGCAATAATCAAGCCCAGCATAAGTTCGACTCCTAAATTAAAGGCTATGATACCAAGAGCCAAATGCCCGGCATCAAGGTTAAGTTTTATCAGCGTTTCGGCAAACGCTATGCCATGTACAAGCCCAAAACATGCCGCTAAATATACCTCCTTGCGGGCAAAAATAGGCCTGTACGCATGTAGCGCCGCAAGCAATATGCCCAGCGCCATCAAAACCTCGATAACGCGGATAGGAAAATGAATAAGCCCCGGGGCACATAGGAGCAGCGTGACGCTGTGCCCTATGGCAAACGCACCGGTTATCCTGAATATCCGCACCAGGCTATACCCTACCCCACCGAAACCGCTCCATTGTTTTTTGCGAGAGACGACCAATACAGCAGGCAATAGCAGCACAAACAAAAACAAAAGGTGGTAGGTACCCTGCCGCATGTGCTGCATGCCTTTCGCCAGCATATTGCCGAAGCCCGCCCAGGTACTGTCCGGTGGGTTTTCCGCTACCATTAATAAGCTACTGGTTTTTATGTGGAGCAAAGGCAAAAAAGTAGGCGCAATGTGCGCATTTACCTTTAACGTGCTTATGATACTAACGAAAAGCGTGATTATAAACAGCCGCCCGCGATGGGCGGTACGGCTGCTTTTACTGGCCTGGATATGCATCTGGAACTTTAAAAAATAAAGTCGTCGCCAAAATCGCGCAGGCAATTGCGGTTGATGCTATAATACTCAAAATTAACGGGATACACAACGCCATCGCAGTAACCTTATCTCCAAACGACCGGCAGGCCAACAAAGCCATAAACGCCAGCACCAGTGCCATCAGCAGCCTTTTCATTTACAATATTTTAGATGTGATTGGATTTCTGTGGAACCCAGCATCCGAATATGCAAAAGGCATTTAACCTTACGTCCCGTGTATCGACAAACGGGGGCAATGTATCGGTAAACAGCTGTGCTTTAGCTTACATCCATCGCCGTTATCTGTGCCTTGTAGGTCGGGGGCAGGATGACTGCTTTTATCAAGCTATCCAGCTTAAAGCGGCGCGAGAATTTGTACAGTTGGATAGCCGGCATCAGGTAGGATACCTCGTCTATCGGCAATAGTTTTTTGGCCTCCTGCGGTACCATAAGTAACTGTACCTGCTTCAATAAATGGTATCTAACGCTACCTAAGTGCTTTTTATACTGCTTAAACAGATCGACAGTAAAATCGCTACAAATAAGGTGGGCTTCCAGATGCTGGTGGCGGGCTATCAGCCAGCTTTTATAATCGGGCGGCATATCTTTCAAGCCCATGCGCATGCCCATGCGGTAAAACACATCGAAAACGGCTTCTTTTTCTACTTCAGTTAATTGACTGTCTAACAGCTCATAAGAGCGAATTGAATAATCGATCAGCATAAATAGAACGTCGCGATAGGCCCAATCGGGTATTTGTGCGCCACGAGCTTTCTCTACGCCCTGGTGTATGGCGTTTATCCTGTCGATAGCGGCCAGCGCGCCATCATATTCTGAAAAAACGATCATGCGGGCATATTCGACCGTAGAAAACAGCCTGCCCAATGGGTCGGCTGGGAGTTTGCCAGTAAAGTACAGCCAGTCTACCGCTTTGTTCAGAGCGAATTCTGCTGCGGAGCCTGCAAAGATAAACAGGATGTTATCTGCCTTACCCCAGATGGTACGCACAATAGAACCCGGCTCTACGAAATATTTCTTGTTAGTATCCATTTTTTGCCTCTCCGCGAAATGCTTTAACCCTTGATAACCAAATCTCTATAACAACAACCAGCAACATCCCCAATGTGTAAGCCAGCATATCCGCCCAGCGGAAAGTGGTGCCTAGTATATTGCGGGCCAGGCTTGAGTTTTCCCAGCCCAAACGGTTGATCAGGTGGTAATACTGCGTAGTTTCTACTACATACGAGAAAACAAGCACGCCAATGACAGTTAGCCATAAATCACTTTTAATGAATGCTTTAAAGGCGCAGTATATGAGTATCACCACCAAAAAATCACCGCCGTAGGGGCGTATAAAGGCGTCGTGCATAAAATCGGCAATCAACACCTCAGCATTGAACAGCAGCACCGCCAGCGCAAAATAAAACTTATTGAATTTGAACATGTTACAATCCCCGGCGGTTAAAGTGTTCTATTTTTTTGATACTTACGTAAGCAATATACAGGGGGATGATACCCACCACCCCGAAAGAACAATCCACCAGTGTCCAGAACAAGGGGATGCCACGGATAGGCCCCATAATAAATGCCAGCGGGAATATCATTGCGCAGGCAAACATACCGAATTGAATTACCCATATATTACGCACCGGATCACGCAGCGGACCAACGAACAAAACCGCCAGCATTATATGCGCAAATGCCAGCCAATCAGTACCATAACTCAAAAATGGATAGGCCTGATTACTTGCTTTTACAGCGGCATAAACGGTGTTCATCCAGCTGTGTATATAACCTGGCGCGGCGCCGCTTAGGTTGGCCAGAACGCTAAGTTCGGTTTCTATAGGGAAGGCAGTTATGCCGCTGAGGAACAGCCCGGCAATCATCACTTTCATGCAGGTTTTTATACGCCGTATGGTGTGGTTGTAGTTGATGGTGCGGGCCAGTTTGATTGGGTTTTTCACCTCTTCGATGTGGCGGTTGAGGTAGTTGCCGGCGTGGTTGAAGTCGGCGGTTTGTAGTGTTTTCATGATTGTTTTCTATTGTTAAAATTTGTGCATTTTTTATTTTATGCGGAAAAAACGCCTTTGATTTCCCGAGTTTTTTCGGTGCTTTTCTTTGATTTTCTGTACTATTCTTTGCTTACCTGGATTTTGTTATTGAAAATCTTTTGCCCCGGCATCAGCCCTATTTTTTGCCTCAGTTTTTGGGGCGTGGAAGCGTTAATGTTCACCAAATAAAATTGCCGCTGATTTTTGGCGGCGGCCCAGCGCCAGGCAAACTGGTTGACGGTTTTGAGCCGACCATCGTCGAACCACCAGGCGGCGTAGATGCGGTCTTGGTTTTTGACGAGGGTGGCCGTGTAGATATCGTGCCCGCTGAACTTTTCTATCCGGATAGATTTGAATACGTAGCCGCTACCCACCCAGCATATCATGGGGTCGTGTTCTGGCGCGTAGAAGGCGGTTGGCTTGAGGTAGATGAGCGCCTCCTTGTTTTCGAATTTGAGGATGCCGCCATCCAACTGGGTTTTGTGGTAGCCGGGCAAATCGATTGCGCTGTTACCCCTCACCAGACTGTCGGATTTTACCAGTCGCACCGCCACTACCAGCACAGCCGCCAGCAGGCAGGCGTGCAATAAGGAATACCCCATGGCCGGCCATGGTTTGGGCTCCCCAATGGTTACTTTCGCTTTGCCGAACCTTGTTAGCATCGGTTTAATGCCCAGCAGAAGCGGTAGCAGCACGTAAAGGCACAGGCAGCCTATGCCCACCGCATCGTGGAATAAGGTGCCGGGCATGATCCTGAACATCACCAGCAGCAGTATCCTGAAGAAGTTGCACCCGATGTTGAGGGCAACCGTTACCACGCAAAGCAGTAGCAGCCATTTAAAGCCAAGCGCCTTGCCGCTTTGCCTTTGGTAAAAAGCAAGCACAAACAGGCATACCAGTACCGACATCACCAGCATGTTCAAACCCGCGCAGGCCTGATCTACCGAGAACTCGTAATTACCCAGCATAATCTGGTTACCCGCCGCGCTGGCTTGCTGCCCGCCCATCGCCAGTACCGCAGCCACCTTATCGCTCAGCCAAAGCCGCACCGGGAACTCGCCCATTCGGGTAACATGCCCGAATACCGGCGAAATCAACAACAGCAGGAACAGTAAAATATCGCTTACCCTGCCGATAGTATTCTCTATCAGCAACAGCACAGCAAACAGCATGGCCACAAAAAACAGGGTATTTACGGGCAGCAATAATGCCAGCACCGCAGACAATAGCGCGGGGAACAAGTAGCGCAAGCTGCGGCGGCTTTTATCAACCGTGCAGATGTAAGGTATTAGTAAGGCCCCCATCGCCACATTGGCATCCCCCATAAAATAACCGGGTATGAACCACAGCGCCAGTACTACGTACGCCAGGCCGAAGAGCATTGGCGGCTGTGGTTTGATGAGGGTTTTTAGTTGGATGGTGAACATTTACCTATATAATTAATCGTTTTTAAAAAGCGTGGGCCTTGTGCGGTTCCCCTCTAGAGAGGGGTGGAGGGGTGTGTTCATGAATTTGCATAGCTGAAAACACACCCCCGCCACCACTCCGGCCACCGCGCCCCCTCTCGAGAGGGGAGTAAAAGCTTGTGGGTTTTACAACTGCGCCACGGCCCTTCTCCCTCTATAAATAAAAGTACCCACTATGCCTGCTGCCAAAATGATCAGCACCCATTCCTGTGGCTCGGGTACGGCACCGGATGATTTCATGGAGGCATTTTTGAGGCTGTTTTTATTTTCATCGATGCCGAAGCGTTCGTAATCCTGCTGGGTTTCCAGTACGATCATACTCGATACCGGCGATACGATGTACGCCTGCTCTGCTTCGGCAATGGTTAGCGGCTGTACGTAATTGCGGCGGAAGTAGTCGGCACCTACCTTTTTCATGATATCGTTATAGGCAAACAGGCGCAGCAGGTGGTCGGGCGCATCCGCAGTTTTTAGGCCCGGTACTTTCTGTATCATCAGCCCGGCGTTGTCTATCACCACGGTGCTTTCGTTTTCCTGGTCGCGGGTAAATTGATGCTTATCCAGCAAGGCATCCAAGCCTTCGGCGGTGCCGTTAACGTAGCTGAAAACGCGCAGCTCTTTCAGGGCCTTCAGGTACGGACTCAACCCGCTACCCATATTATACAGGCGGATATGCCTGGGCACCTGCAGGTACGCGGTAAGGTCATCCGCAAAACCGCTGCCTTCCAAATCACTTAAATTTGGCGAGGCATCGCTGCCCTTAGCCACCAACAACGCACTTTCCGGTACTTTTATCTCGTTTACCGGAAACAGGCTAAAACGTTGCCGGCTCAGCAAATCGAACAGGCCATCTTTATTACTATCGCTTAATTTTACCAGCTTATCGTAGTAAATGTAAACCGGCAAGCCTTTGGCTTTTTGGTATAGATTATCGTACTCAGCCTTGGTCCAGCTGTTGTTCACATCCAGGTAAAGGGCCTTCGGACTAAAGTTTTCGTACTGCGGTTGATATTCGCTCACGCGGTAAGCGGTATCCGCAAAGGCAAATGCGGTTGTAGCCAGTTGGGGCGCATTGCAGCTGATGTCCCAATCAGGGTCGTAAGTTCTGTCGGCGGTATATATATCCGCGCCGGTTTGCTTAAAAATACCGGGCAATTGCAGGCCTGCGGGCTTGTTGCTGAAGCTCAGCTGCAGGGTTTCCAGCGCGGTGGTAGCCTGCGGCCCCTCAAAAGAGGCATTCTCGTAAACCAAACGCTTACCATCCAACCGCAGCGGACTGGTGATGCCTATCCTGAACTTGCGATTTTCCTCGGTAGTACATGGGAACACACGCACGCTGATGGTGTTGCCCTCCTGCCAGTGCACTACCGATGGATCGTGCTGCTCTACACCTACAATGGTTTTGTAAGTCGAATCGGCTTTGGCCTTTGTAGTCAGCCGCGATTTTGCCTCTTTGCCATTAATCCACAGCGAGAGCGAACTCACCACCGAGCCCTCGGGCAGTTGGAAGGTGTAGATGGCTTCCTGGTTGCTCCAGCTGCTCTGTGCATTGTTGCGCACAGTAAGCGTTTTTTCGGTGTAGGCCATGCGGTATTCGGGGTACAACTTCACGTTGCTGATCACGCTGATGGTCTCCAGCTTGTCACCGGCCCACAACCTGTCCTGCGCCTGGTGGCGGCTGTTGTACATGGCTTTGAGGATGTTGATACGCTCGGTTTCATCTAAATTGGGTTTCCCGAAGAACAGGCTGGCCAGCACCACCAGCGGGTCGTGCTGTTTGCGCTCGTCGAAAGAGCGGCTGGGCATCCCCCCGAAAAAGAAATTGTCGAATGCCGAAACCTCGTGGTACACCAGCCCCCTTTTTAGGATACGTTCGGCAATGGGCGAATTATCCAGCTGCCTGCTCACGGCCACCCAGTTGGGCAGCTTACCCTCGTTGAGATTGTTTTGGTTGATGATGAGGTTGATCTGCTTATCGGTTTGGCCCCAGCAGAACAGGAACACGCCGGCGGCTATCAGCGGCAGCGCAAAGCCCGCTGCTGCGGTGTATAACAGCCCCCGCTCCTGCCGACCGGCCCTTAGCAATATTACAACGGTAATGATGCCCAGGCAAAGCGGTGCGAAGGTGTGCAGCGCAATTCCCATGGCCAGGATGCCTATCAAACTGAGCACATACAGCGGCAGCAGGTAAAAGGCGTAGTACATAAACAGCAGCAAGGCCGCGCCTAAAAAGAAAAAGGTAAAATACCTGGGGATGGTACCAAGCCATTGGTAGCGCATAGCCAATAGCAAGGCGATGGATGATTCCACTACCCAAATGCTCAGCCAATCGGCACTGTCGTCAAAAACGTTCATTTCGCGATTGAGGGCGAATGCGCTGATAAAGCTAAGTACCAGCAGCACGGCGGTATGCTCGGCTTTGCCGCGCGAGTAGTGCCAGCCATGCTTGCGAATGGTATCAACGATCACCGCCACGCCGAAGCCTACGGATATCGCATAATTTACGATGAACGCCCCGAAGGCCGAATCGGGCCGACCGTACAAACCTGTGAGCCAAAACGAGGCTGCGGAAATAAGGATAAGAAGAAGGCCGGTGGTGGTAAGCCTATCCTGCTTAAAGTAATTGCTTAATGTTGTCATAATATTTAATAAAAAGTACTTTGAAATTCAGAGTTTATAGGTAAAAAATAGAAGCCAGCCCCCTCTAAATCTCCCCCGGTAGGGGAGACTTTAGCTTCTTCCGCTTTGTTTTTAAAGTCCTCCCTACCGGGGAGGATTTAGGAGGGGCTCACTTTGAAATTCAAAGCGTATGCCTAAATTTTTTATTTCTTCTGCTGTTTGATCAAATTTTCCAACTCTTGCAGGTGGCGTTTAAAAGCCTGCACGCCCAAGTCAGAAGCGATGTACTTCGTATTGGGCTTGCGTCCCAAAAAAGACTTGTTCACCGTGATGTACTCCTCCTTTTCCAGCGCCTTTAGGTGCGAGGCCAGGTTGCCGTCGGTAACATCCAGCAGTTCTTTCAGCGAATTAAAGTCGTAGCTTTCGTTGGCCACCAGCACGCTCATGATCTGTAAGCGTATGCGGTTCTCAAAAGCCTTATCAAAATTAGTTAAGGTAACTTTCACCTGTCGTATTTAAAGTGCATAATGGTGCCGTACAAAATGTGCAGCACACCAAAGCCAAAGGCCCAAAAAAACAAGCCGTAGCCCGGGAAGATGGCGGCCAGCAAGCCCAGCCCAACATCAAGCAGGCCCAGCCATTTTACGTCGCCAAAGGTATATTTACTGGCGGCTATCAAAGCCAGTCCGTAAAAAATTAAGGTACATGGACCAATTACCACATAGTAGCCGCGCAGCAGCATAATTACGCAGAAGATACCGCCCGCCACCAGGGGCACCGCACCGTTCAATAACAACGATTGGCTGCTTTGGTTCCAAACGCTCTGGCCTTTTTTACCCGCCTTGCGAACGGTTAGCAATAAGCCGGTGGCTACCGAAAAAATAAGCACCGCTATGGCCAGCAAAACCAGTTGCCCCTCCAGCAACTCATCGTACCCTACGCGGGTAGCCGAATCGTTCTCCGTGTAAAGTAGTCTATAAGCTGCCCCTGCACCCAGCAAAGCATATATGCCGGCCATAATGCCCGATAGGCCGCTCAACGAAATAAACTTGGTGCTCCTATCCATAATGTTGCGGATGGAGCTGATTTCGGCCAGTAAGTCTTTTTCTTCCATTTAAAGTACTTTGTTATTCAAAGTAACATAATGAAAACGAGATGTGCAAGAAGTTTATAAAATAATTTTTTAAGGGGGGGAGGAATTAGGTTTACACCCTTTAATCAAAACGTCATCCCGAACTTGTTTCGGGACCCCACGGGACGGGTAACTGGTATGCATAGTCGCACTGCATGTTGGCTACTTTTACGATGGGGTGTTGAAATAATCAACATGACGATTACTTTAATTTCATAGCGATGGGTTTAAAACCTCGCGTGTTAGGAGCATAGTTTTCAAGCATTTACCGATTGGTTTGAACGTAGCTAACCTCGAATGCAGCTGTATTCCGTCGACTAAAAGTCGACGGCAATGAAGGTGGGTTTGCGGTCATTGGCGTAAATTAAAGTATGGTAAAAAGTGAAGCACCTTCATTGCCGTTCCATTTATGGAACGGACAAGCTAAAAGTCGACGGCAATGAAGTTGGGTTTGCGGTCGTTGGCGTAAATTAAAGTATGGTAAAAAGTGAAGCACCTTCATTGCCGTTCCATTTATGGAACGGACAAGCTAAAAGTCGACAGCAATGAAGGTGGGTTTGCGGTCGTTGCCGTAAATTAAAGTATGGTAAAGCACCTTCATTGCCGTTCCATTTATGGAACGGACAAGCTAAAAGTCGACGGCAATGATGGTGGGTTTGCGGTCGTTGCCGTAAACTAAAGTATGGTAAAGCACCTTCATTGCCGTTCCATTTATGGAACGGACAAGCTAAAAGTCGACGGCAATGAAGTTGGGTTTGCGGTCGTTGGCGTAAATTAAAGTATGGTAAAAAGTGAAGCACCTTCATTGCCGTTCCATTTATGGAACGGACAAGCAATGCAGAGTGGTAATGCAAACAAACTTTCAAGGTTTCGAACACTCGAGTTTAAAACCCATCGCTATGAAATAGCCTTAATATTTCGTCTGAAAAGCGTGAATCCATTCGTCTATCCGGTTTATCGCCCATTGCCAAAATCAGGCCGCATACAACACCGGCTTCAGCATATCGCGCATATCTATCTCCATGGCATCGCACAACAGTATAAACCTATCCAGCGTAAGCGCAGTAAAGCCAAGCTCAACTTTGCTGTACGCATTTTGCGACATGTTTAATTTATAGGCAATGTAATCCTGGCTGTAGTTTAGTTGCAGGCGCCTCTGGCGTATGGCTGCGGCAAGTGCTTTTCCGTTGAACATATCTGGTTGGTTTTTAGCTGGCTGCTGTTTATAATTACAAAATACGGTGTTGACAGCAACGCGGTTTTATTACCGTTTATATATCACAGGCCTTGTCCGCGTAAGCTTTCGGCGTATTTGCCCAGCAATGCTTCTACCTCTATTTCTAATGCCTGGCACAAAACCATAAATTTGCCCAGGGTGATGCCGGTTTGCCCCAGTTCCATCTTGCTATAGGCGTTTTGCGACATAGCCAACTTCCCTGCCACATAATCCTGCGAATAGTTTAATTCCAGTCTGCGCCGGCGAATAACCCTCGCCAGCACTTTTCCATCGTATTTCATAAATGTATCTGTTAGCACAAGGGAACAACCTGCGTTATCGTGCTTTAAACCAAGAGATATCCATCTACCCCTTTAGCAATAATTTACGAAATTAACTACAACGAAGTTTTTGTATTTATTAATAAAAAACTAGCCAAAATTAAGGTGTTTTAGGATTAAGTACTCAGAACCCTGTTAATCCTGAAACGGCGAAGCCATCTTTAGTACTTTTAAAAAAAATGGCCGACGAAAAATTCTGGGCCAGATAATTTTGTAAAACAATGGCTTGGCACTTTAGCAGGTTGCGGTCAGTCCGTTCCCAGGGACAGAATTTCGGATGGCGTGAGTTCCTTACGTGCCCTGCAAGGGTAAAGCGGCTTTGAATGCGAGCCAAATGGAGGACGCTTGCGTCAACGAGCTACTAATAATTACCCGATAGCATTAATTTTTGACGGCTCATAAGCCCTGTGCTTTCTCCGCATCCCTATACTTTTTAGGGCTTACGGCTTTTTTCTTTAAAAATACCCGGTTAAAATACGTTTGTGATTCAAACCCGGTTTCAAAAGCAACCAGTTCTATGGGCTTGTCTGTTTCCATGATGAGTTCGCATGCCTTGCTAATCCTGATCTCGTTAACATAGTCGGAAAAGGTTTTCCCCGTTACCCGTTTAAAAAACTTGCAAAAAGCACTTTCCGACAAATGGACCAGTTCCGACGCTTTACTTAGCGAAACTTTTGTGGTGTAGTTTGCTTGTACGTAGGCAAACACTTTAGCTATTCTGCGGTGGTGCGCTTTGTCGTTCAGTGGCTTCAAATACCCGGAAGACAATTGTTTTGCTTTTTTGCCCGTGAGCATGTGCAGCACCTTAATCAGCAGTAAAAAGGCATCCATCCCTTTATATTTCACAAGATCCCGGAGCAGTAAAATCATATCGTTTGTTACGGCCTGAAAGTGCAAGCCGTTTTTGGCATTTGCCAGTAAGGTACGTACCTCTTTCATTTCGGGGTAACCAAACAGCGGATCAATAAAAATTTGTGAAAACTGAATCACGATAGCCTCGCAATTATCGTTCATATTGGCGCCGCTCACCCACGAATGTGGTAGCATTGGCCCAAGCAGCACCAAATCGCCCGCTTCATAGTTCTCATAACTATCGCCTACAAATCTTTTCCCTTTGCTTTTCAAGATCAACGTCAACTCATATTCAGGATGATAATGCCATACAAAATCAAAAGAAGGCACGATGAGATGGTAATACACGAACGATGAATCCGCGCTGCCTAAGGGCAACTGTTCCAGCTTTGCTTTCATACTATATTGTTAAAATATGATGATAATTTAAGTATATTTTCAATATAGTGCTGATTTTTGATAGCGGCGTACTATTAAATAGTGATAGCAAACAATAGTTTTGATAAAAAAAACCAATGCAGACAGCCACCTCAATCACCAATTTTCTTCAGCAACCTTACGCGTTAACTAATGAACAAATTAGCTTTTATCAGAAAAACCGCTTCATCAAGCTAAAGGATGTACTTAACGAAGAGACGCTGAATTTCTTTAATGATGCAATAACAAAAACGGTTGCCTTATTAAACACCGAATTGAGGCCGCTGGAAGAACGGACCACTTACGAAAAAGCTTTTCTGCAACTTTTTAACCTTTGGCTGGAAGATGAAGTGGTTAAGGAATTGATATTCAGCAAACGCCTGGCAAAGCTAGCGGCTGATTTAATGGAGGTTGACGGTGTGCGCCTTTACCACGACCAGGCCTTGTTTAAAGAACCGGGCGGTGGCATTACGCCCTGGCATGCCGACCAATATTACTGGCCGCTGGAAACCGATAAAACGGTTACTGCCTGGATACCATTACAAGCAATACCCTTATCAATGGGGCCGCTGGAATTTAGTGCGGGCAGCCATCAGATAGTAAGCGGGAGAGAATTAGAAATTGGCGACGAAAGCGAATTGCTGATACAGCAAAAGCTTAAGGTTACCGATTTTAAGCATGTGATAGAACCGTTTGATGCGGGAGAGATCAGTTTCCATTCGGGTTGGGTGTTTCACCGGGCGGGGGCCAATAAAAGCAACGAGATGCGAAAAGTGATGACGATCATCTACATGGATGCGGCCATGAAACTAAAGCAACCCGAAAACCAGAACCAGGTGAACGACTGGCACAGGTGGTGCCCCGGGGCGACTATCGGCGAGATCATCAACAGCCCAATAAACCCGGTACTTTACTAAACAATAATTAAACCGTCTTTAATCCCCGGCCGGGAAGCCTTGCTTGTTGCCCGCCCAACCAAAAAAAGCAAGCAATGATTTATACTATCTACACAAAAAACACATTTAAATCCCTATTAACCATACTGCTTTGTTTCGTTACGATTTTTAAAATGGAGGCACAGCCAATACCCAAAGCAGTTTGTGGATCGATCACCAGGATTGCCAATTTCCCATCCAAATATGTGCTGGCACGCAATGTGGATGTTTGGCTGCCGGATGGGTACTCGCCGCAGAAAAAATATGCCGTATTGTACATGCACGATGGGCAAATGCTGTTTGATAGTACCACTACCTGGAATCATCAAGCCTGGGACGTTGATGATACGATGTGCCGTTTGCTGGCCGAAAAAAAAGTAAAGGATTGTATCGTAGTCGGAATATGGAATACGAATTTAAGGCATCAGGAGTATTTCCCACAGAAGGCATTTTACAGCCTCCCGGATGCCGAACGGCAAAAGATTTTAGCTATTGGAAAGGATGGCGGTAGCCCGCTGCTGGGCAACGGCCCGGTATCAGATAACTATCTCAAATTCATGGTAAAAGAGTTAAAGCCCTATATCGACAGTCATTACAGTACTTTGGCCGACCGGGAAAATACCTTCATAGCCGGATCGAGTATGGGCGGGCTGATATCCATGTACGCCATTTGCGAATACCCTAAAGTTTTTGGTGGCGCGGCATGCCTTTCTACCCACTGGCCCGGTACCTTTACAACAGTTGATAACCCCATACCGGGCGCATTTATAACGTATTTAAAAAAGCATCTGCCTTCTCCCCAGGGTCACAAAGTATACTTTGATTACGGCAGCAAAACCCTCGATGCCATGTATAAGCCGTACCAGCTGCGTGCCGATACCGTGATGCAAAACGCAGGATATGATGAGCATAACTGGTTAACACGCGAATTCCCGGGAGACGACCATTCCGAAGCTTCTTGGGCAAAACGGTTAGCTGTTCCGTTAATGTTTCTGTTAAAACCTCCGTCGAATTAATCACCTAAAGCAAGCTGCCTAAAAAAACAAAATGAAACTACGCATCTAAACGCCTATCCTCTTTTCCCTACTTCTTTCGTCATCTTAAACGTCATAGCCCCCAGCGCGGTTAGTACGGCTACGATGATGGCCCACAATGCCCATGCGGGGAAGCTTTTGGAGGCGGGTTTGGCAATTGGTTGTTGCGGGTTAACTTTTACCGGGCCGGGCATTATCACCCTGGCATTATCAAGTTTCTTTACGCTATCGGCAAAAAACCTAAGGTCGTAATTTGGTGTAACGGCTGTAGTATCGCCAAAGCCCAATTGGTAATTCTTACCGGCATCCAAATAAGCTATAAGTGATTGTTGCAGCTGAAAAGCGGCCACTTTTGTTACCTTTAAAGGTGCATTATCTTCGTTATCTATCTCCAACGCTAAGAGGTTGGTTTTAGCAGAAAGGCTTAGCGAAGTTTCATCCGAAGATGTTATGAAGGTTTCCGATAAAAGGTTCCGGTACCTGCCTTTTACTTCATAAACACGCATGGCGCGTTGATAATATTTTGCACCAGCCAAACTAAGCCAAAGGCGGTCCACCCGGTAGTTATCGGCCAGCTTTATAAAAACGCGGCTTACTTTAGCGCTATCTTTTTGCCCGAATCTAAGGCCCTCTAACGGCCAATAGGCCGGTTTCTCTATCATTTGCGAGCGGTAGATTCCTGCTTCAATAATGGCCACCGGATCGCGCCGCAGGTTATTCACCCTTATGCGGTAAAAGTTATAATTGCTTGAAGGGAAGCTGAGCAACTGCTCGTAAACACCTTTTGAATGGGCATCATCGCCGGCTTTTGTTAGCGTAATATCCTCTTTGATGGCGTACCAATTTTTAAGGTCATCACTGCCGGCTAAAATCACCCGGCGCTCCACATCCATATTGCGCAACTTTAAAACCAACTGGCCGATAGAGGTTGATTCTGCTGCATTTTGCACAATAAAAGTGGTCACGGTGTCCTGCTTTACCTGCCCGACCTGTTTAAACGGCACAAAAACGTCCGTTCCTTTATCTATCGGCAAACTTTCGCCAAACAAGTAAGGCACAGTGGTACCGTTAGGGCCGGTAATGCGGACGTCGGAAAGCCCTGCATTGGCTTTAGCCAATATTTGCGGGGGGAGTGCAATATGGTAAAAGCCCGAGGCCGCAGGCTGTGGCAATTCGGCCATATACTTTGCACGTTGCGCAAATGCCCCCGTGCCGGCAACCATCAGCAACATCGACAATAAAAGCTTACTCCTCATTTTTCTTACTTTCATCTTCCACCAGTATTTTTTTCACCCTTTGATACATAAACGATACGATAAGCAACAGCACCCCTAAACAAAAGAAGGCCGCTATCTTACCCGCAGGCGGTATATCTTTAATATCGAAAATAAACAGTTTGCCCAGCGTAACCGCAAACAGCGTAAGCGATATAATACGCAGCGTGCGCGCCTTGTTGCGCATGCCCAAAAACATCAGCGCAAAAGAGCTTAGTCCCCACAATATGGGCAAGCCAACTTTCCTGTACACGGTCTCTACCCTGTCTATGGCAGTGCCATGGCCCGCAAAAAGCGCATCGGCCACCAGGCACAACTCCACGCTCAGCAATAGCACCACGGCTGCCGAAAGTATCCAGGAAGCGGTGGCTTTCAGGTCTTCATGCATTTCGGCACGCAGCAGTTTGATCAGCTGGTAAAGCAGCAGCGCAACAAATATTGCCGATACCCAATGCGCTACCAGGTGCCCACTGCTGATGTTGTGCCCCGCTAAAATTTCATAAATGGTGGCAAACAGGGCGGGCAGACTAAAAAAGTAAACCGTAATGGCCAGCGCCATGAGCCCTGCCCCTGCTTCCCAGCGCAGGCATACTGCGCTCAGCCGCTTGCCCAACAGGTAAAACACATAAACAAAGGCCGGTATATACAGCATCAGGTACAGCAGGTTAAGACTGGTATCCGGGTAACGCGTTGTAAACTGGTGGTTCACCTCCAGCAGGCCGCTGGCAAACAGCAGGATAAAGGCCATGTTGCGATACAGCATGGCGGGTATGGCAAGCCCGTAAAGTCGCGGGGTATCGTCGCGCTGTATTTGCAGGTAGAGGAGGTAACAGCTTATAGCTGCGACCACCGTAGTGATGAATCCTTTGTTGGCTATGATAGGCAGCAACAGCAGCGCTGCCTTATTGTAAATCCCGGGCGCGTAGTACAGGGTAATCCAATCCATCACCAGGCTAATCAGCATGGCGCACCATACCAGCAGCGAGGTAAGCTTCATGAGCGTTATTTTCGATTTACGGTACAGCCAGTACAGCAATACCGTTTCGGCTGCCCAAAACAGGGTGATGTAATGCCCGTTGAGCTGTATAGGTGCCGTAAGCGATATAAAGGTGAGCGTAATACCGATGAGCAGGTACAGCACATTGGTATCCACCTTTTTGTTTTTGAAGAGGACAAAAGAAAGCAGTAGGTTAAGCACACCCAGCGATGCAGTGAACAGTCCGCGCATGTCGGTCTGCCCCATTTGGGTTAGCAGGTACAGCCCTACGCCAAAATACAGGCCGGTATTGATAAGCAGGATACTGAAATCGCTGCCGAGGAAGGCCTTATTTTCTTTGACATTATTGGCTACGTTGATACCGAAGAACAGCAGGTACAATATGCTGGCATATAGCAGGCCGGTATGATAAGTGGCCGCAGTTAAGCTGGTAAGCACCGCCCCAAAAACAATCACCGTAAGGCCGAACACCACGGCGTTCAATACCCGCCAGGCTTTGTAATAAGCAATAACCAGCAGCCCGGCGTTCAGTATCACCAGGTAAATAAAAAGGGCATTGTAATTGGCCTGCCCGCTGCTCACCATAAACGGACTCGCCAAGCCACCGACGAAGGCTATCACCGCCAGCTCCTGCTTATTGTATAACAAGGATAGCAACACAGCAAAAATGGTGATGACAATAAGTATGATAAAAGAAGCCGTTTGATTGAACAAGTGGAACTGGTGATAGGCCAGCGTGATGGTGAAATACAAAACGGCCAAACCGCCCCCTACCAGTACCGAGCTGAACGCCTTGTAGCTATTGCGCATGCGGTGCGCAATGCCAATGAGAATACCGCCGCAAAGCACGCCGATACCCACGCGGCCAACCGGGCCAACCCAGTTGTTATCGATGGCATATTTTACAAAGAAGCCTATCGCCAGCACCAAAATAGCGATGCCTATTTTATTCACCAGGTTTTCGCCGATGAATTTCTCCAGGTCGGGATAGCGCTCAAAGAATGACAGTTCGGGCTCCGGTTCAGGTTCCGGCTTGCGGAATTCGGGCCGTTTTACCGGCGGCGGCGTAATGGCCTGCGGCTCGCGCTCTACCTTAACCGGCTCGGGTTTCGGTGGGGTAATAGGTGGCGGCGCTACCGGTGGCAGCGGTTTAGGCGGCGCGGGACTCGCCTCTTTAGCCTCCCATGGCCTGGGGTCGGCGGGTTTGAATTTCTCTGCCGCTTGCGCCTTTACGCTTTGCCGGGCAAGGTCATTTAATTCGTTAAGTTGATGTTCTATACGGTCGAGCCTCTCATTATTTTTGTTTTTCGAACTGATGACCAGTACGATAATAATCAAAAGCATTAAGATGTAGATAACTTCCATGCGCGTGGATAAGGTTTAATCAAAATAAATGTACGCTTCTATTTTGGGATTTTTAACTTTTAATTATTTCAATGGTGTTAAAGAGGGCTTCGCCGTTTCACCGATTATATTCGATTTCACCGATTTTGGTTTCATCGATTTTGATATGTTACGATTATCAAACCGGCTCATCGTAAAATTTGTCTGAACTCGAATATTATTGAATTTATGGAATGGGCAGAATTATGTCGGTTCATACTGCTTATTCAAAATAACGGCTTTTAATACACTAATTTGGTTTAAAGAATAATTGTTATTTTTGTAAAACACGAGCGGAATATCGTCCTAAATGATGCGGGTATGACAGTAGCAAACAAAAATATCATTGACACTTACACGAAGTTGTTTGAGGGATTGGATGCAATTACCAAAATAGAACTCATCGAACGTTTGTCTAAATCGTTGAAAAAGGAAAAAAATTCAACGGAGAAAGCTTTTTTCAAATCATACGGTGCTTGGGGTTCAGATAAGCCTGCCGAAGAAATTGTCAATGAAATAAAAGCATCCAGAAAATTCCGGGAAAAAGTCCTCAACTTCTGATGCAATACCTTCTTGATACCAGCATTTGTATATTCTTTTTAAGAGGCAAATTGGATTTAGCCGCTATTATACGCGAAAAAGGGCGCACAAATTTTTTCATATCTGAGATAACGGTTGTTGAACTGCGATTTGGTGCGGAAAATAGTGGAGACCCACTCAAAGCCCATAAGGCTGTGGATGATTTTATCAACGGTCTTTCTATCATACCTATATTCGGTAGTATAAGGCGCTACGCAAAAGAGAAAGTGCGTTTGAGAAAGATAGGAAAGCCTGTAAACGACGAGTTTGACCTTCTAATTGGGGTTACTGCTGTAGAAAATAGCCTCATATTAGTAACCGATAACGTTAAAGATTTTAACCGGATTGAGGGAATAACAATTGAAAATTGGTATACAAGAAATTAGTAACCTAAAATTCTGCCCATCTTAAAAATTCCTAAAAACGGCGAAGCCTTCTTGAGCACCTTACCTGGAGCGAAGAATTCTCCTCCTTCGTCCAGCAATGAGCCAACCATTTGGCCAACACCAACACCTTGCCTTCAATTTCCCCCTTTGCGCGCATCCCCCTTATTGATACATTTGCAATATGGCGGTTTCGCAAAATATAAAAGTTGCTGTAGATGCTGTGGTATTTGGGTACACGTCTAAAGAGGGGCTTTCTGTACTGCTCATTAAACGCAATATCCCCCCTTTTAAAGATGCCTGGGCATTACCAGGCGGCCTGGTGGGCGACCACGAATCGCTGGAAGATGCCATCCACCGCGAACTGAAGGAAGAAACCGGCATCAGCATCAACTACCTCGAACAGCTTTATAGCTTTGGCCAGCCCAACCGCGACCCGCGAAACCGGGTCATCTCCATCACCTACTATGGCCTGGTAAAACCAGATGCCTTTGAGTTACATGCCGATACCGATGCCGCCGATGTGGCCTGGTTCAATATCAAAAACATCCCGCAACTGGCTTTCGACCATGCCGGCATCATCCAAACCGCCCACGAGCGTTTAAAAAACAAGATCCAATATCAACCGCTTGGCTTCGAGCTACTGGAAGAAAAATTCCCCTTTTCCGAATTGGAGAAGCTATACACCACCGTGCTCGATCGCCCTATCGACCGCCGCAACTTTAAAAAGAAGATCACCGGCTTCGGCTTTTTAGAAGAAACCAAAGAGAAGCAACAACTAAGCGGCGCGGGCCGCCCCGGCAACCTCTTCCGCTTTAACGAAGAAAAATACTTCCGGCTCAAAAAAGACGGCATCACCTTCGAGGTCTGATTTCCCTTACATTCAAAGCTTGCATCTTGTTATGGTGAGCCTATGAATTGTCATGGTGAGCCTATCGAACTGTCCTGCTGAGCCTCTCGAACCACCCACCCTAAAAAATAATTGAAAAAATAATTTGCGTAATTCAAACACATATTTATATTTGCGTACAATTAACGCAAATTAGAAAAATGAAAACTGCAGTTATTATTGCCCGCTTTCAAACCCCTTACCTGCACCAGGGGCATAAGCAGCTGATTAGTCAGGTGATGGAAAAGCACGATAAATTGATTATTATGCTGGGTGTTGGTCCGCTAACCGGCAGCCGCAAAAACCCTTACGATTATTACACCCGCGAAAAAATGATCAAAACCAGCTACCCTAACGTGGTAGTATTGCCGGTGAGCGATCACCCGAGCGATACGGTATGGTCTGATAACCTGGATAACCTGCTCAAAGGCGTTTTCCCTAACGCGCAATTTTGCCTGTATGGTAGCCGCGATAGCTTTATCCCCTACTATAGCGGCCGGTTTGAAACCGTAGAACTGCCCGAGCATGGCGACTATAACGCCACCGAACTGCGCAAACAATACGCCGATAAGGTTTTCGATTCTAATGACTTCCGCGCGGGTATCCTTTACGCCTTGTATAACCAATACACCAAAGTTTACCCAACGGTTGATATCGCCATGTTTCGAAACAACAAAACCGAGATTTTGCTGGGTAAAAAATCCATCAACAACAAATGGCGCTTTATAGGCGGTTTTGCCGACCCGGAGGACGCCGACTATGAAAGCGCCGCCAAACGCGAACTAACCGAAGAAGCCGGCGACATGGAAAGCACCGCCATGCAGTACGAAACCTCCGCCAAAATAAACGACTGGCGCTACCGCAGCGAAGCCGATAAGATCATCACCCTGCTGTTCAGCTGCGAGCATATCAGCGGAGAGCCGAAGGCGCAGGACGATATTATCGATCTGGCTTGGTTTAAACTTTCCGACCTGCCGCAGATGATAGCCGATGAGCTCATCAGTAACGAGCACGTCCCCATGTTTACCTTCATCATAAATAAATACCTAAACAACAAATAACCATGAAACGTGAAAATTTGATCCTGTTGGCTGATGCCTACAAATACGCTCACCATAAATTATACATGCCCGGCACTACCAATATCTACAGCTACCTGGAAAGCCGTGGGGGCATGTTCAGCCAAACGGTGTTTTTTGGGCTGCAATATTTTTTAAAGGAATATCTGCAGGGGCCGGCCTTTACCCAGCAGGACCTGGACGAAGCGGCCGACTTTTTACCCCAGGTTTTCGGTCGCGATGATGTGTTTGATAAAAGCAAGTTCCAGTATATTTTGGATAAATACAACGGCCACCTGCCCGTTAAAATAAAAGCCGTGGCCGAGGGCACCGCTGTACCCACCGGCAACGCCCTCATGACCATTGAGAATACCGACCCGGAGTGTTACTGGCTCACCAACTTTTTAGAAACCCTGCTGATGCAGGTATGGTACCCCTGCACCGTAGCTACTTTAAGCAGCGAGGTGCGCAAAGTAGTGACCCAATTTTACGCCGAAACCGCTACCGAAGGCAGCGAAGCCGGGATAGATTTTGTACTGAATGATTTTGGCTTTCGGGGTGTAAGCAGTGTGGAAAGCGCTAAGCTTGGCGGGGCCGCGCATTTACTCAGCTTTAGCGGCAGCGATAATTTGGCGGCATCTGTAATGACAAAAAACTATTATGCTGCCCAAAAAGTTTACGGCCTCAGCATCCCGGCAACAGAACATAGTATTTGTACGCTGCTGGGCCAGCAGGGCGAATTGGAAGTATTTAAACATGTGCTGGATACCTTCCCCACGGGCACAATTGCCTGCGTAAGCGATAGCTACAACATCTTCCGTGCTTGCGAAGAATACTGGGGAGAAGATTTGAAACAACAGATCCTGAACCGGCAGGGCACCCTGGTCATCCGCCCCGATAGCGGCGACCCGGTGATGACCCTGCTGCGCATTTTCAAGATCTTGTTCAGCAAATTCGGCTATACGGTAAACGCCAAGGGTTATAAAGTGCTGCCGCAGCAGATCCGCGTAATTCAGGGCGATGGCGTAAACTACGAGGCTATTAAAGTGATATACCAGCAATTAAAGGCTAACTACATCAGCGCCGAGAACCTGGTGCTGGGCATGGGTGGTGCACTGCTGCAAAAGGTTGACCGCGACACCCAGAAGTTTGCATTAAAATGCAGCAGCGCGGTAGTTGGCGGCAAGCAGATAGACGTAGAAAAACATCCAACCGAACTGGATGCCGAAGGCAACGTTACCCAAAGTTTTAAAAAGAGTAAAGCCGGCAGGCTTAAACTGGTAAAAATTAATGGCATCTTTAAAACCGTAAACCAACTGGATAACCCCGGCCTGGCCGACGAGCTAATTACCGTATTTGAGAACGGCGCATTAATTAACGAGCTGAGCTTTGAGCAGGTAAAAGCCAATTTGAACCAATAATCATGAAAAAGATCCTTTTCCACATCAAAGCATATGCGTACCTGGCCGAAAAAATGCTGGCCTGCAGCAATCTGGAACGCGGCGAAGTAGAGGTAAACACTTTTACAGATGGCGAACGCTACCAGCGCATCCTGAGCGAAGTGGAAAACCGCGACATTATTTTGCTGGGCGGCACCGTTAACGACGAAGCCACGCTGGAACTGTTCGACCTGGCGTCATCGCTGGTCAGTTATGGGGCCAATTCCTTAACGCTTATTGTGCCCTATTTTGGCTATTCTACCATGGAAAGGGCGGTGTTATCGCAGGAGATCGTCACCGCTAAAACGCGGGCCAGGCTGTTTAGTGCTATCCCGCGCAGCAACAAGGGTAATCGTATCTATTTGTTCGATCTTCACTCCGAAGGCATACAATACTACTTTGAGCATGGGTTGTACCCGGTACACGTTTACTGCAAGGATATTGTGATAGATGCGGCCCGGGAATACGGCGGCGATAACTTTGTAATGGCCAGCACCGATGCAGGCAGGGCCAAATGGGTTGAATCGCTGGCGAACGATATGGGGGTAAACGCCGCTTTCATCCTCAAGCGCCGCCTCAAAGGCGACCATACCGAAGTAAGCGCCATTAATGCCGATGTAGCCGGCAAAACCGTTATTATTTATGATGATATGATCCGATCGGGAGGCAGCATCATTAATGCTGCAAAAACCTATAAAGATGCCGGTGCCGCCGATATTTATGTAATATGTACGCACGGGCTTTTTGTAAATGATGGGCTGCAAAAATTAAAAAACTGCGGTTACATTAAAAAACTCATCTGTACCGATTCGCACATCAATACCCAAAACCTGCACGATGATTTTATAGAAGTGCGAAGCATAGCCGGGCTTATTTGCAAGGCGATTAAAGCGTAGGAACGTAGACATTAGGTTTAGTTTGGTTCAGCCCTGCGCGCCAGCAGTTTTCACACCGCCCGGTCAGGCGTCCACGCCTGACTATATAAGTCTTTCAGCGTCCACGCAGCCGTAGCGGGGGCTCACTAAAGCCCTTGATTCTCGCAAGCTCAGATGGCTACATATGATTGCAAACAAACATAGACGACTGGTTGGGCGGGAGTACAATTTCCAATTAAATTTATTTCGCTTCACCCTTAAACCATTCCGAAATGCCTATGTTTAAGCCTTGTAACCTTAAACAAGCCAATCATGACCAAATACTTAATCGCCTGTCTCCTGTTCATTTCCGCCTACGCCCATGCGCAGGGTACCAACGACGCAACAGGCTCTAAAATATCGGTAGCCGATGCCCAAAAAGTACTTAACCACCATAACATGGCCCGGAAGGAAGTTGGCGTACAGCCGCTTACCTGGAGCAAAGAACTTTCGGCCTACGCCCAGCAATGGGCCGACCACCTGGCCGCCACCGCAACCTTCTCGCACCGCCCCAATAACCAATACGGCGAAAACATTTTCATGGGCAGTAGCAATTACACTCCCTTAGATGCTTCGGAGAGCTGGTACAGCGAAAAGAAGGATTACACCTACGGCAAATTCACCGGCAAAGGTGGCACGGGCCATTACACCCAAATGGTTTGGCAAAACACCACGCAGGTTGGCGTAGGCGTAGCCATATCGGCCAGCGGCGATATCTACGTGGTGGCCAACTACGCACCTGCAGGGAATTATATTGGGGAGCATCCTTATCAGCGGCAGTAAGAGAAGTTCAATAAACAAGTGGTCTGGAGGTGGCGGGCCGGGCAGCGGAGCTATTTATAAATCATTAACCACCATGTCTTTGCGAGGAGCTGCGTTGGGTAAAAGCCATGGGGCGACGCGGCAATCTCATAGGAGAGCGGCGGAATTTCATGCGCCTCTGCATGCGGGCCACAAGTGACACTTGCGGCAGCGGGAAGAATATATAACCGCCATAAGAGGTTGGTTAAAATTTGTTAAATAGCTGGCACATCTAACTAATAGCTTAATTTTCATTGTAGTTTAGCTAAACAGTTACTAAGTCATCAATAACTAACTTAATCAATGGCAATGACCTGCTTCGTTAAAAGAATTCTTCAATCCGCTCTCTGCCTTACTGTATTTCTGTATAGCACTACAGTAGACGCACAAATTTCCCGGATTGAAAATCTACTTAATAAAATAGAAAGTTATAATAACTTTAGCTATCAATCCATAATCAAACGAAAGGATATGAGCGCTGACACTACAGTTGCTCATAACAAGGAATTATTTTTAAAAGCGCCTCATGACAAGTTATATGGATACCTGTATAGTATAGAAACCGATTACAAAACAGAAAAGTTTCACAAGATAGACTTGTACACTGGAGATGGTTTGAATATTTTATCACCCCAAGACAGTACATTCTCCCGAGAGAAAAGGCCCTCTTCCGAATATAGTCGATCACTTATGGGTGGACTAAAATTCCTGAGAGATCGTTTTAATAAAAGGCCTTTTAAAATAGCTATGCTTAAAGACACAATTATCAATGCCGTAACCAATTCGCATCTTATTGCAAACGTATATGATACGCTCGACAATAACGATCATTTGTACTCAAACAGACATTATTACATTAATAAACAAACAGGTTTACCCAGTTTGATTACAATTAAAGGAAGATATAAATATAACGGACTGGTGAACGACTATTACGATGAGACCCAATATTTTGATTATAAGTTGAACAGAGCTGATATTACTAATGCGAGTTTCGTTATACCCAAAGGGTTTAAGCCCCCCGCAAATAAAATAACACCCGATTTATTAGCCGTGGGGACTACTGCGCCTGACTGGACGTTGTACGATGCAAATGGAAAGAAGCTTTCGTTAAGTGAGTTAAAGGGTAAAGTAGTAATGTTAGACTTTTATTTCATTGGTTGTTCAGGATGCATGGCTTCAATAAAGCCACTGAATGTTATATATGAAAAGTATCAAAACAAAGGCTTAATTATAGCAAGCCTAACTGAAAGAGATAGCAGGAAGGCTGTTCTCGACTTCGAGAGACGTTATAAAATCAAATACACAAGTTATATTAATGCGGATCAGGTTGTGAAATCATACTATGTCACAGGTTTTCCGACTTTTTATTTTATTGATAAAGAAGGAAAAGTAGGAAACGTATTTGTTGGTTACGATGATGATTTTGCAGGGAAAGTAACTTCAATAATTAATGATCTGTTAAGTAAAAAATAAAGAGAAATTGTCCTTTAAAGTGAATATACCCGCCCATTCAGGCGTACCCGCCTGAATGGGCAAGTTTCTCATCATTCAAGCTGGCGTGTTAAGGCTCCACTAAAGCCCTTGATTTTCGCAAGCTTAAACGCTTATATATATTTGTAACAATAGGCAGACTGCTGGTTGGGCGGGAACCGACCGGCAAAGAAATTACACGCAAATGGTTTGGCAAAACACCACACAGGTAGGCGTAGGCGTAGCCATTTCGGCCAGCGGCGACATCTACGTGGTGGCCAACTATGCCCCTGCGGGGAATTATATTGTGGAGTATCCATACCAGAGGCAGTAAACACTTTACCCACCATGTCTTTGCGAGGAGCGGCGTGGGCAAGAGCAAGGGGCGACGTGGCAATCTCATAGGAAAGGAGGCAGTATTCGACCATCCCCAATATTTGACAATAAAAATTTTGTTAAAATACTTGACGATAGAATTTTTGTCATCAACCCCGCCATCCGCTACAAACCTTACTTCGTGCTGGCTTACGCTGCCGTTGGGTTTAGGTGGGTCGGGGCTGTTTGTTTTTGGGCACTCCAAAATCAGGCACCTCTCTTCACCTCGTCTTGGCGAGGCACAAAGCAATCATCGGCAGGATTGGTATGCGGCATGCAAAGTGGCTTTGTGGGGGGGGGGGAGACTATGCAAACAATGTACTTAGCCATTCAACGAATAAATGCAGTTCTCTAACGTTCTCCGTACTTAAAAATTTAAATGTTATCGCCTGACCCATGGGAATACCTGGCGTCTTCTGCCATGCCAACCAAGTGCTAATGTAACTTTTTTCGATATGAACATCTTTACACCTTTGCTTTCCTGATTCCTTCAAAACTCTTAATACGTTTTGGACCTCCGGTGCCAAATCATCGTCAGGTGCTATTAGGTATTTTATAAAGTCTTCAATTGCGCCATTTAAATTATTATTTGGCATTATCCAAAGTCCAATGCGAGGTTTATTCGCTTGATTTAAAATAAGTCCTTCTTCCCCAATATCTTCTGGGACTTCATAACCTTGACGTTGCAGCTTAGTCCTTAAGCTATTCCATCTAGAACTTAAATCGGTATCTGCATCGACTATCATGCCTAAGGTTATTAAATCTGACCGGAGTAATTCAGCTTCAATCCTAAGCACTAAATTGCTGTAACCTTTTGAGTCTATAACATTAAAGTTTTCCGCAATCTTAAATTTCTCACAAATACTCCAAACTATATGTAAATCGTCGTTTCCTTCAACCAGAAGCCTTTGTGGGTATGCCTTTTCCAACATATCTACCTAGTTTCGATGTTAAATTTGATGGCGGAAAATAGTGTTTCAGATGTATATTCTATAACTTCAACGTTGTGAGGCCCTTGTTGAAGACGCAAAAGTTGTCCTGTTTTAAAGCTGCTGTAGTAATTGTAATCATGTGAATCCAAAACAGTTTCGCCAAAGGCCCTTATACAATCATTACTATGCGTAGTAGCAAAAACTTGTACTTCCAGTTTATCGGCAACGTCAAAAATAACTTTCCATAGTAACCTCTGTACGCTATAATGCAAACCATTTTCAACCTCGTCAATCAATAGATACCCATTTTCACAATTCACTAATGACAGGACAATAGTTAATATTCTATTTATCCCATCACCCATACTTTTCAGCGGATAAATAACATCATCCCCTTTTAATTTCACCATTGGGGTTCTGACTAGTCTACTTACACTTTCATTGGTACTAACAAATGCTATCCTTTCGATGTTAGGTTCAATAATCTTTAACGCGTCAATAATTAAACTTTCTTTATAAGACAAAGCGACCTTGTCCCATAAACTGGAATTCGTTTCCCTATCAATGTTTTGAGTGTGTACATATTGCAGGTTGGATGGAAAGTCCCGAAACCGCGTGTTTCTCAATATATCTCTAGTTTCAAAAATCGTAGTTTGTGAGTTTGAATAAATCTCAAAGCCTAAGCGAGCGTTGATAAGACTAGAATATTCAATATCATTTTCTTCCAGCACTCGCCGCTGCTTAGAAAATATAATCTCCTTATTCGTTTCACTCGTCCTTCTAACTTCTTCATCTATAATTTTTACCGGCTTTATTTCTACACGATATTGAGACGGAGATTCCGTGGAAAATAAATCACTTTCCATTTCTCCAATAATAATCGGCTCTTTTAAAGCTCGATTAGTAAATAGGCAAGACACAGCTTTCTCGAAAGCACCCTCATCAAACGGAGGTCGAACATTCGATATGAATTCCTTTCGATCATCTAATAGTTGTATTAACCATGATATATTCCCTTCGCAGGCATAAATTGAGATTGCATCTAATAAAGATGATTTTCCACTATTGTTTTTGCCAGTAATTAAATTCACCCTCCCTAATCTCGGAATTGTTAGTTTCGATAAGTTTCGATAATTTTTTACTATGAGCGATTGGAGCATATAAAGATTTTTATAAAACAAATGTAATATAATGACACGAATTTAATTAACCGTATTATATGAAAGGTTGGATGAAGCATAGAATATTTAGACTCTGTCTGTGTAAATTTATCGGTGTCCGCGTTGCCGTGCTTGAGTTTTAATTGCGCCTTTGATATACGCAACCACATCCGCCTGCTCCGTCGCTAATATTCAAATCCGTATATATACATTTCTGCATATATACATTCCCAGCCCCAGCCCTCCCATAAACCCGATTGGCGGAAAAGCCCGCTTCTATCAGCGGCTTGTACAGAAAGCGGGGCCGAACCCAGCCCAAGCCCCACTATCCCTGCTTTTCAAAAATCAGCAAACATTTTGTAAGCCTCTATGCTCACATCCTGCCATATCTTTGCACTCTGTTGTAAAATATCCAATCACCACACAGAAAAATAAAACAAACGTAACCGCATTGCAAAGCTCTGTGCCCTCTGTGCTCACCACCTCGCCAATCTCCGTGAACTCTGTGGTTAAAAGACAAGCTCTCCCCATCCCGCATACATATTTAGTAAATCCCACTAAATAAAATTGCCCCCTTATATTTATCTTAAAAATAGCTACTTTGGCTACATCATTTATTACTCAGCTAAATTATCTCACATCAGCTCATGTTTAAGCCTAAAAACCTTTTTAGGGCATTGCCTGCCTTTTTATTACTGGCAGTATGCGCCACAGTTACCTACGCGCAATCGCCAAAAAAACCCGAGGATAACCGCTTTACCAAGGTGGTGCTGGCGCAGGGCGTGGAAGAGCCCATGCAGTTTCAGATACTGAAGGATGGGCGCGTTATCTACGCCGAGCGCAAAGGCAAAATAAAGCTGTACGACCCCAAGACCAACAAAATTACGGTGATTGCCGAGTTTGCCGTGAGCACCAAATACGTTAACAAAAAGGGCGAGGTGAGCGAGGGCGAAGACGGCATGCAGGGCATCATCCTGGATCCCGACTACGAAACCAACCACTGGATATATGTGTACTACGCCCCCGCCGGCGATGTGGCCAAAAACACGTTGGAACGCTACACCTGGCTGGGCAAAGACATCCTGCGCAATACCAAAAAAACCGTACTGGATGTACCTACCCAGCGCGAGGAATGCTGCCACGTAGGCGGCGGTATGCTCTTCGATAAAGACAAGAACCTGTACTTAAGCACCGGCGATAACACCTTCAGCAGGGCCAGCGATGGTTTTACCCCGCTTGACGAGCGACCGGGCATGTCGCCCGAGGATTCGCAGAAATCATCAGGCAACACCAACGATTTGCGCGGCAAGATACTGCGCATACACCCCGAAGCTAATGGCACATACACCATACCGCAGGGCAACCTGTTTGCCCCCGGCACGCCACAAACCAAACCCGAAATTTATACCATGGGCAACCGCAACCCCTGGCGCTTAACTATCGACAGCAAAACCGGCTGGCTGTACTGGGGCGAGGTTGGTCCCGATGGCTCTAAGGACGATTTCGACAAACGCGGCCCGCAATCGTACGACGAATTTAACCAGGCCAAAAAGCCGGGCAACTACGGCTGGCCCTATTTTGTGGGCGATAACAAAGCTTACCGCAAGTACGATTTCGCTACGCACCAGTCGGGCGATTTCTTCGATGCCCTAAAGCCCGAGAACCACTCGCCAAACAATACGGGTATGATTGCCCTGCCGCCCGCAACGCCTGCTTTTATATGGTATGCCAAGGGCCTGAGCGACAAGTTCCCGCTGATGGAGACCGGCGGCAACAGCGCGGTGGGCGGCCCCATTTTCCGTGCTGCCGATTTTAAAGGCGCCAAACGCCCCTTCCCCGATTATTATGAAGGCAAATGGCTCATTACCGATTGGGTGCGCGGCTGGGTAAACGTCGTAGAGATTGGCGAAGACGGCACATACAAATCCATGGAACGCTTCCTGCCCGAACTGCGACTGCGCGGCCCTATCGACATGAAATTCGGCCCGGATGGCGACCTCTATGTGCTGGAATATGGCAATGGCTATTTCAAGAACAACCCCGAAGCAGAACTTATCCGCATAGAATTCAACGGCGGCAACCGCAAACCGCAGGTGCAGGCCAGGGCCGATAAAAGCGCAGGCGCACTACCATTGAAGGTGGCCCTGTCATCGGCAGGTACCAAAGATTTCGACGACGACGATGTGCTTACCTACCAATGGACGGTAACCAAAGCCGGCAAGCCCTTCAAAACTTTTAAAGAGCAAAACCCATCGGTAACCTTTACCACCTCGGGCGTTTACAAAGCCACCCTTACGGTTACCGACCTTAAGGGCGCCAAAAACAGCACCTCGCTCACCATAAAAGCAGGCAATGAGCCGCCTGTGGTTGCCGTTACGGTAACCCAGGGCAACAGCAGCTTCTTCTTCCCTGGTAAAACCATCGCCTACAAAATAAACGTGAGCGATAAGGAAGACGGCAGGCTCAGCAACAAACGCATCCCGGCTTCGCTGGTATCGGTAAGCGCCAATTACCTGTCGGAAGGATATAACATGACGGCTATTGCCCAAAAGCAGCAGGGCGTAGATGCCACCGCAAGGTTTGCGGCGGGCATGGCGCTCATTGCCAAAAGCGATTGCAAATCCTGCCATGCGGTAAAGGATAAGGTGCTGGGGCCATCCTTCATCGCGGTAGCACAAAAATACAAGAACAACCCATCGGCTGTTGCTACGCTGAGTAATAAGATCAAAACCGGTGGCTCGGGCATATGGGGCCATGCGGAGATGCCTGCCCATCCTGCTCTTACCAACAATGAGCTGGGTAGCATCGTACGCTATATCATGAGCCTCGGCACACCGCAGAAGACCCAAAAATCTATGCCGGTTACGGGCACTTACGTAACTGCGGTACCCAAAGGCGAAAACGATAACGGCAGCTATATCTTACGCGCGGCATATACCGATAAGGGTACAGCAACAGCTGCTGCATTAACTACCGAGAACCTGCTGGTGCTGCGTGGCTCCTTACTATCACCATCGCAAGCCAACGATGCTAAAGACATGGACTATAACCGCGACAGCACTATAGTCGTAGTAAAGAAACCCGGCGCTTACCTCGAGTTCAACAAAATCGACCTGACGGATATCAGGAACGTCGAACTGAAACTACTCCCCCGCGGCCGCGGCACCGACCCTCCGGCCACGGTAGAAATACGCCAGGGCAGTGCAGACGGCAAAGTAGTAGGCAGCTTTACCGGCAGCTTCGTGGGCCTCAACAGCCTAAAGGTGCCCATCAGCGGTGCCGATGGCAAGCAAGATCTTTACCTGGTATTCGCCGGTACGCAGGTTAGGTTGAATGGGGTTAAGTTTAATATAGAGTAGATCTGTCTGAATCAGAATTTACAGGATTAGCAGGATTTTCAGAATGTGAACTCCCAAATTCTGCTAATTCTAAAATTCTGTAAATAATGATGTAATAAAAGCATAGTACAGCATGTGCGGACATCTGCGTAAGCAGCGCCGAAATTTTAATTTAGAGTGATAACTGGAACGTTTCACTATTTAAAAAACTGTACTATGCTAAAGA
>NZ_SOZE01000105.1 GCF_004519315.1 Mucilaginibacter psychrotolerans
CTCTGCCGCCCAGCCATTGGAAACCCTCATCCAACAGAAGCTGGGGCTGACCATCCTGCCATCGGTATTTACCGCAAGCGATACGCCGCAACTAGTTTAATATCAGTTAGTTGTAAAAAATGTAGTGTGCCTGATTGTTTTCATAGCCTTGATAATCAGATGGTTATACCAGAATCGTGTCAAACTCAAGAAAAAGGAAGGCCCGTTGATACTGAAAATATCATAGGGCCTGTCCGTATAAAAATGAATAGTCCGTAGAGACGCGATACATCGCGTCTTTTTTACCCGTTATACACCGCCGAAAACTCCCC
>NZ_SOZE01000106.1 GCF_004519315.1 Mucilaginibacter psychrotolerans
CTCTGCCGCCCAGCCATTGGAAACCCTCATCCAACAGAAGCTGGGGCTGACCATCCTGCCATCGGTATTTACCGCAAGCGATACGCCGCAACTAGTTTAATATCAGTTAGTTGTAAAAAATATAGTGTGCCTGATTGTTTTCATAGCCTTGATAATCAGATGGTTATACCAGAATCGTGTCAAACTCAAGAGACTGCCTATAGAAAGCCGATTTTTTCTGCAAACTGCCCACCGGAAACTGCAAACTGCCCCTACATATTTCTCCTGTACTGCCCCCCAACCTCGTAAAGTGCATGGCTTATTTGCCCAAG
>NZ_SOZE01000107.1 GCF_004519315.1 Mucilaginibacter psychrotolerans
AAACCGAGAAGCATTACACCATACGTGGCCTGCTTGATTTTGCGCATCATCGCGAAGCGATAACCATTGATGAGGTCGAGCCGATAGAAAGCATCATGAAGCATTTCGCTACAGGTGCCATGTCGTTCGGTTCTATCTCGCACGAAGCGCACAGTCTGATGGCTATCGCCATGAACCGCATTGGCGGCAAAAGCAATACCGGCGAGGGTGGCGAAGACGAGATACGTTACGATAAACTACCAAACGGCGATTCGATGCGTTCTGCTATCAAACAGGTGGCATCAGGCCGTTTTGGGGTAACTTCAA
>NZ_SOZE01000108.1 GCF_004519315.1 Mucilaginibacter psychrotolerans
GATGAACTGGCAGGTATTTATTACCAGTCGATGAGTACGGGCATGGGTGCGCCATCTATCGATGCCCGTATCGTTATCGGCTCGATGGTCCTCAAACATAAGCTAAAGCTTGATGACCGGGAAGTGGTAGAGACCATCAGGGAAAACATCTACCTGCAATACTTCCTGGGATTAAGTGCTTATACCGCAGAACCGTTGTTTGACCGAAGCCTGTTTGCCGCTTTTCGTTATCGTTTAGGTCAGGACAAATTTGACCTGATGAGCCAGCGGATCATTGCTGCTGCCCTGGGTATTCCAGGGACT
>NZ_SOZE01000109.1 GCF_004519315.1 Mucilaginibacter psychrotolerans
TGCATCAAGAGTACTCCAGGTATAAGCAGAGCAAATGATTATAAACGAATTTGCCGACTTTTTATCAGGATCAGCCCCAAGAAAGGATTCATTTTTGGCGTTATTTGCATAATTATTGCCATGCAGTTTTGTAGAAATCTTTATACCAGTTGATGAATTCTGCGATACCTTTTTGGATTGAGGTATTGGGTCTGTAACTAAAGTTATTGATTAAATCATCAACGTTAGCCCAGGTGGAGGTCACGTCTCCTGCTTGCATTTCCTTATACTCTATTCTCGCTTTTATACCAATGTTATTTTCT
>NZ_SOZE01000013.1 GCF_004519315.1 Mucilaginibacter psychrotolerans
ACCGACGAACTGAATCAAAAAAGGTCAACAGAAAAGCAGCAAGAAAAAGAACTACAGGATAAGACTGAAAACAAAATAATCAAACAGAAAAAACACAGGTTCCAGGAGGTATCCACAGATGGGCCTATATCCCGGAGGAAGGATCAAAAAATAAGAAAGCAGATAGCGTCCCAAGCTTCGAGTTGAAGAATATACGGGCTTACTACCTGCTCTCTACGCAAACTTATAAAATTGTTTGAAAACTACTTGCTTTTAAACGGTATAACTCTCTGCTGCGCAAAGAGGGGAGGCCTTGGGGCTATTTTTTCCTCACCCTCTTTACGAAGTAGAGAGGGTCGACCAGCGATAGCGTAGTCGGGGTGAGTCAAATAGGCGAGCGGCCCCGCTCCCCGATGTTAATGCCCGTGAGCAGCCTCAGCCACTTCTTTCCAAGCATCAAAATCGGCCTGGCGGGCGGCGTAAACACCGGCTACCATAGGGTAGGCCACCTTACCAAGCAAAAAGTGAAGCGGTGGGTTCGGGCTATCAATCAGGGCCAGTACGGCATCGGTAGTCGCTTCGGGCTTGCCCCAGCTATCAGGTGTAGCACCTTCGGCGAAGGCTTGTTTTACAGGGGCATATGCTTCTATAGCCTCTGTTTGTGCAGCTGATGCGCCCGACCAATCGGTAGAGAAACCGTTAGGCTCTATAAGGCTTACGTTGATGCCGAAGCCTTTTACTTCTGTAGCCAATGTTTCGGTTAAGCCGTTCACTGCATATTTGGATGCATTGTAAAGGCCCAGTACCGGCAAGGTCATGAGGCCCAATACGCTCGACACCTGGATGATGTGTCCGCTCTGCTGCTCACGCATAATAGGCGTTATGGCCTGCGTTACCCAAAGCAGCCCGAAGAAGTTGGTTTCCATTTGCTGGCGTGCTTGTGCTTCGGTGGTTTCTTCTATTGCGCCGAACAAGCCGAAGCCGGCGTTATTGATGAGCACATCTATACCGCCGAAGTGTTCTTTGGCTTTGTTTACAGCCGCGAAGCTGGCGGCACGGTCGGTAACATCCAGTTGGATGGGGAGTACGGCATCGCCGAATTCGGCAACCAGATCGTTAAGGCTATCGGTATTGCGGGCTGTTGCGGCAACTTTATCGCCACGTTGTAAAAGGGCCTTTGCCCAAATTTTACCGAAACCACGCGAGGCACCGGTAATGAAGATTATTTTTGACATTGCTTGTTTTGTTATTTGTTGATAACAAAGGTATGGCGCCGCAGTCGGCAGGATTTATACAAAACACGGGATGTTTAGCACAGATTGTGGTTGGGAAAATTATAGATTAGATTTAGATTGCGTGCGGTTTACTTTGCCGAATGGTTACCTAACAATATGGGTATAAACCCCGGAAGCTTACAGCAAAGAGAGCGTACACAAATACCAGCTGGGCCTGCTTGTATTCTTTTCATTTAAGCCATAACCTTACTACTTTTATCTTATGAAAAAACTCTGTTTTACCTTAGCCACAGCATTTGTTTTAGTTCAATTTGCTTATGCTCAAAACACGTTTCCGGCATCGGGCAATACGGGTATCGGCACCGGCAAACCGGCATATCCCTTACAGGTTAATGGCATAGCAACCTTTACCGATGGCACCCCCATCGGCGTTGGTGCGCTTGGTATCCCGGCCGCCATTTTGGGCAGCCAGGCAATTTTTTCTACTACAGCGGGTGATAATTTTAAGATAGCAAATTTTAATTATGCCGAGCAAAAGGCGGCAACAATTGGCTCGATACAGGGCACAGAAGGCTTTGTAGCGGTTTCGCACCCCTCCGGCATCGTAAACCTGGCTTTGGGTACCATTGGGAATGTGCAGCTTAACAGCATACAAACTTTAGCCAGTGCCGTTAGTGTACAGGGTGGCGGCAATACCAGCCTGCCAGGCACTGTTACCAGTTGGAAAATTTTCAACGCCGGCATAGGTAATACAGGCGGGGCCAAAATAGCCCATGCATATGGGCTGTTTGTAAACACTTTCCCCGCGGGAGTTGACTATAAGTACGGCGTGTACGTAGCAGATAGCAGTGCAAACAATTTTTTTGCGGGCAATGTTGGGATAGGCGTATCAAACCCTCAGGAAAAATTGTCGGTTGGCGGTACTATCCGTGCAAACGATGTTAAAGTGGATTTAGATTTAACCAGCGATATTTTAAAGCCAGGCTATAAGCTAACTCCGTTAGTGAAGCTCAAAGCTTATATCTATCAGGCGCACAGTCTTCCGCAAATGCCCTCAGCGGCTGGTGTGGCTAACGATGGTTTAAGCCTCGCAGGGCTTAACAAGCTGCTGCTTCAAAAAGTAGAAGAACTTACTTTATACTTGCTTGAGAAAGATAAGCAGATAAACGAGCTGGAAGAAAAGCAACAGGCGCAGGACCAGCTCAGCCAAAAAATGTTGAAGCAGTTTGCACAGATACAAAATCAACTGAATAGTAATAAGAAACTGAAACCTTGATGGCAGCCTTCCTGCTTTTCCGCCGCAGTTGGTCTTGTGACCAACTGCTTTCGATGATGCTTCCCGCCGCTGTTGGTCTTGTGACCAACAGCATTGGGATGAACTATCGTTCTGACCGATAGGCTTGTCGACGACAACATCGACAAGCTGAAATGGTATTCGGTAAATTAAGTGATCCGGGAGTTGTTGGTCACAAGACCAACCACGGCAGAAACACGGGATGTTTAGCACAGATGCAGGGAAGGAGATTGGTAGGGGGGATGGGAATTTATTTTGTAATACATAGTTTTAAAAATCATTGCGTTACATTTACACAAAGTAAATTGTAAACCACCAAAGAACCATATGAGTATAAAGATCACCCTGTCAGCATTATTGTGCTTGTGCCTGTTATGTACAAGCACATTTGCACAAACCCCGGACGCCGTGAAAGCCGGCGCGGATATCGCGGTAACCAGTACCGTTTACGGTAAAGTAAAGGGCTACGTCCACAACAGTATCTTTACTTTTAAGGGGATCCCTTACGCAAAGGCCGACCGCTTTACCCTTCCGCAAAAGCCAACACCCTGGACGGATGTACGTAGCTCCATGACCTATGGCCCCGTTTGCCCAACAGACCCAACTACAAGCGTAAGCGACCCTTTTGAATTTGCTTTTAACCATAATTTAGGCTATAATAACGAGCATTGCCAAACCTTAAACGTGTGGACACAGAAATTAAACGACGGAAAAAAACGACCCGTAATGGTTTGGTTGCACGGAGGCGGATTTACCGCAGGCTCAGCTATCGAGCTGCCATCTTACGATGGTGAAAATCTCGCCAAAAAGGGCGACGTTGTTTTGGTCTCCGTTAATCATCGCTTAAACGTTTTGGGCTTTCTGGATCTTTCTGCCTATGGCGATAAATATAAGAATTCCGGTAATGCCGGGCTTGCCGATTTGGTGGCAGCTTTGCAATGGGTAAAAGAAAATATTGCCCAATTTGGGGGCGATCCAAACAACGTTACCATTTTCGGTCAATCCGGCGGAGGCGGGAAAGTTACCTGCATGATGAATTCGCCCATGGCCAAGGGCCTGTTTCAAAAGGCTATTGTAGAAAGCGGCAGCTATATTACTTCGTTCACAGATAAAGCTGTTTCGCAACGGATAGCGGCAGCCTTGCTAACCGAATTACATCTGCAGCCCTCGCAGGTAGATTCGCTTCAAAAGATCCCTTACGAAACCTTGAATTTAGCAAGCAAAAAAGCGATAGGCAAAGTGAGTGCCGAATTAAGGAAAGAGGGGCACCCGGCCAATGTAGGCTGGAATGCCGTACTGGATGGAGAGATGTTCCCATACCAACCTGCCGACGCTAAGGCCATGGAACTGGGCCGGGGAATACCCTTGTTGGTAGGCACCACAAAAAATGAATTTACACCCTTCGCTCTCACGCCTAAGGACCTTACCATGGACAAGGTAAAAACAACCCTGCAGCAGAAATACGGCAGTAATGCCGATGCCTACATGGCAGCCGTAAAGCAGGCGTATCCAAATACCAGCAAACCATCGGAGTATATCGATATCGAATTTGGTTTTCGTTCCTTAGCCATTAAGCAGGCAGATCAAAAATCAGCACTACCGGGTGCAGCACCGGTGTACACGTACCTTTTTACCTGGCAGTCGCCCGTAAACGATGGTATGTATAAAGCCATGCATTGTATGGATATTGCCTTTCAGTTTGATAATATCAAACGCTGCGAAGAAATGACCGGCGGTGGCAAAGATGCCTATGCCCTTGCCTCCAAAATAAGCAGCGCCTGGATCAATTTTGCCGCCACAGGTAACCCTAATACACCCGGCTTGCCGCAATGGCCGGCTTACACTACAGCCAATGGCGCGGTAATGATACTGGATGTTAAGCCCGTAGTCCGCAACCATCCCGATGCCGAACTGTTAAAAATAGCCGCCGCGCCAAAACCTTAAGGTAACAAGCGTATTGTTCGCTTGAACGCATCTTTCAATATCAGCATTCGCCGTTGGTCGCAAAACCAACGGCGTTTCTTTTTCCCCGCTACTATTTATAACATTAGCATGCATTGAGAATAAGTTGCCCCTATGGGAATAGTGTGCTCGTTGATGGTGATTTGTGTTTTATCGAATTTGCTAACCTTATCGCGCGCAACTATAAATGCCCGGTGGGTGCGTATGAATTTTTTGGTAGGGAGCATAAACTGCATGTCTGTTATGGTGATGCGGGTGCTTAGCGATGTATTGCCCTGCAGAAATATCCTGGCATAGTTGCCGGCAGCCTCAATAAAAAGGATATCGTCTAACTTTACTTTGATTTGCTCGTAGCCGTCTTTGATGAAGATGGATGGGGCCGGCTCGTTGGCCTCGGGCTTGTTTCGTAAGGTATAGAGTTCATGTGCTTTATTGCAGGCCTTCAGAAAGCGCGGTAGCGAGAACGGTTTTAACAGGTAGTCTACAGCGTCCAGCTCGAAGCTTTGTAGCGCATGTTCAGAATACGCAGTGGTGAAAACAACCATCGGCGCATTATTAATGCTATTCAAAAAATCGATACCGCTGATATCGGGCATTTTAATGTCCAGAAAGATCAGATCGGTTTTATTCTTCTGCAAATAGGCTAGTGCTTCAAATGCGTTTGTAAAGGTTTCTTTTAATGTAATAAAGGGAACCATAGCTGCATGCGAGCGCACCACATCTAGTGCTATGGGTTCATCATCAATTGCGATGGCTATCATCATTTAAAATTAGTTATTAACCGCCAGCTGTATGGTTAGGTGAACAAAAAACTCCCTGGCATTTTCACGGATAACGAGTTCATGCCGGTTTGGATAAAGCAAACTTAACCGTTGCTTTACGTTTTCCAGGCCAATACCGCCACGGTCTTTTTCCGGATCATTCTCCTGGCGGCTGTGTATGCTGTTATGCACATCAAAATAGAGTGTGTTCCCTTCTATCTGCAGGGCAACTTCAATATGCGAGGGGTTCTGCAGGCTGATACCATGTTTAAATGCATTCTCTACAAAGGGGATCAACAGCATCGGGGTGATGGTGAGCTTGCCCTGATATTCTTCAATATCGGTTTCTATCGTTATAGCCGGCGACGTGGCACTGCGCAATTTTTGCAGCAGGATATAGTTCTTCAGGTATTGAATATCACGCGAAAGCGTAATGGTATCCTTGATGTTCTCCTCCAGCATAAAGCGCATCATTTCGCCTAATTTCTGTATGCCCTCGCTTGTTCTGGCAGCTTGTTCCTGCAGTGCAGTGCCGTAAAGGGTGTTTAAGGCATTGAATAAAAAGTGTGGATTGATCTGCGACTTTAAAAAATTGAGATTGGCGTCTGACTGGCCAAGTTCGGTCTTCAACATGCTGATCTCCTCCTGTTTCTTCGCGTTGCGCCGCTTGTAGGTACCGAGCGCTAATGGGGTTACCAGCAACAATTGGGTGAGAAAATTAAGGATCACCAGGTTCTGTCTGTTATCTACATCCCCGGTATCTATAACCATTACAGCATTTACGGCAGGCCTTTCCAACACCCGGTTATTGCCGCTAAATACTAAACCCAACATATACACGGTAATACAGGATAGTACGGTGAACAGAAACATGCGGAGGATATAGTAAAAAGTATTCCCGTTATTCAGTTTAAGAACAGGCAAATATACGTGCACGGCATATAAGTACACCACTATGGCAGCCGGTACCACAAAAAGCAGGTAAAATCGCATCATCAGCGGAGTAGAGAGGTACAGCAGGCCTATGGTGATCAAGAGCCAGGATGCAGTAAGCAGGGTAGCTTCGCTGTACAAAGCAGCTTCGTTGTTCTTTTGGTTGCGGTTGAAATAAATGAACATAAGCTTGAGGGCGAGCAAGGCTGTAAAATATATGTTGATGATGCCCACCAGGTAACCGAGTGCCAGGAAAATAAGCAGGTACAAGGACCCCCGCAACAACGCTTTGCCTTCGCTTTCAAAAGCAGGTGCAAGGTAGAAGCAAAGTAAAAGATACACCGTAAAGGTTACGAGGTAACTGAAAAGCACAGGCATTAGTGTACCCGCGCTTAATTGATCGTTGTGTGCCAGATCAAAGGTGGCTATAAGCAACGCCACAAGTACAAAACCGGTGGCAGCCCAAAACTCTATCCGCGCTGCATCATTCTTAAATTTTAAACTAAATTGTTTTAACATGGCTTTTGTGATATAAGATTTATGTCTTTTGTATTGCAATGGTACAAAGCCTGTTTTTCTTGTGAAAGTAAAATGTGATAAACCATCCGAAAAATGTGATGGACGGAAATTCTCTAATTGTGCAGATAATTTAAAGCAACTATGCTAATGCATAAGAGCAGGTATCGAAGGAGGGTATCAAATGAATTCGCCGTTGCGGCAAGCGCCCCGGCTTGTTTCCCGTATGCAAGGTAAACAGGTGCAAAGCCGTAACGTTAGTTCTTTATCCCAGCCGGGGACGCTTGCGGCAGCGGGGGATATTGTAAAAAAAACTGTCGTCATGTTGAACTCGTTTCAACACCCCATCATAAAAGTCGCCAAATGCTAGCCACTTTGCATACCGCTGACCTGCCGTGTGGGGTGCCGAAACTAGTTCGGCATGGCGGTGGGGAAGATCGTATAGATGGAACTGCTTGCCGTTTACCTGCCGTATGGGGTGCTCAAATAAATCGACATAACGTTGGTGGGAGCGAGGTTTAGCCCCAATGCAACCACTCAACCCTCTCTACTCACCAATCACTGCTTAAAAAATTAATGTGTGCTCCCCTCAATGCTGTTTTATAATCTTAAACCGCTTCATTTAAGCACTTTTGCAATACTTCAGCAAATTGCTTGTCATTTGGCGGTGCAAATATCGTGTTGTGCTCGCCGGGGATATCATGCACGTGAACTCCTTTTAACGCGTATGGTTTCCACCCTAAATATTTAAAATCTTCAATATAAAACGTCTTCTTTTTTGCACGGAATAGCTCAATGCCAACGTTTATTGGCACCAACTTATAATTGTGCAAAGCGGTTTCGCTCTTCTCATCTATCTCATCGCCGAAAATAAGGATACCCGTTTTTTTCGCAGGGCCTATCTTAAACAGCTTTTTGTAAACCTTGCGTACCCGCTTTTTTATTTCGCCGCTTTTGTATTCGATAGTTCTTTTTGGGTCGTCGGCAAATAATACCGCTGTATAAGCCACTTGTTTTAATACGCGCCACACAGCCCCGGCTATTTTCGCTTGCAATGTCAAATCTTTTTTGGTGTAATCCGTCGAAGCATCAAACATGGCCAGCATTTTTACATCTTTACCCATATCAATCAACTGCCTGGCCATTTCGTAAGCAATTACGCCACCAAGCGAATAGCCTGCTAAGGCATAAGGGCCAACAGCATCGCGGTTTATTATTTCGTTTACATAGTTGCGGGCAATGTCTTCCATTACATCCAGCGGTTCGTCTACACCGTTAATCCCTTTTGCCTGTAAACCAAATATCGGTTGTTCGGTATCCATGTGGCTTGCCAGTGCATTAAACAGCAAAACGTGCAAGCCTGCGCCATGCACTATATAAAGCGGCATTTTGCTCCCTTTTGGCTTAATAGGCACCAACGAATCCCAGGTGATTGCCTCGGCATTTATCTCCAGCCGGGCGGCAAGCTTTTCTGCCGTGGCGTGTTCAAACAAAGTAGCTAAGGGCAGGCGTTTACCGGTTGCCTGCTCCAGCCGTGCCATTATCCTAACCGCCACCAGCGACCGGCCCCCAAGTTCAAAAAAGTTATCGAATATGCTTATTTTGGTTAAGCCCATTAGCTCTTCCCATAAATCTACTACCAGTTTTTCGTTAGTTGTGCGGGGCGCACAATAGGCTTCCGTACGGTTAATGTGGCTATAATCGGGCTTGGGCAGCGCCTTGCGGTCAATTTTACCGTTTGGTGTGCTTGGTATGGTTTCCATCTCCACAAAATCGTCCGGAACCATGTATTCCGGCAAGGTGGCCAATAATTCGCGCTGCCATTGTTCGGTAAGCAATTTAAAGTCGGGCGTTTTTTCTCCCTCAGCGGCTAATACAATATAGGCGGCTAAACGCGGGTCGCCGGGCAAATCTTCCCGCGCAATTACCACCGCTTGTTTAACATCGGGCTGTTTGCCCAGCGCGTGTTCAATTTCTTCCAGCTCAATACGGTACCCTCTAATTTTCACCTGGTGGTCTATACGGCCAAGGCAGCTTATCTCGCCGTTAGGGTTAATCTTACCCAAATCGCCCGTACGGTACATTTTATCGCCGGGAATGCCGCTAAAAGGGTTGCTTACAAATTTTTCGGCATTCAGTTCCGGCCTGTTTAAATAACCTACCGCAACCCCGTCGCCGCCTATAACAATCTCGCCAATTTCTCCGTCGGGCACCATGGCTAGGGTTTCGCTCAGTATATAAACCGAAGTATTGGCCACCGGCTTGCCTATCGTAATTTCACTATCGCTATTGATCAGCTTAAGGGTAGACCATATCGTTGTTTCGGTTGGGCCGTACATGTTCCAAAGCTGGTAACAACGGTGCAATAATTTGGCAGTCAAATCCTTGGTTAATGCCTCGCCCCCGCATAATATCTTTAGTGGAAGTTGCTCTTCCCAGCCCATTTCAAGCATCATGCGCCAGGTATAGGGTGTAGCCTGAAACATGGTCACCTTTTTTTCCCTTACCATATCCAGCAATGCCCGGCCATCTTTAGCCATAATAGAATCAATCAACAATATTTCGGCACCAACACTAAGGGGCAGGTAAATATCCAGGCCGGCAATATCAAAACACACTGTAGCTGTGGCCATTACCTTATCTGCCGGACTGATGCCGGGCGCCTTTTGCAGGCTCAGCATCAAATTTACCATGCTATGATGCGCAATTTGCACCCCTTTTGGTTTGCCGGTTGAGCCGGAGGTGTACAATATGTAGGCTAAATCGTCGCCAGTTACCGCTACCTCGGGCTTTAGCGGTGGGTAATCAGCCGATATCAGCAGGGCATCTTCTATTAAAATCTCCTCGGCGGTTGAGGTAAAATGGCCTTTGTACTTTAAAGAGGTGATGAGTTTTTTAGCGCCGGAATCTTCCAGCATAAATTCGATACGGTCTTTAGGGTATTCCGGATCGAGCGGCAGATAAGCAGCGCCCGATTTTAAAATGGCTATCAGCGCAATGATCATCTCGGGGCAACGGTCGAGCGCAAGGCCCACTACATCCCCTTTTTTAATCTGCTGGTCTACCAGTATTTTTGCGATGCGATTGGCGGTGTGGCTTACCTGCGTATAGGTTAAGGAGCGATCATCAAACGTTATCGCTATATTATCAGGATAGGTTTTCGCGCTTTCATCGATCAAATCGAACAATGAAATTTCTTTCGGATAGATTACCGTGGTGTTGTTTAATGATGTCATTAATTAGAGAAATGGAATTTTGCGTTAAACCATCAAATGAATTGAAATAGCCATCGTAAAGCTACGATGTTATACGAAAAATAGAAACTTTGAGTTTGCTGATTTTTTCTGAGGTAAGCCGATTGTGGCCCGCGAGGATGGAATTCGCGCCAATCACTAAGGCGGGGGAGGGGTTAAAAAAGCAAAGTCGTATGCTACTGTAAAGCGTCCCCGGCTTACGGCCCGTGGTCTTTGAACCTTAAAACGGTCGTCATGTCGAATTTTTTTCAACACTCTATCATAAAAGTGGCCAATATTCCTAGCCACTTTGCGTACCGTTTACCTGCCGCGTGGGGTGCCGAAATAAGTTCGGCATGAAGTGGATGGGAAGGTTTAACCCCGATGCAACCACTCACCGCTCTCCATTCACCACACACTAAATATGGGCCTTCCTGCGGGCCTGCCTGCCTTGTGGGGCACCGAAACAAGTTCGGCATGACGTGGATGGGAAGGTTTAACCCCGATGCAACCACTCACCGCTCTCCATTCACCACACACTAAATACGGGCCTTCCTGCGGGGCTACCTGCCGTGTGGGATACCGAAATAAATTCGGCATGACGTGGATGGGAAGGTTTAACCCCGATGCAACCACTCACCGCTCTCCATTCACCACATACTAAATATGGGCCTTCTAAAGAACACATATTTCCAATAAACTTAACACACTTTTTATTGACATTTTATATATTCCTATTTATCTGTTTATCTCGGTGGTAACACAACTTTTAACTACGCAAACCGTTCAAAAGTGGGCACTTTTGTTGCTAATTAAGCAGAAAAAATAATTAATTAAAGACCAAAATAATAGCATGTGACATTGCTGTGGTAATTAAATAATACATCGATAAAAAAGTAATCGCTTAAAACCCTAAATCAATGACGCTATTTGCCTCTTTTTTAAAAAGCAATCAAAAAGGCCGGCTTTTACGTTCCTTAGCTAACCATACCCGGTATCAGTTTATTGAAACTATTAAATTGTTGTTTACCCCGGTGCCCGCCATGAAAATTCTGTTTTCGGTAAAACCAGAATGGGAGAAAAAGATACGTAAGGGCTTCCTTTTTACCCGGCATAAACTTTATTTTGAAGCTTTTACTCCCGAAAATATCCGAAATGCAGACCTGGTAGTGCCCTTAACAATAACAGATTTGCGCATTTTAATTCAAAACCGCCACTTGGCGAGCAATAACGCCATCCCCCTTCCCAATTTGAAGGCTGTTGATATATGCGATGATAAATGGCTTTTTATACAAACACTTACACATAAGGGCTTTGGGTATGTAATACCAAAGGTTGGCAGTAACCTGCCCTATCCCTATATGTTAAAGAAAAAAACTTCCATTTCGGGGAGTGACTGTTACCGCATTACAAACGCATGTGATGTAGCAACGTATAAAGATTTGATTGCGCGGCCTGACTTTTTTTGCCAGGAAATAATTAACGGAATTTATGAGTATGCAACCCATATAATTTTTAAGAATTGCGAAATCATATCCTCGCTTACCATTGAGTATGAATATCCTACACCCACATCTATCAACGGTAAAGAAAAATTCATAGCTAAAAACATTGTAGATTGCCAGCAGTTAAGCATATTTTCGGCTATTTTAACATCGATTGGGTTTGAAGGGCAGTGTTGTTTTGATTATAAACTTATTGAAGGCCGGCCCTATATTTTTGAAATCAACCCGAGGTTTGGCGGCAGTGTGTGCCGGTATTTCTTTTCATTTATCAACAGAAAACTGATTTCAATAAAAAAATAAACAGTAGGCCGGATAAGTGCCCATTGAAAAATGTCCGCCGCTGTTGGTCTTGTGACCAACGGCTTTTATGTTGATGAATGAAATTACGCCATGAACCTACATTAGCTTGTTTGGTGACAACACCAACGAGGGCGGAAAAATACAAATTTACCTTAATACAGGTCTGGCATTTCTGGCTACTTTGCAAGCGGGCCACAAGCCGGGGACACTCGCGCCAGGGTGGGTATTGCATGGTGAAAAGCTTTATCCTTTGCCTGATACAAAAAGGAAAAATTCAATTAAAGTTTGTCTAAATATCGAAGTTCTTTTTGGGCATATTTTGCTATTTCTAAGTTTCTACTAGCCGCAAGTAATCTTAGCTTATCAATCGCTTTTTCATTTCCTATTGCAGATAGTGCTTTAATACATTTTTTTGCAAACTGGTAAGTATCGTCATAATCCAAATAGTCAAACTGCATTTCTGTAGCGTCATACAAATAATCAATTGTTTGAGGTGATTTTATTTCTTTCAATAACATCGCAATATCTTCATGTTTCATATGCCAATTCTCTTTAAGAAGCCGACATAATAACAATAAAAAGGAATCATTATAAAAACTCAATAGATCTAATAAAAGTATTGATTCTTCCACTAAATCAGCATCTTTATATGCAATTGCCTTTTCAATCAAATGTTTTAAATAATTTGCAGAAGGAGCTTTCCCATCGAAATATTGTTTAAGAAAATCCGCTTCATTTATACGCCTCTCATACAATGCTTTTACTATTGAACTGAATTTTGCTTTCATTGTATCACGCTATAGTTTATGGATTTTTAATAAAAAATATCTAAAGCCGAACCATCAACCTCGCTGCCGCAAGCGTCCCCGGCTTGTGGCCCATTTGCAAGGTAAACACATGCAAAGCAAATAACAATGGTAATTAACCAACACCAACTGCAAAGCATTAATTCAGTCCCCGCTCTAAAACACAAAATTTACTTCAATGCCGCATACTTACATACCTGACTACTTTGCGTGCGAGCCACAAGCCGGGGACGCTTGCGGCAGCGCAAATGACAACCTCATCTACCAACCCATTCCCTAACATCCCCCTTCACAATTTCGTAACTAAAACATTACAAGCCCTTAATTGCTTAATCACTAATCCATATTTACTATACTTGCACATTAAATACGATTACTGATTTTATTATTATGAGATTAAACCTGTTAGCCGGCTGCGCGCTGGCCATGATGGCCGTTGGCAGTGTTGCCCAGGCACAGCAAACGCCTCCCAGCCCCGGGGCATCCAACTACAATTACCACGATGCTTTTGCGCCGCTATTCTACACCAAAAATGGCAGCGAATACCGCGCCGCCGATGGGCAGCCTGGTCCTAAATACTGGCAAAACCGCGCCGATTACCAGTTAACGGCCCACCTTAACGATCAAACCAACGAAATTTTGGGCACCGAGGCCCTTACTTATACCAATAACAGCCCCCAAAGCCTAGGCTTTTTGTGGATGCAGCTGGATCAGAACCTGTTCAAGTCAGATTCGCGCGGTACGGCTATTATCCCGCCAAGCGGCAGCCGCAACGGTGGCCACGGCGATATGGCCGAAGGCGGTTACAAGATAAAATCGGTAAAAATGGGTGGGGTAGATGTTAAATACCTCATCAACGATACCCGCATGCAGATTTTCCTGCCCGAGTCGGTTAAGCCGAACGGCGGCATCGTGAAGCTGAACATCGAATATTCGTACATCGCACCAGAGTATGGCAGCGACCGTACGGGTATCCTCACTACCAAAAACGGCAAAATTTATACTATTGCACAATGGTATCCGCGCATGTACGTGTACGATGATGTAATGGGCTGGAACGCCCTGCCATACACCGGCCCCAGCGAGTTTTACCTGGAGTACGGCGATTTCGACCTGGCGATTACCGCGCCGGCCAACCACATTGTGGTAGCATCGGGCGAGTTGCAGAACCCTGCAGAGGTTTACACTACCGAGCAATTGAAACGCTGGGCAGATGCCGAGAAGAGCGAAACAACGGTGATCATCCGCTCTGCAGATGAGGTAACCAACGCCGCATCGCGACCTGCAGGCAAAAAAGAACTCACCTGGAAATTCAAGATCAAGAACGCCCGCGATGTGTCATGGGCATCATCGGCAGCATTTATTGTTGATGCAGCTAAGATGAATTTGCCCAGCGGCAAAAAATCTATCGCCATATCGGCCTACCCGGTGGAGAGCAACGGCAACGATGCCTGGGGCCGCAGTACCGAGTACGTAAAGAAATCTGTTGAATTCAACTCGCAAAAATGGTTTGAGTACCCTTACCCTGCGGCTACTGCTGTTGCGGGTAACGTAGGTGGTATGGAGTACCCGGGCATTGTGTTCTGCGGGTACCGCGCCAAAAAGTCCCAGCTATGGGGCGTTAACGACCATGAGTTTGGCCATACCTGGTTCCCGATGATCGTAGGTTCTAACGAACGCCTGTACGGCTGGATGGACGAAGGCTTCAATACCTTTATCAACACCCTCACCACCGCCGATTTCAACAAAGGCGAGTACGGCCCCAAACGCCCTACCGATATGCAGCGCATGAGCAACACCATTACCAACCCAAGCCTGGAGCCGGTATTGAGCAATCCCGAGAATTTGAAAGAAGCCAACAACGGTATCCTGTTATACTTTAAGCCCGGCATGGGCCTTACTCTGCTGCGCGAGCAGATACTGGGTCCCGAGCGTTTCGACTTTGCTTTCCGTACCTATGTGGCACGCTGGGCATTTAAGCACCCAACACCTGATGATTTCTTCCGCACCATGGAGAACGCCAGCGGCGAGAGTCTGCAATGGTTTTGGAGAGGCTGGTTTGTAAACAACTGGCGTTTGGATGTTGCCGTAACCGATGTGAAATACGTAGGCAGTGACCCGGCAAAAGGCAGCTACATCACCCTTACCAATATGGAAAAACTGGCCATGCCGGTGATATTGGATATCAAAACCGTAAGCGGTAAAGTAAGCAGGTTGAAACTACCGGTAGAGATATGGGAACGCAACAGCAGCTTCGTAGTGAAGTACCCATCTACCGAAGAAATAGAATCGGTAACCTACGATCCGGATAAATCACTTCCTGATTACAACCCGGACAATAATGTTTGGAGAAAGCAATAAACAACGAAACCCGGCCGCAAGCCGGGTTTTTTGTTGGCATAAATGCTAAATTGGCAAACTATTGCAGCCTTAAGCAAGTTAAACTAAATATACCCGTCGCTATGAAAAAGTTATTCTCCCTAATTATCCTCACCCTAATCGCAACCACCTTTGCCCAGGCACAGGACCTTTTAAAAGGTACGGTTGTAGAAAACGGTAGCAACACCAAGCTCAATAATGTTTTTATCCGCGATGCCAATAACAAGCAGATAACCCTTACGGATAAGAACGGCGATTTTAGTATCAAAACCGCTACAGGGCATACCCTAATATTTACTTCGCCTGGCTATACGCCTGATACCTTGTACGTAATTGATTTGCGCCCCACACGGGTGTTGTTGAATTCGGTGGCTATTGCTTTGGGGCAGGTGAATATCCGCTCGACGCGTTTGGCTTTCGATCCGCAGAAAGAATACCCGGAGGTTTACACCAAGAGTAGGGTGTACGCTTTTTCGCCCTCTACCTGGTTCAGCAAAGAAGGGAAGGATGCCCGTAGGTTGAAGAAATACTTTCAGAGCGAAGCGCAGGAGCGGCATGTAGACGAGGTTTTCAATAAGGTTTACGTAGGCAGCATTGTGCCCCTAAAGGGCCAGGACCTGGAGAATTTCATTACGTTATACCGCCCAACTTATGCGTTTTTGCGCAACAACAATGCAGAATCGTTAGTGGCGTATATTAATGATAGCTATAAAAAGTTTGAGGCCCTACCGGCCGATAAGCGCAGCCTGCAGCCACTTACTACCCCGTAAACAGTTGTAGTTGCACCAGCGGCAGCGATATATAAAAGGTGGTGCCTTCTTTCTCTACACTGTTGAACCATATGCGGCCACCCTGTAATTCGGTATAATCTTTACAAAGCACCAGGCCCAGGCCGGTGCCGCCTTCGTTACCCGTGCCATTGGTTGATGAGGTATTAAGCGAGAAGATATCTGCCTGCTTACTGCGCGATATGCCGATGCCGGTATCGCTGATAGATATGATACAGTTGGGGCCGTCTGCAATAGCCTTCATTACAATGCGGCCCCCCGGGCGGGTAAATTTTACGGCGTTGTTGAGCAGGTTGCGGATAACAATCTGCAACATATCCGGGTCGGCGCGTACGGTAATGCTTGCGTCGGCAATGGTGCTTAGGGTAATTTCTTTTTTTACCGCAATGGTTTTGAATAGCTGTGTGGTTTCTTCCAGGTAGGGGCTAAGCTTTACCGCCTGTAGGTAAGCGGTTTCGCCGTTCATCTGGTTCTTGGCCCATTTAAGCAAGTTGGTGAGTAGGTCCTGCGTTTTGCCGATGGTTTCCATCAGATTCTTTTCCATCTCGGCCCGTTCTTCGGCATCTATGCCCACTTCGGCCATTACGGTGAAATATTGTTGTACCGATGCCAGCGGCGTGCGCAAATCATGCGCGATGATAGAGAACAGCTTCACCTTTTCGGCGTTCAGCAGTTCAAGGGCCAAAGTCTTCTCATCGGCAAGGTTTTTTTGGCGGATATAGCTTTGGCGGATAGATGCCGTACCTACGTAGAGCAATATCACCGTAACCAGGTACGAGATGATATTGTCTGTAAATTGATCTGCGCGCGATTGGTAATGCTGCTGTATAATACCGGGGTACAAATACTCTGACCCGATGAGCGATGCCACTACGATAATGTTGATGCCCAGTAAAAACGGCCACAGCTTTTTGCTGGATACCGACATGAGGATAAACAGCGATGCGGCAAACAACAGCAGGGTAGCACCGGTAATGCCGTCGTTAAAATAATAGCCTACAGCCTTTAGTCCGTTAACCTCAATGGCCGATAATATAACCGCGAGTTGCAACTTGTTTTTGATGCGCGATAGATAATACAGGCCACCTTGTATCAATATAACGCCAAAAGCCAGCCCAGCCGAAACGTACAGGTGAAGGTAGAGGTTAAAAAAAGCCTCTATCATCACCACAATAAGTACAAAAAACGAGAAGGTATGAAAAATACGGCTTTCGAGCGTAAGCTTTTCGGGGCTGCCTATGATTTTATAGGTGTATTTTTGCAGGAAATTTTTGAACGATACGGGCATCGGGGCTAATCAATAGAGCCCAAATTTATAATAACAATCCGAATAAAAACAGGGGTTGTAACGCATAAATAAATATTAAAAGATTGTGTTTCAGATTTTAAATTATTTATCTACCTTTGTCGTCCCTGAAAGGAGGTATTTGGGATTATGATCATTATCAACGTAAAAGACGGCGAATCATTAGATAAAGCATTGAAACGCTTCAAGAAGAAATTTGAGAAAACAGGTGTATTAAGAGAACTTCGCAGCCGTCAGGCATTCGAGAAGAAATCTATCACCCGCAGGCACGAAATTAAACATGCCATCTACAAGCAGAATATGAATATAGAAACTGTTTAATTTTTTCTACTGAAAGAATTTTAAATATTTTCTTGTCAACATAAAAAAACTATTTGTACATTGAAATCCTTCGGTGTATAAATAGTTTTTATGTTTTTAGGTAAGTTCATACAGTATATACAATACGAAAAACGGTACTCGCCGCATACTGTAGCCGCCTACCGGTCGGATCTGGAGCAGTTCATGCTTTTCCTGAATCCCGCCGGCCAACCGCCCGCCATAAACCACCCCTCAGAAATCACCCATCACGATATCCGCAGCTGGATGGTGAGCGACGAAACCCTCGCCCCGCGCAGCCTTAACCGCAAACTGGCCACCCTGCGCAAGTACTTCAAATTTTTATTGCAGGAGGGGGATATCCAAACCAATCCCGCATCGCGCCTGGGCCCGGCCAAAACGCCAAAGAATTTGCCCACCGTAGTAGAAGGCGCTAAATTGACCGATATGCTGGATGGTAAACTGGATAAACCCGGTGCGCCTATTTTTGCCGATGATTTTGAAGGCATCCGCGATAAAACGGTCATCGAGTTGCTGTTTGGTACCGGCATACGCCTGGCCGAATTATTGGGTCTGCAGGATGCAGATATAAATTTCGATGAAAAAACCATCAAAGTTTTAGGTAAGCGCAACAAACAGAGGATAATACCCCTCAATAACGAGTTGCTGATACTGCTAAAGGCGTATATGGAGGCCAAACGAATTGAAAATTTTCATAACAATTCCTTAACTTTTATCGTTACAACTAAAGGAGCAGCAGCATACCCTAAGTTAATTTACCTGATAGTGAATAAACACCTTGGCAACATATCAACCCAAACTAAAAAGAGCCCACACGTGCTGCGGCATACCTTTGCAACAACTTTACTAAACAATGGCGCCGACCTTAACGCCATTAAAGAACTTTTGGGGCACGCCAGCCTGAGCGCGACCCAAATTTATACGCACAATTCAGTCGAACGTTTAAAGTCTATTTACAAACAAGCCCATCCAAAGGGTTAAAAAGGAGGAAAAATGAAAATTACAGTGCAATCTATTCACTTTACAGCAGACCAGAAACTGCTGAGTTTTATCCAAAAAAAGGTTGACAAGCTGGAAACATTTTATGACCACATTATTAGTGGCGAGGTTTACTTAAAACTGGAGAACGTAAAAGACGAAGCAAACAAGGTAACGGAGATAAAACTGCTGCTCCCGGGCAACCAGATCTTTGCTAAAGAACAGTGTAAAACTTTTGAAGAAGCAACGGATGCAGTAGTTGAAAGCCTGCGCCTGCAAATAGAGAAACATAAAACCAAAAAATCTATAGCTGCCGAAGCTGCCAAAAAAGCAGTGCTGCTGCCGAGCGAAGACGATTTTTAGACCATCATAAAACAAGGGTTTTAATCCCCCGGGAACCGGCAGGCTGTGAAGTTTGCCGGTTTTTTTGTGTCCGTATTTCACGAAATTTCACCGCATCGTTGTTGCGAGCCATAGCGTGGCAATCATCGGCAGGCAAGGCCCGACGTTACGTTATGGCCATAAACAAAAACGCCCCGCGAGTTGCGGGGCGTCTTCAATGATATATATAAGGAGCTGTTATTGCTGCCCTTGTCCTTGCGGCATCAGTGCGGAGAATTTGTTGCTGTAATCGTTTAGCTGCGTTTCGGCTTTTTTGGCCCAGCCGGGTTGGTTTACGCCGGTGGCTAAGCTTTTGATGCTGTTGAGCAATGATAAAGAAAGCTGCACCGCATGCACATCTACATCGTTTGCATCTTTTTGGTACACAATGTAATTGTAAGCCAATTGATCTACCACGTAATCGTAAACCAATTGTGTGAGCTTATTGCCCAGGGTTGCATCGCCTACGGCATAAGCACTTTGCGCCAGGTAATACTTGCGTATAGCTATCTCGGGCGACGACATATCATCAGGCAAATTATCCTGGAATTTCTTCAAAGTATTTTTTGCCAGATCGATATGGCCTTCTTTTACCAATGCATCGGTAAGGCTCACAAACATGCGCGTTATTACCGGGTAAAATAAAGTAGATGAAGTGTTATCAAGGTTTTTGGCCGTCTTTAGTTTACCGTACCTGAATTTGTTTACCACGTTGTTGTACATCACCATTGTGTTGGTTGCGTCAAGTGCCTGTACGGTGCTATCCGGTTTAAGTGGCATCAGGCGGTAAGCAAAGCCCTCGTTGTACATGTATTTATCCAGGCCCAGCATGTTTTCGTTACCGGCGGTTACGGTAAAGTATATCGGGCGTTTCCAGTTGTTGTGCGCCAGTATATCCATAATGGCCAGGTTGTCTTTGGTTACATATTTGCCCGGGTAGGTAAAATCGAGCTCGGCCGGGATACGGTCTTTCAGCGCCACAGGTACCGCGCCGTTTTTAATAGCCTCATCTGCATTTACGGTTAGCTTAAGGTTTTTGGTTGGCAGGTAGTTGCCCCATTGCCCGTCGTTGTATTGTACCTGGTTGGTTTGGTTATCAGAGGTGATAAAATCGAATACTTCTTTCAGTTCTGATGCGCCGGGTAGTTTAGCATCATCGTAATAGATTACATCGCGCACACCCATCTTGAATTTATCGTTGCTCATAGTAAGTGGCAGCGGTTCAGAATCGTTCATCTTTTGTTTCATCTGGCGGATGTACCAGTCTGTACCCAGCAGGCTCAGGTTCACAATGCGCACATCCGGGCGTACTCCCTCTACCTCTTGTATGTACCAAAGCGGGTAGGTATCGTTATCGGCAAAGCAGAACAAGATAGCATTTGGTGCGCATGAGTTGAGGTAGTTATACGCCATGTCGTGCGGCGTAAGTTTGGTAGAGCGGTCGTGGTCGTCCCATTCCTGGTTTGCCATCAGCACGGGTGCCGCCAGCAAGCATACTACACTGGCAATGATTGCGCCGGTTTTGGCATTTAGTTTTTTACTCAGGAATTCGGCTATCATTAATACACCAAGCCCTATCCAAATGGCAAAGGCATAAAAGGAGCCTGCGTAAGCGTAATCACGTTCGCGGGGTTGCAGCGGATCCTGGTTAAGATAAAGTACAATGGCCAGGCCGGTAAAGAAGAACAATACAACCACTACGCCGGCATCGCGCTGGTTGCGTTTAAAGTGGTATACCAGGCCAAGCAGGCCAATGATGAGCGGCAAAAAGTATAAACGGTTATAAGCGTTGCTTTTGGTTACCGAGGCAGGCAGTTGCTTGCCAAAGCCAAGGCCGCTTATCCAGCTGCCGTCGATAGTATTGTTTTGTCCATCTAAGTCGTTTGCACGGCCTGCGAAGTTCCATAGGAAATAGCGGGTGTACATTTGGCTTATTTGCCAGCTCAGGAAGAAACTGATATTGGTACCCATGGTAGGGTGTTCCTGCGCGCCAAGGTGGCTCCATTCGCGGTAGAACTGGGCATGGTTTGGCTTTTGGCTAAACATACGGGGGAACAAAGTGTTGCGGTCGTATTCTGAGACGATCTTGGTGCCGGCCTGTTCGTACTTGGTATTGCCGCGGCGATAAAGTATAGCGCCTGGCTTTTGGCTTACCAGTTCCGAATCGAAGAACTCGCCGTACAGCAATGGCGTTTCGCCGTACTGATCGCGGTTAAGGTAGCTGTTTAGTGCGAAAGCATCTTCTGGGTCGCTGTTGTTGAGGTTGGTGCCTGCTTTAGCGCGGATAATGATCATCACAAACGAACTGTAGCCGAAAAGGATGAATACGGCACATATCAAAACCCGGTTGAGGGCGGCAAGCTTTTGGCGTACCTTAAGCACGTACTCTAAGGCCGCTAATACAACTGCCGAGCCTACAAAGCCGGCAATGCCCGCACTCATGGTAAGTACAACCACAAAGGCACCTGCCGATATAAAGAGAAATGCGTTTGTTGGCTTGATGGTATAATAGATACCTGCTGCCAGGGTAATAATTACCAATAAGAAAAATACGATGGCCCCGCTGCCGAAACCCATATTGAAGGTGTTCACAAAAAGCAGATCGGAGAAGGCCGCGCCCTTGACCGTAAACTGGATAACGCCCCAAAGGATAACTGCTACCGTAATCACACCCAGGATGAAGGTCCATACCGTGCCCGCAGTGGTCACGTTTTTGGCGCGTTTAAAGTAAATAATGAGTGCTATAGCGGGTATAACCAATAAGTTTAATAAGTGGATACCGATGGATAAGCCCATTACGTAGGCAATGAACACGATCCATTTATCAGCCCTTGGCTCATCGGCGTGGGCCTCCCATTTTAATATAGCCCAAAAAACGATAGCGGTGCAAAGTGAGGATTGTGCATACACCTCAGATTCTACTGCCGAGAACCAGAAGGTATCCGAAAAGGCGTAGGCCAGTGCGCCAACCGTACCCGACCCCATGATCAGGATAAGGTTGGTCAGGCTGATCTCTTCGCCGGCTTTTACCAGCATTTTTTTGGCGAGGGCGGTGATGGTCCAGAAAAGGAACAGGATAGTGGCCCCGCTGGCCAATGCCGACGACATATTGGTGAAATAGGCTACCTGGTTTCTATCTCCCATAGAGAGCAGCGAAAATACTTTGCCTATCATGGTAAACAGCGGCGCACCGGGCTGGTGGGCCACCTGCAGGCGGTAAATACAGGCAATAAATTCGCCGCAATCCCAGAAACTGGTGGATGGTTCCAGTGTTAAAATGTAGGTGATGGATGCGATAAAGAAGGTTGCCCAGCCAAAAATATTATTGTACTTATTGTAGTTCATAGCGTGTTATGCTGTGTATGCAGGTTTTTAAAGAGTCGAAATTAGCAAAAGAATTATGCTTTCAAGCGAAAAAGCTGCCGATTAACACTTTTTAACGTATGAGTGCGTGCACATTAAACGGTTTCAAATACTTTTTTAAATTTTGCTTTTGAGTTCCAAAAAATCGTCCTATATTTGCATTCCTTTTCGGAACGGATAACGTAACGCAGGAGATTGCCTGATAGTATAATGGTAGTACGACGGTTTTTGGTACCGTTTGTCTAGGTTCGAATCCTGGTCGGGCAACATTAAGAATTCGGATTTCGGATTTTCAATTTCGGATTAACCGGTTGGAAATTAGAAATCCGAAGTTTTTTATACACGTTGCTGATTAAGTAGAATGGCGAAATTAGAAAATCTAGAATCGTACATCTAAACTCTAAAATCAAAAGATGCCTTTACAGTTTAATACCGTTAAGCTATTTGCAGGGACCGGTTCGTTGGATCTGTCGAAACACATTGCTGCATCTTATGGCCAGGAACTTGGCGATGTTGTTTTATCGCGTTTCAGCGATGGCGAGTTTCAACCACACTTTAATGAGAGTATCCGTGGCTGCGATGTGTTTTTAATACAGAGCACACATCAGCCTACCGATAACCTGATGGAACTGCTCATGATGATTGATGCCGCCCGCCGTGCGTCTGCCCATTATATCATCGCTGTTATCCCTTATTTTGGTTTGGCCCGGCAGGACAGGAAAGATAAGCCACGTGTGGCCATCGGCTCTAAACTGGTAGCTAATTTATTGGTAGCAGCGGGCATCAACCGCATCATGACTATGGACCTGCATGCCGCGCAGATACAGGCATTTTTTGATGTACCGGTAGATCACCTGGATGCATCTATCATATTTGTACCTTACATCAAAAGTCTTGGCTTAAAAGCGCTGACTATTGCATCGCCGGATATGGGTGGTAGCTACAGGGCACGTAGCTTTGCGAAGTTCTTTAACGCTGAAGTAGTGATTTGCGATAAACGCCGTAAACGCGCCAACGAAATTGAGAGCATGACCATTATTGGGGATGTAACCGACCAGGATATTGTACTGATAGATGATATATGCGATACCGCAGGTACGCTTGCAAAAGCCGCCGGCTTAATTATGGAACGGGGTGCACGCAGCGTACGCGCGGTTTGTACCCATCCGGTATTATCGGGCAAAGCGTACGAAACGATAGAGGCCTCGGCATTAACCGAGCTGATTGTGACTGATACCATACCGCTTAAACACAGCAGCCCCAAAATAAGGGTGCTTACCACTGCCGATCTGTTTGCGAAAGCGATAAGCAACGTGAACGAACACGGCTCGATAAGCCAGTTGTTTAAGGTAGATTGAGGGAAGTCAATAGTCTATGGTCGATAGTCCATAGTGTAAAATAGAATAAAGATAATCATGCCCTGTTGGCATGGCTTAAGTAAATAAATAAATAATGAAATCAATTGCTATTAGCGGTTCTCCAAGGGAGAACGTAGGGAAACGTGACGCGAAAGAGCTGCGCTACCAGGGTTTGGTACCTGCAGTGCTTTATGGTGGTGCTACTCAGACCCACTTTTCGGTGTCCGCAGCTGATTTGAGAGCCGTAATTTACACTCCGGTTGTTCATTTCATCGACATTACTGTTGCTGGTGTTACATCACAAGCTATTATTAAGGATACACAGTTCCACCCGTTAACGGAACAGCTTATCCACATCGACTTCTTGTTGTTAGACGAGAACAAACCTGTAACTATCGAGATCCCTGTGCAATTAACAGGTACTTCTCCAGGTGTAAAGGTGGGTGGTAAACTGGTACAGAAACTGCGCAAACTGCGTGTTAAAGCTTTGCCTAAAGATCACTTAGATAACATCGAAGTGAGCATCGCTGCATTGGAAGTTGGTAAATCGGTAAAAGTTAGCGAAATCTCTTTGCCAAACTTAACCATCACCAACGCACAGGAAGATACAATCGTATCGGTAACTACTTCACGTGCATTGCGCCAGGCAGAACAAGAAGCTGCTTCAGGTAAGAAGTAAGCCCAGCCCCCTAACCCCCTGAAGGGGGAATAAGGAATGGGAATGTAATAGCGATGGGTTTTATGCCCATCGCTATTTTTGTATAAAAGGAATATCTTCGCATCGAATAAGCAAATCAAAAAGTTCCCCCTTTAGGGGGTTAGGGGGCCTGGGCATGAAATATCTAATTGTTGGACTTGGAAACATTGGGCCGGAGTATGCTGATACCAGGCATAACATCGGTTTTATGGTATTGGATGAATTGGCGAAACAAGAAGGGGCAAAGTTTTACAATATGCGCCTGGCCTATTATACCGAGGTTACCCATAAAAGCCGTACGCTGCACCTCATTAAGCCTACCACCTACATGAACCTAAGTGGGAAGGCCCTTAATCATTGGATGAAGGAGCTGAAGATTCCCGTAGAGAATGTTTTGGTGATTGTGGATGACATTGCCTTGCCATTAGGCACCCTGCGCCTTAAACCCAAAGGGAGCGCTGCAGGGCATAACGGGCTAAAGCACATCGAAGCAACCCTTGGCAACAACGAATACGCCCGCCTGCGCTTTGGTGTTGGTGATAATTACCCCAAAGGCCGCCAGGTTGATTATGTACTGAGCGGTTTCGATAAAGATGAATTGCCGGAACTCCCTGCGCTTATTGACCGCTCCATCGAAATGGTGAAAAGCTTCTGCACTATCGGTACGGAGCTGACGATGACGAAGTTTAATAAGTAGGTTTATTTACATACGGTTAAACAGACAACTTAATAGATTCTCCTTCAACAAAGCTGCCTTTTGAAATAATAACAGGGATTTTTTGCTCTTGTGATAAACCGATTGTTTCTCCGCTTTTTAATGTGACGTCGTTTCCGATTATATAAGCACTAATGTTCAATAAAAATTCGTACAAGTCTTCTAAACTTAGTTTTGAATTGATGATTTCTATCTCCTGTTTATTAAACTCTTTAAGGCCGTAAGTGTAAGCACAGTTACCGGTCTCCAGTTGTCTCAACCCAATATATATCCACAACGAAACCGGGAAATCTCCGTTTTCGAGTATATCCATACTGTCTATGTACTGTTTTTTGGGGATAAGCAAAGATTCGCTTCCCAAGTAAACACCTATCGCTCCAGACGTTTTAAAAATGGAATACATGACCTTGCTTAAGATTTCACATCTTTCCCGCCTGCTTTTTTGCCCCGCCATCAGCGTTGCAAATGCATGGCCGGTATGATGTTTTAGGTCTTCTGAGGCCTTTGGCCAATTGTAAGCATATTGCGCTGTTCCTTCTATATCAGCCCAAGGAATTTGTACCTGCATCTCGGCAAGTGCAACGGTTTCTCCGTCTATTCTAAACGAGGCAACTTCTTTATTGCCTTCTTTATCCAGCGGTTTTACACCCCAGTGCGATTCAAAATGTGCTATAATTTGATGAACATCAAAGCTATCGCCGTTGTTGAAAATAGCCATCGCCAGCAGAACTTTACATTCCTGCTTTTTTGTTTTTTTTCTCTTAAAAAGATCAATTAAGCTCATGTTTCTGTATAATGAAGTACTTCCCCAATATTTTATATTCACTAATATTGCCGTTCCGTGGTGCTTAATTTTCCGGGGAAGTAATATAATACATTATCATCTTTAGGTATGTAAATCTACTTTGTAGTAAAATCCGCCACTTCTGAGGTGGATGTGTTCCCTTTACTGTCGTGCGTAACTACTTTCCAATAATACCTGATGCCAGTAGATAATGCGATATCGTTTAAAACGGCCGCTGTAAGATTTGATTTAAAAAGGCCTGGCGTTTCAGTTGTACCAAAATAAACATCATAACCGGTTATATCATTATCGGTATCGCTGCCCTGCCAGCTAAGGGTTACTTTATTGCCTGTTACAGATACGAAGGTGCCTGTAGCGGGTAACATTTCATCGACCGGAAACGGCGCGTACGCTCTAACACCATCGCCCGAATTGTAAAATTTCCAGGTTTCGCTATCAGCAGTTGCGGCAAGCGCATTTGATTTCGACCGCACAAGCCATGAAAATGGCGTATTGCGCTGTAAGGTAACACTTATTTGTGCTGAGCTGGATGATAAGGTTTGCGTGTCGCCGGTTAACAGGTTTTTAATGATTACGGCATAGCTATCCGCATTAAGCGCTGCTTTCCATTTCAATGTAACCGTGCTTTGTGCTATAGAGATAATATCGCCTGAAATACATGTAGAATTTTGCTCCGGGAATACCAATTCGGCCGCCACAGGAGGTTTAGGATCCGGCGGGGCGGGGTTATCACCTTTCTTGCCTTTGCCGCAACCTGCAAGTAGTATACCAAATATAGTTGCAGTATAAATTAATCGCTTCATTATTTTATAATTTTAAATACGGCGTTGCTTTGGCCAATGGTTAAATTTAGTATGTACACACCTTTGCTAAAACCGGCAGTGTTAATTTCTATCGGCCCGCCCTTATTTATGAGTTGTTTGAGATAAACCCGAAGTCCAATTGCATTAGTTACTTCAACAGTTACGTTTTTTTCCTCGTTTCCGCCAAGGTCGATATTCACCCTATCAGTGAACGGATTAGGGTAAATGGTAACCTTATTAAGGTTTAGTACTTTTTCAATTATTCCCTGGCAGGGCTTGTCGCTATATACTTTAAGCCTGTTGGCGCCGGCAGTTAAGGGCAAATCTATCTGGGTGCCATTGGTTTGGTAGTGTTTGTCATTGAGGTCGATTCTGTAGTTATCGGCACCGGATAAGTTTAATGTTACTATTTTTGTATTTGGGTTAACAACTGTATATAGCGTAATATCTTTAGGCTCGGTAACATTGGCATCGTAGCAACGCTTATACTCGGTGTTTGTAGTTACACTTAAGCAAACATTGTAAACGCCCGGTGCCAGATCGCGGATGCGGAGGCTATCAGTAAAAGCATAATCTTTGCGGCCGCCCGGGCCTGTAACCGTTGCCCTATAACTTAAGGGCTGCAAGGCTTTAACCGTAATAAAACCATTATTGCTGCCTTTGCAGGTTACGCTGTTTACCAAAACACTAAAGTTATTCTCAGGTAGTTTAAAACCCTTAATGGTAACATTTATTGAGGCTGATTTTTTGAGATTAAGTTTCGGGTTAGATTCAACTACTGTAACTACACCTGTGCCTGGCCTGTCCCAGTTAACAAGCGCTTTATTTGCATCTGTTAAAACGGCGGTACTGTTAGCAGCCATAAAGCTGTAGGTGTTACCATCATGAACTTTGGCAGTGTACTCGATGTTAACCGACTTACTCAACGCGGTGTCGGGTCCGCTTAAAATAGGGTCGGGCATATCTTGTACATCAATATCAGCCAGCCTGCTTTCGCCGTTAGCGCAATCGTTATAGGGCATTACCTGCAATGTATGCGTGCCAGTGTTTTTCCAGGAGATCACAACCTGACTATTTTGATATTCTACACTTTCGGCGCCATTAACCAGCCATTTATATTTTGCATTGTACACAGGCGGCACCGAGTAAATAAACTTACCGCCTACCGCAGTTACCGTGTCGCCTATAATATAGCCCGCATTTACCGGCGGCATCCTCGGGTTGTTATTCTGCGCCATATTGCCACCGTCGCCGGTTATAAACAAGTGTCCGTCGTTATAACTAAAACCAAAAATGGTGGTCCAGGTTTTGTAGGTGAGTTCCCAGGTTAGTCCTGCATCCTTCGTTTCGTAGATTTCCTGTATACCGCCGCTGTAACTTTTGTTAAGTAAATAAGCGTGCGTGGTGTTCACAAATTGAAAATTTGTGGTAGACTGCCTCATGGCGGTGTACACAGGTGCCCAGGTGTCGCCGCCATCAGTCGTTCGGTAAAGCGCCCCATCTATGCCGCCTGCTAAGCCCACTTTTGTATCAAAAAAGCCTATACAAATTATTGTTTTGTTCACCCCCATATCAATGGTTTTCCAGGTGTTTCCGCCATCGATAGTTTTAGCAATGGTCGAGCCAATACCGCCTATGTAACCCGTCTGCTCATCGGGAAAACTGATGGAGAAAAGCGAATAGTACGGAATTGGCGACGGCGTTTTTTTCCAGGTATCCCCGCCATCGGTTGTTTTATACAAACTGAGGTCGGTTGAATAAAAGCCCACTTTTGGATTAACAAAAAATATGGTTCTTATGCCTGAAGTGCTGTCGGTATTCTTTTTGGCCCAGGTGGCTGCCCCATCTGTAGTTTTATAGATGCTGTAGTAGTCGGAATAAAAGCCTACATTTTCATCGATAAAGTAACCTTTTTGCAAAGTTCGGTATAAGTAGTCGTAAGGGATGTTTAAACTTTTCCAGGTGACGCCTCCATCGGTAGTTTTGCGGCTGTACTCTCCTATAACATACCCTGTGCCTGACGCAAACAAATGGCCGGAATTGTAGGTGCTGTTACCCGTTAAAGAACGCTCTTCCCAGTTGCCGGTGCCGCTTTTTAATACAATTATGCTCCCCTGTTCAGATCCATAACCCAATCCTACGCCGTGGCCAACCGCGCAAAATTTATCGGCTGTTTTATTGATACCCAAACCCAACAGCGCTGTGTTGTAAGGTAAGCCAGTCTCAGCTTCCCAATTTTGTCCGCCGTTGGTTGTTTTGTATAGAACGGTAGTATTATAGCCGCTTAACAGGTATCCGGTAGTTTCATTTACAAAGTACAACTGTCCCGTGTAGCCGTCGGCACTAACAGTGCTTATGCGTATCCATGTTTTTCCGCCGTCTTTGGTTTGCAATATATCGCCTGCTGTACTGGTTAAATAGCCTGTTGTAGCATTTACAAAAGTAATGGCGCTAAGCGCGGTGTTTTCGCCGACAGCAGGTACAGCTATTTGTTTCCAGGTTTTGCCACCATCTGTGGTTTGCAAAAGCGTTCGGGACGTACCGCATACAAAGCCGTTGTTTTCATCGGCAAACCAGCCGCCGTGTAAAGAATTGTAGGTAGAGTATGCTCTTTGCCAGCTGCGCCCGCCATCTTTTGTTTTGTAAATACCGTCCCCGCCAAACACATAACCAGCGGTAGACGAAACAAAATACATGTTATTTAGATAAGGATAGCTTGTAGTGGGCGATAGCAACGGGAACCAGCTATCGCCGCCGTTTTCGGTTTTTAATAAAGCGTTGCCGTCCGCCAATATGTAGCCGGTTTTGCTGTCGGTAAAACGTACAAGTTTAAGGTCTGATGTAATACCGGTTTTAATCTCTTGCCAGTTTTTTCCGTCATCGTCTGATATCAAAATTTTACCTTGCATGCCCACAGTTACTATGCGCGTGCCAACATACACCGCATCATTTAACGAATACAGCAAGTTTTTGAACCCCGGCGCACATACAGCAGGGTCGGCATCTGTTTGAACATCGGTAACTTTTATCGTAAATACCTTTTCTGCGGCATCAGCATTGTTGCCCGCTTTTATCCTAATAGTGTAGGTGCTTTTGATATCAAAATTGAAGGTATTTAGGTTTTTTAGCTGTCCGGCCTCAATCTTAAAGTGTCCGTTGTCCGTATCTCCCAAGCCGGCAACTAGTTTAAATTGCGGAGTGGGTGTGGCGCCAGCTTGGCTAAATGTGCCTATCGTGGTGTTAACAGTTGCCGTTTCGGCCACACTATTTTGGTTAAGTGTAAAATTAGGGACAGTATCCTTAAAGGCTATAGCTTTAAAAAGCCCGCCTGCAATAGCGCTGGCTTTTTTTGTGGCTGAGCCGGTTGCAGTGCCTGTTAAGTAACCGGAAAAGTTAGTTAGCCCGCTGTTATCATTTGTTTTAATAATTAATAAGGCATTAACTTGTTCCTCTTTAATTGGCGAGTACAACACGTTAAAGTTGGCCGTTTGTCCGGGGGGTAAAATTTTGTCAGGAGAGCCGTTTACATAAAACGAGCTGCCGGCCACGCTTATCTCGCTAAACGCCATTTCCTTGTTCCCGATATTTTTTACGGTTACCGGCCATGCTACGGTACTATCGGCTTTCGCGAAAAATTTTGTCGTAGTGGTTGCGTTATTAGCCAATGCCTGATAATTTATGGTTACCTGTAATTGCGCGGCAGGGGCATTGCTCCAAAGGGCGGCTGCCAAACCGTATTGTTTCAGTTGAAAATACAACTGGTTGCCGCCGTCAAATAGCTGGACAGGTTGTAGCGGTTGCTGTAACTCGGTTGCTGTTTTAGTGCCATCGAAATAGCACAGTTGGTTATTGCTGTTGAAATACAATTTCTCGTTAAAAACAACGGGCCTTACTTCATAATTTTCGGGAATGGCCGAAACCTGGCTTGTGCCACCAGCTGTGCCATCGCTCGTCCATAACGTATGGGTGTCGGGCGCAGCAAAATAGAGTTTGTTCTTATAAGCGATAAAGTTTGTAGCGGGTGAGCCATATGAGTATCTAATATACGGCTTTGAGGTTACCATCACCGTGCCATCGGCCGTGCCATTGCTCACCCATAATGCATCAGTAGCATTACCATTGATATCGCTTGTCCTGATGGAAAAGAAAAACTTACTGCCAACGGCGGTGATGTTCCCTATATCGTTGCTGCCGTAAGTTACGGCATTATAAGAACCCAACTTTACAGGTGTGTCATCACTGGGATTTATTTTGTACAGGTTGACCTTATAATGGTCGTAATTTTCACTGGTAAAAAATACCAATTCGTTATTCACGTTGGTAAGGCCTTCAACAGTACTGTATTCGTCAACCGTAATTTGCTGCGTGCCGGCCGTTGTGCCGTCGGTTTTCCAAAGCGAGCGGGAATTCTCGGTAAAATAAAGGGCATTACCAATCAGCAAAGGCCTTGATATGCCTGTATACCCTGCATCAAATACCTTAACAGTGCCGGCCGCCGTACCATCGGTTTTCCATAAACTAAACTGGTTGCTGTCTTCGGTCGCGGTAAAATATAACAAACCTTTGTATGAAATGTAATTGTTGGGTTGCGAACCAATATTCCCCACATGCTGAGGGTTTATATCTTTAAGTAAAATGGTGCCCGCAGCAGTACCATCGGTTTGCCAAAGCTCATCCCCGTTTATGGCGTCGTTTCCCGCAAAATAAACTTTGTTGTTGTGAGCATAAATCTGGCTCGGATAATTCTGGTCTATGTAAACGTTGCTGGCTTTAATTAGCGTGGTAGCCCCTGTTGTGCCATCAGTTTTCCAAACACCTTTTTTTCCGTCGGTGTCTTCGGCTGTGAAGAAAGTAATGTTTCCCACTTTAGCGAAAGTGCCTATAGCTTTGAAATTTTTAACGAGGCTTTGTGCGTGTACGCTGCAAGTTAATGCAAGGGCAAATAGGGCAATTAAAGCGAGAGCTCTTTTAAACATGAGGTATAGGTAGTAATAAGGTTTCGTCCAATTATGGCCATGCTAAAATAATAAAATATGTAAGTAAAGGAAAGGCCCTCAATGATAAATATTCAGATATTTCGAAAAGATATTACGATTAATCGTAATGCTTTTGTTACCTAATATTTTAGTTAAAAACGATCCAGAACCCTTTCTGCCTGTAACGGAACCGTATTTTTGTGCGTCTTTTCAGCAACTATTACACTATTATATGAAAATACTTTTACTGGCAGCGTTTGGCTGTTTCCTAAGCCTGATAACTTTCGCGCAAAGTAATCAACCTACGATCAGTATCAAAGGTATCGTAATAGATTCTGCCACCAACAAGCCGCTTAGCTACGTTACCGTTGCCATAAGCGATATTGCCGACAACGCCCCCATAAAAAGCTCCCTTAGTAAAGATGATGGCTCGTTTGAGTTTACCGGCCTTGCGGCAAAAGCCTACCGATTATCGTTGATATCTGTTGGTTACAAAACAAAAGCGATAGAACTCAAAGGTGCAATTATTGATTTAGGCCGGTTGCTGCTTTCTCCGTCAAGCAGCCAGTTGAACGAAGTAACTGTAACGGCGGCAAAGCCGCTAATGAAGCAGGAAGTTGACCGCCTGAGTTACGACGTACTGGCCGACCCCGAAAGCAAGACCCTCACTGCATTGGATATGATACGCAAGGTACCGCTGCTCTCGGTAGATGCCAACGATGCCATCAAGCTGCGCGGGAGCGGCAATTATAAGATATTGCTGAACGGTAAGGAATCGGCCATTATGGCGCGTAATCCATCGGACATATTGAAGGCAATGCCTGGTGCCAACATCGTGAAGATAGAAGTTATTACCACGCCGCCCGCCAAGTACGATGCCGAGGGCCTCGCGGGTATCATTAATATCATCACCAAAAAAAATGCCGACGAAGGGTACAACGTAGGCGTCAACGCTAACTATAATTCCGAATACGGGCCGCGTGCCAACCTTAATTTTACGGTAAAACAAGGCAAATTCGGCTTAAGTGGTTTTAGCGGCACGGGTAAACGCCCGCAACGCAACACTGCGTATTTCAACGAAACCGACTTTTTGCAGCAGCCCTCATCTATCATACAAAACGGTAGCCGCTTTAATAGTGGCACCAATAATTATGTAAGCACGGAGCTTAGCTTCGAGGCAGATAGCCTTAACCTGCTCACCGGCTCCTTCAACTATTACCGCAATGCCAATACCACGGGCAGCAACCAAATTACCCAACAAACTGATAATGGTACCGAAACCGATTTTACCACCATCAACATGGGCACCGGCAAATTCGAAGGCAAGGATTTCGGGCTGAACTACCAACTGGGTTTCAAGGGAAATAAAGAAAGGCTGCTTACGGCTTCGTACAAATTCAGCGATAACCGCAACAGCACGCTCAACAATGTAAGCCCCGGCAACACTGCAGATTACCGCCAGTTCAACAGCTCGGGCGCCAAAGAGCACACTACGCAATTGGATTATATACAGCCCTTCAAAGTGGTTACCTTTGAAGCCGGCGGTAAACTTATTGATCGCAATAACTTCAGCGACTTCCATACTGACGTCTATAACGTGGCCACGCAACAGTACCTGCCCGATGCTGCGCAGGATAACGTTTTCGATTACCGGCAGGATGTGTACAGCCTGTACAACTCTTACACGCTCAAGTTCACCAAGTTTACCGTAAAGGGCGGCGTACGTTACGAACGGACTAACATAGATGCCAATTTCTCCTCTACCAATACCAGCCTCGATCAAAACTTTACCAACGTAGTGCCCTCGTTGTCTATACAGCGCAACCTCAAAAACAGCAGCGTTACGTTTGGCTTTACCCAGCGCATCCAACGCCCGGGCATCTTTCAGCTGAATCCTTTTGTGGATAGGAGTAACCCTAATTACATCACAACAGGTAACCCGGCGCTTGTCCCCGCTGTAAACAACAGCTTCGAATTGAGCTATGGCAACTTCGCCAAGGGTTCGGTCAACATCAGCACCAGCTATTCATTCGCCAATAATACCATACAGCAGCTGGCCAGCGTAAACGGAACGGTTACCACTACCACTTACGCTAACGTGGGCAAAAACAAACAGCTTGGCCTGGATCTGAATATGAACTACCCCATTACCAAAAAGCTGAATGTGAACATAAATGCCGAACTCATGCGCGTTTGGCTGGAGGGTTTTTACAGCAACCAACTTTTCAAGAACCGTGGCTACCAGGGCCATGTATTTACCAATAGCAGTTATAAATTCGACAATGGGTATCGTATTGGGCTAAACGTAGGTTTCGATAGCCGCTACGTGTTGTTGCAGGGTACCGATAACTATTACCTGGGCTACAGTGCCAATGCATCCAAAGAACTATTTAACAAAAGGGCCAGCATATTCGTGTACACTCAAGGGCCGTTCAAGCGATTCATCAAGTTGGATTTTTCTACCCGAACGCAGGATTTCATCAATACATCTTATAATTACCAGATATTCCGCACGTTCGGCATAGGCTTCAACTACAAATTCGGCAAGCTGAATAGCGAGCTTAAAAAGAACCAGCGCGGCATCAATAACGATGATACCAGTGGGGGAGGGAGGAATTAAAAAGCCTTGTCGTGTTGAACTTGTTTCAACATCCCATCATAAAAGTTGCCACTTTGCTAACCTGCCATGCATGTCGCCCACCTGCCGTGTGGGGTACTGAAACAAGTTCAGCATGACGATAGCATACAAAAACAAAACCCCGATTGATTTTACTCAACCGGGGTTTTTATTTGGATGTTTATCCGAAGTGAATTATTTCACTTCTTCAAAATCAACATCAGTTACGTTATCGGCATTTTCAGCTTGTGGCTGGCCGGCATCGCCTTGCGGCTGTTGGCCACCATCGGCAGATGCTTTGTACATATCTTCGCTGGCTGCTGTCCACGCTGCATTCAGTTCTTCCTGTGCTGGCTCAATAGCTACAAGGTCTTTAGCTGAATAAGCTGCTTTCAGTTTCTCTAAGCCGGCTTCGATAGCGCCTTTTTTATCGGCAGGAATCTTATCGCCGTACTCTTTCAGTTGTTTTTCTGTAGAGAAGATCAAAGCATCGGCACCGTTTAGTTTTTCAACCTCTTCTTTTGCCTTTTTGTCAGAATCTGCATTTGCTTCTGCTTCATCTTTCATCTTTTTGATTTCGGCATCAGTTAAGCCCGAAGAAGCTTCGATACGGATCTTTTGCTCTTTACCGGTTGCTTTATCTTTTGCAGATACATGCAATATACCGTTAGCATCAATATCGAAGGTTACTTCTACCTGTGGTACGCCACGAGGTGCAGGTGGCAAACCATCCAGGTGGAAACGGCCGATGGTACGGTTACCCTGTGCCATTGGGCGCTCGCCCTGTAAGATGTGGATCTCAACAGATGGCTGGTTATCGCTTGCTGTAGAGAAGGTCTCCGATTTTTTGGTTGGGATAGTTGTATTAGATTCGATCAGTTTGGTCATTACACCGCCCATAGTTTCGATACCCAATGATAATGGGGTAACATCTAACAACAACACATCTTTAACCTCGCCGGTTAATACACCACCTTGTATAGCAGCACCAATAGCAACAACTTCATCCGGGTTAACACCTTTTGAAGGCGCTTTGCCGAAGAATTTTTGCACGGCATCCTGTATAGCAGGGATACGTGTAGAACCACCTACCAAAATAACTTCGTCGATATCTGAAGTGCTGTAACCTGCGTTTTTCAAAGCAGTACGGCAAGGATCGATAGTACGTTTGATCAGGCTATCTGCCAATTGCTCAAATTTTGCACGGGTTAACGTTTTAACCAAGTGCTTAGGGCCTTCGGCACCTGCAGTAATGTATGGCAGGTTGATTTCTGTTTGAGTTGAGCTTGATAACTCGATTTTTGCTTTCTCAGCAGATTCTTTTAAGCGTTGCAAAGCCATTGGGTCTTTACGCAGGTCAACACCTTCGTCGCTTTTGAATTCGTCTGCCATCCAGTCTATAATTACCTGGTCAAAGTCATCACCACCTAAGTGTGTATCACCATCGGTAGATTTTACTTCGAACACGCCATCACCCAATTCCAGGATAGAAACGTCATGTGTACCACCACCGCAATCGAATACGGCAATTTTCATATCCTTGTGTGCTTTGTCCAAACCGTAGGCAAGGGCAGCAGCAGTAGGTTCGTTAATAATACGGCGAACTTTTAAACCAGCAATTTCACCGGCTTCTTTGGTTGCCTGGCGCTGTGCATCGTTAAAATAAGCCGGAACGGTAATAACCGCTTCGGTAACTTCGTGGCCTAAGAAATCTTCTGCAGTTTTCTTCATTTTCTGAAGAATCATGGCAGATAACTCTTGTGGCGTGTATTTACGGTCGCCAATTTCTACACGTGGGGTGTTGTTATCACCTTTAACCACATTGTATGGCATACGCTCGGCTTCTTTGGTAACCTCGTTAAACTGGTTGCCCATGAAGCGTTTGATAGAAGAAATAGTTTTTGTTGGGTTGGTGATAGCCTGGCGTTTTGCCGGATCGCCAACTTTACGTTCGCCATCGTTTACAAAAGCTACTACAGACGGCGTAGTACGTTTACCCTCGCTATTGGCTATAACAACAGGCTCGTTGCCTTCCATTACAGCAACGCAGGAGTTTGTTGTTCCTAAGTCGATTCCAATTATTTTAGACATGTTGATTGATTTTTTTATTAAGTATTGCTTACCGATGCTATTTAACAATGGTTGTGCCAATACTTAAATGGCAGAAAAAATTGTCGGTAATTGGCAGAATACTTACAGGGCGGCATAAGGCCTTACTTTGTGGTGACAGGTTGGCAGAGGTTTAGATACCAAAGGTTAGAGATTAGAGGTTAGTTTTGCTGCCTAACCTCTAATCTTCAATCTCTAAGCTCTGACATCAATTATTCACCGGCGCTACCCTCACCATCTCCACCTTGAATGTCTTACCACCTATTTTCCCAGCCAGTGTTTTCATTTCACCATTGCCTGGCGTAATGGCGGCGGTAAGCGAATCTTTCATCGTAGCCGGGTATTGGAATTTTACGGTAATTTGTTTGGTTTCGGGGTTGTAATTGTACCTGCCAATTACTTTGTTGCGGTAATCGGGGTAGCCCAAAACAAGGTCGAAATGGTCGATAAATATGTTGGTGAGCACACTGTCGCGGCAGGGGGCCTTGCTTTGGTCGACGTTGTTGATGAAGGCACGCTTCACTTCGTATTTACCCATTATTTCGGTGTAGTTGCTTGGGTATTTGTGCATACCCAGGGCAATTGCGGGTATAATGATTACCGATGCTTTTACTGCATAGCCAAACCCTTTGTTGCGGAAATTGTACAAGGGCGAACTGCCTTTGTCGATAAGGAAAAACTTTACCAAACGGCGGTACTCCAACAGGATGAGGTATATCACCACAAGCACCTCGATAACCACATATACCTGTACGAGTAGGTTGAGGTAATAAAAATCAAGCAGCATAATATTTAGCAACATGGGCAGCAGCACAAATGCACCTACCAGCCTGGTTTTGCGGAAGAGCAAAAGCACGCCACCCAGGATTTCGATAGAGGCTATAATATCCACCATAGAGTGATATCGCCCCATAAAGGCCCACATCAGCATTTCATTGGGGATGGCGGTAAATGGGTCATCAAGCATGCCGAGGGGGACGTAAAATTGCAGGTGGCAAAATTTCTGTCCGCCAAACATCACCATGTCCAGCGCGAGCGTATAGCGCACCGCGTTTTGCCAAAAAGCAGTGTAATTGATAACATCGATAGTGCCTTTGGCGGCTTGGCTTTTCCAAACAAATATTAAAATACAAACGGTGAGGAAGTACCCTGCCGTTATACCATAAAGCAATACCGGCGGGATATTTTCGCCAAGGGCAACACGGATAGCGCGGGCAAAAACCATAAAGCCTAAAAAGGCAGCAATAAAAGCCGCAAGGGCAAGTGGGGAGAAAGGTTTACGTTCCATAATACATTGTGTAATTGATTGGCACAATGTTAGGCGAATGGGCAATACGCGTCGTTCGGAATTATCCAACGGAACATGTTTGTAATAAAAATCCACGTAGAGACGCAATATTTTGCGTCTCCCGCATGCAAATCCACAATGCAAATCCGGAATTACAAATCTGAGACGCAAGGTATTGCGTCTCTACGCTTAAGATTGCAAGGAAGGGTTTATGCTTTTATGCTGCTTCATAAACGCACTGGGCGACATGCCTGTCTGCGTTTTAAACACGGTATTGAACGTAGTTTTAGAACTGAACCCGGCACTATAGGCAATACCGAGAATATTGAGGTGCTTATATTTATCTGACAGCATAATCTGTTTGGCCTCTTCCACCCGGTAAGCATTCACAAACTGGAAGAAGTTGAGGCCAATTTTCTCGTTCAGCAGAAAAGAAAGGTCGTGTACGGATGCGCCGATGGCATCAGCTAATTGGGGCAGGCTGAGTTCGTTATCGAGGTGAAGTTTTTCTGCCGTCATCAGGCTTTCGAGTTTGATACGCATATGTTGAGCTTGCTCATCGCTAAGGCGTTGTTTTATGGGTTTTACCTGGTTGTCATCTGCAATAATTACTTCATTAATAGCCGTTAATTCCGATACCTCGAAAGGGAAGATTTCCTTCTGCGCCAGCGAATGATAAAATATGGTAAGGGTGCCAAGCAGGTAACCGGTAGCAATAACAACCGGCGATAAGTGTATGCCGAAGAAAATGGACGCAAAAAACAATACGAGCATACCACCAACGCTCATCAGCAGGTATTTGAGCCAGGCAAGGTTTACAGGGACAGTATCGGATGCGATAAGCAACAAGTGTTTTTGATGCTTCCGCAGTGTATTGAATGCCAGTACCCAATACACCAGCAACTGCACATTTATAGACCAGCGCACTAAGAAGCCAATTGCGAAATTCAGCTTTGGCGGCAAATTGAAGTGCCCGCCTATCAATTGGTAATCCGGGAAATACAGAAAGGGCACCATATACAAAAAGAAAATGGTGAAGGGGATAAAGTGCAAATAATCGCTTGCCTTAAACTTGCTGCCAGGGGTGGTGAACTGCGCAATACTGAGGTACAAGGCCGGTGCCAGCGCAAAGCGGGAAAGCTCATTAAAGCCGATGATGCGGGGATATGCCGCATCCAAACCTGCGTCATAAAGCACCACGTTGCAAACCATGCACCCCACCGCGGCAAAAAACAAACCCAGCCAACGGTTGGCCACCACGTTTACCTTGTGTGGATTGAACCAGGCTACAAAAGCCATCAGGAAAAAGCAGTTGCAGGTGATGATGTGTAAAATTAGCTCGGCGCTCATACTTTAAAATTACAATTTGAAAATGAGATATTTGAAGATTTGAAAATGGAGAAGTAGATATTTTTTAACCACTATTTTTATTGGACACGACAAATTGCCACTGTAATTGATAATATAGAAAGCCGGGTTTACCCAAATGGGTACGCGGAATGAGTTTGTGATATTTAAACTTTACCGATGAGGGTAGGTGGCTAATTTAACCACAGCGTTACAAGGAGGAAAAAAGAGTTACACAGAGGTTTTTTTAAGTGTGGCTCAACTTTTCTTTCTCCTCTGTGGCTCTCTGTATAAATCTCTGTGCGCTCAGTGGTTAAAAAATCGCTCAGTAAATCAAATAGCCTGCTTCAATTTCTTCTGCACATCCTTCTTGTAATTCCTGCCTATTGGCAGTTCGTGGCCGTTGATGTCGATACTGTAAGAATAAAAGGAAGCTATCTTATTGATGGCTACGATGAACGAGCGGTGTATGCGTACGAATTTGCTTTCGGGCAGCATTTCTTCCAGCAGGCTTATCTTTTGCTTGCTGATGTACACCTGCTCTTTCACCACCACTTTCACATAATCGCGCAGGCTCTCAATCCACAAAATATCGTTGATATTGATCTTGATGGTCTTGCGGTCAACTTTCAGGTAAATAAAAGCTTCGCGGTCGCTAACGGGTGTTTCATAACTAAGCAGGGGTTTGCTTTGGCTATCGGGTTGCTGGTACAGCTTGCCTACGGCGCGTAAGAATCTGTCGAACGGGATGGGTTTCAGCAAGTAATCAACTGCGTTTAAATCAAAGCCCTCCAGCGCGAATTCGCTGTAGGCCGTGGTAAATATTACTTTCGGCGGGTTGTTAAGGCTGCGCAGGAGGTCGGTGCCGTTTATGCCCGGCATTTTTATATCCAGGAACATCAGGTCTACCTGTTTTTGCTGCAGCAATTGGAAGGCCTGTATGGCATCCGTGCATTTGCCCACAAGTTCCATCTGGCTAAACATGGCCAGGTATTTCTCAATCACCTCAATGGCGTGCGGCTCGTCGTCAACTATGAGTACGCGTGTTTTCATGCGGTAGCCAATTCATTTAAAGGCTGGGGTTCGGCAGCCGGCTGGGGCACTACTTTCAGATCGAGATCCAGCACGATTAAAAAGGTGTCGTCTTCGTCTATTATTTTGAGGTTTGATGTGCCGGGGTATAGCAGCGCCAGCCTTTTGGCAACGTTCTTAAGCCCAAGGCCATGTGCTTCGCCAGGTGTCGCTTGCTGCTTCTCGGGGTTATTGTTGGCAACCTTTAGTTTAAGGCTTTCGCCCTTAACAGCAATATCAATGGTAATCCACACCTGCCCCATGGTTTCGCTTGCGCCATGTTTAAAGGCATTTTCTATAAAGGGCAGCATCAGGAGCGGGGCTATCATTTTATTCCTGAGGTTGCCGGTTATATTGAACGACAGGTCGATGCGGTCCTCGTAGCGCAGCTTTTCCAGTTTTACATATTGCTGCATCATAAACACTTCTTTTTCCAGCGGTACCTCGCCGGTATTGCATTCGTAAAGCATATAGCGAAGCAAATCCGACAGGCCCAATATCACCTGTGGCGATTTGGGCGACTGGCTCAAACTAAGCGCATACAAATTATTAAGTGTATTGAATAAAAAGTGCGGATGTACCTGGGCTTTCAATGCGCTTAGTTCGGCTACCAGCGCCGATTGCTTACGCTCGTACCACATCTTAAAAAACTTAATAGCAAGTACAAAGCCAATGATAAGATTGGTACCCTTAAAGGCATTGATGTACAGCGGGAAATCAAACAGCATAGTGAAGAAGGGGCGAGAGTTTTCCCTAATGTAATCAGGGTCGGTAGCGTAATGCTGTTTTATCATGTAAGGGATGACGAATGTTAGCCCGATGCCACGGCTTACAAGCGTAGACAGTAGTACCAGCGGTACGGTCATCAAAAAAAACAGCAGGTATTTGCCCACAAAAAGATAACGTGGCAATAGCCAGTAGGCAAGTGCATAATAGTAGGCTATCTGTACCGGCATATAAAACAGGTTGTTACGGAAAGATAGCACGTAGTCGGTTTGCACGGCATAAATACTGGTGATAAAGGCCGATGCTGTTATCCAGAACAGGATGTGCTGCCATACCCGGGGTATTTTAATAGAATTGATTCCTGCAAACGCGTTCATGCTGTAAAAATAAAGCGATTATAAGGAAAAGATAATAAGGCGGTTACCAACGTCGACAAACAACAGCGTTTCGCAGACTAACGACAGCTAAACCTCAATAATCGTCCGTTTTTACCTACAGACGCATTTTGTTGGCCAATAGTTACTGCCGGGCATCGGCTTTTTGCTGTATAACTGCGATGCTTTCGATTAAAAAACGCGCGGAATACTTTAGCATCATTATTTAAAATAACAACCATGAAAAAATTTATCATAACCGCAATCATCGTAGCCCTAAGCACTATATACAGTCAGGCACAGCAAACCAAAAATTTAACCCACGGCTATTGGGTGGCCGAAAGCAACAAGCATAACTCAAAGGTGCAAACCATTCGGTTTTATAACGACGATGCCAAACTGGTTTATGAAGAAACCGTAACCAGACCGGTAAACGTAAAGCGCAAACGAGTGCAGATGATGCTGAACGATATCTGCGAAAGTTTATACCGGCAAAAGCAGGCGATTGAAGGCAATAAGTTAGTGACTACCGCCTTCAATTTAGAAAGATAGTTTTTTTAACGTTAAGTGCATGGGCGGGCGCGAGGCTCGCCCTGTTCTTTTTTAAAGGAGAAAAAAATTTGTCATTTCGAACCGAGGAACGAGGGAGAAATCTTGTTGTTAACGCAAAGTTGGCCACCTTGCATATCTGAATTGCTTATCTAACAAGATTTCTCCCTCGCTATCGCTTGGTTCGAAACGACATGGGGACTAGATTGTGAAATTCTTTACGCCGGCTCTATCCAGTTGCCATCGCCCTGGATAATGCCTATCAGTTCGTCCAGGGCATTGGCCGAACTGATATTTTTCTTCACGGCCTCCTTGCCGCGGTAAAGGGTAACCTTATCCGTACCCGAGCCTACATAACCATAATCGGCATCGGCCATTTCGCCGGGGCCGTTTACGATGCAGCCCATAATGCCAATTTTAAGTCCTTTAAGGTGACTGGTACGGCTGCGGATCATCTGGGTGGTTACCATCAAATCGAACAAGGTGCGCCCGCAGCTTGGGCAACTGATATATTCCGTTTTAGATATGCGCGAGCGCGTGGCCTGCAATATGCCGAAGGCGGTTGAGGTAATCACCGAGGTTTCTACCTGCGGCGCATCAATCCAAATACCATCGCCAAAACCGTCAACCAATAAAGCGCCGAGGTCGGTAGCAGCGTATAATTGCAAATTTGTAGTTAAAGGTATTTCTTCTTGATTCTTGTCTCTTGATTCTTGTCTCTCAAATTCGTAGCTTCTCTTTACAATTACCGGCACATCCAAACCAAACCCTTCCAGTTTCAGGAAGAACGCACGCTGGTCGGCCATGCCATGGAGTTGATTGGTTTCGAGAACGAATACCAGGCTTTTATCCATCGGCAATAAACCAAAAGCTTCCAAATCTAAGTCGGCATGGGTAATTCTTACCAGGTTTAAAGCAGATGTGCGGTTGGCATCATCGGCAATAAATTCCTGTAAAGTAAATAAAGGGTGGCAAAGTGTTTTATCGGTCAGTTTTAGCCAGGTGGCGTAGTTGTAAAGCTGCTTAAGGTTACCGGGCAGATTGAAAGATGGCAAGCTATCGCCCAAATACACAAAATCTACCGATTGCTCGGCCATGTTGTATTTATCCAATAGCGGCGAGTATAGGTAGCCTGCTGCATTCATCACAGCCGCGTCTTTCAGGTTCGCTTGCGAAAGATCTACCACCACCCTTGGTACCATGTGCCCGCCTATAAAGGCATTGGCCTCGTAGGTATCGCGTTTTTTGTATTCGTAGGGATTGTGTAGGTTCACCCCGGCGCTCTCCAAAGGGGATGAGATATTTGATTCGGTCTCTTGATTCTTGATTCTTGATTCTTGAGTCCTTTTCAAATATCTGTTTACCAACGCAATGGCCACCGGTGCTTCGGCTTCTGGTTCTTCGGTGAGGGATACGCGTACGGTATCCCCAAGGCCATCCTCTAGCAACGTACCAATACCTACTGCGGATTTAATGCGGCCGTCTTCGCCGTCGCCGGCTTCGGTTACGCCCAGGTGCAGGGGATAGTTCATACCTTCGGCTACCATGGTTTGTACCAGCAGGCGGTAGGCTTGTACCATTACCTGCGGGTTGCTACTCTTCATAGATACCACCAGGCTGTAATAACCCAATGTTTCGCACATGCGGATGAACTCCATAGCACTCTCTACCATGCCCTGCGGGGTATCGCCGTAGCGGCTCATGATACGGTCGCTCAGCGAGCCGTGGTTGGTGCCGATGCGCATGGCGGTACCGTATTCCTTGCAGATGTTCACCAGCGGCGTAAACTTCTGAAAGATACGCTCCAGTTCGCCCCTGTATTGCGCATCAGTATAATCTATCTGATCGAATTTCTTTTTATCAGCGTAATTGCCGGGGTTTACGCGTACTTTTTCTACAATACGGGCGGCCACTTCGGCAGCGTTGGGCGTAAAATGTATATCGGCAACCAGCGGTACGGTATAACCGCGCTGGCGCAATTGCTTCTTTATTTCGGCAAGATTGTTGGCTTCCTTGATGCTGGGCGCAGTAATACGTACGTATTCGCAGCCGGCATCAACCATGCGGATAGTTTGCTCCACGGTACCAAGCGTGTCCATCGTATCGGTAGTAGTCATGCTTTGGATGCGGATAGGGTTGCTGCCGCCCATCGGCACATCGCCGATGAAAACCTCGCGGGTAACAAAACGTGAGTAGTCGGTTAACGAATTACAGTAACGGCCTTGCAGCATTTTTACAGCGTCAGCATTCATTTGCAGGTTGGTATTAATAAGTCGCAAATTTAAGGATAAAGTTGGTCATAGTTAGAAAGGTTGAGAATAGTTAGAAAAGTTGGCGATAGTTGGAAAAGTTAAAAAGGTTAGAAAAGTTGGCGATAGTTAGAAAAGGTGGAAAAGTTAGAAAAGGTTAGAAAAGGTTAGAAAGGTTGGAAAAGGTAAGAAAAGTTGGTAGACGAGCTTAAAGGGCTAATTAAGGCTGTCCGATAGTCGGTATTTTTCAGTGGGGAGTAAAATATACAGCAAACAGCAATATTTTCGAAACGTTTTACCAACTCATCCGTTAATATTGCATAAAAAGAAAACGCCATGGCGAACTTCAAAGACATCATTGCATCAGAAATACCGGTATTGATTGATTTTAGCGCCGAGTGGTGTGGCCCCTGTAAAATGATGCCACCTATCTTAAAACAGGTAAAAGATGCCCTGGGCGATAAAGTTACCATCCTGAAGATAGATATCGATAAAAACCCCTCGGCGGCCAACGCCTACCATGTGCAAAGCGTACCAACACTAATGGTTTTCCAGAACGGCGAAAGTAAATGGCGCCAAAGCGGCGTAATACCCGCTAGCCAATTGCAGCAGGTAATACAGCAATTTATTAAGTGAGGTGAGGTTGGAAGGGTTGGAAAAGTTAAAAAGGAAGACCCGGTTCGAAAGAATTATTGTCAAATCCTGTAAATTCTGTTTCAGATAAATTGCCAGGGTTTGATCCTTGAAGATACAATTATTATTGCCGAAACAAAAAGCAGGATACGTGGAAATTATTGCTGCTCTGCCACAGGTGCCTCGTCGCGTTTTGCCGGTGTGCGCAGGTACAACCAGGATAGCAGGTAGAGGCATAACAGGCCGAGCAGGAAGCCACCAGCAACATCTGTAAACCAATGTGCGCCTAAATAAATACGCGAGAAGGGTATTGCAAATATCATAAAAAGGCTGATTGATGCTACCAATACCCTTGCCCATTTGGCAATGCCTTCTAGCTGATACATCAACACAACAACGAAGCCGAAGAATACCACATAGAAAAGCACATGCCCGCTGGGGAAGCTCTGCTGTGTGGTTTTAAGTACTACCCGCACCAGATCATCGGTAGGGCGGGGGCGGTTTATTAGTACTTTTGCAATGGTGCTTACCAGGCCGGCTATCATGGTGAACAATATATATACCGCGGCCTTTTTATATCTAAAAATAAAAAGCAGCAGGCTAGTACAAACAATCATGATGGGCGATTCGGGCATAAAGCCGGGGCAACTGATGAGATACATCGCCGTATCCAGGAATTTATTCTGATGTTCCTGAATCTCCTCCGAGAATTCGATATCGATGAACGAGGTAGGGTGCAACATCACCAAAATGGTAAGCGCGATAAAGCCGATGCTGATGATAGCCAATACCAAAAATAAGATGTGTTGCCTGCGTTTGTTCATCTATAATTTATATCAAATCTTTTAAATGTTTATAATTCGCTTTCACGGTGTCAAGTACTTCATCCATCCGGCCATTAAGCATAAGCTTCGTCATAGATAATGCCATCCCTTTCACCTGGCTAAATTCAATTTTTGGCGGCATGGCCAAGGCATTGGGGTCTGTAAATATGTTTACCAGCACCGGCCCATCAAACATTAACGCCTCGCGGATTGCCTCTTTAGCCTCTTCCGGTTCTTTAACTGTAACACCCCTGATGCCCATTGCCTGGGCCACCATGGCAAAATCGGGGTTGTGCATTTCGGTTTGCCAATCAGGCAGGCCGGCTACTTCCATCTCCAGCTTCACCATACCTAAGGAGCGGTTGTTGAACACGATAAGCTTCACCGGCAGGTTGTATTGTGCAATGGTCGCCAGATCGCCCAGCAACATAGAAAGGCCGCCATCGCCGCAAAGCGCTATTACCTGCCTGCCCGGGCATGCCAGCGCTGCCCCAATGGCTTGCGGCATGGCATTAGCCATAGAGCCGTGGTTGAACGAACCGATCATCTTGCGTTTGCCGGTAGCGTTGATATAACGGGAGCCCCAAACGCAACACATGCCGGTATCTGCGGTAAATATAGCATCATCTGTGGCTAATTCGTCAAGTAACCCTGCAATGTACTCTGGATGTATTTTCTCATTTTTCCCGGTATCTTCCACATAGGTCATCATATTCTTTTTTACCCCGGCGTAAAAATCGAGCTGTGCCTTCAGAAAGCTATCGTCGGTATTTTGGGTAATGAGGGGCATCAGCGCGGTAAGGGTATCTTTCACGTCGCCGCAGAGTCCAATGTCTACCTTGGCGCGGCGGCCTATTTGCTCGGGCCTGATATCTACCTGCACTATCTTGCAATCGGTAGGCATAAATGGCGTGTAGGGAAAATCTGTTCCTAACAATAGCAATAAATCGGCCTCGTGCATGCTATGATAGGCGGATGGTGAACCCAGCAGGCCCGTCATGCCTACTTCGTTGGTGTTGCCGTACTGAATGCCCATTTTGGCGCGGAACGAATAAGCCACCGGCGCATTCAGCATTTGCGAAAGTTGCACCACTTCATCATGCGCTTCGGTTGCGCCTATGCCGCAAAAAATGACGGTTTTTTTATGCTCTCCAATCAACGCGGCTAATTCAGCCAGGTCCTCATCCGATGGACGGATAACAGGTTTAGGATTGAAACTAACCGTAGCAGTGGTGATTTCTTCCGCATCCATACTGGTTAAATCGCCGGGCAAACCAATTACCGAAACACCCTTACGATGCAATGCCGCCTGTATGCCGGCCTGCAACATACGGGGGAACTGCTTTGGCGTGGCGGCTACCTGGTTGTAATGGCTGCAATCGTCGAATAGTTTTATGGTATTGGTTTCCTGGAAGTATTGGGTGCCATACTCAAAACTCGGTATGGTTGATGCGATGGCTATAACCGGCGCGCCCGAACGGTGTGCATCGTACAAGCCATTGATCAAATGCACGTGGCCGGGGCCGCTGCTCCCGGCGCAGCAAGCCAGGTTGCCAGTGAGTTGCGCTTCGGCCCCTGCGGCATAAGCGCCGGCTTCCTCGTGCCGTACGTGCACCCATTGTATGCTGCCTTCGCGCCTTACGGCATCGTTCACTTCGTTTAGGCTATCGCCGGTAACGGCGTATATCCTTTTAATGCCTGCGTTTACCAGCATTGCTACCAGTTGATCTGCTACGTTTGCCATGTTGTGTTGTTTTAGTAGGTAACCGGATACAGCGGCGCGGGTTTTAAAATTTGTTAATTGGGTGGATATTATTTGGAATTTGCCTATATCTTAGTCCAGGTATAATTATTCAAATGCAACAGACCAACAATTTATATCATGTGAGCGAAGAAGCAGGCGCCAAATTATTTGCGCTGCGGCCACCGGCCTCATATCTCGAGGCAATTACCGGCGATGTGGTTTTTGCAATTAGCGATAAACTATTGCTTAACTACTTGCTGCCGCGCAATTGCCAACCGGTTACTTTTTATGCAGGCGAACAAACCACGCAGGCGGATAGGTGCAGGTTTATCGGCCCATCAAAAGCCACACTTGTAATAACTCCGTTTTGAAGCGGATTTGCCTTATTTGCCTTACTTGCTTTTCTGCAAGCAATGCGTTAACTAATTTAGTGGTTTAAAACAGTAGTAAAACTTTATGGCGTTAACGTTTAAAAATTATACGAAAGAACTACCCAAAGAACTATTACAGCTGGCCGAAAAAAATACGGTAAGGGAATGTGATGAAACCGAAGCAGGGCAGTTTGTTGCTTATGTTGATGAAGGCAATAACAGTTTTGATGTATCAATAACGATGTTGCCCGGTAACGAAATTGGCAAAAGCGATTGCGACTGCGGCACCAAGATTGCTTATTGCAGGCACAAAATAGCGCTGCTTAACCATATTGTTAAAGACCGAAAGCCAAAAAGTGCCCTAAAATTAAAGAAGAAAGAAAGTGCCACGGAAACTTTGATGAATGGTGTTGAATTTGCCATGCTGAAAGAATGGGTAACCGGCATCATCCGCAAAAACAAGGATATTGAGTTGGCTTTTGTTCAATACTTTTCGGCCAAAAACAAGGAGTACGAGCCCGAAGATGTTGTAAAGCTTGTTAGTAATGCTGTAAAGGCGGCAGGTTGCAACAAAAAGAACGTAGATGCCTCACAGGTGAAAAAATTAGTGGAACTGTGGGCGGAAGTGCTTAAGCCGATAGTTGACCATTATTACCTGGGCGTAATGGATGAGAATGCCTTTAAAAACCTGCATACCATGCTGCAGTGTTGCTACCAGTTTCAGTTTGGCATTAATACCACCAGCGTTAGGATAACAAAGTATTTGGAGGCGATTTTAAAAGATTCGGAAACGCCGATAAACAATTTGCAGAACGATGAGGCCTGGTACCGTGCTACCGGTTTTTTTATCAATAATCTTTTTGAAGGGAAAAATGAAGTAAGGATGTACTACCTGCTGCACCTTCAAGCCATTATAAACGCCGCCGGCACCGAAAAAAGGGGTAAGCTAATTGCCGCACTTGCTGGCCAGTATAAAAAAGTTAAACCCGATGCGTTGTTAAACGGCGACCATTACACTAAGGTTATTTTCGGCCTTGTTAACGATAATAACCTTTTCCCCGTATATTATGATATGTTTAAACCAATACATTTCGAAAACGGGTTTAACGAAAAACTAATTGCCCTTTTAATTGAGAATAACCATACAGAGCTTGCCGAAAAATATTGCAATCAACAAATAAAAGCCAATTATCGCGACGAATACAACGTAGCTTATTTTAAGCTGCTGAAACAAATTTATACCGCCAGTACCGACGAAGCCAATTTGGCTAATGTATTAACACAGCTTTTTCCTTATGATTTTAATTTCGATGACTACCTTTTTATTTTAGCCCGCTTACAACCCGATGAGCAAAAAAAATGGCGCACCAAAGTTTTAACAAAAGCAAGGAATACTTCTCACGGCCCCGACACCCGTGCATTAGAATTTTGTTTTAAATTGATGGAGCATGAGGGGAACTATAAAAAAATGATAGACTACATTGAGTCGAAAACACCGTACCGATTAATATTGCAGTATTTTGAGCCAATGGTTGCCGCAGATAAAGCGAAGCTATTAAACGCCTTAGTACGAAAATCTGACGACAGCTGGTTTTATAGCGAGATGCGACAAAAAGAGGCCGAAGATTTTGTACCCCAATTATTTGAGCTTGCCAAAAAATATTTCAGTACTGATTATCTAATGCTATTAATTAAAGAACAAGAAAAGAACAGGTATAGCAATAAATTAAACAACTTGCTTGCCTATGTAAAGAAGCAATTATTTACTTAAACGGTGGCCGCTTGTATTACCACACCATTATCGGGCATAACTATGAATAGCTTTCTTCCCCGCAAATGCCCGGTTGTGTTTGCCGTTTACACCCCAAAAACAATTCCCATCCAATCTTCAAGGCCCGCCCTGGCGCAAAACTTAACGTTTTGACAGTGATAAAGATACCCCTGCGCACCTGTACACCGGGCGTAAGGGCCTGTTTTCAGCACAAAATCAACCGGATTATGCTGCTTTAACACCCCTTTATTTTTTTTGAAAAATAATTTTGCACGGCTCTAAATTTTTGTAGATTTGCAATCCGTTTCAGAGAGGTCATTAACATCCCCGCCGCAAACGGAAAGGTTCTTTAAAATAAAAAAATAGCGCAATATTAATTGCCGCCGATTTTGGGAAAGCTAAATGTGAGTACTGCAAATTGGTAACAATTAAGCCTCCTTAGCTCAGCTGGTAGAGCGACTGACTTGTAATCAGTAGGTCATTGGTTCGATCCCGATAGGAGGCTCTGTTATTTCGGAGATGTGATGCTTAGCTTCCAATTGAGCATGGCAGATCCGAAATCAACAATGGGGGGATACCAGAGCGGTCAAATGGGGCGGACTGTAAATCCGCTGCTTCGGCTACGAAGGTTCGAATCCTTCTCCCCCCACTTTTTGAGTAGGCAGTTTGCAGTTCTCAGTTTGCAGTAGCACGCCGGAATAGTAAACTGCTTACTTAATAAAAAGTTTTTAGAATGCGTTTTCGGGTTTGCCAACTGTAAACCCGGAACTGCAAACTGAAATTGCGGAAGTAGCTCAGTTGGTAGAGCGATAGCCTTCCAAGCTATAGGTCGCGAGTTCGAACCTCGTCTTCCGCTCCAAAATAAGTGGGCAGTTGGCGGTTAGCAGTTGGCAAAAGCTATATCTACTGCAAACTGGCAACTGATAACTGCAAACTGAACATAAGCCGACGTAGCTCAGGGGTAGAGCACTTCCTTGGTAAGGAAGAGGTCATGGGTTCAAATCCCATTGTTGGCTCATTATATTAATAATAAGTATAATACGTTTTAAAGTATAAATTAACCTACAAACAAATATAAATCATGGCAAAAGAAAAATTTGACCGCAGTAAACCGCACTTAAACATCGGTACTATCGGTCACGTTGACCACGGCAAAACAACCCTTACTGCAGCTATCACTAAAGTATTAGCTGATGCAGGTTTATCAGAAGCTCGTTCATTTGATTCAATTGACTCAGCTCCTGAAGAAAAAGAGCGTGGTATAACAATCAACACTGCGCACGTTGAGTACTCAACTGCAAACCGTCACTACGCTCACGTTGACTGCCCAGGTCACGCGGATTATGTGAAAAACATGGTTACAGGTGCTGCTCAGATGGACGGTGCAATCATTGTTGTAGCTGCTACTGATGGTCCTATGCCACAAACTCGTGAGCACATCCTGTTGGCTCGCCAGGTAGGTGTACCTTCATTGGTTGTATTCATGAACAAAGTGGATATGGTTGATGATCCAGAATTGTTAGAATTAGTAGAAATGGAAATCCGCGAACTTTTATCGTTCTACGATTTCCCAGGTGATGATATCCCGGTTATCCAAGGCTCTGCCTTAGGTGGCTTGAATGGCGATCCACAATGGGTTGGCAAAATTATGGAGTTGATGGATGCTGTAGATAGCTACATCCCTATCCCTCCGCGTTTGACAGACCTTCCGTTCCTGATGCCTGTTGAAGACGTATTCTCGATCACTGGTCGTGGTACTGTTGCAACTGGTCGTATCGAGCGTGGTGTTATCAACTCTGGCGAGCAAGTAGACATCCTGGGTATGGGTGCCGAAAACTTAAAATCTACAGTTACAGGTGTGGAAATGTTCCGCAAGATCCTTGACCGTGGCGAAGCTGGTGACAACGTAGGTTTATTGTTACGTGGTATTGAGAAAACCGATATCCGTCGCGGTATGGTTATTTGCAAACCAGGTTCAGTAAAACCACACACAGATTTCAAAGCAGAAGTTTACGTATTATCAAAAGCTGAAGGTGGCCGTCACACGCCTTTCTTCAACAAATACCGTCCTCAGTTCTATTTCCGCACAACAGACGTAACAGGCGAAATAAGCCTGGCAGAAGGTGTAGAAATGGTTATGCCTGGCGATAACGTTACCATCACTGTAAAGTTGATCAACGCAATCGCAATGGAAAAAGGCTTACGTTTCGCTATCCGTGAAGGTGGCAGAACAGTAGGTGCCGGCCAGGTAACTGAAATTTTAAAATAATTTCTTACCCTTAAATGGGTAGCAAAACGGTTAATTTTTGTGTAAAGTACCGGAGCTTTCGCTTCGGTACTTTATTCACAATATAAGTAACATAGCAAATCTCTCTAAACAAGAGGTTTAATAATACACGGGAATAGTTCAACGGTAGAATAGAGGTCTCCAAAACCTTTGATCAGGGTTCGAATCCTTGTTCCCGTGCTTTAAGTATCAATAAATATGGCTGGCGTAGCTGAGTATATAAAAGAATCATACATCGAGTTGACCGAGAAAGTAACCTGGCCAACTTGGAGGGAGTTGCAAAACAGTGCCGTACTGGTGCTGGTTGCTGCTATTATTATAGCCATGGTTATTTTTGGTATGGACCAGATTATCGGGTACTTGCTAAAAACATTCTATACATCAGTAGCCTAAATTATATATTATAGATGAGCGATCAATTAAAGTGGTACGTAGTTAGGGCTATCAGCGGTAAAGAAAAAAAGGTAAAGCAATATATCGATGCCGAAGTAAATCGCTTAGGCATAACCCATCTTATACCGCAGGTACTGATCCCTACCGAGAAGTACTACCAAATGCGCGATGGAAAAAAGATTGCTAAAGAACGCAACTATTTTCCTGGATATGTCTTGATGGAAGCCGCGCTTGATGGCGAGTTGGAACACATCATCAAAAACATTAACAGTGTAATTGGTTTCCTTGGCGATAAAGCAGGCAATGCTATCCCACTTCGCCAGGCCGAAGTTAACCGTATTTTAGGCAAGGTTGACGAGATGACCGCACAGGGCGAAACCATGAACGTACCCTATTACGTTGGCGAAAACGTTAAGGTAATGGATGGTCCTTTTAACGGTTTCAGCGGTGTGATAGAAGAAGTGAACGAGGAAAAGAAGAAACTGAAAGTAATGGTAAAGATATTCGGGCGCCGTACGCCGCTTGAATTGAATTACATGCAGGTAGAGAAAGAATAGTTTGGTGGGTGGTGAATGGTTGATTAGAGAATAGTTGCCGAAACCGAAACCAAATAGATAAAATATTACACACACGAGTGTTGAACCGGACAATGAGTTAACCACTCACCAATCTCAACTCACCACTCACAAAATCTTAAATGTTACTTAGCTTCCACTTACTAACATTGAGTTATAATTAAATCAAAGTAAAATGGCAAAAGAAGTCGGTGCGATGGTAAAGCTTCAGGTAAAGGGCGGCGCTGCAAACCCATCTCCACCAATTGGCCCAGCATTGGGTGCAAAAGGTGTGAACATTATGGAGTTTTGCAAGCAGTTCAACGCACGTACCCAGGATAAAGCTGGGAAAGTGTTACCGGTGCTTATTACTGTTTATGTCGACAAGTCTTTCGAATTTATCATCAAAACCCCTCCGGTAGCTATACAGCTTTTAGAAGCAACAGGCTTAAAGAGTGGTTCGGCAGAGCCCAACCGTAAAAAAGTTGCCAATGTAAATTGGGAACAGGTTGAAACAATCGCCAAAGATAAAATGGTCGACTTGAATGCATTTACAGTAGAATCAGCCATGAAAATGGTGGCAGGTACTGCCCGCAGTATGGGAATCACCGTATCAGGTACGGCTCCCTGGAACTAAATGATTTTGAGTGTCGGATGTTCGATTTCGGATTTATAATCTCAAATCTCACATCTAATATCTCAAGTCTAAATTATTAATTAATACAAATCAGTTTAAGACAGTGGCTAGATTAACAAAAAATCAAAAAGCGGCACTATCCAAAATTGAGGCGAACAAATCGTACTCATTAGAAGCAGCATCAGCTTTGGTAAAGGAATTAACCTTAACCAAGTTCGATTCGTCTGTTGATATCGATGTGCGTTTAGGTGTAGATCCGCGTAAAGCCAATCAAATGGTGCGTGGTATCGCAACTTTACCTCATGGAACCGGTAAAACTGTACGTGTATTAGTTCTTTGTACTCCTGATAAGGAACAAGAAGCTAAAGACGCAGGTGCAGATTACGTAGGTTTGGATGAATATATTGCCAAGATTGAAGGCGGATGGACTGATGTTGATATTATCATAACTATGCCTAGCGTTATGGCTAAAGTTGGTCGTTTGGGTCGTATCCTCGGTCCGCGTAACTTAATGCCTAACCCTAAATCGGGTACAGTAACACCAGAAGTTGGTAAAGCTGTAACCGAGGTAAAAGCTGGTAAGATCGATTTCAAGGTTGATAAAACAGGTATCATCCATACCTCGATAGGAAAAGCGTCTTTCCCTGCCGATAAAATTTACGAGAATGCATTAGAAGTATTGCAAACCATCTCTAAATTAAAACCATCAGCAGCAAAAGGAACATATTTTAAGAGCATTCACATCTCTTCAACAATGTCGCCGGGTATAACAGTTGAAACTAAATCAGTAACGGGAATTTAATCATGAATAAAGAAGAAAAATACGACCTTGTCGTTGCTCTAAGCGAGCAGATGAAAGAGTATGGTAATTTCTATATTACTGATACGTCTGATCTTACAGTTGCAAAAGTTAACAATATCCGTCGCCAGTGCTTCGAGGCAGATATCACCATGAAGGTAGCAAAAAACAGCTTGATCAAAAAAGCTATGGAAGCTAACGGTGGTGATTTCAGCTCGATATACGATGTATTGAAAGGTTCATCATCTATCTTTTTCTCAAAATCAGCAACTGCCCCGGCAAAGTTGATTAAACAATTGCGGAAAAAAGGCGAAAAACCAATTCTTAAAGCAGCGTACATAGATTCAGCAGTATTTATTGGTGATAGCCAGTTGGATACTTTAACCAAGCTGAAATCGAAAGAGCAGTTGATAGGCGAGATTGTAGGTTTACTGCAATCACCAGCCAAAAACGTTATTTCTGCACTACAATCAGGCGGAAATACTATTGCGGGCCTCGTGAAAACATTACAAGAAAGAGGTTAACGAACGCCTCAGTAAAAGTTCGAAATAAACAAAAAGCATTAAAGTAAAAAATTAAAATAAAATGGCGGATTTAAAAGCGTTTGCTGAACAGTTGGTAAACTTAACAGTAAAAGAAGTAAACGAATTAGCTCAGATCTTGAAAGATGAGTATGGCATTGAGCCTGCTGCTGCTGCTGTTGCAGTTGCTGCTGCTCCTGCAGGTGGCGATGATGCTCCTGCTGCTGAAGCAGTACAAACTGCGTTTGACGTTATCCTGAAAGAAGCAGGTGGCGCTAAATTAGCAGTTGTTAAATTAGTAAAAGACCTTACAGGCCTTGGCTTGAAAGAAGCTAAAGATTTAGTTGACGGCGCACCTAAAGAGGTAAAAACCGGCGTAACTAAAGAAGAAGCTGAATCTCTGAAAAAACAATTAGAGGAAGCCGGAGCTGTAGTTGAGGTTAAATAATTTAGCCCACACCAAATAGCATCAGACTCCGACCTTTTTGGTCGGGGTCTATTGCTGTTTAAAGGGATTTGAGATGTGAGATATGGGATATGAAATCTCGCATTTATTTAAAAGTGTTTTTTCATTTTGTCTCAAATCCTGATATAAAATCCCATATCTAATACAGGTTTAATAAACTAAAATTATAATACCTTGGCAAACAATAATAACCAAAGAGTAAACTTTGCAACCAGCAGAAAGGTACTTGATTACCCGGATTTCCTGGATGTACAGTTACAGTCTTTCCAGGAATTTTTTCAATTGGAAACCACGTCAGACAACCGCTACAAAGAAGGGTTGTTTAAAGTATTTGCCGAAAACTTTCCAATATCAGATTCAAGGAACATCTTCGTTTTGGAGTTTCTTGATTACTTTATTGATCCGCCACGTTACGATATACGCGAGTGTATTGAGCGCGGTTTAACTTACAGTGTGCCATTAAAAGCAAAACTTCGCTTATCATGTAACGATGCCGAGCACGAAGATTTTGAAACGATTGTACAGGACGTTTATTTGGGTACCATCCCTTATATGACACCTAAGGGTACCTTCGTTATCAATGGCGCCGAGCGTGTAATTGTATCTCAGTTACACCGTTCACCAGGTGTGTTCTTCGGCCAAAGCCGTCACACCAACGGTACAAAATTATACTCGGCCCGTGTTATTCCTTTCAAAGGATCGTGGATTGAGTTTGCTACAGACGTTAACAACGTGATGTATGCCTACATTGACCGTAAAAAGAAATTCCCGGTTACAACGCTGCTTCGCGCCATAGGTTACGATTCTGATAAAGATATATTAGAATTGTTTGAACTGGCCGACGAGGTGAAAGTAAGCAAAAGCGGCTTGAAGAAATTCATTGGCCGTAAGCTTGCTGCAAGGGTGCTTAAAAAATGGGTAGAAGATTTCGTGGATGAGGATACCGGTGAAGTGGTATCTATCGACCGTAACGAGATTATCCTTGAGCGCGAAACCGTTTTGGAAGACGACCATATTGATATGATCATCGATGCTGGTGTTAAAACTATCATCCTGAACAAGGAAGATGCTGCCACCAGCGGTGACTATACTATTATATATAATACCTTACAAAAAGATACTTCGAACTCGGAGAAAGAAGCGGTGGAGCACATCTATCGCCAATTGCGTAACGCCGAACCACCTGATGAGGAAACTGCACGTGGTATCATCGATCGCTTGTTCTTCTCTGATAAAAGATATGACCTGGGCGATGTGGGCCGTTACCGCATCAACCGTAAATTAAAGCTGAACACCTCTGACGAAACTAAGGTGTTAACTAAGCAGGATATCATTGCGATTGTTAAGTACCTGATCAAATTAATCAACTCAAAAGCCGAGGTGGATGATATTGATCACTTGAGCAACCGTCGTGTTCGTACCGTTGGCGAGCAGCTTTATGCACAATTTGGTGTTGGTTTGGCACGTATGGCACGTACTATACGTGAGCGTATGAACATTCGTGATAACGAGGTGTTCACACCAACCGACCTGATCAACGCACGTACACTTTCATCGGTAATCAACTCGTTCTTCGGAACAAACCAGTTATCGCAGTTTATGGACCAAACCAACCCACTGGCAGAGATCACGCACAAGCGTCGTCTGTCAGCCCTTGGGCCCGGCGGTCTGTCACGTGAACGTGCCGGTTTCGAGGTTCGTGACGTACACTACACCCACTACGGTAGGTTGTGTACCATCGAAACTCCGGAAGGCCCTAACATCGGTTTGATTTCATCACTTTGCGTACACGCTAAGATCAACAACTTAGGCTTTATAGAAACTCCGTACAAACGAGTGGTTGAAGGTAAAGTACAGGTTAACGAGCCGGTTATCTATTTATCTGCAGAAGATGAAGACGGTAAAACCATAGGCCAGGCTAATGCGCATTATGACGACAATGGTGTATTTGCTTTACCAAAAGTAAAAGCACGTTTCGAGGGTGACTTCCCGATCATCGAGCCGGAAAGATTGGATTTGATGGACATTGCGCCAAACCAGATCACATCTATCGCAGCATCGCTGATTCCATTTTTGGAGCATGATGATGCTAACCGTGCCCTGATGGGTTCGAACATGCAACGCCAGGCCGTACCATTGTTGCGCCCCGAAGCGCCGATAGTAGGTACAGGTTTGGAAGGCCGTGTGGCAAAAGACTCTCGTACCCTTATCAACGCCGAAGGCGATGGCGTGGTTGAGTATGTTGATGCTAACGAAATAAAAATTAAATACGACCGCGACGAAATGGATCGTTTGATCTCTTTCGAAGGCGATACGAAGAGCTATATCTTAACCAAGTTCAAAAAGACCAACCAAAGCACCACCATCAACCTTAAACCAATCGTTAAGAAAGGCCAAAGGGTTACAAAAGGCGAAGTGCTTTGCGAAGGCTACGCTACGCAAAATGGCGAGCTTGCATTGGGCCGTAACCTTAAAGTGGCATTCATGCCTTGGCAGGGTTACAACTTTGAGGATGCGATTGTAATATCTGAGCGCGTTGTGTCTCAGGATATCTTTACATCATTGCACGTTGAAGAGTTTGAGCTTGAAGTACGCGATACCAAACGTGGTGAAGAAGAGTTGACACCGGATATCCCTAACGTTTCTGAAGAAGCTACTAAGGATCTGGATGAAGACGGTATCATCCGCGTTGGCGCCGAGGTTAAAGAAGGCGACATCCTGATTGGTAAGATTACCCCTAAAGGCGAATCTGACCCTTCACCGGAAGAAAAATTGCTTCGTGCCATATTTGGTGATAAAGCAGGCGACGTTAAGGATGCATCGTTAAAAACTCCGCCATCAATTGCTGGTGTGGTTATCGATACCAAATTGTTCAGCCGTGCTAAAAAGACAACTAAAGCCGAAGAGAAAGCGCAGATTGAAAAGCTTGACGTTAAACACGATAGAGCTGTAAAAGAGCTGAAGAATACGTTGATAGACAAGTTGTTCGAGATTGTTAACGGTAAAACTTCGCAAGGTGTTTATAACGTTTACAAAGAGCTGTATGTAGCTAAGGGCGTTAAATTCACCCAAAAGATACTTACCGAGTTGCACTACGAGAACATCAACCCTACCAAGTGGACCACTGATGATGATAAGAACGAGCAGATTAAAACTTTGCTGCACAATTATAACATCAAGGTAAACGAAGAGCTTGGTGCTTACCGTCGCGATAAATTCGCGATCAGCGTGGGCGACGAGTTACCATCGGGCATCGTACAGATGGCTAAGGTTTACATTGCCAAGAAACGTAAGCTTAAAGTGGGCGATAAAATGGCGGGCCGCCACGGTAACAAGGGTATCGTGGCACGTATTGTACGTGACGAGGATATGCCTTTCTTAGAAGACGGCACACCGGTTGATATTGTGTTGAACCCACTGGGTGTACCATCACGTATGAACTTGGGCCAGATTTACGAAACCGTATTAGGCTGGGCCGGTAAAGAACTGGGCGTTAAATTTGCTACGCCAATTTTCGATGGTGCAAGCCATACCGAAGTGGAAGAATGGGTTGCAAAAGCAGGCTTGCCTGAATCTGGCCGTACTTACCTGTACAATGGCTTAACCGGCGACCGTTTCGATCAGCAGACTACTGTAGGTATTATCTACATGCTTAAACTGGGTCACATGGTTGATGATAAGATGCACGCACGTTCTATCGGGCCGTACTCGCTTATCACACAACAGCCATTGGGTGGTAAAGCACAGTTTGGTGGTCAACGTTTTGGTGAGATGGAGGTTTGGGCACTCGAGGCATTCGGTGCATCTAACATCCTGCAGGAAATATTAACCGTTAAATCGGATGATGTTATCGGCCGTGCTAAAACCTACGAAGCTATTGTTAAAGGTGAAAACCTGCCAACACCTTCAGTTCCGGAATCATTCAACGTATTGGTTCATGAATTAAGAGGTTTAGGTTTGGATATCACGTTGGAATAAAGTTAAAAGAGTTAAAGAGGTTGTAAAGGTTAAAGAAGTTAAAGCTTCTAACTTTTACAACCCTTTCTAACCTTTCCAACTTTTATAACAACTCTTCAACAACATTAAAAACAAAGGAGACTATGTCTTACAAAAAGGATAATAAAATCAAAAGTAATTTCACCACAATTACAATCAGCTTAGCTTCTCCGGAATCTATACTGGAGCGTTCTAGCGGTGAAGTTTTAAAACCGGAAACCATCAACTACAGGACTTACAAGCCTGAGCGCGATGGTTTGTTCTGCGAGCGTATATTCGGTCCGGTAAAAGATTACGAATGCCATTGCGGTAAATACAAACGTATCCGTTACAAAGGTATCGTTTGCGACCGTTGCGGTGTTGAAGTAACCGAAAAGAAGGTACGTCGCGAGCGTATGGGCCACATCAATTTAGTGGTGCCTGTTGCACATATCTGGTACTTCCGCTCGTTGCCAAACAAAATTGGCTACCTGTTGGGCTTACCAACCAAACGCCTTGATTTAATCATTTACTACGAACGTTATGTAGTAATACAGCCGGGTATTAAAGAATCTGACGGTATATCCCGCATGGATTTCCTGACAGAAGAAGAATACCTGGATATATTGGATACCTTACCAAAGGAAAACCAATACCTGGACGACAAAGATCCGCAGAAATTTGTAGCCAAGATGGGTGCCGAAGCATTAGAAGACCTGCTGAAACGCCTTGATCTTGACCAGTTATCATACAATCTGCGCCACCAGGCCGCAAACGAAACTTCTCAGCAACGTAAAAACGAAGCTTTGAAACGTTTGCAGGTAGTTGAAGCTTTCCGCGATGCAAAAACCAGGATTGAAAACAACCCTGAGTGGATGATCGTGAAGATCGTTCCGGTTATTCCGCCAGAATTGCGCCCATTGGTACCACTGGAAGGTGGCCGTTTTGCAACTTCGGATTTGAATGATCTTTACCGCCGCGTAATTATCCGTAACAACCGTTTAAAACGTTTGATTGAGATAAAAGCACCGGAAGTAATTTTACGTAACGAGAAACGTATGCTGCAGGAAGCTGTGGATTCGTTGTTTGATAACTCACGTAAGGTTAACGCAGTAAAAACGGAAGGTAACCGTGCATTGAAATCTCTTTCAGATATCCTGAAAGGTAAACAAGGCCGTTTCCGCCAGAACTTATTGGGTAAACGTGTGGATTACTCGGCTCGTTCGGTAATTGTTGTAGGTCCTAACTTGAAACTGCACGAGTGCGGTTTGCCAAAAGATATGGCTGCTGAGTTATTCAAACCGTTTATCATCCGCAAGATGATTGAGCGTGGTGTGGTTAAAACAGTAAAATCTGCAAAGAAAATAGTTGACCGTAAAGACCCATTAGTTTGGGATATTTTGGAAAACGTATTAAAAGGCCACCCTGTATTACTAAACCGTGCGCCTACGCTGCACAGGTTGGGTATCCAGGCCTTCCAGCCAAAATTGGTTGAGGGCAAGGCTATACAATTGCACCCACTTACCTGTACCGCTTTCAACGCGGATTTTGACGGTGACCAGATGGCTGTGCACGTACCACTAGGTAACGCAGCAATTTTGGAAGCCCAGGTATTGATGCTTGCATCGCACAACATCTTAAACCCTGCCAACGGTACCCCAATTACAGTACCTTCTCAGGACATGGTGCTTGGTTTGTACTACATAACCAAAGGCCGTAAAACAGATGAAGGACGCGTTGTAAAAGGACAAGGTTTAACTTTCTATTCTGCCGAAGAGGTAATTATCGCTTACAACGAAAGAAAGATTGACCTGCACGCCTTTATCAAGGTTAAAGGAAAAATTAAAGAACGCGATGGTAGCATCGTTTCTAAAATAATTGATACCACTGTAGGCCGCGTGTTGTTTAACCAGCATGTGCCTGAGGAAGTTGGTTATATAAACGAACTATTGACCAAGAAATCACTTCGTGATATTATTGGCGAGGTTGTTAAAAACACTGGTATGGCCCGCGCTGCACAGTTCTTGGATGATATCAAAGAATTAGGCTTTAAGATGGCATTCCAGGGTGGTTTATCATTTAACCTGAAAGATATCAACATCCCTGAAGAAAAGGTTACTTTGATTGCCCAGGCTTCTAAAGAAGTGGAAGATGTTATGGGTAACTATAACATGGGTTTCATTACCAACAACGAGCGTTACAACCAAATCATCGATATCTGGACACGTATCAACAACCGCTTAACTGCGAATGTGATGAACATCTTGTCATCAGATAACCAGGGTTTCAACTCTGTTTACATGATGCTTGACTCTGGTGCACGTGGTTCTAAAGAGCAGATTCGTCAGCTTGCAGGTATGCGTGGTTTGATGGCGAAACCTCAAAAATCAGGTTCGGGGGGTGAGATTATCGAAAACCCGATCTTGTCGAACTTTAAAGAAGGCTTGTCGGTATTAGAGTACTTTATCTCTACCCACGGTGCGCGTAAAGGTTTGGCGGATACGGCGTTGAAAACAGCGGATGCTGGTTACTTAACCCGTAGGTTGCATGATGTTGCGCAAGACATGATTGTGGGTATGGTTGATTGCGGTACCTTAAGGGGTATCTATACAACAGCCTTGAAAGATAACGAGGATATTGTTGAGCCATTATACGATCGTATTTTGGGCCGTACAACGCTTCACGATGTGCATGACCCAATCACCAACGAATTGATCGTTTCTGCAGGGCATGACATTACTGAAGAAATAGCCAAGAAAATAGAGAACTCTCCGTTGGAAGGTATCGAAATACGTTCGGTACTGACTTGCGAAAGCCGCAGAGGTGTTTGTACCTTATGCTACGGCCGTAACCTTGCAAGCGGTAAACGTGTGCAAAAAGGTGAGGCAGTGGGTGTAATTGCAGCGCAGTCGATTGGTGAGCCGGGTACACAGTTAACCCTGCGTACATTCCACGTGGGTGGTACCGCATCAAACATCGCGGCAGAATCACAAATCAACGCGAAGTTCGAAGGTGTAATCGAATTCGAAAACGTACGTACCGTTACTTACAAAACCGACGAAGAGAACGTTGATGTAGTATTGGGCCGTTCTGGCGAGTTCCGCATCATTGAGCCAGGTACCAACAAGATCATTGTTACCAATAACATTCCATACGGTTCATACCTGTATGTGAAAGATGGTGCAAAAATTGCCAAAGGCGACCGTATCTGTTCATGGGATCCGTACAATGCGGTTATCATATCAGAGTTTGCAGGTATCACCACTTTCGAGGCGGTATTAGAAGGTATCACCTTCCGCGAAGAAAGCGATGAGCAAACCGGTCACCGCGAGAAAGTTATTATCGATACCAGGGATAAAACCAAAAACCCTGTTATCCAGATAGCTGATAGCAAAGGCAACATCATTAAAGGATACAACATCCCGGTAGGTGCCCACATTTCTGTTGAAGAAGGTGAGAAACTGCAAACCGGACAAGTTATCGCTAAGATTCCTCGTTCAACCGGTAAAACGCGAGATATTACAGGTGGTTTACCACGTGTAACCGAGCTGTTCGAAGCACGTAACCCATCTAATCCTGCGGTAGTAACTGAGATTGATGGTGTGGTAACTTTAGGTGGCGTGAAACGTGGTAACCGCGAAATCACCATCGAAAGTAAAGACGGACAGGTTAAGAAATACCTGGTACCATTGTCTAAACACATCCTGGTACAGGATAATGACTTTGTTAAAGCTGGTATGCCATTGTCTGATGGTTCTATCTCTCCTGCAGATATCCTTGCCATAAAAGGCCCAGCGGCTGTGCAGGAGTACCTGGTTAACGGTATACAAGAGGTTTACCGCTTACAGGGTGTGAAAATCAATGATAAGCACTTCGAAGTTATTGTTCACCAGATGATGCAGAAAGTTGCTATTGAAGATGCAGGTGATACCCGTTTCCTTGAAAGGGAAGCAGTTGACAGCTGGGATTTCATGGTAGAGAACGACGAGATGTTTGATAAGAAAGTGGTTACCGATGCAGGTGATTCAACTAACTTAAAAGTGGGTCAAATCGTATCTTTAAGGAAACTACGCGACGAAAACTCTATCCTGAAACGTAAGGATGCGCGATTAGTTGAGGTAAGGGATGCCATAGCGGCAACTTCGAGCCCGATGCTGCAAGGTATCACCAGGGCATCGTTAGGTACCAAATCGTTCATCTCAGCAGCATCGTTCCAGGAAACCACCAAGGTACTGAACGAGGCAGCCATAGCAGGTAAAAAAGACAACATGCTAGGCCTGAAAGAAAACGTTATCGTTGGTCACTTAATTCCATCGGGTACAGGCTTGCGCGAATACGAAAATATCCGTGTAGGTTCTCAGGAGGAATTTGATCGCCTGATGGCTTCAAAAACAGAAGAAGTAGAAGCTTAATCATACAACATCGGAACGATCCGATAAATAAGGCCCCGGCAACTTTAGGTTATCGGGGCCTTTGTATTTTATGCGGTATGCAGCAGGTGAACTAATGGTCAGTTTGTTTTGGGTAGCGCTACTTTGTTTCTTCGTCGAAGGAAAGGGATACGGTCTTTAAACAATGACAGAGGGCGCTCGATGTAGGCATAGGACAAGGCTGCAATTGCAATACTCGTCCCAAAACGCAAAAAGGTGATGAGCAGCAGGTTGGGAATATCGTGCGGTAACCTGAACCGCTCGAGCACTAAAAAAATGGGGAAATGGTAAATATAAGTGCCGTATGATCGTTTGCCCAACCAGCTGAATACCTTGTTTGATAATAAAGGGTGATCTGGTGAGGCTATAGCCGTCAATACTGTGGTGGCGCATAGCAGGTTGGTGAAAACAAATCCACCGTTATTCCAGGTTTCATTTTGAGATGATAGCGTAAACAGGATTACCATAAACAGGCTAAAGCAGACAAATAAAATAAGCGCGCTTTTGTTTGACAGGGTATCCGGAAGTTCAGCACCGGGTCGGGAGGTTACAATGGCTATTAATGCGCCGATCAGTATGGCATCCATCCGGCAAATAGTGAACGTATAGGGATCGATATTGAAGATACCAAAAACCAGTTGCTCCCTGTACTGAAAAACACAAATCCGCAGGATCGTGATCAATGCGATAGCTGTTAATAAAATAATGATACGGTTGCGCGCGGACGCTTTCAAAAGAAAAAAAGACAGTAGCAGCGGCCAGATAAAATAGAAATGTTCTTCTACAGACAAGGACCACAAATGGAGCATGTTGCCGTTCACATTGCTTGCCACCATATTGGTATAATAAAAAAGTGCAGCCAGGGTGGCCTGTTCACGGTTGCTGCCTGCAAAGTCAAACAAAGTGTATGGCCACAAAATGTTTGCTAAAACAACGCAAATAAGCAAGGGTGGAATAAGTCTTAATGATCTCCGCCAGTAAAATTTTGGAAAAGATATTTTGTTGGTTTGGAGAAACTCTGCCTGTAAGATAGAAGTAATTAGGTACCCGCTGATCACAAAAAATAGGTCGACCCCAACCCACCCGCCCCTGAAGTAACCATACCCGCCATGGAGTATCATAACGATAAGGGTGGCGAATGCCCTCAACCCATTAAAACTGGGGATATAATGCAAATGGGCTTTAGTACAAGCTTTATCCATGAATTAACGTTTTGGATTAACCGGTTAAAATATAAGGGAATAGGTTGTGCACACTACTGTAAATAATACTACTGGTTGTTTACAGCGAAATATTTATTAAATTTACTCGTAAATATAATAAAAGCTTCTGTAAATAGACTAGCTTTATTAGATTAGCACAATGGAAGAACAAAACGAAACCCAGATAAACATTGAGCTTTCTGAGGAGGTTGCAGAGGGCATATATGCTAACCTCGCCATCATTACCCATTCCAGTTCGGAGTTCGTGCTCGACTTCATCCGTGTAATGCCGGGCGTACCAAAAGCAAAAGTGAAATCAAGGATCATTCTGACCCCGGAGCATGCCAAAAGGCTTTTAACGGCGCTGGAAGATAACGTAGAAAAGTTTGAAGCTGTAAATGGTCGCATCAAAATAGGCAACGACACCACAAATGGCGGCGGCTTCCCTATGACCTTTGGCGGGCCGATAGGGCAGGCGTAGGTTTACAAGTCCATGGTACATGGTCGATAGTCCATGGTATTGCGGATTTAATTTCTTTACTATGGTCTATGGACCATAGACTATTAACTAAAAATGAATAAAGATTCAAGGATATATATAGCCGGCCACCGCGGTATGGTGGGATCTGCCATACATCGGAAGCTTGAGAAAGAGGGTTATACAAACTTTATATTACGTAGCTCCGGCGAGTTGGACCTGCGCGACCAGCAAAAGGTGACCGCTTTTTTTGCCGAAACCAAACCCGATTACGTGTTTTTGGCAGCCGCAAAAGTTGGCGGTATTGTGGCCAATAACACCTACCGGGCTGATTTTTTGTACGAGAACCTGCAGATACAAAACAACGTTATCCATAACGCTTACTTAAGCGGCGTGAAGAAGCTGATGTTTCTCGGGTCGAGTTGCATTTATCCGAAAATGGCCCCACAGCCGTTGAAGGAAGATTACCTGTTAACCGGTACCTTAGAGCCTACCAACGAGCCATACGCTATTGCCAAAATAGCCGGCATAAAAATGTGCGATGCTTACCGTGCCCAATACGGCTGCAACTTTATATCGGTAATGCCTACCAACATGTACGGCTATAACGATAACTATCATCCCCAAAATTCCCACGTGCTGCCTGCTATGATACGCCGGTTCCATGAGGCTAAGGAACAAGGGTTGCCTACGGTTACTATTTGGGGTACCGGCTCGCCACTACGTGAGTTTTTATTCGCTGATGATTTGGCCGAAGCATGCTACTACCTGATGCAGAATTACGACGAACCGGGCTTAGTTAACATCGGCAGTGGCACAGAAATCAGTATTAAAGAATTGGCGCTGCTGATAAAAAAGGTTGTCGGTTTTGAAGGCAATATCGATTTTGATACAAGCAAACCCGACGGCACACCACGTAAGCTAATGGATGTGACCAAACTGGCCGAAAAAGGCTGGACGTATTCTACCAAACTTGAAGACGGTATACGCCTGGCTTACGAGGACTTTTTGGTTAAACACGTAGAGCGTTAGAACAATATTTTTTAAGAATACATAAGCAAAGCATTAACATAAACAAATACAAATGAGTAAGACTATCATCTTCGGCGCTTCGGGCCAGTTAGGGCAATGCTTTAAAAAGCTGGCAACAGACAGAAATCTTGATTTTTTTATTTTTCCGGATGAAACCGAAGCCAATATTTTGGATATTGAAGGCTTAGGGAAACTGTTTGCTAAATATAAGCCAGCCTATGCAGTTAATTGTGCTGCTTACACGGCTGTTGATAAGGCAGAAGACGAAACCGACCTTGCCGAAAAGATAAACATGACCGGCGTAGAGAACATAGCCAAACTCTGCGGAGAGCACGGTACCACCCTGATACAGGTTTCTACCGATTTTGTATTCAAGGGTGATTTATCTTCGCCGCTTAATGAGGAGGATGAAACATTGCCTATAAGCGTGTACGGGCAAACCAAGCTGGATGGTGAAAAGGTTATCCCGCCACTTTTAAAAGAATTTTTCATCGTACGCACGGCCTGGCTTTATTCGGAATTTGCAAACAACTACGTTAAAACCATGCTAAGGCTTGGTGCCGAGCGCCCCGAGCTGAAGATCATAGCCGATCAGGCCGGTACGCCAACATACGCCATAGATTTGGCAGCGTGTATTATCACCATCATTCAATCGGGTAGCACTGCTTATGGTATTTACCATTACAGCAACGAGGGCATCGCATCGTGGTATGATTTCTCTAAAGCGATATTCGATATTTCGGGAACGGACGTAAAGGTTATACCTATCCCAACCTCAGATTACCCTACAAAGGCAACCAGGCCCCCGTATTCGGTAATGGATAAAACCAAAATAAAGCGAACATTCGGCATCGAAATTCCGTATTGGAGAGATAGCCTGAAAGTTTGTATCAGCAAAATAAAATAATAAAACTAAACACTTCATCACATGAAAGGTATCATTTTAGCAGGCGGATCTGGCACCAGGCTTTATCCCATAACCAAGGCCATAAGTAAGCAACTCATGCCTATTTATGATAAGCCAATGATCTACTATCCGTTATCAGTGTTGATGCTGGCCGGCATTAGCGAAATACTCATCATTACAACCGCCGAAGATAATCCCGGCTTTGTGCGTTTATTGGGTACAGGCGAAGAGTTGGGTTGCAAATTCCAGTATGCTATACAGGAAACGCCAAACGGCCTCGCGCAAGCCTTCGTAATTGGTGCGGATTTTATAGGCACAGATAAAGTTGCTCTGGTATTGGGGGACAATATCTTCTATGGGTCTGGTTTCAGCAAGTTAATACAGAGCTTTAACGATGTTGATGGCGCAGCCATATTTGCCTATCCTGTTGCCGACCCGGAACGTTACGGCGTAGTAGAATTCGATTCGGAGTTCCGTGCGCTATCTATCGAAGAAAAGCCGGTAAAACCGAAATCTAAGTATGCGGTTCCGGGCTTGTATTTTTATGACAACAGTGTTGTTGAGATAGCCAAAAATATTGCCCCATCCCCACGCGGCGAATACGAGATTACCGATGTAAACCGTGTGTACCTGGAGCAGGGTAACCTGAAAGTTGGTGTAATGGACCGCGGCACCGCCTGGTTGGATACAGGGACTTTCGATTCGTTAAGCGATGCTACCGAATTTGTACGTGTGATAGAAAAACGCCAGTCGCGCAAGATAGGATGCATCGAAGAAGTTGCATACGCAATGGGCTTTATAGGTGAAGAGCAACTAAAAGTGTTAGTGCAGAAATACATCAAAAGCGGCTACGGTGCGTATTTGCAGAGTTTGTTAGACTAATAGCTAACCAATCGTCATGTTGAACTTGTTTCAATACCCCATCATAAAAGTTGCCACGATGCTTAGCTGTTTTGCAAGTTGGCTACTTGTCCAATGGGGTGCTGAAATAAATTCAGCATGACGTGTTTTTTTTATGATTGAAGCTTCTCGGCAATAACCTTTAGCATTGTCTCTGTTAGATTTTCTTCTTTGGCATCTACCCAAACAATATCTTTATCTTTCCTGAACCAGGTCATTTGCCGTTTGGCAAACCGGCGGGTGTTTTGTTTGATTTGCGCAATCGAATCTGACCAATCGGTATCCCCATCGAGGTAATCGAATATTTCGCTGTAGCCAACGGTGTTCAGCGCGTTTAAATGCCGGTAGGGCAATAAGGCTTCCACTTCCTCAACCAAACCATCTGCCACCATCATATCAACCCGCCTGTTAATTCTGTCGTACAACACTTCTCGTGGCATATCCAACCCCAACTTAATAATATTAAAAGTGCGCTTATTGGTTTTTGCTGTGCGATAGGAGGAGAAAGGCTGCCCCGAGCTTTCGTAAACCTCCAAAGCCCGTATTACGCGCTGTGGGTTACTGATGTCGACTTCGTTGTAATACACCGGGTCCACCAGTTTTAACCGCTCCTGTAGTACTTCGATGCCTTTTTCGGCCAGCTCGTAGTTTAGGCTGTCGCGGATGGTCGCATCGGCTACAGGCAAATCGTCGAAACCCTCGCAAATAGCTTTAATGTACAAGCCCGAGCCTCCCGCCAGTATCACCACCGGGTGGTCCTGGAATAGTTGCTCCAGCAGTGCAAGCCCCTCACGCTCGAAATCGCCAACGGAAAAACGCTCTGTAATGGAATGTGAATTGATAAAATAGTGAGGCGCCGCCGCCAGTTCTTCGGCTGTTGGTTTAGCCGTACCGATGCTCATCTCCCTAAAAAACTGTCTCGAATCGGCAGATACTACCGCAGTATTGAAATGCTGCGCCAATTGGATAGCCGCCGCCGTTTTACCAGATGCTGTGGGGCCTGCAATTACGATGAGGGTGGGGGAGATGGTGCTCATGATTTAGTTGAGAAAATATCGAACACCGAACGCTGAATAATGAATTTAGAAGGAGAAGAATGATGAATATTGTACTTCGAAATTCGGGGTTCAAAATTCATCATTCGATATTCAATAAGTGTTAGTAATCGTCGCCGCGTCCCGGCTTGTCGTCGTCGTCGAAGCCTTCGTCATCGCCGAAGCCGAATTCATCTTCTTCCTCGTCGTCTTTTTTCTCTTCTTCGGGGTCGTCTATACCGGTATCGGTCACTTCAGAAAAATCTTCGGCATCTTCCGGGTTGTACAGCATCTCGTTCAGAAAATCCAGGTCTTCATTAGGCGTAGCTGCTGCCGCGGCGTCTGCGGTAGAGTTGAATACATTGCCAAACTGTTTTGGCGCTTCGCCAACACTGCGCACAACCAATGGATAGGTTGCGCCTGGCGTGTCGTTTAGTATAATCTGCTTCAATTCCACATGGAAATCGAAGGGGCGGTCGAAATTGAAGGTGTAGTAAAATTTTTGGTGCGGATCGTCGATATAGCTGCTTAGCTTTATCTTATCCATCAACGGTATCTTACGGTCAATCCTTTTTTGGTTGGGGAGGTAGGTGATCTCTTCGCCCTTCATCCACTGATCGTTACTGATATAGAAAGACGAAGGATATTCAGCGTTGTACCCGGTTGATTGGTGTATAGCGCGGTGTAAATCCTCAAACGTTTGGTTCGATTTTACGTCGATGTCCCTGCTTATATCATCGTAATCCTCAAAAGTAACCCTGAACCTGTATAATGCCATTTCTAGTAATTTTAGTCAAAAATAATAATGTTTTAAATCAATTTGTGCTTTCTACAACTTTCAAGCCAATTTCTGCACCTTTTTGGATGGTAAAATTCAATGCCGCCTCTCTATTGTTGGGTATTTCTCCCTCCAGTATGGCTTCGCGTATCTTATTCTTGATAATGCCCACTTCGCGCCCCTCTCCAATGCCAAAAAGCTGCATAATATCCAGCCCGGTTACCGGTGGCTGCCAGTTTCGGATGTTATCGCGCTCCTCAACATCTTTCAGTTTCTGCAAAACCAGCTCAAAATTGTTACGATACTTTTTAACCTTGTACTCGTTTTTGGTAGTTACGTCTGCTTTACATAACAGCATCAGTGCCTCAATGTCTTCCCCGGCTTCGAATAACAATCTACGGACGGCAGAATCAGTAACAATGGATTGGGATAGTACGATAGGCCTCAAATGCAACTGCACCAGTTTCTGCACGAATTTCATTTTTTCGTTCAGCGGGAGTTTCAGTTGCGCAAATATCTTGGGCACCATGCGCGCGCCTTTGTCCTCATGGCCGTGAAAGGTCCAGCCGTGGGCAGGCTCAAAGCGTTTGGTAGGCGGCTTGGCAATATCATGCAATATGGCAGCCCAGCGCAGCCAAAGGTCGTCGGTAGTTTCGCAAATATTATCCAGTACCTGCAGGGTGTGGTAAAAGTTATCTTTATGCCCCTTGCCGTTGATGATCTCTACGCCATAAAGCGCCACCATCTGCGGGAAGATGATATGCAGCAAACCCGTATCGAACAAATAGTTGAAACCGATGGATGGCTTTGCCGATAGGATGATTTTATTCAGTTCGTCGGTTATGCGCTCCTGCGATACTATTTTGATGCGGTGCAGGTTGCTTTTGATAGCGGCAATAGCCTCATCGTCTATCCGGAAGTTGAGTTGTGATGCAAAACGGATGGCGCGCATCATGCGCAACGGGTCGTCTGAAAAAGTTTCTACGGGATTTAGCGGCGTGCGGATAAGCTTCCGTTCTATATCGGCTATGCCGCCAAAGGGGTCTACCAGTAGGCCGTAGTTTTCTTTGTTTAAAGTTATGGCCAGCGCGTTTATGGTGAAATCGCGGCGTTTCTGGTCGTCTTCTAAGGTGCCGTTCTCTACAATGGGCTTGCGCGATTCAGACCGATAGCTTTCCTTACGTGCTCCCACAAACTCCACCTCTACATCCTGGTAGCGAAGCATAGCTGTACCAAAGTTTTTAAATACCGATACTTTAACATTTAGTTTTGCAGCGACTGCTTCGGCAAAGGCAATGCCGTTACCTATCACTACCACATCGATATCTTTTGAAGGGCGGTTAAGGAAAATATCGCGTACGTACCCGCCAATGGCGTAGGCCTGCACATCATGCGCCGCAGCAATGCTGGAGATAACACTAAATACCGGATGTTGCAGGTGTTGTTTCATAAAAATACAAAGGCTGTATAATAAGCCCGGTTCAAAATAATCAAATTAAATCCCCTCCGTGTTCTTTGTGTTCCTCTCTTCGTGTTCTTTGTGGTAAAAATTAACCACAAAGGGCACAAAGATTTTGCACAAAGTTCACAAAGATGTGCGGGGTGAAATTTTAATTTGTTGCTCGATGGGGCTTTTTGTTTTGATACAGCCTTTTAGGCAAACGCCACAAATTTAACGATATTAAAATTAACGGCGAATAAATTCAAAACTGCCGTTTGGAGCCAGCCGCATGATGGTTGATGGGGCTTTTTTCTCCATGCTATGCTGGTCTATATCTACCACGTAATCAACCCCATCGATGATGTTCGGACTAATCTTGCCGAAGTACTCCGGCGATGGTTGCCCGCTGATATTGGCCGATGTAGATACGATGGGTTTACGTAGCCGCTGTATCAGTTGCTGGCAAAAAGGGTGATTGGTTACGCGTATGCCCACGCTGCCATCTTCGGCAATGAGCGCTGGCGAAAGGTTTTTGGCACCGGGCATTACCAGGGTAAGCGGGTTCTCGGCAAATTCTATCAATTGGTAGGCAATCTCGGGTACTTCGCTAATATAGCTTTGCAGCTTGTTATCGGTATCCACTAAAATAATCATGCTTTTGCTTTCTTCACGCTGTTTTAGGGCGAAGATTTTTTTTACAGCCTCGGTGTTGGTAGCGTCGCAGCCTATGCCCCAGATGGTATCGGTAGGATAAAGGATGATGCCGCCTTCCTGCAGCACTTGTAATGCCTTGTTTACTTCGTCCTTAAGCATCGGCTTGTAATGTTTGGTATATATTCATCATTTGCGCAGCTAAGGTACGGTCTTGAAAGCGTTGTGCATAATGGAGGCCTTCGCTTATCATCAACCGGCGCAATTCTTCGTGCAATAATATCTCGTCGATCTGCTTCGCCAGCCCTCTTTCATCATCAGGACTGATGTAGCGGCTATGCTCACCCCCCGCCTCCTCTAAACAGGAACCTGTTGCCGCAATTACGGGTGTGCCTGAAACCAGTGCCTCTAAAACCGGTATGCCGAAGCCCTCATACCTGGAAGGATAAACAAACAGAGACGCAGATTGATAAACAGCAGGCAAATCGTCAAAGCTTACATCATGCTTAAAAAGCAAACTGTCGTTTAGATTATTGGTAGATAAAAATGCCTTTACCTCATCCAGGTACGGGGTTGCCTTACCTACCACTACTACCGGGATATGGGTTTTTACGTGGCAAAGGGATTTTGCCAGCAACATTAGGTTTTTGCGCTCTTCAATCGTACCAACGTTCAGGATGAATTCATCAGGCAGGTTGTATTTCTGCTTCACAAGGTTCATTTGTGCTTCAGATTGCTTTATGCTGAACTCCGGCGCACAGCCCTGGTAAATCACTTCTATTTTTTTAGAGTCGATATGCAGCAGTTCTACCAAATCCTGTTTTGTGCGCTCACTGATGGCGATAACCCTATCAGCGGTTTTGCAGGCGTGTTTGGTTTTGGCGGTATAAATGAAGCGATCTATCCACCCATAATATTGCGGGAAACGCAGGAAAATTAAGTCGTGGATAGTAACAACAGTTTTGATGCCCGTATTGCGGATGCCCATCGGCAGCTCATAGCTAAGGCCATGGTAAATCTCCACCCCATCCTTTTGCACATCGCTCACTACGCCTTTGCTGCGCCATAACGCGGTAAGGTATTTGCCCGCAGGGGTAATGATTTGGATATTGGAGAAGCTATCGAAAAAGTTACGCCACTTATTGGGTTTAAGTTTTGGCGTGTAAAGCAGATAGGTGTTATCCGGATAATGCTTTGCAGTGGTTTTGATGAGCCAGCGGCTAAAATTGCCCAAGCCGGTATTATTTAAAAAAGCACGTTTGGCATCGTATCCTATCTTCATGGTTTTGGTTGATTTGGTGAGTGGTTGATTAAGTGAGTGGTTTAAAATTTGATTAGAACCATTCACTTAATCCAACTCAATCAACTTATCAGTTGACTAGGTGAGTAGTTGAAAAAGTGAATGCTTGAGTTTAACAGCAACCATTCACTTAATCAACCCAATCAACCATTCACTTATACCGCTACATTATTCTCCCGCAAAGCATCATTTAACGATGTTTTCTTGTCGGTAGATTCTTTGCGGGTGCCGATGATCAGCGCGCAAGGCACCTGGTACTCACCGGCAGGGAATTTTTTTGCATAAGAGCCTGGTATAACCACCGAGCGGGCAGGCACACGGCCTTTATATTCAATCGGCTCGCGGCCGGTAACGTCGATAATTTTTGTAGATGCGGTTAAAACTACATTGGCGCCTAAAACAGCTTCATGTTCTACGTGTACACCTTCTACAACAATAGCGCGCGAACCCAGGAAACAGTTGTCCTCGATGATAACAGGAGAGGCCTGTACCGGCTCCAGCACGCCGCCAATGCCTACGCCACCGCTAAGATGTACATGCTTGCCAATTTGCGCGCATGAACCTACGGTTGCCCAGGTATCAACCATAGTGCCTTCATCAACATACGCGCCAATGTTTACGTACGATGGCATCATGATAACGCCTTTGGCCAGGTAAGCGCCATAACGGGCAATACCATGCGGTACTACGCGCACGCCAAGTTCTTTATAGTTGGTTTTCAGGGCCATTTTGTCGTAGAAAACGAAAGGGCCTGTCTTGATTTCCTTCATTTCGCGGGTAGGGAAGTATAGGATAACGGCTTTCTTTATCCAGTCGTTAGTATGCCAGCGGGAGCCAATGAGTTCGGCAACCCTAATCTCGCCTTTATCCAGGCGCTCGATAACGGTTTCAATGGCATTGGTATATTCGCTGTAATTCAGCAGGTTCCTGTCTTCCCAGGCATCCTCAATCAGTTTTTTAAGATCGATCATTTAAGTACGAAATAAATTTTGCCAAATTAAAGGATTTTTGGGGAGATTTGTTTAGAATGAAAGTAAACTCTTAAATCCTTTTTATGAACTATTATTTAGGAGGATATTATTTATTAGATCTGAAGGCCGCTAATTTTGGTTCTTTCAACGGACAGTATATCCATACGGCAAGCACATGCATTAATGATAGCATGCTAGATGGTTGGTCTTATTCTTGGGCGGGAGGTAATAATAAGGCGGATATAACAAAAATTATGTCGACCTATAATATCTCTGCAGAAACGATAAGCGAACTTCAGGTATGGGTAGATAAGAATTTAGAAGCAGGAAAGATTGGGTGGCCAAATTTGTTTTCCGATAGGGAAACATTAGAAACGTACCAAAACAAATTCTTCTTCGGGCACGATGATTTAAAAATCGTGCCTGTTTATTTTAACGAGATAGAAACAGTTGAACTTATAGATAATTTTACTCCTCAAAACGGGATAAGCGGAATTGGGCTTTACACAAATCTTTTAAATAGAATACCCGAAAACAGTGAACAAGACGAAGAACTGATCGGCTACGATCTCATTGGCATAGAATGGAGTGGTGACTACCATACGTTCCATTGCCACGATCTTTTAAAAGTATTAGATGAGCAATTTAATGTTAAAGTAAATAAATTTGGGCTGCTTGAGCCGTTGGATAACTGGGAACCGTTGTTGAATTACATGAATGATGAGGAAAATGGCTTTGAACCGGTGCCGTGGTTTGTTGTTAAAATGAAAATTGTAAAATAAATGCCTGAAAAACTAAGAATAGATAAATACCTGTGGGCCATCCGCATGTTTAAAACACTTACGCTGGTCGCTTAGAGCTGTTAGCATTGACACAACCCGTTTATCATCATCAAACATGAAATTATACTTTTTAATCATATTTACCTGCCTAACATACTTTGCCCAGGCGCAAAAGGATGACGACATTTGGAAAACCTGGAATAAGAATTATCCCAAAGAAGATATCCCGACCATGCTAAAAAAGGAGCGGGAATACGCTATAAGCGTAGAAAAGAACCCCAACGAAGCGCCTGACTACCTGCGGAGGGCGAGCTACCGTTTTAAAGCATCTTTTTTGGGTAAAGCAAAGCCGGTTGATGCCGAAACAATTGAGTCGATGCAGTGGGTTTTGAAGTTTACAGGGCGCGACCCAAGCGTAATCATAGGCCTTATTGATTCGGTAGTATTAATGAAAGTTGGTGCAGAAGAAATATGGATGCCTATACAGCGACAATTGCTGCCGCAATTGCGCGAAGAGGTTTTGATTGGGGAAGAGGTAACCCTGTATTGTTTATTTTTAAATCATCATACCAATAAAAACAAGCTGTTCAACAACTTCCTCATTTCGGAGTTTATTCCAGAGAAAGACGAATACTAGTACTTAGCAAATCATTATGCCCGAAAAAGAAAAACTAAGAATAGATAAATACCTGTGGGCCATCCGCATGTTTAAAACACGCACGCTGGCCTCAGATGCCTGCAAGGCGGGCCGCGTAAAGCTGAACGGTACAAACATCAAACCATCGCACGAGGTAAAGACGGGCGAAACCTACCAGATATCCAAAGGACCCGACCGTAAAGTGATTTTAGTAGCGGGCTTGTTGGAGAACCGCGTGGATGCCAAAAAAGCCGTGGATTACTACCAGGATATTACCCCTATAGAACAAACCACTACCTTTAAATCGATGTTCCATGCCCCGGTACTTAAACGCGACCGTGGTACCGGCCGCCCCACCAAACGCGACCGCCGCGAAACCGACGACCTGAAGGATAATTTCTTCGAGAAGCCGGAGGAAGAGAAAGAAGGATAAGTACTACCACGTTGTCATGGATGTGGGAGGGAAGTGCGTAAATGCAATCGCACGCTACAAGGAGTGCTTGCCAGGAGGCACCTACGGAGCCATCCGTTCTGATTTTTGTGCTATAAACAGGCGGCTCCGCCGGAGTCATAGGTTCATCGTCGCAAAAGTTCCAGCGGAACTTCCTGTTTATAGCATAAAAGAGTACGTTTTAATGGCTCCAGCGGAGCCCCCTGTTTTTAAAAGCGATTTCCCTGTCCCATTCTATACTAAATTTAATTGCAGCAATCATTATTTGTTATATTTGAGGTTTGCCTTGGCTCAAATAAATCAAATCCTACAAATGCCTCGCCTGGTATCGCCTCGCCGCAAAGCTGATGAGCAACAAGGCCAAAATAATGGCTGAAAGAACACCGGTGAAAACCAGGTTATGGTGTTGTGGCAGGCTGCCCGGATAGTCGGCAAAGGGCATGCGATTCAAAAGGGTATAGGTGAGCAGGAAAAAGATAACCTCGAACATTTTTTTGCCGCCACTTAAAATGCCCATACATACCGCCAACGAAACCATAAATAAGGCCCCGATGATGAGGTTGATGATGGATAAGCCATCTATCACGATGGCGTATCGCAGCACCAGGGGCAGCGCCAGTGCCATAGCTAACAAGAAACCTGCTATAATTTGGGCAGGTAACATCCTTTGTAAGGGCTTGTAAGAAGCGTAAGTGAAATAATGAAGCCGATTAGTCTTTTCCTTCGTCACCAATTCCGATAAGCGCGTTACCTGTAAAAACCACAAAGCCGGGAGCAAATACAAGGATGCTATAGGTAAAGGCGCAAAAAGCATGCTTATGCTTAGGCCGATACTAGGCAACCACCACCATTTATTCCCCTGCCTTACGATCAATAACAACTCGGTTTTGATAAAGGGAATTATGCTATAATTAAAAGCAACCGGTGGCAACTCAGCACTGCTTATGCCAGCCGGAATAACGGCGAATCCTTCATCATGTGGCATTACCACTGGCTGCTTTTTCTTTTTACCAGCTGCTTTCTTAAAATCGAACCGGTGAAAAAAGAAGGAGGAAAGGTAAACTAATGCAACGGCAAAACTCATCCACAGCAAGCGGCTAAAAATAAACAGAGCTGTCCAGCTGATGCCGTTCCAGGTGATTAACTGAAAGGGCTTGCGCTTGCTAAATATAAACCCGAATGATACCTGGTCTATATGTTGATGGAACCGGGTGTTTATCTCGTTTTTAATACTGCCGGTAACCAGGCTTACACCAAAAGGATCGAAAAAGCCGCTGGGCGGTGCGGTGCTTTTGGTATTAAGGGAAGAAAGCACAATCCCGCAAAGGAAGAAGTAGATGATAAATTGCAGCATGCTACGCTTCCCTAAAAATACTTCGGCCACTACCGCTAATGCAGCTACCAGGAACATGGCAGGTAATACAAAAAGCAAATAAGGTAATATAAAGTGAGCCAGAACAAGCGGATACCCGGCCCCGCGCAAGAAGAACATGAGCACACTTACCGCAAACGTACAAACGGCAATGGTACAAAGCACAGCGAAGTTGCTCAGTTGTTTGGCCAGCAGGTAGCTAAAATTAGCAATAGGCGTGGCTGCAATAATTAAACCCACCTCGGTATCTATGTCTCTTTTTATGCTGTTATTTACCAGCAGGAAGCCGGAAAAAGATAGCATTACCGCAGTCATGGTGGCTGAAATATAACCAACCCATGCGGAGTTATAAACACTTTTGAAGCCGGTAGCGCTTAACGTGGTGTACGAAGCGCTTACAGGTGGCACAAACAGGTAGGCCACATAAATGGTAATAGCCAGTGTAATTAAAAAGGCATAGCTGCGGGTACGCTGCAGGTAATCGGCTTTTACAATGCTGTAAATGTATTGCATCGGCTTAAGCGTTATGTTGCGTTAATAATAAATAGGCATCTTCTAAGCCTGCATCCACAGGTCTGGATGCAGCAACGTTAGCCGTGTCGGTGCTGATGTATCGTACACGGGTACGGTCCTTTTGGCGGCTGGTATCAATTACCTTGTAACAGGTTTTAAATGCGGCTACATCGCTACTCTCTAAAAGCACTTCAAATATCCGTCCCCTGGCCTGTTCAATAATATCGTGCTGGTAACCTTTGGTAATGAGTTTGCCGCTTTGCATAATGGCTACTTCATCGGCAATGGTTTCAATGTCTGATACGATGTGCGATGAAAGAATAATGATACAGTCATCAGCCATCTCGCTAATGAGTTGCCTGAATCTAACCCGCTCCTCCGGGTCGAGGCCTACGGTGGGCTCGTCAAATATGAGCACCTTAGGGTCGTTAAGGAGGGCCTGCGCAATGCCAACGCGCTGTTTCATGCCGCCGGAGTAAGTGCCGATAGGCTTTTTGGCATCGGCTGTCAGGTTAACACCTTCCAGCAGCATATCAATGCGCCGGCGCAAATCCTTGCCGCCCACGCCTTTCATAGCTGCAATGTATTCCAAAAATTCATAGGCATTTAAATTGGGGTAAACGCCAAAATCCTGAGGCAGGTAGCCCAATACTTTCCGGATGAAGTTGGGGTTGCTTACAATATCTACCCCATCTAAAAATATAGTGCCGCGGGTAGGCTGACTAATGGTGGCAATGATCTTCATCAAGGTTGATTTGCCGGCGCCATTAGGGCCAAGTAAGCCTAATATACCTTTATCAATAGTGATGGAATAATCTGATAACCCCGTTTTAGTAGCGTTATATTGCTTGGTAAGCCCCTTAATTTCTAATGCCATATTTTAAAAATGAATGCTGCTATGACTTAAGGTTGCATTGGCATGTTACAGGAAGCGGAAAATAAAGGCAACGATAAGCTGAACTATTTATCATTCGCCAAATTTCAATCTATTCAACCACTCAAAGCTTAAACTACTCACTACTCACCACTCAACTACTCACCACTCAACTACTCACTACTTACCATTCACCATTTTATCCTTATTTTCGCTTTTTATAACCGTCCCGCGTACTAAATGCGCCTGGATGCGTTAAATCACCTACATGAAAGAAAGCTACCCGGGCGAGGAACATCAAATTGCCGTAATAGGCCTAGGTTACGTGGGCTTACCGTTGGCCATAGAATTCGCCAAGAAATACAACGTACTGGGTTTCGATATCGACCAACAGCGCATCCTCGAGCTCAGCCTCGGCACCGACCGCACCCACGAAGCCAACATCGACGACCTGCAACAGGTATTAAAGCATTCTGCCGGTTCCGGCTTAAAATTCTCCTCGGATATTGAAGAGCTGCGCAGTTGTAATACGTATATCGTAACTGTGCCAACACCTATCGATCAGTTTAAAGCACCCGATTTGGGTCCGCTATTAAATGCTTCCGAAATGCTCGGGAAAATTCTGAAGAACGGCGATTTAGTCATATACGAATCTACCGTTTACCCCGGCTGTACCGAGGAGGACTGCGTACCGGTATTGGAACAAGCATCGGGTCTGAAGTTCAATGAAGGTTTCTTCGTGGGCTACTCTCCCGAACGCATCAACCCCGGCGACAGGGTAAATACGCTGGCCAAAATCAGGAAAGTAACCAGCGGCTCCACGCCGGAAGTTGCCGATAGGGTAGATGCCCTTTACGCCTCTATCATTACCGCCGGCACGCACAAAGCACCCAGCATCAAAGTAGCCGAAGCCTCAAAAGCCATTGAGAACGCCCAGCGCGATGTAAATATCTCCTTTGTGAATGAACTGGCACTGATATTCGACCGTATGGGCATCGATACCAACGATGTGCTGGATGCCGCAGGCACCAAATGGAATTTTTTGAAGTATAAGCCAGGTCTGGTTGGCGGGCACTGTATAGGGGTAGACCCATACTATCTGGCTCACAAGGCCGAAGCGCTGGGCTACCAGCCGCAGGTTATACTCTCCGGTCGCAGGGTTAACGATGAGATGGGCAGCTTCGTAGCCGGTAAGGTAATCAAGCTATTAGTGGCTAAAGGGCACGATATAGGCAGCGCCAACGCGCTGGTGCTGGGTATCACTTTTAAAGAAAACTGCGCTGATGTGCGTAATAGCAAGGTGGTTGATATTTATACCGAACTGAAAGCCTTCGGCTTGAACGTAGACGTGTACGACCCATGGGCCGATGCGGAGAAAGTACAGCAGGTCTATCAGATAGGGTTGAAAGAAAGCATTGATCAAAAATACGATGCCGTAATTTTGGCGGTGGCCCACCAGGAATTTTTGTTGTTGGATTATAAGAACATTACTGTTAGCAATGCCAGCGTTATCTACGATACCAAAGCTGTTTTGCCGCGCGGTATAGTGGATGCGCGGTTGTAAAGGTGTTTCACTTTTGCGCCAAAAAGTGTTTTACTTATTTTTGCGATATTTCCTTAAGTGTTTAAATATGAGTTTTTTATGTATTTTATCTAAATAGATTGTGTTGTTTCACCATGGTTTTTAACTATCTGATTATCAGGTTTAATCAAGAGCAATGTGTTTCGGGTGTCTCACTCTCGCGATGCGAAACACCTACAGAAAAATTTCGTTTGACATACAACAACTTTCGCGCTTTGGTTGCCGATGCATGCAAATGTTGTTGTTTGTTTTTTTAAGTACCTTTGCCTGCCAAAATATACCCGCGCTTTTTGCTAATGAAGAGTATAGCCCAAAAAGTATTTGATATCGAAATCGAATCGTTGCAGCATGTAGCAGCTATGATAGACGAGCAGTTTTCGCAGGCGGTACAAGCCATTCTGCAAAGTAAAGGCAAACTGGTAGTTTGCGGCATGGGCAAAAGCGGGCATATCGGCAAAAAGATATCCGCTACGCTTACCAGTACCGGCACGCCAAGCTTTTTTATGCATCCGGCCGAAGCTTTCCATGGCGATTTAGGCATGGTAGGCGAACATGATATTATCCTCGTCCTGTCCTACTCCGGCGAAACCGAAGAAGTACTGAAGTTAGTGCCCTTCTTAAAATGGCATAAGAATCAATCCATAGCCATTACCGGCAACCCCAATTCAACTCTGGCAAAAAACGCTACTTACCACTTAAATGTGGGCATTAAGCAAGAGGCATGTCCGCTGGAACTGGCACCCACATCATCAACCACAGCGACACTCGTAATGGGTGATGCATTGGCCGTTGCATTGATGACCGCAAGGGATTTCAGTCCCGATGATTTTGCAAGGTTCCATCCGGGCGGAAGGCTTGGTCGCAAGCTTTTGGTAAGAGTGAAGGACCTGATGCGTACCGATGCATTGCCGTTTTTGGAGCCTGATGCTACGTTTACGCAACTTATCATTCGCATGTCTGAAGGGAAACTGGGTATGGTAATCGTAGGCAATGCAGATAAAGTGCAGGGCGTGATTACCGATGGCGACCTGCGCCGCAGCTTGCTGAAGTATTCGGATATAAATCAATTGCCTGTGTCGGATATCATGAACCCAAACCCTATTACTGTGGTGGCGGATACGCTGGTTTACGATGCTGAGGCCATTATGCTGGAGCGGAAGATCACTACACTGCTGGTGCAGGACGAAGGAAAAGTAACAGGCGTTTACCAGATATTCAACCAGGCCTAAGGCGATATGAAAGCAATAATTGTAATCCCCGCCCGCCTGAAATCGACCCGCCTGCCTAATAAAGTATTGCTGGATTTAGGCGGCAAACCCGTGATACAACGCGTGTACGAGGCCTGCATAAAGGCAAAATTACACCAGGAAGTTTGGATAGCCGCCGATAGCGAAGTAGTGTTTAACCTGTGCAAACAGTTTACCCCAAACGTAATCATGACCAAAGAGGAGCACCCCAGCGGCACCGACCGTATTGCCGAGGTGGTGCAACGCATCCCCTGCGATATCGTGGTGAATGTACAGGGAGATGAGCCTTTCTTCGATGCAGACATTATCGACCGGTTGATAACCGCCTTGCAGCAAAGCGATGCCCAAATGGCCAGCGTTTGCGCCCCGGTGGAAACGTTGGACGAACTGCATAACCCCAACCTGGTAAAAGTAGTGACCGATGTGAACGGCTACGCGCTGTATTTTTCAAGATTCAGAATACCCTACTCGCGCGATAAGGTTTTAGAAGAAGCCGACGCTACGCTATATAAAAAACATATGGGTGTGTATGCTTACCGGGCGGGATTCCTGGCCAAGTTTATCCAATTGCCGGTTTCCTTTTTAGAAGGCTCGGAAAAGCTGGAGCAACTGCGCGCGCTGGAAAATGGTTTTAAAATTAAAATGATAGAAGTTGCAGGTTTTGAAAAAGGGATAGATACCCCCGAGGACCTGGAGCTTGCACGTAAAAAAATAGAAAACAATGGCATTATATAAAGACATTACCGAGAAGCCCTTTTTTATTGTTGGTCCCTGCGTTATGGAAAACCAGGAGTTGCTTTACACCGTTGCCGATAAGGTTGCAGATTTAAAATCGAAATACCCAATTACCGTGGTATTTAAATCCTCATTCGATAAAGCAAACCGCACCAGCATCAGCGCTTATCGCGGCCCGGGTATCGAAAAAGGCCTGGAGATGTTGAACAATGTGAAAGAAAAATTCGGGCTTGAAGTTACTACCGATATCCACGAACCTTACCAGGCAGCCATAGCGGCCCAGGTGGTGGATATATTGCAGATACCGGCATTCCTTTGCCGCCAAACCGATTTGCTGGTAGCCGCCGCGCAAACAGGCAAGGTGGTAAACGTAAAGAAAGCCCAGTTTTTATCGGGTCAGGATATGTTTTACCCGGCGCAGAAAGTGAAAGAGGCGGGCAATGAGCAGATCATCCTCACCGAACGTGGCAACTCGTTCGGCTATAATAATCTGGTGGTAGATTTCCGCAATATTGCCGATATGATGGCCTTTGGATACCCCGTATGTATGGACTGCACCCACTCGGTACAACGCCCCGGCGGCGCGGGCGGCAAAACAGGTGGAGACCGCAAATTTGTGCCCAACATGGCTCGTGCGGCCCGTGCTTTCGGCGCAAGTGGTTACTTCATAGAAACTCACCCCGATCCGGATCACGCCCTTAGCGATGGCCCGAACATGCTGTATTTAACGGATTTGGAAGAGTTGGTGAAGTCGCTGATAAGCTGATAGATGTGCAGATGTGCATATTTCAAATGTGCAGATGAACTGCACTGAACTCACCTCATCGTCGTTGCGAGCGATCGCGTGGCAACCATCGGTTAGGAGAACCACATTGCAGGTCGGCTCGGCTTGCCGACGATTGCCGCGTCGGCCTAATCCCAGCACTGGTCGTTCCTTGATGACTTTGAAGAAGAAATGTCCTAATACTCCATCTTTCCTTCCAAACCATCCCAAAGCTTAAAGGCGCCCTGTGCTTCATTGCGCATCAACTGCACAAAGGGCAGCTTGCGCTTATCCATCGGCAGTTCCAGTTCATCGTAAATAAAATGGTCGTCGAAGCCTATGCCTGCGGCATCTGCCTTGGTATTGGCGTAATATATTTTGCTGATGCGCGCCCAGTAGATGGCCCCCAGGCACATGGGGCAGGGCTCGCAACTGGTATATATTTCGCAACCTTCTAAATTAAACGTGCCCAATTCCTGGCAGGCTAATCTTATGGCCGATACTTCGGCGTGGGCGGTAGGGTCGTTAGTGGGCACTACCTTATTGGCACTGCGTGCTATCACCATGCCATCCTTTACCACAACAGCACCAAAAGGGCCGCCCAGTCCCTGCTTTACGTTGTGTTCAGACAGGTCGATAGCCATCTGCATAAACTCCTCGTGTTTCATCATGTTACGTTTTCTATAAACCACAAAACCCCAACCAATGGCCGGGGTTCTGTTTTGATATGATTTGTTTCATTTTCATCTGCACATTAGCACATCTGAAATTTGCACATCTTATTTTTTGTCTTTAGCGTAAGCGTCGTTCAGCCTTTTGATAACGTCTTTGGTTACATCAAGGCTTGCATCGCCGTATAGCATGGTTGTGTTGCCCTTCTGGAAGGTGAGTACCATTTTATAACCCTTTTCTTTTGCGTATTTCTTGGTAAATTCAACAAGATTTTCGTAAAGTTTATTGGTTTCGGTCAGTTGTTCCTGTTGTACCTGAGCACCTGCATTTTGCTGGAATTGCTGAAATTCCTGTCCTTTTTGCTGTAAACGTTGCTCAATGGCAGCACGCTTATCAGCAGGTATGGTTGCTCCATTTTTTTGATAATCGGCATATTGACGCTGTATAGCTTGTTTACGCAATTCAACTTCGTTATTGGCCGCTTTGCCTTTTTCTTCAAGACGCTTGTTCATGTCTTTGATGTAGTCGTACTGACTAACGAGCGAATCCTGGTTGATGTAAACAATTTCGGGGGTTCCGGTCACTGTAGAAGCGGGGGCAGCGGCGGGTTTATCAGCGGTTTTGTTTTGGTTGCAAGCAGCTAAACCTGCGGCAATGGCAATAACTAAAACTGATTTCGTAACAATAGAAGCCTTGATTTTCATTCTGTTTATCTAAAAAAAATTTTGACAAAGATAAACTTTCGCAACAAGTTTCCTAATGCCTGATATGCAAATGTGTATAAGGGTAAATGTGCAGATTTGCAGCTTTTAAAAGTGCATAATACAGATGTGGCGATTTCGTTGAGTGATGCCTATGAACAGCTCAGGTAAACGGTAGTGATGTGCAGGTAAAGAGGGTGATATGTTGAAAAAAACACATTGCCGACGCGTTTTTGGAGACCAGTAATAGTGTATATGTGCTGCAAAAAACGTATTTTTGCTTGTTAAAACTCCACCCGGAGCGGTTATTGTTTTAGATAAATTATGAGCGAAGAAAAAGAGGATAAATCGAATTATTCAGCAGATAATATACAGGTTTTAGAGGGTTTAGAGGCCGTACGTAAAAGGCCTTCGATGTACATAGGCGATACAGGCGTTAAGGGGCTTCACCACCTGGTTTACGAGGTGGTTGATAACTCCATAGATGAGGCGCTCGCCGGTTATTGCGATACTATCGACGTTACTATACACAAAGGCAATTCTATTACAGTTGTTGATAATGGTCGTGGTATCCCAACGGGTATTAACACCAAGGAGCAAAAATCGGCACTGGAAATTGTAATGACCGTGCTGCATGCCGGCGGTAAATTCGATAAGGATACCTACAAGGTTTCGGGCGGCTTGCACGGTGTGGGCGTAAGTTGCGTTAACGCATTATCGGTACACGTGAAAACGGTTGTATATCGCGAAGGAAAGATATTTACACAAGAGTACGAACGTGGTAAGCCGCTGTTCCCGGTTAAGGAAATCGGCGTATCTGATAGAACGGGTACCACCCAGACGTTCCAACCAGATGCAGAGATATTCACGCTGACCACTGAGTATAAATTCGACACTTTGGCTACCCGCTTACGCGAGTTGGCTTTCTTAAATAAGGGCATCCGCTTAAGCCTTACAGACGAACGTGAAACCAACGACGATGGGTCTTTTGTAAAAGAGGAGTTTTTCTCTGAAGGTGGCTTAAAGGAATTTGTTAAATACCTGGATGGTACCCGCGTAGCCATCATTCCTGAGCCTATTTACCTGGAAGGTATCAGGCAGGGCATCCCTGTTGAACTGGCTTTTCAGTATAACGATACCTATACCGAAAACGTGCACTCTTATGTAAACAACATCAATACCATTGAGGGTGGTACGCACGTCGCCGGATTCAGGATGGGGCTTACACGAACTTTGAAATCATACGCTGATAAATCGGGATTGTTGAAAAACATGAAGATCGAGATTACCGGTGATGACTTCCGCGAGGGGTTGACCGCCGTTATTTCGGTAAAAGTACAGGAGCCGCAGTTTGAAGGCCAAACCAAAACCAAGCTGGGTAACAGTGAAGTGAGTGGTGCTGTAAACGTAGCCGTAGGCGAAATTTTAGGTAATTACCTTGAGGAAAACCCAAGGGAAGCCAAGATGATCGTTCAGAAAGTTATCCTTGCTGCTACTGCCCGTGCCGCAGCCCGTAAGGCGCGCGAAATGGTGCAGCGTAAGAGTGTGATGAGTGGTTCGGGGTTACCTGGCAAGCTTTCGGATTGCGCTAACAACGATCCGGCTTTATGTGAGTTGTACCTGGTAGAGGGCGACTCGGCGGGTGGTACCGCCAAGCAGGGCCGTAACCGCGAGTTCCAGGCGATATTACCACTACGTGGTAAAATCCTGAACGTGGAGAAAGCCATGGAGCATAAGATTTACGAGAACGAAGAAATAAAAAATATGTTTACAGGCCTTGGCGTAAGCATTGGTACTCCCGAGGATGCTAAGGCCCTTAACATTGCCAAGCTGCGTTACCACAAAATAGTGGTGATGACGGATGCGGACGTGGATGGATCGCACATCACCACGTTGATATTAACCTTCTTTTTCCGTTATATGAAGGAGTTGATCGAATACGGTTACATATACATTGCATCGCCGCCGCTTTATCAGGTGAAAAAGGGCAAGGAGTTTGAATACTGCTGGACTGACGAGCAACGCGATACCGCCATACAGCGCCTTAAAGGTGCCGGTAAAGAAGATAGTGTACACGTGCAGCGTTACAAAGGTTTGGGTGAGATGAACGCCGAGCAGCTATGGGATACCACCATGAACCCTGCTAACCGCACCCTCAAGAAAGTAAGCATAGAAAACGCCGCCGAGTGCGACCATACCTTCAGCATGCTAATGGGCGATGAGGTAGCCCCGCGCCGCGAATTTATAGAACGCAACGCCAAATACGCACGTATAGACACTTAGTAGATGTGCAGATTATAAATGTGCAGATATGCAGATTGTAAATGTGCATAGGTTGTTTAGATATTCGGCCCCGCTTGAGAAGAGCGGGGCTTTTTTATGTCTGAATTTTAGGGAATTTTCAGAATACGCAGAATGAGCAATCAATCCTGTATCATTCAATAAATTCTTTAAAATTCGAGTTCAGACAACCTTGGCATCCAGGCCAACTATTTTGATTAGGTTTTCCACGCTCATATCAATGCCATCAACATGGTACGTGGCTTGTAGGTAAAAGCCTTCGCGCTTGGCTAATTTGTGTTCTATAAAGGCCACCAGCTCTTCGCCTTTTTTGCCTTGCAGTACGGGGCGGGGTGTTTTGGCATTCTCTAAACGGGACGCCAACCCGCGTGGTGACAGTTGGATATACAATGTTTGGCCGTGGCTGTTCATCCACTCCATATGGTCGAAAAAACATGGTAAGCCGCCGCCTGTAGATACGATGACGTTATCAGGGTACTCAGTAGTTTTGAGCACTTCCGATTCCAGCGTGCGGAACGCTTCCTCGCCGTGGCTGGCAAAGTATTCGGCAATACTGCAACCTACGCGACCTTCCAGCACATGGTCAAGATCTATGAAATCATAACCTAAACCCGCTGCCAGTTTTTTGCCCCAGCTGGTTTTGCCGCAGCCCATAAATCCAATTAAAAATACGCGGTTCATTGCTTGCTAAAATATTCCTTGTTTAGGGTTTCGTAGGTGGGCAGGTTGTGGTAATGCCACTTGTTGATCACTGTGCCGTTTTTCAGGAGGATAACGCCTGGATTAGCGCGTACCATGCTCTTCAGCGGTACACCATCGGCATAAAATAATTCGCTTACCAAGCTGTTTTTTTTGGCAAATGCCTCTGCGCTTTGTGGCGGGGTGGAGGTAAGCAGTATGGTGCGGGTATTGTAGTTTTGGTGAAGGTTAACCGCTAATGCACTGATGCGGCCAATGGCTTCCATGTTTGTTTCATCAAGCTTATCGGCTACTATCAGGAGACTATAAAACGGGTTGGACAGAAGTTCATTATTGTAATTGGTCCCCTGCGCATCCTGTATGTTCAAATCGCGTATCTTAGGTTCGAAGCCTTTGCTAATCAGTCTGCTTTCGGGGTTGGGTCCTATTTCCCAGTTGGTATCTTTCCAGATGGCTTCATTTTTAAGGTATTCTTTGTCGGTCATTACCTTTGTTTCGCCGGTCTTTTTGTTTTTTAGGTGATAGGTAATTTCGTAAACATCGGCTGGCGCATTTGGCGGCGTTTGCATCTCTTCCAAAATATTGGCACCTATTTTATAGGGCAGAAAATCTACTACCGGTAAAAAATTATAGGTGTACAAGCCGAACCCGAGGGAGAGTACCGTGGCTGCAACCAAAAGCTTATCGCCGGTTTTGCCGTTTACCAGGGGGCGAATGGCTTTGCGGTTGACGAAAAGTACCAGCACCAAAACCAGCAATACCATATCCTTGCTGAACGACTGCCAAGGTGTAAGCGGGATAGCATCGCCAAAGCAGCCGCAGGTTTGTACCACCTTAAAGTATGCCGAGTAAAAGGTAAGGAAACCGAAGAATACGATAAGCAATAGCAATCCCCAAACAACAGTAACGGCGCGCGTACCCACCAGTAGCGCAAAACCCAATAGCATTTCCAACGCACAGAGGATGACGGCTGCGCTAAGCGCAAAACCGTTTAATGATGTAAGGTGGAATACCTCGAAATACTCTTCCAGCTTGTACGAGAAGCCCAGCGGGTCGTTGGCCTTTATTAAGCCCGAGAAGATGAACAGCAGCCCAACGGCTATCCTGCAAAACCATATCAGTCCGTTTTTCATGCTGCCCCCAATTTTATGAGCGCAAAAACCGAGTAGTTGAGCATATCCTGGTAGTTGGCTTTAACGCCTTCAGATGCAAGCGTTTGGCCCTGGTTATCTTCGATCTGCTTTACGCGGAGTATCTTCATTAATATCAAATCGGTAAGGCTGCTAATACGCATATCGCGCCAGGCCTCGCCGTAATCGTGGTTTTTGGCAAACATCAGTTCCTCGGTTTCGGCGGCCTTCTCGTCAAACATCTTCTCTACGTGCCCGGGCGATAGTTCGTATGGCGTTTCGTCATTACTATCCAGCTGCATCATCGCAATTATGCAATAATTCACGATGCCGATGTATTCGCCGGTGATATCGTCGCCAACCTTAGATATCTTTTTTTCTTCGAGCGTGCGGATGCGCTGCGCCTTGATGAATATCTGGTCGGTAATGGAAGATGGTCGCAAAATGCGCCAGGCGGTACCATAATCGCGGGTCTTTTTCATGAAAAGGCCCTTGCATAGGGTAATAACGGCTTTATATTCGGTTGCGGTGTTGCTCAAAGCTTTGTTTTAAAGTTGGAATGTTTTAAAGTTGGAATGTTGCCAGCTCGTTGTAAGGTTTGAATGTTGTAAGGTTGAAATGTTCGAATTTTGGCCCGAACGTAGCAGCAAAGTCGCTTTAACTTTACAACTTTGCAACCTTACAACCTTCCAACAAATTCAGTGGACAAAGATACATTTTTTCAGAAAAAACTAAGCCTGAACGCCGGTGGCAAATTGATTGACTTATCTACTCCCAAAGTGATGGGCATTATCAACATCACGCCCGATTCTTTTTTTGCCGAAAGCCGGGTGAGTGATATCGCATCGGTACTGCAACAGGCCGAAAAAATGCTGAATGAGGGTGTGACTTTTCTGGATCTTGGGGCTTATTCGTCCCGACCTGGCGCCACGGATATTTCTGTCATCGAAGAAATGGAGCGGCTGTTGCCAGCGGTTGAAGCCATTGCAAAAGAATTGCCGGAGGCGATTATTTCTGTTGATACCTTCCGCGCAAGCGTAGCCGAGGCTGCCATAAAGGCGGGTGCGCATATCGTCAACGACATATCGGGCGGCAGCCTGGATGCGGATATGTTTGCCACAATGGCCCGCCTACAGGTGCCTTATATATTGATGCACATGAAAGGTACGCCCCAAAATATGGTGCAACAGGCCAAATATGATGACGTGTTTGCCGAGGTGTACGACTATTTCGTTAAAAAGGTTTATGCGCTAAAGCAGTTGGGCCTACACGATATCATCCTCGACCCCGGCTTCGGCTTTGCCAAAACAGCAGAGCAGGGTTATGAGCTAATGAGTCGCATGCAGGAATTCGAAAGGCTTCAACTGCCGGTACTGGCAGGTATCTCGCGCAAGCGGATGATATACGGGCTACTGGGTAGCACCGCCAAGGAAGCACTTAATGGCACCACTGCCTTAAATGCTATAGCTCTTACCAAAGGTGCCAACATCCTGCGTGTACACGATGTAAAGGAAGCAGTGGATGCAATAAAAATATGGGAAGCTTGTAACTGCGGGTGATTTTATTTTATCCTTTTGTAATCCGTAGCGATATTATCAGTAATATCGGTACCCAAGGTAAGCGTATCGCCGTGTAGCCTTACCTCGGTGCCGTAAGTATCGGCATCGTAATAAATCCAGTCGTAAACAATATTGCCATAAGTATAGGCATTCTTTTTTAACCTGAATCTCCCCGCTGAAGTCTGCGCACCTTTCACAAACATTCTATAAGTGCTATCGGCATTCAACTGCAGGATGTTTTTGTTACCCGCTTCATATTTTTCGTTAATACCGGCAATGCCGCCATGCCTGGCCCGTAACTCAAACGTGCCGGTATAACCGGTAGAAGTAACCGGCATATCGGCTTTTTTACAGGATGCAAATACAATGATAGCTGTTAGGGTGTATATGGAAGTCTTCATACTGATCAGTTATTATTTGTAGCTTACTTTATGATATTCATAAGATGGCCCATCCGCCGCCGAAGAGCCAATAATGATAGTATGCGGGGTTTGCGCCCAGGCATCGCTATAAGTTGGGTTAGTAAAGGTAATAAGGCCAAATTTTATCGTATCCTGCACCTGATTTATTTTGATGCTGAATTTGCCGCTTGCAGTTACTTTATTATCGAGGTACTTTACGTAAGTACTATCGCTGTTGAATTGGTACACGTTACCACTGTTGGTAACTGCCGTTGCCGGGTGCCAGCCGCCGTGCACGTAAGCCAGTTCCCATTTGCCGAACAGGCCGGGCGTAATTTGCGGGTTTTTTTCCTTTTTGCATGATGCCAGCGTAGAAAATATAGCTATCAATAGTAAAGTCTTCTTCATAAAGAATTGGTTTTATAACTATTACGATGGGCGGTGTGTAAACGCTACAACAGGTATTTAATTTTTAGAAGGTACCACAACACCATCCAGCATCTTTAATATCGAATCGATGTACTCGCGGTTGTTGGCTAAGCGGGGTACTTTGTGCTGCCCGCCAATTTTGCCTTTCAGCTTCATCCAATTGAAGAATGTACCCTCGGCAACCTTGCGCACCTGGGGGCGGCGCAGGGCCATATCTTTAAAACGCTTGGCATCGTAATCAGAGTTTACGCGGCGCAGGGTTAAATCTAACACATCTACAAAACGCTCAAATTCGGCGGGTTTTTGCTCGAATTCTATCAGCCACTCATGCGCGCCGCACTGGTCGCCATTGAAGTAAACAGGCGCGGCGGTATAATCACGGATGATGGCACCCGTTAATGAACAAGCTTCGGCCAAGGCACGTTCGGCATTGTCTATAATGAGTTCTTCGCCAAAAGCATTGATGAAATGCTTGGTACGGCCGGTGATGGCAATTCGATAGGGCGCAAGTGAGGTGAATTTTACGGTATCGCCTATCATATACCGCCATAGGCCCGCATTGGTGCTGATGATAAGGGCGTAGTTCTTATCCAGCTCTACCTCATCCAGTGTAAGGGTTTTGGGGTCCTCATCGTGCAGGTATTCCAGCGGCATAAATTCGTAGAAGATGCCATAATCGAGCATCAGCAGCATATCGCCGGGTTCCTCTAAATCTTGTATACCAAAGAAACCTTCCGATGCATTATAGGTTTCCAGGTAGTACATATCCGGGCAGGGTATCAATTTCCTAAACTGCTCCCGGTAGGGGGTAAAGTTCACCGCGCCATGGAAATAAAGCTCCAGGTTGGGCCATACCTCCAATAGGTTGTTTTTGCCCGTAATCTCCAGAATGCGTTTAAAGAGCAATATGTTCCAGGTGGGCACGCCGCTGATGCTGGTTACATTTACATCCTTGGTAGCGTGCGCCATCTTTTCAATCTTCTCTTCAAAGTTTTCCAGCAGGGCAATATCCAGGTGCGGGGTGCGGTAAAACTCGGCCCAAAGTGGCAGGTTTTTCATGATTACCGCTGATAGATCACCGAAAGAAGTGTCGGCATTTAGCTGACCTATCTGGTGGCTACCGCCAAGTGTTAAACTTTTCCCCGTGAAAATACGGGCATTGGGGCGGTTGTTGAAGTATATAGTAAGCATATCCTTGCCACCTTTAAAATGGCATTCTTCCAGCGATTCTTCGCTTACGGGGATAAATTTGCTGCGGTCGCTGGTGGTGCCCGATGATTTGGCAAACCAACGGATTTCTGACGGCCACAGCACATTTTGCTCGCCTTTCAGCATCCGCTCGATATAGGGTTTCAGCGTATCGTAATTTTGAATAGGTACCTGCCGCTTAAAATCGGCAAGGCTTTCGATGCTTTTATAGTGATGCTTTTTGCCCCATTCGGTGTTTTCGGCACCGGCCACTAGTTGCTCAAACCATTCTTCCTGTACCTCGTTGGGGTATTTCATAAAAAGCTCTATCTGGTGGATACGCTTTTTCATAAACCAGGTAAATACAGAGTTGATGATGGCCATACGGGGCTGACAATTGGTGGTTATTAGTTCATGGACGAAGGCTTATTGCAAATCGCTTGTTGGCTTTTATGCAGCTACTATGACCATCAACTATAAACCAAATATATAGTTTTACTGCGCAAAGGTTTTCCTTTTCAACACAAAATTAGCACCCAGGTAAACTTTACGCACCATCTCGTTGGCAGCCAATACTTCGGGTACACCCGATTCCAGTATCTTGCCCTCGAAAAGCAGGTAAGCGCGGTCGGTTATGGAGAGGGTTTCCTGTACGTTGTGGTCAGTAATGAGTATGCCTATATTGCGATGCCTTAACTTGGCTACCATAGCTTGTATCTCCTCCACTGCAATGGGGTCTACGCCGGCAAAAGGTTCATCCAGCAGGATGAAGTTGGGTTCGGCAGCCAGGGCGCGGGCAATCTCGGTACGGCGGCGTTCACCACCGCTAAGCAGGTCGCCACGGTTTCTACGTACTTTGTGCAGGCTAAACTCGTCAATCAGTTCTTCCAGTTTATCGCGCTGCTTGTCCTTGGGCATCTTGCCCATCTCCAGCACGGCTTTGATATTATCCTCAACCGAAAGCTTGCGGAAAACAGATGCCTCCTGTGCCAGATAGCCTATACCTTTTTGCGCGCGGCGGTACATGGGGTCGCCGGTTATTTCCTGATCGTCTAAATAAATATGCCCCTCATTGGGTTTCACCAGGCCCACGATCATATAGAAAGAGGTGGTTTTGCCGGCACCGTTTGGCCCAAGCAAGCCTACTATTTCGCCCTGCGCCACGTTAAAGGTTACATCGTTTACAACGCTGCGTTGCTTATATTTCTTTACTAAGTTTTCTGCTCTGAGGATCATATGCTTCTGAACCATGATTCACCAGATTCATGGATTTCCTTGATTGTTGCTTTGGTCGGCCTTCGATTGCTTTCCTTAACGCTTTATATTGGTTTATAGTTTACTATGCTATTCGTTTATCGTAAGGTTGTTGCTGACAACACCAACAACGTCGTAAAAGCCCCCTCTGAATCTCCCCGGTAGGGGAGACTTTTAATTTTAAGCCCTCCCTTCCGGGGAGGGTTGGGTGGGGCTTATCCTTATCCCTTTTATATTCAACTGTATCGTCCTTTGTTCGCGCCAAACGTTTTCTTCTATAGCGTAGCAAATATCAAATGGTACGCCGGGTTTTAATTGCGGCAGGTATTCTGCATGGTTAAAGGCTATGCAACTGAATGCCGCCGAACCGGGCTGCATTACGCTCATTTTTACGTGGTTGCCACCAACCAGGCCCGCATTGCCGCTAACATACACATTTTTGCTCAGGAATACCGGTGCCATATTCTCCGGGCCGAAGGGCGCGAACTGGTTCAGTATCCTAAAGAATTTGGGTTCGATATCGCTCAGTTGCAGTTCTGCATCTATCAGCACCTGTTGTATCAGTTGCTCATCGGTTATGGTGCTGCTCACCACTTCTTCAAACCGTTGGATAAATGCAGGCACCTGCTCTGGCTGCATAGTGAGGCCCGCCGCATACTTATGCCCACCAAACTGCAACAACAAATCGCTGCAGCCGCAAAGGGCCTCGTATAAATCGTACCCCAAAACCGACCGTGCCGAACCGGCCACATGCCCGTTGCTGCGGGTGAGCACTATTGTTGGGCGGTAATATTTTTCGGTAAGGCGAGAGGCTACAATACCTATAACGCCCTTGTGCCAGCGCTCGTTGAATACCACTGTAGATTTACGGCCGATGAGTATTTCGTCGTTATCTATCAGGCTAAGGGCCTCTTCGGTAATTTGCACATCGTATTCCTTGCGTTCCTGGTTACGCTCGTTAATGAGGAGGCCTTTTTCTTTGGCATCGTCTTCGTGGCAGGCAATCAATAGCTGCACGGCATCTTTGGCATCGTTAATGCGCCCGGCGGCGTTTATGCGCGGGCCCAATAAAAACACCACATCGCTAATGGTGTAAGGGCCTTTGCGGCCGGCTACTTCCATTAGCATCTTTACGCCGATGCAGGGATTTTCGTTTATCTTTTGCAGGCCAAGGTGGGCCAGCACGCGGTTCTCGCCGGTTATGTGCACAATGTCGCAAGCTATGCTGATGCAGGCCAAATCGAAATAAGCGCTTACTTCTTCGAATGGTAAGTCGTGTTTTTCCACGTAGGCCTGGGCCAGCTTGAGTCCGATACCGCAACCTGAAAGTTCTTTGTATGGATATTGGCAATCGGCGCGTTTTGGATCGAGGATGGCCACAGCCGCAGGCAATTCATCGCCGGGCAAGTGGTGGTCGCAGATGATGAAATCTACCCCGAGTGTGTTAGCGTATGCAATTTTATCAACCGATTTAATGCCGCAATCCAGCGCGATGATAAGCGTGATGCCATTGGCCGCCGCATAATCTATTCCCGCTGTGGAGATGCCGTAACCTTCTTTATACCTGTCGGGGATGTAGTATTCGATATTGGCGTGATGGTTTTTAAAAAAACTATACGTTAAGGCCACGGCTGTAGTGCCATCTACATCGTAATCGCCATAGATCATCACTTTTTCATTTTGGGCTATAGCGGCATCTATCCGGTCGATAGCTTTTTCCATATCCTGCATCAGGAAAGGATCGTGCAGGTGGAGCACGCTGGGGCGGAAGAAGTATTTGGCTTCGTTGAAGTTGCTGATGCCACGTTGAGCCAGCATATTGCTTAATACGGTGCTGATGTTAAGTTCAGCAGCAAGCGCCTGCACTACATCCGTATCAGCTGCATCTTTTATCACCCACCGTTTAGACATAATTTTTATTAGATTTTTGAGGGTGTAAAGATAGGGAAAGAGAATGTAAGAAGGGAGGTGGTGGAGATTATGACGGGGGGAATAAAAGGCAATGGTGCATAACGTTAGCTTATCCCTAACGTCTTTGCGAGGAGCGGCGCGTGGGTAAAAGAGGTGGGGCGACGCGGTAATCATCCGCAATACAGAGCTGACCTTCGTGCCGATGGTTGCCGCGCTACCGCTTATAATGACATTGGGGCTATGTTTTACAAAATGTGAAATTATAGAGTGCCCTTCAATCTCCTCCAAAATTCTTCCGAAGAAATCAGGTTTCCGATTTCTGCTTCCTCTAAGCCTACGTTTATATTTTCTTTTTGGGCATCGGTAAGGTCATCCCACCAGTCTTTTTCCGATTCGGGCGTTTTGTCTTCTTGCTCTTCCATCGCCTGAATTATTCTACACCAAATAAACTGCATCTTCCTCACCATCCACATCCAAAACCACGTTGACGTGTTCTTTGATAACGGTAGAGAGGGCCACACCTGCATAATCGGTAGTAACGGGGAAGCTTTTGTGGTTACGGTCTACCAATACCACGGTGCGGAGTTTTTTGAGGGGCACATCCAGGAAAACACCGAAACCATAGGCCAGGGTTTTGCCGCTGTTGAGCACATCGTCAACCAGTACAATTACTTTATTGCTGCATTCTTCAATCTCGAAGTTGATACGGGCGCTCAGGCTGGTGCTTTCTTTCTCCAGTTCGATAGTGAGCAGGCGGCTACTGAATGGGGCAATCTCATCCAGCACAGCCTTCAACCGCTCAGCCAAATGGTTGCCCCGGGGCAGGATGCCGGCGATGAGTATCTCGGTTTCGTCGAAATTATCTTCCAGTATCTGGTAGGCAATACGGTCTATCTTTTGCTGTATTTGCGTACTGTTTAATATCAGGATTTTTTTATCGGGCATGTTTTTGTTGTTGGAAGGTTGTAATTTGGAAGGTTGAAATGTTCCCTTTTTGAGTGCTTGGTTTACAATTTAAAGGTAGAAATAAGCCGACAACTTTGCAACAGCACTATTAAGTTTCGAGCGTGGGGTCCAAAACCCAGGGGATATTAGTTTCGAATGTTAACTCGATTAAGTCGTCGTTATTTTCAAAATATGATAAGTTATCTCGATTGCTAAAACCGATAGAGAAATTATCAGAGAATCTGCTTAATTCTATGGAATACCCATTGCCACCAGGCAGAGGGATAGCGCAATTTTTCCCTCTTAATATAAGTCCCTTAAAGTGAAACCAACCCATGATATTATACAAACCATCGGAGGTTTTATAATTGGTCATGATTTCAGCATCCTTTTTATAATCAATACCAAGATTGTCGAATAGTTTCTTTACCTCATCCGGAAATATTTGATCGCGATACGCTAAGTAATTTTCGCAATTTCCACAGCCACATGTGGCAGCTCCATCGCTTACAAACATAGCATAATGTGCCTCGTTCAAGCTCCTGTCAACCTCAAATACCCAATCTTTAAAAGTTACCTTTTCAATAGACATTGTGTTACCCTTTTACATACGGATAATACACAAAGTTCGCCCCCTCTGGCACTACCACGAACAGGCACATAAAATCGTGCGGGTTTTTATAGGTAGTGAGGAAACGTTCTTTCAATTCAGTTTTGATGATGCCGCGCTCGGTAAATTCTTCGATGGTGGAGGCGTGGATGCTCCACTCGGTGTTGAGTTCGTTGCGGTCGAGGATAACTTCGCCCAGTTTGATTTCGTGCTGGTGGGCAACGAATATGGGGTGCAAAGATAAGCCCTCGAGCATGATTTCTACGGCCACCTCGCGGATAGATTCGTTGAAAAGTTTCAGGTCGCGTTCCAGGCTTACCAGCGGGCTTTCCTTTTTTGGTTTATTGGGTTCTGAGCCGTTTTCGTTCAGCAGTTCTTTGGGATCCATATATGTTGGGTACTATGGGTTCTAAAATAGATTAATTATTCCTGCGGCGGTTTGGGTTTCATCTTTGCCGCGTTGAACCTTGGCTTAAAGCCAGCAGGTTTTGGTGCGGCATCCGCTGCGGGCGCTTCCGGCGTTGCAGGTATTTCTGCCTTAGTTTCAATTGCGGCAGGTGCCGGTTCAACACTGTTTTCGGCAAGCGGTATCTCGCCTTCCGTTTTCGGTTGCGCTGTCTCCGCTGGTTTTGGCACCATCTTCATGTTGAAACGAGGCTTGAAGCCGGGTTTTGGCGCGACTCCTTCTATAGGTGGCGTGGGTGTTTCTTCAACAGGCGGCTGTACAGCAACCTGCACAGGTTCATCTGCTTTTTCCTCAACGGGCTCTGCCGGTTTCGGTGCCATCTTCATATTGAAGCGTGGCTTGAAACCAGGTTTTGGTGCGGTAGTTTCCGTAGCAGGGGCAGGTGTTTCTTCAACAGGTCTGGCTTCTGCCTGCGCAAGTGTTTTAGGTTTATCCTCTACAGGTTCAGTTGGTTTCGGTGCCATCTTCATATTGAAGCGTGGTTTAAAACCGGGTTTTGGAGCTGTTGTTTCCGCAGGGCTTGTAGTGCTTTCTTCCGGATTTTCGGCTTTTGGCTCTATCGTTGCTGCTTCTGCGGTAGCCTTTGGAGCAGCCATTTTAGGATTGAAACGGGGTTTAAATGCAGGTTTCGGTGCAGCAGACTCGGCAGGGCTTTCTACTTCCGACTCCGGACTTTCGACTTTCAAACTCGGAGAGGGAATGCTTTCTGTAAGCGTTTCTACGATAGTTTGCTCGGCCAGGCGGTTCTCTATATGTACTTTCGCAGGCTTCAGTTCGGCTGCCAAATGGTATTGCAGGCGTAATTTGTTGAACCAGTATTTTTTGGTATGGTCGAAACTCTTCTCGCCCATTTGCTCGAAATGGGTTTTAAATTCAAAAAACAAGGCGGGCTCACCAGCTTGCAGGCGGGTAAGGTCTATCCTCTTTTTCTGAAAAAACTCTTCGAAAGTCATATTTATTTAGATATAAGATAGCAAGAATCAAGATGCAAGACAAACTTCTTTTTTTCTTCTTGTCTCTTGATTCTTGACCTCTTGATTCTACAAACCCCAAAATTAGATATAAGAGCCAGGAATCAAGAAATAAGACGAGCTCCTTTGTCTTGTCTCTTGGTTCTTAGCTCTTGATTCTGTTTCTAAAAATCTACTTTTAAATCCAACTTAGTAAAGTTGATTCCTTTATCCGTTTGCTCCCAGTCTTCGCGCTCCTCATCGGTAGCGTTCAACAACTTGGGAAACCATTCCAACGGGAAAGCCTGCTGCTTACCATCGGCCTTTTCTACAAAAAGCAAACCATTGGCAAAAGTTACCTTAACTTTTTGGTCCTGCTTGCGGTTTGATAGTAGTGGCATGGTTCGTCAATTTAATAAACTCGTCATTGCGAGGAACGAAGCAATCGCTAAGCTTTGTATTGTGGATATGCTAACCGGGAGATTGCTTCGTTCCTCGCAATGACGCGCGGGGCGTTGTGGCTTATTCCGCCATGTTATGGTACACCGCCTGCACGTCGTCGTCTTCCTCCAGGCGGTCGATGATTTTGAACACGTCTACGGATTGCTCTTCGGTTACGGCGATGTTTGATTGTGCAACTCGCTCCAGCTTGGCCGATTTGGTTTCGATACCTAATCCTTCTAAAGCTTTCTGCATTTTGCCGAAATCCTCGTAAGCCGCGTGCAATACAGCAATTTCGTTTCCTTCCTCGTCTGCATCAACAAACAGGTCTTCTAAACCCGCATCAATCAGTTCAAATTCCAATTCTTCCAAATCGCGGTCGCCCGGGTCGAAAGTAAATACCGATTTGCGGCTGAAGATAAAATCGAGCGATCCGGTTTTGCCCAGCGTGCCGCCGTATTTGGTGAAATAGCTGCGTACGTTGGCTACGGTACGGTTGATGTTATCGGTAGCGGTTTCTACCAATATGGCTACGCCATGCTGTGCATAGCCCTCGTACACCAATTCTTCGTAATCTTTTTCGTCGCGACTGGTAGCGCGTTTAATGGCGGCCTCCACACGGTCCTTAGGCATGTTAACCGCCTTAGAGTTTTGGATAGCTGTGCGCAGGCGCGAATTGGTGTGCGGGTCGCCCCCGCCGGCTTTAACCGCCATTACAATTTCCTTACCCAAACGCGTAAACTGCACCGCCATTTTGGCCCAGCGCTTAAATTTCCTTTCCTTACGGAATTCGAATGCTCTTCCCATTTTTTTGTGATTACACCGATTTATTTTGATTTCACCGATTTCAACGATGCTCTCTAAATAATACTGTGACTTTATTCTTATTTAAGTTTTAAATTATCCTCTTCAAATTCTCAAGCATATCGCTGGTCATTTTGGCCAGATCGTACTCTATTTGCCAGCCCCAGTCTTCGGTTGCCTGGCTATCGTCTATCGATTTTGGCCAGCTATCGGCAATGGCCTGGCGTGGGTCATGGTCGGCGTAGCTCAATTCGAAATTAGGCAAATGCTTTTTAATTTCATCGCCCAATTGTTCTGGCGTAAAGCTTATGCCCGCCAGGTTATAGCTGCTGCGTATTTTTATTTGTTCGGCGGGTGCATCCATCAAGGTAATGGTAGCGCGGATAGCATCATCCATATACATCATGGGCAGGGCGGTACCTTTGGCCAAAAAGCTTTGGTAGTTGCCTTTTTTCAAAGCCTCGTGGAATATGTGAACTGCATAATCAGTTGTTCCGCCGCCCGGGTTCGCGCGCCAGCCTATTAGGCCGGGGTAACGGAGGCTGCGCACATCCAGCCCGTATTTGGCATGGTAATATTCGCACCAGCGCTCTCCTGCCAGTTTGCTGAACCCGTAAACCGTGTTAGGGTCCATTACGCAGTATTGCGGCGTATTATATTGAGGTGAGTGCGGGCCGAAAACGGCGATAGAGCTTGGCCAGAAAACCTTTGCGGTTTTAAACTCTACGGCAAAATCAAGTATATGCAAAAGCCCGCTCATATTCAAATCCCAGGCCATGCGTGGTTTTTGCTCGCCCACGGCCGATAGGATAGCCGCCAGCAGGTAAACCTGTGTAGGGCGGTGCTTTTCGAATATATGGTGCAGGTTATCCTTATCCAGCACGTTGGCAAACTCGAAAGGGCCGCTGTTGCGGATAGCGTAGTTGGGGTTGTTAATGTCCGATGCTATAACGTTTTCGGCTCCGTGTATATTCCTCAAGGCAGTAACCAGTTCGGTGCCAATTTGCCCGTTGGCGCCTATCACTAAAATCTTTTCGCTCATGCAGATGCAGGTTTGGGCACAAAGGTAAATTTTTTTGTCTGAACTCGAATTTTTCGTTGTCTGAACTCGAATTTGGGGGAATTTTTAGAAGTGACAGAATTTAGCTCAAAGCAAGCTATTTTAATTCTGTGTATTCCATTAATTCTTTAAAATTCGAGTTCAGACAAATTCGCATACTAGTTTAGTAGACATTCGCAAAAAAAAACGCATATTTGGAGTTTAGTTTATTACATAATTTAACAAACAAATGAAACCTCCGAAGGAAGCTTCATTTTCAATTAAAAAACAGATTAACGCAATGAAAATCGCAGTAGTAGGTGCCACCGGGCTGGTAGGCACTAAAATGTTGCAGATCCTTGAGGAGCGCAACTTCCCCGTTACAGAATTATTCCCTGTAGCTTCCGCTAAGAGTATTGGTAAAGAAATTACTTTTAAGGGCAAGCAGTATAAGGTGGTTTCTGTTGAGGATGCGATAAAGCAAAGGCCCGATGTTGCCCTGTTTAGTGCAGGTGGCAGTGCTTCTTTAGAGCAGGCCCCAATGTTTGCCGAAGTGGGTACTACCGTTATCGATAACTCATCGGCCTGGCGTATGGACCCCAGCAAAAAGCTGATCGTGCCGGAAGTGAATGCCGATGTATTAACTGCCAATGACAAAATCATCGCCAACCCCAATTGCTCCACCATACAAATGGTAGTGGCCTTAAAGCCCCTGCACGATAAATATAAAATCAAACGCGTGGTGGTATCTACCTACCAATCGGTAACCGGTACCGGCGTAAAAGCGGTTGACCAACTGTTCAACGAGCGTAAAGGTATCGAAGGCCCAATGGCATACCCATACACCATCGACCTGAATGTTATCCCGCAGATTGACGTGTTCACCGAGAACGGCTATACCAAGGAAGAAATGAAGATGGTGAAGGAAACCGTTAAGATAATGGGCGATGACAGCATCAAGGTTACTGCTACCACGGTGCGTATCCCGGTAATGGGCGGCCACTCAGAGTCGGTTAACATCGAGTTCCTGAATGATTTTGACGTGGAGGAAGTAAAAGAGCTGCTTGCCAAATCGCCGGGCATTGTAGTAACTGATGATATCGCGAACCTCAAATATCCGATGCCATTGGACGCACACGATAAAGACGAAGTTTTTGTAGGCCGCATCCGCCGCGATGAAACCCAGCCGAACACTTTAAACTGCTGGATAGTATCTGATAACCTGCGCAAGGGTGCAGCAACCAATGCCGTGCAAATTGCCGAGTATCTGGTGGCCAAGCATTTGATCGGACAGGTTGTAGAGGCGTAGGCAAATTCTAGAGACGTAATATTTTGCGTCTCAACATGCATTTCAGATTTGTATACGGGAGACGCGAAATATTGCGTCTCTACGGAAATAAATGAATAGGGATAGTCGGGAGATTATCCCTATTTTTATTTCAATGAAAGTTGTTAAATTATTTTTGTCCGTCATCTGCCTGTTCGCGGTAACGTTTGCCTTTGCTCAAAAATCAGGGGTAATCGAAAAAAATATATTTAACTCCTACATAAAGGTACAATATTGGGCCCATACCGAAAGCGAGCAATCTTACGACTCGTTAGAAAAAGCAAACGATAATTTAGGGAATTTGATAAAAACCTATGCCATCAAATATCCATCTACGATTACCGCGCCTTTCAAATCTCTACCCGCAGGCCTCACGGTCTCTACTGCAGCAGATGGTCTTTTCAGGATTTATTCCTGGGATAGGCTAACCGGCGGGACTATGCATTTTTTTGCAAATGTTTTTCAGTACAAAATTGGCGATAAGACTTATGCATTGTTAGATCAGCCACTTGGTGAGGGCGTTAATGGCCCATTCTATCATAAATTATTCACATTGAAGGCGGAAAATAAAACCTATTACCTCGCCGTGTTTTTGGTCATTGGTTCTTCGCGGGACCATTTGCGTGGACTACAAGTGTTTTCTATCGAAAACGGAAAGCTAAATGCTAATACAAAGCTGATAAAAACAAAATCCGGGTTGCACAACTTCCTTAGTTATGAATACGACGTTCCTGATGACGTCGATAGGGATGTTGATGTTAGTATTCATTACGATAACGTAACACAAACCATTAAATTTCCGCTGATTGCCAGTGATGGTAAATTCACCACTAAATTCATCACCTACAAATTCAACGGGCAATATTTCGAAAAGGTTATATTAGCCAAATGATATCCTTCAGTCACCGCGTTTTTATGGAAGTTGCCGCCAACCTTAGTTTTTCTAAGGCGGCGCAGGTGCTGTTTATTACCCAGCCGGCTGTCAGCAAACACATCAAAGCCTTGGAAGACCAATACAAGATGCCGCTTTTCGAGCGCAAGGGCAATAGCATATCACTTACGGAAGCCGGCATAAAACTGAACGATTACCTAAAGCAAGCCACCGAAATAGAGCGCAAGATAGCCTACGAACTTTCCATCCTCAGCAACGCTGCCAATGCCGCCGGGCACCTGCGCCTTGGGGCAAGCACCACCATTGCCCTGTATATTTTGCCGTATATCCTCTCGGGTTTCCAACACGAATATGCCAACGTAGGAGTGCAATTGGTTAACCGTAATTCGGAGTATATACTGGATGCCCTGCTGCGGCACGAGGTGGATCTCGGCATTATCGAAGCCGAAACCAAGCTCACCACCGTCACTTACACCCATTTCATGAGCGATGAGGTGATACCGGTTTGCTCGGCAAAAAGTCCGCTGGCGGGGAAATCGCTAAGCCTGAAACAATTCGTAAAAACACCACTGGCGGTAAGGGAACGAGGTTCGGGTACCTTGACGGCCCTGTTAAAGGCCCTCTCGGCATTGCACATCAAACCCGCCGACCTATCCATCAAAATACGCCTCGGAGGTACCGAAGCACTCAAGAACTTCCTCCTGGCCGACCAATGCCTGGGCTTTATGCCCCGCCCCTCCATCATCCGCCAATTAGCCGAAGGCGACCTAGTAGAAGTACCCATAGAGGGCCTCAAAATAACCCGCGATTTCTACTTCATCCGCCGCAAAGGCACGGAAGATAACGGGCTGACGGGCAACTTTATGAATTATGCGGGGAAGTTTGACCGCTGATTAATCTGATTAAATGATTTCGTTGATTGTCTGAACCATGATTCGTAGGATTAGAGGATTTCTTGATTTCCTCCTTTGTTTACTACGATGATTCGATTACACTATCCTTCCTACTCCGCATCCCGCTCCCAACTTCTCTCATCCTCCTTATCCAATTTCTTTATAGCCACATTAAAGTTCATACTGTAATCAGTATAATTGTCCGCTACCTCATGGTCCCATAAAACGACAGGATAATCGGCGGTAAAATAATTGCGCCTCGTATCAAAACAAAGCAATCCCCAATCACTCCAATCGGCAAAGGGGATCAGGCCTATATCATAAAGATATTCATTAGGGTGACGTTCAAGTATCATGTTCCCCAATGCGTTTTGCCAGGTGCGTAAAGGGTGCCTGCAAAATGTTGCCTCGCCAATATGTAGCTCATAAAAGTGTTTATATTTTAAAAACTTCACATATGATGCCGGAAGCTTGCACTTTATTTTTTCTTCAACAGCAGCAATTTCTTCATCGGTTACCGTACTGGCAATTGGCAACCAGGTTTTCCACTCCTGATTTGCCTCCTGGCCGGGTGCTAGCATTTCCGGCTCAATCGACCCGGGAAGTTGATTCAAGCCGCGTTCAACTTCTCTTTGCAAATACTTCTCTATAATTTCTTCTACTTTGTTGCTGGCCATATGCTTGTATTTTGATGCAAAATAACTAAATATTACCTCCTTTTGTAACAACCCTGCCACCGTTAGCATATTGTTAATTTAACTGCTAAATTAGCCTCAGCTAATACTGATAATCATGAGAAAAATCTTCGCCGTTTTATACCTGCTGGCTACTGCCTGTAGCACTGCCATTGCGCAGAGCTACGATGTAAAAGAACATTACACCAAAAAAGATGTGTACATCACCATGCGCGATGGTGTAAAGCTGTTCACCTCCATCTACACGCCAAAGGATGCCTCGGCCACCAATAAATACCCGATAATGATGCAGCGCACCTGCTACAGTGTTGCCCCATACGGCGAAAGCAAATACCCCGGCCAATTGGGCCCCTCTAAATACATGATGCAGGAAGGCTACATCTTCGTTTACCAGGACGTACGCGGCCGCTGGAAAAGCGAAGGCACCTGGACCAACATGACCCCGGTTATCGATAACAAAAAGAAAAAAACCGATGTGGACGAAGGCTCCGACACTTATGACACCATCGACTGGCTCATTAAAAACCTGCCCGGCAACAACGGCCGCGTAGGGCAATGGGGTATCAGCTATCCGGGCTTTTATACGGCTGCGGGCATCCTCAGTAACCACCCGGCCCTAAAGGCATCATCGCCGCAGGCACCTATCTCCGATTTCTTTTTTGATGATTTCCATCATAACGGCGCGTTTTTAGAAAGCTATTTCTTCACCTTCCCGGTGTTTGGCGTGCAAAAGAAAGACACCACTGCTGTACCATGGTATAACAGCCAGATGATAAACCCGCACACTAAAGATGGCTATCAGTTTTTGCTGGATATGGGCCCGCTAAAAAATGCCGACAAATACTATAGCGACAATTTTTACTGGCAGGAAACCGTTAACCACCCCAGCTACGATGATTTTTGGCAGCAACGCGGCTTGCCGAAACATTATGGCAAAACAAAAACCGCGGTAATGACCGTAGGCGGCTGGTTCGATGCCGAGGATTTAACCGGTCCGCTGGCTATTTACAAAGCCATCGAGCAGAAAAATCCGGAGGGTTACAACACCATCGTGATGGGTCCTTTCGGGCACGGGCGTTGGTCGCGCGAAACGGGGCACACTATGCACAGCAATATCTACTTTGGCGACAGCATCGCTACCTTCTACCAAAAAAACATAGAGCAGAAATTCTTCAACCATTTCCTCAAAGGCAATGGTGACAAAAACAGCGGCCTGCCCGAAGCCTATATGTTCAACACCGGCAAAAACGAGTGGCGTACGTTCGATAAATGGCCTTCGCCTGCTGCAGAGCATGTGAAGTTTTACCTGAATAGTGACGGTAAGCTGGCCGCTGCGCAACCGGCAACTACTGGTTCTACAAGCTATGTAAGCGACCCGCTTAAACCCGTTCCTTACACCGAGGATTTGCCGACCACCGTAGGCTTTAGTCCGCATAATTATATGAGCGAAGACCAGCGCTTTGCCGGCCGCCGTACCGATGTGCTGGTTTTCCAAACGGATGTGTTGACCGATGACGTTACCCTGGGTGGCGAGATAATGGCGCACCTTAAAGTGGCCAGCACCGCCACAGATGCCGATTTCTTCGTAAAACTGATAGACGTTTACCCTGCCGATGAGCCGAACAACCCATACATGCCCAACAAAAGCATCACGCTGGGTGGCTACCAGCAAATGGTACGCAGCGAGGTGATGCCGGCCCGTTTCCGCAACAGTTTCGAGAAACCGGAAGCGTTGATAGCGGGTCAAAAAACGGATGTCAACTTTAGGGTTCAGGATGTACTGCACACCTTTAAAAAGGGCCACCGTATTATGATACAGGTACAAAGCACAGCCTTCCCGCTGTTTGCCCGCAACCCGCAAACGTTTTTAGATAACCCCTACAAAGCCAACGATAGCGATTACATAAAAGCTACCGAAACCATATTCAACGATAGCTATTTTGATGTGGAGGTGTTGAAGTAGAAAGGTTGGTGAATGGTGAGTAGGGAGTGGTGAAAATTTTAATTCCCTCCTTGGGGAGGGGTGCGGCTGGAAAAGCGCGCGAAGGCGGGGAGGGGTTAGCGAACTGTGCAAACCGATTGCCTAGCGGAGAACCCCTCCCTCCCACAACACAGCCTAACGCGCCCCTCCCCAAGGAGGGAATGGGGAAAGCTGCCAAACCAATTATGCCATTGCGAAGAGCGGCACGGGCTTGTAAGGAGGGGGCAACGTGGCGAAATCGTCGCCAATGCATTGCGACTATTGTACAAACAGATATTATGTTTAATTTATTCAAAAAGAAGAAACTTGATTGGGTGCATTTACCTGCACCTGATGATAGTATCTTGTTTTTTGAAGCAATAAAACAAAAAAGTGAATATTACTGGGCTGAAACAACACCAAACCCTTCAATTTATGGTTGTCAGCAACAAGGTAATTCTCAATGGAAACCAGGTTTAACTGATAACGAACTGAAAGATTTTGAAATGGCTATAGGTTATGAATTTCCTTTACCGCTTAAAAACTTTTATAAAACAATGAATGGCTTAACAAAGCCGGGGATAAATGTATTTGGTAGCGACGGTACAAAGCCAACATTCAAATCTCTATATTATTCCTATCCGGACGATTTACCTGTGATAGAGGAACTGATAAATTGGATATATGAAGAGAATAAAGTTAATGCCAGCATGGTTAAGCAAGGCATAGTGCCTGCCATTTTTCCAGTGTATCAACATCGATTTATGCTGACAAATTCCGTAGATAATCCTATCTTATCCATGCACGGTGCCGATATTATCTATTGGTCTGACAGCTTAAGCAAACTATTGGCTAATGAAATTTTCGATGCCAATTTTAATATACACGATTTTGAAAGCAACCCAATAAACCAGCCCGAGATTAAATTTTGGCTGGATGAAAAACAATACGATGAAAATTAAAGTACAGCATCTGCTAATTATCCTTTTAGGATTAAGTTCTTCAACCGCCCACGCCCAGCTCGGCACGCCAAAAGAAACCTTCACCCGTGCCGATACCCTGCGCGGTTCGCTCACCACGCCGCTGCGCACCTGCTATGATATCAACTATTACCATTTGGATATTAAGTTCGATATCGATAAGAAATTCATCAGCGGCAATGTGCTGTTCAAGTTCACGGCAGCGGCTGATTTCAGCAAACTACAGTTCGACCTGTGGAACAACCTGAAGATTGAAAAGGTAGTTTACAAGGGCCAAGAGCTAAGCTACAACAGAGAGTTTAACGCGGTGTTCCTTAGCTTCCCTAAAACCATCAGTAAGGGCAGCACGGACGAGTTTACCGTTTACTACAGCGGCAACCCAACCATAGCCAAGCGCGCCCCGTGGGATGGCGGCGTACAATACGCGGTAGATTCGCTTGGTAAACCGCATGTGGCAACCGCCTGCCAGGGCATGGGAGCAAGTGTATGGTGGCCAACCAAAGATGTACAGGATGATGAGGTAGATAGCGCCATGGTGAGCATCAGCGTACCCAACGGCTTAAAGGATGTATCAAACGGGCACCTGCGTAACGTTACCAAGCTGAAAGACGGTTACACCCGTTTCGATTGGTTTGTGGCCAACCCAATAAACAACTACAACCTTGAAGCCAATATTGGCGATTATGCCCACTACACCGGCATCTATCAGGGCGAAAAAGGCAAACTGGAGATGGATTTCTGGCCGTTGAGCTACAATGTTGAAAAAGCCAAAAAGCAATGGGGACTGGATGCGCCGCGCATGCTCAAAGCGTTCGAACATTGGTTTGGTCCATACCCTTTTTATGAGGATGGCTATAAATTGATAGAAACCCCGCACCTGGGTATGGAGCATCAAAGCGGCACGGCCTATGGCAACCATTATCGTAACGGCTACCTTGGTCGCGATTTATCGGGTACCGGCTGGGGTTTGAAATGGGATTTCATCGTGGTACACGAGAGCGGGCACGAGTGGTTTGGCAATAATATCACCAGTAAAGATTTGGCCGATATGTGGATACACGAAAGCTTCACCAATTACAGCGAATCGTTGTTCATAGAAACCTTTTATGGCAAACAGGCCGGGCAGGAATATGTGCATGGCACCCGTATGAACATCCAGAACGATGGCCCCATAGTAGGCGCTTACGGCGTAAACAAAGAAGGTAGCGGTGATATGTACTACAAAGGTGGCAACTTGCTTAACATGGTGCGCACCATTATTAACGACGATGATAAATGGCGCAGCATCCTGCGCGGCCTCAATAAAACCTTTTACCATAAAACCGTTACTTATGATGATGTGGTGGGCTACGTCAATACCCAAAGTGGTATTAACCTATCGCCCGTGTTTGAGCAATACCTGAAACACGCAAAGCTGCCGGTGCTCGAATTCGATACCATACAAGGCAAGCTGATGGCCCGCTGGGTGACCGAAACACCGGGCTTCAACATGCCGGTAAAAGTGAGGGTGAAAGGTGGCGAGTATAAATTCATCAAACCAACCACGCGGTTTACACCGGTAAATATCGATGGGGCGGCGAAAGATAATATCGAAGTAGATACGTTTAATTATTACATTGGCGTTTTGGTTGACTAATATTGAGGTAACGATCTAAACTACAGAAATACCCTTAAATCCTTCCGAAAAGTGAAGATTTTTAAGGGTATTTTTTGGGTTTACGAAGCAACCTCTTCTCAAAAATATTTTCCGGTTGGTGCAACTTATTAAAGGCAGTGCGCGTCTGATAGGAGTAAACCATAAACTAAAAATATGAAATCACTAAAGAAACTGATACTGGCTGCCGTAATGATAGTTGCAAGCGCATCGGCATTTGCCAAAAATAATACCGAAGACCGCCACCTAACCGGCTTCAACGCCGTAAACGTTGCCGGCTCATTCGATGTGTACGTCACCCAGGGTTCGTCAGAATCGGTAAAGGTTGATGCCCCTGCGGATATCATTGGCCGCATTGTAACAGAAGTTGAAGGCGGTACACTCAAAATTTATACCAAGCGCGATGAAAATAACAACTGGAGCTGGCACGATAAAAAGGTAGTTATCTATGTTGCCCTTAAGGACGTTAACGCTATTACCCTTGCAGGCAGCGGCGACATCTTCTTTAAAGAAGGCATCAAAGCTAACTCGCTGAAACTGAAATTATCGGGCAGCGGCGACATCACCGGCAAGTTGAACGTTAAAAACCTGGAGAGCAGCATTGCCGGCAGTGGCGATATTACCATCAGTGGTAGCGCCGATACATCAAGCGTTAGCGTAGTGGGCTCTGGCGATTACACTGCACAGGGCGTAGTTACCGGCAGCACTAAAGTAAGCGTAGCAGGTAGTGGCGATGCCAGGGTAAATGTTTCTGACAGGTTAGATGCCTCGGTAGTCGGCAGCGGAGATGTGCATTACACCGGTTCGCCAAAAAGCGTCAATACGTCGAAAGCAGGCAGCGGCAGCGTAAGCCGGATGTGATTTTCAGATCAAAGATAAAGGACTGAAAGAGAAAAGACAGTTCAACAGAAAAGGCTTCGGATTACCCGAAGCCTTTTCTGTTTTATATATGATAGAAAAACTTATGCTAATTGCTTAGCTAGTTTTTCGGCCAGTACTGATTTTGGTACAGCGCCAATTTGCTTGTCTACAATTTCGCCGCCTTTAAAGAATAATAAAGCCGGGATATTGCGGATGCCGTATTTCATGGATATGCCTGGGTTGTTGTCTACGTTTACTTTACCTACAATGGCTTTGCCATCGTATTCTTTAGCAATATCTTCTACTACCGGGCCAACCATCCTACACGGACCGCACCACTCTGCCCAAAAATCAACAAGTACTGGTTTGTCTGATTTAAGAACAAGTTCTTCGAAGTTTGCATCTGTTATTTCTAAAGCCATGATATTTTTAATTTTTAAATTTTCAGTTTACAAATATATACTATTCAAATAGCTTGCCACAAGTGGGTGCCTGACAATGTGACAATTCTATTGATAATGTGGATAATATTGACAGATGTGTAATAATCAGGGAGTTTAAGGTTACCTTTCGGCAGGTCGGGGTATCAATTAAAAAGCCGGTAATGTACCACTTTCTGCTTTTTTCAGCACCTGTTTTGCAAATTATACTATCCGTTTTGAGGCTTGCCCGCAAAATAAGTTTGCCCCTCTATGCCATTTTTGGGCTTGCATTGGTTGTTGGTTTCATATGCTCTTTTATGGCCATGAACATAGTTTTAGATGCCATGTCGCGTGCGGCGCATGGTAGGGGAATATGAGGCATGCCTGCTATGGGGGTGCTGTTTGCCGGGCTATTTATCACCTTTGTTACTACGCCCATTATTAGCATCATTTGCTACTTCATCAACCGTTACATCAAAAAAACGGCCGAAGCAAAAGCCCCGGCCATTATCCCAAACAAACCCAAACACTTATAAATTTGCTGCTAAGCCAGCAGTTGTACGAGTTGGAAGAAGATGAGATACTCACCTGCAAAGTTTTCCTCGAAGTTCCCCCACGCGTGGAATACGCCTTTACCGATTTAGGCAGAGAACTGGCCTCGATTTTTTACGCCCTAGAAAAATGGGGCGTGCACTTCCTTACTGTGAACAGCGATACCATAAAAGTGGCTGATGAAAGTTGCTATACGTTTAGGGAGGCGGTGGCGGAGGAGGTATAAAATTATATCCCGAGTTGAAATGACAAAGCGTCGATTACTTCGTCCTGTATTTTAGCAGAATTGATTTCACCGTATAAATGAGATAGTCGTTGCTTATCTAAAGTTCTTATTTGATAACAAAGCGCGATTGATTCATTTGGTAGTCCGGCGGTCCCGGCAGGAATTAGTGTTTCGTTTGGATAGATTGTTCGGCCTTGTTTTCTTGAAGTTATTGGTATTACATTGACTACGTTAAGAAGCGCATTGACAGCATCTTCACTAATGACTAAAACCGACCGGGATTTACCCTGTTCCGAGCCAATTACAGGTTCAAGATTTGCCCTGTAAACAGACCACTTTTTAATCATATATTTTCGTCATCGATGAGATGAAAGTCATCCATAATTTCTTTTTGATCGGCTAAAAATAACGGGTCGTTAGCCGCTTGTTCTAAGAGCGCTATTTTTTTTTCTGTCGACAGCTTTTTTTCAGAGATATCGTCTTCCATTTTTGAATACAAAGCTTGCACTCTTTTTACATCTGCTGAATCGATGTAATCATGAAGCTTCTCTCTTATCGCTGTAATTGTCATGTGCTTACCTCCTCAATCAAATTTAACACATAAATCCTAAATCATCAACTCAATTCGTCAGCACCGGCTTCGCGATTTCTTACTCAACCACCTCGCTTATCTGCACCACCGGCGTAATATTGGTAAACTTGGGGATATCCGCGCGGATTTCTTGTGCATATGTTTTCATGCCGTTCTGAAAAGCGGCTATATTTTCGAAATATAGTGTGCCTATAGCCAGATATGGTACGGGTGCGCCTGGCGCACCTCCTGCAACGCCCTTGTCTATTGTGGCGCCTTTCATGTCATCGCCAAACAGACGTTTTACCATAGGGATGTGCTTGGTCGCGTAATAATCCATATCAAAGGTTTTGCCCTCGCCATTGGGGTAAAGTATAGTTACTTTTATCATGCCTTTTTTAACGGATTGCGCAACTGATTGTTTAACGGACAGGAAACTAAAAACTAAAGCTAATGCTAAAATTAGTAGGGCGGTTGGTTTTTTCATCATCATCATTTAAATTGGTTGCCCGAATTTAAATGATAACCTGCACATTATCAAATCCTATGCCAGTACCGCATTCATATTCGTCAGGCTCAATATCTCGGCCATCAAATCGTCGCTGGGGTTTACTTTGTGGCTTTTAGATGCCAGGTTCACGAACATCGATTCCTCTCCGTCGTTGATCTTGAATTTAAGCAGGCAACTTCGCGATGGGTACTTCTGGTTATTGGTATCTACCATCTGCAGCAGGCTTGCGATCACCTGGTCGTTTACTGCGTTTATGTCCAAACTTACGGTTACCGATTTGGTGAGTTTCTCCCGCATTTCAGATAGCAGGCTCATCACGGTTACGCGCAAATCCCAGTTATCCTTTTGCCTGAATTTTTCTTCGATATTGCCTTTGATGTGCAGGAAATAGCCATCCATCATCAAATTGCGGAACTTGACGTAATCCTCTCCAAAAAATGCAAACTCATACGACTCGTCGTAATCTTCCAGCACAAAGGTGCCAAAGGGTTTGCCCATCTTGGTCGTTTTATGCTGTACGTTGCCAACCAGGCCGCCAATGCATATTTCGCCGCGCTTGCGCAAATCGGCAAATTTGGCCATAATTTCTTCGCCGCCCTCGCCCGAGCGGGCCTTTTGTACTACCTTGAGCTCGGCCAGGGTTGTGTTGCAGTATTTCTCCAGTTCCAGCTTATAGTTATCAAGCGGATGACCGGTAAGGTAGATGCCAATAACATCCTTTTCATATTTCAAACGTTCTATCAAGGGCCATTCTTCTGCATCGGGCATAGCAGGCTCCGGGATGTACGATGCTACCTCGCCGCCGAATAACGACGACTGCGAACTGTTCTTGGTGTTCTGGTAATCGTTTCCGTATTTAATGAGGCGTTCTATGCCCGTAAGCAGGCCATTCTCCGTCTTGGCGAAAAACTGCGCCCGGCAAAGGCCAAAGCCATCGAAGGCACCCCCATAAACCAGGTTTTCGTATGATTTTCGGTTTACAGATCGCGTGTTGCTTCGCTGCGCAAAGTCGTACACGCTGGTGTACGGGCCTCCCTCGTTACGTTCCTCTATGATGCTTTCTACCGCCTTTTCGCCTACGCCCTTTACGCCCGCCATCCCGAAGCGGATAACGCCTTTTTTATTGGCTGCAAAAGCCATGTCGCTTTCGTTGATATCCGGCCCCAAAACCTGCACACCCATACGGCGGCATTCTTCCATAAAGAAGGTAATCTTCTCCATGTTGTTTTGGTTGTTCAATACCGCCGCCATATACTCGGCGGGGTAATGCGCTTTTAAGTATGCCGTTTGGTACGCCACGAAAGCGTAGCAGGTTGAGTGCGATTTATTGAACGCGTATTGTGCAAATGCTTTCCAGTCCGTCCATATTTTGGTGAGCTTATCTTTAGGGTGACCTTTGGCAATTGCCCCATCCATAAACTGCGCCTCCATTTTGTTGAGTACCTCAATTTGCTTTTTACCCATGGCCTTACGCAAAACGTCGGCATCGCCTTTACTGAAGCCCGCCAGCTTTTGCGACAAGAGCATCACCTGCTCCTGGTACACGGTAATACCATAGGTTTCGCCCAGGTACTCTTCCATGTCGGGTAGGTCGAATACGATGGGTTCCTGCCCATGCTTACGCTTGATAAAGTTGGGGATGTACTCTATCGGCCCCGGGCGGTACAGGGCGTTCATGGCAATCAAATCCTCAAATTTATCCGGCTTCAGATCGCGCAGGTACATCTGCATACCATCACTTTCAAACTGGAAGGTGCCGTTGGTATCACCCCGCTGGTAAAGTTCATAGGTTTGAACATCATCAAGCGGGATGTAGTCGATATCGATGTGTATATCATGGTTCTGCTTAATCATGCGCAGGGCATCCTTGATAATGGTAAGCGTTTTAAGGCCCAAAAAGTCCATCTTGATAACGCCTGCATCTTCAATCACGCGCCCGTCATACTGGGTAACCAGCAGGTCCGAGTCCTTAGCGGTGGCAACGGGTACAATGTCTGTTAAATCGTAAGGGGCGATGATGATACCTGCCGCGTGTACACCTGTATTACGTACCGAACCTTCCAGTTTTTCGGCCTCGCGTAGCACAATACCTTTAAGCTCGGTTGATTTGTAGATGGCCTGCAGTTCGGGAACTTGCTCTATGGCTGTCTTCAGGTTGATGCCCAGTGTATCGGGTACCAACTTTTTCAGCGCATTCACATCGGCAAGTGGCATATCCAGCACGCGGCCTACATCTTGTATGCTGGTGCGGGCGGCCATAGAGCCATAGGTGATAATTTGGGCCACCTGGTTTTTGCCGTATTTATCAACCACGTAATCGATAACCCTTTGGCGGCCTGCATCGTCAAAATCCGTATCGATATCGGGCATGCTCTTCCTGTCGGGGTTCAAAAAACGCTCGAACAGGAGGTTGTACTTCAGCGGGTCGATATTGGTGATACCTGTGCAATAGGCTACCACAGATCCTGCGGCCGAACCACGGCCCGGACCGATGAATACACCCATATCGCGGCCCGCCTTGATGAAGTCGGCAACGATTAGGAAATACCCCGCAAAACCCATGGTACGGATGGTGAACAGTTCGAAGTTGATGCGCTCCTCGGCCTCGGGGCTGATGTCTTTATAACGCTCTTTAGCACCTAAAAAAGTAAGGTGTTTAAGATATTCCCACTGGTTAAGGGTATCGGCATCGGGCGTAAGGTCGCTGTGTATCTTAAATTCGGGCGGGATAACATAGTTGGGGAGGAGTATGTCGCGCTTTAGCTTCAGCACATCTACTTTATCCACAATCTCCTGCGTATTGTCCAACGCTTCGGGGATATCATGGAACAGCTTGCCCATTTCATCCTGCGTTTTAAAATAAAACTGATCGTTGGTAAAGCCGAAGCGGTAGCCTTTGCCGCCTTCCTCATCGGTTGCGATGGGGGTGCTTTGTAAATCGCCGGTGTTTACGCAAAGCAAAATATCATGCGCGTTCGAGTCCTGTTGATCCACGTAATGCGAATCGTTTGAGCAAATTACCTTTACGTTGTACTTTTTGGCGAACTTCATCAGCACCAGGTTCACCGTATTTTGCTCGGGGATATCGTGGCGCTGCATTTCTATATAGAAATCCTCGCCAAACAAATCAAGCCACCATTTAAATTCTATCTCGGCAGCCGCCTCACCATCGCGCAAAATAGCCTGTGGTACCGATGCGCCCAGGCAGCAGGTAGTGGCGATGATGCCTTTGTGGTATTTTAAAATGAGCTCTTTATCAATACGCGGCCATTTGCTGTAAAGGCCCTCCATATAGCCCAAAGAGCATAGCTTGATGAGGTTTTGGTATCCCTCGGCATTTTTGGCCAGCATCAACTGGTGGTAGCGCTTATCTTTTTTCTCTTTGGTGAATTGCTTTTTATGCCTATCGTCTACCACGTAAAACTCGCAGCCTACAATGGGTTTTACGCCATGCTTACCAGCTTCGGCTACAAACTTGAATGCGCCGAACATGTTGCCGTGGTCGGTAATGGCCAGGGCCTTCATGCCGTCGGCAGCAGCCTTTTTATATAACTTGGTTATATCGGCGGCGCCATCAAGTAGCGAAAACTGGGTATGAACGTGTAAGTGCGAAAATTGGGGCATGGTATCTTTCTCTCCGTATCGTGTAGACTGCAAATTTACCAAAAAACGAAACGCAATCAGGTTTATGATTTTAAAATTATTAATAATGTTTGCCGGGCGTTCAACTTTAGGACTTACTTTAGCTATCTAAGCAGCGACTGATTTGAGCGCTGGATTTTACGGTCAAAATGTATGATTCAATAGGTGAATTCTCTTTATTAGGGAAAACAAATTCCCTTTTTAGCATGTTGGCAGTGTGTAATAAACACTTTAGCACATAATTTGTAAAAGTATAAGAAACAACCCTAACCTCTACGGATTTGGAAAGATTTGGACGTATAGCCCTCAAAACAATACTTTGGATAATTGCAAGTGTCATCTTTTTGGTGTTGCTTGTAGTTATTTTAATACAGGTACCCGCCGTGCAGAACTATGCAAAAGATAAGGCGGTTACTTTTTTGCAAAATAAAATCCATACCAGGGTAGAGATAGGCCATATTAGCCTGGGCCTGCCCAAATTGCTGGTGCTGGAGGATGTTTATTTTGAGGACCAGAAAAAAGACACCCTGATAGCAGGCGATAAGCTGAAAGTAGATATTACTCTGCTTAAGCTGCTGCAAAATAAGGTAGAGGTAAACGAGATAAACCTGGAAGGCATCACTGCCAAGATAAGTCGTGGCCCAGATAGCCTCTTCAATTTCGATTACATCATCAAGGCGTTTGTTGGCGAGCAGAAAAAAGAAGTGAAGCCAGCCGATACGGCTTCTACCATGAAGTTCTCGCTGGACAAAATCATTTTAGACCGGATAAACGTAACCTATAAAGATGCGACAACGGGCAATGATGTGAAATTCTTGCTGGGCCATTTCGATACCCGCATCAAAGATTTCGACCTGGATAAGATGAAGTTTACCATCCCTAAGATAAACCTGAGTGGGGTGAACGCCAAAATTATCCAGACGCCGGCAGGGTCATCTATTTCGCAAGCGGCTGTGGTCGACACCGCCGTTACCCCCCTTAATATGGATCTTACCCTGGGTGAGATAAACGTAGATAAAGTGAAAGTTGATTACCGCAGCGGCGAGATGGCCGCCTCGGTAAACCTGGGTAAGTTTTTGGTGAATATGGATAAGATAGACCTGCGCAACCAGTACGTAGGTGTTAAAACCATCGAGCTGAGCAACACCGATGCCGGGCTGATATTCGACAAGCCGAAAACCGTTGCCAAGGCGGTAGATAAGGCCATCAAAAAATTGGATACCCTGGTATCGGCCAGGCAAACCGCTAAAGGGTGGACGGCCAACCTGGGCAGGATAACTTTGGTGAACGATAACATCAAATTCGATAACGATGTACAGAAAGCCTTACCCCGTGGGCTTGATTTTGCGCACATGAGCATTAAAAACCTGAATGCCGATATAGAAAACCTGGCCTACCATCCGGATAGCTTGTCGGGTAGGGTAAATGCGGTTACCTTCAGCGAAAAAAGTGGGTTGAAGCTCAATAAGTTCCACACCAGCTTTTTTTATGGCCCGAGAGGAGCGTACCTGAAAGATCTGCTTGCGGAGACACCCACATCCGTTATTCAAAAAGAACTGATCGTAGGCTATCCGTCCATCGATGCACTCGCCACTAACGTGGGTAAATTGAGCATCAACGCCAATTTAGATGGCAGCAAACTGGGCCTGCGCGATATATTGTTGCTAATGCCTACCATGGCTTCTATGGAACCATTCAAATCATCGCCCAATACGGTGCTTAAAATAAACGGCCGCGTTAACGGCACGGTGGATAATCTATGCATACCCAACGTAGAGGTAAGCGGTTTTGGCAATACTTATGTCAAGGCATCTGCTATTGCCAAAGGCTTGCCCGATGTGGATAAGGCTTATCTCGACCTTACTATTAACGATTTTCGCACCAGTCGCAACGATATTGTTCGCCTGGTGCCCAGTGGCACTATACCGCCAACGGTGAGTATTCCCGACAACATGAATCTGAAGGGTACCTTTAAAGGCACCATGAAAAACTTCGGTACCAACATGCAACTGCGCAGCAGCTATGGTGCGGTAGATTTGGTAGCGGCCTTAAAAAGCGGAAAACGCAAAGGCAGCGAAACCTATTCGGCCAATATAAAGGCCAATAACCTAAACGTGGGCGCGCTTACTAAACAACCCCAGATGGTGGGTATGGTGACCATGAGCGCAAACATTAGCGGTGCCGGACTCGACCCGAAGACCGCCAGCCTTAAGTTCAACGGCAATGTGGCCAGCGCGTATGTTAAAGGCTATACCTATAAAAACCTGGTGATGAAAGGCACGGCCAGCAACGGTGCATACGTGGCCAACGCCCGCATGATAGACCCTAACATCAACTTTAGCCTGGATGCCAAGGCCAACATGAACAAGAAATATCCATCGGTAAACGCTACGCTGATGGTGGATAGCATCGATCTGCAGAAACTGGGCTTTACCAAGGATGTGATGCGTTTCCATGGGAAGATAGTGGCCGATGTGCCTACCGCCGACCCGGATTACCTCAACGCTAATATTATGGCGACGGAACTGCTGGTAAACAATGCAGGCAAGCGCGTCAATTTAGATACCGTTAGCCTGATATCTACCGCCAATGCCGATAGTAGCAGCCTGCGCCTTAAAACGCCTGTGTTTTATGCGCATATGGGCGGCAAGTATAAACTGACAGAAGTTGGCCCTGCCGTGCTGGATGTGATCAATAAATATTATAATACCAACCTGGTCACAGGCACACCAACAGCAAAAGTTAAATATTCTCCACAGCAATTCACGTTTGATGCGCGGCTGGTGAAAACGCCGTTGATAGATAAATTCGCGCCTGATCTGAAACAGCTTGATCCGGTATTGATAAACGGCCGCTTCAACAGTACTACCGGCGAATTGGTAGTTAATGGCTCGATGCCAAAAGTAATATATGGTACCAATACCGTAAACAACATGAAGCTGGCTATCAACACAGGCAATAACGCGCTTAATTACGGCCTTACGGTTGATGAGATAAAGGTAGGCTCCTCTTTAGATTTATTATACACCAGCGTAACCGGCTCGGCACAGAACAACAAATTGGGCATCAGTCTGCAGGTGCGCGATGTCGCCAAAAAGGAGCGTTACCGAGTTGCCGGCGTTTTCAGCGTAATACCCAACGAGTACCAGTTCAGCTTTTTGCAGGATGGTGTAATGTTGGATTATACCGCCTGGGCCGTTAACCCCAACAACGCACTGGAATTTGGCAACAAAGGCATACTGGCGCGCAATTTCAGCCTCACCAATAGCAATCAGGTGCTGAGTATAAATACACCGTCGGGCCAATACAATGCACCCATCAATGTAGATTTTAAGAATTTCAAAATAGAGACCATCACCAAAATGGCTAAGCAGGATTCCTTGCTGGTAGGTGGTACCATCAACGGCAATGCGGTGGTGAGCAACTTCCAAAAATCGCCGGCGTTCGAGGCGGCCATCAACGTTAGCGATTTCAACTTTAAAGGCGATACGGTGGGCAACATCGCGCTCAAGGTAAATAACCAAACCGCAAACGCCTACGCCGCACAGATGAGCATCACGGGCAAAGGCAACCAGGTAGACCTTAACGGCATGTATTACACCGCTCCCGAGGGCCGTTTCGATATGAACCTGAACATTGTTAATCTGGGCGTGAAGAGCATAGAAGGATTCAGCTTCGGGGCCATCCGCAATTCCAGCGGAAACATAACCGGCGCACTAAAAATAACCGGAACGACGGCGGCACCGGCAGTAAGGGGCGATATCAACTTCAATAAGGTGGCCTTCAACGTATCTATGCTCAACTCATACTTTACCATGCCCAAGGAGAGCATCACGTTCAACGACGAGGGTATCCGCTTCAATGATTTTACCCTTGTAGATTCTACCAATAATAAGGCCATCATCACCGGATCGATCTATACCAAAACCTATACCGATTTCAAATTCGGCATGGATATCCGGGCAGACAACTTCCGGATGATCAATTCTACCAAGGCAGATAACCAACTGTTTTACGGTAAATTATTCATGGATGCCAACGTGAAGATACGCGGCGATATGGCCAAACCAATCGTTGATGCCAACCTCACTGTAAACGAGAAAACAGATATGGTTTTTGTGCTGCCCACTGCCGATCCGGCTGCAGAAGACCGCGAAGGGGTGGTGGAATTCATAGACCAAAGCGCGCCCAGGATGGACTCTATCCTGCTGGCCAAACAGTTGGATTCGCTTAAAAAATCGGAGCTGCGCGGCCTCGACGTAACCGCCGTGGTGAACATTGACAAGAACGCCAATTTCACTATAGTAATAGATGAGCGCAACGGCGACGTTGTGAACCTTAAAGGCGAGGCCCATCTTAGTGGAAGTATAGACCCCAGCGGGAAAACCAGCCTTACGGGTACCTACGTAGTGAACCAGGGTTCGTACAATTTGCAGTACGCAACGGTGAGCCGCAAATTTAACTTTAAGCAGGGTAGTACCATCACCTGGACGGGTGACCCCACCAGCGCGAACATCAACCTTACGGCCATTTACGTAGCCAACGTGCCGCCTATTGATCTGGTGGCCAGTCAGCTTGGCGATGCCAACAATACGCAGTACAAGCAAAAGCTGCCTTTCAACGTAGACCTCAACCTGCGTAACGAGTTAATGAAACCCGAAATCAGTTTCGATATTACCCTGCCCGATAGCAACTACAATGTATCCGGCGAAGTAACAACAACCGTGAACACCCGCCTTAACCAGATAAGGCAAGACCCTAACGAACTGAACAAACAAGTGCTGGGCGTACTGGTGCTGGGCCACTTTATTGGCGATAACCCGCTGCAAAGCCAGGGCGGGAGTGCAGGGGTAGAGGGGGCCATCCGCAACAGCGTGAGCAGCTTACTTACCGATCAATTGAATAATCTTGCTGGCGGCCTCATCTCAGGCGTAGACCTGGATTTCGGTTTAACCTCGGGGCAGGACTACTCCTCGGGCACGGCCCAGAACCGAACGGACCTGAACATAGGGGTATCCAAACGCTTCCTTAACGACAGGCTTACTGTATCGGTTGGCAATAACTTCAACCTGGAGGGGGCGCAACAGGGGCAAAAAACATCTAACATAGCGGGCAACGTATCGGTTAATTATAAGCTGAGCAAAGATGGCCGCTATTCGTTACGCGCTTACCGAAAAGACGAGTACGTGGTGATACAAGGGCAAATCGTCGAAACCGGGCTGGGTTTTTCGCTCACGGTTGATTATAACCGCTTCCGCGAGATTTTCCGTAAACGTACCGATGCAGAGAAAGAGATGCGTAAGCGCTATAACCAGGAGCAGAAACTGAAAGATGCGCAGGATAAAGCATCGCAGCAAAAAGATAAAGAAGACAGGGCAAGGACGCAGACGACAACTACACAATGATAAAACGCATAACATACCTACTGTTAGTCACAGCGCTGCTAAGTGCTTGCAGTACCACCAAATACCTGCCCAAAGGCGAGAAACTGTACACGGGCGGCACGGTGAAAGTGGCTGATAAGGACATTAAAAAAGCCGATGCCAAAGCCATCAGCGCCGAATTGAAGACATTGATACGCCCGCAGCCAAACGCGAAACTATTGGGCTTGCGCATAAAACTGTGGCTATATTATAAAACCAAAGCGCGTAAAGGCTTCATCCAAAAATTCTTAAGCAAGTATGGCGAGCCACCGGTATTCGTGAGCCAGGTAAATCTGGAGAAGAATAGTAGCATTATGCAAAGCCGCCTGCAAAACGAGAGCTATTTCCAATCCACCGTACTGGGCGATACCATCGGCAAGCCTAAAACCGCAAGGGCCGAGTTTACGGTAGCTGCAGGGCCGGCGTACACCATCCGCAATGTGGCGTTCCCTATGGCTACGGATAACAGTTTGGATACCGCCGTAAGGGGCACCATGAAGCAAACATTGTTGAAAGTTGGCGATAAGTACAACCTGGATGTGATTAAATCTGAACGGATACGCATCGACGCTCGCTTAAAAGAGGAGGGATTCTTCTTCTTCGCACCCGAGCAGCTGATTATCAAGGTAGATAGCACCATCATCAACCACCAGGTAGACCTTATCGTAAGCATCAAGCCTACTACTTCAGAAAGGGCCCGGGAAATCTACACCATCCGCAATATTTATGTGTATCCTAACTACTCGTTGCGCGATACCACGCTAAAGCTGGATCAGGCTGTGCCATACCGTTGGTATAACCTGATAGATCCACGCAAAAGCGTGCGACCTTTTATATTTGCCAATACAGTATTGCTGCATCCCAACGATACCTACAGCCGCACCACGCATAATAATTCGCTCAACAGGTTCATCAACCTGGGGCCTTACCAATACGTAAAAAACCGTTTCGAGGATGTAACACCCGATTCACCGAAGCTGGATGTTTACTACTTCCTTACGCCGTACAAACGCAAATCCTTGCAGTTGGAGCTATTGGGCCGTACTACATCTGCAAGCTACACCGGTTCGCAAATAAACCTCAACTGGAAAAACCGCAACGCCTTTAAAGGCGGTGAACTGTTTGCAGTTACCCTTTTTGCCAGTACAGATGTGCAGGTGGGCGGGCAAAACGGTGGCTTCAATGTGTTCCAGTATGGTATACAGCCTTCGGTTTCCTGGCCGCGCATCATCGGGCCGTTCAATCTTAAGGGCGATAATGCTTACATACCGCGCACTACGCTTACGCTCAATTATACATCGGTTGTGCGTAGTAAATTGTACTCGCTCAACTCGTTCAGCGGATCGTTCGGGTACCAGTTCAAGACTAGTCCGCACAAGCTCAACGAGCTCAATTTGCTGGAGATAACGTATGTTAAACCGCGTAATGTAAGCCAGCTATACACGGATAGCATCAACAACCCAAACAATCGTAATCCGGCGCTTAAACACGTGATAGACCCGCAATTTACCTGGGGCCCAAGCTATGCGTACACCTACGATAATACTACCGAGGATTACCGCACCAATAGCATTTTTTACCGTGGTAAGCTAAGCTTATCTAACAACATCTACGGATTGCTTACAGGTGCCGATACTCTGGCTGGGAAGGACAAAAAATTCCTGGGCACCACATTTAACCAATACGCCAAATTGGAGACCGAGTTACGGTTCTTCCACAAACTAGGCGTGGGTAGTAAGATTGCAGCAAGGGTATTGGTGGGCCTGGGCCTGCCATACGGCAACTCTACCATTTTGCCATACAACCAGCAGTTCTTTATCGGCGGGCCTAACAGCCTCAGAGGTTTCAGGGCACGCTCTTTAGGGCCGGGAACGGTTGATGCCAGTTCGCTCAATGGCGGCTTCATTGCCGATCAATCGGGTGATATTAAGCTGGAGGCCAACCTGGAATACCGTACGCGGCTTTTCAGCATTGTTTACGGTGCCTTGTTTGCCGATGCCGGTAACGTTTGGAACGCCAAAACACATCAGGCAGGCGGTACCTTCGGCCCCAATTTCCTGAGCCAGATGGCTGTAGACGCGGGTTTCGGCCTAAGGTTTGATGCCACGGTATTGGTATTGCGTACCGACCTTGGTTTCCCGTTGATTACACCCTATACTAACAGCAACGGAAGCCGTAGTGTACCTTTAAATTTCAATAACGCCATCCTCAACATTGCGATAGGTTATCCGTTTTAATTATTGATTTAATGAATTAATGAATTATTGAATTTTTGATTGGGGGATTAATTTTGTAACTGCCGAAGGTTGCCGAGTCAAATTAATGACCCAATGACCCAATGACCCAATGACCCAATGACCCAATGACCCAATGATCCAATGACCCAATGACCAAGATTACTGTACCGCTGCAAATGATTGATTTGCACGGCGATGGATTTCATCCATTGCTGGATATCATGCTCTTCAATCAGCCATTTAAAGTAGTTTTAGATACCGGTGCATCACGCACGGCTTTCGACAGGGAATTGCTTCTGGCAGCAAACGAAAATGCGGTCATAACCGCCAGCGAGCATTTATCTACGGGGTTGGGCACCAACAGTATGGAATCGGCCACGGCCCTTATCCAGAATCTTTGGATTGGTAGCTTGCTCATCCCCGAGATAGAAGTAGCCGTGCTGGATTTATCTACCATCAACATCGCCTACAGCCAATTGGGCCACCCCGAAGTGCTGGGTGTTGTAGGCAGCGATATTTTGGTGAAGCATAAAGCGGTGATTGATTTTGGGAAAAAGGTGTTGGTGCTGAAATAAGTCTGAACCAGAATTTACAGGATTAAAGAATTTTCAGAATACGGGGTTGAGAGCGGTTGAGCTAAGCTGCCGCAAGCCTCCCGGCTTGTGGCAGCTTAGCAGAGCGGCCTTGCATTTCAATCTGCATAGTTTACTATTCAAGTGTGTCACAAGCGAAAACCTGCGACTGCCTAAGGAAATTTCCGCAATTTTTTTTAAAAATTTACAGTGGAATTTAAACATTGCAACAATTTATCCCAATGCTTCACTACACACAACTCATTTTTATAAAACCCGGCTGCGAAGAGGAGTTTCACGCATTTGAGGACAAGGTATTACCGCTATTGCAGCTGCACAACGGCGTGCTGGTGTACCGCATCAGGCCGGATGCCGAGGCATTCGTAGAGAATAGCGAGCCATTGCCTTACGAAATCCATTTAGTAACCTTCGGCAGCAAAGCCGATTTTGAGGGCTATAAAACCGACCCCAAACGCCTGGCTTTTATGGAAATGAAGGACAGGGCAGTTGAGAAGATTATATTGATTGAAGGCATGGTGTTGTGACGCTGAGGCCATTATGATAGCCTCGTTTTTTTACTTGAAGAGCAAATACGCTGTCGACGGTGTGTCTCTGTTATATAGTAAAATAGCGGAAGTTAATGAGTCTATAGAAAGGGACGGGGGTAAGGTCTGAATGCGGTAAAAAGCTTCCCCATGTACCGTGTAACTGAATTTAACATGATTACTAAACCAGAGTTTATCAATGGAATTTAATTTCCCTTTAGCAAAGTCTCCGGTTTTAAATATAGGTTTCCAAAACTGGATGGAGAAGTCCTTCGGGTTATGTGGATTGATTTTTACGTTGTACACTTCCCCGTTTTCTATTGACCGATGAGGGACTGACCCAACTGCTTTGTAACGCCTGCCGTTAAAATTATAGGATACGGTTAGGCTGTTACCGCCTGCATCGCTAATGGTGCCCGCGACATCTACGCCTGTCGCTACTAAATCCTTCTCGGATAAATTTATCCAAAAAGTAAGGCCTGCCAAAATTCCCAAAAATACTAAAGCAAAAAGGCCGCTTTTAAAGTACGAAATATCTTTAATGGCGGCCTTTTTTTTTGATGCGGCTGCTGAAGTTTTATTTGATTTCGCTCGAGCATTAATAGGCAATTGCAAAATAAAAGCTCGTTTCGGTTTCAGCATTAATCAAACTTAGTAACGTCTTCTTTCTCCTCCGGCGTATCGCCTTTGCGCTCTACGGTGATGGTACACTCAGTTAACAGTGCCGCTGCTGCGCCTACCGCTGCAAAAATAGGTGCTACCAACAGCCCAACCAGGCCGTAGTTAACCGGGAAACTCATCACTTCTTTACCGTGACTATCGGTAATCGTAATTTTGGTTACGTTGCCTTCTGCAATAAGTTCTTTTACTTTTTTTAGGATGCTCTCTCCATTGATAGAGAATGATTCTTTTGATGCCATGATATTATAGGTATTTGGTTTTAAATGTTTTCGCGTTTTTATTATTGGACTGGAGGAGGACGGATTTGTTACGCCCCCTGCCCCCCTGAAGGGGGAATAAATTTTAGCCCCGGCCCCCTAAAGGGGGAGCAAAAGTAAAAGTAAACAAAAAACTCCCGTAGGGAGTTTTAATAATATCATGCAAATCAAAAGCTCCCCCTTCAGGGGGCTGGGGGGCCAAGCTTCGTCTCTACTTCAACGTCTCGTATTTATTACCGTTGCTCGGGTCGGCTTGCAACAGTATATTCATGGCTTGGGCCTTTTCGGGGCCGAAGGCTTTGCTGAAGATAGAGACAAACTCATCATCTTTAGCCGTAAAAAACGCCAGTGGGAAATAGGAGCCGATACGTTTACGATCTACCTGGGTGAGCTGCGGTAATATCGCACTGATAGATTTGCGGGCCAGCACAGCGTTATTGGCCATCATATCCAACCCGTTGCGGTGGTAATCGTAAATAAAACTGCGGAGGCCGTTGTATAGCTTGTTGTTCAGGTTCTCTGATAGCCAGTAGCGGTTAAGGTTGCTGTCGAATGCCTTCCAGCCTTTAAATGATGCGGTTTGGGCGTTGGTAACCACGGTTTGCGCTTGCGCGAAATATTGGCTGCCGCCGTAGCGCGAAAAGGAATCATAATCTAAGCCCACGATGACGTAAGCATAAAAAGCCATTACCGAGCTGAGATTGTTCTGGAAATTCTGATCGCTGAAATCGATGGTTTGGCCCTCGGTATAGCTAAAATCTACATCCCTGTCGTTAACATTAAGCAGCGTGCTGGTATAGCTGGAGTTGTATACCGGGCGCGACGATTGCACCTGCAGCTCACCGCTGAAATTGCTGCCGCCATCCCAACTGGTAATGTTCAGTACAAAGTTGCAACTGATGCGTTCGTTGGGCGCAATGGCGTCTGCGGCCCATTTGCGGCCGTTCAAAAAATCTTTCATGGCGGTTTCCAGCGTACTGAAAACACGTTTGTTGCTAACCTGTATCTTGGGCGTAAGTATTTTTACCCGCGCGTTCAAATCCTGCGCCTGCGCAAGGCAGCAGCAAAGCAAAAGGGCGATGAGCAGAAAAAACGTTTTCAAGATTTTTTGTTCCCCTCTCGAGGTCATTGCCGCCAACTTAAGGAATTTAAAGGGCTGTCCGCTCGACGCATGATCTCGCAATTGATTATTCTTGAGCGTTCTAAATACGGTTGTTATGTCCGCGTCGCCAGTCGACTCACCCCCCGCCCCCTCTCTCGTTCCGAAAGAGGGGGAGAAATTGGGGCGATTTTTTTCTTTATTTTCTTCACCCTCTTTGCGCAGCAGAGAGGGTCGATCAGCGAAAGCGTAGTCGGGGTGAGTCAAATATGCGAGCGACAGGCCGAGCAGGGGTGTGTTAGCCACAAATCCTAACGCCAAACACACCCCTCCACCCCTCTCAAGAGGGGAATCGCACGGGCCATGGCTCGCATTCTGTAAAAAAAGCGATTTCCTTGTGGGGTTTTTGAGCAGGCAGCGTTTCATGGTTTTAGCAGTTGGATAAATTTAGCACAAATATCCCTGGCAACCTCATTTTTATTTTTCAGGCCGAAGGTGGTTTTCACCAGGGCGCTGTCGATCATGGTAATTTTGTTGGTATCGCCTTTAAAACCTGCACCGGCATCGTTAAGCGAGTTCAGCACAATCATATCCAGGTTTTTGCTTTTCAGCTTAGCGATAGCATATTCTTCCTCATTATTGGTTTCCAGCGCGAAGCCAACCAACACCTGGCCGGCGCGTTTTTGCTGGCCAAGAGTTTTTAATATGTCGGTAGTTTTTTTCAGTTCGATGCTCAGGCCACCGTCCTGCTTTTTTATTTTTTGGGTAGACACCTCAACCGGCGTATAGTCTGCTACGGCAGAGCTCATGATGCAGCCGTCGGCACTATCGAAATTGGCGAGGCATTCGCGCAGCATATCGGCCGCGCTGGTAACATCAATTCGCCTGATGCCCCGCTGCCGGCTTTGCTGGGCGGTAGGGCCGGCTACCAGGGTAACATCGGCACCAAGCGCCGCCAATTCATCGGCTATGGCAAAACCCATTTTACCAGATGAGTGGTTGCCAATGAAACGCACGGGATCTATCGCCTCGTAGGTAGGCCCGGCTGTAACCAGCACTTTTTTATTGATTAAGGGGAGCTTCTGTTTGATGTCAGCCTCTATAAAAGCCACAATTTCTTCTGGCTCGGCCATGCGGCCTTCGCCATGTAAACCGCTGGCCAGTTCGCCGCTACCAGGCGGTATCAGGATATTACCGAAAGTCTGTATCCTGCCGATATTATCCTGCGTGGCGTTATGCTTCCACATATCCAGGTCCATAGCGGGGGCAAAGTACACCGGGCATTTTGCCGATAGGTACACGGCGGTAAGCAGGTTATCCACCAATCCGCCTGCCATTTTGGCCATGGTGTTGGCACTGGCGGGGGCTATGATCATCAAATCGCCCCAAAGGCCAAGGTCAACGTGGTTGTTCCACTCGCCGGTTTCGGGCTTGAAGTATTCGCTGTAAACAGGGCGTTTAGATAGGGTAGAGAGCGTGAGTGGGGTAATGAAGTTGGTCGCATCGGGCGTCATCACCACCTGTACCTGCGCACCGGCCTTAACCAAAAGACGCACCAGCGTGGCCGTTTTATAAGCTGCTATGCTGCCGCAAACTCCTAAAATAACTTTCTTGTTTTCTAACATAATGGCAAGCCCCCCAGCCCCCTAAAGGGGGAGCAAAAGTAAAAGTAACAAAAAAACTCCCATAGGGAGTTTTAAAAAAAACGTGCAAGTCAAAAGCTCCCCCTTCAGGGGGGTGGGGGGCTTGCGCCTTTTATACTTCTTTTGCCGGGTTGCGGTAGTAAACCTTATCCTCTAAAAATTCCTGAACGGCTACCAAAGTAGGTTTAGGCAATTTTTCGTAGTATTTAGATATCTCTATCTGCTCGCGGTTTTCGAAAACTTCTTCCAGGTTATCGTTTGCAGATGCAAACTCAGACAGTTTCTGGTGTAACTCTTCTTTTATGTTGTTGGATATCTGGTTTGCCCTTTTTGACATAATTACGAGCGACTCATAAATATTGTCGGTTTTCACATCCAGTTCACGCAGGTCACGTGTTACGGTGCTGCTGGCTACAGCTGGCTTAGTGGTGTTGGTAGTGCTCATATTTGTTATTTAAAATTCTTTATGTATTAATTTGGTATTTTCTGCTTATCCCTATCTTTTATAGATGGCGGCTGTGCGCCGGCGGTAGTATCTTTATTAGCTACTTTGGCCGCCAGTTTTGGGTTGAAAGCCAGTTCGGCAAGTATCCTTTTTGCAGTTATGATGCCCTGCTCGCTGTCTTTTTTATAATCGGTAGCATCTTTTAAGTATTTGCTGGCCGGGTATTTTTCAGTAAACTGATCGGCGGAGGTTATAACCAGGCCGAAACGTTCTTCCTGACGTTGCTCGCTGCTCACCTCTGCATATTTGTACTGCGCCCTTATGGTTAAAAACTCAAGCTCTTCCGCGTACTTGGTGTCCGGGTAATCGCGCAGGGTGTTATTGAAAGCAATAGTTGCTGCCTGGAAATCGCCAATGGTTAGGTAAAGCTTAGCGTTTTCGTAAGCCTTGCGTTCTAATTTGTCCCGCAGGTTCTGTATCAGTTTGCTTGCCTCGGTAACGCGGTCGCTCTTAGGGTAAAGGTTAATGAACAACTGCAGGCTTTCGATAGCTTTGGTGGTGTTCTCCTGATCCAGCGAGTATATAGGCGAATCGAGGTAAAAGCAATAGGCGGCAATAAAGCGGCATTCCTCTGCACGCGGGCTGGTAGGGTAGGTGTCGGCAAACGTTTTGAAATGGTAACGTGCCGAGGTATAGTCCTTCAGTTTGTAGTTAGTATAAGCGTAGTAGTAATAAAGATCTTCAGCTCCCGCGCGACCGCGGTAAATGGTAACCAGGTCCTCAAATAAGCCGAGGGCCTTGCTGTAATCCTTTTTGTTATAAAACTTTACCGCTTCGGAGTATTTCTTAGCGTTATCGTTACTCGCTTTTAGTTTCTCGTACTTGCTTTTACAACTGCCAAGGGCAATAAGTAATAACAGCATTACGCCCGAAACAAAGTGAAGTTGCTTTTTAAACATTTTGCAAAGATAGTTGAATATTATAAATCAGTCAATTATTTATTTAGTAGTCCAGGGATTGCATTTTAAGTTCTACATTCCCATTTCTGTTAGTGTTGCTACAGTGCACGCCAGTGGAACTGCTCCAACGGACGAATATATAACGAGGTTTCCGCTCCTTGCATATATGGTGCCTGTATTTAACATCTTTTAACGGTTGGGGCGGGGGGTATTGATTTTTTGATTGGTAGTTAGTTGAATTTGCAATGCCCCGGGATGATATCCGGGGCGTTTTTTGCGCGTTTTATGGCGGCATGCCATAAATGTTTATAGCTTTGGCTCATTGGTATGAAGAACTTCCTGAAGATAGTAGCTATTGATGAATACTCTATTACGCCCAAGTACGCGCAATTGGTAAATTCTATTTTGCGGGGCATAGAGCTGGGCAGCATAGAGCTGGGTGATATATTGCCTTCGATAAACGATTTCAGCACTGCGCTGGAATGCTCGCGCAATACCGTGGAGCGGGCCTACAAAGAGCTCAAGAAAATGAAGGTGGTGGAATCTGTGGCAGGCAAAGGCTACTTCATCACCGGGCACCAGTTTAAGCAGCCGCTGAAGGTGATGCTGCTTTTTAATAAGCTGAGCAGCCACAAGAAGATCATGTACGATGCCTTTGCCGATACACTGGGTGGCCACGCAGCTATCGATTTTTACATTTACAATAACGATTTCAACTTCTTCAAAAAGCTTATTGCAGATAAGATCAATAGCTACGATAAGTTTGTCATCATCCCCCATTTTATTGAAAGTGCGGGCCGCGCTAACGAGGTGATCAATACCATTCCGAAGGAAAAACTGATACTGATGGATAAACTGGAACCGGGCGTAACGGGCGAGTTTGGTGCTGTATATGAGGATTTTGCGCGCGATATATACCAGGCACTACATTTACTGCTGGATAAGCTGGCCAAATACCACACCCTCAAAATCATCTTCCCCGAGCATTCGTACTTTTCCAAAGATATCCTCTCCGGCTTCCTCGGTTTTTGTCGGGAATATGCCTTTGATTATCAGGTTATTCCCTCGCTGGAGGGTGAGGTAATCAAAAAAGGTACCGCCTACATCAACCTAACCGAGGCCGATTTGGTGGAACTGATCGAACAGCTCATACTTTCCAAATTTACTGTGGGTACCGATGTTGGCGTGATATCCTACAACGAAACGCCCATAAAACGGGTTATCCTCAACGGCATCACCACCATCTCTACCGATTTTAAGCTAATGGGCGAGAAAGCCGCCGAGTTGGTACTCAATAATTCTACAGGGCATATCGTTATTCCGTTCCGGGTAATCAACCGAAACTCCCTTTAAATTTCTGTGCTTTTCTGTGTTTTTCCGTGAAAGTTACCGTGGAATCTTAGTCTGACGCGAGGGGGATAGTTGAGGACGGTTGTGCGAATGCTTAACCCTATTTTGCCGGTATATTATAAACCCAACCAAGTTTTAAATCATGCAGGTAATTTTAGGTGTAGTGTTCCACTTCATAGGTGGCTTCGCTTCGGGCAGTTTTTATATCCCTTATAAGAAGGTGAAAGGCTGGGCCTGGGAAAGCTTCTGGATAGTAGGCGGTATTTTCTCATGGCTCATTGTACCGCCTATTGCAGCCTGGATTACCATTCCGCATTTTGCCGATATCATTAAAGCTACCGACGGGCAAATACTACTACTTACCTATTTCTTCGGCTTGCTGTGGGGGATTGGCGGACTTACCTACGGGTTGGGCGTTCGGTACCTCGGCGTGTCGTTGGGCAGTACCATTATATTGGGCCTTTGCGCGGTGTTCGGTTCTATTATCCCCTCGGTATATTATAATTTTTACCCAAAAGTGGGTAAAGATACTTTTAGCATGATGCTGCACAACCCCTGGGGGCAATGGGTGCTTGCTGGTATAGTGGTATGCGTTATCGGCATCATCATTTGCGGCAGGGCAGGTACTTTGAAAGAAGCCGACCTGGCAAAAGGCCGTGCCGATGTGGCCGACAATAAAGATTACCGTTTCGGGCTGGGCATATTTGTGGCTATCGTATCGGGCGTGTTGAGCGCCTGCTTCAACTTTGGTATAGAGGCCGGTAAATCCATGGCCGATACTGCCAACGAGGTGTGGAAAGCGGCGCACCCCGGTGGCGGCAACTTCCTGTACCAAAACAATGTTACCTATGTGGTTATACTCTGGGGTGGGCTGAGCACCAATTTTGTATGGTGCATGATATTGAACGCACGCAACAAAACCTTCGGCAATTATACCGATAAGCAGAAACCGCTGCTGAAGAACTACCTTTTCTCGGCCCTGGCCGGTACTACCTGGTTTCTGCAATTCTTCTTCTACGGCATGGGCGAAAGTAAAATGGGCAACGGTGCCAGCTCATGGATACTGCACATGGCCTTCATCATCCTTATTGCCAATGCCTGGGGACTGCTGCTTAACGAGTGGAAAGGCGTGGGGAAAAAAGCCCGGTACACGGTTATCGCAGGCATTGCTACCATCATCGTCTCAGTATTGATAGTAGGCTACGGTAATTCCCTTAAATAGTGGGCGTATTTAGTGACTCCTTACACAATATAATATAAATTGTAATGTTTAACTTTGCAGACAAATAAATCTACAGAATTTGATAATTGCCTAATGCCCCCGGTAAATTATCTTTTATTTGCCTGATATAGTACACATTGCAACAGACATGATTAAAATATTCGTTAGTGGTTTTTCCTTGGATATAACCGAAATGGAACTTGTTCAGATGTTCGACCCGTATTGCCCCGTGGTGACCATCAAAATTGTTAGAGATAAAAAAACAAGGGTATGTAAGGGCTACGCTTTTTTAGAAGTAGCAACTGAAGAGGATGCCCAAAATGCCGTAAACGAGTTGGATGGCAGCCCGATAGCCGACCGTTTCCTGACCGTAAAAATTACCCGCGAAGAAGACGTTAAAAAGAAGCCCGCTCCGTCGTCTTTTGGCAGGAGACCTGCAACTACTTCAAATTACAGCAGGGTTGAACGCCAACCTGCCGCTGCCGCATCAGGCACAGGCTTAAGGCCAAGGCGTCCGCGAAACAATAAATAAACCACTAAATAAATAAACCACTATATATAGTAAACGCCAAAGGCCTTCGATATTTCGGAGGCCTTTGGCATTTATGTCTATTTAACAGCGCGGTTTTACCTGCAATAAAGGTTGCAAAAGTTTCTTCCTTTCAGAAAATGCGGCAGATTAATAGTCATTGGTTTGACAAATAACGTGGGTTTACGCTATTGTTGCCCTCTACCGATACGCTCTTTAATAAGTTGTCGCTTTCTGTTTTAAAATAGTTAGTCTATGGATTTGGTAGAATAAATATTATTATTTATGTTTGCCCCGCAACATGAAAAATAATATAACAAATACAAATGCTACGCTTCCCGGTGTAGCTGCTTTAAATCAAGCGATGCCTGCTCTTGCAGGTATTTGTTTGATATGTTGTTGCTGATCAATAGCCAAATTAAAAGTGGCTACCCTAAAGCAGGCCGATAACGCTTGCTAAATCACCAAACAAATAATCCCCCAAAGTTCAACCTCCAAAAGCAATGTGTTAATCACAACATAAAAAAACAAACCGGCAAGGAAGCCTTGCCGGTTAAACAAAATGAAAGGCCGGCCACGTAACGGCAATCACACGCCAGCCTTCATTGTCAGCCAAGCAAATAAAATTCATCATTCACTTAACCATGTTAAATATATGGAAATATTTATCCATGCCAAATCTTCGCGGATAACACTCTTCTTTTCTCTTTTTGCGCTATTAAATCTTAGTTCATTTATAGCATCGGCACAAACGCCAACAACACCCATTATCAATTCAAAACTAACCGGGCGGGTAACAGATGCGGTTACCACAGAGCCGCTGCCAGGTGCTGTGGTAACTATAAAAGGTACTACCCATGCAGTTGCTGCTGACGCAGATGGTCGTTTCAGTTTTGTAACCGGCCAAAAATTCCCTTACACACTCATCGTAACCTTTACCGGTTTTGACAAGCAGGAATTGGTGGTTGATGGCAGCCCGGTAGAAATAAAATTGAAAGCCAGCCTTAACCAGTTAAACGATGTGGTTGTAGTAGGTTATGGCACGCAAACCCGTAAAAGCCTTATTGGTTCGGTAAGTAAAATAAGCGCGCAGGAAACCAAAAATACCCCGGTTGCCAGTTTTGATGCACAGCTGCAGGGTAAGGCCGCAGGTGTGCAGGTGAACACCCTATCGGGCATGCCTGGCGAGGGTGTGCGCATAGTGGTACGTGGTACGGCATCTATTAACGCCAGTAACGACCCGCTATTTGTTATAGACGGTATCATAGCCAATAACAATTCACTTGCCACCATCGATTTGGGCGGCAAGAAAACTTCGCCGCTTGCAGATATAAACCCTGCCGATATTGAAAGCATAGAAGTATTAAAGGATGCCAGCGCCATTGCCATATATGGTTCGCGTGCATCAAACGGGGTGGTTTTGGTTACCACTAAACGCGGCGAGTATGGTTCAGATAAACCCAGGTTTAATTTAAATACCTACAATGGTTTCCAGTGGGCCGATAAAAGCCGTTTATGGAAACTCACCACCGGCCCCGAGCATGCCATGCTGGTGAACGAGCAGTGGATAAACTCGGGCATTGATAATCCTGCGCTAAACCAAAATTTTGCCAACAGGCCCTTCCGCCCGGCAAGCGAGGTGATCAACGGCGTTGCCGGCCGTGGTTTACCGGAAGAGCAGCAGACCTATGATAAATTGAGCGAAGAGTTTCGCACGGCAAAAGTGCAGAACTATGATTTTAATGTTACAGGTGGCAGTGCCAAGATCAGGTATTACATAGGCACCGGGTACACCGATCAGCAATCTATCCTGATCCCGGCAGATTTTAAACGGGCCAGTGTTAAGCTTAATTTCGATATAAAACTTAGCAAGTACCTCACTTTTGGCTCAAGTAATGGCGTGTATCACTCTATTCGCCAGCAGGTGCGCGATGGTGCGGGCCAGGCTGCCGGGCATTTATTGGCCGCATTACACTCGCCAACTTACCTGCCTATTTATAACCCGGATGGCACCCTTGCCCGCGGCTCACTTTACGAGAACGTAGAAAACCTCATCAATACCGATATTACTGATATTTCTACCAACAGCACCCGTTACGTTGGTAACCAGTTTTTAGAGGTGAAATTGTTGACGGGCTTGAAATTTAAAACATCGGTAGGCCTTGATTATGACCTCTACAAAGAGGGAGAGTACTTCAATGACCAAACCATTACCGGCGGTGTTACTTACCCCGGCGGCTATAAAAACTCGGTTATTACCAACTATACCATTTTTCAAAATGAGCAAACGTTATCATACACCAAGGATCTTGGCGGGCACCAGAGCCTGAATGTATTAATTGGTAACAGCATCCAAACCACTACGCTTGATGCCACAGGCGCTACCGGTTACGGTTTTCCAAATAATTCCTACAAGGAGATATCATCGGCAGCCGTGCGCACCTCATCAGAAAACAAATCAAAATCAACTATAGCGTCATTTTTCGGCAGGATAAACTATAACATCAGCGAGAAGTATTACTTCGAAGGTTCTATCAGGGCCGATGGCTCGTCCAAGTTTGGTGCTAATAATCGCTGGGGTTATTTTCCGGCCGTAGGTGCTGCCTGGCGGATAAAAGAAGAGTCTTTTCTTAAAGATAACAAAACCATCTCCGATCTGAAGTTCCGTGCAAGCGTTGGGCAGGCAGGTAATCAAAATGGTTTAAACGATTACGCGGCGCAGGGCTTATGGTCTGGTGCGGCGCAATACCCGGATAACCTGACAAGCGGCTCTAAAGCGGGTACCGCACCCGCGCAATTGGCCAACCCCGATCTGAAATGGGAAACCACCACTACTTACAACGCCGGTATCGATCTGGGCTTGTTTAACAACCGTGTATCGATAGATCTTACAGCCTATTACAAATACACTAAAAATGCATTACTTAATTTACCGGTACCAACATCAACCGGCTATTCAAGCACCCTGGCCAATGCAGGCGAGATTAGTAATAAAGGTATTGAGATAGGCATTAATACAACCAACATTAAGGTTGACAAGTTTGAATGGACAACCAACTTTAACTTCTCGCGCAATATTAACAAGGCCGAAAAACTGGCCAGCCCCATCACGTTTGAGGCCCGCGAATACCTGCGCGATGTGCAGGGCGCACCGCTGCTAAGCTTTTGGCTGTACAAGCAATTGTATGTAGACCCGCAAACCGGTAACGCTGTTTTCCAGCATGCTGATGGTACAACGGGCACCACCGTAACCTCTGCCGACAGGATGTTGCTGGGTACCCTGTACCCTAAATTTTATGGCGGTATTACCAACACATTCACCTATCGCGATTTTGACCTGAGCGCGTTCTTCTCCTTCCAGTATGGCAACAGCGTGTTCAACTTTAACAAATATATTTTAGAAGGTGGCGGTACCCGCGATGCATCACGCTCTATTTTGGCCAGCCAGCTTAACCGGTGGACAACGCCCGGGCAAATCACCAATACGCCGCGCGTAACCAGTGTAGGCAACAACTACAATATAGAGCAAAATAGCCGCTACCTGGAAGATGGGTCTTTTATCCGCCTAAAAAACCTGGTGGTAGGTTATACGCTGCCAAAGGCCTTAACCAATAAATTCAATATACAGCGCTTACGGGTTTATGTACAGGGCACTAACCTGTTATTGTTTACCCACTATACCGGTCCCGATCCCGAATCATCGGGTAGCGGTGTAGCCAACCTGCAGGGTATAGACACCGCCACGCCACCACAACCGGTAGGTGTTCAATTTGGCGTAAACCTCACTTTTTAACACTACAGCACATGAAAAAGATAATAATACTGATAACTGTAATAGCCGGGTTATCGCTGCAATCCTGCAAAAAATACCTGGAGGTACCATCATACAACCAGGTATCTGATGAAAACACCATATTTGATGCCTCATCGGCACAAACTGCCGTACGTGGTGCTTATCGTGGCCTTGCCAGCTTAAACAATAGCTCAACTTTTCAAAACATCGTGCTGCAATCGGGCGGCGATGTGCGCTCAATTAATAACGCGCAAACCGACCTTAACGTCATAAACTACAGCCTGCGCTCGGATATTCCGTTGCTGCTAACCCTATGGGCCAATGATTATAATACCATTAACCGGGCAAATCACATTATTCAAAAAGTACCGGGTGTAACGGATATTAACCTAACGGCGGCGCTTAAAGATCAGCTTTTGGGCGAAGGTTACTTCATCAGGGCGATATCGTATTTTGACCTTGCCCGTTTGTTTGGCAACGTGCCCATTTTTTTAACGCCAACCAATGTAGTGGCCGATAAGGTTGGTACGCCAAAAAGCACGCAAGCACAGGTTTACGCCCAGGTGCTTGATGATTTGAACAAAGCCGAAGCGTTGTTGCCTGCTACCGTTGTACGTAACCGGGCCACTAAATTTACGGTTTATGCCTTGAGGGCACGCCTTAACCTTTACCTGCAGAAATACCAGGAAGCCGAAAGTGATGCGAGTTTAGTACTGGCAAATGCCGGCTACAAGCTTAATACCCCGTTTGCCTTAGCTGCCGGAACAACCGAATCGGTTTTGGAACTATCCTATAACACCACAGATCTTAACCCCGCATTTTCTTTATGGAATGGTAATAACCGCGCGCTGGAACCTAAAGCAACCCTTTACAACCTGCTAAACGACCCAGCCGTTGGCGGCGGGCGTAAAATACTGGCCACAAAAACAGGCACGGCAATTTTCGGGGGCATTTCGCCAACAAACGTGTCTGCCGGTTATGTGATCCGCACAGCAGAATTGTTCCTGATCCGTGCAGAAGCAAGGGCCAAAAAAGCAACACCCAATCTTGCCGATGCTTTAGCTGACCTCAACGCCGTAAGGCTTCGCTCGGGGATTGCAGCCAGTACTGCAGCCACTGCCGACGATATTTTGCTGGCGGTTGAAAACGAGCGCAGGGTAGAGTTTGCCCTGGAGCCGCAGCGCTGGTTTGATTTGGTGCGCACAGGGCGCGCACCAGCAGTGCTAAGCCTTAGCGATGCCAATAAATATATCTTCCCAATTCCCGGTGCCGAAATTTTGGCTAACCCGGCATTGGTACAAAACCCGGGTTATTAATCATCACAATATAAATCACAAATTATGAGCGAAGCATTAACCAACAAAGCACAATCCCCAGCAGGGGATTGGCTGCACCGGCTTGGCGGGCATTTAAGTAGTATTGCCAAACCCACGCAGGTTTTTAAGGAATGGAAAGGCTGGCAGTTAAATTTGTTCCGTTTCTTTTTCATCTTCCTGGTACTGCTAAGTGTACCCCTCGACTGGAAATTTTACCGCGAGCTATTCAGCATTAACTGGCTGCACCTGCATTTTTACGATCTGCTAAAGCTGACCAAGTACCAGCCGCAATTTATTTCGCAGGAAAGCCTCGCTAAATTTGGCTGGGGCGGATTTGGTAACTGGGGGATAAGCCTGGTTATATCGTTGGTGGGCGCTATTGTTTGGGCAAGGCTGGATAGCAAGCGCAGAGAGTACAGTATTTTATACTACTGGCTGCGGGTAATTGTGCGGTACAGGTTGGCGGCGGTGCTTATCACCTACGGGTTTATCAAGCTATTCCCGCTGCAAATGCCTTATCCATCGCTAAGCGACCTGCTTACCAACTACGGCGATTTCTTTGCCTGGAAGATCTATTTCCAAACGCTGGGCATATCACCTAATTACGAATCGTTCTTGGGTTTTATCGAGATACTGGCTGCCTTCCTGCTGTTTAACCGCAAAACCGTGACCTTTGGCGTTGGGCTGATATTCGGCTTTATAGGCAATGTGGCCGTGGTTAACGGTTTTTATGATGTGGGTGAGCAGGTGTTGAGCACTTACATTGTGTTGATAGCGGCTTTCCTGTTTGTGTATGATATTCCAAGGCTTTACGATTTGCTGGTGCTGCAAATCCCTGCTTATGCCAATAAACTGGTACCGGTTTATGCCGATAAAAAGCTACGCGATACACGCAGGGTGTTGCGCACCGCCTTCCTGCTTTTTGTGTTGCTTTTTGGCTGGAAAACTTTTGACAGTTTCCACAACGATCCGTATAAAATTCCCCGCACACCGGGTTTAAGTAAGGCATACGGTTATTATGATGTGAAACAGTTTGTGTTGAATAAGGATACTATCCCCTATTCTAAAACCGACCGTAACCGCTGGCAGGATGTGGTTTTCGAAAAATGGTCAACCCTTACCATAAAAGTTAATCGCCCGGTGAAAATTGATTTTTCGAGCGGGGAGGGGTATCACGAAAAAGACATCGACCGCAATTACGAACTGGCCGGGCATGGTGGTCGTCATTATTTTTATTATGAAGCAGATACCTTTAAACACACGCTTGCCCTGCAAAATAAGAACATTAACGAGCGCAGCGAAAAGCTGTTCCTCACCTACAGCCGCCCCAACGACTCCACCATTGTGCTAAACGGTATCAACGAGAACCGCGACTCTATCCACGTGGTACTGGGCAGAATCAACAAAAAATACATGATGTTGGAAGGCCGCCGCCGGGCCGTAAAAATTTAAGCTGTTCAATCATCAAATAAAATTAAAAGATATGTCAGAATTAATTACGCACCCCGATGATGTACAGGAAATACCTGTAGATTATCAGCCGGAAAAGCCCACAGCGCCGGGCAGTTCCAAAGCGTGGACAACTAACCAAAAAGTAGCCTTTAGGATAGGTTTCCTGTATATGCTGTTTTTGTGCATCCCGCTGTACTCCGCATTTTACCAGCATTTGTTCAGCTTAAAATGGGGCAAGATCACCTACAACGATTTTCAAACCATTGTAGCCTTTTGGCCGCCGCAGATCATCACCATCGAATCGGAAGAAGGGGTGTTCGGTATTCTCAACTATATCAACCTGATATTGGTTTTTGCCGGTTCGGTAGCAGGTGCAGGTATCTGGACAGCTATTGACCGGAAAACGCTTTCTTATGATAAGCTGTACTATTGGATACGTGTGCTTGCCCGCTACCGCCTTGCTTACGGCATGATAGGCTGGGGTTGCAAAAAGATCTTCCCTATGCAAATGGTTTACCCAACAGTGGGTATGCTGAATACGCCCTTTATTGATATGGCGGAGAAGAAGCTGTATTGGTCGCACGTGGGGGTATCCTTTGGATACACGGTTTTTTTAGGCTTCGCGGAATTTATTCCGGGCATTTTATTACTGCACCGTAAAACGGCGGTTTTAGGCGCAGCGCTGGCAGCCGTTGTTACCTTCAATATTTGTATTGCCAACCACGCTTATGATGCAGGCGTGGCAGTACCGGCGGCTTACTTTGCTATTATCGGTTTGTTTATCACCTGGTACGATCTGCCCAAAATATGGAACCTCATTGTAAAGGAGCGAGACAATTTGCAGCCCTATCATTACTACCCCGTATTAAACCAAACCTCGCAGCGCCGCCTCAAAGCAGCAACAAAAGCCGTTTTCAATATCGCCTTTGTGCCGGTAACCGTTGCTTTATGGGGTTATGGCTTTTTTTATGGCAATAACTATAATATCCCCAGCACACCGGGACTGCCCGATGCGAAGAGCTATTACCAGGTAAGTGAGTTTAGGCTCAATAATAAAGTGATCCCCTATTCGCCAAAAGATTCTATCCGCTGGCAGGATGCGACCTTCGAGGGCTGGTCGTCATTAAGTTATAAAACCAATCGCGGAGCCATTGCCGACAGGATGATAGGCTACTCGCCACTAAGGGTAACCCAAAGCAAAAATCGGAAATTGAACGAAGCGAGTTCGCAAAACGCCGATAGATTGGCTAAGCAGAACAAACCACGCGATTTGGGTGTAACCCGCTGGGAAGTGGGCGGAATGGCAGGCGAAAGGCGGTATTTTTATTACAAAGCCGACACGGTTAAGCATATCCTTTACCTGCAAAATAAAAACATACACTACAAAAACGAAAAGCAGGTTTTGCACTATAGCAGGCCAACGCCAAACCGAATTATTTTAAGTGGGAGAAACGAGTTTAAAGATTCTATTTACGTAGTTTTAGACAAGGACCCGAAGAAGTACCCGCTTGTAGAAGGCAGGCAAACCAGTATAAAAGCCTTTTAATTATCAAACAATTAATTATCATAACAACATGTCAACATCCCCAGCTAAACTAACCCTGCACGAAGATTGGGCCGTGGTTATTTTAGGTTCATTAATTATTATACTGGCCATAGCAGGTTTCCTGCTGCCCGTACCCACCTTCGCCTGGAAAGATGGCGCTGATCTATCTGGTAAAGTGCTAAGCACCGGTAACCTCGTAAAAATACTGGAGCAGTTTGTTTTTACGCTCATCATTGGCGGCATAGGCGCGCTGATCACCGGTAAGCCCATCCGCAATTATGCGCTCGGTTTCCCGCTGGTTTATGCGCTTACTATTATCGCCTTAGTACTGGCCGGCAGCAGTAAGGCCAAAGCACTGAATTTGGAGGCGGTTATTTTTAGCCTGGTGATAGGCCTCGCCATCAGCAACTTTATTAAACTGCCGGAGTGGCTCAAGTCTTCCTTATCAACCGAACTTTTTGTGAAAATTGGTTTAGTGATACTAGGTACCAGCGTAATTTTTGGCGACATTTTGAAGGCAGGCTCACTAGGATTGATCCAGGCTTTGCTGGTAGTTACCTCAGTTTGGTACTTTGCTTTTTGGGTTTGTAAAAAACTGAAGGTAGATGACGAGATTGCCATGATGATCTCCAGCGCGGTATCCATCTGCGGTGTTTCGGCAGCAATTGCAACAGCAGGTGCCATCAAAGGCGACTCGAAAAAGCTAAGCTATGTGATCTCTATGGTGCTGATTACTGCTATACCCATGATGATATTTATGCCCATCATTGCGCATTATTTTAACTTTTCGCAGCCCGTTACGGGGGCATGGCTGGGTGGCAGTATAGATACCACCGGAGCTGTAGTAGCATCAGGCAGTTTGGTTGGCGAGGTGGCTTTAAAGGTGAGCACCATCGTTAAATTCTCTCAAAATGTTTTGTTGGGCTTGGCCGCCTTCGCCATCTCTATTTACTGGACCTACACCAAACATCCCTCGGCAAAAGATAAAGATACCAAGCCAACCCTACGCGTTATTTGGGAGCGTTTCCCCAAATTCGTACTGGGTTTTATTGGTGCATCGTTGCTGTTTTCTTTCCTGGTGCCTCCGGCAACTAACCTTTTGGTGAAAGATAGCCTGAAAAACCTGCAGGGCCTTTGGTTTGCCTTAGCCTTTACCAGCATCGGATTAGAAACCAACTTTAAGGATCTTTTTAATGAGAACAGCAAGAAGCCATTATATGCTTTTTTGATAGCACAAACCTTCAATATATTTATCACACTTGGCATAGCGTTGATATTGTTTAGATAGCGGAAAGGTTTTATAATTCCAAAATGGCCTTCGGTTGTTCGGAGGCCATTTTGTGTTCTCAGGCTATTTTTATTGCTTACCACAGATGCATTATTCTCGTTAAGAACAAAAATTTTCCTTTTTAAAAATAAACTTGTAATTATGCCTTACCAATTCATCAACCGTTTTTTACCCATTTATGCTTCCAGAACAGGAATTTCAAATGTGGCCCGATGCAGACCTGTTAGCACTGCTGAGGCTGGATGACCGTAAGGCATTTGAGATACTGTATAAAAAATATTCGCCCAAGCTTTACTACGCTGCCTACAATCTGTTCCGTGATAGGGATGTATGCGAGGACCTGGTGCAGGAGCTGTTTATTGATTTGTGGGCTAAACGCAGCGAATTGAAGATTACTTCATTGGAGTGGTACTTAAAGGTGGCCATAAAAAACAGGGTGCTGGTTTACATCCGCACGCAAAGGGCTACGTTAGATGTATCGGCCATTGAGGCCCTCGCCGAAAAGTACAGTGCCGATAGCCGTTTGCTACAGAACGATATTAGCCGCGTGCTGGAAGATAATGTTGCCCGGCTACCCGAGAAATGCCGCCAGATATTCACCCTCAGTCGCAAAGAATATTTAAGCAATAAAGAAATTGCCATCCGCCTGGGTATATCTGTAAAAACTGTAGAAAACCAAATGACCATTGCCTTGCGCTACCTCCGTAACGGGCTAACGGATTATTTGCCAACTATAGCCGTTATGCTGTTGATGGAGATGTTGCGGTAAAGCCGCTTACCGAGGTTGGCACCTACACCAAATGCATACCGAAAATCAAGGTGTTGCCGTCTTCATCGTTTACGCTAAAATCGCGCAGCCCGTAACTCCGGTCGCCAATATCGAACTCAAGTATGGCACCTTTGGCAGTAACTTCATGGTAATAAGCATTCAAATCGTCGCAATAGAAGCAGAACAAGGCCTTACCCGCAGGTTTTTTAATGCCATTGTGTTTAGGTTCGCTTAAATGGATCCAGGCATCACCATAGGTTAAGCCTACATAATCGCCATGCTCAAAATCTACACTAAAGCCCAGTATATTGGTATAATAGGCTGTAGTTTTTTTGATATCAGAAACATGGCTTACCGGGGTTGTGCTTAAAATTTTCATGAATGAGATTGTTGTTTGCAAACAATGAAAATACTCAATTGTCGTTCAGTTGCTCTTCAATCAATGCTCTTAACTCTTCCTTGTTTGGCAGATACAATTGATATTTACTAACGAATAATTGCGACGAAACATTATGCATAGCATACTGAATAAGCAGGTCATCTTTTTGCTTTGCCAGCACAATTCCTATCGGGGGATTGTCGCCTTCTGTATTCTCCTCATTTTCGAAATAACCGAGGTACATATTCATTTGGCCTACATCTTCGTAGCCCGCTTCTTCTCTTTTAAGGTCTATCAGCACAAAACATTTAAGTATGCGGTGATAAAAAACCAAATCCACATAATGATGCCGGTTTCCCAGGGTTATTCTATATTGTCGGCCCACAAATGCAAATCCTTTTCCTAACTCCAACAAAAAGTGCTGTAAATTTTCAATTATCCGTTTTTCAAGTTCAGATTCTGTATAGTGGTACGGTTCGGGTATTTTCAGAAAATCCAGGATATACGGATCGCGAATAATATCATTTGGATGCAAAATCTTTTGCCCCTGCCCGGCGAGAGCTATTATAGCTTCTTTGTTTTTAGATGAGGCAAGGCGTAAAAACAATGAGGTATTTATTTGGCGTTTCAATTCTCTTACACTCCAGCGTTCGTTGATGCCCTGTTGTTGATAGAAAGATCGCTCTAAATGGTTTTCTAGTTTTAGCAATTCAACATAGTGCGACCAGCCCAAAAGGTGCGACACCGTCGCACCTTTTGGGTAAGCGATATAAAACTGTCTCATGCGCTTTATATTGCTTAAGCTAAATCCCTTGCCATTTAACATGGAGAGATCTTTAGATAGTTTGGGTAATAAATCGGAACCATACCTTGCACGCTCTACACCTTCTTGCTCAAATTCCACGATATGACGCCCTATTTGCCAATAGGTATCCAATAATCCGGCATTTACAGCTTGTATCGCTTTAGATCGTCCCTCCTCATAAATGGTTGAGATGCTCCCAATAAGATTTTGATATTCACTTTGATTTACCAACTCCGCCATAATTTCCAGGTCGTATAACTTTTAATCCAAAAATAGGAAAGAGTATCGTAAAAAGGGAACAAGCACAATACACAACAGTACCCTAATCACGATCAGTTCAGACCGCTCTTGCCATCAGCCCTATCATCACTGTTTTACATAGTGAAGTGCTACGCACCCCGATTTAAAGATCTTCGTTTCTACCAATTTTAAGCCTAATGTTTCCGGCAGTGTGATGCCTTTTAATAGCCGTGTACCTTCTCCGGCAATAAAAGGTTGTACTACAAAATGGTATTCATCAACCAAACCCAATGCTATCAGGTGCGATGAAAACGATACGCCGCCCAGGCTTATCGGCTTTCCTTCGCCTTGCTTTAATTTCAATATCTCTTCCGCCGGATCTGCCCGGCTAATGGTGGTGTTGTGGTCGTAGACACTGGTTAGGGTTTGAGAGAAAACAAGCTTTTCCAGCGAATCGAATACCCTGGCAAACTCATTGGTGGCTTTACCCATCGACTGGTTTTTGGCAACCTCGGGCCAAAAAGGTACCATCAATTCGTACGTTTTACGCCCGTAAGCCAGCAGGCCCATACCCCGCAATAATTCTGTAAAGTATTCGTGCAGTTCGTCATCGGCAATGCCTTTGGTGTGGTCGCAGCAGCCATCTATGGTAATGTTGGTGGCGTAGATTACTTTTCTCATTTGCTTAGGTATTAGTTTTTGATTGGTTCGCGAGGATTAAAATCAAAAATATAAAACGGCATGCACAATGGTGAGGGTAATCGCGGCAAAAAAAGGGCGTTTTGAGCCCCAGATTGTGGATCAACTTCGCTCATGGAGTCTGTCATATAGTTACAAAATATAGTCACCCGTTTGTGTTGGATATCCATCCTGCAAAATATTTTCACATTGTTTAGGGGGTAGCCCCTGCAATTGCATCTTACCTATATAAACCACCAATAACGCATACCTTCTTGAAAAAACGTAACCAGGCTGGCGATAGCTCGCAGCAGGAAAAACTTGTAGAAAAGTACTTTGACGATTTGCGGCTTAACGGGCAAAAAGCTGCGGATTACGATTCGGAGTTCGACGGCGAGGGGGTTTACAACCGCATCATCTCGGTTATAGATCAGCCACTGCCGCAGCGGCGGGTTGCATCGCGCAGGTGGATTGTTGCGGCGTCTGTTGCCCTTGTAGTAATGTCATCGGCGGTTCTGGCCCTGTATCACAATAGTTTTCGCAATTATTTTTATCCTATACAAACCAAACAGCTTATCGCCGCCAACGGGCAGGTACTGAATTACACCCTGGCCGACGGCACCAAAGTTTGGCTAAACGGTGGCAGCAAGCTAAGCTATCCCAGCGAATTTCGCGGTAATTTACGGGAGATTACCCTCGAAGGTGAGGCCTATTTGGAGGTTGTGCACGATGCATCCAAATCGTTTATTGTGCATACGGGGGCTATCCGCACGCAGGTGTTGGGTACCAGTTTCAACGTGAAGGCCTACCCGGAAGATACTTTTGTGAAGGTAGATGTAACCAGCGGCAAGGTGGGCGTTATTCCGGCAGCTGAGGGTAACAAGCCTGCGCAAACCGTGTTCCTTACGCCAACAGAAGAAGTTTATATCAACAAAAAAAACAATACCGCTCTCAAATTAACCGGCGTTGATGCAGCCACCTTAAGCAATTGGAAAGATGGCGGGCTTGTGTTTAAAAACATGGCCTTGCGCGAAGTTTTGAACGCTTTGCAGCATCGCTATAATGTAAAAATGATTGCAGATGCCAACCTGCTGAAATGTACTATATCGGCCAATTTTACCAACGTGTCCTTGCAGAACATTATGGTGATCATATCCAAATTGGTAAAGGGTAAAGTGGTGCAGGAGGGGCAGGTATACCATTTTAAAGGCAAGGGCTGCTAAAATCAAATCATTAATAACAAGAGATACAACCAATTATCAGTTCACCCCAAAAACAAGGAAGACAGCAATGACATAAAAAATAAAAAAACCCTGGCCAAAGGGATTTGAGCAGGGTTGATTAAAATGCCGGGTTATTATTAAGTGTAGCGTTTAGAGGTCCAATTCAGAACGAAACACTTGAATTTCAAACACTTTAATTTTTTCAAATTTATGAATATATCTCTATTTTCAAATGGAGTAGTTCGTTATGTTTTTATATTAATGAAATTTACCTCGCTCGCCTGTTTTGTGGTTTGCCTCATGTGCCTCTCGGCCATCGCAAACGACTCTTTCGGCCAGAAATTTCTGGAGCAGCCGGTAACGCTTAAGTTGAAAGACGAAAAGCTTACCGATGTGCTGGACAAAATTTCTGCCGATAAGCAGTTGAAGTTTGCCTATGCCGATAATGTGCTGAAGCCAGGCTACAGAGTAAGCGTTAATGCAAGCAACAAAAGTATCAAACAGGTACTGAATGAGGTTTTAACTCCGTTTAACCTCTTATACAAGATCATCGACGATGTAGTGGTTATCAGCGAGCGCAGCGATGCAAATGCCGTAGCGGCCAGGCCTGCAAAGCAATTCGCCAAGATTACCGGTAAGGTAACTGATGATGCCAACCTGCCCTTGCCGGGCGTAAGCGTTAGGATTAAAGGAACTACCATTGCCACGGTAACGGATATCAACGGCAACTTTATCTTAGATGCGCCCGATGCAACCGGTACGTTGGTGTTCAGCTTTATTGGCTTTACCGCCAAAGAAGTGCCGCTTAACGGGCAAACTACGGTAAACACCCGGTTACTGCCAGAGCGTACTTCGCTCAACGAAGTCATCGTGATTGGTTACGGTACGCAAAAACGTTTGAACGTAATAGGCGCGGTAGACCAGGTATCGTCGGCAGCCATAGAGGGCAAGCCATCGGTAAACCTAACCCAGGCTTTGCAGGGTACGTTGCCCAACTTAACCATACAGCAAACCAGCGCTGAGCCGGGCGCGTATGCCAATATCAATATCCGCGGCGTAAGTACGCTGGGTAACAACAGTCCCTTGGTAGTGATAGACGGTATTACCGGCGGCGATATCAACCTGCTGAATCCGCAGGATATAGAAAGCGTATCGATACTGAAAGATGCGGGCAGCGCGGCCATCTATGGTTCTCGTTCGGCCAATGGCGTAATTTTAGTAACCACAAAAAAAGGTAAAAAGAATGCCGGCGCAACCCTAACCTACAACGGGCAGGCAGGCGTGCAGATGCCGCATGTAGGCTATAAACCGGTGCAGGGTTTCGAGAATGCTATCCTGCGCAACGAAACGGTAGTAAACGCCGGTTTGCAGCCCATTTATAGTCCGGCGCAAATACGGGCTTTACAGCAAAATGGCGATAACGAGTGGTTTTTAGATGCTATCCTGAAAAACGGTGAGCAGCAAAGCCACAACCTGGCCCTGAGTGGCGGCGCAGCCAATACAACCTACATGGTTTCAGCCGGCGTAACCGACCAGCGCAGCAATTTGGTTGGCCCCGATTACGGCCTCAGGCGCTACAATTACCGCATGAACCTCACTACCGAGTTCGGCAGGTTAAAGCTGACGAGTATTCTGGCTTACGCGCGTACCGAAATTAAGGAGCATTCCTACAATACCTCAACCCTGATTGTTGATGCAGGACGTACGCCTACCTATTACAAGATACAGGATGCGGATGGCAACTTCCTTACCAACGATGTTTTGCAGGAATTTAACCCGCTGGGTATTTTGGAGAAAGGCGGCTACCGCAAGCGCGATAACGACAACATCTTTGGTAACCTTAACGCAGAGCTTACCGTTACCAAAGACCTGAAACTGAAAGGCGTTTTTGGCGGTACGCTGCTATCTAACCACATGTTTGGCCGGGTAATACAGGTGAACTACCTGCCTAAAGGCACTTATGGAGCAGACAGGAATACCGATGATGACAACAACAAAAACCTGTTCATCAACACGCAGTTTTTGGCGCAGTACACCAAAACCATTGCTAAAAACCATAATGTAGATGTGCTGGTAGGTGTAGCCAACGAAAGCACCAACAACACCAGCAATTTCCTGCACCTAAAATATACCGACCCGGAGCTGGGTACACCGGTAACAGGCACTATTATCGACCCATCATCTACAGGGACGAACAACAACACGGTAGAAACCAGCCTCAACTCTTTATTTGGCCGCGCAGGGTATTCATTCAAAAACAAATACTACGGCGAGGTTGATTTCAGGGTGGATGCATCCTCTAAATTCGCCAAGAAAAACCGCAACGCGTTTTTCCCCTCCATTTCGGGCGGTTACCGTTTAACCGAGGAGGATTTTATGGAAAACTACCGCAGTAAGGTGGGCGACTTGAAACTCCGCGCATCCTACGGTATTTTGGGTAACCAAAACGTAAGCGATTACCAATATCAGCGTACCTACGGGCCCTTCCAGGATGCATATGGTTTCAACAATTCCAGCGTAAGCGGCACCTCCATCACCTTTGCCAACCCGGATATCCGCTGGGAGCGGGCGGCTACCTTTAACGTAGGTGTGGATGCAACGTTTTTGAACAACGCGCTTAGCCTGTCGGTAGATTATTTCAACAAAATAACCCGCGATATTTTATTGCCGCCAATAGTGCCTGGCACTTTCGGCGCGGGCCTGCCCGATTATAACGCCGGCAAGGTGCAAAACCACGGCTGGGAAGTGAATGCCAGCTACCGACTGAAAACAGGTGGTTTCAATCACTCGTTCTCCTTTAACGTTGCCGACTCTAAAAACAAGGTGCTTTACCTGGAAGGCGGCGACCAGTTGCGCAGCTACGACGAGATGCAAATCATCAACAAAGTTGGCCTGCCCATAGGCTCGTACGTTGGCTACAAACGCGATGGTTATTTCCAAAACCTGGACGATGTAAACAATGGGCCTAAATTTGCCGGTGTGAACGTAGTGCCGGGCGATAACCGCTATGTAGACGTAAACGGCGACGGCATTATAGATGATAACGACAAATTCGTTTTAGGCAACGGTTTCCCGCGCTTAACGTTTGGCTTTACCTATAACGTTACCTACAAAGGTTTCGATTTGAATGTGTTTGCGCAGGGCGTAGGCAAGCGTAGCATGTTTGTGCGCGGCGAACAGGTAGAGCCTTTCCACTTTGGTTACTCGCAGGTGATATACCAGCATCAGTTGGATTACTGGACCCCGCAAAACCCTGATGCACGTTTCCCGCGGCTGGCCGCAAATGGCAGCCAAAGTAACGAGAATAACTTCCGCCGCGGCTCGGATATGTACCTCTTCGATGGCTCGTATCTGCGGGTAAAGAACGTACAGTTTGGCTATACGCTTCCTGGTGGCATCGCCAAAAAAATAGGCATGCGTAAGGTTAGGGCATATCTTACCGGCCAAAACATCCTTACTATCTCAGGTATGAAATTCCTCGACCCTGAAAGCACCGAGTTTAACAGTAATGTACAGGCGGGTGGCGCTAACAGCGGCAGGGCATACCCTACGCCAATTTATTACGGGTTTGGCATTGATGTAACCTTATAAATATTGCTATCATGAAAAAGATTAAAAACTATAATAAGGCTGCGTTCTTCATTATGCTGATTGTTTTTACGTCGGCCTGTAAGAAACTCGACCTTGCACCGGCAAACAAGTTTACCGATATAAATTACTGGACCACTACCGAGAAAGCCAACAGTGTGCTCAACACTGCTTACTCGCAAATGTACCGTAACGACTGGTTCTTTTACAACGAAGGCGCTTCTGATAATGCCTACAACGGTAGGGGTGATAACAGCGGCGTAGCATCGCTCGCGGCAGGTACCTATGATGCATCATTAGGCCGCGTAAAAGATGAGTGGAACTACCATTATTCGGGCATAAAAACCTGCAATATCTTTTTAGAGAACGTGGACAGGGTAACCACCCTGGATGCTAATCTGAAGGCCCGTATGAAAGGCGAGGCAAGGTTTATCCGCGCGTTCCACTTTTTTCAGTTAGAAACCTGGTTTGGCGATGTGCCCTTGGTAGATAAGGATATCACCATTGATGAATCTAAAACCATTGCCCGCACCCCAAAAGCGCAGGTGATTGATTTTATACTGAAAGAACTGGATGAGGTAGCCGCTGTGTTGCCGGTAAATACCGCATACCCCGCTGCCGACCGTGGCCGCATTACCAAAGGCGCTGCCTTTGCATTAAAAGCAAGGGTACAACTTTACGATAGCCGCTGGGCTGATGTGGTTACTACCTGCGAACAACTCATTGGTAATAACAGTAATGGGACATACGGGCTGTTCAGTTCTTACGAAGGCTTATTTTTACCGCAGAACGAGTATAACAACGAGGTGATACTGGATCTGGAGTACGTACCCAACGTAACCAACCGCACCTACAACAGCTTTTTTGATTTTGCACCGCTATCGGTAGGCGCAAGGCTAAATGCACTTGCCCCAACGCAGGAACTGGTGGATAGTTACCTGATGGCTAATGGCAAAAAGATAAGCGATGCGGGCAGTGGCTACGATGAGAATAACCCGTATGTAAACCGTGACCCGCGCTTAACTAACACCGTTGTTTACAACCTGTACCAATGGAAAAAGCCCGACGGCACCACCAAAACCATCTATACCAAACCAGGCTCAGACCCGGCGCCTGATGCCAACACCGGCCGCGGTACTGATGAATACGCCTCGGGCGCGGTAAGCTCGCCAACTGGTTATTACATCCGCAAGTATTACGATCCTACATCGGCAACCAATTTCCAATCGGGGTTGAATTTGATTATGATACGTTATGCCGATGTGTTGCTGATGTATGCCGAAGCCAAAAACGAGCTGGGTCAGATGGATGCAGGTGTTTGGGATAGAACCATCAAACCAATCCGCAGCCGCGCAGGCTTTACCGATGCTGCCGCATTGAATTTCCCGGGCGGTGCACAAACTACGCTGCGCGACATAGTGCGCAACGAACGCCGCACCGAGCTGGCGATGGAAGGCCTGAGGATATTCGATATACGCAGATGGCAAACCGCTGAGACCGTGCTGAATGGTTGGGCGCATGGTGCCAAATACGGTACAGCTTCTATCGATAATGGCTACATCCGCGCTAACCTGCGCAGCTTTGATAAAAGCAAAGCCTACTTATGGCCCATCCCGCGCGATGAGCGTAATGTTAACCCCAACCTTACGCAAAACCCGGGTTGGTAATTTATTTATTAATAAAACTTTAAGCTTAAAAACATGAAGAAGATATTTTATAGCCTCCTGGCTTTTATAGTTATTGTGTTGGTGGTATCGGGCTGCAAAAAAGACAAAACGCTTAACCACACCAACGTATCGGCAGTGAGCACGCTTTTTGCTCCCGAGAACAACAAATTCGTAAAGATTGCCTCGGGTGCTTCCGGCTCGGTTTCCTTCGAGTGGGCGCAGGCACGTGCAGAAGATAATGGTTTGGTTTTATATGAGGTGGCATTCGATAAAGAGGGCGGCGATTTTTCAAAACCCCTTTACTCGGTGCCTTCTGATGGTAATGGCCTTTATAATAAATTGAGCCTTACTTTTAGCGACCTGAACAAAATTGCCACCGCAGCGGGCGTAAAGCCGCAGGAATCGGGCAAAGTAATTTGGACGGTAATGTCGTCAAAAGGCATCAACGTGCAAAAATCTACAGAGATACGTACAGTAGAGATACAACGCCCCGCAGGCTTTACCGATATCCCTACCGAGCTTTATCTAACCGGTACGGCAACCGAAGGTGGCGACGACCTGACTAAAGCTATCAAATTTAAATTGACAGCACCAGGCAAATTCGAGGCCTTTACATCGCTTAAAGCGGGTACTTACCACTTTGCAGATCGTAACACCGGTACGCCATCTACCTATTCATACGATGGTACAAAACTTACCGAAGCAGGCAACACCACAGTAACCGGCGATGCCAAAGTGCAACGCATAGAGGTGGATTTTAACGTGGCCTCATTTAAAACAACAGAGGTGGTTTCGGTAGGCCTTTGGTTTGCTGCTGACAACAAGATCTGGTTCGATTTGCCTTACAAGGCTGCGGGCGTTTGGGAAATAGATGGCGCGTCTATCGTATTCCACCAGGAATCGTGGGGTAGGGATGAGCGTTACAAATTCAGGTTTACCTTTAAGGATGCCGCAGGTGCCACCAGCACGCAGTACTATGGTAGCACCAATTCTGATAACAGCCGCCCGGATACGGGTACCGCACCATCGTTCTACTACATGGTGCCTGTAAATAATTCGCAGTACGATTACTGCTTTAAGTTTACCGGTGCTGCCGACAATAAAACGGCAGATATCAAGGTGGATTTTAGCGGCAACGTGGCTAATTACACCCACTCGGTTAAGGTTAATTAGAGATAGGATTTAAACCCGGTAACAAAAAAAACTCCCTGCGCTCTGTGTCTGCTCTGATATCTCTGTGTTTAATTTTTAACACAGAGTACACAAAGGAGGCGCAGAGTTTACAGAGGGTAATTTAATAGTTGTTGCCTTAAACATCACACAAATGAAGAACATTACCCAATATATAGGCAAAGTGACAATAGTGGGCCTTATCCCGCTGATGCTAACTTCCTGCTTAAAGGATAAGCCTTTCCCGCTATATGGCAACAAAGCAACGGTGGTTATCAATTACACCTGGGCCGAAACGGCCGATTCGCTGCAAACGGCTACATATAACAACTATATTTCGGCTAACGGAAACTATTTTAAGCAGGATAACGGAGGCAACACCAATTATAACTACTGGCCGCAGGCCCACACGCTTGATGCCTTTACCGATGCCTTTCAACGCACAGGTAACGATATCTATAAGCAACGCATGAAATCGTTGTTGAACGGTACACGTATTACCAACGGTAACAAGTATCAGAACGAGTATTACGATGATATGGAATGGCTGGCACTGGCAAGCCTGCGCGCCTATGAGGTAACCAATGATAACGATTACCTGGATGCCGCCAACATATTGTGGACGGATATAAAAACAGGCGTAAATACCAACCAGGGTGGCGGTATAGCCTGGCGCAAAAGTCAGCTCGATTATAAGAACACCCCGGCAAACGCGCCTGCCATTATATTTGCTTGTCGCCTGTACCGCTTGAAAAACAATGCGGCCGACCTGACCCTGGCCAAGGACTTGTACACCTGGATGAAAGCCACCCTGGTAGACCCCGCCACCGGCATCATTTGGGATGGCATAAACGGCAATCATGATGGGCAGATTAGCAAGAATAAATTCACTTATAACCAGGGTGTTTACATTGGCGCTGCTTTGGAGCTGTATAACGTTACCAAAGATGCAAGCTATCTGGCCGATGCAACCCGCAACGCCAGTGCAACCATCGTGGATACGGATATCTCACCGGGCGGCCTGCTGCGTTCTGAAGGGCAGGGCGATGGAGGTTTGTTCAAGGGCATATTGGTACGATACTTAACCCTGCTGATTCAAAGTCCGGATATTACGCCAGCTAATAAAGATGCTTACGTAAAGTTTTTGAAATACAACGCGCAAACGCTGTTTACCAAAGGCATTGGCAGACCAGCCATGACGGTGAGCCCCGATTGGAAATCGGCACCATCCGGCACTATCGATCTTACTACCCAAATAAGCGGGTTGACGATGATAGAAGCCGCAGCAAGGTTGAAAGCTGCGGGGGTATTTTAAATTTATGTTATAGCGATGGGGCGCAAAGAAAAGCGGTGGGAATGTGCGATTCCCCTCTTGAGAGGGGTGCAGGGGTGTGTTTGTGCGATTTGCTTTACGGCACCCCCCCCCCCGCCACCGCACTGGCCCGCACGCCCCCTCTTGAGAGGCATAGCCGTCAACTTAAGGGTAAAAAAATGATTTTAGCGCAAGAATCGAGACACAAAAGTTGGGAAATTTACTACAATCTATTAGTAATGAGGTTTTTAATGAGGGCCTATTAAGG
>NZ_SOZE01000014.1 GCF_004519315.1 Mucilaginibacter psychrotolerans
ACCGGTTCAACAGGCTTAAGTATCCTGACAATATGTTTCATAACCTTGTCAAGACGATGATTGCGGCCGGACCAATATTTCTGCAAAAATCATGGGTTGCTTAAACGCCTTATTCTATAAACACGAATTCTACTAATTGAGACGAATTCTGCTAATTTTTAGAAAACGAGTTTTTAGCTGCGGAAGTGGGTTACGATTACAAACTTGTTTTGTGCCAATTGAGCGTAATTCGAGGAATTCGTGTTCACTCAATAAAAATCTCAGTGCACCTCTACATAATCCTGCTCCTCTCCCCTGAAATGGATGTTAACTTAATCATAACACAAACAACACGTTAAGCACACATGGTTGCCTTACCTTGCTAATATAAAAATTAAAGCAAAGCATTATGAAACTCTTTAGCAAACTCACCGGCTTTATCAACGATATACGCGAATACCTTTTCCTGAAAAGCATGCGTTCATCGTTCAAGCATTAATTTTTACGAAAGCGTTTCGTATATACAATTATAATGTACATTTTGGGCATTGTACAAGCTCAAATTAATGGCATCTGAACGTTCTGTAATTCAACTCGATAAAAAACAATTCGGCCCGGATTTTGCCTGGGGTGTTTCTACTGCTGCACTTCAAACAGAAGGATCCTGCGATGCTGATGGCAAAGGTGTATCTATCTGGGATACTTTTACCGCCAAAAAAGGTAAGATACTCAATGGTGATACGCATACACAAGCATGCGATTTTTACCTCAACTACCGCCAGGATATCGACCTGGTAAAAAAGTTAAACATACCCAACTTCAGGTTCTCTATTGCGTGGTCGCGCATATTGCCGCAAGGTACAGGCGAAGTAAACCAGGCCGGGATAGACCACTACCATAACGTTATTGATTATTGCCTGCAACAAGGCGTTGAACCCTGGCTAACCATTTACCATTGGGACTTGCCCCAGGCGCTGGAAGATAAAGGCGGCTGGACCAACCGCGACATCATTGGTTGGTTTACCAACTTTGTGCAGATTTGCGCAGATGCCTTTGGCAGCCGGGTGAAAAACTGGATGGTGATGAACGAGCCGGCGGTATTTACAGGCGCAGGTTACTTTTTGGGCATACATGCTCCCGGGCGGATGGGGCTACGCAACTTTTTGCCTGCGGTACATCATGTGGTGCTTAGCCTGGTGGCGGGTGCCAAAACGCTAAGGAAAGCTTTGCCACATGCGCATATGGGTACCACTTTCTCTTGCTCATATATCGAACCATATTCTGATAAACCGCGCGATGTTGCTGCCGCAAAGCGTGCCGATGCGCTAATCAACCGCTTGTTTTTAGAGCCCATATTAGGCCTTGGCTATCCTACGGAGGTTTCGGCTTTGAAAGGTATTCAAAAGTATTTCAAACCCGGCGATGAGGACAACCTGCATTACGATTTTGATTTTATAGGCTTGCAGAATTATACCCGCGAAATTGTAAAATATTCCTTTTTTACGCCATACATTGGCGCCCGGCTGGTTAAGGCTGAGAACCGTAAGGTGGAGCTCACTGCTATGAAATGGGAGGTACACCCGCCTGCTATTTACCAGATGATTCATAAATTCAACAGCTACCCGCAGGTTAAGAAGATCATTGTTACCGAAAACGGGGCGGCTTTCCCTGATATTGTAGAGGGCGATGCTGTGCACGATCCGAAACGCGTAAATTATCTGCAAACGCATCTGCAACAGGTGCTAAAGGCAAAGCAGGAAGGTTGCCGGCTGGAAGGTTATTTTGTGTGGACGCTAACCGATAATTTTGAATGGGCAGAGGGGTATCATCCAAGGTTTGGGCTGATACATGTTGATTTTGTTACGCAAAAACGTATTGTAAAAGCCTCAGGCCACTGGTACGCTAACTTTTTGAGGTGAGCTGCTTGCGATATCTGACGGCTGCACAGGCAGGCTTACAAAGAATGTAGTACCGCGGCCATCGCTGCTCTCGAACCATATTTTGCCATGGTGCTTCTCTACAATTTGCCTGCATATAGATAAGCCCAAACCAAAGGATTTCTCCCCATCGGTACCAGGCCGTTGCGCGCTGGTGAACATATTGAATACTTCGTTCCGCAATTTTTCCGGGATGCCAATACCGTTATCTTTTACGGAAATCACCACCGAATCATCACAGTTGGCCACTTTTACCGCAATGGTTTCGCCCGTTGGACTAAATTTGATGGCGTTACTGATCAGGTTGCTGATAACACGCCATATTTTTTCGCGGCTTACCATTAGCTCCTGTTGCTTATCGGGTGTTTCTAATAATACTTTCTGACCTTTTTCGGCGGCCTTAAAACGCAGTAGCTCCACGCTGTTGTTTACCAGTGAGTTTATCTCTACGGGTTCCAGATTAAGCTTCACCGATTGCATGTTGGTTGCCTCCAGTATCTCGTTGATGAGTTCCAGCGAATTTACTGATGTTTCTCTTACCAGGTTTATCAGTTCCTTTTGTTCTTCGGTATAATCGTCCTCGGCCATCATGCCAGTTAGCGAGGCTATGCCGCCAATAGGGTTGCGCAAATCGTGCGCAACAGTGCGCAGTATGCGGTCTTTCTCCTTGCTGCTGTTGTTGAGTTCGGTAAGCGTGTTTTCCAGCACATGGTTCTGCTCGTTTATTTGCTGGTTCAGGATGTTTACGGTGAGCACATCTTTCTTTGATCGCCGCCAGTTGCGGAATACCAAAAACATAATGATTGCTGTAAGTACGGCCACCAGCGTAACAGCATAAATATAAATTACCTGCAACTTGTTGTCGTTACTTAACAGATCTATTTCGTGCTGTTTCTCGTAATTGGCCAGCTGCTGGTTTATATCGCTTTCCATTAGCAGGCTCGCTGTCTTAGCTATTGAATCTTTAAGGAAGTTATAGCGTTGTATATGGCTTATAGCCTGGCTTAAGTCATTCTTTTTTTGATAGTAGTTTCCTATCAGGCGGTTGTAATCTGCTTCAGCATCGGGGTTTTTAGTAGTATCGAGCTGGCTGCGCAAATCATGCAGCAGCAAGGCAAGAGAATCAGTTTGATTTGCCTTTAGGTATAAATTACCCAGTTTTACTTCTGAGAATTGGGCATCTCTGTTATCGAAACCAGGCTGCAGGTTTATGGCGATGCTTTTTTTAAGTAACGCAATGGCTTGCTGGTCCTGGTTGTTCTGTATGTAAACCTCTGCTTTGTTGCCATAAGCCACACCTCGCGCCATATCGATATGTAATTTCTTGTCGGGGAAATTTAAGGCGTTTTCGCCAATATACTTCAAGGCTTTATCGAAATAAACTATTGCGGTATCATTCTCGTTATTGTGCCGATAGCTGAGGCCGATGTTATCTAATAGCTCCTGGCGGCGGTAAAAACTCACAAAATCTTTATTGAGCGTGTAGCTATCAACACTGCTTTGCCTGTAACTGTCTTTAAAGTAATTTGCAGCTAGCTTGTATTGCGCCTTTTGATACATGATCATACCCATGCGATAGGTATAATCTGCCTGGGCGGCGGTATTGAGGTAGCTTTTGCCGGTAATGTAGCCTTCGTAGTAGGCCTGATAAGCATCATTGAATTGCTTCAGTTCAAAATAGGCATCGCCAAGGGCAAAATTAGCTTCGGGATAATTGGTTGAATACTGCTTGGGCGTAACGCTCTTTTTGGCTAAAGCAATCATGCTATCGGCATATAGCAGGCTGGTTTTATAATCGTGTACCAGTTTTTGATAGTGCACGTAGTGGAACGCGTAAAAACGGAATTTATCGTTGATGGTGGCATTGGGCAGTTTGCGGAATGCCGAATCCATATAATGCACGGCCGCTGCGCTGTTGTTAAGTCCCCAAATTTTATCAGCCTGTTTCTGTATAGTTAAGTATTCTTCAGAATAGTTGCCGGTATCGGTAGTTTTTTTTTGCCCGCAAGCCGAAATTATAGGCAATAGCAAGCAAAGCCACCAGTGCGATCTTGATAATTTGCTGCCTGAAGAATGAATTCGGTGCATCAATATTTGGGGAAGATTAAAACTCCGACAACAAATATAATATTCGCGTAAACATTTAAGCTATAAAGAAACCTTATTTTATCAACTAAATGCGTTCTCGCCGGTAATGTCCATACCCGTTATCAATAAGTGTATGTCGTGCGTGCCTTCATACGTAATTACCGACTCAAGGTTCATCATATGGCGCATTATTGGGTATTCGCCTGTAATACCCATACCACCAAGCATTTGCCTTGCTTCGCGGGCAATGGTTATTGCTGTTTCTACACTGTTACGCTTAGCCATAGATATTTGCGCAGGCGTAGCGCGGCCCTCATTTTTTAAAGTTGCCAGCCGCCAAACCAATAATTGCCCTTTGGTTATTTCGGTTATCATTTCGGCAAGTTTTTTCTGCTGAAGCTGAAAACCGGCTATCGGCCTGCCAAATTGTACACGTTCTTTAGCATAGCGCAAGGCAGTATCGTAACAATCCATCGCAGCGCCCAGTGCGCCCCAGGCAATGCCGTAACGCGCCTGGTTTAAGCAACCCAGTGGCCCCTTTAAGCCGCTTACATTGGGCAACAGGTTCTCTTTAGGCACTTTTACGTTGTCGAACACCAGCTCGCCTGTGGCAGATGCACGCAGGCTCCATTTGTTGTGGGTTTCAGGAGTGCTGAAGCCTTCCATTCCCCTTTCTACAATCAGGCCACGTATCTTACCTTCCTCGTCCTTTGCCCATACAATAGCAATATCGGCAAAAGGAGAGTTAGATATCCACATTTTGGCGCCATTGAGCAGGTAATGGTCGCCCTTGTCTTTTATATTGGTGGTCATGCCGCCCGGGTTGCTGCCGTGGTCAGGCTCGGTTAAACCAAAGCATCCCATCAGTTCACCTGATGCCAGTTTGGGTAGGTATTTGTGTTTTTGTTCTTCGGAACCGTAGGCGTTGATGGGGTACATGACCAACGAACCTTGTACCGATGCGGTGGAGCGTATGCCCGAGTCGCCGCGTTCTATCTCCTGCATAATAATGCCGTAAGCCATGTAATCAAGCCCCAAGCCGCCGTACTCCACCGGGATGGTTGGGCCGAATGCGCCGACCTCTGCCAGGCCTTTCAAAAGCTGTTTAGGGAACTCGGCCCTTTGGGCATAATCCTCTATTATTGGGCTTACTTCTTTCTTCACCCAATCGCGCACACTTTGGCGAATAAGTTTATGCTCTTCTGATAAAAATTCGTCTATCTGGTAGTAGTCGGGTGCTTCGTACAGGTCGGTTTTAGCCATGGTGTTATCATATTGGTTGTTCAAATATAAACACGATTTAGCGATTAAAGGATTTCAAAATCGTTGTTTTTGATAGAATGGAGGCACTTTTTAACGAAAAGTAGGTTTAAACGATTTAAACATAGATTTTAATGGTGAAGTTTTTTTACAGGATTAATGGATGGCGGGATTAAACAGGATTTAAAAGCGTAGATTATTGTTTGTCTCGCAAAGGCGCGAAGGCGCAAAGAAAGAAAAAGCACGAATTTAAGCTTAACCATTGGCGGAAATCTTAACGAATATGATAATACCTATCCTTAAAAACCTTTGCGGCTTGGCGCCTTTGCGAGAAATAATCTCCCCCTGCACTTTTGTATTAAACTAATTTTTGTCAAATAATCCACTACTTTTGGCTTATGGTAAAAGTGGCTTTACAGGGTGCGGAATTTTTTGCATACCATGGATTTTACGCGGAAGAGCAATTATTAGGTACCCGTTTCGTGGTAGATATTGAGGTGGTGTTTGAGAATGCATACGACTTTAACGATGATAAAATTGCCAATACGGTTAACTACGAAGAACTATATCAGATTGCTAAAATCGAAATGCAGCATACCCGTAAACTCATCGAAACCGTTGCGCAGGGTGTTATTGATGGTATTGCTGCTAAATATCCTTACGTAAGGTTGGCCTCGGTAACTATTAAAAAAGCACATCCGCCACTGGGCGGCCCCGTGCAGCATTCGGTAGTAAGTATCAGTTACAATAAAGATAAAGTAAAGCATGGCCTTTAATAAGATAACCGCGGAGTTGCTTTCCGCTATAACCGAAATTGTTGGTGCCGATGCTGTTTTGAACAATGACGCAGCCATAGCAGATTACAGCCACGATGAAACAGAGGATCTGGTATATTACCCGGAAGTTGTGGCCAAACCAAAAGATACGCAGCAGGTGGCCGCGTTAATGAAATTTTGCAATGAAAACCTTATCCCGGTTACCCCACGAGGAGCAGGAACAGGCCTGGCAGGTGGCGCGCTGGCTATTAATGGCGGCCTGATGATATCTATGGAGCGCTTTAACCAGATTTTGGAAATAGACGAGCAAAACCTACAGGCTACTGTTGAGCCGGGCGTTATTACCGAAATATTCATGAATGCCGTTGCCGAGAAAGGCCTGCTTTACCCGGTTGATCCGGCCAGCAAAGGTAGCTGCTTTATAGGCGGCAACGTGGCCAATTGTAGCGGCGGCCCCAGGGTGGTTAAATACGGCACCATCCGCGAGTATGTACTGAATATGGAGGCCGTGCTGCCCAACGGCGAAATCATTTGGACGGGTGCAAATACGCTTAAGTATGCCTCCGGTTATAACTTAACCCAATTGCTTATTGGCAGCGAGGGTACGTTGGCCATTGTTACCAAGATAGTAGTGAAACTGATACCCCGGCCAACGCTGGACGTGCTGATGCTGGCTTCGTTTAAGACCAATGAGGATGCCTGCGCGGCTGTGTCGGCGATTTTCAGGGCGGGGGTGGTGCCTTCTGCGCTGGAGTTTATGGAGCGGAAGGGCATAGAGTGGGTGATAGAACACGACGGCCTGGCTTTCGACCTGCAGGATGGGGCAGAAGCCTTTTTGTTGATAGAAGCCGACGGTACCAATCAGGATGTGATATTTGCCGATTGCGAAAAGATAAACGAAGTTTTAGAGGCCCATAACTGCCGCGACGTACTCTTTGCCGACACCTCGGCACAGAAAGAGGAGCTATGGCGCATACGCCGTACCATGGCGGTATCCGTGAAATCGAATTCTGTTTATAAGGAAGAAGATACCGTAGTGCCCCGGGCGGCTTTGCCTAAGCTGATTAATGGCATTAAGGAAATTGGCAGCAGGTATGGTTTTTCGTCGGTTTGCTACGGCCATTGTGGCGACGGTAATCTGCACGTAAATATTATCAAAGCCGGCATGAGCGATGAGGACTGGAATAACAAATTAAAAGCCGGTATAACCGAAATTTTTGAATTAACCGTTAACCTTGGCGGCACCATCTCCGGCGAACATGGGATAGGGGTGGTGCAAAAAGAATTTATGCCGCTGAAATACACGCCAATGCATTTCGCTTTGTGGAAAGGGATAAAAGCAGTATTCGATCCAAATGGGATTTTGAATCCCGGCAAAATATTTTAGATGTGCAGATTTTAGATTTCAGATGTGCAGATGAATAATTATCGGCTAAGCCTGAATAGCTATTAAGTGGAAGGCAATATTTCGAGGATTTCAGCTTCCCCAATTTGTAGCCCGGCTTCGTGTATCCACCATTTTCGGCCGACATTTATATAATGGTCAAATCTTTGGTTTAATATGAACCGAACAATAACTTCTTTCTCATCGGCCGGCATAAATAAATTGTAGCCTTCAAAAACGATTTCGCCGATATAGGTCTGCAAAAGACGGCCATTTAAATATTCAAACACATGATTTGGCCGGTACCCACTGCTGAATCCGGTTTTTCTACCGCCCTCTTCAGTGCTTTTAAGTTTTAACATTGCCCGAACGCACAATAGGTCTCTCAGATTTTTATATTCTAAGTCTTGATAGCTAGCGTTTTTGTATTTGTTGTAAGCAATGAAGTCAATCACTTTCTCTTCACTGTTATCAAGCCACCTTTTATAGATAAGTTTTTCATTTATATGTAAATGCAATACATTATCCACTATTTCTTTTGATAGAAGCATTGGTCTTAATTCGTGTTCAATATCAGCCTCGGCTCGTCATAATCAATCATCTTCTGCCGGCCCTCCCGTGGTATGGAGGTAGATTTCCCCGCCGTATAATCATAACTGATGCACACCGTTTTGCAGGTGGTGCAAATTTCTTCGCCTTTTTCGGTGTGTTTGGTCAATACATGCATCACATCAAAGCTGCTGTTGCCTATGCGGGTTACGCGTACGTAGCAAACCAGCTTGTCATCTATGGTAACGGGTTTGAGATAATTGATCTCCGACCGGCCAACAATTATCCAGGTTTCCTTTAAATTCCAGTGGGCAACATCGCGCCAGTAGTTAAAACGGGCCACCTCAAAATAGGTAAGGTACACGGCATTGTTGACGTGCCCCACGCTGTCGATGTCCGAGAAGCGGATAGCTATATCGGTTTTGTACTTGTAATCGGTTAGTTTTTCAGCCATTATTAGTGGTTTGCTCTTCTTCTTATTTGTTATTTACACCTGCTGCAGTATCCTCACGATGCGCTGTTTGTTAAAACGCTGATCGAAGAAGTAGGCTACTACAAAACCCAATATCCAAACGCTTAACGCTACAAAGTCGGAAATATTTAAAACAGGCTCAAGAATACCCGCGAGCATAAAGAAAATAAAGCCGACAAGTGAATAGTAATTAGCCTGTTTTAGTTTAAGTAAATAGCCATCTTGCCTAAAGTTCATTTTGAAAGCAAAATTCAGGATGGGAAACCATAAGAAGTAAAATAGGTTTTTTTGCAAAAGAGATAGCTCGTCAAATAGTACTTTCTGTATAAATATATCTGCTTTCTCTAATTGCTCCTGCTCATATTGGGCTTTCTCCGCTTCGCCCACATTCCTTTTAGCCAACTCTGCAGATGCAACAACAATCGCCAATTCGGTATAATCCGCTGTGTTATCCATCATTGCCAGTAGTTTATTAGTGGGCAAGGTGGCGTAAGTTGCTTCTAATTGTTCTTTGCTAATCATTTTGTCAGCGGTTGCAATTCGGTTAAATGGCTAATAAGACATTTTGTCTGCTGTTTTTTTTATTTTGCAGACATTGTGTCTTGTGGGTGCTTCGTTTTACCTGTTGGTATAACAGTTGATAAATCTTCAACGAAGTTAAACAAAAACAAAAACTCAGGAGGATATAAAAATGACATTAGTAAAATTCAACAACGGACTAAAAGCTAACGCTAACCCATTCTTTAACGATGTATTCGATTCTATCGTAAACGATTCGTTTTTGAGCGACAAATTGGTTGCCCGCGTACCGGCTGTTAACATTGCCGAAAACGACAGCGAATTCCACATAGAACTGGCAGTACCCGGCTTAAAGAAAGAAGATTTTAAAATTAACCTGGATAAAAACGTGCTGAGCATTTCGGCAGAAAAGAAAACTGAAAGCGGCCAAGAAGTGAAGAAATACAGCAAACGCGAATACAGCTACAGCTCTTTCGTGCGCTCATTCACCTTGCCCGACAGTGCTGATTATGCAAAAATCGAAGCAGACTATACTGATGGTATTTTAAAATTGACCGTTGCTAAAAGGGAAGAAGCTAAATTCCAATCAAGGGAAATAGCCATAAAATAAAAAGCCTCACCTAAATCCTCTCCAAAGGAGAGGACTTTAAAAAGCTATTGCTCCCTCTCCCTTGGAGAGGGCTGGGGTGAGGCCAAAGAGTGTTTTCATAAGTTTGGTTTAGTTGAAAAGGCCGCTCAGCAATGTAGCGGTCTTTTTTTAGCCCCACCCAACCCTCCCCGGAAGGGAGGGCTTTAAGAAAATAAAAAGTCTCCCCTTCCGGGGGAGATTTAGAGCGGGCTACGCCCGCATATTAATATACTGTAGCGGCTGGCCGAAATCTTCGGTGCGGCACAGGCTTATAACGGCTTGCAGGTCGTCTATCTTTTTGGCGGTAACGCGCACCTGATCGTTTTGGATGCTGGCTTCAACCTTCAGCTTGCTGTCTTTTATCTTCTTGACGATTTTTTTTGCCGCTTCTTTATCGATGCCTTCTTTTATTTTTATCTCTTTGCGTATCATGTTTCCCGATGCGTAAACCTCTTTGCCAAAATCGAGGGCTTTTGGGTCGAGCCCTTGTTTAGACATGCGGCTGATAATGGCATCCTCTATAGCCTTTACGCGCATATCATCCTCGGTTACAATGGTTACCTCGTTTGTTTTCTTATCCAGGTCTATGGTGCTTTTGCTGCCGTTAAAATCATAACGGTTCAAAATTTCTTTCTTGGCGGTGTTGATGGCGTTATCCAGCGTTTGTCCGTCTATCTTGCTTACTATATCAAATGAAGGCATAATGGTTATTTTAAAATGCAAAGCTAAGTAACATTTGCATAAGCTATAAACTATAATGCAGATATTTGGTTTACCTGCTTTGTATCTATTACAATTATTTAATATTATCTTAACAAATAAAAAGGCAGATTTGTGCTTTATGGATACTAAAAACATTCCGTTATTAAACAGGGAAATAAGCTGGCTATACTTTAACGACCGGGTTTTGCAGGAAGCGGCAGACCCCACCGTGCCGCTTATAGAACGTGTGAAGTTTTTAGCCATCTTCAGCAGTAATCTGGACGAGTTTTACCGCGTACGCGTAGCCACTTTAAGCCGCCTGGCCAACCTCAACGAAAAAGCGAAGGAAATATTAGGCTACAACCCCAAAAAACTGCTCAACCAGATCAAGAATATCGTGGTGAAGCAGGAGAAGAAATTCAACAACCTGTACGAGAACATCATTGTAAAAGAACTGGCCGAGGAAAAGATATTCCTGCTGAACGATAAGCAATTGAACGTAACCCGGGGTGAGTTTGTGAAGGATTTTTTCCGTGAGCGGCTTTTATCTACACTGGTGCCTATCATGTTGGATGACGAGCTACCCTTGCCGGAGCTGCGCGACCGCGCGATATACTTCTTCGTAAAACTAACCAAAGGAAAAAAATTCCGCTACGCGCTTATAGAGATACCCGATAGCCTTTCGCGTTTTTTAGTACTACCCGAGACCAATAAGCTTAAATTCATTATCCTGCTGGATGATATCATCCGCTACAGTCTGGAGGATATCTTCTTCATATTTGAGCATGATAGCATAGAGGCCTACTCCATACAGCTCACCCGCGATGCAGAGCTGGACCTGGACAAGGAGGTGAGCGAAAAGTTTATAGATTCCCTGGCTAAAAGTCTTTTAAAGCGCCGCAAAGGCAAACCCATGCGCTTAGTGTTCGATACGGAGATGCCCCCCGATATGCTGGGCTACCTCGTGAAAAAAATGCGTTTGCAGGGCGAGAACCTGATTCCCGGCAGCCGTTACCAAAATTTCAAGAATTTCATCAGCTTCCCCAACGTGGGCCGGCCTGAGCTGGAATATAGCAAAACCCGCGCCCTGCCGCTAAAGGGGCTATCGTTCGGCAAAAGCCTGATGGAGCTTATTGCCAAACGTGATTACCTTATCAGTACGCCTTACGAATCGTTCGATTATGTGATACACTTTTTGCGCGAGGCAGCTATAGACCCCAAGGTAAAAGAGATCAGCATAACGGTTTATCGCCTGGCCGAGAACTCTAAGATCATCTACGCGCTTATCAACGCCGCCAAAAACGGGAAAAAGGTTAATTGTTTGGTTGAACTGCGTGCCCGGTTCGACGAGCAGAACAATATCTACTGGAGCAACAGGCTGGAAGAAGAGGGTGTAAACGTACTTTATGGTATAGATGGCTATAAAGTGCACTCTAAAATATGCCTGGTTATGCGTGTGGAGAAAAGCAAACCAGCTTATTATGCCTGCCTCTCTACCGGTAACTTTAACGAGAAAACTGCAAGGATCTACGCCGATCATACGCTACTCACCGCCGATAAACGATTGACCGGTGATTTGGTGAGCGTATTTAAAGCGTTGATAAAGCTTACGTTGCCCAAAGATTTAAAGCACCTCATCGTATCGCCGATAGATTCGCGGCCGGCCATTTACAAACTCATAGATAATGAGATAAAACTAGCCAAGGCAGGCAAAAAGGCGTACATGATATTCAAGATGAATAGCCTGGCCGATGAGCAGATGATAGCCAAGCTATACCAGGCCAGTAACGCAGGGGTTAAGATAAAGATGATCATTCGCGGCATGTGCTGCCTGATACCCGGCATAAAAGGCTTCAGCGAGAACATCGAAGTGATCAGCATCGTTGATAAATACCTGGAGCATGCCCGTGTGCACATTTACGGCAATGGCGGCAACGAACTGATGTACCTAACATCGGCCGATTTCATGACCCGAAACATAGAGAATAGGGTTGAGGTGGGTTTCCCCATTTATGACGACAACCTGCGCAAAGAAATACGCGACATTATTGATATACAGCTGCGCGATAATACCAAGGCACGTGAAATTACCGGGAGCAGCGTAAATAAATACCACAAAACCAAAGCCGACGCACTCACCCGCGCACAAATAGATATTTACTCATACCTTAAAAATAAAAACACCACAAATTGAGATACGCCGCCATTGATGTAGGCTCTAACGCCGTTAGGTTACTTATTGCCAATATTATAGAAAATAACGGATCCATTTCGTTCAAGAAGAACACACTGGTGCGCGTACCCGTAAGGCTTGGCGACGACGCTTTCTTAAACAAGCACATCTCTGATAAAAAGGCCGACGATCTGGTAAAATCCATGCAGGCTTTCCGCAACCTGATGGATGTTTTTAAAGTGACTGATTATATGGCTTGCGCCACATCGGCCATGCGCGAAGCTGATAACGGGCAGGAAGTTGTTGCACGCATAAAAACAGAAGCAGGAATTGACCTGCAAATTGTACACGGCCAAAATGAGGCCCAAATTATCTATGCCAGCCATGCGGAAATAGATATCGATAAAGACAAGAATTATCTTTACATAGATGTGGGCGGTGGCAGTACCGAGCTTTCGCTTTTTTCACGAGGCAAGTTGTTGGCATCGCAATCCTTCAACCTTGGTACTATCCGCATCCTCGATAACCAGGATAAGGAAGAAACCTGGAACGAGATGAAGGATTTCATCCGGGAGCATACGCGCCAGCTCAAGAGTATTTTCGGGATAGGTACGGGTGGTAACATTAACAAGCTTTACAAGCTGTCCAACGAGAAGGATAACGCCCCGTTGACGTATGTTAAATTAAAATCGCTATACAATTACCTCGATTCGTTTTCGATGAAAGAGCGTATAAACGTTTTAGGCTTAAACCAGGATAGGGCCGATGTAATTATCCCAGCCTGCGAAATATACCTTACGGTTTTAAAATGCGCCAATATCAAAAGCATGTATGTGCCAACGGTAGGTATGGTTGATGGCATCATTCAAACACTAATAGAAAAAAACCTCGGTCCGAGGCATTAAAATTATTTTAATAAATTGTTTACTAATTACAAAACTGTTAGTATATTTGTCATGCCCGCTCAAAGGGCATGTTTTTCATAGGTAGATGTAGGGTCGGAAACTTGTTTTCGACCCTTTTTTGTGCCCCTTGCTTTTCTGTTACGTATCTTTACTGCCGAAGATGACAAAAAGAAAAATCGTAGTGGCCGTAACCGGCGCAAGCGGAGCCATTTACGCCAAGCTTTTATTGGATAAATTGCAAACGCTGCAAGCTCAGTTGGCAGAGGTTGCCGTGGTGATGTCTGATAATGCTAAACAAGTGTGGGTGTTTGAACTGGATAACAAAGCTTACAGCAGCTATCCTTTTAAATTTTACGCCAAAAAAGATTTCATGGCACCATTTGCATCAGGTTCGGCTAAGTTCGATACTATGGTTATTGTGCCTTGTTCAATGGGGACATTGGGCAGGATAGCCTCCGGAATATCTGATGACCTGATAACCCGCGCTGCCGACGTGGTGCTTAAAGAACGCCGCAAACTTATACTCGTAGCACGCGATACGCCGCTCAATCTTATCCACATCCGCAATATGCAAACGGTAACCGAGGCTGGCGGTATCATTTGTCCGGCCATACCATCGTATTACAGCAAGCCCAAAACGATAGAAGAATTGGCCATGACGGTGGTAAGCCGTGTGATAGACTTGATTGGGCTGGAGGATGAAAGTTACAGATGGGACGGGATTTGATCGATTTTTATTAAATTGCCTTTTTTAGGATTCGAAGTTTACATGTTTATTTCCCTTATGAAGAAAACGCTTTCATTGCTGCTTTTTGGCTTTTTTATTATTTCAGTTGGCTTTGCACAAACTAAAAAAGCAAGCGTAAAAGATCTTGCTTTTATGGCCGGTAAATGGACACTCAAGCACGAATGGGGCGATATGGAAGAGTTTTGGGGGGCTCCAATGGGCGATAACATGGTAAGCACTTTTAGATGCGTAAAAGATGGTAAAGTAGTTTTCTATGAGTTTATGGTAATCGAAGCTTCGGAGAGTATGCCGGTGATGAAGCTACGCCATTTCAATAAGGGCAGTATAGGTTGGGAAGAAAAAGATAAACCGTATTTAATGCCGGCAATTAAGATCACTAAAAACGAGGTGGTATTTGAGTCGGTTGATAAAACCGTGCGCATTACTTATCGCCGTGTAAGTACCGTGAAATTAGATTGTATCCTCGACGAGAAAGATAAAAAGGGCACCTGGAAGAAAGACATATTTAACTATTCACTTAGCAAGTAATTGCTAACAGCACAGTTGTATTACGGATTAATAAAGAGGATTTTAAGCATTTTTTTAAGGATACTCACAGCGGACTGCAAAAAAAGACATTGTTTTGGGTAAACGCTACGCCCGTATCAATAATCTCATTTACATATAGATTTTTTGTGGGATTTGTTTAAATTTGGTTTAAACATCTGCCAAATCTCATGAAAAAAACCTACTGCCTTATTTTATTGGCCTGTGCCCTTTGCTGCCGTACGGCGTATGCGCAGATTGATACCGTTGCTAACCTTTCTACCGAAGATAAATTGTATGGATTGAGCAAGTTTTGGTCGGAAGTGAGCGCGAATTTCGCCTATTTTGACCACGCCAAAGTAAACTGGGACAGCACTTACCGCGCTTATATCCCCAAAATTATCGCCACCAAAAATACCTGGGAGTATTACATGCTGATGCAAAAGTTTTGCGCTTTGCTAAAAGATGGGCATACCGGCATCGGCTTTCCAGAGAAGCTGCTCACCCATAAATCCCGGTATAAATGGATCTATATCGAAAATTTCGACAAGAAGTTTATCGTTACGGATATCCCCATTCAATATAAAGACATGGTGCCGCTGGGCTCGGAGGTAATCAGCGTAAATGGTGTACCTGCGAAAGCGTATGCCGAAAAAGAACTGATACCGTACATCAGTTCATCAACCGAGCACGTGCTTTGGAATACCGCAGCTGCCATGATGTTTTACGGTACCGATTCTACAAAACTGTTCCACCTCAAGCTGAAAACCCCGCAAGGCAAAGTAATTCCTTATGATTATCAGTTCCATACCTATGGCACCAAGTGGGTAAGGCGCAACGGCACCACGCCCTGGAAGATGATGGATTTTAAAGTAATCGAAGGCATTGGCTACGTAAAGCTCAATACTTTCGGCGATGAAGCTATTGATAGCGCTTTCAAGAGCATCGTGCCGCAGCTATATGCCTGCAAAGGTGTGATATTAGACTTACGCGACAATGGCGGCGGCGATACCGGCGTAGGAGCAGAGATATTGAAGTACTTTACTGATAAACCCATGTTGGTGGGTTCGGCCTGGAGAACCCGCGATAATTTATCCTCGTTTAAAGCATGGGGCTATTACCAGTCTAAAGATAAATCGGGCAAGCCCTTAACCGCATGGCAAAAGAAAGCGCTGGACTCTTATAAAGGCGATTACTGGTACCAGGGCGACACCATGCGTTTTGATAACGATGTAAAAGAAAAAAAGATAACCGCTCCGCTTATCGTACTTACCGGCAACAACACGGCATCTGCCGCAGAAGATTTCCTGATCATCCTTGACGACCTTAAGGGCCGCGCCACCACCATGGGCCAGCGTACTTACGGCAGCACAGGCCAGCCACTGCCAATCAGTTTACCGGGACTTACTGATGGCCGTATCTGCACCAAGCGCGACACCTACCCCGATGGCCGCGACTTTGTAGGCATAGGGGTGATACCTGATATTGAGATACCACGCAACCCAAGCGATGTAATTGCCGGGACGGATACAGTGCTACAGGCTGCCTTGAAAGAAATGAAAAAGAAAACAAAATAGGGTAGAAGCTGATAGTTTTTACATTGCGGTTAATAACTACTCACCACTCACTTAATCAACTATTCTCCAAAAGCCTTATCTTTGCGGGCTGAAAATGAATAAGAAAGTCGCATTTTATACGCTTGGCTGTAAGCTAAATTACTCGGAAACGTCTTCGATTGGTCGCTTGTTTACTCAAGCCGGGTTCGAAACGGTGGAGTTTAGCAATACGCCTGATGTGTTTGTGATAAACACCTGCTCCGTTACCGATAATGCGGATAAAAAATGCAAGAAGATCGTAAAGGAAGCGCTTAAGATTTCCCCAAATGCCTACGTTACTATCGTTGGTTGCTACGCCCAGTTGAAACCTGCAGAGATTGCCGAAATTCCCGGCGTGGACATGGTTTTGGGCGCAGCCGAGAAGTTCAGGATAGTAGAATATCTTACCGATCTCACCAAGAACCCCAAGACCTTAGTATATAACCAGCCGGTTAGCGAGGCGAACGAATTCGTGCCCTCATTTTCGTACGGCGACCGTACCCGTACCTTCCTTAAGGTGCAGGATGGCTGCGATTACTCCTGCACGTTTTGTACCATACCGCTGGCCCGTGGGGCAAGTCGCAGCGATACCATTGAGAATGTAGTGGCCCAGGCCCGCGAGATTGCTGTATCCGGCGTAAAAGAAATCGTGCTTACCGGCGTAAACCTGGGCGATTTCGGCATCCGTAACGGCCAGCGCGAAGATAAATTCTTCGATCTGGTAAAGGCCCTGGATGAGGTAGAGGGCATTGAACGCATCCGCATATCTTCTATAGAGCCAAACTTGTTGAGCGATGAGATCATCGAATTCGTAGCCACCTCAAAAAGATTTGTGCCGCATTTTCATATCCCGCTGCAATCGGGATCTAACAAAATACTGGGACTGATGCGCCGCCGCTATAAGCGCGAGCTTTATGTTAGCCGCATTGAGAAGATAAAACAAGTGATGCCGCATTGCTGCATCGGTGTTGACGTTATCGTTGGTTTCCCCGGCGAAACACGCGAGGATTTTATAGATACCTACAACTTTTTGAACGGACTGGATATTTCTTATCTGCATGTGTTCACATACTCCGAACGCGAAAATACCCCGGCTGCCGAAATGAAAGGCGTTGTGCCCGGTTCCGCCCGTGCAGACAGGAGTAAGATGTTACATATCCTCAGCGACAAAAAGCGCCGCGCTTTTTACGAAGGCCAACTAGGGAAAACTGACGAGGTTTTGTTTGAAGGCGATATAAAAGACGGCTTTATGCACGGCTTTACCCGCAACTACGTTAAAGTAAAAACCAAGTACGATCCCATTCTGGTTAACGAACTTAGGGCTGTACGCTTAACCCAAATTTCACCCGATGGTGATGTTGAAATAACAGAAAGCGACGAAATATTAGTACATTAAAGCCTATATTCGTCCCCAGAAAATACCTATAGATGTTTCCAACTATATCTTACCTCATACAGTACTTTACCGGACTAAACATCCCTTTGCCTATACAAACGTTCGGTTTTTTTGTGGCGCTGGCCTTTATGGCTGCCTATTGGGCATTCTCTCAGGAGTTTAAACGAAAGGAAGTCGCAGGATACATAAAAGGTACCGAAAAGGATGTTATGGTAGGCAAGCCCGCTTCTGTTGGCGAGTTGGCCGGTAACGCAGTGTTCGGCTTTATTTTCGGCTTTAAGGTGGTAGATTCTGTACTGAACTACTCTGCCCTTATCGATAACCCTCAGGATTTCCTGTTGTCTCTAAAAGGTAATTGGGTTGGCGGCATCCTATTCGCGGCAGTATTTGCATACTGGGCTTACTATGAGGCCAAGAAGCAGGAATTGCCAAAACCGGAGTTGCGCCGTGTTACCGTACACCCGCACGAATTGATGGGCAGTATATTGCTTTGGGCCGCTGTATTTGGGTTTGCAGGTGCTAAATTATTTAATGCGCTCGAGAATTGGGACGAGTTTATGCGCGACCCCGTGGCGATGCTTATAGGTTTTAGCGGTCTTACCTTTTATGGCGGTTTAATTTGCGGCGGCGCAGCTGTGCTTTACATTGCACACAAGAACGGCGTAAAGCCGCTGGATATGCTGGATATTGGCGCAGCAGGCATGATGTTGGCCTATGCTGTAGGTCGCATAGGTTGCCAAATGTCGGGCGATGGAGATTGGGGCATACCCAACCCGGCGCCAAAACCGGGCTGGCTAAGCTGGGCGCCTGATTGGATGTGGGCGTTTAAGTTTCCGCATAATGTTAACGGTAACCCAACCGACCCATTGATGGTGCACATGCCCGATTGCGTTGGTAAATTCTGCTACGAACTTAGGGATGCTGTTTACCCTACTTCTTTTTATGAATCGGTTATTTGCTTGTTGCTTTTCTTCTTTATCTGGAAGATACGACACCGCGTAAAAGCACCGGGTGTGTTGTTTGGTGTGTACATGATATTAGCCGGCATTGAGCGTTTTCTGATAGAGTTGATACGTGTAAATACCAAATACGTAGTTGCGGGCATACACTTTACCCAAGCCGAAATGATATCGCTGATTATGGTTTTGGGTGGCGCAGCGCTGATTTATTTCGGAAATGCCCGTTATCAAAAAACGCCGGTAGCAAATGGCTAAACGCTTGTGGCTCAAAATAACTAAAAGCCACATCATCAGGTTCCTGTTATCTGCGAGCGCAGGCTTCGCGGTAGACATGGCTGCCTTTTACCTGCTTTTCCATTACCTGTTTACTGAAAATATGTACGTCATATTCGGAGTTGCGTTACGTAATTCTTCGGTATCGCTGGCTATATCCTATGCTTTAGGCGTTACCGTCAATTTCTTCATGACCCGCTATCTCGTTTTTAGCCAATCTAAATCATCACCAACTAAACAGTTTATCAGGTTTGTAACCGTGGCCTTTATTGGTTTTTTTGCCAACCTGGGTGCATTGAAAGTTTTGATACAGCAAATGAATATTTATCCGCCCTATGCCCGCATTGGCGCGGCATTAAGCTTATTTGTTGCCAGCTATTTTGTTCATAAAGTGTTTTCGTTCAGTTTATCACTACGTCCACATCAACCCCAATCAGATCATCATGACACTCAACCCCATCATCAGCCAGGTAACTGAGGTTGCCAAAATTGCCGGGCAGTTCATCCGCCAGGAAAGATTAACTTTTGACGCAGATAAGATAGAATACAAAGGGCTAAACGACCTGGTATCCTACGTAGATAAAACCGCTGAGCAAAAGATTGTTGCCGGTTTGGAGAAAATATTACCCGAGGCGGGCTTCATTACCGAAGAAAAAACCACCACCAAAATAGGGGAAACCTACAACTGGGTTATCGACCCGTTAGATGGTACCACCAACTTTATTCACGGACTGCCTTCGTACTCGGTAAGTATCGGCTTAAAAAAGAATGACGAGCTGGTATTAGGCGTTGTTTACGAGATTTGCCAGGACGAATGCTTTTATGCCCATAACGATTCGCCTGCCTATTTAAACGGCAAAGAGATAAAAGTAAGCAATAAGCCTACGGTAGCCGATAGCCTTATAGCAACGGGTTTTCCTTATTACGATTTTAGCAAACAGGCTGCCTATATCGAACTATTTACCGAACTGATGCGTAATTGCCATGGTCTGCGCCGCCTTGGTTCTGCCGCTGTTGACCTTTGTTATACCGCAAGCGGTCGCTTTGATGCGTACTATGAATACAACCTTAACGAATGGGATGTAGCAGGCGGCATCGTAATTCTAAAACAAGCCGGGGGACAAGTCGTAAACTTTAAAGGTGGCGATGAAGTACTAAAAACCCGGGAAGTTTTGGCTACCAATGGCAAGATAACAGGAGAGATGCTTGAGTATATTCAGAAGTATTTTTGATTTTCTGCGATTTTACCGATTGGGGATTTATTCCACCGATAGGATAGAAACTAAAACGCCGATTTGAATCATCTTCAAATCGGCGTTTCGGTTATATTGGTGTAATCAAATCACAATCGGCGTAATCATCCAATAATCGGTGTAATCCTTACAGCGCTTCAGAAACCACTTCGGTTACCTCTGGTACCATACGTTTCAACAGGTTTTCTATACCTGCTTTAAGTGTTACTGTTGATGATGGGCAACCGCTGCAAGAGCCACGAAGTTCTACGGTAACTATGCCTGCATCAAACGAGCGGTAGCTGATAGCGCCGCCATCTTGCTCAACTGCCGGGCGAACATAATCGTTCAAAATCTGCTGTATTTTTATCTCGGTTTCGGTGCCTTCGAATTCTACTTCGCCGGTTTGCTCAACCAATTGTACTTTCAGTTCAGATTCCACCGCGCCTTTTACGAATTCTTTCAGTATAGGCTCAATATCGTTCCATTCGCTGCCTTCGGTTTTGGTAACGGTTACGAAGTTGCTGGCGAAAAATACGCCGTTTACGAATGAGAATTTATATAGCTCTTTTGCGAAAGGTGATTTTTCGGCACTATCACGGGTGGCGTAATCCACGCTGCCGTTTATCAGCAACTTGTTTACAATAAACTTCATTGTTGCCGGGTTCGGGGTAGATTCGGTATATACGTTGATATTCATGGATGTACTAATTTATTAAGATAGCAAATGTAATGAGGTTTTTGAATGCTGCTTCATTTACAACTTAGTTTTACGCGACACTGACAGTCTCCTACTCCCCCTTCAGGGGCCTGGGGGGCTTCATATTCCGGTATAGTTTTGTGGCGTTATCGCTTTCAACTCTTCCTTAACACTTGCGCTCACTTCTAAAGTATCTACAAACGCTGCAATGGTTTGGGCATTTACCTGCGTATTGGTGCGGGTAAGCTCTTTTAAAGCTTCGTATGGGTTTGGATATCCTTCGCGGCGCAGGATGGTTTGGATAGCCTCGGCTACGACAGCCCAGTTAGCTTCCAGGTGGGCATTGATAGCGGCCTCGTTCAGCAATAATTTATTTAAGCCTTTGATGGTTGATTTAAAGGCGATAAGTGTATGCGCCACAGGCACGCCGATGTTGCGGAGTACGGTAGAATCGGTCAAATCGCGCTGCAAGCGGGAGATGGGCAATTTGGCAGCCAAATGTTCGAACATCGCGTTAGCTATGCCTAAGTTGCCCTCGCTGTTCTCAAAATCAATCGGGTTTACTTTATGCGGCATAGCCGATGAGCCTACCTCACCCGCTTTAATTTTTTGTTTGAAGTAGTTCATAGATATATAGGTCCATATATCACGGTCCAAATCTATCAGGATGTTGTTGATGCGTTTTAAGGCATCGCACTGCGCCGCAAAATTGTCGTAATGTTCTATTTGCGTAGTAAACTGCGAACGGTATAGGCCCAATACGTCGTTAACGAAATGGTTACCGAAGGCTTTCCAGTCGGTATTTGGGTACGCCACTTTATGCGCATTGAAATTACCGGTAGCACCGCCAAATTTGGCCGAATAAGGCACATCGCGCAGCAAATGCAGCTGGTTTATCAAACGCTCTACATAAACCTCCAGCTCTTTACCCAAACGGGTTGGTGAAGCAGGTTGACCATGCGTGTGTGCCAGCATGGGTATGTGTGCCCATTCTGCTGCGTAGTGTCTTAGCAGATCGATAAGTTGGTGTAAGGCAGGGGTATAAACATCGTGTATAGCCGCCTTGAACGAATAGGGGATGGCGGTATTATTGATATCCTGAGAGGTAAGGCCGAAATGGATAAACTCCTTAAATTCCTTCAAACCCAGCGCATCGAATTTCTTCTTGATGAAGTATTCCACGGCCTTTACATCGTGGTTAGTGGTTTTTTCGATATCTTTTATCTCGGCGGCATCGGCTTCGCTAAAATTCCTGTAGATATCGCGTAACTTTTCGCTTTGCGTGCCGTCAAAAAGTTCTAATTGCGGTACAGGCAATGCGTGCAGGGCCAGGAAGTATTCTATTTCTACAAGTACCCGGTATTTGATTAAGGCAAACTCCGAAAAATAGGCGGCTAATTCTGCTGTGGCATTACGGTAACGCCCGTCGATAGGGGATATGGCGGTAAGGGAATTCAATTCCATGTGTTAGTTTTTTGCAAAGATAACAATTTGAAATTATAGGCGGTTTAAGGATGCTTTGTCAGCCAAAGGTAATTTACGATGGAAACTTTGAAATCTAAAAATGTTTCCATAGTTTTGACTAGTAAAGTCAATGAGTCAGGAAGAACGAATTATAAACGGCGCGCTCGAGCTGTTTTTGCAGGCAGGTATCAAAAGCGTAACCATGGACGATATAGCCCGGCATTTGGGCATGTCGAAGAAAACGATATATCATTTTTTTGGGGATAAGAACGAGTTGGTGGTAGAACTGGTTAAGAGCCGGTTGAAGGAAGACGAGCGGCAGATGAACGAGATCATCGAAAACTCAGATAATGTTATTGAGGAGATGATCAACATGATGAAATGCTCTGAAGATATTTTTTCGCGGATCAACCCCATCGTGTTTCACGATATGCAGAAGTACCATCCTGACGCGTGGCGGGAGTTCCAGAATTTTAAAGCGGGGGTTATTATCAATAAACTGGTGGAACTTTTAAATAAAGGCATGGAGCAAGGCTTCATCCGCGACGACATAGACGTAAAAATACTGGCAACCATGCGCGTAAACCAGGTAGAGATGGGCTTTAATACGGCCATTTTCCCGGTAGCGCTTTTCAATAGCTGGAAGGTACAGTTGCAATTGCTGGAACACTTTAACTATGGTATTTGTACCATAAAAGGACACGAAGTACTGGATAAGTACAAACAACAAAATGCAAACAAATAATAAAAAAGCTGCTGACATACGGTTGTCAATACAAATCGTCTTTTTGCAGCAAGCAAAATAAACACACCAAAATCCATCATATATAATGTACACCAACATGAAACGATTACTACTCATAATGCTTTGCGCTGCGGCCGGCCTCAAAGGCTTTGCGCAAACGCAGCCGGTACCTCAAACCTATAGCTTTACCGTTCAGGATGCTGTTAACTACGCCTATGAGCATCAGGACTCTGTAAAAAACAGCAGGCTGGATGTTCAGAACGCCGAAAATACCATTAAACAGATCGTTGCAACTGGGTTGCCACAAATCAGCGGACAGGTCACTTTTCAGGATTATTTAAAGATACCTACCATCTTGTTTCCCGATGGTAAGGGCGGTTATCAATCTGTAAGTATTTACCAAAAGTATAGCAACAACGCAGGCTTATCGTTAAGCCAGTTACTGTTTGATGGTAGTTTCTTCATCGGCCTGAAGGCGCGTAGCACCTATCGCGAATTGTCAAACAAAAGTTTAACCCGCTCTAAAATTGCTACCAATACAAACGTAACCAAAGCGTATTACCAGGTATTGGTGAGCGATGAGCAGGTTAAATTACTGGATGCTAATATTAATCAATTGAAACAACAACTTGACCAAACCGTAGCCCAAAATAAACAGGGTTTTGTTGAGAAAATTGATGTTGACCGTATTACGGTACAATACAATAATTTAACCACCACGCGCGAAAATACATTGAGGCTGCTCGGGTTAAATTATGCGCTGTTAAAATTTCAGATGGGCATGCCGATAGAATATAACCTTACCTTAAAGGACAAATTGGCCGATATAACTTTAGACAGCAATGCGGCAAACCTCAATGGTGATAGTACCGCATACAAAAACCGGATAGAATACAGTCTGAGCGAAACTGCAATGAAAATTAACCAATTTGATGTAAGGCGAAAAAAGGCAGCTTTTTTACCAACGCTGTCGTTCAACGCAAACTCATCTATACTATATCAAAACAACGAATTCAGCAAACTGTACAACCAAAGCTTCCCTTCAACTTATATAGGGCTAACATTAAACATCCCGATCTTTAGCGGTGGCATGAAAACCGCGATATTAAGGCAATCTCAAATTGTAGTTCAAAAAAATCAGAACGATTTAAATAACCTTAAAAATGCTTTGAGCTTACAGGTGCAACAGGCTAACATTGTTTATTTTAACGGTTTGCAAAGCCTTGGTAACCAAAAACGTAATCAGGAACTCGCCCGGGAGGTACTACGCGTTTCCAAAATAAAATACCAGCAAGGGGTAGGCAGCAGCATAGAAGTTACCCAGGCGCAAACCGCGCTTGAAACTGCCGATAACCAATATATACAGGCCCTTTACGATGCGCTGGTGAGCAAAGTAGATCTTGATAAAGCTTACGGACGCATTCAATAAACAAAAAACTCACATACACACTCCTCATAAACATGAAAAAATTATTATACATATCAGCCATACTGTTAATAGCAGCATGCTCAAAACCAAAAGATAAAAAGGCCGAACTGGCCGACCTGCAGAAACAGCAGCAAGAAATTAATGCCAAGATTACCAAACTGCAAAGTGAAGTTGGCACAGTAGATTCCACAAAAGCGGTTGAAGTGGGCGCGCTTGAAATTAAGACCTCAACGTTTACCAATTACGTGCAGATACAAGGTAAAATTGATGCGCAGGATAACACAACTGCCTTTTCTCAGTCGCCCGGCACTATTACGGCACTGTACGTAAAGGTAGGGCAGCATGTAGGTAAAGGCCAGGTGCTTGCCCAATTGGATAACAGTGTATTGCAGCAGCAAATTGCACAAACCGAGGCGAATCTTGATTTGGCTAAAACAGTTTATGAGCGTCAGAAAAATCTTTGGGATCAAAAAATTGGTACCGAAGTGCAGTTTTTGCAGGCTCAGGCCAACTACAAGGCTGGTCAGAAATCATTGGCCGCATTGCGTTCGCAGGCTAACCTGTACCGTATCGTATCGCCAATAAGCGGAACAGTTGATCAAATGGACCTTAAACTGGGCCAGGCCGTACAGCCGGGGCAGCCAGGCAACGGCATACGTATAGTAAATGCTGATGTATTAAAAATTAAGGCCGACGTACCTGAGTCTTACTCGGGAAGTGTAAACACCGGTAACCAGGTGCAAATATTGGTGCCCGATGCTAAAGACTCGTTAACAACCACCGTTACATTCGCTGCAAAAGCTATCGACCCAACCTCGCGCAGTTTTGCGGTTGAAATTAAATTACCGCAGCGCGCATCGCTACGCCCTAACATGACTGCCATTATTAAAATTGCCAACTACACTAAAGCCAATGCTGTAGTGATACCGGTTAAGGCTGTACAGCGTTCAGAAACAGGTGATTATGTTTTTGTAAATGAAGGCGGTATAGCCAAACAAAAGAATGTAAAATTAGGGGTTACCTATGGCGGCCAGACCGAAATATTATCGGGCCTGAAGGCAGGGGAACAGCTTATAACCGAAGGTGCCGCCGATATAGAGGATGGCGACAAGGTTAAAGCTACGCAGTCTGGTTACTAATTTGTAAAAAAATCTGATCTTTTAATTATGAAAGACGTTAAGAAAGAATTCGCGCCCTCAAGTTGGGCCATCGATAATAAAACAGCCATTTACGTACTCATATTTTTGATTACGGTGCTTGGGCTGATTAGTTATAACACCTTGCCTAAGGAAAACTTTCCGGATATAGCACAATCAAAAGTGTTTGTTACCACTACATTTTTGGGGCAGTCGCCACAAAACGTGGAGAACCTGGTTACCAGGCAAATAGAAAAGAAACTGAAATCGTTAAAAGGTTTAAAAAAGGTTACCTCTAACTCGGTACAAAATGTGTCTATCATTACTGCCGAATTTCAGGCGAATATTGATATTAAAGATGCAAAAATTGATGTTAAGGATGCGGTAGATAAAGCCAAACAAGATCTGCCACAGGGTGATCAGAACCTTAAGGAATCGGTGATCTCTGATATCAACGTGGCCGATTTGCCTATTCTTTACATTAACGTATCGGGAAATTACGACCTGAAACGCCTGAAAGAATATGCCGACCTTTTAAAGGATGAAATAGAAAGCTACAAGGAGATTTCAAAAGTTGATGAAGTTGGTGCGCTAACGCCCGAAATACAGGTGAATGTTGACCTGAACAAAATGGCCGCTGCGCAGATTAGCTTTAGCGATATTATTTTGGCTGTTGGTAATGAAAATATTCTGTCATCTGCCGGTACCATTAAAACTGATGGTGTACGCCGAAGCATAGATATTAAGCAGGATTTTAAGGATGCCGACCAGGTGAAAGCCATGGTGATACGTAACCCTGGCGGTAAAGCGGTTTACCTGCGCGATATTGCCGACGTGAAAGACTCTTTTTTGGAGCAGGAAAGCTACGCGCGTTTAAAAACACCCAACAGTGCAAACTTTAAAAATGTAATTACGCTAAACGTAAGCAAACGTGCCGGCGAAAATTTGATACAGGCTTCAGACAAAATAAACGAACTGATAAAACTAAAGCAAAAAACAGTGTTCCCCAAAGGTTTGGCCATCACCGTTACCGGCGATCAGTCAGACAAAACACGTACAACGCTTAACGATTTGATCAACACCATTATCATCGGGTTTTTACTGGTTACCGTTATCCTGATGTTTTTTATGGGTACCACCAATGCCATATTTGTGGCACTTTCGGTTCCATTATCCTGCTTTATCGCGTTCCTGATTATGCCTGCCATAGGCTTTACGCTCAACATGATCGTATTGTTCTCCTTCCTGCTGGCGCTGGGTATTGTGGTAGATGATGCCATTGTGGTAATAGAAAACACGCACCGTATTTTTGCTAACGGAAAAGTGCCTATTAAAGAAGCCGCTAAAATGGCCGCTGGTGAGGTATTCCTACCAGTGTTCTCGGGTACCATGACTACGCTGGCTCCATTTATACCACTTGCGTTTTGGAACAGTTTGATAGGGCATTTTATGTTCTTCCTGCCTATAACACTTATCATTACTTTATTGGCATCGTTAGTAGTGGCTTATATTATGAACCCGGTATTTGCGGTTGATTTTATGAAACCACACCATGAAGGCGAACATGATAATCCCAAATTTGACAGGAAAACTAAAAGAGCGCTTATTTTTATGGTGATAGCAGCTGCAATTGGTTATTTTATAAATATCGGTATTGGCAACCTTATGGTGCTGTTTATTGTATTATACCTGTTAAATCATTTCGTATTGCTGCGGGTGATAGATAGATTCCAGAACAAAGCATGGCCAAAATTCCAGGCCTGGTATGCCAAATGGCTGGAACGCGCAGTAAAGCGACCGCTAACCGTATTGTCGGGCACAATGGTACTGTTCGTATTGGCACTGGTGATCAATCATTTCCTGGGCAAAACGCCCGAGTTTTTCCCGGCCGGCGATCCTAACTTTGCCTATGTATACATCACCATGCCCATAGGTACCGACCAGGCTACAACAAATGAGGTTACCAAAAAGATTGAGAAACGTGTGGCCGAAATTGTAGAACCGGATAAGGATATCGTTTCGTCGGTTATATCAAACGTAACCAAAGGCGTAAGCGACCCAACCGATGAGGACCAGGGCGATTACCAAAACAAGGGTAAAGTTACCGTTGCGTTTGTTGAATTTGGCAAACGTAATGGTAAGGATACCAAAGCCATACTTAAAAAGATACGCGGTGCCGTGCAAGGTGTGCCTGGTACCAAAATATCTGTGGTACAGGAAAATAGCGGCCCGCCGGTACAGAAAGATATTGCGATTGAATTAATTGGCGACAACCTTGATTCATTGGTGAAAACCAGCAACAGGTTAAAAGTTTACCTGGCTAAGCAGAACATAGCGGGTATTGAAAACTTAATTGCCGACGTGCAGAACGACAAACCTGAAATTGTTTTTGATATTGACAGAGAACGCGCTAACCGTGAGGGTATCTCCACCAAAACAATAACAGATAACCTGCAGACCGCCATTTTTGGTGCGCCTGCTGCCAACTTCCGTAATACTAAAGAAGACGATTACAAAATACAGGTGCGTGCCTTGGAAAGTCAGCGGAGCAATATAGATGAGATACGAAATTTGAAGATCACCTATCGCGATCTGGCAACAGGCGGTGCTATTCGCCAGGTGCCTATCTCTGCATTTACAGATGTAAGGTACACCGACACTTACAGTAACATCAAACGTAAACAATCGCGCAGGGTACTCACATTAGGGTCAAACGTTATTAAGCCGAATAACCCTAATGATGTAAATGCCAGTATTTTAAAGGCACTGGATAATTTTAAACACCCGGATGATATCATCATCCGCCAGGGCGGCGGTCAGGAAGATCAAATGGAAGCTGTAATATTCCTGGGCGGTGCAATGGCCACTTCTTTCGGGTTGATATTGATCATCCTGATGATACAATTCAACTCTATAGGGAAAACATTCATCATCATCAGCGAGATCTTCTTTAGTATCATCGGCGTGTTGCTTGGGGTTAGTATCTTCGGGATGACTATGGCCATCGTAATGACAGGCGTAGGTATCATTGCCCTTGCCGGGGTGGTGGTCCGTAACGGTATCTTGCTGGTAGAGTTTACCGATATGCTGATTGAACAGGGCACCAGCCTGCATGATGCCGTGGTAGAAGCGGGCCACACCCGTATGACACCGGTATTGCTTACGGCAACAGCTGCGATTTTAGGCTTGATACCTTTGGCGGTAGGCTTCAATATCGACTTCGTAGGGCTGTTCACCCACTTCGAACCGCATATCCACTTCGGTGGCGATAACGTGGCATTCTGGGGCCCGTTGGCGTGGACGATGATCTTCGGACTGGGCTTTGCTACGGTGATTACGTTGATACTGGTGCCATGTATGTACATCATTCGCGTAAACATGAAGAACTACTTTTTTGGCGACCAAAGCGCGAAGAAAGATGCTGAAAGAGAAAAGCTATTGGCTGCCGACGCAGGCGCATAAGCTGGTATCCTAAAATTTTAACCCAAGGCCGCATAGCTTAGTACTGTGCGGCCTTTTTTTGTAGAATTAGTGTCGTTTTAACATTTGAATATCATCTTTTAGACGGCCTTAAAGCTATTCGACTGAAAATTTGATATTTTTGTTAAATAAGTCAGGAATTCAAATTGATTAATAGCAAGGTAAGTAATAGATGAGTGCAGGCGTAGACAATCAGGATATCAAACGGGAGAGGATTTTAGAGGCATCGTATCAGCGGTTTCTGCATTATGGTTATTCAAAAACCACCATGAACGAAATAGCGGGCGATCTTTCTATGTCAAAAGCCCTGCTGTATTACTACTTCCCTGATAAGAGCGAGCTTTATATGGCAGTAATGCGTAAGCTGGCTAATGATTACCTTAAGCTGCTGCAGGATAATGTAGATAACTTTACCGGTCTGCGCGATGCTTTCCTGTTTCAGGTAAACACCCATCATCATTTTATGGTGGCCAACTATAACTTCTTTGATTTTGTAAGGCTTAATGAACAAAACCTGCCCGATACCATATGGGCCATAGTTGACCAGATACGCGCTGCCGAAACTACGCTGCTCACCAACGCTATCGGGGCAGAAATTGTCAAGGGCCATATCCAGCCTGTTGACAATCCCGCCGAAATAGTTGACGTGTTTTTAGATGCTTTGCATGGTATTAAAGTCGGTGCTATGCAGCAAAAAAAGACCGCTTTCCCCCGCAAAGAACACCTGGACGAGATACACGCCAAACGCCTTTTGCTGATTGATATCTTCATAAAAGGCCTTCGGTAAGCACTGATCCTAAATTGCGGCCTTACCCGCACCCACTCGTAAAACATTATTAATAATGCAGCATAAAATCCGATGTTTGTTAGGGTAGCTATGCTTCGTCATTTACAAATCCTTTATGATTTTTGTCATTAAAAAAGCCATAATTATATAATAGTTTTACGCCATGATCAACGCAGAACAAAACTTTACAGCATTACGCCTTATTTTGCCTCCCGCGCCCAAACCGCTGGGCGTGTACAAACCTTGTTTAATTGATGGTAAATACCTTTATGTATCGGGCCACGGAACGGTTAAGAGCGATGGTAGCCTCATTATAGGCCGCATAGGGCAGGATATGACTGCCGAAGAAGGCAAGCTTGCCGCAAGGCAGGTAGGCCTGGCAATTTTAGCTACCATCAAAGCTAAAGTAGGTAGTTTGGATAAGATAAAACGTGTGATAAAAGTACTGGGCATGGTAAACTGCACGCCCGATTTTGAAAAGCACCCCTTCATCATCAACGGCGCAAGCGAACTGTTTGCCAGTGTTTGGGGCGAAGACAACGGTATAGGCGTGCGTAGCGCAGTGGGCATGAGTTCCTTGCCGGATAATATCCCGGTAGAGATTGAGGCTTTATTCGAGCTGGAAGATTAAAATATAGCCATGCCCGCAGATACCTGGTACCTTATCAACAACGCAGATAAACTGGATACCCCCGCTTTGGTGGTTTATCCCGATAGGGTAAAATATAATATCGACCTGGTTAAAACGATGGTAGCCGATGTTAACCGCCTGCGCCCACACGTAAAAACCCATAAAAGCCCGCACGTTACAGAATTGATGTTGCATGCCGGCATCGGTAAATTCAAATGCGCCACCATAGCCGAGGCCGAGATGCTGGGCATGTGCAAGGCTATGGATGCTTTGCTAGCCTATCAGCCAAACGGACCTAAGCTGGCAAGGTTTATCAAGCTGATAAAGGCGTATCCGGATACCGTGTTCTCGTGCCTCGTTGATAACGTTGGCACCGCAAGTGCAATAGCCGAGGCGGCGGTAAAAGAGGATATCACAATCCCTGTTTACATCGACCTTAACAACGGTATGAACCGCACAGGCATTATACCTGCCGATGCTTTAGAACTGTACCAGGCATGTGCCGAAATGCAGGGCATCGTTCTGAAAGGGCTGCATGCTTACGACGGGCATATCCACGATGCGGATTACGCAGTAAGGCAGCAACGATCAGACGAATCAATCGAGCCGGTGCTGGAGCTTGCGCAGATGATATACGACGAGGGTTACCCTATGCCGGTAATCATTGCCGGTGGTTCGCCAACGTTCCCCATCATAGCCCAAAGAGAAAATTTAGAGTGCAGCCCCGGTACCTTTGCTTATTGGGACAGGGGATATGAGTTGGCATTTACAGAGCAGGCTTTCCAAACGGCGGCCCTGGTAATAGCAAGGGTGGTATCATTACCGAATGAGACTAAACTTTGCATAGATGTTGGCCATAAATCGGTATCGGCAGAAAATGAACTGAGTAAGCGTATCTATTTCCTCAACGCCCCCGAACTGAAATTTACAGGCCACAGCGAAGAGCATTTAGTTGCCGATGCAGGCCCGAACCACCACTTTAAAGTAGGCGATATTTTGTACGGCTTGCCCTACCATATTTGCCCTACGGTTGCTTTATACGAGCGGGCAATCACCATCGAAAACCAGCAAATAACAGGGGAGTGGATGAATGTTGCAAGAGACAGGAAAATTACGATATAGATAATTTGAAGCATTCGGTTAAATTATCCTACATCGGTGTAATCAATTCAATAATCGGTGAAATCAAAACTCATAATAGATGCCCACCTCGACCTCAGCATGAATGCGCTGGAATGGAACCGCGATTTAACGCAGCCGATTGCAGCCATCAATGCCCGCGAGGCAGGCTTAACGGATAAACCAGACAGGGGTTTAGGTGTAGTATCTCTCCCCGAACTGCGCAAGGGAAACATCGGCCTGGTGGTAGCTACGCAGATAGGCCGATATGTTGCACCAGACAACCAATTGCCGGGCTGGCATTCGCCGCAGCAGGCCTGGGCACAAACACAGGGGCAACTGGCCTGGTATAAGGCCATGGAAGACATGGGCGAGATGGTGCAGATAAACAACCTCGCCACATTAGAAAACCATTTAACACTTTGGGGCAATACGGAGGACAACCTTAAAAAACCTGTCGGTTATATCTTAAGTTTAGAAGGTGCAGATTCTTTTGTTGACGTAAGTTACCTCGAAAAGGCACACACCAACGGCCTGCGCGCTGTAGGTCCTGCACATTACGGTCCGGGCAGATATGCCAACGGTACCGATGCTACCGGCACGATGGGGGCGAACGGCCTCGAACTTTTGAGAGAGATGGAGCGGCTGAATGTGATACTGGATGCCACCCATTTGTGCGATGATGCCTTTTGGCAGGCCCTGGATAACTTTAACGGCCATGTTTGGGCCAGCCACAACAATTGCCGCGCGCTGGTGAACCATAACCGCCAGTATAGTGACGAAATGATAAAAGCGCTGATAGCACGCGGCACTGTAATAGGCGCAGCTTTAGATGCCTGGATGATGGTGCCCGGATGGGTGAGGGGGCAATCTACCCCTGTAGGTATGAACTGCAGCATGGAAGTAATGGTTGACCATATCGACCACATTTGCCAAATAGCAGGTAACGCTCTGCATGTAGGTATGGGTACAGATCTGGATGGAGCCTTTGGCAAAGAGCAATGCCCTTATGATTTGGAAACCATTGCCGATTTGCAGAAGGTGCCCGATTTATTGAGAAAACGTGGCTACACCGATTTGGATATCAATAACATGATGCATGGCAACTGGCTGAGGTTTTTAAGGAAAGCGTGGAAATAAAATAGCGATATGAACGAAGAGCAGGCGAGGTTAAAAGAAACAGGTTGGAAAAAATGGGGGCCTTACGTAAGTGATCGTCAATGGGGAACCGTGCGCGAGGATTACAGCGCCAACGGCGATGCCTGGAACTACGTTACCCATGATATGGCCCGCAGCAAGGCCTACCGCTGGGGTGAAGAGGGCATAGCCGGTATCTGCGACCGCGACCAGCACCTCTGTTTCGCCATTGCCCTGTGGAACAAGAAAGATACTATCATCAAGGAACGTTATTTTGGCCTGAACAACAGCGAAGGCAACCATGGCGAGGATGTAAAGGAACTTTACTATTACCTGGATAGCACGCCCACACATTCCTACATGAAAATGCTGTATAAGTATCCGCAGCAGCAATTTCCATATAATACCCTTGTTGAAGAAAACCGCAAGTGCGGACGTAACGATCCTGAATTTGAACTCACCGATACCGGCATCTTCAACAATAATGAATATTTTGACGTTTTTGTTGAATACGCCAAAGCCGCGCAGGAGGATATCGGCATCAGGATAACCATTCATAACCGCAGCGATAAGGAGGCCAGCCTGAATGTATTGCCCACCCTTTGGTTCCGCAACACCTGGACGCTGGGCTACGATAGCAATGTTCCGGTGATGTCGGCCATCTCGGGTAACCAAATCAAACTCAATCACGCGGAATTGGGCGAAATGCACTTGATTGCTGATGGTTCGCCCGAACTGCTGTTCTGCAATAACGAAACCAATACCTTACGCTTTAACCATTTTGATGATGGTAAGCGTTTTTATAAAGACGGCATAAACGATTATCTCGTCCACGGTGCGCAAAGCATCAATCCGGATAAAACCGGCACCAAGGCAGCGGCCAACTACGATATAACCATCCCCGCTAAAGGAAGTTACACCATCCAAATGCGGCTTTCGGACGATGTAGTTAACGGCTTAGACGGCATCGACGAGCTATTTAACACCCGCAAAGCCGATGCAGATAAATTTTATACCAACCTGCAGCCAATAGCCAACGAAGATAAGGCCCGCGTGCAGCGGCAGGCCTTTGCCGGTATGCTGTGGAACAAACAGTTCTACTACTACGATATACATCAGTGGCTGCACGGCGATCCGGCACAGCCCCTGCCATCCGCACAGCGTTTAACCGGGCGCAACCATAAATGGCCGCAATTCAATAACCGTGGCGATATTATCTCCATGCCCGATAAATGGGAGTTCCCCTGGTTTGCCGCGTGGGACCTGGCCTTTCATTGCATTCCGCTGGCCAGCGTGGATATGCCCTTCGCCAAAAACCAGCTTACGCTGCTTACCAAAGACTGGTATATGCACCCCAACGGGCAGCTGCCCGCCTACGAGTGGGATTTTAGTGATACCAACCCGCCCGTTTTGGCCATGGCTACCTGGAAAATATACCTCCTGGATAAAGCCGCCACCGGCGAGGGCGACACGTTTTTTCTGGAGCGCATCTTCCATAAGCTGATGCTCAACTTTACCTGGTGGGTAAACCGTAAAGACGAGGCCGGCAATAACATCTTCGAAGGCGGCTTTTTAGGGTTGGATAACATCGGCGTGTTCGACCGCAATACGCGCTTCGGCGATGGTACGCACCTGGAGCAGGTAGATGGCACCAGTTGGATGGCCATGTATTCGCTCAACCTGTTGCGCATAGCTGCTGAACTGGCTGCCACCAACAAGGCTTACGAGGATATCGCCTCTAAATATTTCGAGCATTTTATTTACATAGCGGGTGCCATGTCGACCTTGGGGACGGATAACACCGGCCTTTGGGACGAAGCGGACGGCTTTTTTTACGACCAGCTGCGCCTGCCAGATGGAAGTGCTGAGAAAATGCGCGTGCGCAGCATAGTAGGGCTGATACCCCTATTTGCCGCTGAAGTGCTGGATGAAGCAGCCATTGCCGACAACCCCATTTTTAAGGGCCGTATGGCGTGGTTCATCGCCAACCGGCCCGACCTGGCTTCACTGGTATCGCGCTGGACCGAAGTTAGGGCAGGGGGTACCCACCTCATTAGCCTTTTGCGCGGCTACCGCATGAAGAGCTTGTTACGTTATATGCTGGATGAGCAAGAGTTTCTGAGCGAGTACGGCATCCGGTCGCTTTCCAAGTACCACCTGGATAATCCTTACAGCGTAAATATCTATGGCAATAACTTCAGTATAAAATATTTGCCTGCCGAGAGTGATAGCGGCATGTTTGGTGGCAACAGCAACTGGCGTGGCCCTATTTGGGTACCTATGAATTACCTTATTATAGATAGCCTGAACACTTTTTACGATTACTACGGCGACGATTTTAAGGTGGAATGCCCAACGGGCAGCGGCAACATGATGAACCTGAAAGAAGTAGCCAACGAAATTTACCGCCGCATCTCCGCAATTTTCCTTAGGGATGACAAAGGCCGCCGCGCGGTATTCGGCGATTACGAAAAGCTACAAACCGACGAGCACTTTAAAGACCATATCCTTTACCATGAATACTTCGATGGCGACAACGGCAGCGGTAAAGGCGCGTCTCACCAAACCGGCTGGACGGGATTGATTGCGAATTGTTTATATCATTGAGGGGGGAAATTAAGGTAGCTTTTGGGTGGAAAGAGCGACTATTGTCTATTAACTTATGTACGATTTAACAAGCCTGGCGAACATGAGGCAGAAAATGATGGAGATTGATTCGCAATCTTCAACAAAGAATTCGCCCAATTAGTGGGTTTTTTCGCATGCATTAATTTCAGGCAATTTTACACATACATAATAGAGAATTTTCAGAGGTCTCCAAAAAACTACTCTAGTAGATATATGTATAGTCAAAATTGACGCTTATACACTTGACCATTTTTCTCTTTATAAAATGAAAAAAGAATGCTATCAATGAACTTAAAATATTTTATTGAATCCTTCTTAGCCTGAAAATCATGAAAAAGAGATTGTAGCGGAAGATAGCTGTTAACCTGCGTATCTATCATTTCATGACTGATTCCCTTTGAAAAACTGCCTGTCAATGTTTTTATTGGCTTCACATTCTTTAGAATTTGAAACGAAGACCCATGACTATATGGATTTCTTATTGTCTGTATATAGTCCTTGATTTGTTGATGCTGAGTTTCCGAAATTATTTTTAGTTTGAGTGCCTCATCGTTAAGATTATCTAAGGTACTGCTGTTTCTTTTTTTATAAGCCGCTTTGATTTTATTCTGATTTTCAGGAATCATTGTTTTTATTCCTGATTCTTCTATCACAATTACGTCTCTAAGAAATTTTTCAAGCAAATGGCTGGTTAGCATAATTGCAGCGTGGTGAAGTTCATTGATTATACAAACAGCGATTTCCTGCCTAATAGAATCCATTTGATTTTCAAAAACGATTGAGTAGTTTTCAAATATTTCATCAAAATTCTCCTTTGATGGCTTACGTAAAGTATTGAATGCTTTATTAGTCTCTTGATTCATACATCAAAGATACCCTTCCCAATATCAAACCAAAATTCCTATGTTAGATTCATCCTTGAATTTAATTAAAAATATTCGAGGATGGTAGAGCGGCTGGATACGGCAGATTGAAACTCTGCTAGCTCCTTTGGAGCTTGGGAAGACGAATCCCTCTCCTTATGCCATCTTAGTAATGGTAAGAGGAGCAACGATCGTAGACATAAAACTATTATTTCCTCTTCCGGAAATTAACTGGTTGGATACCTCTTAATATCCGGCTATACGGGGTTGATTGCCAATTGTTTGTATTATTGGGGGGCTGGATGAGTAAATTGCAAAAAACGTCATTCTGAATTTGGGTCAGAACCCTATCATAAAAGTAGCCACTTTGTTAACTCGCCTTGTATGACGGCATCCTGCCGTGTGGGGTACCGAAATGAATCGGCATGACGGCTGTTTTATTGGTAATGAATAATTAAAGTTCATCTAAAACTTCTGCCAGTGTTTTCAACTTGATTTTTCCTTCCTGGTGCAGTTTAACCTCTTTAAAAGCCGCTTCCAAATCCTTTTTCATCTTTTTTGCAGCGGGCGATAATTTAGGGTTAGCAGGCTCAATCAATTTGATTTTGCCACCTAATTTTGATATTACTTTCAATATCATTTCCGCATCTTTTTCGGGAAGTTTTATTTCGGCGATTACCATGGTCATAATTTTATTAAATATACCATAAGAGTATTTAAAGTAAAAACCTTATGCGATGCTGAGCTTAAATCATCCAGCTAAATCTCAACAAAGAAAATTTCAGCTACGTGGTGCCGGGTAGCTGAAGCATGAGGGCAATATTGACACCTTATAGTTTTCGCAGGATGGTAGATCAAAAGGTCCCCTGCTAATCATTGGGGCGAAGTGGGCAGCATTTACCTTTTCAGCGCTCTATCCATCTCAATCTTAGTATCGCGCTCTTTCATGGTTTCGCGCTTATCGAAAGTCTTTTTACCTTGTGCCAGGGCTATCTCTACTTTGGCGAAGCCGCGCTCGCTAATGAACATGGCCAGGGGGACTATAGTGAGCCCCTTCTCTTCGCCGCGGGTGAGCAGTTTTTTGAGTTCCTTTTTGTTGAGCAGCAATACGCGGTCGCGTTTGGCTTCATGGTTATAGAACGAGCCGAACGAATATTCGGAGATATGCAGGTTGCGTATATAAAGCTGGTTGCCAATAAAGGTGCAAAAGGCATCGTTCACGTTGGCTTTGCCCTCGCGGATAGATTTTATCTCGGTGCCCAGCAATTGTATGCCTGCCACATACTTATCCAGTATATGGTATTCAAAGTATGCCTTTTTATTCTTGATATAGATGTCCTGCTTCATTACGGTGCAAATATGCGAATTATTTTGCGGCTGGTTTAACAACCAGTACCGGCACGTTCACCTTATGTCGCACGCTGTCTACGGTGGTGCCGAAAATTAGGTCCTTAAGCGCTTTATGCCCGTGTGAACCCATCACAATGAAATCTATTCCTTCCGTGTTCACAATTTCGGCAATCGCTGCAGCAGGCCCGCCGTAGCCTATGCGCGCCTCGGCAGTATAGTTGAGTTTGGTTAAAGCATCAACATACTTATCCAAATTATTTACATCGCTTTGGGTTTCGTTGTCCATTACCTGCTTGCCGTAATATCTTGCGCCTGCCGTTTCAACTACATGTATCAAGCTGTATCTGGCTTTTTTGCCCCCTTGCATTAAAGCATGGCGTATGCAGTCCTGGTCGTTTTTCGAAAAATCGATAGTTACGGCAATATGGTTGTATTGTACCGGCTCCAAATTATCAAGCGCGGCTGCAATACCGTGGGGTACAAAGGCGGGCTGGTCGTTGTGCTTATAAAGCAGCGGGCGAAGGAAAACGTATAAAAGTAGCAGGGCAATCCCTATCACTATCGGTACTACAAAAATATAGATGTAAATATCGGCGCTTTTACTTTCCGCCAGCCAATCGCCAACCTGATCATAAACGAGCTTAGCGTTAAGCCCAACAATTAATATTGCGCTTGCCCAGGCCAGTATTTTCACTTTCAGACTGATGACAAAGTCGCCCATTCGTTTTTTGTCAGACGTAAAGTGGATGAGCGGGATAACCGCAAAACCCAATTGCAGGCTCAATACCACCTGACTAAGGATGATCAGGCTGCCCAAAGCATCTTCACCTAAATATAAGATTGTAAAAACCGCAGGAACAATGGCCAATACGCGGGTAAGCAAGCGCCTTAACCAAGGCTCTATACGCAGGTTGATGTGGCCTTCCATAATGATTTGGCCGGCAAGTGTACCGGTAATAGTAGAGCTTTGCCCCGAGGCAATAAGCGCAACAGCGAAAAGCACGGGCGCAATTTTACCAAAGATATGTTCCAATAGCTTATAAGCATCTTGTATCTCGGCAACCTCGAAGTATCCGTTTTTGAAAAATGCTGTAGCGGCAAGAATCAGGATGGCTGCGTTCACAAAAAAAGCCAGGTTAAGCGCTATTACCGTATCAAAAAGATTAAACCTAATTGCTGATTTAAAGCCTTCTTTTGTGCGGCTTATTTTGCGGGTTTGCACCAGCGACGAATGCAGGTACAAATTATGCGGCATTACTGTGGCACCAATAATGCCAATGGCTATATACAGCATCTGCTGGCTAACCTTGTCGTTTTTAAATAAATTGTTAGGTATAAAGCCTTTTGCAATATCAACAACCTCCGGCCCTACGATAAACATTTCTACCAGGAACGATATCCCGATGATAAATATCATCGAAATAATAAAGCCCTCCAGTTTACGCATACCTTTATTCATCAGATACAGCATGAGTACGGTATCCGTAATTGTTAAGGATACGCCCCATATTAGCGGCAGATGGAACAATAACTTTAATCCGATTGCCATACCGATTATTTCGGCCAGGTCGCAGGCTATAATGGCAATTTGAGCCAATATATACAACCAAAAGTTTACAAACCTTGGGTAGGCATTTTTAGAGGCCTGGGCCAGATCCAGCCCGCGTACTATACCAAGCCTTGCCGCCAGCGATTGAAGTAGAAGGGCGATGAGGTTTGATGCGAATAGCACCCAGATAAGTTTATAGCCGAATGCGCTGCCACCAGCCAAATCTGTTGCCCAATTCCCGGGATCCATATACCCAACGCTTACCAGGTAAGCCGGGCCTAAAAAAGCCATTAGTTTACGCCAGCCGGTTAAGTTTTCGGGGTTTACCGAGCCATGAACATTGCCCAAAGAATTGCCGCTTTCGGTATGGCTCTTACTCATATTGCTATCAAAAGGTTATTGGCCACTTCGCGGCTTATCTGTAAAACTTTACTATCCATTTGTAATACTACCGTGTTATCGTAACTGATGATTTCTTTCACCATTATTTTTTTTCCAATTATCAGGCCCTGCTTATCCAGGTATTGCAGGAAAGCCACGGAGTGGTCCCGAACGCCTGAGATGATACCCCCGGCACTAACAGCGAGAGCCGAAATTGGTTTAAGATCGTTGGTTTTAAAATTTCCGTTACAATCGGGTATCGGGTCGCCGTGCGGGTCGCGTTTGGGGAAGCCCATGAATTCATCCAGCCGGTCTATCAGTTCATTCGATGAGATATGCTCCATTTCTTCGGCCATGGCGTGTACCTCGTCCCATTTAAAATTTAGCTTCTCTACCAAAAAGTATTCCCAAAGACGGTGCTTGCGGATGATGTTAATAGCCACCTTTTCGCCCGCGCCTGTGAGGCTAACACCCTGGTAGCGGGTGTAGTTAATGAGTTGTTTATCCGATAATTTGCGCAGCATATCGGTAACCGAGGAAGCTTTGGTCTCCAGCGAAGCCGCTATCTGGTTGGTGCTTACGTTTGCGCTAAGCACAGCCAGTTTGTATATGGCTTTCAAATAATTCTCTTCGGCTAATGTATTCATTTAGCCAAATATAATATTATTTTTAGACTTGTCTAAAAAGTGACTTTATTTTTTTATTTGTTTGGTTACACGATATTTATGTGGAATTATATTTTGCGTGCTACAGATTATTTTATATTTGCATGTACCATGGCAGCTGAATTAGATAAGATAGACCTCCAAATACTCAAGATATTACAGGAAAATGGCCGCATAACCAACCTGCAGCTATCCACCGAAATAGGGCTTTCACCGGCACCCACCCTGGAGCGCGTGCGCAAACTGGAGAACGCGGAATACATCAAAAGCTATCATGCTTTGGTAGATGAGGAGAAGCTGGGTCTTGGCATCAAGACGTTTATACAGATATCCTTAGATTTTCACCAGAAAAACACCATCCAAACCTTTTTGGATGAGATACAAACCATTAAGGAAGTTACCGAGTGCCACCACGTAACCGGCCAATGCGATTTTCTGCTGAAGGTTTACGTTCGCGACATTAAATCGTACGAACGCCTCATTATGGATAAAATCAGCCGAATTACGGTGGTAAAAACATTCCAAACCATGATGATCATGAGCACCAGCAAAAAAGAGCCGATAGTGCCGCTGGAATACTAGGCTACAGATGTGCAGATTGCGTATGTGCAGATTTCAGATGAAAAAAGCACGCATGCGAGATGGATACACAGATTGCAGCTATACAAAACGCCCCTCAAGCAAAGCTTGAGGGGCGTTTTGCGTTTTAACGCACAGCATTATTGCGTGTCAAGGAAGGTGCACTGTGCCCATAGTTATAAGGAGCGGATTTCGGCATACAAAATAGCGATGGGTTGAGCCCATCGCTATGATTACAGCTCTATTCAAAATCCGGAAAATCCGTTTAATACCGGTTTATTTCACCACCTCAACCCATTGCCCTTTCAGCAACGCATTTATATCGTGGTTGTACATGGCTTCACAGTAGGCCGCAGGTAGGTAATATTTACCGGCGTAGGCCGCATTTAGCATTACGTAGTAGGTTACTTCCGTTCCCTCGGTTAAACTGAAATAAGTATTCACCCGGTCGTCGCGTATGTCGCGATAATCAGAAGGCGACGATTTAAACGCCTCGTCGTTATTCAACATACGGGTGTTCAATATCTCCCAACCCGAAGGGAATATCTGCGTGAGTGCCATATTATCGTAGCGGCCGCGCTTGCCGGGGTTTTTGATATTCACCTGTGCCACAAAATCGGTTCCCTGTTTGAGGGTTGCAGGGTTAATTGGTTTGCCACCGAGTGTAGTGTAAGCAATGCGCATCTGTAGCACATCCGGGTTTATATAGGTTTTTATGTCCTGCCCCGATGATGGTTGCCCTTGCTGTATCAATCTTACGTATAGGCGGTTTGTACCATTATTCTTCATGGTTACGCTGCCACCGTTAGCTGCCAGGCCTGATTGCCATATATAGGATGCGGAATTGACACTAGCCGTTGTACTATTTGCCTGGTAGTTGAATTGCAGTTTTCCGCCGGGTTTGTTCTGCCCGCAGTATTCGGCTATGGCTACCAATGAGTAGGCTGTAGTTTGGGTACTATACCAGCTATCAGTTGAAAGCCTCGATGCAATGGTTCGCAGCAATGGCGCAGCTTTCTGGCGTTGCCCCAGCAGGGTAAGGGTTTCCAATATCATGGCTTCATCGCGTACGTCAGAGCCATAGGTGCCGTACATAGCGTTGTAAGGTGCAATGTTGGTTGGTAAACCGCTGATTATCCGTAAGCCAACCTCTGGTTGCCCGGCAAGTTTATAAGCGGCGGCTAAGCGCCAGCGTGCTTCTACGCTAATGTACTGGTATTCTTTCAGGCGGTTCATTGCACCTAATTCCGGCGAACCCGATAGTGCCAGCAGGAACAGGCGGTAAGCTTGCACCAGGTCGGTATAATAATAGCCATGGATGTTTGTCCGCGGGTCGGGCGACCAGTTTACCGCTTTCTGTTTTTGGTAACGTTTCCAGTCGTTCATTAAACCCGCAGGCAAACTATAGCCTTTTGCTTGTGCTGCCAATAAGAAATGGCCGGCGTAATTGGTTCCCCATTCATCGGCCTCACCGCCGTAACCCGGCCAGTAGGTTAAACCGCCACTCGGTGCTCTAAAGCCGTTTAAACGGTTAATAGTCATTTTTATGTTTCGGTCGGTTTCCGCTTTTTGGCGCGAAGAGAGATCAAGCAGCTGGCTTAAATACAATTGCGGAAAACCTGAAGAAGTAGTTTGCTCCACACAGCCATGTGGATAGGTGATGAGGTACTCCAATCGTTTACCCAGGTTAAGCGGCGGGATGCTGGCAACTTCCAGCGTTGCCTTGTTAGTGCCGTTTATACCTATTGACGTGTAAGGTGTTGCCCAGCTTTCGCCCGGTTTTAACTCTTTCTCCAGCACGCGCGTTACCGGCGGGTTAGGATTGCGTAGGTTCAACTCCACATCGTATGCTGTGCTTTCGCCGCCCGATTTTGCCGTGATCTTCACCTTACCGATGCCAACAAAATCCTTCACATCCAAATCAAATGTTACCAGCTGGTCGCCCGGCTTGGAAAAGTTTATAATCTTGGTATTTTTGCCTGCCAAATTGCTGAACACGTTGGACTGCACCTGCACCGTTACCTGTTTAATGTTATTCTCCATGGCAAATACCGTAACAGGCAGCTGTACTTTTTCTGATGGTCCCAGCACCCTTGGTATGGTAGCAAGTATCATCAACGGTTTCTTTACAGCCACTGCTTTTTCGGCAATGCCATACGCGCCATTGTGGCCGGCAATAACCATTGCTTTTACCGATCCAACGTATTGCGGCAGCGTAAATTTAGTAGTTTGGCTTTGGCCTTTATCCAAACTGAATGGCCCCAGGAATTTCACCACCGGTTTAAAGCGGTTCACGGTTACTTTTTTATTCACACCGCCGGTGCCATCGCCTCCGATACTCAGGATGCGCTCTAAACCCCCGCCAAATGCGCCGATAACATAATCAAATAAATCCCAGGTTTTTACGCCGAGGGCTTCGTGTGCATAAAACGCCTCATGCGGATCGGGCGTTTTATAGTTGGTGATATCCAGCAGGCCTTCATCAACAATGGCTATGGTATAGGTCATTGCCTTTCCGTTTGCTTCGGATACCGTGATGGCCGATTGCGTTTCCGGGCGGATCTTATCCGGCATGGTAATGACTGGCTTCAGTATTGTTTCGGGGTTATCCACGTTTAGCGGGATAGCGCCATACATGCGTATAGGCAAATCGTTTTTGGTTTGCGAGTGGCGCTGCAGCAGGGTTACGTTTACAAAAACGTTTGGTGCCATGGCCTCATCTACTTTAAAGGTGTAGCGGGTTTCGCCCTTTTTGGTATCGATCCAGATGGTTTTTAAAACTTTGCTGCCATTTTCAAAGCTGATGAGTGCATGTCCGTCGCCACCGGTTGGGATGGTAAGCGTAGCTTCCTCGCCAACTTTATAATTGGTTTTATCAGAGGTGAAGGAGAGCATTGCAGCCTCGGTTGGTGCGGTGTTCTGTAAGCGTTCAGACCAGTTTGGCCAATCCACGTACATGATTTTACCCGTAGAGTGCCCGGTTTCCGGGTCTTTTATGCGGATGAGGTAACGCCCCCAGTCGGCCTGCGGGATGCGGAGCGTGTATTTACCACGCCCGTTATTAAGGGTGACTGTGCCGGTTTTGATGAGCTTATTATACTTATCCTGTGTAAAGTTACTCATCTCGTCGCCCGTTTCGTCCCACCACCAGCGCCATTGTATTTTGTAGAGCTCCAGCTCTACGGTACGGGTGCCGGTAAACAATTTTCCCTTGGTATCTACATCGGCTATCTCAATATCGTGGTTTTTATCGGTAACCAGCATACCCGATAGTTCGCTGCCCTTGGGCGTTTTTAGCCCTACGTAACCAGCGTAAACATTATAATCCATTGCGGTTTGCTGCAAGCTAAAGTTGCCACCTGGTTCAAACACTTTTACCACAAAGTTGGCGCGTAACTGGCCCGGTGCCTGCTTGTCTACATTGATATCGGTATTCACATCTGCCAGGCCGTTCTCGTTCAGCCTGCCATTGAAAACGGTTTGTGTTTGGGTGTTGAAGGCGAGGGTAGGGTCGTCAAATTCGTAACCTTCAAAGCCTGCAAACTTTGTTTGTTTAGAAGACAGGAAGGCATCAACCTTGGTCTTTAAATTTTGCGCCGCGCCGCCAAACAGCCATTGTGCACTCAGCTTGCCGTTTGCGCCGCTGCCCTTGGTTAACTCCGTTGCCGCGCCAAAATCCAGTTTAAGCTTCATTCGGTTTGGCATAATGGTTTCTACCTTTATCTTCTTTTCGAAGGTGGCACCACCAACCTTTATCCGCGCCGACCAGTTGCCGGTGGGCGAGGTGGTCTCGGTAGCGGTATGGAAGCTGTAGAAACCGTCTATGGCGTTTGTACGGGTAAGTTTTTTATAAAGCTGCCCGTTAGGGTTGTACAGTTCAAACTCCACCGGGTGGTCGGCAGGAAGTGTCTTCAGCTTATCCTCCAAAATAAAGGTGGTGAATATCGAATCGCCGGGGCGCCATACGCCACGTTCGCCATAAATAAAACCTTTCAGCCCGTTTTGTACTTGTTCGCCACCAACGTTAAAGCGGGAAAGCGGCAGCGAGCTACCATCATCCAGCTTCAAGTAGCCACGTTCCTTGCCGTGTTTGGCAACCAGCAGGTAAGGCTTGCGTTTCACCTCCAGTTTGGCCATGCCATCACCATCCGATGTCACTTTGCTTATCACCTGTTTCTGGTAATCCAGCAACTCCAGGTCTACGCCTTTCATCGGCTCTGCCGTTAAAATATTGGTTACCGCAATAGTGATGTTGTTATCGCTTCCGCGCTTTACAATGAGGCCAATATTGGAGGCAATAATATTGCGGATGGCCCAGCGGTCTTTAGTAAAGTAGGAATTATCGCAAGGGTCGGCACGTTTTTGCCAATCGTAACCTTCCGGATAATAATTATCATACCTCGCCCAAAAATCGTCATCCTCGTCGCTTACATTGTTGGTGTTGCCGCCATATTCGTTATAGTATTCGTCGCCGTCGCTTTCTTCATCATCGCCTTTTAGTGCTACGGGGCTGCCCGCTTTGCAATTGTACAGCGAGTATTCCTGCCTGAAACCGATCACCACCCGGTAAATAGCGCCCGGTTCGGCACGGAAAAGCCTATCCACATCCAACATAAAGCGGTTCTTTTTGTGGAGGTTGAGGCCTTTATCAGCGGTAAGGCTGATCGTTTTCTGTAGGATAGGTTTGCCCACCTGCCTTAGCTCGTTGCCGCCATCAAACCCGTTACCCTGGAAATATTGCGGCACGTTATTCTCATAAATTTTGATGATACTTACATCTACCGCCTTCAGGTTAACGGCCTCGAATGGCATCATTAATTTACCCGAATCGGGCAGGATAACGCCTTTGCCAGGGATGGTTACCGCAGGCAGGCGGTTCTCGAAGAACACATTGGCTGTATAGCTTTTATTTATCTTTTTGTGGAATACGCTTTCTACGCCCTCGTTCACCACTATGCCAAAATTACCTTCAAGTCTTTCGGGTGCGTAAACTTTTATCACGCTGCCGTCTATCGTATAAGCAGGTTCGTTTACGCCGGCAATGGTGATCAGCCCGCTCAGTTCCTGTCCAACCATTATCGGGTCTGAAAACTGCACGGCTACGTACTGGTCGTTATCCTGCACGGCTTTTATATCTAATACCTTAAAATCGCCAATTGCCGGTACATCAAAGCTTTGATCACCGTTTTTTTCAATATCCAACCCGCTGCCATCCCAGTTAACCTTGATGGGGGCGGAAATAGCAGCGCGTTTAATTCCGTTGATGGTGAACCGGTGTAATTTGTTGGCCGGATTATGCTGCCACGTTAACGTTACCGGGCTATCATAACTGGCCGTGAGTATTTTTTCTATCTTTTCCTGGTTCTCAACATCGGCGGTTTGAATGCAGCCGGCAAGCTTCATCATATCGGAAGAGCTGTTGGTGGCACTGGTTAAACCTGCAAAGGTTACACTAAAATCGGGCCTGATAGTTTGAAAATCGAACTTAAAGTGTTCGAATTCGCCATCTACTTTTATCAATTTGCCCAATTTGAACTGTGCATCGTATTTTTTATCCGGATCGAGTTTGCCTTCGGGGCGGAACTCGATGGTGCGCTCGTCTATCCAATAAGCCTTTCCTTTGATAGACGGAGAAAATTCAAATATATCGTCGCTTAGCTCTTCGCCGCGTGTATGCGTTACCTGCACCTCGCCGGCCAGCTTGATGCGTATACTACTTTGCTTGGAAATTACCCCTGTAGTGTACGATTCTATATATCGGCTGAACTCTGCGCCGCCCTTCTTACGGTTGTTGGCACGGATGAGAGAAATACTTATGGCGATAAGGATCAGTGTTGCAGCCACAATGGCCGGCCCTCTTCGCGAACGGAAAAGGTTGTAAATGTAGTTCATGGAATAGGCGCGTTATTTTCCATGAATTTAGGTAACTTTTATCGAATAAATATTGAGTTATTGAATAAATATTTTCGTGAAGTGGAATTGAGAAAAAATTGCCTTACGGTGGCTTACAGCCAGAAATTTACGCTGCTACGGGCAGGCAAACGAGAGCGTTTTTTGTGCTCTTTACACGCGGTATGACGATAAGGGTTTAAAGAGTAATTCCTGCTTATCCTTCCGAAAAGAAATCCACCAAACTGCCGAAGTAGGCCTCATTCCAGCCTTCAGAGATGTCGTAGAAGTCGCTATCGGGGATATTGGTATGGCGTAGCTCTACCGAGGTGCCGTGCTTATCGGCGTGCAGTTTTATGGTGACGATAGATTCATCGGACTGCCCGTCGAAATACCATTGCTGTACGATCTTTTTGTTTTCCTCAAACTCCAGGTTTTTGCCTACGATGCTGCCTTCCCACATGGAAAACTCCGAACCGGGGATGGTTGACATTTCGGCTTCTTCGCCAGTCCACAATTGGATGGTGATGGGGTTGGTAAGCGCCATATATAGCTCCTCTGGCGTGGCCGGGATTACGTAGTATTTTTTGAGGTCTTTCACGGGTGCAAGTTAGGAAGAAAAAATAACAGGAATAGCTTATTGTCTGAACTCGAATTTTAAGGAATTTAAAGAATATGCAGAATAAAACGCGAATAAATAACGCATTCTGCCCATTTTATGAATTCCCTATAATTCGAGTTCAGAAAAAAATTACGCCCAAATGCTATTTACTCTCTACCGATCCTATTGGTAACACCACCCGACCGTAAACCTCATTTAACACCCCGGCGATGCCGGTGTAAATGGCAGATAACCCGCAAATGATGCCTTCGTAACCGGCAAGCTTGGTGATGTCTTTGTTGCCCGTAGCATCGCCTATGGCCAGTAGTGCGAACAACACCGTGAGTGATGCGAAGACAAATTGCAAGGCGCGGTTCAGTTTCAATGTGCCGAAGAACAGGCAAAAGGTAAAGAAACCCCAGATGCTAAGGTAGGCAACCATAGCACCTTCGGTTGGTTTGGTTCCCCAGCCCAGTTTAGGCATCACGATGAGGCCTACCAGCGATAGCCAGAAAAAGCCGTAGGAGGTAAAAGCCGTTAGGCCGAACGTATTGTTCTTTTTGGCTTCGATTACGCCGGCGATAACCTGCGCCAGTCCGCCGTAAAATATGCCCATGCCTAATATCATGGTATTCATTTCATAAAAGCCGGCATTGTGGATATTCAATAATACGGTGGTCATACCGAAGGCGCAAAGGCCAAGTGGTGCAGGGTTGGCTATGCCATCCTTCACAACAACAGGAGTAGTTGGGATCATGTGCTAAAAGGTTTTAAATTTGGTTTATGCATGCAAGCTAATTTATTTACACCTAAATAGCAATTATTATTAAACTCAATTGCCCATTGCCCGTTAACTTAGCATTATGCAGAAACTCGTGTTGATTCGCCATGGCGAAAGTGTTTGGAACAAAGAGAACCGTTTTACCGGGTGGACGGATGTAGACTTGTCTGAAGAGGGAGCAGAACAATCCAAACGTGCCGGTCAGTTGCTGGCCAAACATGGGTACACCTTCGATATAGGCTTTACATCGGTGCTGAAACGCTCCATCAAAACCATGCATTTTGTGTTGGAAGAGCTTGACCATCTGTGGATACCCGTACATAAATCCTGGCGGTTGAATGAACGCTTTTATGGCGCACTGCAGGGCCTCAATAAAGACGAAACCGTTGCCAAATATGGTGAGGAACAGGTACACAAATGGCGCCGCGACCCCAAAGAACATCCGCCGGCCATAACCGAGCAGGACGAGCGTTTCCCGGGCAATTACCTGCGCTATAACGACCTTACTTACCGCGAACTACCGCTCACCGAAAACCTGAGCGAAACCATGACGCGGGCATTGCCCTTTTGGCACGAATCCATCGTGCCCGCCATCCGCGATGGTAAAAAGGTGGTCATCTGCGCGCACGGCAACAGCCTGCGGGCGCTTATACAATATATAGATAACTTAAGCGATGAGGAAGTGGCCAAACTGGATATTCCTACCGCCACACCGTGGGTGTATGAGCTGGATGATAGGCTGAACCAGATAAGGCATTATTATTTGGAGTAAGCCAGCCCCCTCTAAATCTCCCCCGGAAGGGGAGACTTTTAATATAGCCCTCCCTACTGGGCAGGGTTGGGAGGGGCCAATTCCAATCCCCAATCCTTACCCTTATTTACGGCAGGCACGCCTTTATCCAGCCAAACAGGCAGGGGTTCGCCTTTAAGGAAATGGCCGAAGAACTGCGCTTCGCGGATGCTGATGTCTTTGCGGTTCTGGCGTTTTACCAGGTTATGCGCCTCATCATTGTATTGCAGCAGCCACACGGGTTTGTTAAGCCTGCGCAATGCGGTGAACATTTCTATACCCTGGTACCAAGGCACCGCGCCATCAGCATCGTTGCTCATGATCACCACCGGAGTTTGTACTTTGGGGAATTGGAAGAGAGGTGAGTTCTCGATATATAGTTCGGGTTTTTCCCAAAGCGTTGCACCGATACGGCTCTGCGTTTTTTCGTACTGGAACTGGCGGTTTACACCGCTTTCCCAGCGGATGCCGCCGTAGGCCGAGGTCATGTTGGCAACCGGTGCGCCTGCCCAAGCAGCGGCGTACATATTGGTTTGGGTAATAAGGTAGGCCACCTGGTAGCCGCCCCAGCTTTGGCCCTGTATGCCGATGTGAGCGCCATCAACCCAGCTGTTTTTCTTTAAAGCCTCCACGCCGGAGTTTACGAATTCTACCGCCGATGCGCCGGGATGCCCGTTTATATAGCTGATATCCGGCGCAAAAACCAGATAGCCGTTGCTTACGAACCACGATATGGGCAAGCGTGATGGCGTAGGGGCAGGGGCCTGGTAGGCGTAAAGCCCATCGCTCAGTTTCTCGTAGAAGTAGGCAATCATGGGGTACTTTTTATTGGGGTCAAAATCTTCCGGCTTGTATAGGATGCCTTTTGATTTAAAGCCTTTTGGCGTGGTCCAGCGCACAAGCTCTGCCGTACCCCAGTTGTAATTAGCCTGCTGCGGGTTAATGGTGCTTAGTTTGGTTTCTTTCAGTAAATCCCCCGAAATATATAAGTCCGGCGACTGCGTGTAACTGGCTTTAGTATAAATAAATACATCTGTATTTTTGGCTTTTTGCAGGCTGCTGTAGCTCATGGGTGCTACAATGATTTTTTTAGGGTCGCCGGGCGTGCCGAGCGTTTTGGTGTAATAGCCCCAATGTTTATCCTCTTCGTTTTGGGCGATGAGCCAAATCGGTTTCTTCGGGTCGATGAATTTCTCTTCGCTGTCTGTAGGCCTATAGCGGAAGGTTATCTTATTGTGGCGACCGAAATTGTTAGTGAGGCTAACCGCGTGGCCCGAAGCAGGGTCTATGCTCCAGATATCGTACCGATCGTATATCAGCACGGTCTTGTCGTCTTTCTCCCACCCTGCAATACCGTAAGCGCCGGGGTCATCGGGTACGTCGTTTTCTTCGTCGCCCATTTTTACACCCGTTGCAGCCGTTAAATTCAGTTTTTTGCCGTTGGCGATGGTGTAAGAATACCAGTTTTGTGTTTTAGAATCGAACCAAGCAACGTATTTCCCTGCGGGAGATATGCGGTAACTGGCCTTTGCGCGGGCATTGATGCGGATATGTTCGCCGGTTTTAGTGTTGATGAGAAAGGCTTCCTGCTGCGAGCCGCCTTCCCATTGTGATTGTACCCGCGCGCCGGTATCTGCAAGGCCCAATACATAGTCGCCGTTGTTATTATCAGGCAGCGCTACGTCGCGTATGTTCTCGTCGCCCAGCTGGACTAACTTCTGTTCACCTACGCCGGGGCGGATAACCGCGAGGTAGCTGCGCTTCAGTTCGCGCTGCAGGTTTTTTAGTTGGTAGGGCTGCAGGTAATCGTCTTTATAGTTCCATATATCCAGCCTGGCGGTTTCAAAATCTACCAGGGTGGTATCGGCAGGCTTAGGGATGGGGGCGGTGCCGAAGAACAGGTTAGTGCCATCCTTGCTGAAAAATACACGGCCATCGCCGCTTGTGGACCAGTTGGCCGGCATACCTTTTGTTCCCCCTGTAGCAATAACATCCGCGCTATCTTTTGCACTGTTGTAATAGTAAAGCTTAAAGGGTTTTACCTGCGCTTTTTCGGGGTTCTTTTCTGCAGTGAAGGCCAGTTGTTTCCCGGCATCGTCAAAGGCCAGGTTACGGTAATTACCTCGCCCGGTGCTTACGACCTTCAGGCTATCCTTTTCAATATCATAAACAAATAGGCCTGACACTATATCTTTAGATTTTTTTGGCTTTACAGGCATCTGCTTTTCAATATCATATAAAAACTCTCCGGTATTGGCATGCTTAGGTTTCTTGGGTGCCGTTACCGAAAACGCCAGTAGTTTTCCGTCTTTGCTCAAGATATAATCGCTTACGTATTTAAAAGTGCGTGTTTTGCCGGTAAGCAGTTGCCTTAGGGTGAGTTCGGCGCCATCCTTCACAGGCGGAGCAATGGTGGTAGCTACGGCTTTTTTTGAAGTGTCGCCCGCCGCTGGTGCCTTAACCGTGTCGGCGGGGGAGAGGTAGGCGATAACCGAGGCTTTCTCCGCTATCTTAAACGAGCGGATCGCCGGTATTTTATCTACTGTGCCACTGCCTGTTAAGGTAATGCCCAGTGTATCCTTAGGGAATTCGTTGGGTTTCTTCTTTTTTATTTTTGCCTGGCGGATGTCTTTAAAAAACGGGCGGATCATAAACACAGCGTATTTAGAGTCGGCCGTAAAGCGGGCGGTATCTGCACGGGGCACAGCAAAAGGCTTTTTGTTTTTGGCATCTGTAAGTACCAGGTTGGCATCGCCCTCCTGCGGTTTTACTACGTAAAGCACCCATTTACCATCGTTGCTAATTAATGGGTTGCTGATACTTTGCCAGCCATCGTAAACCGATTGGTCGAGCGGTTTTTTAGAATTTTTTTGCGCAAATGTGTTGATGCAGACCAGTAAGAGCAAGGCGGGGAGTAGTGTTTTTTTCATAACAGACGGTAAACCTTAAAGATGCTAAAATTTAGGTGCGACCGACCTTTTGAAATGAAAAAGTTACAGTTTAGCTTACTGTGTCTTTTGATTGTTCGGGCCTCTGAACCTGTTTCTTATCGCTCGCATAATTGACTCACCCCGTCGGCACTCCGTGCGTCGACTCTCTGCTTCGCAAAGAGGGTAAGGAGAAGGAAAAAAAAGAAAAAAGCCCCAATGTCTCCCCTTCTTTGCGTAGCAGAGATGAGGGCAGGGATTGAGTCGACTCTCGACGCGGACATCATATAAAATTCATCACTGTAAAACAATCGACCGTTTGGCTCATTATACAGCCAGATTATGGCTTCATCTAAAACATCCATTTACGCCGCGCTTGCGGCAAACCTGCTTATTGCTGTAACCAAGTTTGTAGCGGGCGGCATCAGCAATAGCGCCGCCATGGTGTCCGAGGGAGTGCACTCGTTGGTAGATACGGTTAACGAATTGTTCCTGCTGCTAGGTTTAGCACGGAGTAAAAAACTGCCTGATGCTACCCACCCCTTTGGATACGGCAAAGAGCTTTACTTTTGGTCCTTCATTGTGTCTATCATGATTTTCGGTCTGGGTGGGGGCGTTTCAATCTATCAGGGCATCGCCCACATCATCAAGCCCGAAGCATTGGGCGACCCAACCATCAATTACTGGGTGCTGTCGCTCTCAATCGTGTTCGAGGGAGCCTCGCTCATTGTTGCTGTAAAGCAGTTTAACCAGGTTCGTGGCGATAGACCGTTCTGGCAAGCGGTGGTAAGAAGCAAAGACCCGTCCAGCTTTTTGGTTTTGTTTGAGGATGCGGCGGCGGTTGCCGGCTTATTCGTGGTGATGATATGTGTTTACCTCAGCCACCGTTTCAACCAGCCTTATATCGATGGCGTGGCATCGCTGCTGGTGGGGCTGATATTGATTGTGGTATCGGCCATTTTAGCGCGGGAGAGCCGCAGCCTGCTGATGGGCGAGGGGGTATCTACCCAAACGCGGGATAAGATTTGCCGCATCGTAGAAAACGACCAGGATGTGGTTAAGGTGATGCATATCCTATCTACCTATCAATCGCCATCAGAAGTGCTGCTGATGCTCATTGTGGCTTTTAACGAAAAGATGGATACATCGGATATCAATGTGGCTATCGATCGCATCCGCGACCAGGTGAAGGCCGAGTTTAAATTTGTGCGTTTTGTGGTGATACAGCCTGAAAGCCTGGAGCACCACGTTTTATGGAACGACGAAAGCTACTAAGCTGCGGGTAATTCTATAGCTTTGCTTTACAGCACATCCATCCGATGAAAAAACTAAAACAGATTCTAGCACAGGTAAAAGCTGCCAACGATACCGACCCCGCATATATCGACCTGCTTTGGCAGCTCATCTGCTACTCGCCAAAAATGCCCCTGCGCTTGCTGCAGCAACAAATGCTGGATGAAGCAGAGCGATTTACCCTCAGCACTTACGATGAGCATTTTACCCATACCGATTTAACCTTTAACGGGTTTATATGGGGTAGTGGTGGGCGCACCATTATGATAACGCACGGCTGGGGCTCCAAAGCGGCAGATTTTATGGAGCTGATTGCAGCCCTTCGTGAGATACCCGATACCAACATTATTGCTTTCGACGTGCCCGGCAACGGCAGTTCGGAAGCCGAATTATCAAACGGGGCTTTGTTTTCCGGAGCGGCAGAAGCGGTTATTGCCGAATATGGTATGCCGGATGTGCTGATAGGCCACTCGATGGGCGGCATGGCCAACACGGTGGCTTTAAATAGCTTTGCTGCAAGGCCCCATCTTCTTATCAGTATAACCCCGCTAATCCGCCTGAAAGAAAATTTCGAAAACAGCATGACAGCCGTTGGTGTTGCCCCTGCATGGCAACAAGCTTACCTGGAAAGCTTTACCGAGCTGGTAGGTCGCCCGGCATCTGATTACGATTTGGATAAATTTTACCAGTTCGATGCGGAATTAGCGCATCTGCTGCTGTATGATGATGTCGATTTGATTTCGCCCTATCCCTTTATGCACGATTTTTTGGAGAAACGCCCCTTTATCCAGAGCCAAAACTTTCCAGGTGCAGGGCACGAGCGCATCATCAAATCGCCGGAGGTGATCGCTTTGATCATAGCCAAAATAAACGCAATTTTAGAATAGTCGCATTCAATCCCTTTGGGTAAATTTGATAGATGAACATGCAAGCCGATGCGCTTTACCCCAAAATGTATCTCTACCGGCGCGTGGTGCAGGCCAAGTTGTTTATAGATACCCATTATCATCAACCCTTGAATTTAGATGATATTGCCGACGAGGCCTATTTTTCCAAATTCCACTTCATCCGCCTGTTTAAGTCCACCTATGGCAAAACGCCGCATCAGTATCTGATTGCGGTACGTATTACCAATGCGCAGCGGCTGCTGAAAAGTGGTATGCCGGTGACTGATGCCTGCTACACCATCGGTTTTGATAGCCTGAGTTCGTTTTCGGCATTATTTAAACGGTTGGTAAAGCAATCGCCATCGGCATGGCAACAGGCAGAACTGAAGCGTGATGCCGAAATCAAAAAAGCTCCGTTGAATTTTATACCCAATTGCTTTGCGGAGATGAACGGGTGGGTATAATCGATTGGCTTTGTATAAATAAATCGTCATCCCGAATTTATTTCGGGACCCCACACGGCAGGTCGCCGTCATGCAAAGCGGCTTAGCTAAGTGGCCACTTTTATGATGGGGTTCTGAAACAAGTTCAGAATGACGGCCGCCTTTCCCCAACGCAAAAACTTCGCAATTTTCGATAACCCAATCTCGTCGTCTTACCTCATCTTTACCCCATAAACAAATAACCATATGATTACCAAACTTAACCACGTGAGCATCTTCGTGCTCGACCAGGACAGCGCTTACGATTTTTATGTAAACAAACTGGGTTTTAAGGTGCATACCGATGCCAGCATGGGTCCCGGCATGCGTTGGCTCACCGTTTGCCCGCCCGAACAACCTGATCTGGAAATTACGCTGATGGCCATCAGCGAGGGCATGATGTTTAAGCAGGAAGCTGCCACCCAAATGCGTGATCTGGTGAGCAAAGGCACTTTCGGTTTCGGCGTATTCGAATGCAACGATTTGCTGGCCACCTACGAAGAACTAAAGGCAAAAGGCGTGGAATTTACTAAAGTGCCCACCAAAGAGTTCTATGGCTTTGAGGCCCTGTTTAAAGATGACTCGGGGAACTGGTTTTCGTTGGGGGAGAAAGCAAAATAGCTTTTTTAACCACAAAGTACGCAAAGATTTGCAAGGCGTATATTCGCAAAGGGCACAAAGAAAAAAAATAAAAGCAGCAGTTTTTTAATTTAATGACTGTTAACCAGCTACTATGGCTTTGTTCCCTTTGTGTTTTTCCCTCTGTGTTCTTTGTGGTTAAATCGCAAATTATGCCTCTTCTACTAATAATTTTATCACCTCATCCCAGTTATTCACCCTTTGGTGGTGGTTATAATTCACGTTGTGGAAGGAGTGAAACATGAGGGTTTTGCCTTTAAAATTGTCGAGGTTTTTGAGGTGGTCATCAATCATGTAATCGGTGTTGATAATGCTTTTATCGCCGCAGAAAACAATATTGCGCCAACTAATAAATGGGAAGTTGAGCCTTAGCCATTCGTGTTTTTCGGTAAGGCTAAGCGGGAACTCCATCGCCGCCGAAACAATGTACACCTCATAGGTTTCCATCAGTTTTTTTACTGCCTCCACAGCGCCCTCCATCACAGGTGCGGTTAAGAAAAAACCCGGCGTAAAAGCGAATTTGCGGGCTGCCCCGGCCTCAGGAAACAAGGTTTCCTCGGTTTTGCCGGCTATATCGTCCTTGGTAAAAAGCACGCCGTATTCGCTATGGTAAAGGTTTAAAAAATGCTGGTCTACATCGGCAATAACGCCGTCCATATCTATCGCTATCGATTTTTTCATGTTTCGGGGGGGGATTTGTCAACTTTTTAAAAGTTGACAAATTTGGTTCACTCTTTTTTATTTGATGAGCAAAGGATTTTAAAAACTACTCACCAATCTCTATTCACCACTCACTGCTTATGACTAGCCTTTACTTTGTTAAAATAATCAACCAGTTTATCCATGTTGCGCAAGCCGAAACGCCCTGCCCGCAGTTGCTCCACCACTTCCGGTTCATCGCCCATTACTTCGCTCATTACGTCTACAAAGTTATCTTCGGTAAGGTGCCTCATGGTAGCCGTATTGGTGCCGTAATAATAGCTTAGCTGCGATTTATCGCCTTTGCCGCCACCGCCACCTCCGCCAATATTGATACCTACGCCTCCGCCAAGGCCACCGCCGTAACCGCCGCCGCCCGTACTAAGGCCCAAACTAGGCGCAAATGATACCTTTTTACCTGTACCGCTGCCACTACCTGCGCCACGCGTGGCGTATATTTTAGTTTCTTCGTTTACTACAACGCGGACGAAATCGAGCTCCTTTTTGGCCCAGGTTTCGTTGCCGGGAGCGTGGGCCACTACGAAGCTGTCTTTGCCAACCACATACGCCTGCAAATCGCTGGTGCTGAGTTTGTAGGGGGTGGACTTGTCGGCATCCTTAAATTCTATGAAGCCCTCATTTTTGATGGGGCCGGTACCGGCAGGGTTGGGGATGATGAAACCATCGTACCGCACGCCTTTTACATCGATAAAATAGCCGGGCTGCCATTTTTGGGCAAAAGCGCTTAGGTTTGTTAAAAGAATAACTGCCGCGAGGGAAATATATTTTTTTAAAGAATACATTGTTAATTTTCTTGTTTGCCTAAAAAGCCGGGTTAAAATTTCCCCTCGGCTTTCGTTTTGTAAAAATACGTAATAAGCTGTTCAATATTGTCCAGCCCGAAAGGATTGGCTTTAATATATTCAACAAGCTTAGGCTGTGCCTGCATCACAAGGGCTATCATTGCCTGGAAATTATCGTCGGTTACGTACTGCATTTCATTGGGGCTGTTGCCGTAGTAATACCATTTGTTGTAACTGCTGCCACGGTTTGAAGGGCCCGAAGATAAAACCGCCGGAAATACCGGTAACGTATAATTAGCTGCTCCTTTATATAAGCCGTCTTTAGTAACAGTTGGATTTTGGGCAATCGCGCTATTCCTATCGGCGGAGAGCCCTCCAAAAATCAACCTTTCGGCAGTAGTAGTTTTGCGGGTATGGCCACTGCCTTTGTAGGTTGCGGGTTTGCCATCGGCCACTCGAAGTGCGTAAACTTTAACCTCTTCATTCATCACCACGCGTAGAAAATCGGTTGGGTTGCTGCTCCACTTGCCTTTGGCCGGTTGTTTAGCTACCACGAAACTATCCTGGCCGGCTACGAACCATTTCACGTCACGTGTGGTTAAAGGCATAACCTCCCCCTTTTCCGAGTCTTTAAACTCGATGTAGCCCTCGCCCGGAAACGGGCCCTTACCTCCGGGGCATGGGCGGATGATGCCGTAATATTTAACACCGCTTACATCGGTATAATAACCGGGTTGCCATATTTGGGCATATAAGCTATTACAGGATATAAGGAGAATCGCCAATATTAATGTATATATTTTATTATTGCGCATTTCTTAAAACCGTTGATTTAAATTTCATTACTTCCGTTAATTCCGATAGATAAATCAGCACGCCAACAGTTATATGTCACGAATAAATAAATCACATAATCATTTGGCATTGTTTAATAATCCTCTTTGCTTGGCCGTATCGTAAGCCAATAAAAGCTCCCCCATGAAATCATAACTATATCGTCCATCCTTAATTGCTTCCACGAAGAATTCGTTGCCAGCCAATATTTGGGTCATTATTTCGATAAAGTTTTTCCTGCTTATCTTCTTTATATCGTTTGGATTAGAGCCGTAAAAATAGCGTGGGGCGTATCCCGAGCTATAGCCGCCAAAGCCCGACGCGGATGTAACTTCTATTAAATTCATGTATAATTTAAGAGGGGTATTTATTGTAACCATTAACACCGGATATTTGCGCAAATCAGGGTTATGTGATATTACAAAGCTATCTGCTTTAATTACAAATGCTTTTAAATCTGTTGTCTTAATCTTTACTTTCCCTGCTGTATCAGTAGTCTTAAATTGGATATTATCGCCTTCGTTCCATTTAATAATGCCGCAAACTTTGCTGCTGTCTAAAAGATAATAACAGCCGGCGGTCCATTCTCCCATTTGGGCGGAAGCCGAAAACCACAAGCCCGAAATAAACAATAAGAGTAAAATTCTTCGCATAAGATTTAGATATTTGAACCAAATATAAAGGATTTTGATATATGATGACTGTTGATTTACGCAGCGATACCGTAACCAAACCAACCCCAGGCATGCTTGAAGCCATGTGGAGCGCCAAAGTGGGCGACGATGTGTTCGGCGAGGACGAAACCGTAAACGCGCTGGAAGAAAAAGCCGCAGCCATGTTCGGAATGGAAGCAGCCATCTACTGCCCAAGCGGCACCATGACCAACCAGATTGCCATCAAATGCTTTACCCAGCCGCTGGACGAACTAATTGCCGACCAAACCGCGCATGTGTACCGTTACGAGGGTGGGGGTATTGCCTTCAATTCGGGCGTATCTACGCGTTTGCTCAATGGTTATCGTGGCATACTTACGGCCGAAATGATTGCCCCCGAGATAAATGCCGAAAATATACACTACCCGCACACCAGCCTGGTGGTGCTGGAGAACACCGTAAACAAAGGCGGCGGCAGTTGCTATACCCTGGAGCACATTAAACCTATTGCCGGGCTATGCAAGGCCCGGGGGCTTAAGCTACACCTGGACGGCGCACGCATCTTCAACGCGCTTGCGCATACGGGTGATAAGGCGGTAGATTATGGCACTTATTTCGACGGTATATCGGTATGCCTTTCTAAAGGTTTGGGCGCGCCGGTAGGTTCGGTGCTGTTAGCCGATAAAGCAACCATCAAATATGCCCGCCGCATACGCAAGGTATTAGGCGGGGGCATGCGCCAGGCCGGCTTTTTGGCAGCTGCCGGTATCTACGCGCTTGACCATCATGTGGAACGATTAAAAATTGACCATCAGCACGCACAAATAGTGGCTATTGAATTGGCCAAACAAAGCTGGGTGACTGATGTGCTACCTGTAGAAACCAATATTATTTTATTCGATACTGTAGAACCGGCTAATGTGGTTCTATCACGATTGGAAGCCAAAGGCATTAAGGCTGCCAGTACCGATACGCACCGCATACGTTTTGTAACGCACCTGGATATTCACCCCGAGCAGGTGGAGTATGTGGTGAAATCACTATAAGCCCCACCCAACCCTCCCCGGAAGGGAGGGCATAGATATTGTTGAAGGATTAAAAATCTCCCCTTCCGGGGGAGATTTAGAGGGGGCTGGACTTCCGACTTGAAACTTATCCTGCCCCGGTGTGTTCTATACCAATGAACCGCCTTGTAAAAAAACTCGAAAAAATTGGCCGCGACCCAAAGGTTACAGCAAAAGCCGTGGGTCTTCGTTATGTATCAGATGCTACGCCGGGGTACACGCGCAAAAAATCGGGTAAAGGTTGGCGTTATTACGATGCTGAAGGCCAATTGGTGAAGGATAAAGAGATGGTAACCCGCTTTACGCGGTTGGTAATACCGCCTGCTTATACCAATGTTTGGATATCGCCATATGAGAACGGTCACCTACAGTTTACAGGTACCGACGCTGCCGGTCGCAAGCAATACCGTTACCATCCGTATTGGAATAAAATACGCAATCAATCTAAATATCACCGCATGCAAACCTTTGCGGCGCACCTGCCAGCTATACGCCAACAGGTTGACCATGACCTTGACCGCCGCAACCTCGACCACGAGAAGGTAGTAGCTTTGGTGGTTAGGTTAATGGAACTGACCAGCATAAGGGTAGGGAACGAATCTTATAAAAAATTATACGGTTCCTTTGGCCTTACTACCCTGATGAATAAGCATGTAAGGATTGAAGGCACGCGCATGAACTTTGAGTTTAAGGGTAAGAAAGGGGTGTTCCACAAGGTAGCCCTGCAGAGTAGAAAGCTTGCCAATTTGGTTAAGCAATGTCGCGATATACCAGGCCGCGAGTTGTTCCAATATTACAATGAAGACGGCAGCTGCTGCACCGTTGACTCGGGCGACGTGAATACTTACCTCAAGGAGATAACCGGCGAGGACTTTACCGCTAAGGATTTCCGCACCTGGGCGGGTAGCGTGAGCGCACTATATGCCTTTAAGCAGGCGGGCGAATTCGATAACGTAACCGAGTGCCGTAAAAAAATAGTAAGCGTGCTGGACGAAGTTGCCATAAACCTGGGCAATACCCGTACGGTTTGCAAAAAATATTATGTGCACCCCACGGTAATAAAAAGCTATGAAGAAGGCACCATTTTTAAATACATCAGCGCGCTCGACGAGAAGCAGGATATAAAATCGGCCGAGTTGAATATCGCCGAAAAGGCATTATTAAAACTGCTTGAAAACGAAAAACTCGCCGAGGCGAGTTAATAAGTTTCGGATGGACCACTTTGCGGTTATAGTTGCTCCAAATGCACCTCGGCCATCATGCATCTTGCGCTGCCGCCGCCGTTTGTTTCTATGGTGTTGATGTCTGCGTAAACCAGTTTGCCAAATACCGACAGGGTATTGCGTTGCGCATCGGTTAAGGAAGTGTAAGCCGTTTGCGACATCACGATGAGCGTTTCGCCCACATTGTTTTTTACCTCCAGCATATTTCCCGCGAATTTATTCATCTGCTCAAAATTGATTTCGATAACCTGTTTCCCTGTGGATTTTAGTGATTGAATAACTGCAAGCTTTTGGTACAGATCGGTAATGCTATCCAAACAAATTACGGCGAAAGCACTGCCCACGCACATGAGCACATTGGTATGATAAATGGCCTTGCCTTGCTGGTCGAAGGCATCGAATGTGACGGCTCTGTAGCCGGTGTAATCGCAAAAAGCCTTTAATACTTCGGCATCGGTGCGGGGGGAAAGGCAAGCGTAGGCGATTTTATTTTCGCGATCTAACACCATGCTGCCGGTGCCCTCTAAAAATTGGTTTTTGGCTTCGTAGCGGCTCAAGTCGATGATGTGTTTTGCTGCAAAGTTATCTTCCAATTGGCTGATGATATCCTCGCGGCGCTCCAGCCGGCGATTCACAGCCTGCATAGGGTACAGGAATATATCACCAGTATCATGGAAACTTACCCAGTTATTCGGAAATATAGAATCGGGGGTGTGTGGCTCAGGCGTATCTTCAATTACAGTTACGTTAATGCCGTTTTCGCATAGTGTGCTTACAAAACCATCGAACTCCTGCTGTGCTTTTTGCTGCACAGCCTGCTGGTCGGCCTGTTTTATCTGGAAAGCGTTGCTCTCGGCCGTTTGCGCGTTGAACCCGAAATTAACTGGGCGGATCATGAGGATATTGTTAGTCGATTGCATGTCAGAATCAGATTTTACAGAATGGTTGAATTTTCAGAATGTAAATAAAAATGCAATATAGGGATTAGCCAATGAACAAAATTCTGTTCATTCTTAAATTCTGGGAATTCTGATTCAGACAACATCTGCCTTATAATCCAATATATCCCCCGGTTTGCAATTCAATTCTCTGCAAATGGCTTCCAGCGTGTCGAAACGTACGCCCTTTACTTTGCCCGTTTTGAGCAGGGAGAGGTTGGTCATGCTGATGTCGAGCCGCTCGGCGAGCTCTTTTAGCGACATCTTGTTCTTCGCCATTTCTACATCCAGGTTTACGATGATAGCCATTACACAAACTCTCCAATCTCTTTTTTAAGTTCGAATCCGTAGCGGAAGACATCGGCCATGATATAAATTACCGCGCCTAAAGCTAACCCCGTAAAACTTTCCGACCATACCACCTGATAGTGCATCCCATCGAAATTGCTAACCTGGTGGTGCAGGATATACGAAGTGCTCAAGCCGAATAGGATATTCAGGCCGGTAACCAGCGCAAAGCATAAAGCCGTTATCCGCAAACGGCGGATGTTGTCATAATTAAAAGGGATGCCTTGCTTAATGGTGTTAAAAAACTTCCGAAGCTGGTAAATTATCACGAGGGCCAAAACCTCCAGGGAAACAAAAAAGAAATAAGCGAGTGTGATGTTGCCGGGTGTATTTTTCAAGTCCATCCTTATCGAGCCTTCCTCAATTGCCAAGGTGACATTTTTGGCATCCGGCGTTGCAGCCTTCAACACGGCTATCGATTCCTGAAGCGGATATTTAACCCTTGCCGAAAAAAACGCCGAATCATCTGTAAAGAATTTTACAGTGAGGAAGCAAAAGGCAATTACTGCCAGCACCAATCCGGCACGCCATAAAATGTTCAGTATAACCCGAATGGTTGTTAAAAGCCAGGATGTTGTTTTCATGTTTGTATTGGTTTAATGGCACAAACATATAAACAATATACATAAAACAAAGATTATTTTATGTAAAACATAAAATAATCTTTGTTTTAACTAAATCACTCTATCTCTTTGCAGCGGCATACTCATGCAGTGAAAACCACCGCGTGCGCGGGAAAGCTCGGCGGAAGGCATCAGGATCAGCGTATCGGTCATTTGTTGCGGGTCCAACTTGCCGTCTTCGAATTTCTGGAGCAACTCCTGCACTTTGATTATTGTAAAACCGCTTTGTTTAAAAGCCTCAACAGTTTTGTCGTTACGGTCGTAGCCTAAAACTACGCCTTCTTTAAGAGCTAGCAGGTTGCAACTGTCGGTCCATTGCTCGCGGGCGTCATAGGGGAATACATCGTTCCCCGAGTAGATAAAGCGCGTTGGCTCCTCGCTATGCAAATCTTTCTGGCTGATGTTGTCCAACAGTGCCTCCAGCGTGGCAAATGTCTTTGGTTTTTTGCCCTTGCGAAACTGCACCAGCTCGGGTTTATCTTTGTTCTTTTTGTCGGCAAACCAGCCAACCGCGTCGGCGTCTTCCTGCAATGTTTCGGTAATGGTAAGCGAGCGCAGCAACACCCAAACATTGCGTTTCACCTGCGTGAAAACGGTATCGATATGCATATAATCGCGCTTGTGCGGTATTTTTACGATGGTGACTTTCTCTACCACGTCGTTGTCGAACAGTAGTTTAATTGCTTCGTTGGCACCGCTAACGGATGTGCGCTCGCTCCAGCCGATAAGCAAGTGATTAGGGGCAACCATCATTACGTCGCCTCCTTCGAGGGTGGTTTTGCTTTCTTGCTCCTCGCCTGGGCGAAGGAAGTGCTGCACGGTATCGGGTATCTCCAAAATGTTGTTGTGGTAACCTTCGAACAAAGGGTGGTTGAAGAATATATAGCGCGCCAACAGGGTTTCGCGGGCGCGGGCCTTTTTAGCAGGTTTGTTCAGCAACATGTGCTTATTGATGGCGATACCGATATCCCGTGTAAATATCATATTGGGGATAGGGGCAAAGATCATCTGTTCATCCGTCAACGAACCTGAGATAAATATCTTGGCCAGTTCAACTGGTTCAATATCTATTAGTTGAAGTTGCAGGCGGTATGTTACGCCTTCAATGGCGCAAACTGCTGCCACGAGTTTTTTACGGATATCTTTTTGCTCGAGGATATCGCTGAGCAAGGTTTGTATCTCCACTACTTTGCCAGAGTTATGGAAACCGGCGTTGTCGGGTTTGAAGAAGTTGCGTTTGTTTTCGGGGTTATCTATTTCGCTAAGTTTGCCTTTGATTTTATCCGGATCCAGAAAGTACATCAGCAGTTTGATATAGTAATCGTATTCGCCGCCGCGCATGGTATCCAGGTGCACAATGTCTTCAAAAAGCCAGTCCTGTGCTTTAGAGGGTACCACTTTGCCCAGGCCGCTATCGGGGCTATGGACCAATAAAACGCGGAGGTTGCCAATTTCGGAAGTTACATCGAGCTTGAAATTATCGGTATTTAATGTCATAGAAAGTTGTAAGAATAGCAAAGCTATAGAATTTAAGTCGATAGTCCATAGACCATGGTGCATAGCCGTATTTCATTAACAGACCAGAAAATACTATGGGCTATGGACTATCGTCTATGGACTATAATTGCTAATTTTGCCCGATGGATTTTATTATCGAGGCCGTTGTTAAGGCCATAAAAGAATTATACCAAACCGATATCGCTGCCAAGGATATCAATTTACAGGAAACACGTAAAGAATTCGAAGGCCAGGTAACGCTGGTTACCTTCCCATATACCAAACTTTCGCGCAAAGGTCCAGAGCAAACCGGTACCGAAATTGGCGAATACCTGCAAAATAACGTTCCCGAAATTTCTGCGTTCAACGTGATCAAAGGCTTTTTAAATATATCCTTTGCCGATAGCTTTTGGCTGGGCAAGCTGCATGATGAAATATTGGCTGATGATTTTGCCGTAGGTAAACCCAATGGCAAAAAAGTGATGGTGGAATATTCCTCGCCTAATACCAATAAGCCTTTGCATTTGGGGCATATCCGTAATAACCTGTTAGGCTTCTCGGTCGCGCAGATTTTGGCTGCCGCAGGTTACGAGGTAATCAAAACCAACCTGGTGAACGACAGGGGTATCCACATCTGTAAAAGTATGCTGGCCTGGCGCGAATTCGGCGAGGGCGAAACGCCAGAAAGCTCGGGCCTTAAAGGTGACCACCTGGCCGGTAAATATTACGTTTGGTTCGATAAGGCCTACAAGCAACAGATACTGGAACTGGTAGAAGAGGGACAAACTGAAGAAGAGGCCAAAAAGAACGCTCCGCTGATAAAAGAAGCCCAACTGATGCTCCAAAAATGGGAAGCAGGGGATGAGGACACCATCAACCTGTGGAAAACCATGAACGGATGGGTGTACGCAGGCTTTGCCGAAACCTACAAAACTCTGGGCGTTGAGTTTGATAAGTACTACTACGAAAGCAATACCTATCTATTAGGAAAGGATATCATCGAGGAAGGGCTGGAAAAGGGCGTTTTCTTCAGGAAAGATGATGGTTCTGTTTGGATTGACCTTACCGCAGATGGCCTCGACCAGAAACTGGTGCTACGCGCCGATGGAACTTCGGTGTATATCACCCAGGATTTGGGTACTGCTCAATTGAAATATGGTGATTATAAAATGGACGAATCCATCTACGTGGTGGGTAATGAGCAGGACTATCACTTTAAGGTGCTGTTCCTCATCCTGCAAAAGCTGGGCAAAGAGTGGGCTAGGGGACTATACCACTTAAGCTACGGGATGGTAGATTTGCCATCGGGTAAGATGAAATCGCGCGAGGGTACGGTGGTAGATGCCGACGACCTGATGGCCGATATGTTCAATACCGCCGCCGAAACCACCGAAGCCATGGGCAAGGTTGATGGCTTTAGCGAGGAGGATAAAAATAAGCTGTACCGCACCATTGGTATGGGTGCGCTCAAATACTTCCTGCTGAAGGTGGATCCGAAGAAACGCCTGCTGTTTGATCCGAAAGAGTCGATAGATTTTCAAGGTCACACAGGGCCTTATATACAATTCACGCATGCGAGAATTAAATCGGTTTTGAAAAAAGCGGGGTATAATCCAACAGAAAGCAAAAGCGAAACCACCGAATTGGATGAGCTGGAACGTGAGTTGATTGTAACATTAAATAAATACCCACAAACGATTAGCGACGCCGCCGCCAGCTTTAGTCCGGCAATTATAGCCAACTACATTTACGATCTCGCAAAAATTTATACTCGGTTCTATCACGAAAAGCCCATTATGCTTGCGGAGGAAGAAAACCAGAAACAATTCCGCCTGCAACTATCTGCTGCATCAGCAAAGGTCATCAGCAAAGGCATGAACCTGTTGGGTATTGATGTGCCGGAAAGGATGTAGTTTTCAGTTTGCGGTTAACAGTGGGCAGTTTGCAGTTTTTTTACTTCCGACTACAAATTGCCCACTGCAAACTAATGAAATTATGCACTGCTGCTAACTGCGAACCGCCTACTGCAAACTGAATTACCGCCAGTATCCCCTTTTCCAAACGTATCCGCGGTTGGTATGTATCCAGGCGCCTTCTACGTAAACACGCCTGGCACGCGGGCGGGCGTAATAGCCATTGCGGTAAACGTAGCGATTTCCTCGCCAAACCCATTCGCCGGGTACCCAATAAGCATTGGCATAAGGTGCTACCGGCCTGACATAAACCGGCTCTGAGGGTCGTTCAGCAATATAAGCCTCACTGGCGCATGATGAAAGGAACACCGAGCCTGCTAAAGCGCACATGATTCCCAATTTTGATATTGTTTTCATCTGTAGTATTTTTTAAAGTAATATAGACAGATGAGCAAGCCAAAAGTTTAACAGGGATGCAAGACAGCAAGAAGCAAGAGCCAAGAGATTATCTTGCTTCTTAGGTCTCGCCTTCTTGTTTCTAATTCCAGAATTTCTTCGCCACTACCAAATCCTTACTCCCCGCCGCGTACTGATAAAACCCTGCGCCCGATTTTACGCCGAGTTGCCCGGCCATTACCATATTGACCAACAACGGACAGGGCGCATATTTAGGGTTGCCGAAACCCTTGTGCAACACATTGAGTATGGCCAGGCAAACATCGAGCCCTATAAAATCGGCCAGTTGTAGGGGGCCCATTAGGTGGGCCATGCCCAGCTTCATTACGGCATCAATTTCGGCAACGCCCGCCACGCATTCATACAGGGTGTAAATAGCTTCGTTGATCATCGGCATCAAAATACGGTTAGCCACAAAGCCGGGGTAATCGTTCACTTCCACCGGCGATTTGCCCAAGCGGGTGGATAGCTCCATAATGCTGTTGGTCACCTCATCGGTAGTGGAGTAGCCGCGTATTACCTCTACCAATTTCATCACGGGCACAGGGTTCATAAAGTGCATGCCTATTACCCTATCGGGCCGGTTGGTGGTGGCGGCTATTTCTGTGATAGAGATAGAAGAAGTATTGGATGCCAGTATCGCTTCGGGCTTGCACAGGTCGCTAAGCTCTTTAAAAAGCTTTAGTTTAATTTCCCGGTTTTCGGTGGCGGCCTCTACTACTAAATCAGCATCGGAAGCACCCGCGTAAGCATCGGTATATATTTTTATATTGGCCAAGGTGGCCGCTTTGGCAGCCTCATCTATAGTGCCCTTTTTTAACTGCCTATCCAGGTTGGCAGCAATGGTTTGCAGGGCCTTTTGCAAGGCTTCGTTGCTGATATCCACCAGCGACACGTTGAAGCCATTTTGCGCAAAGGTGTGGGCAATACCGTTACCCATAGTGCCCGAGCCTATTACAGTAATATTTTTCATGTCAGGTATGCATTGTTGTTGCGGGGGCTATATTAGCAATAATTCAATTTGATTGAGCGTTAATTATTGTATAATTTAACAGCTTCGCAATCAAAACCCTGGTATCTAACTCTTTCTTCAAAAACCTATGAAAACGCTGAGAATCCTGGCTGCCTATTTTTGCCTGATGGCTTCGGTCTTGCCCCTAAAAGCGCAGTTTAAGCTCTACACCGATTCCAAGCCGGTAATGTTGATAGACTACACCAATATGGAAGGTACGCCCTATCTTTATGAAGATTGGCAAACCGGCAATGTAACGCTAACCAACGGCGTGAGCAATAAAGAACCCATGCTGCTTAAGCTTAATTTAGTGAACGATGTGATATCGTTCAAAGATAACGCTACCGGTCAGGAACTGGAGTTTGTAGTGCCGGTGCAGGAGTTTTCGCTTAATTTAGTGGCCGGCGCAACGCGGCATTTTAAAAGCGGCTTTAAAAATATCGATGGTATAGCACCCACGGCATTCCTGGAAGTATTGAGCGATGGTAAAGCGCAATTGCTTAAAAGGAATAACAAAATCATCTTCGAACAACAACCCATAGGCTCGGCAACGAAAGAACGTACCTTTATCGAGAAAACAAAGTACTATCTCGTTATCGATGGAAAAGCAACGGTTGTAAAAGCTGATAGAAAATCGCTACTGGCTGCACTTGCCGATAAGCAATCTGCTTTGGATACTTACCTCAATGTTAACAAGATAAATTTTAAAAGCGATACCCAACTGGGCAAACTGGTAGATTATTACAACACCCTATAAGTAATCGGTACACAATAAGATGCTCAATGCCGAAGAAATAAGCTTTTATCTTTCTGTATTCAAAGGGCTCAACCCCATGGATATCTATGATATATTCAAGCTGGCGCATACCCGTAAGCTGGCCGCCGGCGATATCTATATTGCTGAGGGAGCTACCCATCAAAAACTCGCTTACATACGCAAGGGACTGATCCGTGCTTATTATCTGAAAGAAAACGGCGACGAATTTACGTTGTTGTTGCAGTGGGAGGGCAAGTTCATTGCATCGCACGATGCCATCATACATCAGCGCCCTTCGCGCTTTATTTACCAGGCGCTGGAGGATACCGTACTGATGGAGGTAGACTATGAAAAAGCATTACCTGTATTAAACAACAACCCTAGGCTATCCTCAACCCAGGCATCTTTCTTACGGGGCATGTTGGCCGAGTCTATGGCCCGGGTAGAATCGTTCATCCTGTTATCGCCCGAGGAACGGTACCTGCAACTTATACGAGAGAAAGCCGATATCGTAAACCGCGTGCCCGATAAATACCTGGCCACTTTGTTAGGCATCACCCCGGTATCTCTGAGCCGTATCCGCAAACGTATTTCCACGCAGGGGAAACGGTAATTATCTTTTGTTAATTTTTCGACAGGGCGTGCTGCGCTAACTTTGGTTTATAAATACAAGTCCTATGGAAAAGATATTGCATTCCTTGTTTACCCTCTTCAGCATAACGGCCATCCGTTATTTCGTATTGGCAGGCATACCCTTCCTGGTATTTTATAAACTGATTGCCAAATGGTACGCTAAAGGTAAAATACAAACCCGTACGGCAAGCACCGCCGATTTTAAGCGCGAAATATTGCACTCTGTACAAACCTCGGCTGTTTTTGCGGTTATAGCCCAACTTATATTATTTACACCGCTGCGTAAATACACGCAGCTTTACGATTCCTTTACCGATTTTCCGCTGTGGTACCTCCCCGTTAGCCTGGTGTTGAGCCTGGTGATACACGATACCTACTTTTACTGGATGCATCGCCTGCTACACCATAAAAGGCTGTTCAAGTATGCCCATGTAAAGCATCATCAAAGCACAAACCCTTCACCTTGGGCATCGTACTCATTTCATTTTATAGAAGCATGGACGGAGGGTGCAGCGCTTCTCGTCATCGTGCTGGTTATGCCCATCCATCCGGTAGTCATCGTATGGTTTACGATAGTCGGTTTCGTAATCAACGTTTACGGGCATTTAGGGTACGAGGTAGCTCCTAAATGGTTGCGGGGTTCGTTCCTGTTCCAAATCGTCAATACATCTGTGCATCACAATATACACCATAGTAAATTTAAAGGCAATTACGGCCTGTACTTTAGGGTATGGGACAGAATGATGGGCACCGAGCACCCTGATTATGTAAAGGAATACGATCGCCTTCAAGCCAGCCGCTTCGGAAAGAAACAGCCTGGCAAGCAAGAAAATGTCGAACAACCAATGCTGAATTTCGAATAATGAAGGCAGAAACTTCATCATTCGAAATTCGGAGTTCATCATTCGATATTCTTCTTTCTCAAAAATTAAGGTATCCAACAGCCTTAGCAACGCTTAACGGGTTTATCTCGGGCAAAACTGGTATCTTACCTAAAAGTGGCACGCCCGTATAGGCGAGTATATATTCCTCTGACGAGGCATCGGTTTCGCCATTGAAAATAATGCCTTTGATAGCTATTCCCCGCTGTTTCAACATAGCTACAGATAACAGCGTATGATTGATGCTGCCCAGATAATTCTGCGATACCAATATGGCTTCGGCATCAAGCTGTGCAATCAGGTCCACAATCAAATACTCGTTGTTCAAAGGCACCATTAGCCCGCCTGCACCTTCAATAACCAACAGATTATCGGTAGCGGGCGCGATTATGCTTTTAAAATCGATAGTAATGCCATCCAGCTTTGCCGATTTATGGGGCGAATAAGGCTGCGTAAGCCGGTAAGCCTCGGGGTGGAAAACAGTTTGATTATTCGATACCAAGCTATGCACCAGCATGGTATCGGTACTGTGCAAATCGCCGGACTGGATGGGTTTCCAGTAATCGGCTTTTAGTTTTGCTACCACAATGGCCGCCACCAGCGTTTTGCCAATGCCAGTGCCAATGCCGGTAATGAATAGAGGTTTATCGGGCATATGTTATGCTGTTTATGGTTGATGTCAAAAGGGTCAATTCATCTAAAGTATTGAATGTGTGCATGCATATACGGATGCGTTCTGCGCCCGTAGCTACAGTAGGGCTTAAAATAGCGCGCACATCTAAGCCGGCGCTTTGCAAGGCTGCGGCTGCCTGCCTAGAATTATCGTTACTATTTAATACGATGCATTGTATTGCGCTGTTACTTGGCAATAGTGAGAATCGGGAGTTCGATGCGATGTTTTCTTTAAAATATACGATGTTTTGATGGAGCGTGGCTATTTCGTTACCCGCAACCGCCAATAACTCATAAGCCATTTTTACCGATGCCAGTTGGTGGAACGATGTTGCCGTAGTGTAGATGAATGAACGGGCAAAGTTAATCAGGTATTCCCTTAGCCCAGAGCTTCCCAGTACTATTGCGCCGTGGCAACCCAATGCCTTGCCAAAAGTTACAATGCGGGCAAAAACGCGGCGTTGTAGCCCCATTTCGGCTATCGATCCGGCAGGGGAGAGGCCAACAGCATGTGCTTCGTCTACAATCAAACTCGCGCTATAACGCTCGGTCATTTCCAATATCTGTTTGATGGGAGGGGTATCGCCATCCATGGAGTAAACGCTCTCTATCACTACATAGCAATTGCCCTTGGCCTGCTTTAGCTTGCCCTCCAGGCTCTCTAAATCATTATGGCGGAATGTATAGCGGTTGGCGTGGCTCAGCCTTGCACCATCAATGATGGAGGCGTGTATCAGTTCGTCGTGGATGATGGTATCGCCTTTTTGCGGGAGGGAGGAGAATAGCCCAATATTGGCATCATACCCCGAATTGAATAATAGCCCCGCTTCGGCTTGGTGGAAACCGGCGATATTTTTCTCCAACTCTTCGGCATAGCTTAAATTACCCGACAACAGCCGTGAGCCCGTAGAGCCATTTAAACTATGAGGATAGCTCGCGATTTCTTTTGCGATACGCTGTTTTAGTGTGGCCGACCGGGCAAACCCAAGGTAATCGTTGCTGCAAAAATCTATCAGATCGTTTTCCGGCTTTAGCGTACGCAATATGCCAGAGGTGTTCCGTTCGCCCAATTTCATCCTGATGAATTCTTCTGCCGCTTTCAAATCTTGCTCAAATAAGGGTCAAAAATAAAAAAAGCGGCTCATCGCCGCTTCGTTATTTTTCCTGGTAGGGAATTATTTCCGTGGTGGAGTGCCACCACCGCCGCCTTGTTGCATGCGGGCGCGCATTTCGTCCATTTGTTTTTGCCATGCTGTGGCTTGCTCGGCTGTAAGCACAGCTTTAACTTTCTCATTAGTAGCCTGCATTACCGGGCGCATTGCAGATCTATCGGCACCTGCGTTACGCAAACTGTCAACCTGTTTGGTTTGCGCCTCGTAAATGGCGGTAATTTTAGTAACCTGGTCGTCGGTTAATTTTAACGATTCTTTCATCGCCTTAACCCTGTCAGCAGCACTCATCCTCATACCACCGCCCTGCGCATGGCTTACAGTTGCTATCCCAATAACGAAACAGCAAATCAACATGATCTTTTTCATTTTTGAATTTTTAGTTTTTAATTGATGTTTGGATAAAGATACTCACCAATAGTTTAAACGAAATACGTGTAACTTAATTGTTGCCGTTTGTGAGGCATGGTGTCGAACTTGTTACAAAATTAGTTGGAAGGGTTAGAGAAGTTAGAGAGGTTGGAAAAGTTAGAGAGGTTGGAAAAGTTAGAGAGGTTGGAAAAGTTGGAAGGGTTGGAAAAGTTGGAAGGGTTAGAAAAGTTGGAAGGGTTAGAAAAGTTAGAGACGTTGGAAAAGTTGGAAGGGTTAAAAAGCTTGGAGGCTTGAGAAAATCTTTCTTCATCTGCACGCTTGCACATCCGCATATCTGCACATCTATCTTACCTGCACATCCAATTTATTTTCGCAGATTTGTAGTACATCCAATCTGAGGCATACATGCACTTTTTGTATCCGGCTTTCCTGTTTGCGCTGCTCACCCTAGCTATACCCGTAGTGGTGCACCTGTTCAATTTCAGGCGTTACAAAAAAGTGTACTTCAGTAATGTGCAGTTCCTTAAAGAAGTTCAGGAGCAACAGGCTTCGCGCCGTAACATCAAAGAGCGGCTCATACTGGCTGCCCGTATGCTCGCCCTGGTCTTCCTGGTATTTGCGTTCGCGAGGCCATTTATCCCGGGAAAGGATGCAGCAGATGCCGGTAAACAACAGCTGGTGAGTATTTTCGTAGATAATTCATACTCCATGCAAACCCTCAACCGCGAGGGTAGCCTTTTGGATGAGGCAAAGCAAAAAGCCAAGCAAATCGCCTCCGCCTATTCAGTGAACGACCGTTTCCAATTGCTTAGCCAGGATTTTGAAGGGCAACACCAACGGCTGCTTAACCGCGATGAATTCAACGATGCTGTAGATGCCCTTAGGATAAGCGCACAAAGCCGCCGCCTTAGCCAGGTCATTACCCGTCAGCAGAGCCTGCTGGATATGCAACCGGGCGCGTTAAAGCGACTCTATATCATCTCCGATTTCCAGAAAAATATGGCGGATGTCGGCGATACCGCAAATAAAGATGTTACGGTAAACTTCATCCAGCTAAAAGCCAACGAATTGCCCAACGTAGCGGTTGATTCGGTTTGGCTGCTTAATGCCACGCATCGCCCGGGCGAAAGCGAAAAACTTATAGTTAGGTTAAGGAACTACGCCGGCAAAACGGCGGAGAAAATACCTCTGAAGCTTTTGATAAACGGCGAGCAAAAATCGCTTGGCAGCTTTACAATTGCCGCCAACACGTATCAAACCGATACCCTCGCGTTCTCGGGACTGCAGGCAGGTTGGCAACGCGGAGAGTTACAACTACAGGACAATCCCATCACTTTTGATAATAGCTTTTACTTCAGCTTCAACGTGAGCAGTAAACTAAAGGTGCTACTGGTAGACGGGGGAACGCCAAACAAGTACCTCAACGCTGTTTTCGGCGCGGATACTTTTTTTGCTGTTACCCGCACGCAGGATGGTAATGTAGATTATGCATCGCTGGGCACCTACCCGCTCATCGTAATGAGCGATATCGACAATGTATCTACCGGCCTGGCACAACAATTAAAAGCCTATGTAAGCAAAGGTGGTACACTGATGGTATTTCCGTCTATCGAAACCGAAATAGTTAGTTACCAGGCCTTTTTACAACCGATGGGCGCTGCTTACCCTGGCAAAACGATTAACGAAGCAACAAAGGTTACTAACCTAAACCTGCAAAGCGAAGTGTTCAAAAATATCTTCGAGTCCTTTCCGCAAAACCCGGATCTACCGCAGGTGAAAAAATATTACGCTTTAAGCGGTGCCACCAAACCAGCCGAAAGCCTGATGAACTTGCAAGCGGGCCAGTCGCTTTGGGAGGGTTACAGTTTGGGTAAGGGCAGGTTATATCTTTCTGCCGTTCCACTTCATGAGGATTTTAGTAATTTGCCGCTGCACGCCCTGTTTGTGCCAACGGTATTCAGGATTGCTTTGCTAAGCGGGCACGACCAGCCGCTATCATACACGCTCGGCAGCAACCAGGCCATAGAAACGGTACCACTGCAGGCTACCGAAAAGCAGCAGGTAAAATTGGTGAAAGGTAGCGAATCTGTTATACCCGATGTACGGCAGCAGGAGGGGAGTACTATGCTTTACCTGCCGGGCCAGCTTAGCCAAACCGGTATTTACGAGCTTAAAAAGCAAGACAGCACCGCCGCTGTACTGGCTTTTAACGATAACCACAGCGAATCTGACCTCCGGTACCTTAGTAAGGGCGATTTGGCCAATTTATTCCCGCAAAACGGCGCGGTTACCGATGGCGAAAATTTTAACGTGAATAATATCAATACTGCCGAAAATTCGGGCCTGCAATTATGGAAACTTTGTATAATTTTGGCCTTGATATTTCTGGCGGCCGAAATATTGCTCATCAGGTTCTATAAAACTGGTACGGGCATAGTGCAGCAAGCCGGATAATCTTAAAAACCCACCATAAACAGCGATAATGAATTTGCTTATCAAATCTGCCACTGTTGTCCATCCCGATTCTCCGTTCCATAACCAGGTTGCCGATATTTTAATTAAAGACGGCCTCATTAGCCAAATAGCGGCATCTATCTCTGTAGATGATACTGACAGTATTGATGCCACAGGCAAGTACCTCGCTCCCGGCTTCTTTGATTTGAATTGCAACGTGGGCGAACTGGGCCTCGAAACCAAGGAAGACCTGCAAACGGGTACAGCCGCAGCAGCAGCTGGTGGCTTTACCGGCATAGCTTTAATGCCTAATACGCATCCACCGGTACACTCTAAGGCCGAAGTAGAATACCTGCTCAATCGTGCTAAAGGTAATTTGGTAGATATATACCCACTGGGCACCATCTCCAACAAACGGGAGGGAAAAGATCTATCAGAAATGTACGATATGTTCAAGAGCGGCGCAAAGGCTTTTACCGATGGCAACTGCCCCGTGCAGGATGCTGGTTTGATGGAACGTGCGTTATTATACGTGCAGGGTTTCGGTGCCAAAGTAATCTCTTATGCCGAGGATGCATTTATAGCCGGCAAAGCCAAAATGAACGAGGGTGTAGTAAGCACCATGCTGGGCATGAAAGGCCTGCCATCGCTGGCCGAAGAACTGATGGTGGCAAGAGACATTTACCTGGCCGAAGACTCAGGTACCGACATACATTTTACCACCGTATCTACGGCTCGCTCGGTAGAGCTTATCCGCGAAGCAAAAAAACGCGGCCTTAAGGTAACCTGCGATACGGCTATCCACAATATCGTATTGACCGACGAAGCCCTGATGGGTTTCGACAGCCTGTATAAAGTAAAGCCACCCCTGCGCACCCAGGCCGACGTGGATGCACTGATAGCCGGGCTTAAAGACGGCACTATTGATGCACTGGTAACCCAGCACACCCCGCACGAAATAGAGTTTAAGGATGTAGAGTTTGAGGTTGCCGAATACGGCATCATTGGCCTGCAAACGGCCTTTTCGCTGGCGGTTAAAGCAGGCTTGTCTATTGAGCTTATCGTTGAGAAACTATCCATTAACCCGCGTAGGGTATTGAATTTAGACGTACCCGCATTTGCTGAGGGGCAACCGGCCAACCTGGTTTTGCTGGATGCAGGTGGCGAATGGACATACTCAAGAGACAGTAATCTTTCTAAAAGTTTTAATTCACCTTTTCTGGGGCAGAACTTAAAAGGAAAAGTTTTGTTGACCTGTAATAATCACCAAATAATTTACTCTAATTAACCATGACTGACCCGAAAGTAAGCAAAGCCCTTAGTGGCGCGTTACAGGCCTTTACTACCTATGATGGCTTTGACGCTGTTGCCCTCAACGCTAAATTCGAAGCCCTTTTTTCTTCGGACGATGATTTCATGAAAAAAGTTGATGCGCTCGACGAGCTTTTCAACGATAACCCAAAGTTGGAAGAATTGCACGAAGTATTCTTCGACCTGCTTATGGTGAACTTTTTTAGCGAAGATGTAAAGAAGCTGGAAGACGATTACCTGGATACCCCCGAATGGGAGGAGATAGAAGAGCAAACGCTGGATAGGGGCACTGAGCTGCTTAACCTGCTGCTGTACCTGAACGAATGCGAAGACGAAGGGATAGACCCTGAACTTGACGATTACCTGAAAGAGTTTTTACTGGTAGATGAAGATGAGTTTCAGGATGAGTACCGCATTTACGAACCGGTAATTGCCAACCAGATTCTGATAGAAAGCCCCGCCGCCGAGATTGCAAAAGTGGCCGATACGCTAGACGAAGACTCGGAACTGAAAGAGTTGTTTTACCCTATGATTTGCTTTTTCCAAAACCCGGAGCTTGATGCAGCCGAGGAGAAAAATATCGCGGATAATGCCGTCGCACCAGCTTTCGACATGGCGGTATTGGCTATTTTAATAAGCTTTAATTCATAAAAAACCATAAAACCCTTAACCATCATGAGCGAAGAATTTGACAAACAACTAAAAAGTCAGAGCCTTAAAAAAGGTCTGATTTTAGGATTAATACTAGGCGTGCTTGGTATTATTTCTTTTTATTTCATGACAACCATGGCCACATCTATGATGTTGGTAATTCTTGGGCCAGTATTGCTTTCTGTAGTAATCCCAGTAGTTATCTCCGTACTCTTCTGTAGCGACTTACGCAAAAACATTGGCGGCTATTGGGATTTTAAGCAAGCGGTAACCGGCATTTTTATTATGTTTTTTGCAGCTTACCTGGTAAGTTATATCATTAGCAGCGTGCTGTTTGCCAAAATTATCGAGCCGAATATGGTTGATAAAATGGAGACAGCAATGGTAAACGTAACTACGAGTATGTTGGAGAAAAGTAATGCAGACCAAACCGCTATAGATAAGCAAATGGAAAAAGTGCATCAGCAGTTTGAAGATCAAAAAAATATTACCGTTGGCAAGCAAATCCAATCCGTTGTAATCGGCATTATCTTCGTATTTGTCTTCGCGCTGATATTTGCCGCCATCTTTAAGAAAGATCGTCCTTTATATCTTAACGATGCTGATGGGATAGACGCAACGGTATCATAAATTTAATAGGCACTTTACGATAAAAAGCTAAACAAACAGGCCCCGGATTTTCCGGGGCCTGTTTGTTTATGATTGATTTTTTTGGGGATGTGAATTGGTTTGTTACTCCAGGCAATCGATAGCGGTGCCAACAACCTTAAGCAGTTTGGCATCCATATCCTGGCCAAGTACTATGGCCCAGTTATTTCCATGACGTTGTAGCCAGTGGTTGCTGGTTCCCTCGTTCAGGCTGCCGGGCATTACTACTTTATACATGGCTTCTTTACCGGCGTAAAGCACTTTCATTACCTTAGTGCGGTAAGCTTTTTGCTGGTAAGTAAACGATATACCGAATATCTTCGACGATGCCAGTTTGCTATTGGTGTTTTCGGTTACGCTTTTTTGGGCGTTAACAACCGTTAGTTGAACATCGGCGGGGTTTTGGTATGCTGAGATAGACATAGTTTGGTGTTTAGTTAAATAAATCTTTTAGGTCATTACCTGTATATCAAAATCCTTGCCATGTACATTTCCTGCATAAAATGCGCAAAACTATTCCGTCTATCGCCTTATTTATACTACACATCCGTATAAAAATAAAACAGCGGGCCGGGCAAATCAATATTGCCCGGCCCGCTGCTAATTAACGATACAACTGTTTAAACTATTTGGCTTTTTTAGTGAAGATATAAACTACCCCATATTTAGCTTTGCTGCCGTACTTTTTTACGGTGTCGGCATCTGATGATGTGCTCATCCTGTCGATATCGAAGGCGGATAACTTTTTAAGGTCTTTTTCTGTAGCTTCCTTACCATCTATAATAATGAGTTTATCTGATATACGGCTGATATTTTTATCGCTATAGAATATATTGCCTTGTAGGGTACGCACCTCGGCTACATCCGGGCTCCTGGCAATAGTGCGACCATATAATTGTACATTGTTTAATTTTTGGTTCACATCTGCCGATTTGAGGGTTAGCGCCCTCACCTGCACGTTATTTAGGGTAGCAGCATTTCCGGTCAACTGATCGAGCTTTAATGTACCGCCGCCTTTTAGCACAGTAACCGAATCTATTTCGCGTGGCGAAAGTCCGCCATATACCATATTGTCGCTTCCACTGATGATTACCCGGGCTAGTTTTTTGCTGGGTTTGCCTGTCACTGCAATAACTACGGAGTCGATTTGATGCGACCTCAAATCGCTGTTCAGCTTTATGGGCTTGCCGTTCACGATAATGCCTGTTACCCTTACCTCATTCAACCGATCTGCCAGTTGCCTGCCTTTGTCAGAGTCGCTGGTGGCAACAAGAAGTATCTTGCTATTGGGCTTAAAATGCATGTTTTCGAAATCGTTCAGTATAGTTTTGGCAGCCTCGGCACTTACGATGGTTACCGATACGATTTTGTTTGGATCTATCTTATTGAACTCATCTATCGTAATTTTTTTGCCGTTCAGCACGTAGTTCAATGAATCAAGCAGGCTGATGTTGTTTACAGTATAAACCATCTTGAACTTTTGGGAGGTATCCCGAACAAGCGCACTGTAGTTTTCTTTGTTGGGAGTAGAGGTGAAATTTTCTCTCACGTCTATTTGATCGGCATCAAATTCAGCAATCCTATCATTAATCTTAGCCAGTGCTTTCGGGTTAAGTTGGTTACGTGCAATTTTATGCTCTGCAATCAGTTGCTCAATTTTATCTTTCATTACTTTTCCTTTAGCAGAGTTAGGTGTGAAAGCAAAAGCAACGTTTTGTTTTCCATCGCCGGCATGGAAATATTTTTTGGCGTTCGCGGCGTTCAAAAAATACAGGCTTTCTGTATTGCTGGAAAATTGTGGCCCGTTGCTATCGCTTTTTACACCATTTACATAAAAGATATATCCATCAGAAGCATCTATTGCCGAAGTATCTGAGTCATCTGCCCCAAAGATTTTCTTGGAGTTGTCGGCCAGTAAATCCGGTACAACTGATTTCAAATCGATACCTTTAAAATTTGCGGAGATGGTTGTACTGATTGCCCTATACGCTTTCTCCCTATTCTTTTTTACAGTAGCTGCATTAGAGAAACTGAACACCAGTAGCAATGCCACGGCGGGCACTATAAATGCGTAGCGGGTAAGGTTTACCCTCGAAGATCTTTTTGCGTTCATCATGATTATCCGTTTTTTGATGGTTGAGATATTAAAGTGATTTACAATGCCCGGCGTGCTGCTGTTGAAGCTTACATTCACCAGGCTGTATTGGTAAGCTTTGGTATCGATGCCTTTGTTAAGTATCTTACGATCCGTAATAAACTCTATGTTTTCGCGCACGGCCTTTTTCATGAGCCATACTCCTGGGTTAAACCAGTAGAAAATGCTGCTGAGCTCGGCCAGTAAAATATCCAGCGTATGCCAGCCGTTTACATGCACCTGTTCGTGCAGCAGGATGGCTTTCAGGTCGGAGGCCGAATGGTTTGCCGGGTTTACGTATATACTGCGCCAGAAAGAGAAAGGCGCTGCCTCGCCGCTGATGAGCCGCACATCATGGTTCATGATACTGGCTGCGGTGGACCGGCGGTGGAGCTTAACCAAGGAGAACAACTGCACAAATAAACGTATGCCTAGCAGTGCCGCACCCGCCCAGAAAGCAATAGCTGCCCACTGCCAGTAATCGGGTTGCGAGAGGGGTTTTACCAGTTTTGCTGCCGGTGCCTGCCAGTTAAGCATTACGGTTTGTACTGGCAGGGCAATATTCTCGTGTCGTTGCGCAAAAGCCGTAAGGTCTATCTTAGGGTAAATGCTGGCGAAGATGATAGCTGTTATCAGATAAACCCTGTTGAGCGTATAAAAAGTAAGGTGGCGCAGCACCAGGTAATAGCCTGCGCAAAACAGCAGCAGGGCCATGTTCACTTTAAATAAAAAAACAAATAAGGTGGGCATCGCAATAGGTTTTAAGGTTTTTCTATCAGTTTGATGATTTCTTTAAGGTCGCTGGCGCTTATCTTTTTGTCGTTGGCAAAAAAGGTAACCAGGTCCTTATACGAGTTTTGGAAGTAATCGCTCACGAACCCGCTCATGAAGCGTTTCTTGTATTCTTCCTCTTTTATGGCCGGTGTGTAGCGGTACGAGTTGCCAAATTTCTCGCTCTTTAAAAAACCTTTATTCTCCAGGTTTTTTACGGTTGATGCCAAGGTAGTGTAGGGGGGCTTAGGCTCGTTGAGCAATTCTAAAAAATCCCTTATAAAACCCGCTCCCGACTGCCAGGCCGCCTGCATGGCTTCTTCTTCCTGTTGTGATAATTTCTCCATCTTTCTACGATTGTTTCGTAAATCTACGATTATTTCGTAATAAACCAAATGAATTAACAAATTTTAACAATTAATATGCCTTAAAACATTTACTTATAAAGGAGCGGCAAAATGTAAACCGCCTTAAAACAAAAAATGCTGCTCCGGTTATCCCGAAGCAGCATGCTTATAGCTATTTTTTTATCGATTAGAAAAGCATTTCGGGCGGAGGGGTAACGCCTTTTAAACGGATGTAGATGGTGGTTTGGCCACGGTGGTGCGTTTGGTGCTCGAAAGCTTTGGCCAACAGCAAACCACGCGATGCTTTCATGGTGCCGCGCATGGTCACCTCTTCGGTCATTTGCGCATCCGTCATGCCTTTTATGGTTGCTATGGCAAAATCGTAGCTATCCAAAACCGCTTTGGTGGTGGCTTCCTTAGTTTGGGCTATGGTTTTTTCCACTGATACATCTTTGCCAAGCGGGCTATCTTTACCGCTTGCGGTGGTTAAAAAGAAGTAATTGGCATCGGCCAGGTGGAGCATTTGCTGGGCAAAGGTGCGGGTTTCCGGCGTTGCCTTAAAGGCGAAGCCGTCGGCAGGCATGGCATCCAGGTATGCTTTGGTGTAAGCTTTGGCGCGGGTCCACTCGACAATGGTTTGTTCGCGGGTAATTTGCGCAATGGCGGCTGTACAGGTAAATATGATTACCGTAAGCAATAGTGATAATTTCTTCATGATGGTTTTAATTTAGTCAGACTAATATAGGTTTATTTGCGAGAAACAAGCGGATATCAATATTAACATTTGGTTATTTATTGTCTGCGATGCGATCAGACTTTGCAAAAAAAATGAAAATAATTTATGGAATTCCATAGGTTGCTGCATCCTATGGTTGAACTTCAAAATAGTTCAACCTAAACCATATCGCATGATTTATTGGAGGAGGGCTGCGCGTTTGAGCGCGGCCTTACTTCGATATTTCAATTTTAACTTTCTTACCCTTTATCTTTTCGTTTTTTACTAACGCCACCACCCGTTCGGCACGTACGCGTTTTACGGCAGCGTAGGATGAGAAATCTAAAACTTCGATGAGGCCGAGGTCATCCTTATCCAGTTCGCCTTTTTTTAGGAGTAGGCCTACGATATCTACCTTGTTTACCTTATCCTTTTTGCCGGCAGCCAGGTAAAGGGTTGTCCATGGCGAGGGCGGCGGGATAACGATCTCTCCTGATAGATCTTCAGTGTCTGGTACGCCTTTAAGGTAAGCGGGCTGTTCGCCGGGCGATAACAACAGGTAAGAGGTGCCTTTAGCATGCATGCGTGCGGTGCGGCCGTTGCGGTGGGTAAAGGCTTCTTCGGTATGGGGCAACTGGTAATGTATCACATGCTCAATCTCCGGTATATCCAACCCGCGCGAGGCAAGATCGGTAGTGATGAGGATGCGATGGCTGCCGTTGCGAAATTTGATCAAGGCACGTTCGCGGTCGTCCTGCTCCATGCCGCCATGGAAGATATCGTTGGGCAGGCCATTATCCCAAAGCGTATCGCTGATGCGTTCTACGGCCTCGCGGTGGTTACAGAACACTAACGTTGGCTTATCACCAATTTTGCAGATGAGCGCAAACAAGGCTTCTAACCGATCGGCAGGTTCGGCTATCACTATTTTTTGCACCAAATTAGGCACGGCGGTGGTGTTGTCGAGATAGTCAAGCCTGATGGGTTTGTTGATACCCGTGAATCGCGGTATCTCGTCCATCTGCGTGGCCGAGGTGAGGATGCGTTTCCTTACGCTCCTCAGTTGGCCTATGATATAGCTCATGTCTTCCTGGAAACCAAATTCCAGCGCTTTATCGAATTCATCTAAAATAAGCGTGGTGATGGTATCCGTACTAAAACTTTCGCGGCGCAGGTGGTGACCAATACGGCCCGGCGTGCCAACTAAAACTGCAGGTGGCTGCGAAAGGTTTTTTACCTCTGTGCGTACGGGGTGGCCTCCGTAGCAACAATTTACCTTAAATCCACTGCCCATGCTGCGGAAAACCTGCTCTATCTGTAAAGCCAATTCGCGCGATGGTACCAATATGAGCACTTGTACGGTAGATACTTTAGCATCCAGCAAGCCCAGCAATGGCAACAAAAACCCAAGCGTTTTACCCGAGCCAGTGGGCGACAATAATATCACGTCGCCTTTTTCGGCGGCAGCTATGGCGGCCACTTGCATGGGGTTTAGGGTTTCTATCTGAAGATTCTGGAGCGCTTGCTGTATCATATGGGTAACTGAAAGAACGGCAAAGATACGCTAAATGGGCGGGGTGTGGCCATGATGTGCTTTTACGTTTGCTGATTAGACCTTTACCTCGTTTTGAAAGTGGTTTAAAAGGCCTCGTTCAGGCCAAGGAAGAAACCTCTTGCGCCATATTTGCCCCAGGCGTAATCAAGGCATAAATTGGTGCGGGTAGCTTTGTTGAACAACACACGTAAACCACCGCCTGCGCCGGGCTGCCAAACTTTGAAGATTTGAGTACCCGCCTCATCGTTTGCGGTTTGCAGGTTGAAAAATGCAACGCCACTAAGGAATTTATTGCGTGTTATCGGGAAACGGTATTCGGCCTCTGAATAATTGTATTGGGTTCCCTTAAAATACTGTGTAACATAACCCCGCCCGCTGCGGAATGCGCCGTCCTTAGCCGTGCCGGCCAGTTCGAGGTAGGGTACGTTCCCACTGATTAAATACGAACCCCAGTTCCAGAGCGCAATAACGTGTTCGGGGTGGCTGGAGGATAGGCTGAAGTACTTCCTGAAATCTGTAATGAATTGTACCGAGTTTTTAGAACTGGCCATCCAGGTTTGGTTGATGCGGAAGCCTGCATCGGCATAAATGCCTTTGTAAGCGCGGTTTTGGTTATCGCGCGTGGTGTACTGCACGTTAAAGAGCAAGCCGTTTGACCGGTAATGGTCGTTATCGAAACCATGTCGTTCGTTATAGATGCTGTAAGGCGTGGCACCAGCAGAGTTTTTGTCTTCTATTTTACTGCGGATATCGAATGATACCCCTGCACCCACAAATAAATTCTTCTGCACCTCTTTGTAAACTTTCTCGCGCAGGTTGAAATAGAGCGAATGCAGCGCCCGGCCTTTACGCGCTGCATTGGCCAGTGTTTGATCGTCGGCACTGCCATTATTGGGCTCGGCTATGCCCAGTCCAAAATCTGGCGAAACGGTTTTGGCTACGACCAGGCTACCCTGGAAATTCCATGCGTTGCCGGGCGTGTAGATGTTATGATTGATGTAAAAGTAGATGATGCCCTTGGTGGTGATAGACGCAGAGGTAGCTGCTACGGAAAGCAAGGTGTTCGGGTCGTTGCCAAACTTGCGACCTGCAACGGCCTTGATACCGATCTGCGAGCCGATACTGGGGTTGGAGGCGATGTTGGGTATAATGGTTATGCCCGATGGTTTCTTGAATACGCTATCGGGCTTACGCTTTGGGTGGAAAATATCTTTAAACAAATCAGCGATATCATACTGCCGGGCCAGTTCAGCCTCTTGCAGGTTAGTTTGCTGCTTTAGCTGTAGCGATTTCATCTTTGCGCTTTTTACCGTATCGGCAGGGGTAGGTTGCACCTGTGCTAACGCGGCATTACAAAAACTTAAAAATAGTACAGAGAATAGTACTGAGGCAATGTATCGGCAGGTATTGGTATGTTGATTTTTCAAATCGGCGCAATTTAAAAGGCTGCTGTAATCCAGCTGGCCATTTTTAAACCCACAAAAGCACCAAAATGTTTTGAATAGGAACCAGAAGCCTATTTCCCGTCAAAAGTACCCAGCATTTTTGCCAATGCTCCAGCGCTGTGCATCCGTTCTCCATTTTCGAGCGACTGCCAGGTGGCTACCGCAGCCCTTTCACACATCGCTGTTTCATAAGCTACGATAGCTTCCTGTAAGGTTCCAAATTTATCTGAGGTGATACATTCGCTCAGTTCCAGTGCATCCAGCATAGCCATGTTGGCACCTTCTCCGGCAAAGGGGGGCATTACATGCGCGGCATCGCCCAGCAGGGTTACATTTGCCTGCGCACCCCATGTTTGATTTAAAGGCATGTAATAAATAGGTCGGGGGATGATTGGTATGGCGGCATTTTTGATGATCTCGTCCCAAATGTCGGCCCAGCCTGCGTATTTATGTTTAAACCAAGCCAATAGATGAGCATTGTCTGCATAATCTGCGTTGTTGCCCCTGGCCCTGTCTTCATCAACTTTTAAGCTTAGGTAAAAGCCCATATTCCCGGTGCCTTTTTGCCCGCCGAGGACGCATTTCCCGTGGCCGAAAGCCATAACCTTGCCACCATTGAGCAATTTGTAGATGACAGGGATGTTATCCTTCGCGTTATTGACATTCAGTTCTACCATGGTAATGCCAGAATACAGGGCCTTGATATCGGTAACGTAAGGGCGTATCCTGGAGTTAGCCCCATCGCAGGCAACCACCAAATCAGCGTAAGCACGGGTTCCGTTCCTGAAGTGCAGCAGCCATCCGTCGTCTTGTTTTTCCATGGAAATGAATTGGCTATCCCATACAAGGGTTTCCGGCTTTAAGGATTCCAATAAGACCTTCCTCAAGGTACCACGGTCTATCTCCGGGCGGTAGGGCATTTCCGTAGTTTCGCAATCATGGTCGCTGAAGTGAATTTTACCACGCTCGTCAACGATGATTTTTTTGTCGGCACCGATGTGCACGTTGGCATAAAACTGGTTTAAAAGACCTGCGCTGCGCAGTGCTGCCAGTCCCGACCCTTCGTGCATATCCAGCGGGGAGCCCTGCACCCGGGCATCTTTATTCAGATCCCTTTCGTAAACTTTAACGTTTGCACCCTTAAGTTGTAAAAGTCGTGCTAAGGTTAAGCCGGCGGGGCCTGCGCCTACAATGGCTATTTGTTTGTTGCGTATCAGCATGTTCATTACAGATTGATACGCAAAGGTGCAGCATGCCTGGGCCTTAGGCTTGTACAAATGCGACAAAATCGCTACCGAGGGCTTGTTTGCTTTTCTGGGTGTTCCTGGCAAAGGCCGCCGGTGTAGTGCCGCTGTAGCGTTTAAATTCCCGGCTCAGGTGCGATTGATCTGTATAACCCAGCTCATGTGCCAGGCCGGCGAGGTTTGCTTTTGGGTAAAGCCATAAATGGTTCCGCACCTGCTCGAAGCGGATAAGCGCCGATACATCTTTAACCGTATGGCCTGATGATTGTTTAAAACCCCGCTCCAGCGTGCGCACCGTGGCATGCGCCGCCTCCGCAACCTGGCTTACGGGCAAGCTGCCGTTTGCCTGTCGCATGGCAAGTCCTGCTTTGGCTAACATGCTGTTTGGCTGAATCTCCGGTTGGGCATCAAGGAAATACTTCTTTACCATTTCTGTGGCTTCATGTATTTCGCCGGCATCAATACAAGCTTTTAATGTAGGGTTTAGTTGAGCGATGGAGTGTTCAAACGTTTGCAAGCCATGGTTACTCGCCTTTAGGCCAAGCAAATCGAACACAGCCCATGGGTAGCACCTGATACCGATTATCTGTAACAGCCCCTGCGTATAAAAAACAACCGGAGCATTAAGTAAGCCCATCATAAATGGTGAAGGCAATGGGTGCAATGTGCCGTTTTTTAGGATGCTGCATCCGTTTCCAAAATGGAATATTATTTCGGCGTAGCCATCGGGTATTACTTCAAAGTTTGTTGGTTGCTGATCAAAATAGCCTTTGTTGTGCCAAAAACATTTGATTGCTTCACTAAGTTCCGGTGGCGGTTCGAATTCCTGGTGCTGCATAGTTAAAGGTAGGGAATTTGCACCAGCTGAGATAAAAAAAATACGATGCGAAGCCTACCTGATTAACATGATAAAAGATGATTCGTTCACCTTTTTATGGTCATAATTGATATCCTAAACCTCGGGAGCAAACAATTTCCAATTCCCTTCTGAAATGACCTCCACTGCACCATCAATTACCATAATGGCGGTTTGATCATCAATGGCGTAAGATGGCATGGGTAAGGTAGCGGCCAGTTTTTGGATATTGGCCAGGGAGTTGTTAGGGAACCATTCATGATCTAAATGCGGATGGATGGCAAAATTAAGCAGGTTGAGCGATTTATCGCTGTCGGCAGGTACGGTATGATTGCCGTAGGTGGTTCCGTAACTTGTCATGATCATGCTACCTGCACTAAGGCCTACATAAACCAGCTTTTGCAATAACATGGGCAACAAATCGGCCAGGCCGCACTGATGCAGCCAATAGCATAAGTACTGACAATCGCCACCGCCAACAAGGAGGGCATCGGTTTCCTGCAGCATAGGTAGCCAAAGCTCCTGTTTGATACTTGGCAGAGCAGTTAACTCCAGCACGCCCAGTGATTTCCAACCCAATTGACAAAAAGGATCGCCCAGGATGCCGCAAATTACCTTTTGGATAATTTGTGCCCCACCCGCTATGCCGTATATGGCCGTAGGGATGAAAAGCGCGCTTGCTTGGTCAATTGGTTTGCCCAGCAACGCTACCAATGCGCTATGGATACTTTTGTTGCTGATGCCGACAGAAGTAAGTAGCAGTTTCATACTGACCCAAAGATAGCGGATTAACTAAACCAAAGTTATGGGCAATTGTGCCATAAGATAGGTAGAATTGAGACAACTGACGTTAACTGCGGCTCCATAAAAATCCAGCTCACAAAATCAGTATGTCAAATATAGCTACCGCGTGCTTATTGCTAAAATAAGCACTCCCGACTGATTGATAGAACAACTCCCGTTAGTTCCCTACTTTGGCGTATTGCGATATTTTACGATGAAGGTCGTCCGGATTAAATGGTTTGCTGATGTAATCGTTCATGCCTACTATAAAGGCCTGGTCCTTAATATCCAGCATAGCCGATGCCGTAAGTGCTATAATTGGTAGATTTTTATATCGCTCATCGGGCAAATTGCGTATGGCAATAGTGGTTTGGTAGCCATCCATTTCGGGCATCTGCAAATCCATCAGCACCATATCATATGCATTGGTTTGCACCAGCGTTAAGGCTATCTCGCCATTCTCGGCAACATCGCAATCCACATCCCAAAGCTTCATATATTGTTTGGCAAGTATTACGTTTATCTGGTTGTCTTCGGCTATAAGCAGCTTTACGCCTTTAAGGCTTTTTACTTCAAAACCACTTTCCTTAACAGGATTCAAGGCGAATTCTTTGTCGCTATTCTTCATTTTAATGCTGAAGAAAAAGGTAGACCCTCTGCCCACCGTACTCGTAACCTTTATTTCGCTTCCCATCAATTCCAGCAGCTTTTTGGTAATGGTAAGGCCTAAGCCGGTGCCGCCAAATTTGCGGGTAGTGTCTGAACTGGCCTGCGTAAAGCTGTCAAAGATATTATCAATCTTTTCGGGCGGGATGCCTATGCCGGTATCCATTATTTCAAAGTCGATAACGGTATGCTCGTCGTTGCGTTTATTCAGGAACGCCGTAATGGTTACCTTACCTTCTTTAGTGAATTTAACGGCATTGCTAATGAGGTTGGTTAAGATTTGGCCAAGCCTTACCGGGTCGCCTTTAATGGCGTTGGGCAGTTCCTGATCTATCAGCAGTTTAATCAGGATGTTTTTTTCAAGCGCTTTTTGCAATAGCGCCAGGCGGATGTTGCTTACCAGATCTTTAATGCTAAAATCGGCCTCTTCAAATTCAACCTTGCCCGCTTCAATTTTGCTGAAATCCAATATGTCGTTGATCAGCACTAATAAGTTTTCAGCGGAAAATTTCAATAAGTTGAGATATTCCATCTGATCGGCCCGGGGCTGTAATTGCAGCAGCAGATGCGTAAACCCGATAACCGCGTTCATTGGGGTGCGTATCTCATGGCTCATGGTTGATAAAAACTGTGCCTTGGTTAACGCCGCCTTTTCGGCTATATCTTTCGAAATAATCAACTGAGTTTCCAGTTCTTTTGCTTTTTCTATTTGTTTCTGCAAAAACTTGATGATCGTAATCAGGTCGTCATCGCTGTGGTGCGTGTCTGTAGCTGTTTCTGGTGACAACGATGCAATCGCTTTTTTTACCTCGGAGATTGATTTTTTCTTGATCTCATTCTCCTTATGCAGGTAATTATTTACCTCCTGATATTCGCGCTCACTTACCGCAAAGGCATGCTCCGATAGCTTTTTTGTTTTTTCGAACGAGGCGTAAGAATTGCTTACCGTTTCCAGGAAGCTTTTCAATACCGGGTCCTCCAGGTAATTGTCGGGAATAAGTTTTTTTATCTGCTTACTTAAAATGTAATGATATTCCATACCTGGGTTTTATACGCTATAGCTCGGTGAATGTAGTAATGGTCATGGTTTGATTGTGCAATTCGCACTGTACGCTATCGTTGAAAGGAGAGATCTCGCCGTAACTGTAAAAACCGGTGATTGCCGCAGCATCGCCCAGTATCTCTTTGGCGGCTTCAAGCTCTTCAAACGTCCTTTCCTGAAGGATGAGTTTACGGCCCACACAACTGATCAGCACGGCCAGATCGGGTGTGCTTGCTTCAATACCGGCGAAGTTGGCCGCTTTTGACGATGCTTCAATTATTTTATCGAAGTTGGCCTTCATCAACCTTACCTTACTTCCCTCGGGCAGGTTGCCTGCAAAGGTCATTGATTTTTGTTCTTCGTTTATGTTCAATATGGTGCGCACTACGTTGTGCCCATCGTTATGACGTAAGGAAAGCGGGAACAGCAATGCGGACCCAGGTAGCTCATCTACGTAATCGCCCAGGTACTCTTTGTAAAGATCAAGTGCATTTTTGTTATCAATTTCAAACAATATGTTTTGATTCGACCTGGTGATGGTGCGTTCCGGGCCGAATTCGTCCCAACCGCCAACCGAGCCATGGCCTATGCGGATGTCGCCGCCATAAAAACCGATGGCTATAACGTTGCCTTGCGCCGGTGCTTCGTTTAAACCGGTAAGCGTTTTTTCGAAACGTGCAGCATCCCCTGCCAAACCGCCGGTAACAGGTACCTGGTGCTTATTATCCTTATTAAGCCCGCTAACCAATTCGCTGCCGTTAATAAAAGTACCGTCGGATATCACAAACACGCAGTTCAAGTCATCTGCAGAGAGCTGCTGCATTAAAAACAGGCCCGTATCAAAACTATTAGCATGGTGTTTGATATTGGTTTTGATACTTTTAATCCTGGTTTTTTCAAATTCTATTGCCGTGGCAACCGCGCTATCATCGTAAACGCCTTCGCCAAGTATTTCCCCTGCCGTTGACGAAAACACAATATCCGAGTTCAAATAGATTGACCGCAGGTGGCTAAGAATTTCCGGGTGGGATATAACTGCCGGTGAGCCAAATACCAATACTAATTGGGATTTTTCCGGGACGAGGCCTGATGGCATATCCACCCACCTATCATTTACAAAATGGTGCTGTTGTGTTTTCATTACTCGGGTTTTTAGTCAATAGCATTTGCTCCAGGGTAGCGCAAATATTTATCGTCTAAATATATTCAAATATTACGATTTTGGTATTAATTTACTAAAAAGATACATATAATAATATATAGCTAAGCTGTCTTTATTGTTACAGGCTGGCGTATTACTACTGCGGATTAATGGCAATACCCTTCGCTTCGCGAATAAGTTGAAATAGATGATCGGGGCGAACGACAAAATAATCTTCGTTTAGCGAATTAGCCACATTTTTAAAACTTGTTGGCGTTACACCCTGCCAGGGCTGCGCCTGTATAATCACGAAACGGGGTGAAGTTTTATCCCAACCTGCGGCTGCACGGGCAATATGGTCTTTCATGGCCTGTTCGTTTGTACAGTAGTTGCAGGAAAGTGCCATGCCCGGTAAGCTGTCATTATAAATAGTGAGCCCGCCTCCGGTATTTTGGGCAGTTAGGCCAAGCAAGGATTTTGCTTCAGCGGCATAAATCTTCCCAACGTTAGGGTTAATGCCGCCGGTAATCGTGTTCCAGATGGTGATTACCCGTAAACCAGCACGGTTATTATAGTCCTGGGTTTTGGCAACGAATTGTTTCAGTAAACTTTCATCCGTCCAGTTATTTGGATAAGTATAACCGTAGCCCGATGGCCCGGAAATGAGATTGTCATTATTGGTAGCAGTTTGATAAAAGTAGTTAAGCGCGCCAGGCATGGCATCCAGCATGGCTGGTGAAACGGTCCATCCCATCGGAACAGCACCCTTGTCAGGGTTATCCCACAGTTTACGCATGGCATGCTCAATAAATTGCAAATTGTCTCCGTCGCTTAATATAAATGCAACGTAGATATTGTTTTTAAGAGCCGGTTTTGGCGGGATTGGTTTGATATGGACTATTCTGGATGTACCGCTATGCACCGTCAGGTTGGTGCTCCAATCGCTGGCAATTGTTGCAATACCATACTTTGATGCCCGCTCTATGCCGGGCGCTTCCTCGGGCCACCAGCCCATAAAGGTTGCACCGGGCGACAACGAAGACAGGAACTTGTCCAGCAATTCGCTTTCGCCAGCTATTTTAGGATCCAGCCAAATTACTGCAGCGCCCAGCGCTACTGCATATTCGCGAAGGGCCGCTTTATGCACAGCCGGATTTAACCCAATTAATAATCGATGGTCAAGAGTGGGCCAATAGGTATCATACAGCGATTGGTAAACAGCCAGCTTACTGCTGAATTTTCCCCGCAAATCAACTAACACATGCATATTATAGGGAGCAGCCGTTAGCTTAGATAGCAATAGGGGCGAGGCAATTAATGCGCCTTTGCTTTTTGCAAGTACTGTGGCCAGGTTTATGGTATGCACTTGCGCAGGATCATAAACAATCAACCCCGAGATTTTGCTCCGGTATTTGGTGATCAGGTCCCATTTGTCTGTAGGTTCAGTCCACTTAAAACCCAATGACTTGAGCCAGGTATACGGCCCTTCGGCCAAAGCATCACCTTCATAGGAAAAGATACGCGGCTGTTTGCGGTTTACCACACCCTTTAATGACGCGAACAGGTACATTTCTGCTGAAGCGTAAGGGGAGCTATCTCGCAACATGATCAAATCCTGAACCTGCGCCGACGCGGGGAAAGATGGCAGCAGCTGACCCGGCGGCCATTTGATTTGGGCCATGGATGGCGTGACAAATAAGCAGAATAAAAGAACGCAAACGGCGTGGATCTTACGCATTTTAATAGGTTATATTAACTGTTAAATATAGGGTTAACGTTTATTGTTTTCTATCGATTTGAAAAAGGTTGAAAAATAGCAAAGCCCTGATATTTCTATCAAGGCCTTGTTTAAAGCATTTAAACTGCAGAGGAAACGCGTAGTGAATAAAAAATATCGATTTTGTCCTCACCCTACAAGAGCTTTTTCCGCAACCATTTGCGCGCACCATGTAGCAGCCTGGTCTTTTATCCGTCAAAATCATTAATTTAGCCATTGATGAATAAGGATATTACAGACAAGGCCGATCGGAAAAAGAAGATATTTGTGCTGGATACATCAGTTATCCTATACGATCACAACGCTTTCGAGAACTTTCAGGAACATGATGTGGCCATACCCATACAGGTGCTGGAAGAATTGGACAACATGAAAAGCGGCAACGATACGCGCAACTTTGAGGCGCGCAGCTTTATCCGCCTGATGGACGATATCTCCAAAAATCAACTCATCAATCAGTGGATGCCCTTGAACGGTAAAAGCAAGGGTAGCTTTAAGGTGATCATGGACGTAAAGAACAGCAGCGCAGATGCCGAAGAGGTTTTTGGCTCTGAAAAGACTGACCATCGCATATTGAACGCGGCGCTTGGTGTGCAATTTGAGAACCCGGATAAAAAGGTGATACTGGTATCTAAAGACATTTGCCTTCGCCTAAAAGCTAAGGCCTTAAACCTGTATGCCGAAGATTACGAAACGGGCAAGGTGAAAAACCTGGAAGAGTTGTACAGTGGCAAAACCGTGCTGAACAAGGTAACCGAAAAGCTCATTGCCCGCCTCAATAAAAACGATACCATCCCCGCAGAGGATATGGAGATAAAGGCCCAAAGCAACCAGTTTTTTGTACTGAACAGCAAAAACGCAACCGCATCTGCTTTCTACAATAAGCAAAGCAACCGGATAGAAAAGGTGACCGAGCAGCCTGTTTTGAATATCCACCCGCGCAACCTGGAGCAGGCTTTCGCCATACATGCCCTGCTGCATCCCGATATTAAGCTTGTGACCATACAAGGCAATGCCGGCACGGGTAAAACCCTTTTAGCCCTGGCCAGCGCGCTGGAGCAACGCAAGCATTATCGCCAGATATTCGTTACCCGCCCTATAGTGCCTCTAAGCAATAAGGACATTGGCTTTTTGCCCGGCGACATTAAATCGAAGATTGACCCATATATGGCACCGATATGGGATAACCTGAAGTTTATTAAAGACCAATTTGCCGACGATGAAAAGATGCAGGGCAAGATAGACGAACTGGTTGCCAACGATAAGATATCCATCACCCCGCTGGCATTTATCCGTGGGCGCACGCTGGCCAAGATATTTTTTATTGTAGATGAAGCCCAGAACCTTACCCCACACGAGGTGAAAACCATCATTTCGAGGGCAGGGGAGAACAGCAAATTTGTTTTTACGGGTGATATTTATCAGATAGATACCCCATACCTGGATGCCGAAAGTAATGGCCTATCGTACCTGATAGATAAAGCCAAAGGGCACCCGCTATACGCGCATATCACCCTGCAAAAAGGCGAGCGTAGCGAACTGGCTAATTTGGCTACGGAGTTGTTATAACAGGTAAGTGCCTGAAAGAGTTTACCGTGGCAATTCCACGTAAAACACGGTTCCCTTATCTGGCCTGCTTTTGAACCAAATGCGACCGCCATGGGCTTCTATAATTTTTTTGGAGATTGATAAACCCAGTCCGAAGGGCTGCTCGCCGCGCGTACCTGTTTTTTTAGCGGGCGTAAACATTTCGAAAATGGTGTCTTTATCCCGTTCCGGGATACCTATGCCGTTATCGGTTACGGTGATGAGGACGGTGTTTGCCTTGCCTACGATATCTACGCTTATTTCAGTACCTTCATGGCTGAATTTGATGGCATTGATAATAAGGTTGTTGAATACCCTCCAGATGCTTTCTCGGTTGATGGGAGCAACTATCTCCTCGTCTACGCTATCGAAACGAATGTATTGCTGCTTTTCGTTTGCTTTAAACTGCAACAACTCCACCGAATCGAATAAAAGAGCCCTTACATCCTGCAGCTGCGTTTCCAGCGTATTATTGTGATCGGCAAGGCCAGATTCCAACAACTCGTTTATCATCTCCAGCGAGCTTTTACTGGTGCTTTCGATCAGCTTAAGCAGATGCCGGTTTTCTTCGTTCAGGTTGCTTTCTTCCTCGCGTATCATAGCCGTAAGGCCCATGATGCCCGATAATGGGTTACGCAGGTCGTGCGCCATTACACGCATTACGCGTATATAGTTGGTATTTAAAAGTTCTACCTGCGCAAGGCTAGCCTGTAACCGACTGTTTTGCAGTGCTGCGTTTATATTTGCCTGCCGGCTTCTGTTTAGGCTACGGTAAGCAAGCACTATAATTACCACTGATAACATGGCTACCACACCTATGCCCAGCAGGTACAGCTTTTTAAGGTTGTTTTTCTGCTTTAACACCACAAGCGATTGCTCCTGTTGCAGGGTGTTTAGTTCCCGTTCCACATCCAGCCGGTAAAGATCGGAAGAGTTGTTGTCGGCCGAATCTTTCAGACGGCTATAATCAGTTTGATAACGATACGCCTCAGCCGGTTTACCGGTTAAGCTCAGGTATTCGGCATATAGCAGCGTCCATTTGGGCAATGAACCAGAATTGGCCGAAAAATAACTATCGAGCAAGTACTTGCTGCGTTTTAAGGCATCGCCCGCTTTCTGGTACTCTCCTTTTTTTAAGTACACCTGTGTCAACTTAAGCAGGGGTGGTATGCGTACCCCGCTGTGCCGGTCGTCCATACTGATGGCCATACATTTATCAAGGTATTCTTCGGCAAGAGTAAAATTGCCTTTTTTTATGTTAAGGCCGCCGAGGTTATCGTAGGCAATCTCCAGTGCACCATCGGTATAGTATTTAGATATAAGCTTAAGGCTATCTGTGGCCTTTATCAGCTTCAGATCGGCCAGGTAATAGTATTCAGCGCTATCCAGCTTGCCCGCGAGTTCGTAGGAAAAGCCTGAATTGTTTAGGGCCCCCTGTTTTAAAAAGAATAATTTTTGCTGTGTAAGCTTTTCGTTGCAGTTTGCAAGCACGTTATAGCTATCGGCGAAATAGCGGGCGGCCAGCAAATACTTGCGCTGGTCGTAATAAATGCCGCCTATTTTGCTGGCCAGGTTGCTATTATCGCAACTGGTGCCGGGCAGTATATCGCGTGCACGATAGTAATATCGCAGTGCGAGGATGTATTTTGCAGCCTTTAGGCAGGCATCGCCTTTTGTCAATAAGGTTTTGAAGTAAGCGTCCGGATAGTCGGTTTTGCGGCTGCCGTAGTCAAAATACGCAATGGCACTATCGGCATAAGCATTCATTACCGCCGGGTTGCTATGGTAATACTGCGTCCATTGGCAATAGTAAAGGCTTATCGATGGGTCGGCCGGGTTAATTCTGGCGCGCAATTTGGCCAAAAGCACTTTGGCATCATCGCTTTTGTCGGCAATATAAAGGCTATCGGCAATGTCGATCTGTCGCTTTATGGTTGCGTTGGGGGTATCCGGGTGTTTCTTGCAGGCTTGCAGTAACAAAAGTAGCGTGCATACCAGCAACGAGCTATTTTTTGCAAAAATGGGGTAAGCCGTTTTATAAGCCATAAACAAATCAGGGGTATAGTACCAGCTTGAAAAGATAGTACTCTTATTTTGTTTGGCCAAATAAATTAAGGTTATCGATAATTTTTTTTCTTTGTCATTAATGAAACCTGCTGATGCATAAATAATTAACAAATTCGGGGTTAAATTTAACATTTGATGGCGCAATAAGGCAGCTTATTTTGCCGTATTTATAGCACATCTAAAAATTAAAAGCACTGACCCCAAAATGGATTACAAGATTAAATTAACAGACGGCAAAGCGCATTTGGTAAACATCACCAGCGCTTATTTTAAATCGTGGCAGGTGTGGCACGTGAGGTTTAAGGACGGGCGGGTAGCCATGTTGTTCAAGCTCGGCAGCGAGTGGATGCAGCGCAACGAAGATTTCCTGGAAGAAGAGGTTCTACAGGTTATCGGCAGCACCATCGATAAGATTATTTATAAACGGAACATTGCATTTTAAAACAACCTTCCCAAAGGACTATTATCTTTCCTTTGGGAAAGTTCTGTCGAAGCTACAATAATAAAATAATATTTGTATCCTGCACACCTTTAGCCCGATATGGCCAGCAAGTAGCTCATGTGCAAATCGGGCTCGGCCAGTGCTTTGGGCACGTAGTAAGGGCCACCCGCAAGGCGTATCTGCTGCCCCTGCGCTATGCCCTGCAATGTAACCGTTTGCACGCCTGCAGTCGTTTCCGGCTCGTTTAAAAAGTGGTAAGCGTATTCCGAAATGAGCAAATCATTGTTCAATTCCCGTGTTTTTGCCTGTAGCCTTGCTGTAATGTTTACCGGTAGGCCCATTACCGCCAGTTGAGGTGTACCCTCCAGCGAGAATTCATCTATAAAAACACGACCTGCGTGTAAGCCAGCACCCATTTCAAGCGGAGCGTTTTCGGTGTCGACAGCGTACGAATCGTTGAACAGGCCCACCGTGCGGAACATGGCTTTGGTTGCCAGATAGGCATTATTCACGGCCTCGGGAAGGCCATCCTGCAAACCGAATACCGCGTACAGGCTGTCGCCGGCGGTTTCTATCACCTTGCCGCTAAAGCTTTTGATAATTTGGTTAAATGCGGTGAACAAGCGGCGTACTATCTGGATAATGTGCTGCTCGGGCTGCGATACCATTAAGCCGGTAAAGTTGCGGATATCGAGGAACAGTATGGCCAGTTCCTTTTCTTCATATGGTATTGCCGTAGCTATGGCCGGCAACAGTGTGTTGTGGGTGAGGTTATTGTTTTTCACGAGTAGGTATGTTTATTACCTATCAGACGACCAATAGCGCCGAACATTTCAAAAAATGTTCAGTTTTTTATTTGCTGATGATTTGATGACAATAAGAGGACTACGAACGATAGATTGGTTAGTATCAATCCCAACCGTCATTGCCGCCGCCGGTAGTCTTTGGCTGGGGTATTTCTTTTAGTTTGATGAAGTGTCCGTTCTGATGATCGATCATCATTTCATAAGTAAGCTCGTTACCAAAACCTATAGCAAGGTTGCTTGCAACTCCCGTAACGGTACTATCAACTATTAGATCAACGGGGTTGGTGTGCGCATACGCAATTCCGGTGAATTTAAATTCTCCATTAACTTTGGTTAGCGGGTAAAAGCCGTAGTCGGTAGCGATGTAGGGAGTGCCATTGTACACTATAGCATATATTTTCTTTAGTTTAACATCCCTTAATTTCCCCTTTTCGTCGGGCGCCTGCACATTTCCTTCTATAACATGATTACCCAGCACCGTAATTTCTTTATCGGGGAGCTGGTTTTTGAAGGCTTTATAGCTTAAGTACACACCGTTAGTGTAGGTATTGGTGTTGTACAGTTTCAGCGGTATTTTTTCAATGCTGTCTATGTGTGCAAGATCACGGTCGGTATAAACCCGTCCTCCCGAAACCGGTGCTAACAGCAAGGTGGAGCGGATAAACGCTGTAAATATTTCACTGCCGGTGCGGAGCAGTCTGTTGGTTACATCTAATTTGGAGTTTAGATAAATGAGCGTGTCCAATGTATTAATGTTTTCTATGTAGTGATTAGTTCTAGCGAACATTTCTGCTTTTATAACGCAATAACCTGCCTCATTTACGCCACCGGTGATCTCGGCATAATTAAATTGCCGCAGATATAAAAACAATTTTGCATGATCTGCATCGGTACCAATCAGCGAATTGAAGATATTTTGTACGTCAGTCGATAAGGTGTTAGGCGACACAACCATTGAAGACGCGTTTGAAATACCAGTGTGTACGACGCCTAAGTGCCGGATATCACTGCGTGCATCTATCAAGGCTATCAAACTATATAAACTATGTTCGACTTTTGTTGGCGACAATGTAGGTTTGAAATCTACTTTGCTTTGTGCAAAAATGTTCGAAAGCGAAAGTGTAAAAGCTATGGCGAGTATTGTTTTTTTCATTACAATAAGGTTGGGGCAAAGGTAATTTTTTCCTTCGGAAGATAGCGCATCAACTGAAGCACCAGAGCTGCCTAAATATAAAATTTTGTCACGATAGAGCGGCGGGAGGGGCGAACGCGAATGGGCGAAAGAGAAAACTCGTTGGTTATGCAAAGCGCGCCTTGCAATTTTGCTATGCAAATCCGCTTTGCGTGTCTAACAACACAACTCCCTCGTTCCTCTGTTCAATATGACAGGGGGAGAGAGGTGCCTAAAAACAACAAACCCCGCACGAGTTGCACCTCGCGCAGGGTTTTACTGCTCACTTTAACAGCATATAATTGGTCAATTATATTTAATCTACGGCCTGCCTTAGCATCAGCGCGCCCACGGTAACATTGGTGCGGCTATCGATGATGATAGCGCCACCGTTGGCTTTGTTGATCTGGTAAGGGTCGAAGGCTAAAGGCTCGGCGGTTTTGATAACGATGCGGCCGATGTCGTTCAGCTTGAAATCTTCATCGTAATCTTTCTCGAGCGTGTTGATGTTCACTTTATAAAGCACCTCGCTTATTTTGCAGCGGATGGTTTTGGTGTTGTGCTGCACCAGGTAGGTGAGCGTGGTATCCAACGGGCGGGTGTCCATCCAGCAAAGGTCGGCTTCTATCAGGTTCGATAGCTGTGGCTGTCCTGCGCTGTTAACGATGATGTCGCCACGGCTGATATCGATATTATCTGCCAGGTGTACCGTTACCGATTTGCCTGCCAGTGCTTCTTTAAGCTCTTTATCGTAAAATTCTATTTTAGATATGGTGGAGCTAAAGCCCGAAGGCAATACAGTTACTTTATCGTTCACTTTAAAAGAACCGCTGCTTACGCGGCCAGCGTAGCCACGATAATCGTGCAGCTCATCTGTCTGCGGGCGTACCACCCACTGTACAGGCAGGCGTGCATGTGCCGAAGCATCGTCTATCTCCAGTTCCACATTTTCTAAATGGGTAAGTAAGCTATCGCCGGTGTACCAGCTTATTTTTGCAGATGGGTACACAATGTTATCGCCTTTTAATGCGCTTACGGGGATGTAGGTAATATTTTTTAACCCAACTTTACCGGCCAGCACTTTGTAATCGGCAACTATTTTGTTGAATACATCTTCGTTGTAATCAACCATATCCATTTTGTTTACGGCAACTACTACCTGCTGTATCTGCAGTAGCGACACCAAAAAGGAGTGACGGGTAGTTTGCTCGATAACCCCTTTACGTGCATCTATTAAAATAATAGCCAAACCTGCGTTACTGGCGCCGGTAACCATGTTGCGGGTGTACTGGATATGCCCCGGCGCATCGGCAATAATGAATTTGCGTTTATCCGTTTCGAAGTATTTGTAGGCCACATCAATGGTAATGCCCTGCTCGCGTTCGGCTTTAAGTCCGTCGGTAAGGATGGCAAGGTCGATGCTGCCATCGTCGTTTTTACGGTTTGATGCGTGGAGGGCTTCCAACTGGTCAACCAATATGGCCTCACTATCGTACAGCAGGCGGCCAATCAATGTGCTCTTGCCATCGTCTACACTGCCTGCAGTTATAAATTTTAAAATGTCCATGTTCTATATTTCGGAATTATCTAACTCCTAATTGCTTGTCGTATATTTTACTCACCCCGGCTACGCTATCGCTGACCGACCCTCTCTGCTTCGCAAAGAGGGTGAGCTGCAGCATGACTTGGTTTTTTGTTTTCTTCCATAGCGACCGGTTTCAAACCCACCGCTATTTCTCCGGATGTTTCCAATCCGAAATCCAAAATCCGGATTCCGACATCAAAAATATCCCCCTTTTTTACGCTCTTCCATGGCGGCTTCGCTTACTTTATCGTCCATGCGGGCGCCGCGTTCGCTTATTTTAGAGGATGCTATTTCATCAATAATATCGTCTATTTCAAAAGCGTATGATTCTACAGCCGCGGTGCAGGTCATGTCGCCCACGGTGCGGAAGCGTACGTTTTTATTTTCTATCTTATCATCTGCATCCATATTTAAAAATGGCGATGCAGCCATCAGCTGGCCGTTGCGGGTGATGCAATCGCGCTGGTGTGCAAAATATATCGTTGGTAGCGCGATATTTTCGCGGCGGATGTAGTTCCAAACGTCCAGCTCTGTCCAGTTGCTTATCGGGAACACGCGTACGTTTTCACCCTTGTGTATTTTGCCGTTATAAATGTTCCAAAGCTCGGGGCGCTGGCGTTTAGGGTCCCATTGGCCAAATTCGTCGCGAACCGAAAAGATGCGTTCTTTAGCGCGGGCCTTTTCCTCATCGCGGCGGGCACCGCCTATACACGCATCAAACTGGTGTTTGGCAATGGTATCTAAAAGTGTAACGGTTTGCAAAGCGTTCCTGCTGGCATTTTTGCCTTTCTGCTCTATCACCTTGCCCTCGTCAATGCTATCCTGTACATGGCCCACGATGAGTTTTTCGCCTATGCGGGCTATCATATCATCGCGGTAAGTAATGGTTTCCTCAAAATTGTGCCCGGTATCTATATGCACCAGCGGGAAAGGGAACTTGCCCGGGCGAAAGGCCTTTAAAGCCAAATGTACCAGGGTAATGGAATCCTTACCGCCCGAAAATAATAACGCAGGCTTCTCGAACTGCCCGGCTACTTCGCGCAAAATATATATGGCCTCAGCCTCTAACTCGTCCAGGTAATCTAACCGGTATTTGCTCATTCCTTTAAATCATTTAGTTCAACTGCATGCAGGCCGCATTCTTTTTTACTTTGGTCTTCCCACCACCAGCGCCCGGCCCTGAAATCCTCTCCGGGTTGTACGGCGCGGGTGCATGGCGCACAGCCAATGCTGGGGAAACCCCTGTCGTGCAGTGTATTGTAGGGTATATTGTATTGTTTAATGTATACTTTTACGTCGTCTAAAGTCCAACTGAAGATGGGGTGGTACTTAAACAGGTTATTACCATTATCCCACTCCACATTATTCATGTCTTCACGGTTGGCACTTTGGTCTGCACGGATACCGGTTACCCAAAGTTTATTACCCGCAACGGCGCGGTGCAATGGCTCTATCTTGCGGATACCGCAGCATTGCTTACGGTTCTCTACCGATTCATAGAAGCTGTTTGGGCCCTTGGTGTTTACCATGGCTTCCAAAGCGGTATGCTCGGGGTAATAGGCGTGGATGGGTTTACCGTAAATTTCCATTGTTCGGTTCCAAACATAATAAGTTTCGGGGAACAAGCGGCCTGTTTCCAGCGTGAAAACTTTAATGGGGATATCATTGGCGAATATCATGTGCGTAATCACCTGGTCTTCCCAACCAAAGCTGGTAGAAAATACGATTTCGCCGGGAAACTCTGCCGCTAAAGCACGTAATGCGTCTACAGGCTGCTGCCCAACAATCAATTGCGATATGTAATTAGTATCTGACACTTAAATTAACTTAAATATAAATAAACCAACGCTGCGCAGGCTTATTAAAATAACAATTACTGCTACAGCGAACATAATAGCTTTTGCTGATATTTTGTTAGAAATTCGGGCTGCGACCGGTGATGCCAACGCACTGCCTATAACAAGTCCTGCCACTGCCTCCCAATGTTTCCCATTAAGCATCAATATAAAAGTAGCAGAGCTAACCAGCGCAATAAAAAAGCGCGAAAGCTTTACTGTGCCTAATGAAAAACGCGGGTGTCGGCCACCTGCTATCAGTGTGGATAATACAATAGAGCCCCAGCCTCCGCCGCCAACGGCATCGATAAAACCACCACCCAAGCCAAGCAGCGGTATGCGTTTTATTTTGGCAGTGGTGCGTTTACGGTTAATATTGATGGCTTTAGACAGGATAACAAAGCCCAATATTAAGGTATAAAGCGATACCAGTGGCTTGGTATAAACGCTGTAATGTTCTAATGATGATACCAGGTAAGCACCCGTGGCGGCACCCACGATGCCGGGTATAAGGAGCAGTTTAAACAGCTTCCAGTTTACATTACCCATACGGTAGTGCATCCACCCGGCAATGCCGTTGCTTAGTATCTCTGATAAATGCACGCCCATACTTGCCGAAGCTGGGGGGATGCCCATAGAAAGGGAAAACGTTGTAGAAGTAACCCCGTACGACATGCCTATTGCGCCATCAATCAAAGCAAAGACAAAACCTGCGCCTAAAAAGTAATAGAATTGCGGGTTAACGTTAGTTACAAACGATTGGAAGGCCGGTTCTCTAAACCAAAGTGAAGTGATAGTGATTGCAAGGAAAGCTACAAAAGCGCTCCAAACTACCAATTTTATAGCGTTAAAGCTGGGCGGTTTTTTGCCGCCTACCAAAATTGCGGTTACCCGGTTTAGTTCCTCTACTTTATAAGCAAAATCTCCGGATAGTTTGTTCCTTATCTGGCTCATCTGCTGTAGGGTAGTATCCAATTCATCGGGCAATGCCTCGCTAAAAACTTCCTTAAGGCGTTTGGCTACTGTTGGCGATTTACCGTTGGTAGAAATGCCGATCTTCAAATCGCCTTTTTGCACGATGGAGCCGAGATAAAAATCGCAGAGATCCGGCTTATCGGCCACGTTGATCAGCAGCTTACGATCGTGTGCCGACTGGCGGATATAAGCATTAAGCTCTACATCATCGGTTGCGGCAATAACCAGGTCGGCATTGTCCAAATCAGTATCTACAAATGCTTTTTGCACCAAGGTGAGCTTTGGTGTGCCGGCTGCCAGCGCCTCTACCTGGGGCAGAAAAGTTTTTGCAATAACGGTTACTGCCGCATCGTGGCTATTGTTCAGCATGGCTGTTAGCTTTTCCAGGCCAACATTGCCACCGCCAACAAGCACGGTATGCAGGTTATTCAGCTTTAAAAACACAGGGAACAATTGATTTCCCTCAGATTTTTGCGGCGGAACGTCCGTTATATGATTATTCCTGGGCAACGATGTCATAAAATTCCCTGATGGGCTGAAACTTTGGATGTAAGGAAACCACTTCGCCAAAAACAATTAAGGCAGGGGAGGTGATGCCGTTATCTTCGGCTGCTTCCACAATGGTGTTCACGGTACCTACCACTACTTTTTCGTTATCAGTTGTACCGCTTTGTATCACGGCAACGGGCAGCCTGTGTTTGCCTTCGGCCTTAAATATCTCTGCAATTTGGGCAAGTTTGTGTATGCCCATCAATACAACTACAGTAGCATTGGTTTTAGCGGCAGCGTACAAGTCCGCAGATACCTTACCATCGCTGGTAGTGCCTGTTACTACCCAAAAGCTTTCGCTTAAGCCACGGTGTGTTACAGGTATGCCTTGCAAGCCCGGTACACCTATGGAACTGGATATCCCCGGGATAACCTGTGCCGGGATGCTGTAATCTGCAGCATGATCTAATTCCTCGTACCCGCGACCGAATACGAATGGGTCGCCGCCTTTTAAGCGGACAACATGGCCATAGTTCAAGGCGTAGTCGATCATCAGTTTATTGATGTTCTCCTGCGAAAAGGAATGGTCGCCGCTGCGTTTGCCTACGTACACTTTGGTGGCGTGCTCAGGGGCAAACTCTAATAGTTCTTCATTCACCAGTGCATCGTACAAAACCACATCGGCAGTTTGCAGGGCTTTGATGCCTTTTATCGTAATGAGTTCGGCATCGCCGGGGCCTGCGCCCACTAAGGTAACGCGTGGCTCTTTTACAGTTGTTTTTGTTTGCGTTTGTATCATGATTGCAATACTGCCTCTCTTTTATCTTTTACCGATTGCAAAAATGCTGTAGCCTGCTGTTTGTAAGCTGTCGCGAATGCTTCTGACGGTTCGTTTTTGTTTATTTGCAGCACCAGGTCGTTAAAGGTACCCGCTAAGGTAAACTCGCCGGTGGCTACATAATTGTTATCAAATTCTTTGATGATGCCTGTTTGTGTGCTGCTGTTTACGCCTTTATCCAGCAGTAAAGCCTTAGCCGCGCTAATCATGGTGTTGTAGGAGTGATAAATAGCATCACTCCACAAGCCTTTGGCATACGAGCCGTTTGCCCAGCCCAATTTTTCTTCGCTCTCGAAGAGTAAAGTGGCAACCAAATCGATGATCACCCCGGCGCATTCACCTACACCAATGGCGCTTACGTATGTTTCCTGGTGGCCCCAGTCAACAAATTCATCGTCGGTAAGGGTGGTTAAATCGGCAAGTGGTTTTAATAGGCGGTAAAAGTAATCCTTGCCCTGCCGGTCGTAGTAAGCGTGGTAGGTTTCGTTTTCCTCTGCAAATGCTTTATAGTCGTCTAGCACGGCACGCAAAGCATGCGTTGCACGTTTTGAAGGGACCTTGATAACCCTGTCTGCAGCGCGACCTTCGCCGTTGCCAACCGTGCCACCACCCAGCATTACCTGTACCGACGGCAATACCCTGGCACCCGCCTTTAACGAACTACCGTGGAAGCCTATATGCGCCAAACCATGCTGGCCGCAGCTATTCATACAGCCGCTTATTTTTATCTTGATTTCTTTATTGTAGATAAAATCTTCGTATTCGTTGTAAATTACATCTTCCAGCACCTTAGCCATGGTCATACTGTTGCTGATACCCAGGTTGCAGGTATCGGTGCCGGGGCAGGTGGTTACATCGGCCAGGGTATCAAAGCCAGGCGCGGCAAAATCAAGCGCGTTAAGGCCTTGGTACAATGCAGGCAAAGCTTCTTTACGGACGAATTTAAGCAACAAGCCCTGGTTTTGGGTGATGCGTATCTCATCGCCAACATAAGGGCGGATGGCATCAACCAGTTTACGTGCAACATCTGTAGGGATATCGCCAACCGGCACTTTAATATACACGCCAAAGAAACCTTTTTGTTTCTGTTCGAATACGTTGGTAGTCAGCCATTGCTCATAGCGGAACGGATTGGCAATCTCTATCGCAGGATATTCGCTAGTTTCGGGCAGTACCGGTGTGGGGACGGCATCGCGGTTGATTGCGTAAGTTTTAACCTTGATAGCGGTGCGTTCTTCTTTAGCCAAGCGCAGCACTTCCTCTAAACCAATTTTTTGAATTAAATATTTTAACCGGGCCTTGTTGCGGTTATTGCGCTCGCCATGGCGGTCGAACACGCGGATGATGGCTTCGGTATAAGGTATCAGCTGATCTTCGGGCAGGAAATCTTCAACCGGACTAGCCAGTAAAGGCTGCGCGCCAAGCCCGCCGCCAAGCATCACTTTAAAACCCCGTTCACCGTTCGCGTTTATTTTTGGGATAAAGCCTAGATCGTGGATGTAAGAGAATGCAGTATCATCGTCGTTTGCAGAGAACGATATCTTGAATTTGCGGCCCATTTCCTGGCAGATGGGGTTCCTTAAAAAGTACCGGAACATCGCATCAGCATAAGGCGAAACATCAAACGGTTCCTTTGGGTCGATGCCCGAAGTAGGGGATGAGGTTACGTTCCTTACGGTGTTACCGCAGGCTTCGCGCAGGGTGATATCGTCGCGCTCCAACTCGGCCCATAGTTGTGGGGTACGGTCGAGGCTAACGTAATGTATCTGTATATCCTGGCGGGTGGTGAGGTGCAGGTTGCCGCTTCCGTATTCGTCAGATATATCGGCAATCTTCAATAGCTGCTTAAAAGTGACTTTACCGAAAGGTAATTTGATGCGCACCATCTGCACGCCCGGCTGACGCTGGCCATATACACCGCGCGCTAAACGCAGGCTGCGGAACTTCTCATCGTGTATCTTACCCTCGCGGAACGCGCGTATCTTCCTTTCCAGGTCGATAATATCCTGTTCCACGATGGGATTCTCCAGTTCAGTCCTGAAGCTCTGCATAGTATTTAATTTAGTTTTAGTATAAAAAAGCCCCTTCGCTGTGGCTGAAGAGGCATGTATGCTTATTTCTACAACCTTACCTCCACAAATTATCGCCTTGCATACAGCAATAATTGTGGTTGATTTGGTATGTAGTATTTGTATTCATCATTTCGATAGCCCAAATATATATATAGTATAGGGGAATAGTAGAATTTATTTGAAAAAAGTGAGCATTTGATTTTGTGATGACCATCCGAGCTTACCACTGCGTCCTTGCGAGTATCCACCAGGGGGTGCCCTGGAAAAAAATGCGATGACGCGAAAAAAAGTATATTGATTATCAATAACTTACAGCCGCGTCATTATAAGCGATAGCGCGGCAATCATCGGTATGAAGGTCGGATTTGCACAGCGGCTCTGCTTGCCGATGATTGCCACAGCCTCCCGCGCACGTTCCTCCGCTTCGGCTTCGCAAGGACGTAGTGGAGTGAATTCGTGAAATTCGTCTCAATTGGTGAAAATTTGTGTTCACTCAATTCGGCTCAATAGCTGTTATTATTGATACTGTATATAAAGCGGTGCCGGTTTCAGGCTAAGCACTTCTTTTGGGGTAAGCATGCGGTTCGGTGCATTTTTGATATCGTTTTTGTAAAACAGCTTAAAGCCGGTGAATTGTACCGGTTCGCCCTGCACGAAGTATTTGTAAGTGCCTTTCTTGAGTTCGGGCGGGCCCCAGCCATCCATATCCATTACGAATTGTACGTTATCGCGTAGCTTGATATCCTGGTAGTTGGTCACCATGCGCTTGGTAAAACGATGCACCACGAATATTTTGGGCGGCAGGTTGTATTTAATGCAAAGCTTGCTCAGGTAATCGCTCACGTAGTTAATGTCAGCCGCATCAAAAGTGCCGATGCGTTTGCCCGGCACGCTGCCCTCTTTCATCGAAAACTCAGGGTCGATACCGAAGTGTACGTTGGGCATTTTCAAATATTTTTCCAGGCGGGGCAGTTCGGTTTGTACCGTGCTGTAGCCAACCTGTATATCCAAAAACACCAATGCATTTATCGGCTTAGCCATTTCTATTGCTTTATCAATCTGGCTAAAAGGCATGCGTAAATTGTATAATTTATTGGCACCGGCATCGGCCTGTGCGGTTACGCATATATAATGCAGGGCTGGTATCACTGGGGTAAGCGTATCAGCAGCTTGCCATGCTTTTACTTCAGCCATTAGTCTACGGCGCATTTCAACGGGTTCATATTGGCCCAGCACACCCATGTTTTTGGAGTACATATTGCCGTAGTAGGCTACGATACGGTTAAAGGGCAATATGGCACCGGGGCGGGGGTAAGGCGCATTTTTAACAGGCCAGCGTTTATCGCCATTACCCATGCGGGCCATCAACGAATCGTAGCGGGCGGTATCCAGGGTGGGTTTTAAGGTGGTGTCTTTAACGGCCACTTTTAGGGTAGTATCTTTAACGGTGACTTGCGCAGATGTGGTGGTGATGGAGGCGGCGAAAATAACAAGCAGCAGGCGGAAGATGTTTTTCAAATGTGTTTGCTTTGGGTATAATCAACACGCAATATAGCATTAGGTTTGCGTAAACTCGGCAATATTTTGAAGATTTACGACGATTTTTGGCTATAAAGATACTGACATAGCATGGACTTAATTTAAGGATGTCGGATACTTAAACCCATCGACGGATTATGCCCTAAAGGTGTTTCACTTTTGTTAAAAAAAAGTGTTCCGCTTGTTTTAGCAGAGTTTATTTAAATTGTTAACATTAAGGTAATTGTGTGCTTTACCTAAAGTTTATCGGGTATGCCAAAGTGTTTCACTAAAAATGTAACCATTTGATAATCAGCACTAATTTAAAAATAAGTGTTCCGCATTCAAAGTGGAACACCTGTGGCTTACTCCACGCTCTTCCCGCGCATGGCGGTGCCTATGGCGATATCCATCACGCGCTCGGCAAAGGGGCGGGTAAAGTTATTTAACTCATCTATTTTGGCGTGTATCAGGTCCTTATCTTCGGTACCTAATGATACCTGTAGGTTGGTAAGGTATTGTTTGGTTTGGGCAATTTCGGCTTCATCTAACAAGTTTCCGTTTTTCTCCAGGAAACGCTCCACGGTATAAACCATTTGCTCTCCTTCGGTTTTGGCTTCTATCAGCATACGGGCGGCTACGTCGTCTTTGGCGTTCGTGATGCTGTCCATCAGCATTTTCTCCACCAGTTCGTCGTTTATGCCGTAGGCTGGTTTTACTTCTACTTCCTGCTTAACACCGCTGCGCAGCTCTATGGCCTGCACTTTCAAAATACCATCGGCATTCAAAATGAAGTTGATATCTACTTTGGGGAAGCCGGCTGGCATAGCGGGTATGCCTTTCAATTCGAATTCGGCTAGCTTGCGGTTCTCTTTGATCAGGTCGCGCTCGCCCTGGTAAACGGCAATTTTCATGTTCACCTGCCCATCCTTGCTCGTCGTGTATTGCCTACCTGCCTTGGTTGGTATTTTTGAGTTGCGGGGGATAATGGTATCCATCAACCCGCCCATGGTTTCTATACCAAGCGACAGCGGAGTAACATCAAGCAGTAGAATATCGCTGCGGTTGCCGGCCAAAACATCGGCTTGTATAGCTGCGCCAAGGGCAACTACCTCGTCGGGGTTTACATCATCGTGCACGGGGCGACCGAAGAATTCAGCTACCATTTTCTTCACCAAAGCGGTACGGGTACTGCCGCCCACCATGATTACCTCGTCAATATCAGCAACCGTAAGTTTGGCGTCGTTCAATGCATTTTGGCAAGCGGTAATGGTTTGCTGCACTTTGGGCAATATCAGTTCTTCGAAGGTGTTACGGTCTATAGTGCACCAAATGTCGCCTATCTTTTCGTTGAAAAGGCTTTGGTGCGCAAATGCCTTTTTGGCTTCTTCGGCTTTCAGTCGAAGTTGTTGGGTAAGCTCGCGGTTTTCAGCCAGTTCGGCTTTATTTATATTGTTCTTTTCTATCCAGAAATCGGCAATAGTGCGGTCGAAATCGTCGCCGCCTAAAAAGGTATCGCCATTAGTAGATAGCACCTCGAAGATGCCGTTTTGTATCTGTAATATCGATACATCGAAAGTGCCGCCGCCCAAATCGTACACCGCAACAGTTTTGGTTTCTTCCGGATCGAGGCCTATACCGTAGGCCAGGCTTGCTGCAGTAGGTTCGTTTACAATGCGTAAAACATCAAGGCCAGCCAGTTTACCTGCATCCCTTGTTGCCTGCCGCTGCGAATCGTTAAAGTAAGCTGGTACCGTAATTACTGCCCGGTTAACCGGCGTTTTGAGCGCATGCTCTGCACGGTCTTTTAATTCTTTCAGTATCAGGCCAGATAGTTCAATAGGCGTATAGAACTTATCGCCTACTTTTATTTTTACGAGGCTTTCGGTATCATCGTCGATGATTTTGTAGGAAAAGAAATTCTGGTAGTCCTTTACATCTGCATAGGAGCGGCCAAGCAAACGTTTTACCGAAAAAACCGTATTCTGTGGGTCGGTTATCAGGTGTTCCTTGGCTTCGTTGCCTACCGTGATATCGCCCGTTGGGCCAAAATGCACTACCGAAGGCACTAAAACACCCTTACCGGTATCGTTAATTACTTTCGGGTTCTTGTCCGGGTCTATAAAGGCGACCAGCGAGTTGGTGGTACCCAGGTCAATCCCTACGATGATATCTTCTTTTTGTATAGAACCTGTTGCCAGGTTGATAGAAACTTTAGCCATGATGTATCGGTAACAAAGGGCAAATGTACGTGGTTTTAAACCCATGAATGTCATCTGAATCAGAATTTACAGAATTATGGAATTTTCAGAATTGACAAAGCCGCCCTGCATTCTGTTAATTTTATAATTCTGTGAATTCTGATTCGGACAAATTGATTGAGAATATTTACTTTCACCCCAATGAGAAACCGCTTCTGCCAAACGCTGCTAATGCTGCTCATCACTGCTACTTCCGCAATGGCTCAGCAATTCGGGGGCAACCCGCCATCTATTAAATGGAGGCAGGTAAACACCCCGGCAACCAAAGTGATTTTCCCCGAAGGAATGGATTCTGCGGCTTTGCAAGTGGCGAACATCATCCAATACATCAACCCGAAGATAAAACCCAGCATCGGTTTCAGGCAGAAGCAAATCAGCATTGTGCTGCAAAACCAAACCACCATATCTAACGCCTATGTGGGGCTTGCGCCTTTCCGTAGCGAATTTTATTTGATGCCATCACAGAATAGTTTTGAGATCGGCAGTTTGTACTGGCCGGGGCAACTGGCCATCCACGAATTCAGGCATGTGCAGCAGTATAATAATTTCAACGTGGGGCTTTCGCATGTGTTGCGTGTATTTTTCGGCGAGGGTGGGCAGGCGTTGGGGAATGATTTGTCTGTGCCGAATTGGTTCTTTGAGGGTGATGCTGTTTACAACGAAACCCTGGTAAGCCCGCAGGGCAGGGGCAGGCTGCCGTATTTTTTCAATGGTTTCCGAGCGCTTTGGGCAGCCGGCAAAAATTATAGCTGGATGAAGTTGCGCAATGGCTCGTACGTAGATTTCGTGCCCGACCATTACCCCCTTGGCTATATGATGGTAGCCTATGGCCGCGAAAAGTACGGCAGCGATTTTTGGGAAAAGGTTACGCATGATGCGGCGGCATTTAAAACGGGGTTTTATCCATTTCAGAATGCGATAAAAAAATACTCGGGGAAAACCTATAAGGTATTCAGAGATAGCGCATTTAAACAATTTAGCAAACAGTTTGGTAACGACCAGGTTATCGATGACAACCTGCGTCGGCACTTCGTTGCTCATGAGGAGTATCCGGCTTATATAAACGACAGTACCCTCATTTATTTAAAAACAGCATACAACCACATTCCCGAGTTTGTTATCCGAAGTAAAGGAAAAGATAAGGCTATTGCCGTACAGGATATCACTACCGATAACTACTTTACCTACCATGATAGCAAAGTGGTTTATGCGTCCTACCGGCCAGATGCGCGTTGGGGATATCGCAATTACAATGAGTTGGTCGTACTGGACATTAATACCCACAAGGAACGACGCATCACCCGCAAAACCAAGTACTTTTCGCCTGCTTTTAGTAATGATGGCAAAAGTATTGTAGCAGTTGATGTAGAGCCATCCGGCAAAAATGCGCTGCATTTATTAGATGCTGAAAGCGGGAAGCTATTAACCGCAATTCCCAATCCCGACAATTTATTTTACACGTATCCTGAATTTTATGCTGATGATCAAATAGTTTCTGCAGTAAGGAATGGAAAAGGGCAGATGGCACTGGCATCGGTTGACATAAAAACCAGCGTCGTTAAATATTTTACCCCCTTTGGTTTTGAACCTATAGGTTTTATTGCAGTCGGAAATGGCAGAGTGATTTTTAGCAAAACTACGGGTGCCTATGATAAGCTATTTGTACTCTCGCTAAAAACCGGCCAGGTTTTTCTGAAGGATACCAGCGAAGGGAATAGGAGTGCGGTAATAGGCTCATACCAACCCGCTGTAATCAATTCAAAGTTGGCTTGGGTCGGTTTTACTCCCTATGGTTATAATATCATGGAGGGTACGTTGTCGGAAAATGACTTCAATGAAACGCCATTGAGCAAGGCGGAACCCTTATCCAATATCGGCATCAGCATATTAAGCCTGGATTCCGCCGCTAACCTCTCGTCGTCCGTACCTAATACACAACTCTCCATTACCAAATACAGCAAAGCTCATGGGTTGTTCAATTTCCATAGTGTTTTCCCTAATATCAACGACCCCAACTACTCGTTGGAGTTGGCGGGAGAGAACGTGCTGAATACCTTCCAATCGCGGCTCTCCTTTAATTACAACCGCGATGAGGGTTATAAACGCATTGGTTACACCGGCGTTTACGGCGCGCTTTTCCCTTATATTTCCGCAGGGGCCAATTATACGTTCGATAGGCGAGGCTTCTCTAAAGGCAACAAGGTTTATTTTAATGAAACCGACCTGCATGCCGGGCTGGAAGTGCCACTTGATTTCACCGGCGGCAAAACATCTACCTTCTTAAATTTCGGCAGCGATGTGTACTATAGCCAGCGCCGATTCCAGGAGGCGTTCCGCAGCCAGTTCGCCGACAGGCACTACACTTATCTCAATAACTACATTAGCTTCAGTAACCAGATACAACAAGCCAAACAACAGATAAACCCCCGTCTGGCGCAAAGCTTCAGCCTAAATTATAAAACAGCCATAGCGGGGCTAAGCGCAACGCAGTTTCTGGGTACAGGTTCACTCTACTTCCCTGGCCTGTCTGTTAATCATAGCCTGGTTATCAGCGGCGCTTATCAGCAAAAAGGAAAAGATAATAGCATCGGCTTCTCCAATGATTTTCCGTTCTCCAAAGGCTATACCGCCGAAAGTTTGGATAAGATGCAGAAGTATGGTGTAAGCTACCATTTCCCCATAGCTTACCCGGATGCGGGTTTCGGCAACCTGGCTTATCTGCTGCGCGTGCGTGGCTACCTGTTTTACGATCATACCCACGCCACCGACGGCAGCTTCCTGCTCAACGGTAAACTTTTCAACGCCAATTTTCGCTCGGTCGGGGCAGCTTTGTTTTTCGATGGGAAGATATTCAACCAGGCGGCCATATCGTTCGGCGTCAGGTACAGTTATTTATTGGATGATGACCAGTTCGGAGGAAATGGAAAGAATAGGATAGAGTTGGTATTGCCGGTAAGTATATTTTAGGGAGTGATCGCCACCTCGTCTTTGCGAGTATCCATCAGGGGGTAACCCTGAAAAAAAAGGTTATGACGCGTAAAAATGTATACTGATAATCAATAACTTAAAACCACGTCATTATAAGCGATAGCGCGGCAATCATCAGCGGGAGAGCCGTATGCAAGTCCGACCGGCTTGCCGAAGATAGCCTTGTAGCCCCACAGCGCATGCCCTGAGCTGCTTCTCGCAATGGAGATTCTTTATTAACTATTCGCCGCAGCAATAATGCTTTTCACCACTTCTACACCGGTCATATCCAGTCCATACTCGTCTTTCATGCCATTACTTAGCAGGATATGGTCGTTATGGTATTCCATTTTGCCGGGCACGTGGATACGGGCGGACGAATGTACCTCGGTAACGCTGGTAAAATGCACCAGATCGGCAACGTTATTTGGGTTAACGCCGCTTCCGGCCATAATGGCTATGCGGCCCGCAGCTTTCTCTACCAAGTGGTTGAGCGTGCTTGCGCCCTCCATGGCCGTACTTTTGCCTCCCGAGGTGAGGATACGATCGCAGCCTAATTCTATAATATCTTCCAGAGACTGATACAAGTCGGCACACATATCGAAAGCCCGATGGAACGTTACGGCCAGCCCGAATTGCTTTGCCATGCGCACCAACTCCAGGCAACGGGGTTTATCTATGGTACCATCCGCGTTCAGGATGCCTATCACAATGCCGTCGGCTCCCGCTTCTATGCAATTGCGCACATCGGCTTTAATCACCTCGTATTCCAGTTCGGAGTACAAAAAATCTCCGCTTCGTGGGCGTATCAGCACAAAAAGTTGGATATGTAAAAGTTTGCGGGCTAGTAGCAACTGCCCGTAAGACGGGGTAGTGCCGCCCTCGGCAAGGTTCTCGCAAAGCTCCACCCGTACCGCACCGCCTTCCTGGGCCGCTAATGCTGATGTGACCGAATTGGAGCAAACTTCAAGTGTTACCATGTCTGTAGAAATTTAGTTTAGGATATTTAAGTCCATCGTCTATAGTCGATAGACCATGGCAAAACACAGTTTTTTCCATGGAATATGGTCAATGGACTATGGACTTTATTTCTTATCGTCCTTATAAAAACTTTTGCCGGGGATAAGCAGGTCTTGTTTATCGGCGTTGCATACGGCGAAAGAGAAACCCTCTTGTATAGCATATGCGCCGTATTCACCTTTTTTGTTGATGGCCAAAAAGCCCACTTGTATTTTCTTTGCAGTCTCTGGTTTTTTGCGGATAATACGGTTAACTGCCTCTTTACAGGCGTCCTCTGGCGAAAGGCCCTGGCGCATGAGCTCTACCACCAAAAAGCTACCTACGTTGCGTATCACTTCCTCGCCAACGCCGGTTGATGTGGCACCGCCCACCTCGTTATCTACATATAAGCCCGCGCCTATGATGGGGCTGTCGCCTACGCGGCCATGCAGTTTAAAGGCCATGCCACTGGTGGTGCAGGCACCACTGATGTTACCCTTGGCATCCAAAGCCAGCATACCTATAGTATCGTGGTTGTATTTGCCGCCGGGCCGGTGCTGGTCGTTCTCTATATTCATTTTTGGCGAATATTCAGCTTTTACCAGCCATTTCTTCCATTCCTTTTCCGACTCCGCGGTGAGCAATTTCTCTCGTTTAAAGCCCTGCTCTACGGCAAACTGGCTTGCGCCATCGCCAACCAGCATCACGTGCGGGGTTTTTTCCATCACCAGGCGTGCTACCGAGATAGGGTGTGCAATGTCTTCCATCGCGGCTACCGAGCCACAGTTGCCAAACTCGTCCATTATGCAGGCATCCAGGGTAACATGCCCGTCTCGGTCGGGATAGCCGGCGCGGCCAACAGTGTGATTCTTCATGTCGGCCTCGGGTATTTTCACGCCGGCCTCTACAGCATCAAGCGCACGACCGCCCGCCGCAAGGGTTTTCCAGGCTTCTTTGTTAGCAGCAATCCCAAAATCCCAGGTAGAAATTACAATGGGGAAGCCACCGGCTGCGGCTTCGCTTACCTTATTGGTTGCTGGCGTTGCTAAACTGTATTGAGATAATGCTGCTAATGAAGCGCTTGCGGCGGTTGCTTTAAGGAATTTACGGCGATCAATCATACGGCTAATATATAATAATCAGGAAAAAATACCTGCTTTTGTATCGGTTTTGATACAGAAGTCAGGTTTATGTCACTGCCTTTTGAGGCTTGGGGTTCAAAGCCTAACCTAAAAGTCGGGAAAGCAAACCGCCAAAAGTGTTAATTAAGTGTTCACGCGGCGCAGTGTGAACACCGTGAACACTGTTAATGTGTTCCTAATCAGTTGTTTGAAAATTTCAAAATGGTGTCAAAATGGTGTCACCATCAGTGTTGTTGCTGAGTGTTATATTTGCGCAAAAAACCATTGCATCCAATATCACTTTCTGTCCATGGGGAATAAGGTTTTTAATACGATATCTTTAGCTTAAGCTTCCGGTCTTCAATTTTCAGTCTTTTAAACATCTAACTTTTCAACTTACTCCTCCAATTCATTATCCTCCGCCAGTATCTCGCGGGCACGTTCCAGATCGCGCTCAAATATCTTTATCTTGATGCCACCTATCGCCTGGTTGTAAAAAGGCTGCGCGCCGATGGTGTTTTCGTCGGCAATAAAACAGGAGATGCCGCTGTCTTCCAGCCGTGTTTGGATAATGTGTGCCAGCATGGGGTCGTAATAGCTCTCGAAAGTGATGATTTTATCGTTGTCGCTCATAATTATTAAACTCTGTTTGGCGCAAATTAGTTTAATTTAGTTTATTTTGAGGTATGAACCGTATCGACCGTATCTCCGCAATACTCATCCAACTGCAATCGCGCAGGGTGGTAAAGGCCAGCGATATTGCGGAGCGATTCGGCATCAGTCTGCGTACGGTTTACCGTGATGTGCGCTCGCTGGAAGAAGCAGGTATCCCGGTTATCGGCGAGGCAGGAGTGGGCTATTCCCTTGTAGATGGTTATCGACTGCCACCCATTATGTTTACCCGCGAAGAAGCCACGGCGTTTCTGACGGCCGAAAAATTTGTGGAGAAGATGACCGATGCTTCTACTGCCGCGCAGCATAAATCGGCTATGTATAAGGTGCGTGCTATATTGAAAACAGCCGAAAAGGACCTGTTGGAAAGCATGGACGACAGTATAGAAGTACTTAAAAGTCAAACCCAACGGCGCATCAATAATAACGATCATTTGCAGCCCATCCTCAACGCTATCGCGCATAAAAAAGTGCTTTGTATAAATTACATGGCGGGTTATAGCCAGGAAAAAACCAAGCGCGACATTGAACCCGTTGGCGTATTTTATTTGGACAGCTACTGGCACATGATAGCTTATTGCCGGATGCGACGGGACTACCGTGATTTTCGTACCGACCGTATTCGTTCCCTTGTCGAAACCGGGCACACCTTTGAAGGCAAGCACCCTACATTAAAAGCCTATATCGCTCAAACCGCTTACGAGCATAAACTCGAAACGATTGTAATCAGGGTGGATAATGCTATTGTACGGTTTATTTCCGACCAGAAATATTACAACGGTTTTGTTTCTGAAGTGCAGTTACCAACCCAGTTAGAAATGACTTTCCTGACGATGTCGGTAGAAGGATTCGTGCGGTGGTTTATGATGTATGGTGACCAGGCCGAAATCGTAAGTCCCGAGTTTGTGAAGGCCAGGGTAAACGCTTTAGCGAGTGCTATCTCAACCAGGAATTAAGACCTTTTTAAGCTGCTAACGGGGTTAAGAAACTCATTTTGCAAGCACCATCTTACAATCAAAACTTTGCCGAAGCTGGCGGTATTGGGCAAAAAAAGTGCCTTTTTATATCAAAATGAAAGTTTTTTTAGGTTTGTGTGAAGTAACAGTTTTTTTACACTTTGCGATTGATTAATTTTAAGTGGAAAATGTTTTGGTTTTCGCTACATTTGGAAAACGACCCTGATCGTAAAACCAACTTTAAACTAATGTTCCCAAGATTGAACCACGCGTGGCTTTTGATAGCCGGTTGCATTTTATGTGCTTTGCAAGCCTGCAATTCAGCAGGACAAGTGGATGAAGAGCAGGTGCCTGATACTATCAGTTATAATTTTAACATCCGCCCTATACTTTCTGATAAGTGTTTTAAATGCCATGGCCCGGATGCCGGACATCGCGAAGCTGATTTGCGGCTGGATATTCCGGAGATGGCTTTTGCTGCGCTTAAAGATAATCCCACTGCGCATGCGTTGGTTCCTGGTGATCCTTCATTATCTGAAGTTTACCGCCGAATCACTACCAAGGATACGGCTGAACAAATGCCGCCTGCATCCTCCAACTTAAAGAAACTGACACCTTTTGAAACAGACCTGATAAAAGCCTGGATAAAACAGGGCGCCAAATATGAAAAGCACTGGGCATTTGTTGCTCCGCGTTTGCATGCTGTACCAGAAGTTAAAAACACTGCATGGGTGAAAAACCCGATTGACAATTTTGTGCTGCAAAAAATGGAGCAAAAGGGCTTTGAGCCCAATGCCGAAGCGGATAAAGAACGCCTGCTAAAAAGGCTTTCGCTTGATTTGACAGGATTGCCGCCTACCCTAAAAATGATGGATGATTTTTTGGCAGACAAAAGCCCCGATGCTTACCAAAAAATGGTTGATCGCTTGATGGCTGCCCCGCAGTATGGCGAAAAGATGGCTTTGCATTGGCTGGACGTTTCGCGTTATGCCGATTCTCACGGGTACCAGGATGATAACTATCGCAGTCAGTGGCCCTGGCGCGATTGGGTGATCCACGCATTTAACGAGAATTTGCCTTACGATAAATTTATCACCTGGCAGTTGGCGGGCGACCAAATGCCCAACGCAACCAAAGAGCAACTGCTGGCAACAGGCTTTAACCGCAATCATAAAATTACCGAAGAGGGCGGCGTAATTGACGAAGAATACCGCGTAAGCTACGTAACCGACCGTACTAACACCTTTGGCAAGGCTTTGCTTGGCATAACCCTGGAGTGCGCCCATTGCCACGATCATAAGTATGATCCATTTTCTCAGAAAGAATATTACCAGGTATTTGCGTTTTTTAATAGTGTGAAAGAGGCCGGGCTGCAATCCTCTGTAGGTGGGCCCGAAACTTATGCCAAGCGCCCCATGATGCAAATAAGCAACCAGGACGTAAAAGATGTGCTGAAGTTCATCAACAAGCAGGATACTGATAAACTGATCGTATCTGTAATGGCCGATAGCGAGTACGTGCGCAAAACCTTTGTACTTAATCGGGGCAACTATGATGCCCATGGCGAAGAAGTTACGATGGGCACGCCAAAAGCGATACTGCCATTTACCGCGAATTATCCAAAGAACAGGCTGGGCTTATCTGAATGGCTTTTCAATAAAAACAACCCGCTTACCGCAAGGGTATTTGTAAACCAGGTTTGGCAGGAGTTTTTTGGCAAGGGCATTTTAAAAAGCTCTGGCGATTTTGGTATGCAAGGTGATCTGCCGTCTCATCCTGAGTTATTGGATTGGCTTGCGGTAGACTTTATGAGCCACGGCTGGGATATGAAACGACTGGTGAAACAAGTGGTAATGTCGGCCACGTACCGGCAATCGGCAGTTGTTAGCCCGGACAAACTTAGAGCAGACCCTGATAATGTTTACCTCGCGCGCGGCCCGCGCAACCGTTTACCTGCCGAGTTTGTGCGCGATTTGGTGTTAGCAAGCAGTGGGTTGATAAATCCTAAAATAGGAGGCCCGAGCGTAAATCCCTATCAACCACCCGGCCTTTGGGAAAATGCCACATCGGGCAGGGGGCAATTAGCCACTTATAAGCAAGTACACGGCCCGGATTTGTACCGCAGAGGGATGTACACGCTCATTAAGCGTACGGTACCACCGGCATCGCTGGCGATATTTGATGCCAGCAACCGCGATCAGTGCGAGGTGAAGCGCCTGCGTACCAATACGCCACTACAGGCGCTGGTGATGCTGAACGACCCAACCGTGTTGGAAAGTGCAAGGGTATTGGCAGCAAAATTGTTGCAGGATAATAGTCAATCAAAGGATAAAATCATCAAGGCATTCCGGCTCATTATGTGTCGGCATCCGCAGGATAAAGAATTGGCGATATTAACGGCGTACTACAATGAGGAACTAAAGAGCATGACCAAAGCCGATGCCGATAAACTATTGAAAGTGGGCGAGTACCCTGTACCGGCCAATGTAGACAAGGTGAAACTGGCGGCAATGATGAAAGTGGTTGATGCAATGTATAATTTAGAAGAGGCGATAACAAAAACCTGATATGGAAAAAGACTTTTTAGAAAGCAGGCTAAATATCAACCGGCGTAGATTCCTTTCCAGGCTGAGCCTGGGTATTGGTAGTGCGGCCCTGGGTTCGTTGCTGATACCCGATCTGTTTAGCGGAAAGGGCGACGAGGCCGAGGCGGACTTTATTGCGGGCATCCCCAACTTTGCGCCAAAGGCAAAAAGGGTGATTTACCTGTTCCAGGATGGTGCGCCATCACAGTTGGAATCCTTCGATTACAAACCCAAATTGCGCCAGATGATGGGGCAGGAGCTGCCACCATCAGTACGGGGTAACCAAATATTAACCGGGATGACTGCAAAGCAGGCATCGTTCCCGCTGGTGGGTTCGTTTTACGATTTTAAACAATATGGAGAATCGCGCGCATGGATAAGTGATCTGTTTCCGCATATCGGTAAGATAGCGGATGATATTTGCATCATACGCTCGATGAACACAGATGCCATAAACCACGACCCTGCGCTCACTTTCTTCCAAACTGGTGCCCAGCAGGGTAACCGCCCAAGTATGGGATCCTGGGTGAGCTATGGGCTTGGCAGCGAGAATAAGAATCTGCCGGCCTTTACCGTACTGCTTTCTAAAGGAAAAGGCAACGGGCAGGGCGTTTACTCCAAACTTTGGAGCAATGGCTTTTTAGACTCTATCCACCAGGGGGTGCAGTTTAGCAGCGGTGAAGATCCAATTCTTTACCTGAACGACCCGGAAGGTTTGAACCGACACGAACGCCGTAAAATGCTGGATAACTTGGCTGCATTGAACGATATTAACTATAAAGAATTTGGCGACCCGGAGATAAATACCAAGATACAGCAATACGAAATGGCCTACCGCATGCAAACTGCGGTGCCGGAGATAATGGATGTATCGAAAGAATCGGACGATATTGTAAAAATGTATGGTCCAGAGTGTTTGGTTCCCGGCACCTACGCGGCCAATTGTTTGCTGGCAAGAAAGCTGTCGGAAAACGGAGTTCGCTTTGTGCAGCTTTACCACCAGGGATGGGATCAGCACAATAATTTGCCGCAGGAAATGGCGGGGCAGGCCAAGGATGTTGACCAGGCATCGGCAGCATTGGTAACCGACCTTAAACAAAGAGGCCTTCTGGACGAAACATTGGTAATTTGGGGCGGCGAGTTTGGGCGGACCAATTATAGCCAGGGCAAGCTGGATGTAGCCAATTACGGTCGCGACCATCACCCGCGCTGTTTTAGCGTTTGGATGGCCGGCGGCGGCATTAAGCCGGGGATGGTTTACGGCGAATCGGACGAGTTTGGATACAATATTATCAAAGACCCCGTACATGTGCACGATTTCCACGCGACCATCCTCAATCAATTAGGTATCGACCATAAGAAACTAACCTTTAAAAGCCAGGGACGCCGCTACCGTTTAACGGATGTGGCGGGTAATGTGGTGAAGGGGATCATAACTTAAGGGCTAACGCAACACAACGCAATTGCGAGGAGGAACGACGAAGCAATCATAGGCTAGCAGAGCCGCTCTGTATATCTGCTTTTCTTGCCGATGGTTGCCGCGCTTCGCTCGCAATGACGCGGTGGAACGTACATCGGTGAAATAAAAAAAATCAGTGTAATTGGTCAAAACCAAATAATATGGAAAGAAAAGAATTTATCAAGCGTACTGTGGTACTGTCGGCAGGGCTTATCATCACTAAAAACCTGTTCGCAAAAAATGATGGCCCGGTTTACGGTCACGGTAATATGCGCTACCGTTTAGATAAAGACTGGAGCAAAGCCGATTCGCAGAAGAACCCCGTGAATGATTGCCACGAAATGGTGCAGGATAGCAAGGGCCGTATTTTGCTGCTTACCAATGAAACAAAAAACAATATACTTATCTACAATAAATCGGGGAAGCTGTTGACTACATGGGGGCATGATTTTCCCGGTGCGCACGGGTTAACTTTGTTCAATGAGAACGGTTCCGAATTCCTTTTCATCACCGACACTGTAAAGCACCAGGTTTATAAAACAACGCTCGATGGGAAGCTATTAATGACCATTGATGTGCCGATGGAAGCCGGCGTTTACAAAAAAGCAGAGGAGTTTATTCCCACGGAAACCACTATTGACACCAACGGAGATATTTATATCGCCGACGGCTACGGTGCACAATACATCACCCATTACGATAAAGATGGCAAGCTGAAAGGCTTTTTCGGCGGCAAAGGCGAGGGAGACGAGCATTTGGATAATGCGCACGGTATAGTTATCGACAGACGTAAGGGCGCGCCCACTTTAATTGTGACCGATCGTACCCGCAACTGTTTCAAACGCTTTAGTATGGATGGCAAATTGCAGGAGATCATCAAACTCCCCGGTGCCTGCGTATGCCGCCCCGTTATTAAAGGCAATCACCTGTATGCCGCCGTGCTGCGCTCACCTGATTTGGGTAAGGAAAACTCCGGCTTTACCACTATACTTGATAAAAACAATAAAGTGGTATCTAACCTTGGCGGTACCGAACCGGTTTACATAGATGGTGTATTGCAACCCATGGCACAGGCCGAAAAAATATTTTTAAATCCACACGATGTATGTGTGGATAACGACGAGAACCTGTACGTAGCGCAGTGGGCATCGGGCAAGGTTTATCCTTATAAATTTACACGCGTTTAAAACCTTGCAGCACCACTTTTGATATATGAAGAGCAGCCATAAAGGTTTTGCAGATGCGGCGCTGTTTGCGCTGAATGTTTTTATTTTGGTTTTACTGATGGCGGGAGATAGCCTGGTGGTACCACAATGGTTGCAACCTGCAGGCAGGATGCACCCGCTCGTCCTCCATTTTCCTATCGTCATTTTGATGCTGGCCATGCTGCTGGAGTATTTTCGCTTTCGGCCGGAGTTCGTTGGTGAAAAACTTTACCAGTCTTTTACCGATTATTTGCTGGTACTGGGTGCTCTTTTCGCCTCTGTCACTGTAATTATGGGCTTGCTGCTATCACACGAGGCGGGTTATGAGGGTAGCAATTTGCAATGGCATAAATGGTTTGGGGTGGGTGTGGCATTTGTGGGCTATGGTGTTTACCTCATCCGCAACCGCGAACGGTACACGGCCACAATTGCCAAAACAGGTGCAATCGTCACCGTTGTTTGTTTGATAATGGCCGGGCATTTCGGTGGTAATATTACCCACGGCGATGATTTTGTTTTTGCGCCGGTAATGGATAACAGCAAAAAGCTGGTGCCGATTAACGAGGCGCTGGTTTATCGCGATGTGATAGCCCCCATTTTCGAGGCTAAATGCCAGAATTGCCATAATGCCGATAAAATGAAAGGCGGGCTAAGCCTGAGCGACCAGGCATCCATACTGAAGGGCGGCAAGAAAGGTAAATTGTTTGTAGCAGGCAACCCACAGATGAGCCTTTTGCTGGAGCGCATCCACCTGCCCGAACCGGAAAAGAAACATATGCCACCTATCGGCAAACCACAGTTAACCGAAGAAGAGCAATTGCTGCTTTACTTTTGGGTAAAGAACAATGCCGATTTCAAAATGAAAGTAATCGATTTGCCCGCCACCGATTCTCTGCGGATAATTGCTTCCTCGTTTTTAAAACCAGCAGAGAGTAGCGAAGAGACCTATGATTTTTCTGCAGCCAGCGAAGATGATATCAAAAAACTCAACAATAACTACCGTGTAGTTTACCCCTTAGCTGCGGAGTCGCCGGCTTTGGCGGTGAATATTTACAATAAAAGCACTTTTAATATAAAGGCATTAGAGGAGTTAAGCCCCATCAGTAAACAAGTGGTGTCGCTCGACCTAAATAAAATGCCTGTAAAAGATGCCGACCTGAAAGCCATTGCCAAACTGCCAAACTTGCGCCGCCTTGTGCTCAATTTTAGCGATGTAACAGGTAAGGGTTTACAAGAGTTAAGCGGGCTAAAATATCTCCGTAGTCTTTCTTTATCAGGGGTGAAGCTAACTGTAGCCGATATCAAACAATTGGCCGCGATAAAGAGCCTTGCCGAACTGGCGGTATGGGATACCGGTCTAAAGCCTGCCGATTTTAAATCAATGCAGGCAAGCAACAAACAATTGAAAGTATTAACGGGATTTAAGGATGATGGTAAGCCGGTTAAGCTAACCAACCCGCAGTTGAAAAATACAGCTTTGATATTTAGCGAAAGCTACGCGCTGCTATTAACCAACCCTATCAAAGGGGTTGATATACGTTACACCACAGACGGTACCGCACCGGATAGCAATCGCTCGGCGCTGTATAAACCAGGTACTGTTCTTACACAAAGTACAGTCATAAAAGCCCGCGCCTTTAAGCCGGGATGGATTGGCAGCGATACGGTTCAGTTTAATGTTTACAAATGCCGGTACACGCCCGATAGTATGATGTTCATCACCCACCCCGATGATAAGTATAAGGGAGACGGTGCTAAAACTATAATTGATAAAGACCTTGGCGGTACAAGTTTCGGCAATGGTAAGTGGTTAGGGTCGCAAAAGGACCTGGAGATGATGATGTGGTTTAATAAACCTATCGAAATGCATTCCTTAGAACTCAACACCATGCGCAATATTGGCTCGCAAATATTTTTAGCAGCCGGGGTAGAAGTATGGGGTGGACCTGATAAGGATCATCTGAAATTATTGAGCATCCTTAAAACAGCGGCACCGCTTAAAAATGACCCTTTTGGATTAGTGCCTCTAACCTGTCAGCTTAAAACGGCGCAAACAGTATCTTGTATCAAGCTTGTTGCTAAACCGCTAAAAACCGTACCCGATTGGCACCCGGCAAAAGGCAAACCGGGTTGGGTGTTTATTGATGAGGTGTTTATCAATTGATAATGAAGTGGTAATATTGGTTGAAACTTAATCGTTTTCAGATGGATATCCGATATGAAAAAGATTGCTAAAATTGGATTTGTTATTGTTTTTGCAATAGCTTTTATATTTGAACCATCTACATTAGAAATTATTGATGGCGACGATACTCGGCTGTCGGCCATAGCCAAACGTTTTTTTATATTAATAGGAATTGTACTGATTATAGCGCTATTAGCTTGGTGTTTAGGTGCCTGATCTGGGCAATGTGGTCAAAAATGGTTGGTAATAAGTTCAGATAAAATTACTATAGTTTTTTCATTCGAGAAATAAAATCTGCTTATAGCATTCCATGCGACATATTTGTTGTTGGCTGTGCTCTTTTATGGCTAAGAAAACTCGCCTTTAAAAAATCAATTGGAACCAACTTCAATTAGGAAAAGACATTTAATTGATAATCAATATTATACGAGGGTTTCACCAACCATTTTTGACCAGTATGTCCTGATCTGAGAAATAACATTAATAAGCCATCAGCATAGGCGAATAGTTTAAAGGATATTACCTCACAAAACTCATCCGCTGGCCATAAATGCCATCTACCACTTTATCGCCCTGGTAAACCAAATTGCCGGATACGATGGTATGGCTAATGCTAGATGCAAACTGCTGCCCTTCAAAAGGCGACCAGCCGCATTTGTACAGGATATTGCTCTTTTCAACGCTCCAGGATCTGTTCAAATCAATTAATACCAGATCTGCCCAATAACCTTCGCGGATAAAGCCGCGCTTTTCAATCTGGAAGCATTTGGCAACGTTGTGTGCCATTTTCTCTGCAATTTGTTCCAGCGTTATTTTGCCTTGCTTGTGCAACTCCAGCATAGCAACTAAAGCGTGCTGCACCAATGGACCACCGCTGGGGGCCTGCAGGTAGGCCTGGGCCTTTTCTTCTACGGTGTGAGGGGCGTGGTCGGTAGCGATAACGTCTATGCGGCCATCCAGCACTGCGGCTAAAATGCCATCGCGGTCGGTAGCGGTTTTAACGGCGGGGTTCCATTTGATCAGGTTGCCTTTGGTTTCGTAATCGGCATCGCTAAACCACAAATGGTGAATGCAGGCTTCAGCGGTTATACGTTTATCTTCCAGTGGTATATCATTGCTGAATAAATGCGTTTCTTTCTCGGTAGAGATATGCAGAATATGCAGGCGTGTGTTATGTTTTTTGGCTAGCTCTACCGCCAAGCTCGATGACAGATAGCAAGCTTCCGCATTTCTTATTTTAGGATGGAGTTGTATCGGGATATTTTCGCCAAGCAATTGTTTGAAATGCTCGAGGTTACTTTTAATGGTTGCCTCATCCTCGCAATGCGTTGCGATAAGCATAGGGGAGTTGGCGAACAAATTCTCCAGCGTGGTGGGGTTATCTACCAGCATATTGCCCGTCGAGGAGCCCATAAAAACTTTTATGCCGCACACGTTTTTGGTATCGGTGCGCAGCACTTCATCCAGATTATCGTTGCTGGCGCCCATGTAAAACGAATAATTAGCAGGAGAATTTTTCGCCGCTATGGCGTATTTATCTTCCAGCAGTTCTCGGGTGAGGGTGTTGGGCACGGTGTTGGGCATTTCCATAAAAGAGGTGATGCCGCCTGCAACCGCTGCGCGCGACTCGGTGTAAATATTGCCCTTATGTGTTAGCCCCGGCTCGCGGAAGTGCACCTGGTCGTCTATACAGCCTGGGAAAAGGTACAGGCCTTCAGCATTGATTTCCCTATCGGCTTGCGCGTTGATGGAACTGTCGATGCGTTCGATGTGGCCGTCTTTGACAAGTAAATCTGCAACAAATTGTTTGCCTTCGTTTACGAGGGTGGCGGCTTTTATGAGGATGGTTGGCATAGGGCAAAGATAGTTTTTAGAGTCAAGAATTAAGATACAAGAATCAAGACAGAAGTATTAGTTTTATTTGTCTTGTCTCTTGATTCTAATCTCTTGACTCTACTTCCCTCCCCAATAATAATTCAAACCAAAGCTGAAGTTGTTGTTCAAAGCAAGGTTAATTTTGCTGCCGTTAGTTTGGTAATTGTAGTTATAATTGAAATTGCCGAAACCCATATTAATACCCAGCTTTTCGGTAGGGAAGAAAACCACATTCGGGCCGCCGCCTACGTTTAAAGAGCCAACTAAAAAGTTGTTCAGCACATGGTTGCTACTTATACCGATTTGTGGGTAAATGCCGAATTTATCACTCAGCATCCAATAATAACGCGCGTTAATGGCCAGCCCAATAATATCGGTATGGTATTTACGGGTATGGCTGTAATTGTCCACGGCGTTGGTGGCGGAGTAATAGTTATTGGTCTCGGTGCCAGAAGTACGCGCATAGCCCGGCTGTATGCCAATAACCCAATGTTTATTCAAAAAGAAGCCAAACTCGGGGCTAACGTTTAAGTTTAAAATGCCCGTATTGAAATATTGGGTATTGCCCTGCGGGTAGCTGACATAGGTGGAATAACCAGCCTCGTCATAATTTAGGTTAAAGCTACCGCCGATGTATTTGGCACCCTTGCCCATCTGGGCCAGGGATGTGCCTGCGAAAAATAGTATCGTAAAAGCGGTAAATAGGTATTTTTTCATGTGTGCTGATATAGTAGCCAAGATAAATGTTTAGATGTAATGACGGCTAAATAACCTTGTACGTTACAGCATGATTATTGATTGCCATTAACTTAATTTTTTGTCTCACATCTCTAATCTCACATCTCAAATCTAGCAACCGCGCAAAAAACCTATCTTTGCGGCTATGGGCATACCCTTTGAAGATTTTAATTTTAACCGGCAGATATTGAACGCTATTGCCGATGCCGGTTATACCGAGGCTACGCCGATACAGGAAAAAGCCATCCCGCCGATACTGAACGGGCAGGATGTAATGGGCATTGCCCAAACGGGTACGGGCAAAACCGCAGCCTATGTGCTGCCGATACTCATGAAGCTGAAATACGCACAGGGTGATAGCCCGCGTGCACTCATCGTATCGCCAACGCGAGAGTTGGCTATGCAGATAGAAGAGAATATCAAAGCCTTCGCCGCCAATACCGACCTAAGGGTTGTGGTACTTTACGGCGGCCTTGGCCCAAAAACGCAGATAGAGCAGATAAATAAGGGGGTCGATATTATCGTAGCCACGCCCGGACGCCTGCTGGATATTTATCTTGCGGGGCATATCATAACCAAAACCCTTCAGGTGCTGGTGTTGGATGAGGCCGATAAGATGATGGATATGGGCTTTATGCCGCAGATAAACCGCATACTGGAAATAGTGCCGGTTAAGCGGCAGAACCTGCTATTCTCGGCCACCATGTCTGATAAGATACAGGAGTTATCGTATAACTTTCTGGAGTTCCCAACGATTATAGAGGTAACACCGCAAGCTACGACTGCAGAAACGGTTAGCCAGCAGCTATACCATGTCCCTAATAACAAAACCAAGATAAACCTGCTAAAGGCCCTGATGGATAAAGAGGGCGACATAAAGAAACTGATGGTATTCTGCAAAACCCGTGTGGCGGCAGAGGATGTGTATAAATTCCTGTTGCGCAAATACGGCGAAACCGGCGTTAAGGTGCTACACGCCAATAAAGGGCAAAATACCCGTATCAACTCCATCAACTCCTTTAAAAACGATTTGGTGAAAATACTGGTAGCTACCGATGTAGCTTCGCGGGGTATTGATGTGAGCGATGTTAGCCACGTAATTAACTACGATGTGCCGGTGGTGATAGAAGATTACGTACACCGTATAGGCCGTACCGGCAGGGCGTATAACTCTGGTGTGGCCATTACCTTTGCGGTACCTTCAGAAGAGTATTACGTAAACAAGATACAAAAGCTAATCAGGCAAACTATCCCGGTGTTCGATATCCCGGAAGGGGTGTTTATTGAGGAAACGCCTTACGAAGAACGCCAGGAGCAAGCCAAAGAGATAGACCTGCAAAAGCGTAAAGAAGACCCGGATTTCAAAGGGGCCTTCCACGAAAAGAAATCGCTGGCGCAGATAAAGAAATTCGAAGCTGCCAAAGCCAAAAAGAACCCTAATCATCCAAGCAATAAGAAACCCGAAAAAAAATATGGAAGCCAAAAGCGATCTGGCAAAAAACGCTGATCAGCCACGTAAATTCAGAATAAGCCCCCTAAACTTCGCTACCGCCGGCTTTTTTATACTGGCGGGCTACATCAGCATCAACGGTGCCAAAATTACTGGTAGCCCTTACGAGCATTGGAGCGGTACAATCACCTGGATATTCGTGTTGTTTGGGGTGGTTGTGTCATTGCTGGATATAATTTTCCGTAATTTCTTTGCCGAAACCAAAAAACTGTGGATTGTAGAGCTAAGCTTTATAACTTTGGTGGCTATTATATTTTTAATTGTTAAATAGAACTTGATGAAGACTGCTGAAATAAAGCTTACTGTACAACTCGACGATAATAACATTCCTGAAAGGATTGTGTGGGAATCTACCGATTCTCAAAATAAAGAAGCTTTGCCTGTACAAGCGTTCATGCTCTCGTTATGGGATCAGAGCTACAAAAATACCCTGAAAATCGATCTGTGGACCAAAGATATGCCGGTAGACGAGATGAAACGCTTCTTCTACGAAACCCTGCAAACCATGGGCGATACCTTTTTGCGCGCCACCGGCGAAAAGAACATCGTTGAGGACCTGCGCGATTATTGCGCTCACTTTGCCGATAAAATGGATATCCGAAAATAATACAACCTTATGCGCCTGCCTTCACTCTTATCGCTGCTTGGCTTTATCGTGCTTATTATAGGCACTTATTGCCCAATGCTTCGCCCGTTGCATTTATTCAATTGGAATGTTTACCAAATGAACCAGCCCTACGGCTTGTTGCTGATGCTGGTTGGTATCATTGGGGTGGTTTGCAGTGTGCTCAATCAGTCAAAGGTGGTGCGCTTCACGGCCTATATTTCTTTTTTTCTGGTGGTGTTACTGCTGATAGCAGCTGTTTTAAAAGTGAACGGAGCCTTTAGCTTTATCCCTTTTAAAGGCCTGGAATCATTTCTTATCAGGCAGATAAAATTCAAATGGGGGTGGTATGTATTGTTTGCCGGGCCGGCACTAGCCGTTTTAGGGGCAACTTTCCCCAAAAACAAGTTGAAGGTGCCTCCACAACAAGTATAATATTCCTTATAGGTGTAACCCAGTGGTTTCGTTGTAATTTATTTAGTTAACAAGTGTTTTTTTAAACATCTTTGCATCTAAATTAAACAACATTCTACCAAATGTTAAAGCTTTCCTTTCGTAACCAGGTATTAGCTGGTTTTGCTGTTTCTATTGTACTGGTACTTTTTGTGGGGATACTGTCCTTTAAAAGTATTAAGCAATTAGAAGATGATACCGTATGGGTAAATCATACCCAAAAGGTGATCAAAACCGCCAATAATTTAACGCAGCTATTAATTGATGGAGAAACCGGCATGCGCGGTTATGGTGCTACGGCCAATAAAGTATTTCTCGATCCTTACAATGTTGCCGTTCCGCGAATCAACGAAAGCATAACGCAATTAAGCCAGCTAGTGGAAGATAGTCCCGAGCAGACCGCCAGGGTAGATTCGCTAAAGTCATTAGTTGCCCGCCAGTTGGCCGTGTTGAAGTTAAACATCGAAACCCGCGAAGCTAAAGGGCTTGATTTTATGGTAGCCAACCGTATGTTTTTGGCCGGAAAAGGTAACATGGATAGTATCCGTGGTATTAATAATCGTGTTATTGCAAAGGAAACGAGCCTGCTTGCGCAGCGTAAGGCTGCGTCAGACGAGGCATCGCAACGGGCAATTATTGTCATCGTTATCGGCTCGATGATTTTCCTGATCATCATTATTATTATGTTTTTCTACATCCAGGGAACGTTTACCAGACAGAAACGAATCGAGGATGAAATTAAAATTGCCAATATAGAACTGGAAAAGGTATTGGCCGAAAATGAGGCCAAAAACTGGCTGCTTACCGGTACCGGTGCTCTCAACGAGAAAATTCAGGGCCAGCAAAGTGAGCGCGAACTATCAGAAAATATACTGGCCGAGGTTTGCCATTACGCCAAAGCGCTTACCGGTACCATGTACTTGTTTAATGAACCGGAGGACCGGTTGGATCTGTACGCATCCTTTGCCTATCACGATCCGGCATCACTTAAGAAAGCCATCCGCTTATCCGAAGGCTGGATAGGGCAGGCCGCCAAAGAAGAGCGGGCAGCTGTTATAAAAGGAAGGCTGAACGACAAGATTGAACTAGGTTCATCCATCATCAGTGAAGAAATCATCGAAACCTTTATCGTGCCGTTTTTCTTTGACAAGAAGCTGAAAGGCGTAATGGAGATTGGGTTCCGTGGCGAATTGCTACAGCAAATAAAAGATTATATCCTGTTGGTATCAAACGATATCGGTATTGCAGTAAACACTGCCCAGGCCCGCACCATTATGCACGACCTCTTTGAGGAAACGCAGCAGCAAGCCGAAGAGTTGGAGGCGCAGCAGGAAGAAATGCGCGTAACCAACGAGGAACTGATGAACAAAACAGAAATGTTGCAGGCATCGGAAGAGGAATTGCGCGTACAGCAGGAAGAGCTACGCACCATAAACGCCGAACTGGAAGAAAAAGCCAGCTTGTTGGAAGAAAAGAATCAAGCTATTGAGGAGGCTCGCCAGAATATTACCCAGAAAGCAAACGAGCTGGAGGTTACTGGTAAATATAAATCGGAATTTTTAGCCAATATGAGCCACGAGCTGCGCACGCCACTGAACAGCATTCTGGTGCTTGCGCGGATATTGAAGGATAACAAGCCGCTCAACTTGTCCGAAGATCAGATTAAATACGCCAGCGTAATATTCAATGCCGGTAACGACCTGCTTACACTGATAAACGATATCCTGGATCTTTCGAAGATTGAATCGGGTAAATTGGATATGCAGAATGAGGATGTGCGTATCTCCGAAATACTTAGCGATGTGCAATCGTTGTTTGCCGAAATGGCGATGAACAAAAACATCACCTTTAAAACCACCTCGCTTAATGTACCTGCAACCCTCTATACCGATAAGCAAAGGGCTGAGCAGGTAATCAAAAACCTCCTTTCCAATGCGTTTAAGTTCACGCCGGAGGGTGGCTCCATCACGGTTACAGCAAAACCGGGCAGAATGCCAAAAACCATCAGCTTCAGCATAAAAGACACAGGTATAGGCATCCCCGCAGATAAGCAAAAGGTTATTTTCGAGGCGTTCCAGCAGGCAGATGGCTCTACCAGCCGCAGGTATGGCGGTACGGGTTTGGGCCTCTCCATCAGCCGCGAACTGGCCAGCTTGCTCGGTGGCCATATTACCCTTACCAGCGAACCAGGCGAGGGCAGCGATTTCGTGCTCACCTTACCGCTAGAAGCACAGCAAACCGTACAGGAAGAACTCAATGTGCCAACGGTAGAATCGTTTAAACCGGCAGAAAACTTCCTGAGCACCGTGCCTCGTAAAGCTGACCCAAACAGCGAGCCTACGGTGGTTATTGTGGAGGACGATAAGAACTTCGCTTCTATTTTGCAGGATTACGCCCGTGACCACGGCTATCGCGCCATTATGGTATATGAGGGTACGCATGCTTTCGAAACCATTAAAGAGAAGCATCCGGATGCTGTGATATTGGATATTATGCTACCCGGCAAAGATGGCTGGCAGATATTGAAAGAGCTAAAGAACGACCCGGAAACGTTGGGCATACCGGTGCACTTAATGTCGGCAGGCGAAGCGGCTGCCAACCGTGTGCGCAAGGAGGGGGCTATCAGTTTCCTTAAAAAACCGGTAAATACCGAAACACTTGATAAGCTGTTTACCGATATCATGGCCAACAGCGGGATGCGCTTTAAACAGATATTGCTGGTAGAAGATCATAAGGCCCAAAGCCAGGCCCTGCGCGATTTGATGCAAAGTCAGGGTATAACGGTAGACCAGGCCTACAACGGCAAATCGGCGTTCCGCATGCTGCATGAGAATGAATACCAGTGTGTAATTCTAGACCTTAACCTGCCGGATATATCAGGACTGGATTTACTGGATAAGATAAAAGAGGTTGACCGTTTCGCGTCCCTGCCTGTAATCATCAATACGGCAATGGAACTGGATAAATCATCGGTAAACAGGCTGATGCATTATGCCAACGCCATGGTGGTGAAAACCAGTAAATCGAGCGATAGGCTTATTGATGAAGTAAATTTGTTCCTAAATAAAATCAGCGAATCTACTGGTTCGGCAACGCAGGCATCGTCGCCAATATCTCCCAAGAGACCTATCAGTGCTAATAAAGATAGCCTCAAGGGCAAAAAAGTGTTGGTGGTAGATGATGATATGCGCAACATCTTCGCCCTGAGCAGCGCACTGGAAAGCTACGACCTTAATGTTGTGATAGCCAATGACGGTGAAGAAGCCATAGCCAAGTTGGAAGAGATCAATGATATCGACATCGTATTGATGGATATAATGATGCCTAAAATGGACGGTTACGAGGCTACACGCTACATACGCAAGCAAAACAAATGGGCTAAGCTGCCTGTTATCGCCCTTACCGCCAAAGCCATGAAGGATGACCGCGAAAAATGCATGGCCGCAGGCGCAAACGATTATATCACCAAGCCCGTAGATATAGACCGGCTTATCTCATTGATGCAACTTTGGCTGGATAGCTAATCATGATAGACGATACGATAGGTAAGGACAATCACTTAACAAATCCGCAACTAACGGAGTTGATAGACCTTGTAAAAAAGATACACGGTTTCGATTTCAGCGATTATACCAAGGCATCTCTAAAACGGAGGCTGGCGCGTATAATGATGTTGAAAAAGCTAAGTTTTTACGATCTGAAGCATATATTGGTGAACGATCCCGATTTTTTCCAGGAGTTTTTGGAAGAAATTACCGTGAATGTGACCGAAATGTTCCGCGATCCGGCTTTTTACAAGGCACTTAATAGTCAGGTACTGCCATATCTTTCCACTTATCAGCATGTAAAGGTATGGTGCGCGGGCTGTTCGTCGGGCGAGGAAGCATATTCACTGGCTATACTGATGAAAGAGGAGGGCTTGGCCAAAAAAACGTTTATCTATGGTACCGATATCAATACCGAAGTATTGAAAGAGGCCCGTAAGGGCATATATAGCCTGCGCAAGATCAAGAGCTACGCCGAAAATTATCTGTTTACCGGGCTACCAGGATCGATCACTGACCATTTTACGGTGATGTACGATGCCGCAGCAGTACATAGTGAACTGAAGCAAAATACCCTTTTCTCGGTGCATAACCTCATATCTGATACCGTTTTTAACGAGTTCCAGATGATTAGTTGCCGCAATGTTTTTATTTATTTCGAAACAGAACTGCAGGAACGCATCCTTGATTTGTTTTATAAAAGCCTTTGTCCACTAGGTTATCTTTGCTTAGGCAACAAAGAAACCATCCGCAGCGATAATTTTCGCAAAAAGTTCAAGGCTATCAATCAAAAAGAAAATATATACCAAAAAATTGGCGCTTGATAGCACATTGGTTCAGCGATTCAAAGAATCGAAGCTGCTGCTATTGGGCGGCTCGGCAGGTTCGTTCAAGTTGCTTTTTGCGCTGGTTAAATCTTTCCCGCACGATTTCAATAAAACCGTCATCATTGTAATCCATCGAAAAAAGAATTTTTTTAGTGAAATAGAAAAACTGTTCGCCGAAAACAGCCGCATGTCACTCAGGGAAATTAGTGATAAGGATCCGCTCGAAAGTAATACGATCTATATAGCACCGCCGAATTATCATACTTTGATAGAGAAAACAGGTTTTTTTAGCCTGGATGTTTCAGAAGCCGTTTGGTATTCAAAGCCTTCTATAGATGTTACTTTTGAGAGTGCGGCATACGCCTACGGAAAAAATTGCACAGCAGTACTATTTTCAGGCGCGAATCAGGATGGGGCAGATGGTATGCTCAAGCTTCGCAAAGGAGGTGCTTTGACCATAGCCCAGCACCCCGAGGATGCAGAAATGGCGGAAATGCCCAACGCTGCTATTCAAATTGACGCAGCTGAGTATATATTACGCACGACAGAAATTTTTAAGCTTTTACAGAACGATACCTAATACCCCCACTATTGCATGCCTCCTTTAGTATCCTTATCGTTGACGATAGGGAAGAAAATATCACAGCCCTTGAAGCCCTGCCGCAGCGGAACGATATCAAATTGTTTACCACTACTTCGTCAAACGAAGCACTTTAAATTGCCTGGGAAAACCAAATTGCAATAGCCTTAGTGGATGTGCAGATGCCGGCGGTTGACGGCTTCGGGCTGGTGGATATGCTAACATTGAAAACCGCGCACCAAAGATATTATGGTGATTTTTTGTCACCGCAATTTCCAAAGAAAGTAAGTATGCTGTAAGAGGGTTCGGCGCGGGCGCAATAGAGTTATCTGTACAAGCCACTCGACCCATATATTTTGCAGGCCTTAACGTTCTGGTAGCTGAGGAAAATATGATTACCCAGTTTATGCTGGTAAAGATGCTGAAAGATTGGAACTTAAAAGTATCTGTCGCCGATAATGGCAATATTGCCCTGGAGCGCCTAAAGGTGGAAGACTATGATCTGGTACTGATGGATATCCACATGCCGGGCCAAAATGGTTACCAGGTTGCACGCGCCATTCGTATGGATTTAGAGAAGTCTAAACGCAGCGTACCTATCATTTCTCTTTCGGCCGCTGCTTACGAGCATGAGCAAAAAGAGGCTTTATCATCCGGGATGAACGATGTATTGTCCAAACCGTTTGAACCGCACGAACTACATATCAAAATAACGAAGCTGCTTAACGGCAAGGCTAAAAAGGCAACTTAGTCTGACCTATGCCAATTACATGGGCCTCATGCTCCAATAACCATTGCTTGCGCCACAACCCGCCCGCGTAACCCGTGAGGCTGCCGTTGCTGCCTATTATACGGTGGCATGGCACTACTATCCAAAGCATGTTTTTGCCGTTGGATGCGGCTATAGCGCGTATAGCCAATGGGTTATTCATTTGGTTAGCCAATTGCAGGTAACTCATGGTGCTACCGTATTTTACGGTGAGCAGGTTCTTCCATACCTCTTTCTGGAAATCGGTGCCTGGCTGGTTCATCGGTAAGTCGAACTCCTTGCGCTTGCCTGCAAAGTATTCATCCAATTGTTTTATAGCGAGGTTAATAGCAGCGGAGGGCGATGGCATTTCCACGCATTCCTCATCTCTGATGCTTATGGAAGTAATAAACCTCTCCTCGGCTCTTATGCGTACGAAGCCCAAAGGTGTATTATGGAATGCCTCGTACATACAACTATGAATTTTCGGCCTTTAGCAGGGCTTTGTAATATACTTTGCCCATGTTTTTTGTGATGAATTTGCGCGGCATAAAACTCATGAAAACGTTACCCACCCGGTTCATAAAGCCCGGTATATGCACATGCTTGCGTTTGATAAAGGCATCTATTCCTTCGGCGGCCGCCTGGCCAACAGGCATCAGCCAGCTTTTAAGGTCGTTGAAGTTTTTGCCTTCGGTCATTTCTGTAGCTATGCCGCCGGGGGCGTACACGGTTAGGGAGAGCGCGGGGTTCATAATTTCTACAGATAAGGCATTTGCAAAAGCCATAATGAAAGCTTTAGTTGCCGAGTACACCGCTTGGTAAGGCACCGGGAAAAATGCGGCCATGCTGGAAACAATCATTACGCCGCCCTCCGTATTCGCTTTCTCGAAATGGCCAATGAGTCTGCTCGTCATGTACACCACGCTGTTTACGTTGGTCTTCATGATGTTTTCGGTTTGTTCCCAGGGCAAATCGCTGTGGCGGCCAAAATAGGTAACGCCTGCATTAAGTATGGCCCCGTAAAGAGTAGCTCCTGCAAGGCTTTGGTCTATCATACGGACTACGTCGTCGTGCACGGATAAATCGGCGACGATTACTTTTACCTGCACGCCACTAGCGGCTTCCAGTTCAGTTTTTAGCTGGTCTAGCTTGTCTTTACGGCGGGCGGCTATGATAAGGTTTGCACGGTGCTTAATGGCTAATTGCCGGGCCATTTCCTGCCCCAGGCCCGATGACGCGCCGGTAACCAGCACCCATTTATCAGCTAAATCGAGTTTCTTCATATGATGAACCGTAAAATTAAGGAAATATTAGGAAACAATGGCCGCCTTATCTGCGCTCAAAGAATAGCTACAGAATTGCAACTATGAAAGGTGAAGCAACACGATTTTTAGCAGGATCATTATTATTAAACCATATTCCCTCCCAATCGTTACTATTAAAAAAAATCACGAGGCGAAATTTTCCTTAAGTTTGCCCTCTCAAAAAAATTACGCGTTTTGAAAGAACACAAACAGATTATCCTACTTTCGCTCATCACCGGTTTAGTTCTTATGGTGATGAAGTTCGCCGCTTACTTTTTAACAAATTCGAATTTCGTACTTACCGATGCTGCAGAAAGTATTGTAAATGTCGTTGCCAGCGGCTTTGCATTCTACAGCATTTACCTTGCATCGCTGCCGCGCGACGAAAACCATCCCTATGGACATGGCAAGGTGGAGTACTTCTCGGTGTTTTTAGAGGGTGCACTTATAGGCATAGCCGGTGTTATCATTATTCTCAAATCAATTTACAGTATCTTTAATCCCGAGGAGATTCGAGACCTTATTCGTGGCGCTGCGATAATAGGCTTTACCGGCGGGGTGAACGGCTTGCTAGGCTACTACATGGTGCGCAAAGGCAGAACACTACCTTCCATTACAATTGAAGCCGACGGCAGGCACCTGCTTACAGATACCGTTACCAGCGCCGGGCTGGTGCTTGGTTTATTGCTCATTTATTTTACAAAAATATTGTGGCTGGATAGTGCATTATCTATTTTGGTAGGCATTTATATAGCGTTTACCGCGTATAAACTCATCCGGAAATCGGTAGCCGGGCTGATGGACGAAACGGACTTTACAATCGTGAACGACGTGGTTAAATTGCTTGGCGAGAAGCGCCGCTACGAATGGATAGATATACACAACCTGAGAGCCCAAAAATATGGCAACGATTTGCATATCGACTGCCATCTTACGCTCCCCAATTACTTCGACCTGAACAAGGTACATGAGGAAGTGAAGGAAGTAGAATGGCTTATCAACCGTGAAGCAGGCATACAAACCGAGTTATTTATCCATACCGACCCCTGCCTGCCAGATTGCTGCCATTATTGCAATATGCCAAATTGCCCCATAAGATCGGAGGCAAAAACAGAGGAAATAGTTTGGACAATGGAGAAAGTAATGCGTAACAAAAAACACTATGAACAATAAGGAGTTTTTTAACGTCCGCGTGTACGGGCTGCTTATTAATGGCGATAACGAAGTGCTAATTAGCGACGAGCAGGAGTACGGCATGCGTTTTACCAAGTTCCCGGGAGGGGGCTTGGAGTACGGCGAGGGGCTTATAGACGGCCTTAAGCGCGAGTTTATGGAAGAATGTAACCTGGAGGTAGAGGTAACTAGTCATTTTTACACTACCGATTTCTTCGTGAAATCCGCTTTTAACGATAGTCAGCTAATCAGCGTTTACTACATGGTGGAAGCTATTTCCGATATTACTTTCGAGGCCAAAGCCATTGCGTTCGATTTTGAGGGCGAAGGCGAGATACTGCAATCTTTTCGCTGGGTAAAGCTTGTTGATCTGGTACCCGCTAACTTCACGTTTCCGGTTGATGAGCACGTAGCTAAACTCCTGATAAAATCCTTATGAGTCTAGTTGAACGCGACCTTGCCGTTATCTGGCACCCTTACACGCAAATGAAGACCGCGCAGCCGCCTATCCCTATAGTTAGGGGTTACGGTGCCAGTTTGTATGCAGAAGATGGGAGAGAATATATCGATGCGGTATCGTCCTGGTGGGTAAATATCCACGGGCATGCGCATCCCTACATCGCCCAAAAAGTGGCAGAACAAATCCAAAAACTGGAACACGTTATTTTTGCCGGCTTTACCCACGAGGGTGCCGTACAACTTGCCGAGCGGCTATTGCAATTGCTCCCATCTAATCAAAAAAAAGCCTTTTATACCGATGACGGCTCTACTGCTGTAGAAGCTGCCATAAAGATGTGCCTGCAATATTGGTTAAACAAAGGGCAGCAGCGTACGAAGATATTAGCCTTTAATAATGCTTATCACGGCGACACCTTCGGGGCTATGTCGGTAAGTGGACGCAGTGCTTTTACGGCTGCTTTCGATAGCTTGCTGTTCGATGTTGAGTTTATAGATTTACCGGATGCTGATAATATTGAGGCCTTGAAGTCCCAAATCTCAGAGCTCAAATCTCAAATTTCTTGCTTCATTTTCGAACCCCTGGTGCAAGGCTCTGCAGGTATGATTATGTATGAAGCGGAATACCTTAGTCAGCTGATGGCGCATTGCCAAAGCGAGGGCATACTGCTGATTGCGGATGAGGTGTTTACAGGATTTGGCCGCACTGGTAAAAACTTCGCATGCGATTATGTGCAAGTATTGCCGGATATCATGTGTTTCTCTAAAGGGCTAACCGGCGGTACCATGGCGTTGGGGCTTACTACCTGCACGCAGGCAATTTATGATGCCTTCCTTTCAGAAGATCGGATGAAGACGCTGTTCCATGGGCACTCTTACACAGCCAACCCTGTTGCTTGCGCCGCAGCGCTGGCAAGCCTTGATTTGTTTGTGGGGCCGTCTACCCAACAAAATATTGATAGGATAGGGGCTAAACATGCCGCCTTTGCAGAGCGGATCAGGGACCATCGTTCCATCAGGAGCACCCGCCAAATAGGCACCATACTGGCTATGGAATGGGAAACCGGCAATGATACTTCTTATTTTAGCGGGCTGCGCGATAAGCTTTACCATTATTTTCTGGATAAAGGGATTATCCTGCGCCCACTGGGCAACGTTATTTACATTTTACCACCGTATTGCATAAGCGATACCCAACTCGATTATATTTACCAAAGCATCGGGCAGGCGCTCGATGAGATCTGATTTATGCAACTGAACACTATCTTAACCAAAATTATTGCCAAAAACCGCCTGCACGCACGCTGGCTAAACACGCTATCGCTGATGGAAAATACCGGCGCGCGTAAGATATCGGCCAGCGAAGACCCCGCCACTGTAACTTATATTATACTGAAACATGCTGCCGAAGAGCACCGTCATGCTTTCTATCTGAAAAAGCAAATAGAAAAAACAGGTGTGGAATGCCCTACCTATGCAGGTGAATACCTGCTTGCCCCGGATTTTAGCAAGCGTTACCTCCATCAGTTGGATATAGATGTTTGCCGATACCTTAAGTATGGTTTAAGTCTATCAGGAGCAGAGCTGCGTTTTGCGGCGTATTTGCTGGTAACCTACGCCATTGAGGTACGCGCCGATGAACTTTACCCTATTTACCAGGATGCGCTTGACCAGGCGGCCAGCAAGGTGAACGTAAAATCTATCATCTTGGAGGAAGAAGGGCACCTGGAGGAAATGATTAAACAACTGCAGGTGTTTTCGCCCGACTGGCAATTGCATGCCAACAAAGCCGTAGAAATGGAAACTATATTGTTCGGCAAATGGGTAGAGAATTTGGCGGTCGAGATAGGGTAGGTTTACAACTGAGCCTTAGCTTTCGATTGTAAGCTAAACCGATCTGAAATGGGCGTTTATTTCAAAATCTCAATTAACTTCGTAGCTTTAAAAATATAAACCATAAATATGAAAATTTTACCCGTAACATTTTGCAGGGGCGTTGCCCGCTTTATTGGCGTACAGCTTGTTTTGTTAATGATCTTAACGGCATCCTTCAGCGCATCGGCACAGGATCATCAATTGCTTAAAGACCCTGACGTAATTGGCCGCTGGGATTTGACGATGGAGAAAGACGGCAAAACCCAGCCATCGTGGCTGGAGGTGCAAAAATCGGGTACGCATACACTTATCGGTCGCTTTACTTATGCTTTTGGCAGCGCGAGGCCTATATCGGAAGTTAAATCACACGATGGCAAATTCAGCTTCTCCATCCCACCGCAATGGGAGCAGGGCGACCGCAATATGGATTTTGAATTTGAAGTTGCCGGCGATGTAATAAAAGGCAGTATGGTTTATACCGATGGCAAAACCTATAACTTTACCGGCGTGCGTGCTCCAAGGATGTTGCCTGCCAAGGCACCCGTTTGGGGCAAGCCAATTGCACTGTTCAACGGTAAGAACACCAAAGGCTGGCACACGGATGGCAGACCTAACCAATGGATAGTTGAAAAAGGCGTATTGCGCAGCCTGCAATCTGGCGCCAACTTGTTAACCGATAAAACCTTCGGCGATTTCAAATTGCATATCGAATTCCGCTACAAACAAGGCAGCAACAGCGGCGTGTACCTGCGTGGCCGTTACGAAGTACAGGTAATTGATACCAAAAGTGGTGCGCCTGAGCCGATAAATAATCAATTCAGCTCTATTTATGGCTTTTTGCCGCCGAATAAAATGATGGCCAAAAACCCGGGAGAATGGCAAAGCTATGATATCACATTGGTTGGCCGCTTGGTCACCATTGTGGCTAACGGAACCGAAGTAATTTGCAGGGCAGAAATTCCCGGCATCACTGGTGGTGCCATAGACAGCCGGGAGGGCGAGCCCGGTCCGTTAATGATACAAGGTGATCACGGGCCTATCGATTACCGCAATATCGTAATAACACCGGCTAAGTAAAGCACTATACTCAACAAACAGAACGAGCCTTGCAAACCAGTTTGCAAGGCTCGTTCTGTTTGTTTTACATTCCTCATCTCCGCGCCATTAGGCGACAAATTAAGCACTAAGTTAAACATGAATGCCTTGTGTTTTCCACCTGTAGATTTACAAATCTCGAACCCGCATATCTATTAGATTTGCCAATCAATCGGCTGTTTCCCTTGTTTTACCAGGAAATCATTCGTTTTAGAGAACGGCTTTGAGCCAAAGAACCCACCGTGGCTTACGGCCAGCGGCGAGGGATGGGTAGATTTGATGATGAGATGGTTGTTATTGGGATTTATAAGCACGCCTTTCGATTGCGCATAAGCTCCCCACAGAATAAATACCAATCCCACCTTTTCGTCGGATATTTTTTTGATGGCGGCATCGGTGAAGGTTTCCCAGCCTTTCTTTTGGTGCGAGCCTGCGGTGGCGGCGCGTACCGTCAACGTCGCGTTTAGCAGCAGCACCCCTTGCTGCGCCCATTTGGTCAAATCACCGCTTTTTGGTATTTGAAAGCCGGGGATATCCGTCGCCAGTTCTTTATATATATTGCGCAGGGAAGGAGGAGGAACGATGCCCTCGCGTACCGAGAATGACAGCCCATGTGCCTGCTCCGGCCCGTGATACGGGTCCTGACCGATGATCACTACTTTCACCTCATCCAGTGGGGTGGTGTTGAAGGCATTGAATATTTCGGCATTTTTAGGGTAAATAGTATGCCCCGCATCCCGTTCCTGCTTAAGGAAGCTTTTTAGTTGCAGCATATAGGGCTTTTCCAGTTCTTCGCCCAAAATATTTTTCCATGATTGTTCTAATTCTCCGGCCATAAATCTTGATACAGATGTTTTATTGTGCTTACAAATAACGATATTCGCACTTTGATTATACAATACAAATGATGTCGAATTTAGTTAGATTGATTATAGCCTGCGTTACTATGGGCGGCGGTGTTGCTCTTTGTGTTTTTGGCTTTTGGGGTTGGGGGATCCCCGTTATTTTAATTGGTGGTTTAATACTGCTGACTTTCTTTTTTAACGAAAATATGCTGATAGCCCAGTATTTCCTCCGCAAAGAAAAGATGGAGGAATCCGAACAATGGCTTTTGAAAATTACCGACTACGAAAAACAGTTATATAAAGCACAGCACGGTTACTACAACCTGTTGGTGGGTTTGATAGAATCGCGCAAGGCGCCGCTGAAATCTGAGAAATACTTTAAGAAAGCCCTGAGCTTGGGCATGAGCATGAGCCACAACACAGCCCTGGCCAAGTTAAGCCTGGCAGGTATATCAATGGCGAAACGCGATAAACGCAACGCCGAGATCTATTTAAAGGAAGCCGCGAAAGACGATAAGAACAAGCTACTTGCCGATCAAATTAAAATGATGAAAGGCCAAATGGCCCAAATGGATAAACAGCAGGTAGTACGCGGCGGTTTTCGCCAGCAGAAGTTCTAAACCTGTAAAACGATAGATGAAAAATAGCATTTGCTATTTTTCATCTATCGAGCTGTAGTACTCAGGCTCCGAAGAGTCGCTTTTTTTACCGTTTAGATAGCTGTCGATATAGTTGAATTCCTTCTGTTCGCTTGGCTTAGAAACCTCCACCATTTTCAACAGGCTACGGATAAACGACAGGTCGAAAGTGCTCCTGTTTAGTTTTATCAGGTACTCGTTTTCGGTTATTTCCAGGATAGAGTTAGTCATGGGTATTCGTATTAATATGATTTTTATAAAGTTAAAGATGTTGTTTAATACGAGAGTTCTTTTTGTTTTATCCTTTTGTTAAGAAATTGTGAATAAGGTTTGGTCGGTTTTTCACAACTGTGGAAAGCCTGCGTTGATAACCACCGTCCATTCGGCGTAAATACCTATATTTACCTTGCCAACCAGCTTAAAAATATTCTTACAGGTTATACCGCAAATGAAAGCCTTACTCTTCATCATCTCTGCATGCTTTGTAGCCAACTCTGGTTACGCGCAGCTTGTACCAGCCAAATTATTCAACAACCATATGGTTTTGCAGCGCAACCAACCTATACCAGTTTGGGGCACGGCTGCAAAAAACGCAAAGGTTTCCGTGAGTCTAAATGGTAGCGCGACGACTGCGGTTGCGGATGCTACAGGTCATTGGAAGGTTACGTTAGCACCCATGAAAGAAGGAGGGCCGTATATGATGCGGATAGCATCGGGAAAACAATCGCTGATCTATACTGATGTAATGCTGGGCGAAGTTTGGCTATGTTCGGGGCAATCGAACATGGAGTTTCATCTTAGGGACGCTTACGGCTACAAAGCAGAGCGCAAGCTGGCCGCCAGTGTTGCTGTGCGAGAATTCGATGTGCCCCGCAAGGTAAGCCTAACACCCCAAACTGAACTAACTGGTGGGGAATGGCGATTGGCGACAAATGCCACCGTCGGCGATTTTTCGGCTGTGGGGTATTTCTTCGCCAGGCGCCTCGCAGAAAACCTGCATGTTACCGTGGGCCTTGTAAACAGTAGCTGGGGTGGTACCGAAGCGGAGGACTGGATAAGCAAAGATGCTATGCTGGCCTCGCCGGAATTGTCCGCAGCGGTGCCCGGCTTGCCTGTAAACGATAAACAGTTGGCCGCCCGCGCCAATAACAAATTAAAACGCTGGGCTTTCCGCAACGGGGAAGTCATGAATTATAGTTTGGCTGACCTCGCCGCAAAACCAGCCGCTTTTTTTGACACATGGCAGCAGGGTTACATGCCTAGTTCCTGGGAGTGGGTGGGCAGGTTGTACTCGTACCGGGGGCAGGGTTTTATGCAGCGCAGCATTGTTTTAGACAGTACTTACGCAACAGAGAATTCCTCTATATCTTTAGGGAATTCCGCTGCTAATACCACAGTTTACCTCAACGGTGTTCGGTTAGATAAAGGCGATAATAGCACTACTTTTAAGCTGCCTGCGGGTAGTTTTACGGGTGGCTCAAACAGTCTGTTGATTTATATGGGTCCGCAAAAGGACACCTCACGGTTCGATATCGGCCTTAGCGGGCCGGCGCAGGATATGTACGTACGCTTTAACGATACCACCATTACACTGGCCGACAGCAAATGGCGCGTAATGCCCGATTTAAGCAAGCCTTACCACTTTGATTTTTTACCTAATAACAATGCATCATCGCTTTATAACAGCATGATAAACCCTGTCGTACCTTACGGTATAGCTGGTGTTATCTGGTACCAGGGCGAGTCTAATGCGGATAGGGCCTATCAGTACCGCAGCGTTTTTCCCTTACTGTTAAGTAACTGGCGCGAAAAATGGGCCAAACCGTTCCCGTTCCTCTTCGTGCAACTATCTTCCTTTGGCGGTTCCCAAAACAGCAATATCGGCAGTAATTGGGCTGAGTTGCGGGAAGCACAAAACAATACTCTAAATCTACCCAACACAGGTACCGCCATCAGCATTGACGCAGGCGACGCTAACAATATACACCCAAGAGATAAAGCTACAGTTGGTTATAGGCTGGCAGCGTCGGCATTCAATGTGGTTTACCATTTGCCGGGATTTGCCGAAAGTCCGCAGTTTGTTTCGACTGAGTTTAGCAACGGATACGCACTCGTCAACTTAAGCCATACCGAAAATGGCTTGATGGTAAAAGATAAATATGGCTATGTAAAAGGGTTTGAATTGGCAGGTGCAGACCATAAATTCTACTACGCCCAGGCTGTGATCACAGGCAATCAGGTAAAAGTTTGGTGCCCCGCAGTCCAGAATCCTATAGCCGCCCGTTACGCCTGGACGGATGCCCCGCTGGATGCCAACCTATTTAATACGCAGGGAATGCCGGTAAGCCCTTTCCGCACTGATGATTGGCCTGGCATTTCGGCCGGGAAAAAGTTTGAATAGTATAAAAATAAGAAAAGGCCGTCGAGGGCCTTTTCTTATTTTTTAATAGTGGGAAACTTCTGATTTGAATTGCGGCAATTCCCTAATCACACACCAATATTCTTCCCGGATATCCTCGTCGATATGAACGGGCTTTGTTCCGCCATACAACCTGTCATTGCCATCTTTTTTGCAGCCCGATATCCAATATTGCTCTAAAGACTCCACATCAACATGGTTATACTTGTAGCCTTTTACCTTAAGGAAAGTTTGCCTATTATAATGTACCGAACGCCCCGTTTGTGAAAACGTCACTTTACCTATCCTGGCATCACCGTTTAACGATTCGGTTTTGTTTTCGATAAACATAATGCGTGTCTTGGCCATGATATTAGTTTAAGAGCACCAGGCTATCACCTCTTCCTTAGTAGGCATCGGGATATCCAGTTTCATTTTCTTGCGCATACCGCCCAAATCGTTAAACAACTTATTCGGGTTTTGGGCCTTCAGCTGTTCAACGGTGTTAATGCCCATATTTTTAAGCACAAGCACCCAAGGGGCTGGTACGCCTTCGGCAACAAAATCTTCGATTGTAGAAATCTTAGCCTGTTCCTTTTTCTCGGGGCGCATCTGCGGGAAGAACAATACTTCCTGTATGGTGCTTTGGTTGGTCATCAGCATTACCAAACGGTCGATACCGATACCCAGGCCCGATGTTGGTGGCATTCCGTACTCCAGTGCACGCAGGAAATCGTCGTCCATCGCCATGGCCTCGTCATCTCCACGACCTGCTAATATCAGCTGCTCTTCCAGGCGTTCGCGTTGGTCAATCGGGTCGTTCAGTTCAGAGTAAGCATTAGCTATCTCCTTGCCGTTTACGAACAGCTCGAAACGTTCCACCAAACCGTCTTTCGTACGGTGTTTTTTGGCCAGCGGCGTCATCTCTATGGGGTAATCGGTAATGTAGGTAGGCTGTATAAGGTGAGCTTCAACTTTCTCGCTGAAAATTTCATCTACCAGTTTGCCTTTTCCCATAGTGGCATTGGTTTCTATGCCCAAATCGGCACACACCTTTAATAAGGCTGCCTCATCCATTGCCGATACATCGATATCGGTGTATTTCAGGATAGAATCGTACATGCTCAGTTTTTCGTACGGACCGGCAAAGTTTATCTCGTGTTTGCCTACCTGTACCACGGGGTTACCGTGAACGGCTTTTGCTACCGTTTCCAAACATTCTTCCACCATGGCCATCATCCAGATATAGTCTTTATAGGCCACGTAGATTTCCATCGAGGTAAACTCAGGATTATGGGTGCGGTCCATACCCTCGTTACGGAACATCTTGCCGAACTCGTAAACGCCATCAAAACCGGCAACGATAAGCCTTTTCAGGTATAACTCATTGGCAATGCGCAAAAAGAGCGGCATATCCAGCGTATTATGGTGCGTATTGAATGGACGCGCCGCTGCGCCGCCATGTACGGCCTGCAGTATAGGCGTTTCCACCTCCAACCAGCCCTGCGCGTTAAAGTAATTGCGCATTGTGCTGATTACCTTAGAGCGGTTGATGAAAATGTTTCTATAATCGGGGTTAACGGTCAGGTCGACATAACGCTGGCGGTAACGCATTTCCGGATCGGTAAAGCCATCGTGTATTGTGCCGTCTTCCTCGCGTTTTACAACGGGCAGCGGTTTAAGGGATTTGGCCAATATGGTCAATTCTTCGGTATGCACCGATATTTCGCCGGTTTGGGTAATGAACACAAAACCTTTTACGCCCACGTAATCGCCAATATCCAACAGCTTTTTAAATACGGTATTGTAAAGTGTTTTATCCTCGCCGGGGCAAATGTCATCGCGTTTGATGTACACTTGCACACGGCCTGTACTGTCTTGCAGTTCAAAAAACGATGCGCTGCCCATGATGCGGCGCGTCATGATACGCCCGGCTACGGTAACCTGTTTATATTTATCCGGGGAGGCTTCGAATTTGTCATTAATATCCTGCGCCCATGCATTTACATCATAGGCTTCGGCAGGGTAAGGGTTAATGCCGAGGGCACGTAACTCTTGCAACGATTTGCGACGGAAAAGTTCCTGTTCGGATAGCGCGATACTCATATTAATACAGTGTATTTTAAGGCTGCAAAAATAGGGTTTTTGAGTGAGATATGAACGTGTAGATTTGAGATAGGAGACATTTGGGTTTGTTGGCACCCAAATGCTATATTTGTATATGGAAGCAAAGGAATTAGTATCCGATTCTTTAAATGAACAGCAGCTGTTGATGCTGCGGTTATTAAAAAAGCCCATGCCCGAAGCATCTTTTAAAGAGATAAAGGAACTTGTGGTAAAGCTTCTGGCAAAGCAAATAGATGAAAGCGTTGAAGAATGGGAAAAGGAAAATGATATTACGCCTCAATATTACGAAGAGTTAAGCAAGCAGCATTTCAGAAGCCCCTCGCGCAAGTCTTGATGAAGGTTGTCTTAGATTCCAATGTACTCTGGTGGCTATTGGCGTAAAAAGCCGCTTTAGGCCAATATGGGCAGCATTTCTGGATCTGGAATTTGAATTGGTAGTTTCTGATGAAATTCTTTACGAATACGAGGAGATTCTGCAACAACATGCCCGCTCTGGAATTGCAGGGTTTGTTATGGAGGTTTTTGCCGAATCGACTAACGTAATTCATCCCCAGGTTTATTATACATGGAATGCAATCAAAAGTGACCCGGATGACAACAAGTTTTTTGATACTGCTGTAGCAGGAAACGCAGATTTCATTGTGACGAATGACGCTCATTTTAATGTTTTAAAACATCTCCCATTTCCCTCGGTTAATGTAATATCAGCTAATGATTTCTTAGGTTTCATTGAAAATAGCCTCATCTGACTTATATCTGCTAATACTAACATCGGTAGCTGCTTTTTATTTGTCCATAGTTAAATATCTTTGCCTCTATGGACATCAAAGTTATCGCGTTCGACGCGGATGATACCCTTTGGGTAAACGAACCCTACTTCAGGCAAACGGAGGAACGCTTTTGCGAATTATTGAGCGATTACCTTTCGCGGCACGACCTGGAGCGCGAACTGCTGCGCATCGAAATTGAAAACCTTGCCTTGTATGGTTATGGCATCAAAGGCTTTATCCTATCCATGATAGAGGCCGCTATGAAAATTACCAACGATACGCTTAGTATAGAAGTGGTGAAGCAGATTATGGATCTCGGCAAGCAGATGCTGAACCAACCCATCGAACTGCTGGATGGGGTGGAAGACGTGCTGGAAGCCCTTAAAGGCAAATACCGCCTGGTTGTAGCTACCAAAGGCGATTTGCTGGATCAGGAGCGTAAACTGAAGAAATCGCGCTTGAACCCATATTTCCATCATATTGAAATCATGAGCGAGAAGGATGACGCCAATTACCTTAAACTGATTAAGCATCTGGATATCCAGCCTTCGGAACTATTGATGGTGGGCAACTCGTTGAAAAGTGATATACTGCCGGTATTAAATGTTGGCGGCTATGGCGTGCATGTGCCTTACCATATTACCTGGGCGCATGAGCACATAGAAGACAGCATAGACAACGAGCGCTTTAAAAGCGTGGACAGCATAAAAGAAATACTGGAACTGTTGTAAGATGAGGACGAAAATAGAATTAGCAGGCTGGCTGCGCGAGGACCATTTTAAACTGTTCAACAGTTTCGAGGAGCCATATTTCAGTATCAATGTTGATGTAGACGTTACAGCGGCCTATGCTAAAGCAAAGGAGCTGGGCGTTTCCTTTTATCTGTATTATTTGTATTGTGCCATTACGGCGATCAATAAAAACGAGAGCTTTAGGTATCGTGCTATAAACGACGAGGTTTTCCTATACGATAGAATAGATGTTACCCACGTGGTGCTGCGCCCGAATGGTACTTTTGGCTTTGGTTTCGTTCCTTACGTGCCTACTCTGGAGGAATTTATCGCCTTGGCTAAAGCAGATACGGATCGTATACTGACCACCACGGGGCTTGATTTAAGCATCCCCCATGAAAACATCATCCACTTTTCGGCCATGCCGGGCATAAAGTTTACCGGGCTAACGCATGCCCGGAGTTTTGCTTTTAAAGATAGTTCGACCAAATTATCGGTTGGCCAGGTTACTGAAGTGCATGGCAAAAAGATGATGCCTTTATCCATCACCGTTCACCACGGCCTTACTGACGGCCTGCACGTTGGGCAGTTTATCGACCTTTACCAACAACTTCTGAACGCTTAAAAGCAACGGACAAGGGCTCAATTGCGTATTTAGCGTATGGTTATATCACTGCATTCAAAATGTATTGATATATTTACTTTTATCTCGCCAATTATATGCTTTTAAAAAGACTGTTCCTGTTGCTTATCGCTACAGCTATGCTTGTTGCCTGTAAAAAGGAGAAACCCTTCGTACCTAATTACGCCAACGCGTTGCCTGGTCTATGGAAACAGCTGGGGGATTTCGGTGGTGTAGGGCGGGTGCGGTCCTATGGCTTTACCATCGGCCGCAAAGGCTATATCGTTGGCGGCAATGCCGGTTCGGGGTTTAACCTGGTGCCACTTTACGACCTTTGGGAATACGATCCCGATACCGACAAATGGACCCGCAAGGCCGATTATCCCGGCCAGGCTGCCGAGTACATTCGGGGCTTTACCATTAATGGCAAGGCTTATATGGGTACCGGCTTTGGTATGCAATATTACGACGGGCCCGATGCCTTACCTCAAAATAAAGACTTTTGGGAATATAATCCTGCAACCGACATCTGGACGCAAAAGGCTGATTTGCCAGCCGTTGGTCGCGAGAATGTTATCGCTTTGGAGATAAATGGCTTCGGCTATCTGGGCTTAGGAACCAACGGTAGCTATGATGCCAATTATAACGATTTTTATAAATATGACGCTGCCGCAGATAAATGGACCCGCATGGCAGATTATCCCGGTAACGGCAGCTTTGGCGTGGCGGCATTCTCGGTAAACGGGAAAGGGTATGCGGGCTTAGGAGGCTCCTCGCCAGATATCGTAAAGAAGGACTTTTGGGAATATGACCCGGCCGCCAACAAATGGACCGGCAAAGCCGATTTTACAGGCAAAGAACGCGTATTCAGCAGCCAGTTTGCTATCGGTACCGATGGGTATGTAGGCCTTGGCACAACCGCAACCTCATCCACAGATGATTGGTATAAATATGATGCCCTGGCGAATAGCTGGATTAAAGTTACCACCTATGGGGGAGCCGCACGTTACGATGCCATAAGTTTTGTTATCGATGGAGTAGGCTATGCAGGCACCGGTAACCCCGGCCTGAAACAGGATATGTGGAAATACACGCCGACTAAGAAGAATTGAGGGGGAAGGCGTATTAAATCTCAGCAAACATAATTACGTTTAAAGAAAGTGGGTTTGGAATGTAATGCACACAATTTCTTCTTTAGGTAACTACATCCAACTTTTGTTTTGATGGATGTGGCTAATCCCACCAGAAATACAGTCGTTTTGTCTTTTTCATTTCGCCTGCAAGAGCTTCAACTGTTTCTGTACCCTGGTCGACCACATCAGGGCACACTTTATATATTTCTTTCGCAAAGGTCAGCCAGTTTTTTGGTTCTTTATGAATCAAAAACTCGCACCAGTCACCCGAGGCTCCAATGAGCTCGAGTGAGTATTGTTTGTCAAATCGTTTAATGATCGTAATTAAACTGTCGTTAGTGATGTTGTAGTTGATACCATCCGTACCTATTTGTTGCAAAACGGAGTATTTGTCGGTTGTTTTAAGGACACCCACTCGATCAGGTTTATTACCAATATTGAAGTTACTCTCTAACAGAAATATGGTATAACCTTTCTTTTTAAAACCATCTTTCAGGTTAAAGACCAGGTTTACGACCGCGAACTCTGCTCATCAAAAACAAGCCCTTTCAGATAAACAGGATCTAACTCTGTTTCTTTTCCTTTCTCATAAATTTTAGAAAGCGAATAATGGAAAGGTTCAATTTTTTTATTAGTCTCTGCCCTAATATCCATCACGATGCTTGAATCAATTTGCAAAGTGTCGCAAATTTTCCGTTCGGTGGCAGTAAGATGGTAGCTACTTGTAGAACCATTTGGATTGCACCCACAGATGGAAGCAAGAGTGACAAGGCTTAGTATCAGTAGGATTTTATTTTGCACCCTTTTATAAATTTTGGTTTTAATAAGAAAATACAAAACCTGAAAAAAGCTTAACGATTTTTATTATAGAATAAGGCGCCTGGGTATTGCTAATAATTTTAGTATATTTAACCTATAGATACCAAACAAGCTAAAATTATGTTTCAAGGATTAAATATACTGGAGTTTACTGAGAAATTCTCAA
>NZ_SOZE01000015.1 GCF_004519315.1 Mucilaginibacter psychrotolerans
CAGCTCGGCGGCGGCTTTATCGTAGCGTGGGGTGGTATCGTTATGGAAGCCGTGGTTTACATTTTCGTAGATGAAGGCCTGGTACTTTTTGTTGTTCTCTTTTAGTGCGGCTTCATAGGCCGGCCATCCACTTGTGATGCGGGTATCCAATGATGCATAGTGAAGCATCAGCGGCGCATTAATTTTCGGCACATCGGCAACGGCAGGCTGTGAGCCGTAAAAAGGTACAGATGCGGCTAAGGTGGGTATGCGCACGGCCATCATGTTGCAGATGCCACCACCGTAGCAAAAGCCAACTACGCCCACCTTGCCGTTGCAGTCCGGGTGGGTTTTGAGGTATTCGTATGCAGCTATAAAGTCTTCCTCCATCTCACCTTTATCGCGCTTGCCTTGTAGTTCGCGCCCGGCATCGTCGTTACCGGGGTAGCCGCCGAGTGGGGTAAGCGCATCTGGTGCGAGTGAAACAAAGCCGGCAAGGGCGGCCCTGCGGCCAACATCTTCAATATAGGGGTTGAGCCCACGGTTCTCGTGCACCACAATGATGCCGCCCAGTTTCTTTTTGGTATCGATGGGTTTGGATAGTAGCCCTTTTATAGTTCCGCCACCCTTTGGCGAAGCATATTTGATGTAGCCCGACTTCAGCCTGGGGTCATCGGCTTTCACTTGTATATTGCCCTTATAATCGGGCATCAAAAAACTCAACAGCGCGGGCACGGTGAGGCCGCCTACGGCATAAAGCGATAATTTTTGGACGAAGGAGCGGCGGTCGAGCCGGTTGTGCGCATAATCGTCATACAGGTCAAACACTTCCTGCTTAACGTCTTCTTTATTGATGTGGCTCATGGTAATTGGTTTGCTCAAATTTAGTTATTCGATGCAATGGCTTGCAAACCAATTGGTAACAGTGTCGTTACGGTAAATGTTTTTCGGGGCTGAGAAAAGACCTTGTTGGTTATTTTTCAACACAGAGACCACGGAGGGAGGAACACAAAGGGCACGGACCCAAATTTTACGTCAGGTGGGTGCTCATGTAATGTAGCTGTCTTGATTCCTGATTCTTGAAGTCTTGATTCTAAGCTAAGGCGCTAGTTCTTCTTATCCCCATCGGTGATGGTTTTGATAAGGCTGCCCCAGGCAAGCGGGTTAAGCAGCGGGTTGGTAATAGAATGGGAGTTTACAATATTGGTATGCATTTGCCCGGCATTTGCGGCTTGTATCTCTTGTCCATCGCGCGGCAGCGAGGTAGTAAGTGCGGCTATTGATGCACGACTGATGTTTTTGCGGGCAATCTCCAGGTCATCATCGGCCAGTTTGGCGGTAACGAAATCGCGGCGGAACTCATCTGTAGTGGCCCATGGAAACACGCGGAAAACCGGCAGGTTGGTTATCTGCGGCTTTATTTTTATTTGCGTGGTATAGCTTTTATTGGCCAGGTTTGCGGGGATAACCACCTGCAGCGGCGAGTAACCAACCGCAGTAAAGGTAAGCGTATCCTGCTCATGCACCACAAACGAGAAATAGCCATTATAGCTTGCCACAGTAGTAGCATTACGGTAGCTGTTGTTGGTAATGGTTACGTAAGGTACCACCACCCCGGCACTATCGGCATTGTGTATAACGCCGGTAAATTGCACCAAAGGTTTTTCCTTTTGGGCAATTGCCGAAAGTGATACGAACATTAATAATATGCCAATTAGCTTTTTCATTATACTTAGCGCAGCTGTTGAATGATATATACGTTACGCGGGCTGCAAAATTACGCTATTTCCTGTTATATACAGCAATTTAACAATTCTTAACACTACCTCAGGTTCTCCGGTAGCACGGCATTCGGATCGTCGATATCCGTTAGGTTTACGGCCTCTACGGCGGTAATTTCGGGCACGGCCTTTTTAATGGCCTGCTCAATACCGGCCTTAAGCGTCATGATACTCATGGGGCACGAGCCGCAAGAGCCTAGCAGCTTCAACTTAACAACATTTTCAGGCGTTATCTCTTCTACAGACACGTTACCGCCATCGGCCTCCAAATATGGGCGAATGGTATCTAACGCAGCCTCTACCTGATCTATTAAACTCATTTTGATGATTTATATACGTAAAGTTATTAATTATATTTCAATAAACAAGCCCCACCCAACCCTCCCCGGTAGGGAGGGCTTTTTAATTTTTTCCTAAAGTCTCCCCTGCCGGGGGAGATTATTCACGGTTTTATTTCTTTTTAGCTTTCATGATGGCTTCGCCGTTTAGAGGGCGCTTCTTAAGCCCCTCCCTGCCGGGGAGGGGTTTGGGGTGGGGCTGCATTTGCTATAGAAACCTGCTGCGCCACGCGGCGTGCCATTTCCATAAAAGCAATACTCATGCCGCCTTCATCTTCCAGTACAATGGGTTTGCCCGCATCGCCGCTATCGCTTATCCCTTTTATCAAAGGTATCTCGCCTAAAAAGGGTACATCCAATGTTTGTGCCAGCTTTTGGCCGCCGCCTTTGCCAAAAATATAATACTTGTTATCGGGCAATTCGGCAGGGGTAAAGTAGCTCATGTTTTCTACCACACCTAAAATAGGAACGTTGATGGCCGGCATCATAAACATGCCAATCCCTTTCTTCGCATCGGCCAGGGCCACGTTCTGCGGGGTGGTTACAATCACCGCACCCGTAATCGGGAAGCTTTGCGTAACCGTGATATGTATATCGCCTGTGCCCGGCGGCAGGTCTATCACCAGATAATCCAGTTCACCCCAGTCGGCATCGTTAAACAATTGCTTTACTGCAGTAGATACCATTGGTCCGCGCCATGGCACGGGCTGGTTGGGGTCGGTAAAAAAGCCAATCGAAAGCAGCTTGATGCCGTATTTCTCTATAGGCTCTATGCGGGTTTTGCCATCCACATTGCTGGCCATGGGCCTAGCGCCTTCCAGGCCGAACATGATCGGGATAGAGGGGCCATAAATATCGGCATCTATCAGCCCAACTTTTGCCCCCGTTTTAGCTAATGCAAGCGCCAGGTTTACCGATACGGTAGATTTGCCTACGCCGCCTTTGCCCGATGCTACCGCAATAATATTCTTCACGCCCGGCACGCCTGTGTTGCGTTGCGAGGTTACCCGCGAGGTCATATTAATGCTTACTTCGATATCTTTGCTGACGAAATGCTTGATAGCATTGCGGCAGGCGTTCTCTATCAAAGCTTTGAGCGGGCAGGCTGGGGTAGTTAATATCACCGAAAAGCTCAGCTTATGGCCATCGATAACGATATCCTGTATCATGTTGAGGGTAACCAGGTCTTTTTTAAGGTCGGGTTCCTCTACATTGCTAAGTGCTTGTAAAACTTGTTGTTGGGTAATTTCCATATACTTAAGGCGCAAAAATACAAAAACAGAGCGCGTGCCAGGGTTGTTAAGAAAAAACAATTTGCCGCAACAAAGCGTTGCAAGGCATCATATTTAGTTTAGTTTTGAAAATAATTTTGTCAAATGCGCCGAATCAATCCTAAATATCTCCGTATAGCAGGCATCGTTGTTGCAGTTATCGTAGTTATTACGCTTATAGTCGGCAGCATTGCCTATTCTAAACGCGAGGCAATCCTGCAATCGGTTATCAGCAAAGCTAAATCAAAAGCCAAGAGAGATTATAATTTAGATGTAAAAATAGGATCGGCCCATTTTACAGGCCTTGCAACCGTGGCTTTTACGGATATTTCCGTGGTTCCCTTTCAGCGCGATAGCTTCCTGTCTATCAAGAAATTCGATGTAAGCGTAAAGCTGCTCCCGTTACTTTTCGGCAACATTAAACTGGGCGATGTGGTATTGCAAAACGGTCACCTCAACTTCACCAATTTAAAAGGTGTAAAAAACTTCGACTTTCTTTTCAAGAAGAAAAAAGACAGCACCCAAACCAGCCATAAACTTAACCTGGCCGAATTATCAGACAATCTCATAAACCAGGTGCTATACAAAATACCAGATAACCTGTCGCTCGATAATTTCCTGGTTTCGGCAACAGACGATAGCACGCACATTACCATGCTGGCCAAATCGGCCCTGATAAATGATGGCAAACTGGCCTCTACCATTTTGGTGAATGATGGCATCGCCGCGTCTACCTGGCATTTTGATGGCAAGATGCACCCATCTGATAAAGATATCGACGTGCGCCTGTATGCCGATGGCAAAAAGGTGGAGCTGCCGGTGCTGCAGAAGAAATTCCACGTACGTCTCAACTTTGATACCTTGACCACCAAGCTAAGCAAAGTAGAGCGCAACGATGGCGAAACCCAAATATTTACTTCCTGTGCGGTGCGCAACCTGCTGGTGAACCACGCAGGGCTTTCACTCAAGGATATCATTGTGCCATCGGGCTCTATAGATGCCAATATCTTTGTGGGGGCCAATTACCTTTCGCTGGATAGCTCATCGGTTATCCACCTCAAGAAGATAACCGCAAGGCCTTTCCTTAAATACACGCTTAACCCGGTTAAGATTTATGAGATGAAGATAAATACCGGCTGGGTTAATGCGCAGGATGTGTTCGATTCGTTCCCTACCGGCCTGTTCGAATCAATGGAAGGCATGCAGGTAGCCGGTCGCTTGAATTACAGCCTCAATTTCTTCATGAACGCGCAGCATATCGATGATTTGGTGTTCGATTCGCGGTTGAATAACGAGAACTTCAAAATCGTGAAATTCGGCAAAACTGATTTCAACAAGCTTAACAAAACCTTCGTTTACACGCCGTACGAATACGGCAAGCCAATGGCACCGCACGTAATAGGGCCCGAAAACCCGGAGTTTACGCCTTTAGAACAAATATCGCCCGATGTACGCAACGCGGTGATGACGGCAGAGGACCCTTCCTTTTACCGCAACAGGGGCTTCGTAGATGAATCTATTCGCAAATCATTAGCTACGGATTTCAAAACCAAGAAGTTTACCCGTGGCGGCAGCACCATATCCATGCAGCTCATTAAGAACGCTTTCCTTGTGCGCAGCAAAACGCTTTCGCGCAAAATAGAAGAGATACTGATTGTTTGGATAATAGAAAATACCCGGCTGATGAGCAAGAACCGCATGCTGGAGGTTTACTTCAATATTATTGAATGGGGCCGCAATATTTATGGCATTGGCGAGGCATCGCATTATTATTTCGGCAAATCACCATCAGAACTTACGCTTGGTGAAAGTATCTTTTTGGCCAGTATTGTTCCCCGCCCTAAAGCCGGGCTTTACGCCTTCCAGCCAGACGGCACTTTAAGGCCGGGCCTGCATGGCTATTTTAATCTCATAGGTCGACTGATGGCAGGCAAGGGACTTACCGAGCGCGATACCAATGCCTATGGTTTTTACAGCGTACGTTTGAGAGAAAGCCTGCGCCGCGAAATGCCGGTAGTTGACACCACCGTGGTGGATAGCCTCATCAAACAATCCGACGAAAACGACGGAGTTGGCGTAGGCATACCCGCACCCGAACTTGAAGAAAAGCGGCCTACCTTTATCCAGCGCCTATTTGGCAAAAAGGATACCTCGCAGGCCGCCAAGGTGGAGGAACGGATAAAAGAGACCAACGATATGATCAAAGCCCGCATTAAGCTGGAAATTGAGCAGATGAAAGCCGACTATAAAAACCGGATGAACAACGTAGACACCACCGGTCGTACCAATAAAGAGGTGAAGGAAGAGAAAAAGCGGCTGAAACAGGAAATGAAAGATAAAGAGAAGGAGATGCGCAGCCACCTGCCGTAAGGGTTAGGCTTTTAGGTATAACCAAAACAACACTAACCGTCATCCTGAACTTGTTTCAGGACCCCACAGGACAGGTCGACCACTTGCATGGCGAAGTACCATACCGGCTACTTTTATGATGGGGTGTTGAAATAAATTCAACATGACGATAAGTTACCCGGTTTCGAAAAACATCATCATCTACCAATTTAGTAGTATTTACTTAAGTGTGACGCGTTTAAATGTTTAAACAAGCAATTTTGCATTGTCAAAATATTTAGAACATCATGTCATTAACAGATCAATTAAAATGGCGTTACGCCACCAAAAAATTCGATAGCACCAAAAGACTTTCGGCAGAACAATTAGACTACCTACTGGAAGCTATACAGCTTGCCCCATCATCTTATGGCTTGCAGCATTATAAAGTAATCGTAGTAGAAAACCCCGAAGTACGTGCAAAACTGCGCGAAGCTGCTTACGGCCAGCCACAAGTTACCGATGCTTCGCAACTGATTGTATTTGCTGCCGAAACGAATATTGACGAGGCTTACGTCAAAAGCTTCGTAGATCTGGTTGCCGAGACACGCAACGTATCGCGCGAGAGCCTTGCCGGCTTAGAGGGCATGGTGCTTGGTGGCATTGCCAACCGCACGCCCGAGCAGCTTCTGCTATGGGCGCAAAAGCAAGCCTATATCGCCTTGGGCATATTGTTGGCTGCAGTAGCAGCAGAAGGGATTGATGCCGTTCCAATGGAAGGTTTCGACCCTGCAAAATTCGATGAGATTTTAGGCTTGAAGGAAAAAGGCTTAACCGCAACAGTAATTGCCGCCGTTGGTTTCCGCGCCGAAGACGACGCTTACAGCAAATTGGTAAAAGTGCGCAGGCCCCAAAGCGAGCTGTTTATACACATATAAAGATTGTGGATGAGGGAGGTTTCTCCCTTAAGTGTTGCGTGATGAGGCGCGGAGGTTTTCCCTTCGTGCCTTTTTTATTGTGCTGTAAGCCAACAGGTGGCTTGTAAAATTACGCTTACAAGGCATGCAATCTGCTTGATTTTTACAAAATTAGCGGTTAAACTTTTTACTGATCTTATGACTGTATCTCTCCATCTCCGTCGGGCGCTGTTGATTGCCCTGGCCGTATCGGCATTATCCGCGCAAGCGCAAAAAAAGCAGCTTACTACCGGGCAAATGCTCAAGAACGAGCCCAATAAAATCATCACCGCGCTGCCTAACATCACCGGCTGGGCCGATGATAGTCATTACATAAAAGGCGCCGCCCGTGGTCGTGGTGGCAATGGTGGCAGCAGCGTATCCATTGATGTACTTACCGGTACCGAAACCCCATATACTCCACCCGTTACCAACATGACGGTGAGTGTACACGATAAAGATATTTACCTGAAACAGGTGGACGGTACCGAAAGCCGCCTCACTAAAACCAGCGACGAGGAGCAGAACCCAACCCTCTCGCCTGATAACAGCAAGGTAGCTTATACCTTCGGCGGTAATCTTTACATACTGGATGTGGCCAGCGGCAAATCGGAAAGGATCACAAACGACGGTACCGATGTAATCTACAACGGCTATGCATCGTGGGTATATTATGAGGAGATATTGGGCAGGTCATCACGCTACAAAGCGTTCTGGTGGTCGCCCGATAGCAAGACCTTGGCCTGGATGCATTTCGACGATACGCAGGTGCCGATGTTCCCGCTGTACAATTCTGAAGGGCAGCACGGCTTTACCGAATTAACCCGCTACCCCGAGCCGGGCGACCCGAACCCCAAAGTAAAACTGGCCTTTTACAACGTGCCTGCCAATAAAATTACCTGGGCCGATTTCAACGAGAATGATGATACTTACCTGGGCACGCCCATCTGGTCGCCCGATGGTACCGAACTGTGGATGCAGTGGATGAACCGCGACCAGAACGATCTGAAACTTTATGCCGTTACCCCTGCCACTGGTACCAAAAAAGAAATTTACGACGAGAAGCAAAAAACCTGGATCAGCTGGTTTAAGGATGTCAACTTTTTGAAGAATAACCAAGGCTTTATTGTGATGAGCGACAAAAGCGGCTGGGAGCATATTTACTGGTACGGCATGGATGGTAAGCTGAAACAGCAGGTAACCACCGGCGATTACACCGTAACCGGCATCCAGTACATCGACGAAAAAAATAAGCTGGTGTACTTTACCGCCCGCAAAGAGAATACCGCAAGGGTAGATCTGTATAAAACGGGCTTCAATGGTAAGGGCTTTACCCGCCTAACCGCTGGGGAGTTTAACCACTCGGTATCCATGTCGCCCCAGGGGAGCTATTTTACCGATACCTACTCCAACGTGGCAACCCCGGGAAAAACGGCGGTGTTCGATGCCAAAGGCAAATTGATAAAAGAGATAGGCGATAGTAAAGGCGCTGAATACGGAGATTACGAACTGGCTACAACAAAGCTTATCCGCGTGAAAACCGCCGATGGTTTCGATTTGCCGATGACCATTATGCTGCCATTGAACTACGACCCGAACAAAAAATACCCGGTGATGATCAGCATCTACGGTGGCCCTAATGCAGGCACGGTGATGGATACCTGGCGTTTTAGCGGCATGGCACAATGGTGGGCTAAAGAGGGCATGATACAGGTGGCAATGGACCACCGTGCATCGGGCCATTTCGGTAAAATGGGCCAGAACTATATGTATAAAGACCTGGGCAAATGGGAATTGGCCGATTATATAGAAATGGTGAAATACCTGCGCACCCTTAGCTATGTAGACCCAACCAAAATGTGCATTACCGGCGGCAGCTACGGCGGTTATATCACTGCCTATGCGCTTACTTATGGTGCGGATTATTTTACCCACGGCATAGCCAACTTCGGCGTAATGGACTGGAGCCTGTACGATAGCCATTACACCGAGCGCTATATGGGCACCCCAAAAAACAACCCCGAAGGTTACAAAAGCAGTTCGGTATTAACGTATACCAATAAGCTGAAAGGCGTTTTGCGTATTGTACACGGCACTATGGACGATAACGTGCACGCGCAAAACAGCATACAACTGATTAGCAAACTGCAGGACGAAGGCAAGCATTTTGAGTTTATGCTATACCCCGGTCAGCGCCACGGTTTTCGCGACCCCCAAAAGGCCGCGCACCAAACCATGGAAACGAACAGGTTTATCTACCAGTATTTGTTAATGAAGCCTGTGCCGGCTGAATTGGCCGCTAAATAGGTTACTATCCTAATCAAGAAAGGGCGGACGGCGTTTAGCTGTCCGCCCTTTTTTCATTTGTGATCCTGAAGATACGGCGAGACTATTTATGGTTTTTATTCCAGCCGATTTTTAGTTTGCCTTCTTCTTCGTGCGCACGTATGTGCAGCACGATGCCTTTGAAGCGTTTCTTTTTCAACTCTTCTTTATCGGTTATCTGCGCATCGTTTTTGGGGTTACGTAAAGGCACATCAAGCGCAATATCGGTGCCGTTGCTTAGGCCGTAAACGCCTGCCACATCCATGTTAAGCACGCTTGAGCTTATCTCCATGGGATTGATGGTTATTTTATCGCCCATCAGGTCAAAATCGCCATTAAGTGCAGATAGCGTAATGTTATTCAAATCGCGGAACGGGAATGCAAACTTGCCAACGCTCTTTATCGGCTTAAAATTCAAGAGTGCGCCGTCCTTCAAATTCAACAGCACCTTGCCTCTTATGGAGTGTTTTACAATGTCGCCGGTATTGGTAATCGAGCCTACGGTACTTGTCCTTGCAGAAAGGTAGCCCTTGAGGTTTTCGCTGGTCAAATCTGTCAACCCGAAATTATCGAACGCATAGAAAAACTTGCTAACGTTTACGTTGCTGATGGTAGTGGCCACGATGAAGTCGTTCACTTTTTCTTTCTGTACCAGGTTGCCGTTCAGCCTCAGCGAGCCATCTGAAGTTTTCAGACTTACCTGCTTTATACGGATACCGTCTTCGGATAAAAGCAGGTCGGCATTAACATTGGTTGCTAAAAATTTGCGGTAATGTAGTTCGTTGATGCGCATATGCATATCGGCCTTGGCGCTATTTAAAACGGTAGCTAATCGCTTCACCATATCGCCATTGTTGCTTGCTTTGGCAGGCTTACGCGAGGGTTTTGCGCTGTTTAAGAAGCCTATAAATTCTGCAAGGTAAATTTGCGGACTCGTCACCTGCCAGTCAATCAGTATTTTTTCGGGCGCGCTGTAGTACAGGTTCATGAAGTTTTTTACCTGGCCCTCCATGCGTACAATGCTTTGCCCGCTTTGCAGGCGGATGTTTTTCAAAAGGAGGTCATTCCCCACAAAATTGAGCGAAATGGATGTATTGGTGAGGTTAAGGTTGCGGGGAAAATAACTGATATTGGCATTCGCGAGGTTGATGGAACCGGTTACTACAGGTTTATTAAGCGTGAGGTTAATAATATCCGCCTTGTAGTTCAGATTCATATCAACGCTGCCTTTTGTGAATTTGGCCACTTTGCTATCCAGTATATTATTGAAATTGGTTGCCGGGAAACTAGACTTAAAGTTACCCGTGGCTATCGGCACCTCCAGGTTGGTTATGTTGCCGGCATCTATCATAAAAGGCAAATTATTGTAACTGCCCTTAAAGTTGCTGAGCCGGATGATGGAGTTGGCATCTGTAAAACCTTTGCCTTTGATATTTTCATTAGTGAAAACGGCATTGAAATTACAATCATCTATAACGGCACCGGGAATGGTAAGGCGATTATTACCAACCAGGGCGGACACATAAAAGTAAGGATCGCCGCCACCGAAGCTGCCGGATATGAGGGCTTTCACGCCAATCGGGTTATCCAGATTGAATCGGTTTAACACCTTTTGAATATTAGGCGCCAGCAGCGCAGATGCCCTGCGCCAAAGCAATTTATCGTTAGTGAGGTGGAAGGCAAAAGTATCATCGCCTTTGCCGGTAACAAACAACGCGTTCAGGCCAAATACATCGCCGCCGATATCGAAATTATTTGATTTTACCGAAATCTTCCCGGTTTCTTCGTTAAAGCCGGCCTCCAAATCTGTTTGTATTTGCTTGTTCTTGATGAAGCTGCCGCGTTTGGTATTAAAGGCAAGGCTTTTTGCCAATACATTCAAATGCACGGCGGCGTGCCAGCCGGTATCGGGGTAATTCATTTTGCCGTTAAGTTGGTCTACCGCAAAGTTGAACAGCTTGTTTGCCTTTTGGTTGTTAATGGTAAAGTTTACGTTGGCCAGGCTGAACCTTTTTAACTGGGTTGACGAATTGCCTTCATTTTTTTCTGTTTTGATGCTGTCTTTTTTATTCTTTTTAAACACCGCCGTATTGCTGTAGCCCGTGCTATCAGTGTACAAATCTATAGATGCGTTGTTGATGCCAATATTGTTAATGCTGATAACGCCCCTGAACAATGCCGCAGCGTTTACGGATACATTAAAGTCCTTAGAGGCCAGTAGGGTGTGATGGTGTTTGGGGAACTGCCTGTCGCGGATAACCACATCTTTCAGTGCGAGCGATACATATGGGAAATTGCTGAAGAACGATGGCTTAATATCGCCAACGGTAAGGGTGCCGTCTAAATTCTCGTTGAGTTTTTTGATCACCTGTGCCAGCACCTGCTGTTTGTTGTTGGCCACATAAATGGTTATTCCCACGGCTACCAAAACGAACAGCAGTATTAAACCACCCAGTACCTTTAATAAAATTTTTAACCACTTTGGCATTGCAAATAATTTATGTAAGAAAACTTAAAGGTCACTTTTGTTTTAATTTGGGCGATGGTAACCAACATATTACCTATAAATAGCATAGCTAACAGGAATGAGATGCCATAAAACAAAAAAAGCCGCTCTTAGGAAGCAACTTTGTGGACGAAAACGCGGCCATTGGTCATGAAGCCGTGGGTGGATTATTGGTCCAATGTAATGTAACGCATTGTGCTCCAATATCCCCAAAAAGCATATCTGAGCGCTTGAGTTTAGTTTGCTTGGGATAGTGTAGTACTTGATTTGCGCGGCAAGAGCTGCATCATTTAGATTTTTTTGGTGCTTTTAAATTCTCATTCAACCTGAATTCTGCTATCCGGGTAATCAGCTCCAGGGGCATAGGCTTATCCAGCGGAAACTGTACCGAACCTTTGGCGCTTTTGTAGCCTGCAATATCCTCCGCAAAAACTTCTATGGCTAAAGAGCCGGGGTAAAGGCCGATATGGTGCTCGTACGCGGCGAAATGCGCCAGCAAACCCTTGTACTTATAGGTAGGTATGGCATAGCTAATGCTTTCCTCAGCCTGGGGCATTACTTTTAATATGGCATCCTTTACCTGGTTCATGGCATCCTGCGTTTCCTGCGGAAACCAGGAGAAATATTCCTCAACGCTTTTTGGGGTTCTCATGGTGTTTATCTGTTGTAATAAGCAGCCTCCAATTCGGTCACGTTTATCTTAACCATTTTCATCATGGCCTGCATGGCACGTTGCGCACCAGCAGCATCGCTGCCGCCAAGATATTGACCTAATGCATTAGGGATGATTTGCCACGATACCCCATACTTATCGGTTATCCAGCCGCAGCGTGATGGCGTACCCTCCTCAGCAATTTTATTCCATAGCTCGTCTACCTCAGCCTGGTCCTTACATTTTACAAAGAAAGATATGGCCGGGTTTTCAATCTTGTAATAAGGGCCACCATCCAATATCATAAACTCCACACCTTCCAGTTCGAAGGTGGCGGTGAAGATGCCGCCTTTTTCTGCGGGGTGGTTGCGCACATTTTTTATTTTCGAGTTTTTAAAAACGGAGGTGTAGTAGTTGATGGCTTCTTCCACCTGGCCATCGAACCATAAAAACGGACTGATCTTTTGCATACTATTTTAGTTTTATAATTGTTTATCAAAGCTACTGCCGCTCATCCGTACCGACAGGGTGTTAATGCGACTAGTTAACGGGCCGGACGCGGCGCTTATCTGAACTCGAATTTTAGGGAATTAAAGAATTGGCAGAATAAACGGAGTTCCCGGAAATTCTGATAATTCATAAAATTCTTTTAGTCAGTTTAGATGAACGTTTAGTTAGCCATGCCTGGTTGCGCCGTAGCGTTCGCGGGGCAGCTCACCACAAAATTTTTGGCTATGCATTTAAATTTAAGGATTTATAAGTTAACAAAATAATCATGTCCCTTTGAAAATAATGTCAGAATCAGAAAATTATTCAGAATAAGTGGCTTCTCTATAAAAAAGGGATTACCGGAAAATCTGTTCATTTCTACAATCCTGTAAATTCTGATTCAGACAATCCTTGCTTGCAACCAAAGCTTTTTTATTACTAATTTTATGAACTATGAAAAACATACCAACCTTGTATAGCTGGGTGGGTGGCAACGATGCCTTAGAAAAACTTACTGAGATTTTTTATGATAAGGTGCTACACGATGATTTGTTGCAACACGTGTTCAAGAACATGTCGGCAGCACACACCAAACATGTGGCGCATTTTATTGCCGAAGTTTTTGGCGGCCCCGAATTATACACCCAGGGCGATGATGGCAGCCACGCCAAAATGGTGGCCCACCATGTAGGCAAGCTGCTTACCGAAGCGCAGCGCCAACGCTGGATAGCCTTGCTGCTGCAAAGCGTAGACGAACTTGGGATTGCCGACGACCCGGAGTTTCGCTCGGCACTGGTGGCTTACCTGGAGTGGGGCAGCCGTATAGCCGTAATCAATTCCAAATTAACCGATAATCCTTTGCAGCACGATGCGCCTATGCCCAAATGGGGATGGGGCGTACCCGGCGGCCCTTATATACCCAAAGAACAATGAACGCAATATCCTTAGAAGATTTAAAGGCCATCCCGGTGCTGGCCGAGGTGCCCGATGAGCAACTGCAATGGTTTATAGATAATGGCGAAATAGTAGCGATGGAAGAAGGCCAGCGCATGTTCGAAGTGGGCGAACCGGTAAACATGACCACTGTTGTGCTCGAAGGCCGCATACGCATATGCGTGCTGCAGAACGGGAAGTTCCGCGAGATAGCGGTTATCCGCGAGCAAGGCATTACGGGGTACCTGCCCTTTTCTCGGGCAAAGAAAACACCCGGGTTTGGCGAGTGTACCAAAAATGGCCGCGTTTTTAGGGTGCCTGCCGAAAAGATCAAGGAAGCCACCAAGGTACACTACGAACTAACCGAGGCCCTGGTACACACCATGACCAGCCGCATCCGCGACTTTACTTCGCTACAGCAGCAAAACGAAAAAATGTTTGCGCTGGGCAAGCTATCCGCAGGGCTGGCGCACGAGCTGAATAACCCGGCGGCGGCCATTAGCAGGGGGGCATCGTCATTGCATGCCCAAATACAAAATCTGCCGGCTATGTTCAAAGCCATCGTGTCCTTAAACATGACACCCGAAAAGGTTGATAAAATAAATGATTTGCTGGTTACCCGCGCCAATCAAACCGACAGGCCGGTATTGAGCATGATGGATAAAGCTGATCGAGAAGATGATTTGGCCGACTGGCTGATGGACCACGAGATAAAAAAACTGGAATTTGCCGAAAACCTGGTAGATTTTGATTTTGTACCCGGCGACCTCGATCATATGAACGCCTGCACACCGGTTTCTGAGCAATTAGAGATTGTGCTGGCCTGGGTAAACAATTACCTGCTGGCCACCAAAATGATTGCCGATATCAAAGAATCTTCGCAACGGATATCGCAATTGGTTACCTCGGTAAAAACGTTTACCCATATGGATAGAGATAGCGATAAGCAACTGCTGGATATACACAGCGGCATACGCAACACCCTTACCATGCTGGATTATAAGCTTAAGAAAGGAAATATTAAATTAGCCGAGGATTTTGACCTGAACCTACCACAGGTAAAAGCCATGGCCGGCGAACTGAACCAGGTATGGACGAACGTTATAGACAACGCCATAGATGCCATGGAGGTAAACGGCAGTGGCCTGCTCGAGATAAAAACACAACAAGACAGGCAATTTGTACAAATTACGATAAAAGATAACGGCCCGGGCATACCCGAGGAAATGCAATCGCAGATATTCGATCCGTTTTTTACCACTAAGGATATGGGCAAGGGCACCGGGCTTGGCCTGGATGTAGTTACCCGTATTATACGCCAGCACAATGGCACGGTGAAGGTAAAATCGGTACCGGGCAGCACCGAATTCATCATCTGCTTCCCCATAAACGACGATTAATTTATTTAGAACGACATGGATCAACCTATCATATTTGCTATTGACGACGACCCGCAGGTACTGCGGGCCATTACGCGCGACTTGAAAAACCACTACCGGCAGGACTACCGCATCCTGAGTACCACTTCGGTAAAAGAAGCATTAGACAGCCTGCTGGAGCTAAAAAACAAAGGCGAAGTAGTGGCTATGTTCGTATCAGACCAGCGCATGCCCGAGATGGAAGGCGTGGATTTCCTTTGTAAGGCCCAAACGTTTTTCCCACAGGCCAAGCGTGTATTGCTTACCGCTTATGCCGATACCGAGGCAGCCATCAAAGCCATCAACGACGTAAAGCTGGATTACTATCTTACCAAACCCTGGGACCCGCCCGAGGAAAAACTGTACCCCATCATAACCGATATGCTGGAGGATTGGCAGGGCAATTACCGCCCCGATTTTAAAGGGATAAAGGTAATAGGTTATCAATTTTCGCCCAAATCGCACGATATCAAGGAGTTTTTATCGGGTAATTTAGTGCCTTACCTGTGGCTGGATGCCAATTCCGAAGAGGCCAAAAAACTATCGGCCATCAACAAACTGGATGCGAAACATCTCCCGGCCATCATATTTGCCGATGGTACCTTGTTGAAAACCCCCGCCATAAAGGATGTGGCGGCAAAGATAGGCTTGACCCAATCTGCCAAAAATGAGCTTTACGATGTAGTGATAATAGGTGCTGGTCCCGCAGGGTTGGCAGCATCAGTTTACGGCTCATCGGAGGGTTTGAAGACCTTATTGATAGAGCGCAAAGCGCCCGGTGGCCAGGCAGGCACCAGTTCGCGCATCGAAAATTATTTGGGCTTCCCTGCCGGATTGAGCGGTGCGGATTTAACCCGCAGGGCCATTACCCAATCCACCCGTTTTGGTACAGATTTCCTTTCGCCGCAATCGGTAAAGGAAATCAGGCTGAAGGACAATTATAAAACCGTGGTGATGGATGATGGCAGCGAGGTGGTAACCAAATCGGTAGTGATAACCACCGGGGTTGATTACAGGCAATTGACCACGCCCGGCATCGAAAAATTCACCGGGGCGGGCATCTACTATGGCGCCGCCATGACGGAGGCAGCCAGCTGCAAGGATGCCAACGTGTATATCGTGGGCGGAGGCAACTCGGCAGGGCAGGGGGCTATGTACCTTTCCAAATTTGCCAGGCATGTTTATATAATGATACGCAAAGAGAGCTTGGCGGCTACCATGTCGTCATACCTTATTGACCAGATTGCTGGCGTTACCAATATTACTCTGCTGCCGTGCTGCGAAATTGTTGAAGCTAAAGGCGAGAGCCGCCTACAGCAATTGGTGATAAAAAATCTGGATAATGGCGAAACCCGCACCGAAGATGCCGATGCGCTATACATTTTCATAGGTGCCAAACCTTTTACCGAATGGTTGGGCAAAGCCGTCATCAAAAACGACAAAGGCTTTGTAGAGACCGGCCGCGACCTCAATAGCTGCCAGGATTTTGAGAAGATATGGAAATCTAAGCGCGACCCATACCTGCTGGAGACCAGCATCCCCGGCATTTTTGCCGCAGGCGATGTACGCGCAGGTGCCATGAACCGCGTGGCCTCTGCCGTTGGCGAGGGCTCTATGGCTATCAGTTTCGTGCATAAATATTTGGCAGAGATATAGCAATCATTGGCTTGCACCGCTTTTGTACGGGATGAACGGATAGGCTGGCCGTTTATCCCGTTTTTGTTTTAATGGATGTTTTGTGTCGTCAATTACAAGCGGTAATTTCATAAAGGCAACTTATCATGTGCGCCACTCGTATATAACAACAAAACCCTACAAAAAATGAGAAAACCTTTATTGAACCTCGGCTTTATTGCCCTTATTAGTTTGGCCGCAACATCCTGTAAAAAAGATAGTGCCGGTACAAGCGTGGCCGCAACGTCAGAGATTTCTTTTGCCGTAAATACCGATAACCCAAGCGTTACGCTTGATGCGGTGAACGGCCCGGTAATACAGAGCACAGGAACCAATGCGCTAACCGCCGGCGTAACCTGGACATCGGGCATAGCCAACATAGCCCAATTTAAACTCGAAGCCAAAAAGAACGGCGTGGAAAAAGAAGTATCCACAAGCAACCTCACCAATGTAGATTTGCTGGCCGCTATACCGGCATTCGTAAAAGCCAATATCGATACGGGTACTTATAAAGAAATAGAACTACGTATCCTGTTAGTTAAATCAACCGGCACAGATATACCGCTTACGCTAAAGGGAACCTTTACCAGCAAAGGCGGTGCGGTTGTGCCGATAGAATACGATTTTAATGACGACGCACTCATCAAGCTGGAAGCAGAGAACATTACGGTAGATGGCACCAATAATGTAACGGCCGGTGCAGATATGCATTTAAACAAGCTGCTTTTTGGCATTACATCCGCACAGATTGACGCTGCTACCCGCACAGGTGGTACAATAGTTATAAGCAGCACCAGCAACCCTGCATTATATGCAAAAATAAAGCTGAATGTACTGCTGGCTTTCGCCGCCAGGCATTTCGAAAAGCATCATAAATAATAACAGCCCATTGAACAATAAAACAGCCCTACGCAGTAATGTGCCGGGCTGTTTTGTCATCGGTCGAAATCCAAATAGCTTACCGTTTTAGTCCCTACAGCCTTGTTGATGTTTTTTACAGTCCACCGCTCATTTTTACCTATGGTTTCCTTAACGCTGCAGGTAAAAGTTAGTTGGAGGGTGTAATCGCCAATAAAATCGCCCCCGTTAAACCAAATAGTAATATTTTTTGAAGTTGGGGGAAGATTGGGGAATTCTCTGCGGTTTGGTTGCAGGTATAGGTATTCTTTCAAAGTTAAGTTGGTGGATACCATGCCGCCGCTTTTTTTTGCCCTTGTTGTTTTGTTGCAGATAGATCGCTCGGTAGCCCCAACTTTTAAATTGTGGCTCACCGTTAATATTGCGCCATGGAATACCAAAAGAGGTAGCAAGCCCCAATAGGCGTATTTGAAAATTTCGTTATCCCATTTAAACAAACGCGTGATAAGGTAATACACGGCCACGCCGCCGGCAAATAGGCCAACCGCCAAAAACTGGGCATCAATGTCCCCTAAAAAATCCCGGTTTATTCTATAATAATTTAAAGCGTCGCAAGTGCGGTCCGTCATAGATACGGCCACCAAAAGCAAAAAACTCATTAAAACAAAAATGCCAACGAATGGGAGGTGCCTGATTTGCATTATATTTATGTACCTGCAAAGTACTTAAATTGCTCTACAAATTATAGATGTGGACCGATGCCTCGAAGCATTTGCGGGAAGTTGATTATAGTCATGAAAGCGGCTTAGCGAAGAGGGGGGACTCAAAAGCCGAGTAGTAAAGGTTATTGAATAATAACATACGCTTAACTCATTTAAAAAAATGCTCTCTTGACCGGGGGCATTTTTCTTTTTAACTTACCCTCATCTATTTATAAACCTGCTATGGCTTGCGCAAAAGCCTACATTTTTTCCCGATGCGGATAAATATGTTTTGCGTTTTTTTTATAAATACGACTGTTTTTTTAATAGAAAACCAGAGATAAATATTAAACTTGTATTAATTACCTAATTTTTTTCATAATTTACCAAAAAAATTAGGGCTTTGATGCGTTTTTTGATTACTATTACAATCTTATAGACCGTTTCGGCAATTTTTAGGCAACCAGGGGGAGTTTTTTATGTACCAATCGCAACATTTTGACAAATACAATCTAATAAACGGCGTATGGGACGAAATGTACAATGAAAAAAGCATCGTTCGCGACCATTATAAGAAGGTAATTGATTATTTGGCCAAAGAATCGCCGGATGATCTCAATAAAAAAGAGGAACTGGCCAAAAGGCTTTTCATGACCCAGGGCATTACTTTCACCGTTTACAACAGTGGCGAGGGCATAGAGAAGATTTTCCCTTTCGATATCATTCCCCGCATCATTACCGCAGCCGAGTGGGCCTTTGTAGAGCGGGGTATCAAGCAGCGCCTTACTGCGCTCAACCTGTTCCTCAAGGATATCTACCACAACCAGTTCATTATTAAAGACGGCATCGTGCCGATAGATATTATCTACTCCTGCCCGCATTTCCTTCGCGAGATGTACCAGCTGGATGTACCGTACGATGTATATGTGCACATCGCCGGGATAGATTTGATCCGCGATTACGATGGTACCTTTTACGTGCTGGAAGATAACCTGCGCACCCCATCGGGCGTGAGCTATATGCTGGAGAACCGCGAGATAACCAAACGCCTCTTCCCGGATCTGCTGCCCAATTGTAACGTACGCAGCGTTACCGAATACCCGTCAATCCTATATAAAAACCTGCTTTCGCTTTCGCCAAGGCAAATAAGTAATCCTACTATTGTGCTGCTTAGTCCGGGTATATACAACTCGGCTTATTTTGAGCATACTACCCTTGCCCGCCTGATGGGCGTAGAGCTGGTAGAGGGCCGCGACCTGGTGGTAAACAACCACAAGGTGTACATGAAAACCACCACCGGCCTGCAACAGATAGATGTAATTTACCGCCGGGTTGATGATGAGTTTTTAGATCCGCTGGTGTTTAACCCCGATAGCGTTTTGGGCGTAGCCGGCCTGATGGGTGCTTACCGCAAAGGCAACGTAGCTATTGTGAACGCGATAGGTAACGGCGTGGCCGATGATAAAGCCACCTATATTTACGTGCCGGATATGATCAAGTACTACCTTAACGAGGAACCTATCCTCAAGAACGTACCTACACACCGCCTGAGCAACCCGGATGAGCGCGATTACGTTTTCAAGAATATCAACAAAATGGTGGTAAAGAAAACAAATGGCAGCGGAGGCTACGGCATGCTGATGGGCCATGCATCCAGCGAAGAAGAAATAGAAGAATACAAGCTGGAAATACTGAAAGATCCGCGCAACTTCATCGCGCAGCCAACCATCAGCCTTTCGGCAGCGCCTTGTTATATAGGCGGCGTATTGCAGCCACGCCGTATAGATTTAAGGCCATATGCCCTTTGCGGCCCCGATGGTATAGAGATAGTACCCGGCGGCTTAACCCGCGTGGCACTGAACGAAGGTTCGCTGGTGGTAAACAGTTCGCAGGGCGGCGGCAGCAAGGATACCTGGGTACTCAGTTAGAGGCAAGACGGCAAGAGTCAGGAATCAAGAAAGAAAATCGAAAGCAAGAGACAAGAATCAGGAATCAAGATATAAGAGAGAAGGTAAATCCGACATCGAAAATCCCAAATCCGAAATAGATAAAATATGTTAAGCAGGGTAGCAGCAAGTTTTTATTGGTTAAGCCGTTATATAGAACGGAGCGACGGTATCCTGAGGATGCTGAAGATAAACTACAATTCCTCTCAGGATTCTACCGAGGGATTTAATTGGGCGCCGGTTATCCGCATATTTTCGGGGCACGATGAAGAGCTGGAAGAACGCCTGGGCAATGATAGCCGCACGGTTTTACGGTACATGGTTACCGATAAAAATAATCCAAACTCCATCCTCAATATCATTACGTTTGCCCGCGAAAATGCGCGCAGCGTGCAGGAGCATATCCCCAAAGATTTGTGGCAATGCCTCAACGAGTACTACCATACCGTTAAAGACCCTAATCTTGATATCCGCCTGCAGCGGGAAGACCCGATAACTGTGCTCGATATCGTGATCAAACAAGTAATGCTTTATTATGGCACCGCCGAAATTACCATGGAGCGCGGCCAGGGCCGCAGTTTCATGAACATTGGCAAATACCTGGAGCGGGCCATACAATCTATCGATATCCTGGATATTAAATATAAACCCACAACTGCCAACCCAACCCTGCTTACAGATATCACTTACTGGAAACACTTGCTGCTATCCATTGGCGGGTACGAATTATACCTTAAAACTTACCGCGACGGTTTGGAGGCGCAGAACGTAATTGAACAGATTATCCTCAATAACGATTTCCCGCGTTCGGTTATTTATTCGGTTAATAATATACAGCGGTATTTTGAGCGGCTGAAGAACAACAGCAACGTAAACGATTACCGCGAGATATCATTCCTGATAGGTAAGTTGCAAAGCAGCATCAAATACAGTTCGGTAAAAAGCATTACCAACCAGGGGTTGCACCAGTTCCTGACGTTGATAAAAGACGACCTGTACAAAATTGGTAACTCGCTCAACGAATATTATTTCGCAAACTCCTGATGAACTGAATTTGAAAAAAATACTGGTTGAAGAAAAGCTAATTTGAAAATTTGGTGATTTGGAATTTGAAGATTAACCTACCGCGACAGCATTTTCAAACCTTCGAATTGCCGAATTTTCGAATTAACTGATCTTCGAACCCTCAAATTAACTATTGACCCCCATGCCCGAATTTAAAATACAGCACGTTACCAAATACTCATATGATAGCCTGGTGCGCGATAGCGCCAACAGCATTATATTGTACCCCATAGCCGATATTTACCAGGAGGTTTTAAAGCACGAATTGGATATTACCGGCCACCCGCAAATAGACACTTATGTAGATTATTACGGAAACGAAGTGGGTAGCTTTACCTATAGCGAGCCGCACAATTTGCTGGTGATAAACTCTATACTATCGGTAAGCACGCACCCCAGGCCATTGCCGGTTGATGATGCGCCATCGGTAACCCAGTGGGATGAGCTATTCAATATTAAATACATCGTGCCATACATCGATTTTTTGAAGCAGGAGTATTTTGAGGGATTGAGCGAATTAACGCCTATTGTAAACACCGTAAGGCAAAGCAACGATACACCTTATCAAACCGCACTTAAGTTTACCGAATACGTTTACAAAAATTTCGAATACATCAAAGGCGTAACCACCGTTGAAACCACCCTCGATGAGATTTGGCAGCTTAAAGCCGGCGTTTGCCAGGATTTTGCACACATACTGATGGTGATGCTGCGCCTGGTGGGCATTCCTGCCCGTTATGTAAGCGGCTATATTTGCCCCAACCGCGATGGCATGCGCGGCGAAGGTGCAACACATGCCTGGGCCGAAGCTTATTTGCCTGGCTATGGCTGGCTGGGCCTCGATCCTACCAACAACTGTATAGCTAATGAAAACCACATCCGCCTGGCCGTGGGCCGCAATTTTAGCGATTGCTCGCCGGTAAAAGGCGTTTATAAAGGTTCTGCCAAGCATATACTTACGGTTTCTGTCTCTGTTGGTTACGAAGATGAAAGTCCGTTGCCCCACCCCGATGAAGTGTTTGCCGCTACCACGTTCCCTGTGGTTGAAAAGCCAACCCAGCCGCGCAACAGCTACGAAAGGTATATGGAGATTATCCAGCAACAGCAACAACAGCAGCAATAGTGTTTTTAAGTTGCTTATGGCAATATAACAGCTGCATATCTGCTATACTTTTAGCTCTGCAGGTTTTTGTGCTTTTTTGGGAAAATATCATCGGTATAAATTAATCGTAGTTTCTTAAGCTATAAGCCTACTTTTGATTTATGACTTATTGCTTAGGAATAAAAGTTAAAGAGGGCCTTGTGGCTATTGCCGATACCCGCATTACCACCGGTACCGATACTACCGTTAAAAAAAAGATTACCATAGTACAGAAGGACCATCACTCCCTGTTCATCATGACCAGTGGCCTGCGTTCTGTGCGCGATAAGGCCATCGTATATTTTAACGAGTTGCTGAAAACCGAAGAGTTTACCCAGCTTTACCAGGCTGTAAACGCTTTTGGCCAGCAAGTGCGTCGCGTGGCCGATGAGGACCGTGCCGCATTGGAGAAAAGCGGTTTCAGGTTCGACCTCAATACCATCATCGGCGGGCAGCTGAAAGATGATGAAGAACACAAATTATTCCTGCTTTACCCCGAAGGTAATTGGGTAGAGCTGGGCCTTGGCGCGCCATTTGTAGTAATTGGCAACTCGGGGCACGGCAAAGCAATCCTTAACCGTATATTGGAGGAAAGCTCTGACATGAAACTGGCGCTAAAGGCGGGTTTCCTGTCTTTTGATAGCACCCGGGTAAGCAGCAATAATGTTGATTTCCCGATAGACGTAGCCCTGTATAAAAGGGATACTTTCGAAATTGTGGAGCAGCGTTATACCCAGCGCGATATGGCAGATATATCTGCGCAATGGGCCGACGAGTTAAAAAATGCGCTGATGAACATCCCGGGCGAATGGATGGATAAAGCGTTTGACCAATTACCTAAATAGCAACCAATGAAATTCAAAGTATCGGCCGGGTTAGCGTATGATATCATAGCGCCGAGCACCATAATACTAAACATACATGCCCTAAGAACAGCACACCAAACCGTGCTGGAAGAGACCTTATTTATAGATCCTTACATAAAAATTGAAGAACTCAACGCAACGAACGGTGAGAACCGTTTCGTGCGGCTGGAGTTGCCGGAAACAGGCCACATCAATATCAAATACGAAGCGCTGGTTGATACTTATTATGAGGTAAAGGATTATTCTGCGGTGGAAGAAACTCCTGTAGGCCGCTGCGATGCATCGGTACTGCCGTACCTAAACCCAAGCCGCTATTGCCAGTCGGACAAGCTCTCGCGCATGGCCAACAACAACTTTGGCCAAATCAACAGCCCCTTTGAGCAGGTGTTTGCTATTACCGATTGGATTTACCGCAACGTGGAATACCTTAGCGGTTCTACCGATTCGGAAACGTCTGCCTATGATACAGTAACCCAGCAGGCCGGCGTATGCCGCGATTTTGCGCACCTGGGCATAGCGCTTTGCCGCGCCTTAACCATCCCTGCAAGGTATTTTACGGGCTATGCCTACCAGCTTAACCCGCCCGATTTTCATGCCTGTTTCGAAGCTTACCTTGGTGGTGATTGGGTTTTGTTTGACGCGACGCGCCTGGCACCGTTAAACGGACTGGTAAAAATCGCCACTAGCCGCGATGCTGCCGATGCTTCTATCGCCAGTATTTTTGGCAACCTGTATTGCACCAACATGCAGGTCTCATGCGAGTATGCAAGCCAGGAACCCTTTAGCCCTTTATATTACACTAAGTCGATTTTTGACGGTATTACGTATTTGTAGGTTTTTCGCCGATTTTTTCGATTTCACCGATTAACAACCGCGTGCTCCCCATGAAGCTGGGGTGCGGGCATCGCTTTAATTTACCTGCCAGTTCACTCATATGCTATGCCGGGGAAAGCTCCCGCTCTACGGTTTCAATCACGTCAGAGAGTTCCTCTGCGCGGCGGCCCCAGGTATTGCCCTCGGCAATGGCCAGCCGGCTTTCGCGTTTGGCGGTGGTATCGGTGTTTATTTCTTCTAACAAATAGCTCAGGAAGTTATCTTTGTTATCGGCTATCTTAATAATGCCTTCAAAGTCCGAAAGGTCACTAAAATCGGTGCTCACTACGGGCAGGCCTGCGGCCAGGTACTCATTAATCTTCATGGGATAAATGCCCCGCGTAAAATCGTCTTTAATGAAGGGGATTATACCTACCGAAAATTGCCTGGAGTAAGCAGGCAGTAACTCGGGGGCTTTAGCGCCCTCCAGCTTTACGTTCTTATATTTCTTAAGTATAGCTTCCGATTTATCGCTGATGATGCGGCCTACGAAAGTGAACGTTGCATCGGGCATTTTTGTGAACAGGTATTCCAGGATGTCGAAGTCGAGCCGGTCATCCACGCTGCCCACGTAACCTATGTTCCTGGTAGCTGGGTTAACATCGGGGTTGAAACCTTGCCTGAAAAGCGATGCCTTTACCGCATTGTGTACGGTGTAGCAGCGTTTGGTTTCGTGGCATTTGCTGTTAAACAGGCCTTTTGAGGTTACTATAACGGCATCTACCATCTTCATAAATACCTGCTCCAGCTTTACGCCATGCTTGCTTAGCCAGGGGTGGGCACCCTTTACCTCGTCGTAGCAATGGTATATCAGCGTTTGCTCGCCAAGGCGGCGGCCCGTCATCACGCCCATGCCAGGGTTAAATGATACAAAGTTGATGAGGTGTTGCTGCATATCCAGCTGCTTTAATGCCTTGCGGATGCTGCGGCGTAACAGCCAGCCGTTGTAATGGAGCATGGCATTAAAGAATTTCCCCGCAGGCAAAAAGCTCACCGGGAAAACAAGCGGAGGGGTAAGGATGTGCACCGTGCCGCCACCTTCGGGATGTATTTCACTCAAACGGCTTTTGAAGCCAAGGGCCTGCATGTAATCTACCTTGTTTTTGTCTTTTACCCCGGTCAGGGCATCTTTATAAGTGTAGGGGTTTTCTACAAAAAGTATCTTGTTGCCGGCCGAGAGCACTTTCATCAACTCAACCACCGCCTTAATGTAGTTACCGTGCCATTCGGTGCCGCTTATGCAGAGTATATTGCGGTTTTGGAGCATGCAGGTGTTTTCTTTTTTTGCTAAACTAACAATATTATTGACAACTTGTAATTGGAATGGCCGCATTAACGTTTAAAAATTATCCGTTATTTGTTAAAATCATTTATCTTTAAAACGGCAATTTATGATGCCGTTTTTATTAATACATCGCATATCTATTTATACCAGATGCCAATAGAAGAAAAACTGTATGTACACTATGGCTGCGGCCAGGCTGCTCCTCCCGAATGGAAGAATTTTGATGTATCGCCAACCCTGCGCATCCAGAAGACACCCATTTTAGGTTTCGTATTGAAAAAAGGCCTGGGCCAGGTATTCGATAAAAACGTTCAGTACGGCGATATTACCGAAGGCTTGCCCGGTATTAAAGACGGTACCGTTGATGGTGCTTACTGCTCGCACGTGCTGGAACATATGTCGTTAGAGCATTTTCGCATAGCGTTGCGCAATACATACAACATGCTGAAGCCGGGCGGTATCTTCCGTATTATTATGCCCGATTTGGAAGTGCTGGTACGCGATTATATCAATGATAAAGACGTAAAGCACGACCCGGAGGCCTCTATCACCCTTATCAAAAGGATGATGATGGGCGTTGAGGTAAGGCCGCGTAATTTTATGGCAGTTACCAAGCATTTGTTTGGCTACCTGGAACACCTGTGGCTATGGGATTGGGAATCTACCGAGAAAGAGCTGCGCGATGCCGGTTTTACCAATATCCGCCGCTGCGAATTCAACGATAGTGCCGACCCCATGTTTAAGCTGGTTGAAAACAAAAAGCGCTGGGAACTTGTAGTAAAGTTTGAGGCGATAAAGTAAATTTTGCTTAAGGCAACTAAACAGGCTGTATCGTCCGTAAAAAGGATAATATGGCCTTTATTATTTCCAGGTCTCCCCCGCCTGTTGGGTATAGCTGTTTGGTTTAAGGTAGCATGCGTTTTTATGGATTAATATTTAATATATTAGTATTGTACAATAAACATTTATGGAGGCGATAGGCATAGCGGAAAATAATACCATTAACCAGCTACTGGATGATGCCTACACCAACCGTGTGCATAATTTAAAGTATAGCATAAAGTTGGCTACCGAGGCCTTGCAGTTAAGCCGCAGGCACAATCAAAAAGCACTCATCGGTAAAAGTCTCAATCAGCTCTCGCTTTTCTACATGATACAAGGCGGCTACAAACGCTCGGTAAACATGGCCAAAGAGTCTATTCGCTGTTTTGAGGAACTGCATGACGACAAGGGTATTGCCGATGCCAAATACAGCATAGCCGGTGTTTATTACAAAACCGATAATTATCACCTCGGCCTCATCTGCCTGTTCGATTGCCTGAAGATTTACCGTAAATACAACGATTGGCATAACCAGGCGCGTACGCTTAAATCGCTAGGTACCATTTATGAGTACTTTGGCGACCCTAAAAACGCTGTAAAATCATACGAAGCCGCCATAGATGCTGCGCGAAGGGTAAAGGACCTTAACCTGGTATCAAACGCGTATAACCCCTTATCGGGCATTTACCTGAAGCAGGGTAAGATAGAAAAAGCCTTGCGCGTAATACAGGATTCTATCGCCATTAAATCAAAAACCGGCGATATACGCGGCCTGGCCTTTGCCCTGTATGGCCGCGGCAAGGTGTACACGGTAACCGGTCGCTTGCAGGAAGCCGAAAACGACTTTAAGAATGCTATTGACATACACATCAACGCGGGCGAAAAGCTGGGCCTGGGCATGGCCTATCAAAAGATGGGGCAGCTGTATATTGCCATGGGCAGGCTGGAGAAAGCCAAATTGATACTGCAAAAGGGGCTCGATTTCAGTAATAAATACAACATCGCCATTATACGTTTCAAGTGTAATTATCTGCTGTACCAGATAAGTAAAATGGAAGGCGATACCGTAAAATCACTTGAGTACCTGGAGCTTTACCTTGGTCAGAAAGAGGCGGTAATAAACACCCAAACGCTAAAGGTGATAGAGAACTACGAGCTCATCACCAAAATGGAATCGATGGAGAAGGAGGCTAAGCTGCAAAAAGAGCGCGAGGCCATACAGGAAAAGCAGAAGCGTGCAGAACAATCGGCCAGGATGAAGCAGGAGTTCCTATCCACCATGAGCCATGAAATACGCACCCCGCTCAACGCCGTTACCACCATCACCTCTATGATCACCGCCAAATCTGCTTACGACGAGGAGCTGATGGATTCGCTTAAATCAGCATCGAACAACCTGCTACTGGTAATAAATGATATATTGGATTTCACCAAGCTCGATTCGGGCAAGGTAGAAATAGAGAACCGCCCCCGCGTATTGAAGGAGATACTGGACCGGGTAATAAAAACCTATAACAGCCTGGCCCACAAAAAAGGCATTGAGCTTTTGCTGGAAGCCGATACCACGCTTTCCGGCTGCTACGAGTTAGACGAAACCAAGCTCTCGCAGATATTGGGAAACCTCATCAGTAATGCCGTAAAATATACTGACGAGGGCAATGTAACCTTGCATGTGCAGAAGCTAAGCGCCAACGAGGACACCGAAACCATACGCTTTGCCGTTACAGATACCGGAACCGGCATACACGAGGAGCATTTTGAAGAAATATTCGAGACCTTTTCGCAGCCCAAAGCCATAACCACCCGCAAGCAGGGCGGCTCGGGCCTGGGCCTGGCTATCGTAAAAAAACTGACCGGCCTATATGGAAGCACTGTGGCGGTAAAAAGCCAGATTGGTGTAGGGTCGGAATTTTCGTTTGAACTTACCCTTAAAAGGGCGATTATCCCCGGTAGGGCTGTGCCTATGAATGCCGAAGGACTAAAGGGTAAAACCGTATTGCTGGCCGAGGATAATATGATAAACGCCATGGTGGCGCGCAAGTTGTTGGCCAACTGGGGCATGCAAAGCGAACATGCAGTGAATGGGATGGAGGCTGTAGAAAAAGCGAGCCTCAGGGCGTTCGACTTTATTTTGATGGATATACATATGCCCGAGATGAACGGTTTTGATGCCACCGAGCAAATACGCCTGAATAGCAACCCCAATAAAAATACCCCCGTTTTTGCCCTAACGGCCGATATTACCGCCGAAAGCAACGAAAATTATAAGAACTATTTCAACGGCTTTTTGCGCAAACCCATAGAAATAGAAAGGTTGTACCTGGCACTGCTGCAGGCGCAATAGCACGGGTGCCCCGGCGGCAGGTGTTCCGCTTTCAATGAGGAACACTTGTTTTTAAATATGCATTGGTTATCAGGTAGTTATTGTTTTGGTGGAACACCCTCATAGTTTAAGTGAAGGCTGATAATTTACTTATCATTAACTGCTTAAATAAAATTAGCAAAAAATGGGTGGAACACTTTTTTTACCCCGAACGGAAGACTTTTGAAACACTCGTGTAAACCCTATTAAGGACTAAACTACCCTCCGGGACAACCGTGCGGTTGATAATAAAATTATAAATCCTCGTGCTTTGTTGGTAATATTACCGCATTAAACCCTTCGGTTTAAATTATGACCGCCAACATGAAAAATTACGGGCTCATCGGCTATCCGCTTTCGCATTCGTTCTCTAAGAAATACTTTACCGAGAAATTCATCGCCGAAAAAATAAAGGATACGGCCTATGACCTGTACCCGCTTGAACATATAAAAGAACTGCCCGCCCTATTGCACCAACATCCTAACCTTTGCGGGCTTAACGTTACCATCCCTCATAAGGTGAGCGTAATGAAGTACCTGGATTGGATAGAGCACGACGCTAAAACCGCTGGTGCGGTAAACTGCATCAAGGTGATTGCCGAAAGCCCGGTTTGCGCAGCGTTTTCGGGCGAATTGGGCATCAAAGGGCACGATTTCAGGCTGGAGGGCTACAATACCGACATTCATGGTTTCGATGGTTCATTGAGTCCGTTGTTGGATCACCACCACGATAAGGCCTTAATATTAGGCGATGGCGGCGCGGCTAAGGCCGTAAAATGTGTGCTGGAAAACAAAGGCATCGATTACATAAGCGTTACCCGCAAGCCTGCCGAGGGCAATATCCTTTTCAGCGACCTTACGGCTCATCATATCGCTGCATATAAGCTCATCATCAATACTACGCCCCTGGGCACGTACCCAAATGTAGATGAATGCCCGCCCATACCCTACGAAGCCATCGGCCACCACCACCTGCTTTTCGACCTGGTGTACAACCCGCCGCTTACCCTGTTTATGAAAAAAGGCCAGGAACGTGGTGCCACCACCAAAAACGGCTACGAAATGTTAGTATTGCAGGCCGAAAAAGCCTGGGAAATTTGGAACACAAACGATTAATTCCCGTGAAAAAAGCAGCTTTTTCTTTAATTATCCTGGTTATTTCGGCCTGTGGCGGTCAGCCCGATTATTCGCCCAAGCCACGCGGGTATTTTCGTATTGTTTATCCAAAAAAAGAGTACCAGGCCTACACCGAGGGCTGCCCTTTTACGTTCGACTACCCTAAATACAGCAGCATCGAGCCCGATAAATCTCGCGGTGCTATGCCTTGCTGGCAAAACATACAGTTTACGCAATTTAACGCCACGCTGCACCTGAGCTATCAGCCGGTAACATCCCAAAAAGAGTTTAACGAGCTGATAGAAGATGCCCACAAGCTAAGCTTTAAGCACACGGTAAAAGCAACTTCTATAGACGAGGGCGTAATTGCCTACCCGGCAAAAAAAGTTTACGGTATTTATTACACCATAGATGGCAACGCCGCTTCATCGGCCCAGTTTTTTTTGACGGATAGCACCAAACATTACCTGCGTGGCGCATTATACTTCAACTCTGAGCCGAGGCTGGATTCTATTCAACCGGTGCTCGATTTCCTGAAAAAGGATGTGGATGTGATGATCAAGACGTTTAAGTGGAAGCAGTAGCCACATGATACATTGCACCTAAATTAACTACTTTGTCATTTCGATAGAGCAGAAGGGCAGGGTGCAGGTGCTTGGGCGAAAGAGAAATCTTATACAATATGCTATTCAGCTATGCATGGAGGCCTCGCACCAGGCTTGGCAGAGCGGTTGTGTGCAACCGCAGAAGATTTCTCGTCGCTACGCTTCCCTCGAAATGACAAGTTGTTTATTTTAACCACCCTCCAAAAAATCCTTAGCTTTGCACCATGGCAAACGTTCAGTCCTTTGTAAATAACCCTTACCAGGAGAATACCTATATTTTATTCGACGATAGCAAGGAATGCGTCATAATCGATCCCGGCATGTACACCGCTGCCGAGCAAAATACCGTGGTAAAGTTTATCAACGATAATGGCCTTAAGCCGGTTGCGCTGCTCAATACCCATTGCCATGTAGACCACGTGCTGGGCAACCGGTTCGTGTTCGACCAGTACGGCCTCAAACCGCAGTTCCATCAGGGCGAATCGGAAGTGCTGGCGGCTGTTGTTGCCTATGCACCGTCAATGGGTTTTAGGTACGATGCATCGCCTTTGCCCGATACCTTTTTGCCCGAAACCGGCACCATCGCTTTTGGCAATACTACCCTGCAGCTGATATTTGCGCCCGGACATTCGCCTGCGCATTTGTGCTTTTACGATGCCGATGCCAATATACTGATAGGGGGCGATGTGCTTTTCCGCAACAGTATAGGCCGTACCGATTTACCCGGTGGCGACTATGGCACCCTGGTAAAAAACATCGAGGAAAAACTTTTTGCCCTGCCCGATGATTGTACCGTGTACCCGGGCCATGGTCCCGAAACCACCATCGGCTACGAAAAAAAGCACAACCCTTATTTATAACGCTTGAACACTTCCATTTACATAGCCAAAAGGTATCTGTTCAGCAAAAAACAGACGCACGCCATCAATATCATATCGGGTATATCCATGCTCGGCGTGCTGGTGGCCAGCGGAGCGCTTATCGTTATCCTTTCGGTGTTCAACGGCTTCGAGAAGGTTATCCTATCGCTCTACAGCGATTTTACGCCCGAGATTAACATAGAGCCGCGCGAGGGCAAAACCTTCGACCCAAATACCGCTCAATTAAAGCAGTTGAAGGAAGATGGCCGGGTATTCTCGTACACATTGGTACTACAGGATAAAGTACTCATCAGGTATGCCGATAAGCCATTTATTGCCACCCTAAAAGGCGTAACCGATGATTTTTTGAAGAAGAAGGAACTCGATAGCATTGTTAAGCCCGGTCCCTTTATCATAAAAGATGAGCGGTACTATTTTGCGGTAATTGGCAGCACGGTGCAAAGCAGCCTGGGTATAAGCCTGCGCGACCAGTTTACGCCGATGCAGATATACTCGCCGCGTCGTGCCGCCGGCAGCGCCAACAATCCCCTGAGCGATTTTGTTTACCGGCCCATCACGCCATCGGGTGTGTTTTCGGTACAGCAGGATTTTAATGATATGGTGATTACCCCCATAGCGTTTGCGCGCGATTTACTGGAAGAACCCGTAAACGTATCATCCATAGAAATAAACCTGAAGCCCGGCACTAATATAGATGATGCGCAGGCCGACATACAGGAAAAGCTGGGCAACGGCTACGTGGTGAAGAACCGTAAGGAGCAGAACACCGGCTTGTATAAAACCATCAATTACGAACGTTGGTCGATATTCATGATATTGGTATTCGTGTTGATCATTGCCATATTCAATATCATAGGCTCGCTTACCATGCTGGTGATAGATAAACGAAAAGATATCGCCATTCTTACCAGCCTTGGGGCCGGTAAGCCATTAATAAGGGGCATCTTCTTTTTTGAGGGGATGATGATATCGATGATAGGCTGTGTAGGCGGCATAATCCTGGGATCTATCATCTGCCTTGTCCAATTACAATTCAGCCTCATTAAAATGGGCACAAAAATGTCGGTACTGGATGCATACCCCGTAGCCTTTAAAGCCAGCGATTATTTGCTGGTGTTTGTTACGGTGTTTGTGATAGCAGTAATAGCTTCGGGCATAAGCGCCAGCCTGAGCGTGAAAAGATTGGACGAGATAAAACAGGATTTGTAGGTGGGGCGCCTAAAACGTCATGCCGAACTTGTTTCGGTACCCCATCATAAAATTTGCCCCAATGCTAAACCGCCATGCACGCCCCTTACCTGACGTGTGGGGTGTCGAAACAAGTTAGGCATGACGGAATGAAGAAACAAAAAACATAATCGGTGAAATCAAAAAAATCGGTGTAATCGGTGAAATCAAAAAAAATCATTAAAACGGCGAAGCCATCTTGAGTACCTTTTAAAAATAAATTATAAACAAAAAATCAGCGGTCCAAAATAAGTAGCTTTAGCTTTTTGCCGCGCAATACATATAATAATTCAAACTCATTTGCCTAACCGGCGTTATCAATCATCATGGAATCAAAACGTCAGCAAAAATTTGCCGGGGTAATACAAGAAGACCTGGCCGCTATATTTCAACGCGAGGGCATGAACTACCTGCCCAACACCCTGGTAACCATTACCAAAGTACGCGTAACGCCCGATTTGGCCATCGCACGTATCTTCCTCAGTTTTTTTAACGGTACCGATAATGCACACGCACTGTCTACCATTAAGCTGCACGCATCAGAAATACGCTATAAGCTGGGCGCCCGCATTAAAGACCAGGTACGCGTAATACCCCAGCTGGAATTTTTTGTAGACGATACCAGCGAGTACGTAGAGCGCATGGATAAAATATTCGACAAGATAAGCAAAGAAGAGCGCCAGCCCGATACTACCGAAGAAAGCTAAACCCTATGGGTGCTACCGAAAAATTAGCCGCATGCCTAGGTACATACCAAGGCGTTATTGGCAAGGTTGTGGATTTTGATACCGGTATGGACCAGCTATTCCCGCTTGACCTAACCGCCACTAATACCGAACTGTACCCGGATATAGTTGCCGATACGGATGCGTTCAGCCGTTACATCGATAAAAAACTTTTGGAGCATAATTGCCGTTACGCCATTGGCGGTTATATGGAGCACCGTACCATTTACGCCCGTAGTGCACACTTCGATACGGCAGACGAACCCCGCCGCCTGCACATGGGTGTAGATATTTGGGGCGATGCCGGCACAGCAATCTACTCGCCGCTGGAAGGCATTATCCACAGCTTTCAGGATAACGACAACTTTGGCGATTATGGGCCAACCATCATCCTGCAGCATAATTTGGATGGCCTTACCCTTTATAGCCTGTACGGGCATCTGAGCCGGGAAAGCCTGCTAGGATTGGCCGTTGGGCAGCAGATTGAGGCTAACCAGCAAATAGCCGCGCTTGGCAACGCCACCGAAAACGGCCATTGGCCGCCGCACCTCCACTTTCAGTTGATGCTGGATATAGCCGATGCCAAAGGCGATTATCCGGGCGTGGGCAAGTATTCGGAGAAAGAACTTTTGCTACAAAACATCCCTAACCCCGCGCTCATATTAAAGGCCTCCGGCCTGTTGATTTAATCCTTTTTTACCAGGTAGTCGGCATCTATCGACTCGATGGCAAACTCGCCGCCATCTGTGCCAAAAATTGCTTGCTTAATTTTAAAAGTCACAGTATAACCTTTTATTTTTTTTGTAAGCGTAAGCGCACTGTCGGGCAGTACGTACTCAGGCTGGCCTCTGTCATTAGTAGTGCCTGGTTTGTCCGCTGCGTTCTTTTTTACCAAGTCCTTTAAGTGTTTCAACACGCCAAAGTATGCGGTTTGCCCATCAATTTGCAGCGAATAGGAATAATTGGTAACTATTTGCCTGCAACTATTGGTATTGATAGTGTAGGTTGTGGTGTCGTCGTAGGTCTTATTCTCTGCTGCGATGAAATCGTACCCTTTTACATCAAGGGCCACGGAATTTTTGATTTTAAAAACATAGGTTTTTAATTTGGAAGCTGCGGTATCTACAGTTGCATAATCGTCGTATTGCGAAAATTTATGCAGCCCAAGCTGCTTTTTTGCCCAATTCACCTGCCGGAAGCGCAACTCCCAATCAGAAACGTTTACCACGATATTGCGGGTGGTATTTTCAACAGCCAGCGAATCATGTACCTTATCCAAATCCTGCTTAAAAAATGGCTGCAAGGATGATAGCCCATGTCTGTATATAAGGTAATCTATAGTAGAAACCGCCCGGGTTGCATCTTCGGTTTTTATTTTATTGCTGTCTACCGGCATCAGCATGTCTTTATCAAATGCCTCATACTTTTTGAACAGTCCTGTTAATACGCTTTGCTGCGAATGCATAGCCACGGTAAACGCGCTTTGCGGCCCATAAGTCGATAGCAATATCAGCAGCGATAAGGATATGGGTATCATTTTAATGCTTTGCTTTTTGGCGATGAGGAAGTAAAACGTAATAAACAACAGCCATATAGCTAATGCTATCAAAAAGTAGCGCATTTCGGTAATGCCGTACCTGAAGATGCGCGTACCCGCCGCCGCAAACAGCAAACCCAGCAGGGGGATAAGCAAAAAGTAGAAGTAACGCGCATAGGTTTTGAGCCATTTGTTCTCCTCGCGTTCGCGGATGGGATAAACCAGCAGTAAAGAGAGAATGCCGAAAACGGCATAGCCCAATATCAGGTTTGATACCAGTCCTTTGGGCAGTTCCCATTGAAGCAGTATTTTTATTTCGTAGGCCAGCAGTATAGCTACGTAAACCATAGCCAGCGGTATCAGCACGTATTGTGTAAAAAATTTGAGGCCTTTGGGGTAGCTGTCGTCAGTTTCGAGGTTCTCGAAATTATCGGGCACACCGGCCAGGAAGAATAAGGTGCTGAAGATGCCCACTATCCAGGCGAAAAGTATCGAAAAGGTATCCCACTCAAATTTAAAATTGAACAGGAAATTCATGGCACCAATGGCCGCCGATAGGCCTGCAAACAGCACGACGCCATACAAGGCACTGGTTAAAAACCGTAAGAATAGTGTTTTGTTGAACTGCCAAAAGCCATTGATGTGCCCCTTGTTGGTAAAAGCCGCAAAGGCCACCAGTAAGTGGAACGAGAGGCTGAGCAGCACAAAGCGGATATGGTCTGACCCATGCTCGCCCGGGTTGATGATAAAGATAAACAGGCCGGCAACAATGGCCGTTACTATCCGTATGAGCAGCTTTTTGCTACCGGCGATACCCTTGCTTTCGGTAAACAGCGTTGCCGAAAGGCTAAGCAACAGGCCAAGATTGGCCACCAAAATAGCGCGCAGGCTCCAGTTCTCTTGTATGCGGCTGGTATAGGTGAGCTCTATTTTGATAGTTGCTGCCACGGTGCCTGCCAGCGCGAATATGGATTCGATGGGGAAGCGCTCTACCGTTATGCCTACGCTTTCGAACAGATTTTTTACCGATGGGAATTTCATAGGAGAGCGGGTTTTGGTTAGGGCAATGTAACAAATAATAGATAAACAATAAGTGTATTGCGCGGCTGATTTAGGGAAATCGCATTTAGGTTTTTCATTCCCCTCTTGAGAGGGGGTGCGATGGAAAGTGCGGTTGCAGGGGTGTGTTCGGCTATGCTTTTAACGCCAACACACCCCTGCACCCCTCTCGAGAGGGGAATCGCACAAGCCCCTCTCGCATATTATTTTAAACGCGATTTCCATGGCGGCTGATTGCATTTTCCACATTTTGATTATATTTGCCATCGCAAAAACTTCATTTTAAATAATAATGAGAGAAATACAATTCAGGGAAGCGCTTAGGGAAGCCATGCAGGAAGAAATGCGCAACGACGAAAATGTGTACCTAATGGGCGAAGAGGTTGCCGAGTATAACGGTGCCTACAAGGTAAGCCAGGGTATGCTGGATGAGTTTGGTGCTAAACGCGTTATAGATACACCAATCTCTGAATTAGGTTTTGCCGGAATAGGCATAGGTTCGGCCATGAACGGCTTGAAACCTATCGTAGAATTCATGACGTTCAACTTTTCGCTCGTTGCTATCGACCAGATCATCAACGGCGCAGCCAAAATCATGAGCATGAGCGGCGGCCAGTTCTCGGTACCCATCGTATTCCGCGGGCCAACAGGCAACGCAGGTATGCTTAGCTCGCAGCACAGCCAGTGCTTCGAAAACTGGTATGCCAACTGCCCGGGCTTAAAGGTAGTTGTACCATCAAACCCCGCCGATGCAAAAGGTTTATTAAAATCATGTATCATCGACCCGGATCCATGTATCTTTATGGAATCGGAAGTGATGTACGGCGATAAAGGCGAAGTACCCGAAGAAACATACTACACCCCAATAGGCAAAGCTGCTGTAACCAAAACAGGTACTGATGTTACCTTGGTAGGTTTCGGTAAGATAATGAAAGTGGTTAACGCCGCTGCCGCCGAACTGGAAAAAGAAGGCATCCACGCCGAGGTTATCGACCTACGCACCGTGCGCCCTATCGATTATCCTTGCATCATCGAATCGGTTAAGAAAACAAACCGTTTGGTTATCGTAGAAGAAAGCTGGCCATTAGGTTCAATTGCTACAGAAATTGCCTTTAAAGTGCAGAAAGATGCGTTCGATTACCTGGATGCGCCTATCCTGCGCATAACCGGTGGCGATGTACCATTGCCATACGCACCAACTTTGATACAAGAGTACCTGCCAAATGCAGACCGCGTAGTAAAAGCAGTGAAAGAAGTAATGTACGTGGCTAAATAGTTTATAGCCGCCAGATATTTTTAAAGCTTTCCCGATTGGGAAGGCTTTTTTTGTATCCACCACGGGGTATCCACTTCGTCATTGCGAGGAACGAAGCAATCTCCCTATTAGTAGAGCGGACTTACAAAGCGGCTTGTCCGGCGTAGAGATTGCTTCGTTCCTCGCAATGACGAACGGGTTTAGCATCTACTCCTTCACCTCATAAATCAGCTTCGCCGCACCTGCAACACCCTCATTATTTATTCCTTCTATGATAATTTGGTATTTCCCGGTTCCGTCGGCATTAAAGAAATCGAAAGAGGCATCGCCATTCTTATCAGTCGTAATCTCGGGTATCCAGTGTATGGTGCTGCGCAAGTCGGGGCGGACGTGGTTGTTTACCACATCGTAGCGCGGGGCGTAAAACTCACGTGCTTTATAAAAACCGGTAACTGTAAGCGGTAGCACGCCGCGGGATGGGATGTCTTTCGGGTCGCGACCGACACCTTGTTTGGTGGTAATTATTAAAACCCCGTGGCTGCCGTTCATATAAATAAGCCCTTTTACACCCAAGGGCGATAGCAGCTCGATGGTTTCAACATCAGACGGGAGAATGTCGTCTACGCTGCCATCGTTCCGCTCTAAGCCATCTACTACGATCAATAAGTCGCTTTGGTCTACTGACGATACCAGCCCGCCCTTCACAAACCTTACCCCTCCCTTCAGCCGGCCGTTTAAAATATCAGACAACATTCCGGTTTGTTTGATATCAGCCATATGTATCACCTGGTCGGCATTGCCAGCGCCTACCCGGCTTTGAGTGCGATAGGTAGCCGGTTTTACCGACTTGATAACCACCTCTTTCAGTTGCCTGCTCGGCCCATCATACTTCAGATAATCGTTATGCCGGCCCTGGCTGCTTTGCAGGTATGACCGTACAATATCTGCCGACGAGGTATCTGTGCTGGCAGAATAAACCCCATCTGCTATCGGTGCCGGTAACTCCGGTTTGTAAAGCAACTCGGTATTATTACCGCCTTTTGCATTTACCGCATTCAGTACAAAGCGGGTACTGTCATAAAAAGCCAGGTTTTTAAAACTGAAGGTGCCCGCATTGTCGGTCTTTTCGGTCAGGAACGCTCCTCCGGTGGTGGGTACCAGCGTAACCACGCCATCCTTTACGGGCTTGCCCCAAATGGATTTGGCAATCCCGGCTATACTTAAGCCCTTTTCGGCGGGGCCGGTAGGGGGCAAAACATCATTGTTTGATAACGCTCTCCAGTTGAAACGGCGGTAACCATGGGTGAGCATCACCAGGTCTAATTCGGCCTTCTTTTTTGCATCAATGCCGGTAAAATAATAACCCGGCTCTTCAATATTCCCTTTAAGGCAGGAGGTGAATAGCAGGTAGGTCAGGATGTTTTCCACCTTGTTTTCGTCAATAAGCACTTTGCTTCTGTCGATTACGGTTACTGACAAATGCGTCTTATTTGCCTGGGTGTCCGCCGCGTCCAAATGAAGGTTCACTTTTACTTGTCCTCGCGGCTTGAGGGTTTTTTTATCGAGGCTTACGGTGATTGGAAGCTTGTCGTCCTTATCAATAAATACCAGCCTTTCGCATAAGGGTTCGCCTGTTGCCGATAGCAGCGTTATTTGCGTAATGCCCGACCGAAGGCCGCTCTTGTTGATATCGAAACGCATATCCGGCCCATCCATTACGTCTGAAACTGTGGTGAGCCGGCCGCCCGAATAAATGAACAGCCCCAGCGGCTGATTTCTATTCTGCTCATAAAATACCCGGGAAGGGTTAACGTTTACGGATATCTTTTGTGCAGAATCTGAAACAGCCATGGCTACCCCATAGGCCCTCATTGCGGGTAGCGGAACACTTTGCGTGCGGCCATCGGCGTATAAAACATCGGCATGATAGCTTTCACCATCCATAGGCATCAAGCTAAATGCGCCCATCCCTAAATGGACAGATGCAAACTTTACAACAGCTTCATTATTCTTGTTAAATACGGTGCCGGTTACGTTAATGCCGCTCCCTGCCGGGATAATTGCTTTAAAAGCCACCTTGCAAGGAACGCCGGCTACCAGGTCGCCACCTTCCGGAAAGAATTGAATATCGGGTGCAGTAATAACAGCGTCGGCTTTTTTGGACTGCGAAGTAGGTTTCAAAGCCGTGTTGTTGATGATAGCGGCGACAGGTATTACCCGATCGAAAAAGAGCTCGCTGCCGTAGCTCTGCATCAATTTGGTATAAGCGCGTATGCGGTAGTTGCCCGCAGGCAATGAATCGGGCAGTGCAAAATCGCCCCAGGCCAGGCCGTTAGCAATAGGCAGTTTGATTGCTTTGGTTATTTTGTTCTGAGGGTCTATCAAATCGGCATACAGAACGCCGCTTAACTGGCTTAGTGCGTTCTTCTCGCCCGCAACCACGTAAGCTTTAAAGTAGATGGTATCGCTTGCTGCGTAGTAAGGCTTATCAAAATGCAAGTAAACCTTCTCTATTTCGTGCTGTGCGAAAAAAACCTTCAGCCGTGCGGCCTGCTCTTTTAAGCTGGTTGCCTTATCTGTTTGTGCAAAGGTGTGGGCAACTGAGAGTATTATACAGGCAATGCAGACGGTTACACTTTTCATATGCTACGAAGTTTAGGTATTTTTGGTAATTGGTTATCAACAAGGGATTGCTGATTTTGAGCAATTTAGGAAATTATAGTCAGCAAATAAAATTCGTTATAACTGCCAAGTTTGATTATCTGCGGAGGGCAGCTATTTAACATTAGCTGTGTAACTTTTCCCCATGCGCGATTTTATAGTAAAAGACAGCAACGGAAACCAATTGAACAATGGCGACAGCGTAACGCTGATAAAAAGTTTAAAGCCAAAAGGTTGCAGCAGCACGCTCAAGCAGGGCATGTTGGTAAAAAAATCTGACCAGCGGGTAGTGAGGAAGTTAATTGTAAGATAGGTGGTATTTGTATTGCTGTGCACCGGATTTCTGAAGAAAAGATAGTTTACTTAGGTGTGTTTTGCCCAGGCACGAAACCGTATAGTGTTGTTAATTAACTTTATCTGTTAAATTAATATTAATTGTGTTGTTTTTTGTGTAACTTTAAATAATGGCAACACCCGAGAACCGCAAATTAATTGTGCCGCTGATGATATTCATCGGTATGGTTGCGGTAGGCGTTAATTCCATCAATAGAGCTATCGAGTCGCACCAAACCTGGCGGCTGGTTATTGCGGTTATCCCCACCATTATGTTCAGCGCGGCTACTATACTGGTAATTATGAAATACAAATACCAGGACAAAGAGCAGGAAGAAGGCTCTGAAAACCACCTGGACCAATAAGCCCCGGCTACAGCCTCTATATATCCGTCAGTATATTTTCCCCGAATTTTTGCGAAACGGTGGTGCGTTCGCCTCCAGCTATGCTGATCACCAGCGAGCCATCGAAGGGTATCTTTTCTATCAATTGAATTTTTGTGCCGATGCTGATATCCAGCTTTTGTAGGTATTGCAAAAATGCACTGGTGGTATCCTTTACAGCAGCAACGCGGCAATGCGTGCCAGGTTTAACATCGGCCAGGGTAATGGAGTGGCGCTTAGCCATTTTACCGTTAGCCTTAGGTATAGGGTCGCCATGCGGGTCGTATTCCGGAAAGCCCAGAAACTTATCCAGCCTGTCGGCCAGGGTGGCATCTTTAATATGCTCCAGGTCCTCGGCAATATCGTGTATCTCGTCCCAATGGTAGCCAAGCTTCTCTAATAAAAAAACCTCCCATAGGCGGTGCCTGCGTACAATCAGCGTAGCATCTTTTTGCCCCTGTGCCGTAAGCTCCACGCCTTTCTTTTTATCGTAAATGATGAGCTGCTTATCGGTAAGCTTACGTATCATATCTACTACCGATGCCGGGTTGTTGCCCAGCCACTCGGCTATAGCGGTGGGGGTGATCTTTTCGCCCCTATCCTGCCAAAGGCGGTAAATGCATTTAAGGTAATTTTCTTCTGATAGCGTATGCATAGCAAATTATTGGCTTGTACAAACATAAACAAAAAACACCCGTTATAAATAAAATTAGCCTTGCCTAATTTTATTTATTTAATAACTCATGCTTTATTGATAAGTTTGCACAAAATAACATCAAATGCGCTATCTAATAATTGCCCTATATTTGCTTTGTATATCAACTGCTTTCGCTCAAAAGGGGAGCTTAACCGGCAAGGTAACTGCCAATAACACCCCGCTGGCATACGCTACAGTAACGCTTGCAGGCACCAGGCATGGCGCTAAAACCGATGAGCAGGGGCATTACCAAATCAACAACCTACCCGCCGGCCAATACCAGGTGGTGTTCAGCAGCCTGGGCTATTATCCGGAGCGCAGCAAGGTTACGATTGCCGCTGACGCAGCCACAACTCTGGGTGCCGATTTAAAAGAAGGCAACGCCCAATTGAACGAAGTGGTGGTAACCGGCGTATCGCGCGCTACGCAGTTGCGCAGCAACCCGGTGCCCATAGTGGTCATGAACAAAAAAGAGATAGATCAACACGTAAATAACAACATCATTGATGCTATTATCAAAGGCGTGCCGGGCGTTACGGCGGTTACCACGGGGCCAAATATTTCCAAACCCTTCATCAGGGGGCTGGGCTATAACCGGGTGCTGACTTTGTACGACGGCATACGCCAGGAAGGGCAGCAATGGGGCGATGAGCATGGCATAGAGATAGACCAGTACGGCATTACCCGCGCCGAAGTAATCAAAGGCCCCGCGAGCCTCACTTACGGCTCTGATGCGCTGGCCGGGGTAATCAACCTGATACCTTACATCCCCAATGGCGAAGACGGCAAACTAAATGGCGATTGGATTGCCGATTACCATAGCAATAACGGGCTCGTCGGCTCATCGCTTGGGTTATCTTACAAAAAGGCTGCCTGGAAGTATGCATTTAGGGCCACGGGCAAAATGGCGCACAATTACCAGAACAAGATAGACGGGCCTGTGTATAACTCTGCCTTTAGGGAGTATATCCTTTCGGGCATGCTGCGTACCGATAAAAAGTGGGGTTATGCGCAACTGGCGGCCACCATCTACAATAACCAGCAGGAAATACCCGATGGCAGCCGCGATTCGCTTACCCGCAAATTTACCCGTCAGGTTGCCGAAGGGCCGAATGACGATATCAAGAACCGCCCTTTTGTCCCGGAGGATTTATTAAAATCCTACGCCATAACGCCCCTTTATCAGCATATACAGCATTACCGCATATACAGCAAAAACGAGTTTAAGCTGGGCGACGGCGTATTGGATGCGTCGTTAGGCTGGCAGCAAAGCGTACGCCGCGAATACAACCACCCCACGCAGCCGCAGCAGGCAGGGCTTTATGTAATACTGAATACTCTGAACTACGATTTGCGATATAGTCCCCCGGTTTTTGCCGGGCTGGAAACCAGCTTTGGCCTCAACGGTATTTATCAGGCCAACCGCAGCAAAGCGGCAACCGATTTCCCCATACCCGATTATAACCTGTTCGATGTTGGAGCGTTCTTCTTCGCCAAAAAAACTATCGGGCAGGCAGATATATCAGGCGGGATACGGTACGATACCCGCAACATTCGATGGGATGATTTTTATGTGGGGCCAAACCCAGGCAACGGCTTTGAACAAAGAGTTGCGGCCAATACGCCCGGCGGACGGTTGCAGTTCCCCAACTTCAACCATAACTATCACGGTATATCGGGTAGCATAGGCATCACCTACAACCTGAACGAACGGCTGTTGCTTAAGGCCAACATTGCACGCGGTTACCGCGCGCCAAATATCACCGAAATAGGCAGCAACGGGCTTGATCCGGGCGCACACATCGTTTACCTGGGCAACCGTAGCTTTGTGCCCGAATTTAATTTGCAGGAAGATTTGGGCATTATTGCCTACCTTAAAGATGCCGACATTACCGCCGAACTGTTCAACAACCAGGTGCAAAACTACATTTACCAGTCGCGGTTGGATGATGCCGACGGCAACCCGGTTGTCATTGTGCCGGGCAATAGCACCTACCAATACCAGCAGTCGAAAGCGCGGCTTTATGGTGCCGAGTTTACCGTAAACCTGCATCCGCATAACTTAAAATGGCTGTCGTTCAACAATAGCCTGGCCTATGTAGTCGGCCTAAACCAAAACGAGAAGCTCGTAGCACAAAGCAACGGTGCCGCTAAATACCTGCCCTTTATTCCGCCGCTACATGTGCGCTCGCAGGTGGGCATAAAGTTGCAGGGCGTATATGGTATCTTCAGTAAGGTAAGCTTCCGTGCTGAGGCTGATATCTATTCGGCGCAAAACCACTTCTACGCCCTGCACAATACCGAAACCGCCACGCCGGGTTATACCCTCATCAATACCGGCATCAGCGCAACCGTGGGCCGCAAAGGCGGCAAGCCGCTGTTCGATTTGTTTTTGCAGGCCGATAACCTTTTCGATGTGGCCTATCAATCCAACCTCAACCGGCTCAAGTATTTCGAATACTACAATGCCTCGCCCAACGGCAAGTTGGGCATCTACAACATCGGCCGGAATTTGAGTGTGAAGGTGATTGTGCCGTTTTAGGCCCCGGCCCCCGGCCCCCTAAAAAGGGGGCTTTCCTAATACCTGATCTCCGGCCTCTGATCTCTGTTTATCTCAACTCTTTTCGCCGACCCTTTTCTGCCGTTTACCGATGTAATCCCGCCGTACATCTATTAGGCCCAAAACCGCTGTAACGGATGTGGTTTGGGTGCGTCATATGTGTGTATTTAATAAAACGAAAAACACAAATAGCACTCACAATCAAAATATTATAATCATGAAAACTCAATTCTTAACCATAGCAACCGTTCTTACTTTAGCCTTAGGTACTGTATCAACAACCTTCGCAGCAACAAACAACAAAGCCGAAGAAGAAGTTAGCACCGTGCTGACTAACGTACGCCAGATCAACAAAATCGAGATCCGCGGCAATGTGCAGCTATTCGTTTCAGACGGCGCTGCCGACCAGGTAAAGGTTTATAACAAATACTACGCAGAAAGTGCCATGGTGCAAAACGATAACGGCGTATTGCGCATTGCATCATACAACGCCAAAACCCTGGTGGTTTGGGTAACCGCTGCCGACCTGCGTGCCATCTCTGCTTACGACAATTCACAGGTTAAATCTTTCGGTAACCTGTCTAAAATAGAACTGAACGTTGATTTGTTCAACAATGCATCGGCACAGTTAAACCTTGATGCCTACAAAGCAAGCATCACCGTAAGCGACCGCGCAAAAGCCGATATCAAAGGTAACGTTAACGAATATACCTTAACACACGACCAATCTGCAACCGTAAACCAAAGCGAATTGGTTGCTACGGTAAAACAAGAAAACGTAACCAACAAATTCGTAGTTGCGGCTAACGATGCAGCAGCTTTGTAAGCAACACTTTCGTAAATTCCAATATATATGTTCAGTTGAAGCCTCCGTGTAAACGGGGGCTTTTTTGGGTTTAAAAAGAACTAATCATCAACAATCGTTTAAAAAATTCTAATTTGATATGTGGCTAAAGAGTGCCAACTTCGCAGTCCGAAATTGAAAGTATGATCAATCACGATATTAAAATAGCGCAGGAGCTTGCAGTAAGTTCAAAACAGGTAAACGCAACGATTGCTTTATTAGACGAAGGCGCAACGGTACCCTTCATTTCCCGTTACCGTAAAGAGGTAACCGGCAGCCTGGACGAGGTGCAGGTGGCCGCCATTCGCGATCGCGTTCAGCAACTGCGCGATCTGGATAAACGCCGCGAGGCCATCCTGAAATCGCTTACGGATATGGGCAAGCTTACGCCGGAGTTGGAGGCGAAAATAAACGCCGCCGAAACGATGGTCCTGCTTGAGGATATTTACCTGCCTTACCGCCCAAAACGCAAAACCCGCGCCACTGCGGCCCGCGAAAAAGGCTTGCAGCCGCTGGCCGATGTGTTGCTAGAACAAAAGAACTTCGATACGGAACTGGAAGCCGGTAAATATATCGACGAGGAAAAAGGCGTAAAGAATATAGAAGAGGCCCTGGCCGGTGCGCGCGATATCATCGCCGAGTACATTAGCGAGCACGCCGAAACCCGTGCTAAAATGCGCGAACTGTTTACCGAAAAAGGCACCTTTCAATCAAAAGTTGCCGATGGTAAAGAGGTGGAAGGCATCAAATACAAAGATTATTTCGATTGGACAGAGCCGGTAAAATCTGCACCATCGCACCGCATACTGGCTATGCGCCGCGGCGAGAAAGAAGAAATCCTTTGGCTGGATATCAAGCCAACCGAAGAGGAAGCCATTGACCTGCTGGAGCGCGAATTCGTAAAAGGGCGTAACGGCGCATCATCGCAGGTGGGTTTAGCCATCAGCGATGGCTATAAGCGTTTGCTGAAGCCATCCATGGAGACCGAGATACGCCTGCTCACCAAAAAGAAAGCCGACGAGGAAGCCATCCGTGTATTTGCCGAGAATGCCCGCCAGCTTTTGTTGGGTGCGCCGCTTGGCCAAAAACGAATGATGGCGATTGACCCCGGTTTCCGTACCGGCTGCAAACTGGTTGTATTAGATGAGCAGGGGCAATTGTTAGAGAACACCGCCATTTACCCACACACGGGCGCAGGGCAGGCCAAAGAAGCCGAAAAAACCGTACAGCATTTGTTTGAACGATATAAAATAGAGGCTATCGCTATTGGCAACGGTACCGCCGGCCGCGAAACCGAAGTGTTCGTACGTAACCTAAATTTACCGGGAGCGGTTATCGTTATGGTGAACGAAAGCGGGGCATCCATTTACTCCGCATCAGATGTAGCCAGGGAAGAATTCCCGGATAAGGATATTACCGTGCGTGGCGCGGTTTCTATCGGTCGCAGGCTGATGGATCCCTTGGCCGAACTGGTGAAGATTGATCCGAAATCCATCGGTGTGGGTCAGTACCAGCACGATGTAGACCAAAACAAACTGCAAACCTCATTGGATGATACCGTTATTAGCTGCGTAAACGCAGTAGGTGTGGAGCTGAACACCGCATCCAAACAAATATTGGCCTATGTATCGGGTCTTGGCCCGCAGCTGGCGCAAAACATTGTAGAATACCGCAACCAAAACGGTGCCTTTAAACGCCGCGACCAATTGAAAAAAGTTGCCCGCCTTGGCGATAAAGCTTATGAACAAGCAGCAGGCTTTTTGCGTATCCGGGGAGCCGAAAACCCTTTAGATACCAGCGCGGTACACCCCGAGCGATATGCATTGGTAGAGCAAATGGCCAAAGACATGAACTGCAAGGTGCAGGATTTGATGCACGATGATAAATTGCGCAAATCTATCCCGCTGCAAAGGTATATTTCTGAAACCGTGGGCTTACCCACCCTGAACGATATCATGGCCGAGCTGGCCAAACCCGGCCGCGACCCGCGTGAACAGTTTGAGGCATTCAGCTTTACGGATGGTGTTAACGGCATCAACGATTTAAAGGTGGGCATGAAACTGCCGGGCATTGTAACTAATATCACCGCCTTTGGTGCATTTGTGGATATCGGCGTGCACCAGGATGGTTTGGTACACTTAAGCCAGATTACCAACCGCTTCATCAAAGATCCTAACGAGGTATTGAAAGTACATCAGAAGGTAGAAGTTACCGTTACCGAGGTTGATGCCAACCGCAAGCGTATCTCACTATCCATGAAAGAGAATGAGAAGCGCGAAGCACCGGTTGCTGCCAAACCACGCGATAACCGCCCGGCGCAAAAACCCTTTAACCAGCGCCCGGCCAACAAACCCGCTCCCGAGCCGGAGATGGATATGATGAGCAAATTGGCTGCGCTGAAAAATAAGTTTAAGTAGGTTTAGTATCAACAAACCTCATCGTCATTGCGAGTATCCATCAGGGGTAACCCTGAAAAAAAAGGTTATGATGTGCAAAATATATACTGATTATCAATAACTTACTACCACGTCATTATAAGGCACGAAGCAATCTCTAAGAAGGACAGGCGACTTTGCTTGGCCGCTCTGCCTATCCGGAGATTGCTTCGTGCCTCGCAATCACGCAATGGTGAGTGATTGCTTTGTTCCTCAACGTATAGTCGCGCTATTTCTTCGTCGGTGCAGTCTTAACCTTCTTAGCCGTTGCCTCGGTGCCACTAGCCGTCCGCTTTGCTTTCATTTTGAGGTTCAGCATTTCTACCAGTACAGAGAAAGCCATAGCAAAGTAGATGTATCCTTTAGGGATGTGCTGCTCTAAAGCTTCTGCTAACAACGATACGCCTATCAATAAAAGGAACGACAGCGCCAGCATTTTTACGGTTGGGTGCTTGCTTACGAATTCCGCCACGCCGCCCGATGCCCACATCATAATGCCCACGGCTATTACTACGGCTGCTATCATGATCTCTACATGGCTGGCCATGCCTACAGCGGTAATTACCGAATCGAGCGAGAACACGATATCCAGCAGCATGATCTGGAAGATGGTGGCCCAGAACGATTTGGGTTTTACTTTGCCGGCATCGTCCTCTTCGCCTTCAATTTTATGGTGGATTTCAGCAGTACTCTTATAGATAAGGAACATCCCGCCGATGAGGAGTATTAAATCACGCCCCGATATGGCCAGTTTTTCAACCCATTCAGGGTCTGTTATGCCGAAAGTGCCTGATAAATTGAACAATGGCGCGGTTAATTTCATTACCCAGGTTATGGATAGCAGCAACAATATTCGGGTAAGCATGGCGCCGCCCAAACCCATCTTGCGGCCGCGCGCCTGTTGATGCTTGGGCAACTTGTCCGACAGGATGGAGATGAATATCACGTTATCTATACCCAACACAATTTCCAATACGGTTAGTGTTATGAGGGATACCCAGGCTTCCGGGTCGGTAAATATTTCCATGGAGTGATTTTTTGTATGCGCACTAAAATAATAAACCCCTGCCTAATGCGGCAAGGGTTTTGCAAAAAACGCCATAAATAACGCTTTTGTTTTTTGTTTTAGTAACTTATATCGACAATATCTCTACTATTTTCAAAAAGTTTGCATTAATTTCTACGTGATGCTTACAGGCATGTTCGAACGGTGTGTAAGAGATCTCGTTGTGCACAATGCCAATCATCTCGTTACGGTGGCCATCGCGTAGCGCTTCAACAGCGGCAACACCTACCCGGCTAGCTAAAACCCTATCCATGCAAGACGGCTTACCACCGCGCTGAATGTGGCCCAAAATAGATACGCGGGTATCATAGTTCGGGAATTTTTCTTTCACCTGGCGTCCAATTTCAAATGCACCTCCGGCGTCTTCACCCTCGGCAACCATCACAATTTTTGATGATTTATCCTTGCGGCCATTTTCCAGCCGGTCCATCAAAGCATTGATATCCCTGTTGGTTTCGGGTATGATAATGGCTTCCGCGCCCGATGCTATGCCCGTGCGCAAGGCAATCAGCCCGCTATCGCGGCCCATTACCTCTACTATAAAAAGTCTGTCGTGCGATTCTGCTGTATCACGTATCTTATCCACCGCATCTATTACGGTATTGATAGCGGTATCGTAACCGATGGTGAAATCGGTGCCGTTAAGGTCGTTATCTATAGTGCCGGGAAGGCCAACAACCGGCATATCATATTCGTTGCCAAATATGCGTGCACCGGTAAAAGTTCCATCGCCACCAATAGCAACAAGGCCTTGTATGCCGTGGTTCATCAATTGGTCGTAAGCCAGCCGGCGGCCTTCGGGGGTTTTGAATTGTTCGCTGCGGGCAGTTTTGAGGATAGTACCACCGCGCTGTATAATGTTGGCAACAGATTTTCCGTCCATCGGAAAAAATTCGCCGTTAATCATGCCTTCGTAGCCGCGGCGTATGCCAATTACTTCGATATTATAGTATTTGGCGGTACGTACTACCGCACGGATAGCGGCATTCATTCCCGGCGCGTCGCCGCCCGATGTATAGAGTCCTATTTTTTTAATCTGCGTCATTTTGTTTCAGAGGGAAACGCCCTATAGTCTGTATAATGGGTTTGCATAGCTTTGAGGCGGCGTAAATAGTGTTAGCTATACACCGTAGCTCAAAATCACCGCGAATTTACACTTTTTCGGCGAAAACGAATGCTACAAAAGCCAATGAGCTGATATTGATTTAAATGGCGGTCCTATTTGGCCGCTTTGTAAGCGGCAAGGCCGCTGGCAAGGTATGCTTTAAAGGTTTCGATATTGCTGGCCCCCTGCGGTGTTACAAGCGATTTGCCTTTTTCGTTTACAATTACATAAAAAGGTTGGGCGTTGGAGTTGTATCTGGATATCTCAAAATCAAGCATCTTGCCGCCAATAGTAGTAATGTTTTTGCCGGTTACGGCAGATTTATACTGCTCCGCAGCAGGCAAATCTGTCTTTTCGTCTATCACCATTTGCAGCATCACAAAATCGTTTTGCAAACTCTTCAAAATTGCAGGGTCAGGAAAAACTTCTTGTTCCATTTTGCGGCAATTAACACAGTTCCAACCTGTAAAGTCAATCAATATGGGTTTATGCAGTTGTTTGGCTACCTCTATGGCCTGGTCGTAATCGTACCACTCCTCTAATCCTTTTACTTTAGGCAGGCGCTTAAAAAGTTCCTCGTATTTTTTTACTTTGATGGTAGTAGTGTTGGCAGGGGCCGCAGCGGCGGGGCTGCCGCCCGCAGATAGATCAAAATCCTGGGTGCTTAACGGCGGAAGCAGTGCACTGATGGATTTTAATGGTGCGCCCCATAAACCCGGCACCATGTAAACGGTGAAGGCAAATGCAGCCATGGCAAAAAAGGTACGTGTTACCGTGAGGTGTTTAATATCGCTATCATGCGCGAATTTTATTTTGCCAGTCAGATACAAGGACAATAAAACCCCAATAGCTATCCATATCGATAGCACAACCTCGCGGTCTATCAGGTTCCAATGATAGGCGAGATCTACGTTCGATAAAAATTTAAGCGCAAAGGCAATCTCTATAAAACCCAAAACTACTTTTACACTGTTAAGCCATCCTCCCGATTTGGGCAGGCTTTTAAGCAGGGACGGGAACATAGCGAAAATGGTGAACGGCAACGCAATAGCTAATGAAAAGCCCGACATTACGATTATTGGTGCCAGTCTTTCGCCCTTAGTGAAGGCACTTGCCAACACCCCGCCAATAGCCGGGCCGGTGCAAGAAAATGACACAACTACAAGCGTAGATGCCATAAAAAAGATGCCTGCAAGCCCCCCTTTATCGGAGTTTTGATCGAGTTTATTGGCAAGGGAGCTCGGTAGGGTTATCTCGAACGCACCCAGAAAGGATACGCCGAATACCACCAGCATTAAAAAGAAAAAGAAGTTGAAAACGCCGTTGGTAGCCAGCGCATTTAAAGCGGCCGGACCAAAAACCAGCGTAATAAGCAAGCCGAAAAAAACGTAAATAAATATAATGGATAACCCATACAAAATCGACTGCCATATTGCGTTGGCCCGGGTGCCCCCTTTTTTGGTAAAAAAACTAACGGTAAGTGGCAGCATTGGATAAACGCATGGCAGCAAAAAGGCTGCAAAGCCCCCGAGGAAACCAATTACAAAAAGCTGCCAAAGGGATTTCGGAGCTTCTTCTGCCGCCGCTTTAGCCGTTGCCTGTACTCTGGCAACCGAATCTGTTTTTGCTTTAGCAACCGAATCGGCTTTTTTGCGGATGGCAATACTATCTGCTGCGGTAGGTAGGGAAGTAAACTGTAAATCGGAAGGCGCGCCCTCATCTGCCTTTTGGAATGCATTTGCGCTATTGGGTGCAAGAACAGCAAAGGCAAATATTATTGTAAAGAACAATATAAAGTTGCGCAGCGTGCTACGGTTGTTAAAAGGGGTCATCAGCTATCCGGCGTTTTAATATTATTTACCTAAAGGGATAGAGAATGCAACCTCATCTGGCGGCAAGCATTTTGAGTTGTTGCAAACCATAAACTCTACCTTGCCATCAACCGCGCTGGCTTTGGCCGATTTTAGTTTTATCTTCTGGCTAAACACAACTTCTTTCTCAAAATAGCCTACGTTCATCTTAAAAACGTCTTCGTATTTGCTAATGGGTTTCGGTTCGAGGGTTTTGCCTACCGGCGAATAGTCTTTTGATGGGGTGAAGGTAAACGATGTTTTAACCGGGCCGCCATCTTTAACCGTTTGCGAATAAATGTGCCAGCCATTTTGGATACTCGCTTTTAAATAAACGATGGCTTCTGTAGCGCTTACTTTTTTGGCCGCATATGACCATTTTACGGGCGTTTCAATTTGCGCTTTTGCGCCTACAGCCATTACTAACGCTGCAATTACTAAAAATACTTTCTTCATGCTATTTATTCAAAAACGTAATTTCTTTTAAATTATATGTGTTTTCTGCTCCATTGTGCACCACCACCAGCATGCCGGTTTCGGTCACATTGGTTATTGCGCCACGGAACGGCTTATCGTTAGATGCATAATAGGCCTCTTCGTTTAACCGGTATAGTCGGCTTAGGTACGTATTCCTTACAACATCAAGCTTTCCGGCTCTTAGTTGCAGGTACCAGCCTTCTATATGGCTGCAAATTTGGGATAATATCTCTTTTAAATCATAATCCCTATGTAATATCTGCCGTAGCGAAATGGCACTCCCGGCGCTTTCGGGGTAATCATCCTGGTTTATATTAAGGCCTATGCCAATAACGGAGTGGCGTATTTGTCCGCCCTGTATCATATTTTCAATTAACATGCCGCCCAGCTTACGGTTACCTACATAAATATCGTTAGGCCATTTAATTTTAAGGGCATTGCCCAATAAGGGGTGCAAGGCATCGTAAACCCCTAAGCTAACGGCTCTTGTGAGGTCGAATTGCTTGGTTGGCGATAGAAAATCAGGGTTGAGCAACAGGCTGAAAGTTAGGTTTTTGCCTGGCTGGGCATGCCATGTGTTTTGATGCTGCCCGCGGCCCGCGTATTGGCTTTCTGCCATAATGACCGTACCTTCGGGTACTGGCTTGGAATTTGACAGGATATTTTTGAGGAAACTATTGGTGGAGTCAACTTCTTTTAGTGTCACTAAATTTTGTCCAACAAATAATCCTGAAATTATGTTATTTTGCAACGTATAATAATTTATAAACCCAAATCGTTCAAAACTAATTCTTTTTGATGGTAAAAAGTAAAGTGATAAATGAATCCACCTATATTTCTGAACTGGCCATACATGGCATGCAGGAAAAAAAGGGGAATGAACTGGTGAGGCTCGACCTCCGGAACATCAAAAGCTCGGTAGCAGATTATTTTGTGATTTGCCATGCCGATTCTGCCACACAGGTAAAAGCAATAGCAAACAGCGTTGAGGACGAAATTTATAAAGCCATGCAGCAAGACCCCTGGCGCAAGGAAGGGCTGGAGCATGGCGAATGGATACTGCTGGATTATGTTGACGTTGTGATACACATCTTTCGCACCGATAAGCGTGAGTATTACGGTGTTGAAGATTTATGGGGCGATGCTGAAATTAAAAGCTATAAAAGCGCTTAATTAAGGCGCGACAAAAAATGCCCTTTTTTAATGATTTATTATTGATAGATGACCTTGTAGAAAATGGAAAAAGATAAAAAGGCCGATGGCCAGAAACCGATAAGGAAAATTCCGAATAAAAAGATTACGCCAAAACCGCCAAAATTCAACCTGATGTGGTTGTACGCTATAGCCCTTATAGGCATAGTGATAGTACCTACGCTAATAGGCGGAAACAACGGCAAAGCAATCAATTTTCAGCGTTTTGCCAACAGCATGCTTAAAAAGCGCGACGTTGAGAAAATAAGCGCTTATAAAAACGGTGATTTGATCGTAGCAGAAGTTTATATTAAAGCAGATAGCCTGGGCAAGCCCGAGTACAAGGATGCCAACAAAAACACAGGCACGTTAAAAGTAAATTCCGACGGACCACAATACTACTTTACCGATGCTTCTTACGAAAGCCTTAAAGCTTCTATAGCTGCTGCTGATAAAAGCGTAAACGACGGGCAGGTAACTTCTATAGAATATCAGCAAAGCAAAGAAAACCTGCTGAGTAACTGGTTGGTGCAATGCATCATTATGGCCGTGTTGCTGGTTGGCGTTTGGCTGTTCATCATGCGCCGTATGGGCAATGGTGGCGGTGGTGGCCCGGGTGGCCAGATATTCAACATCGGCAAATCAAAAGCTACCTTGTTTGATAAAGAGGCCCAGGTATCGGTAACGTTTAATGATGTTGCCGGTTTGGAAGAAGCCAAGCAAGAGGTTATGGAAATTGTAGATTTCCTGAAAAACCCAAAAAAATACACTAACCTGGGCGGTAAGATACCGAAAGGCGCTTTGCTGGTTGGTTCGCCGGGTACGGGTAAAACCCTTTTGGCCAAAGCCGTTGCAGGCGAGGCACAGGTGCCTTTCTTCTCGCTGTCGGGTTCCGATTTCGTTGAGATGTTTGTGGGTGTGGGTGCATCGCGTGTTCGCGATTTGTTCCGCCAGGCAAAAGACAAAGCGCCTTGTATCATCTTTATTGATGAGATCGACGCTATTGGCCGTGCCCGTGGTAAAAACAATATTGTAGGTGGTAATGATGAGCGCGAAAACACACTGAACCAGTTATTGGTAGAGATGGATGGTTTCGGTACTGATAGTGGTATCATCATATTAGCTGCTACCAACCGCCCCGATGTATTAGATTCTGCATTAATGCGCCCGGGACGTTTTGACAGGCAGGTATCTATTGATAAACCCGATTTGATTGGCCGTGAACAAATATTTAAGGTGCACTTAAAGCCTATCAAATTATCAGAAGGTGTTGATGCCAAGAAACTATCTGCGCAAACCCCGGGTTTTGCCGGAGCTGAAATTGCCAATGTTTGTAACGAGGCTGCCCTGATTGCTGCCCGTAAGAACAAAGAGGCGGTAGATATGCTGGATTTTCAGGACGCGATAGACCGTGTGATTGGTGGTTTAGAAAAGAAGAACAAAATCATCTCTCCGGAAGAGAAACGCGTTGTGGCTTACCACGAAGCAGGCCATGCTATAGCCGGCTGGTTTTTGGAGCATACCGACCCGCTGGTTAAAGTAACCATCGTTCCGCGTGGTGTGGCTGCATTGGGTTACGCCCAGTACCTGCCAAACGAACGCTTTTTGGTGGCCAAGGAAGAGTTAATTGACGATATGACCTTATCTATGGGGGGCCGTGTTGCCGAAGACCTTGTTTTTGGTAAGGTAACAACCGGTGCCCTGAGCGATTTAGAACGCATCACCCGCCTGGCTTATGGCATGGTGAAGATATATGGTATGAATGATAAGGTAGGTAACCTGTCATTCTACGATCCGCAAGGTGAGAACCAGTTTATCAAGCCGTATTCAGATGCCACGGCAGAGTTAATAGATGCCGAGGTACGCGTATTGGTGGATGTGGTTTACGCCCGCACCAAAGAGTTGCTGATCAAACATCGCGATGGCTTAGAGGCTGTAGCGTTAAAACTATTGGAGAAAGAAGTGCTGTTCCAATCGGATCTGGAAGATATATTGGGCAAGCGCCCGTTTGAGCATCGTACAGCATACGACAAATTCGTTAACGGCGAACCTACTTTGATACCGGATAATAACGCGATACCGGATAGCGTGATAAACCCCGAGCTTTCGAGGATTGAAGGAACCGAGGAAGACCCGATAGGTAAGGATTAATTATTTTAAAAGTCTGAAGTCGTAAGTCTGGAGTCCTGAAATAGGGAACGGCTTACGACTTTTTTACTTTATACTAACGGCTAACATGAGGGATATCACCACATCGAAAGAAAAGTTGCTAAAAAAAGTGCGCAAGGCGCTTTTAGAAAAGCGTGATAACCCTTACCCGGCGCTTGAAGACCTGCCCATGTACCCGCCCGATGATGAGTTGTTGGAGGTGGTTTTTGCAGAACAATTTACCGCCGTTAACGGCCAGTTCGTTTTCTGCGAAGATGAGGTGCAGTTTATAGAAAACCTGCTGGAACTTGCCGAAGAGCGCAAATGGCACAAGATATACTGCTGGGAACCCGCACTGCAGCAGGTGCTTAACACCTACGAATATCCTTTCTTTGAGACCGATAAAGATTTTGAACAGGCCGAAGTTGGCTTTACCCTTTGCGAAGCACTGATAGCCCGCAATGGCAGCATAATGCTCTCTAACGCAAATGCAGCAGGTCGCAGGCTAAGTATTTACCCGCCAGTACACATTGTGCTGGCTTATACCTCCCAATTGGTAATGGACCTTAAAGACGGCTTCAAACTGATTAAAGAAAAATATGCCGACCGCATCCCATCTATGATCACCACCGTAACCGGCCCCAGCCGCACTGCAGATATCGAAAAGACATTGGTTTTGGGTGCCCATGGGCCAAAAGAACTATTCGTTTTTTTATTAGACGGATAAACCCGTCTTCGTTTCCCCCGGATTACCTATTTCATCAAGACACTGTACTTTGGACTGTTATACTCTGCGGCTTAGGCTTCAGTATCCTGTCGCGCATCTTCAAAAAAGGCTTTTCTATAGCTACATGCAATAGTATGGCGCCTATAGCTATTACTATAAAGCAAATCAGCATGGCCAGGTTACTGTTTTCGCTGATGCCATAAGGGGCAATTAAGCGTTGCGTTAAAGGCATCAGCCCTTTGTGTGACAGGTAGAGGCTGTAAGAAAGCGCCGCGATTTTTTCGGTAATGGCCGACCGATGCTTGAACAAGATGCTTGCCGGGTGCACTGCCGCCATTACAATGATGCCGTAGCCAATAGCTACCACCGGGTAACCAAAAACAACAGCGGTAAAACTGGCTTCGTCCTTGTTTACATAATAAGCCGCTACCAATATCAGTATCCCTACAGGTATGAGCCAATTGGCTGCTTTAGCTATTTTACCAGCAAAGCCCGGACGGTAATGGTACAGCGCTGATACCGCAATACCAACCAGTAAAGGATCTAGCCGGTTGTAAGTGGGATAGTAAATATATAGATGATGCAAAGGCCAAAAAGCATCGGTACCCAGATATGGCACTATAATTTGCCAACCGTACCAGCGTATCACAAAACCGAATAGAAAGACACCTGCCAATATCAACAAACCCTTTTTTCCGGCTTTAAAATAAGCGAGAGGTAGCAATACCAAAGGCAGTACCAGGTAAAATTGCTCCTCTACACAAAGCGACCAGGAATGCGAAAACGTACCAAATACCCGCACATCCAGCCCGTAGTTTTTGGTAAAGGTGAGAAATCGCCACAGGGGCGATAAGGCTTCCCGCTCGTGGTAGGCGGGTACCAAAAAGTACACAGCGACAATAAAAAAGTAAGCCGGCAATATGCGGAAGGACCGTTTGATAAAATAGGTTTTTAAAGATATGGTGCCCGTTTTAGAAATTTCAGCGAAGAGGTGCGAGGAGATGAGGTACCCGCTCAGCACAAAGAAGAGGTCTACACCTGTCCAACCAAATGTGCCTAAGCTTGCTGCCCAATCCGGGTGGCCAAAAAGCCTGTAATGGAATATCAGAACGTAACAGATAGCAAAAGCCCGCAGATGGTCCAGTCCGTAGAGTTTCTTATTCGCCGCTATGGCTGTTGCTTGCATACTTAATTTATTGCTGGTTGCCTGGGTTTGATGAGGATATTCAAAATTGCCGCGATGATGATCACCCCAAAACAACCTATCGGGTTTAGCCAGAGGTAAGCTATGGTGTTTTTGTAGCCCATGTAACAGATAATCAGTTCGGTAATTACAGCGGCTATGAATACCGGCGTTGCCCTTATGCTCTTGAAGTAAAACGCCACTACGAAAACTCCCAGCACGGTACCGTAAATGTAGGAGCCCAGCTGATTCACAGCCTCTAAAAGATTGCCAATTTTGTTGGCGTAAAGGGCCATGCCGATACAAACCACACCCCAGAAAAGGGTTGCCAGGCGCGATGCGTTTACATAGCTTCTGTCTGATGCGTTGGGGTTAATGATGCGCTTGTAAAAATCTACCGCGGTGGTTGATGCCAGCGAATTTAAACCGCTGGCCGTAGAACCCATGGATGCCAAAAATATCACGGCGATGAGCAGCCCTATCAATCCTTTTGGCAAATATTGGGTAACAAAGGTAAGGAACACGTAGTTGGTATCGTCGGCATTGGCCTTATCGTTGCTTTGTTTGATAACAGCGATGGCATCGGTACGTATTTGTCCGGCTTGTTTATTCAGTTTGCTCAGCTCGGCTTTCGCCCTTGCAACCTGTTCCGGGTTATGGGTATCGAGTGCTTTGGACAGGTTATCGGCCTTTAGCCGCCGCTCGTCGAAAGTTTTATTATACTGGGCCTCCAGTTGGTTAAACTGCGGGGCGTAGCTGCTTTTCTTTACCTGCTCTACCTCGTAATTATTGAAGAAAACAGGGGGCCTGTTAAACTGGTAAAAGCTGAACACCAATACGCCCACCAACAGGATGAGGAACTGCATGGGTATTTTGAGCATACCGTTCATAATGAGGCCCAGGCGGCTATGCTCTACCGAGCAACCGGTGAGATAACGGCCCACCTGGCTTTGGTCGGTACCGAAGTAGGCCAGCTGCAAAAAGAAACCGCCGATAATACCGCTCCACACATTGTAGCGGCTTTTGGGGTCGAAGTGCCAGTCGATAACATTCATACGGCCCAGGTTGCCCGCCAGCTTAACGGATTTGAGGAAGCCGATATCTGATGGCATCAGCAGCACCACGAATAGCCCCGCCAGGAACATGCCCGCGAAAATGATGGTCATCTGCAATAACTGGGTGTACGATACCGCCTTGCTGCCGCCGTAAACAGTGTAGAACACCACCAGCCCGCCAATGAACAAAGTGGTATATGTAATATCGATATGCAGAATGCCCGATAAAATGATGGATGGGGCATAAATGGTTATGCCTGTTGACAGCCCGCGCTGTATCAAAAACAACAGGGAGGTAAGGGTGCGGGTCTTGAGGTCGAACCGGGTTTCCAGAAACTCGTAGGCCGTATAAACCTTTAATTTGTGGAAAATGGGTACGAAGGTTACGCACAGCACAATCATGGCCAGCGGTAGCCCGAAGTAGAACTGCACAAAGCGCATCCCATCGCCATAGGCCTGCCCGGGTGCAGCCAGGAATGTAATTGCACTGGCCTGCGTAGCCATTACCGATAGCCCTACATGGTACCAGGGTAACGAGCGGCTGCCCAGGTATTGCCCAATATCTTTATTGCCACCGCTTTTAAAAACACCGTAAGCAACAATGGCAAGCAGGGTGCAGCCAAGAACTATCCAATCGGTTAAGCTCATTCAAAAGAGCGGGTAATAAGCCAGAATATAAAAATCAAAAAAACCAGCCATACAAGCACGATGCCGTAAAACTGGTTCCAGTTTTGTATAAATGAAGGGAGGCTGCTATCAGACCTCTTCACGGCCTTTTACCAAAAACTTAATGAATACCGCAGCAGTAAGCAAACCGAAAATGGCACCTACAGGTATCCATATAAAGCCCCTATCTATAATAGCGCCTACAAAAGCACCGCTAAGTAATGCTACCAGGTAAAATACGTAATCAAAGTTTTTTTCTTCTTCGTTGTGGTGCGACATAGTATTGGTATGTTATATATTCAGGTGCAAAAATATATTATTAAAGCGTTGCTGCCTAATTTTTAGTATGGTAGGACGAAAATAATTGAGGGTAGCCGTTACCCGCAGATTCGACGCGCCATTACTGCACCTGCCCCACAACAATCTTGTCCAGGTTATGCAGGTAGCGGCGGCCGGTCTTGAAATCGGCGGCGGCGGTCATCTGGATACTCTCGGGCATTTTATCTATCGCCATGCCGTTCTTCTCCATAATAATGTACACGTGGTCACCAACGCTGGTGTTGTAAAGCTCGTTCCATGAGTACACTACCTTATAGCCATCTATCCCTGTGCAAACCAAATAAAAACGACTAAGCAATTTGGGGCTGGTGGTTTTAAATTTGGTATGCGATAACACATCCTTCAGCAAAACACCCTTTAGTTGATCGTCTTTGTGTTTAAAGGCGCCGGTATGGTCGGTTACGTTAATGTCCCCTATTTCGCTTACTTTATATTGCTTCAACGAGTCGAGGGTAATTACTGATGTTTTCTCCACTTCGCCGGTGATGGAAAATTGCAGCGTTTGCCGCGTTTTGTCCTGGGCAAGCGCATGGTTAGCATAAATAAACAGGAGGATAGTGAGTAATTTCTTCATGGCAGGTGTAAAATAAAAAGCCCGGGGCTAACCCTTGTTAGCTCCGGGCAAATTAATAAATAGTTATCTACTTTAGATGATCTTCGTTAAAGCACAGCGATGATGTCTTTTATAGAAGCCCGCTTACTGTAATCTTTGTCAAAATGGGCAAACAAGATTTTGCCATTGCTGCCTATTACGTAGGTGGCCGGTACGGGCAGCACGTTATCGGCGTTGCCGTTGGCTTTGCTCATATCCAGGCCATAGCCTTTATATTTGGTTACGGTGGCTTCGTCCATAACGTATTTTACGCCGTAGCTGTTCATGATGGTGTACCCGGCATCCTGTACTATGGAATATGAAGCTTTTGTTTTGGCAACGGTTGCCTTAATGTTTTCGGCGGTTTCGGGCGTTACGCCTATAACGTAGGCCCCTTTGCCGGTTAGCAATTGCAACGAATCTTGTATATGCTGCATTTGCCTGTTGCAATAAGGGCACCATTGCCCGCGGTAAAAGAAAAGCACCACGGTTTTGTGCGATTTTAGCAGTGTCTTCAGATCTACCGTCTTGCCCGAATTATCCGTGGCGGTAAATGCCGGTGCCGAGTCTCCTTTTCTAAGCCCGGTTTGCGCCATAACCTGTACCGAAAACAGGAGGGCCATTACCAACCCAACTGCGCTTAATATGTGTTTTTTCATATTTTGTGTGTGATAAGATAAAACTAAAAGAGGGGGCTACACGCCCCCGTCCTTCAAAACAAAAACAACCTCCCAATTATTTATTGCTTTTCTTTTTGGCCATGGTTACATTTTTGATGCGGTATCTTTCATCCTTTTGTCATCCATTTTGCCCATCTTGTTCTTAGCCGGCTTCATTTTGGCCATTTTCTTTTTGTCCATTATAGCTGGCTTTTTCATCATGGTTTTTTTCATTTTGCCGGTGTCGGCCGCTAGCTCTAAAGCATGGCCGGGAGTTATTGCGGCATGTGCGTTTACAATAGGGCTGCATAAAGCCAATACGCCAGATAATACGATAGTTGCTAAAAGCGATGTTTTTTGAGTTTTCATGGTTTAAATTTACTTTTACCCCTTTGTCGGCACCCTTAAATAAACCTTACACCGTTTTTTAATTTTTATTCATCTCATCGTTTATGCGCTCTTGCAGGTTGGCTTTGAAGCTGCTATCCAAACGAATGTCCTGTGGCTGCGACTTCAGCAACTCGTTGATCATCTGGCTTATTTTGGCACTTTGTATAGTGTACAGGCGGCACGCTCCGCATCCCACGAGGTGTATACGCAATTCTATACTTTCCCTGAATGTGAGTTTGCCATCCATCCGCTTATCGGCCAGGAAGGTGGCCTTTCTACAGTTTCGCGTTATTGCTTTTAGTGGGTTCATATTCATATCCAGTTTTTTTGAAGGCAAGCCCTCAGGTTAAGTTTTGCACGATGGATGATTACCCAATAATTTGATGCGCTTATCTTCAGTTCGGCGCAAACGGCCTCGGTAGGTTCCTCGTCCAGGTGCTTCATGGTAAAAACCGATAGCCAAAGCGCCGGTAATTTCTCCATACACATCTTTAGTATGCTGTTGAATTCTTTTCCCTCCAGCGGATCGTAATGCTCTAACCCGAAAGGCTGCGGCGCATGCTGTTCTGTCCAATGCCCATCGCCTGCGTCAAAAAAATCCACTACCTCGCCTTCGGCATGCGTCAGTTCCTGCGTCCGCAAGCCGGAGGACTTCTTTCGATATACATCTATAATCTTGTTCTTCAGAATGGCGGTTAGCCAGGTGCGTTCGCTGCTTTTGCCGGCGAAGCGGCTCATGGCCTGCAAGCCTGCCAAAAAAGTTTCCTGTACCAAATCCTGCGCCTGCTCCTCATCGTTAATGCGGGTAATGGCGTACATATACAAATAATCGGCATAAGCTTTAACCCAATTTTTGGGGTCGAGCTGATGAATTGTGGGAGGTATTGTCATTTCAACTGCGTTATAAACTTTTTGTTTGTCGTTAGGATATGTAAAACCTTACAACGAGATTTACATGATCCCTCGATTGTATCATCACCCGTTTACGTATCTAAAATAAGCAACAATAAGCCGCATTATTATTTTTATTTATTTGTAAGGATATGGTATAAAAAGCTACTAAGCCGATAAAAATAGAGACGAGTAATCATGAAAACAATCAAGATATTATCCACAGCGGGCCTACTGCTTGCGGTTGCTTTTGCATCAGTAGCATTTATAAGTACGAAACCGGCCAGCACAAAGGCGCAGCCACTTGCTGATAACAAGGGTTTTGCAGTAGTAGAGCTGTTTACATCAGAGGGTTGCAGTAGCTGCCCGCCTGCCGATGCCGCAATAGCCAAAATAGAAAAGGAAAGCGTGGGCAAGCCCGTTTATATCCTTGCCTACCACGTAGATTATTGGAACCGCCTGGGCTGGAAAGACGCTTTCAGCAGTGCCGAGTTCTCGCACAGGCAAAGCGTTTATGCCCATTGGCTAAACATTAGCCAGGTTTACACCCCACAGGCTGTGGTGAACGGCCATACCGAGTTTGTTGGTTCTGAAGAGGGTAAGCTGCGCAACGCTATCAATACAGGCTTAGCTAAAACGGCAAAAACATCGCTATCCCTGGAGGACCTGAAAATTGCCGGTGGTAAGGCAAGCGTTAAATACCGTACCGAAGGTAGCGGCGCAAACACCGCCTTAGTATTAGCCCTGGTTGAGAAGAACGCTACTACAGCCGTAAAGGCCGGCGAAAATAGCGGTCGAACATTAGCGCATGTGCAAATAGTTGTTAAATTGCAGCAGATCGCACTCAAAGGAGATAAAAGCGGAGCGGCCGATATTGAACTGCCGAAGAACTTCAACGCACAAAATTTTGAAGTAATTGCTTTTGTACAGAATACGCAAAACGGTGGGATATTGGCTGCGCAGCGAGCCGCGTTCCCGGAGATGATGAGCGCAAGTAATTAAAAAAGTAAAAGCCTCCCATAAAATGAAAACAATCAAAGAAAAGCATTCCCTGCTGATGCGCTGGACTCACTGGGTGAATTTCCCGGTGCTAACCATTATGATATGGAGCGGGGCAATTATCTACTGGGCAAATGATGAATACAGCATCACCCTATTTGGGCATACCTATTTTAAATTTTTCCCGCAGGGTTTTTATGATAAGCTGCATATAGGGTACCGTTTGCGCGAGGGAATGGCCTTCCACTTTTTGTTTATGTGGTTTTTTGCGCTGAACGGGGTGATATATTTGCTTTACACCATTGTATCCGGCGCCTGGCGCGAGCTGCTGCCTCAGCGCAAATCATTTAAAGAAGCCTGGCTGGTGCTGTTACACGATCTGCACATTCGCAAGATGGCCCCCCCGCAAAACAAATACAACGCCGCACAGCGCATTGCCTATACTGCAATCATCGTAATGGGCTTCGGCTCGCTGGTTACCGGGCTTGCCATTTATAAGCCTGTGCAATTTGCTACCATCACCTGGCTTTGCGGCGGATACCACTCGGCCCGCGTCATTCACTTTATACTTACTATTGGTTACGTGTTTTTCTTCCTGATACATATCATTCAGGTGATTTTAGCCGGATGGAACAACTTCAGAGCCGTAGTAGCCGGCTTTGAAGTTGTTGACGATAACAAACCCGAACCACTAACCTTAAGCCCCGCCGAAGATGAAAAATAGCAATACGCCCAAAAAAGAGCTTACCGTGCAGCAAAAGATAAACCGCCGCAGTTTTATCTCCTTTGGGGTATTTGGCCTGATGGGTGTTGCTGCCTATAAAGGCTGGAATTGGTTGTACAACGCACCACGCGAAACTGCCGGGATAACCGCCGGGGCCAGGGCGCCAATGCGCCGGGCGTTGAACCAAACCGAGCTGGCCTTCCGCAGGTTTTTCAGCAATAACCATTTGGTAAAAACCTACCCAAAATCAATGGCAGCCAAAAATGTGCGCCATAACAGTGATGTTGGTGTAAAGGACCATTTCGATATAGCGGCCTGGAAACTGCAGGTAACCAGGAGCAACGGCGAGGTATTACAAATCACTATCGACCAGATAAAGGCCCTGCCCAAAACCGAGATCGTGTATGATTTTAAATGCGTGGAAGGCTGGGACCAGATACAGTACTGGGGCGGGCTTAAAATGATTGATTTTATTGAACATTTTGGCCTTGCGCAGGAGGCTACACTTGCTTACATGGGCTTAATGACCCCCAATAGACAGTATCAGGTTGGTTTGGATATGCCCAGTGCGCTACACCCTCAAACCATTCTGGCCTACGAAATGAATGGTAAGCCCATCCCGGGTAACCATGGTGCCCCGTTGCGGCTCATCATACCGGTGAAGTACGGCATCAAAAACATCAAACGCATCGGTAGCATCGCTTTCAGCAATAACCGTCCGCCCGATTATTGGGCACGCCAGGGTTATGATTATTATTCGGGCCTGTAACCAAAGGTTGGCCGGTGACTTATACTTTCGGGACTGTGTTTCGTGTGTAAGCATGCTTAATGCTGAAGCAGGTTTGCAGGGCGAACGTGTTTCACAAATCGCGTTTTTCACACGCTGGCACTTCCTGCTTGCCGGTTTGTTCACCCTGCTGTTCTGAAGCATATTTCGGCTATGTAGTGGTCTAACAAGTATGCCATAAATTTTGCATATTAGCGGGTACATGCCGCCTGCGAAACTGCCCCTTTCCAAACAAATAGCCTATGCCTGCGGGATGATAGGCTGGAGCACCATGACCAACATTATCATCGTGATGCTGCCTTACTTTTACCTGCCACCAAATAATGCGGGCCTGCGGCCACTGATACCGCAATTGCTGGTATTCGGCGTGTTCAATATCCTCTCCATCATTACGGCATCCGGCCGCTTAATCGATGCTTTTTTCGACCCCTTTATTGCCTCTTTGAGCGATAAAAGCAACAATAAGCGAGGCAGGCGCATACCGTACATGAAGTGGGCCATTTTACCGGCGGTGATTTTTTGCGGACTTACATTTTGCCCCTGGTCCATGTCGCTCAATGTGAACAACGCCTGGTGGCTTACCATAGCGCTTGTTTGCTTTTTTATGGGTGCTACGGCCTATATCATCCCTTATAACGCGCTGCTGCCCGAACTTACCAGTACCGGTGCCGAAAGGGTGAAGCTATCTTCCCTGCAGCAGGTGGGCTTTGTTATCGGCATCATACTATCTGCACTGGTAAATAACTTTGCCGACCTGATGCAACGCTGGGCACACGTTGCCAACCGCGATACCGCCGTACAATACACCATTTGGGGGCTGGCGTTTTTCTCGGGCCTGGTGATGTTGGTGCCTGTGCTGGCTATCAAAGAAAAGCGCTACAGCAGCAGCACACCATCGCACCTTGCGCTATGGCCGGCTATCCGCAAAACTTTCGAAAACCGTAATTTCAAATATTACCTCATCTCCGATTTTTCTTACTACATGGCGCTCAGCATCATCTCCAGTGGGTTGCTGTACTTTATTACCGTGCTGCTTAACCTCGATAAATCGATGGGCGGTTTGCTGATGGGTACCATGGTGCTTACTTCGCTGCTTTTTTACCCGCTGGTAAACTATCTTTCCAAAAAAATCGGTAAGAAACCTATTGTGCTGTTCTCTTTCGGTTTACTCAGTTTGATTTTCGTGGCGATATATTTCCTGGGGAAGGTGCCGCTTAGTCCCAAAGTACAGATATATATACTGGTGCTTAGTGCATCGTTCCCATTGGCATCATTGGGGATTTTGCCCAACGCGATCCTCGCAGAAATTGCCCAAAACGATGCTGAACGCACCGGCGAAAACCGCGAAGGGATGTTTTTTGCCGTGAAATACTTATTCGTGAAACTTGGGCAAACACTGGGCATAGCGCTATTCGCTTTCCTCACGGTGTACGGTATCGACCCGGGTAACGATTTTGGCTTACGCCTCAATGGTATCTGCGGCTGCGTGCTCTGCCTGCTGGCTATTGTTTTCTTTAGCCGTTTCAGGGAGCAGAGGGGGAAGTAGCGTTGCCAGTTTGCAGTGGGTAGTAGTCAGTTTGCAAGCCCCTCTTCTTGCGACTCACACGTGAGCTATCCGGAATTTATAAATTAGCACAATGAAAGACACTTTGCTATTTGGTGATAAAAAAAGCTTTGCTATAGAATTGGGGTTTACCAAATCAACCGAAATATTCAAGCTTGGCTTCTGGACAAATGGACGACGCCTTGGCAGTTTTACAAAGGGTGGCGAGTTGAAATATTCCATCCGAACGTATCAGGAATTTGTTTACGATAAAAGTTTTTTTTACCGGAGCGTCTTTGGCGACATGAGTCCTTCGGAAATATTTGATTATTTGGTGATGATTTTCTTTAGGCCAGCGGGTAAGAAATTGACTAAAGACGATGCAGAAAACAGGAAAGAGTTTCATCTTTTCTTCGGCGACCAGTTTGCAAATCAGACTGGTGGGTTTTTATTATTATATAAGGACAATAAGGTTATTTTCATAATAAAAAGGCCAAACGACGGTCCCGTTGACAGGTTTGATATCGATTTTAGTGTTTTTATCTCTGCTTTTGACGAATATATCCGATTCGTTGAACTAAATAATCTAGTATAATAGGTACTTAACCTACGTAGCCAGAGCGGTCGCAATGGAAGACTATTATAATACCCCGAGTGCAACCCATAATTGCCCGCTTCCTCAATAATTCATATTATTGGGCCTGGAATACACCAGATGCATCGCGTTGATATTGCAGGAAATGCCCGTAGCCCATGTCGGCAATGCCGATGCCGATTGATGGCTGTTTTGTGCATATTATTTGGTTATCGTGTTGATGAAACGCTCTACCACATAGGTAGATAATTGTCCGCCCGGGCCATACAAATTATAATCAAAGCCGTGCGTTGCCCAGGGCAGCTTCAACCAAAAATGCGGTATGTTGTTTTTTGCCAGCTTTGCATACAGCCTGCGGCTATGCTCGGGTGCTACCAGCACGTCGTTATCGCCGTGCAACAACAATGTGGGTATGGTGCTTTTGTTTACGAATTCCAGCGGAGAGCAAGCAGCATATTTTTGCGGCACCATATGGTAGCTGCCGCCGATGTAGTTTTCCATCACCTTGCGTGAATCCATAATGAGCGGATTAGCGGGTACGGAGTAGCCCCAAACCATATCCGCCGGACCGTAAAAATCTACCACGCCCCTAAGGCCTGGCTCGGGATGCGTATAGGCATAAAGCAGGGCAATCTGTGCGCCTGCAGAGCGACCCAGCAGTACGAAGTTATTGGTATCGATATGCAACTCAATGGCGTGGGCCTTCAGATAGGCAAATGCTTCGGCAACATCTATTACGGGTGCTGGCGTTTGGTATTTAGGTGCAAGGCGGTAGTTTATTGCTGCTACATTGTAGCCTTGCTGTGCCAGGTAACTATTCAGTTCGGGCAGCTCCGAATTATCGCCACCGGCCCATGAGCCGCCGTGGACAGAAACGATACAGGGCCTTTTGCCGCCTAATGCAGCCGGGTAAAAGTTGAGGCTAAGCGGCGCGGCCTTATCGGTATTGTAAACGAAGGATTGGTATTTTACCACAGGCTTAGCCTCGAATAGTTTAAAAAAGCTAAACGGTGCCTGCGTACTATCGCCATGGATGCTGGCACTGCCCGGGCCAAAAGCCGTAATAAAGTCTTTTTTGAGCGATGCCGCTACAATATAAGCGCGCACAATGGGTGATAGGAAAAACAGCAATGCTATTACTCCGATCACGGTTGAAGCCAGCTGGTATTTCTGCAGCCAGATGCCCGCGATCAGGAATACTGAAGTTATCCCCGCAAATAACAGCGGGAATTCGCTTACGCCGATAGCCAGCAGCCACAGGTAGTAGGCAGGGGCCTTAAAAGTGGCCAATAGTGATACCAGGAAGAGCAGTACAATAACGATCAGCCGAATCATGCGCAGTAGTTTAGGATAAATAGGGCGTGTTTTAAAAATATGATTTTCGGCATATAACCCATCAAAGCTATACTTTATTTGGCTGCTTTTAAAGCGGCGAGTGCAGCATCGGCATGGGCCTTGCCTTCCAGCATGGCGGCATGCGTGTATACAACTGTTCCATTCAAATCTACTATAAAAGTTTCTCGGCCGCTCATGAATAATTTGTTCTTTACCCCAAACATTTTATACACCTTATCGCCGGTATCGCTCAATAAAACAAAGGGCAGTTTGTAGTGGTCAACAAATGCTTTGTGGCTGGCCACCGTGCCGCCGTTAATGCCGATTACAATGGCACCGGCCTTGGCAAAATCATCAAACATATCGCGGAAACCGCAGGCTTCTTTGGTGCAAACCATGCTTTCGTCTTTTGGGTAAAAGTATATCACCAGCTTATGCTTGCCCACCTGATCGGCTATGTTATAGGTTTTCCCGTTTTGATCGGTAAGGGAAAAGGTGGGCATTTTTTCGCCTTTTTCGAGATGCTTTTGTGCGTGGGCGGGTATGGTTAAGCCAAGGCTAAATGCCGTGGCGATTAGGAGGGTTCTTATCTGGCTGATCATATGGCTATATACGGTAAATTACGGTAACTGCGTTTTGGTTTCTTTCAATATAATTTGGAGGGCAGACACACATTGCTGAATTGGCGCAAAAAATAGGTAACAAAAAAGCCAGACCTGTTGAAAGGTCCGGCTTAGCTGTATCGTAGGCTGTTTATACCAGGTTCTTTTTGATGTAAGCGTAGCTTTTGGTAATGCTGTCGAAGGGATCTCCGGGGCAAATATCCTGCTCGTTGAAGAAGTAATCTAATCCCGCTTTTTTGGCGTGCTTGAATATGTCTTTGAATGGGATAACGCCGTTACCTACCTCCGTAAACATTTGCTTCGGCGTGCTATCCATATCCTTTACATGCCACAGCGGGAAACGGCCCGGGTTCTCGTTAAAGAGTTTGATAGGATCCTGTTTGGCGCGGTATATCCAGTAGATATCCATCTCCATTTTTACCAAATCTTTATCGGTGTTATGCAGCAGTGTTTCGTATGGGTATTTGCCGTCTTCTTGTTTAAATTCAAAATCGTGGTTGTGGTAACAAAGCTGTATACCTGCTTTTTTACAGATAGCGCCTGCTGTATTTAGCTTATCGGCAGTTTGTTTATAATGGTCCAGCGTGCCGCGTTCGCTATCGAGCAAATAGGCGCATACCATATATTTCAGGCCAACCGCTGCTGCATCGTCAACAGCTTTTTGCCATTCATTATCAATGGTGCCTTTTGCAGTCGGCATACCTTCTCCCAGCATGTAGTGGCCGCTTGGCATTATCAGGCCATTATCGCTCAGCACTTGCTTAAATTGTTCGGGTTCCATACCGTAGAATTTTTGGGTACCCGTGTAAGTAGCGCCCTCTACCGTATTAAAGCCAACTTTGGCCACTTTAGCTAAAGTACCCACAGGATCTTTGGCCATGGCATCGCGCACGGTATAAAGTTGTACGCCGATATATTTTTTGTTGCGGGCAAAAAGGTTCGGAGCCATTAATAGCCCGGTACCCAATACCGCCGAGGTTTTGAGGAAAGAACGTCTGGAAGTCATGGTATTATGGTGTTTAATTGGTTTGTGTAAAAGTAACGCATTCACTATTACAAATCAAATAGACCATCTATTTTTATTAAGGTTTAACTTGCAGCCGGGCGCGGCTTATTGCCTTTGTAACGGCTTGGCCTGCGGTGTTGGTTTTTGCGGTCGTCGCCTGGTGGGCGTGGCGCAGCAACATGCTCAATGCTTTTTAGTTCTTCTGGTAGTTCTTTTTGGGCTATGGGCCTGTCTATCAGTTGTTCTATGCTTTTAAGGCGCTTAAGATCGCGGTCGTTCACAAAGGTGATGGCTGTCCCGGTAGTAGCAGCGCGGGCGGTACGGCCAATGCGGTGTACATAGTCCTCGGCATCGCCGGGTACATCGTAATTGATAACCAGGTCAATACCTTCTACGTCGATACCGCGCGATAAGGCATCCGTACCGATGATAACCGGCAGTTGTTTGTTCTTAAAACGGAGCAGGATTTCTTCGCGTTCATTCTGCTGCAGGTCTGAATGGAAAGCAGCCACATCTAGCTTTGCCTGTTTCAATTCTTTAGCCAGCGCTTTTACAATTTCTTTACGGGATGCGAAAATGATGGAGCTTAGGTAGCCGCCGTCTTTCAGTAAAGCTTTCAACAAAGGCGTTTTTTGCCCGTCGTGCACGCGGTAAACCTGCTGGTCTATCCCGGCGGCAGGTTGCGATATGGCTATGTTTATCTGCTGCGGATTGTTCAATATAGCTTTGGCCAGGTTGCGTATGCGGCCCGGCATCGTAGCCGAAAATAAAAGCGTTTGGCGGTTTTTGGGTAGGTAGCTAATAATGCGCATAATATCGTCGCTGAAACCCATATCCAGCATGCGGTCGGCCTCATCAAGCACCAGGTGCGTAATGTGGTTGAATTTGAGCACACCTGAGGTTAAGTGCGCTATTAAGCGGCCCGGGGTAGCTATAATAATGTTTACGCTGTTTTGGATGCCGCGACGCTGCTGCTCGTAGGCCATGCCATCGCCACCGCCAAAAACGGCTTGCGAGCTAATGCCGGTGAAATAGGCAAGGCCCTCTACCTGTTGGTCTATCTGCTGGGCAAGCTCGCGCGTGGGGGCAAGCACCAGTGCGGTAGTTTGGTGGGTATTGCTGTTGGCAATATGGTTTAAAACCGGCAGCAAATAGGAAGCTGTTTTGCCTGTACCTGTTTGCGCGCAGGCTATAAGGTCGTCGCCATTCATGATAACCGGTATGGTCATTTCCTGTATGGGGGTAGCCTTGGTGTAACCCATGCTCAATACGCCTTCTAATAATTGTTCGTTGAAATTGAAATCCTGGAAAGTCACTATATTCTGTAAGTAAATTACGCAAGGTAGGCATTTTGTTTTTAAAAAGGGTTAAATAGCATAAAACCAAGCATAAAAGGCGAATGGGACTATAGCACTCAGCCATTGGCGCACCCTTTTCTGTCAGCCCAGCGTCTTGTTTTTAAAAGGAGTAAGGTATGGCCAAACAATCCCAGCGCCGGGGCTGTAACTATAGTTCACCTTTAAAAACAATCGTATAAAGCAATAATGTTTACTCTTTTAAGGCCCATCTTTAAAATACTTATAGGCTTAATTATTTTAATACCCTTCTCTAGCCGCACTGGTTTCGCATCGGTTGCAGACACCATCAAAGTAAAAGGCACCTCCATTATCCAGGATACCATCACGGCGCAAATTGCTACACGCCTTATCAACCGCGATTTTAACGATATTTATGTGCAGAACCTGCGCTCCTCATTCTTTGGGCAGGAGCTTTTTCAGCCCATCAAAACACAATTGGTTGCCGATGTGGTGGCCAACTTTGTGGTGTACAATACACCTAAATCGCGCCTTTTTGTAAACGCCTTCACCCGGGTGAAGATAAGGCTGCTGAACACGCCGGGCGCACCTGTAAAATCACCAAGTTATATGCCGGGCATCCAATTGTTCTACAGGCTTAACCACGATGTGCGCAACCCCGAGTTTTTATCGGGCGGTTACACGCACCACTCTAATGGTGTTCGCGGGCCAACCGTGCTGCCTGATGGCTCTTTTAATCCGGATAGTGGAAAGTTCTCTACTAATTTTTATACTCTTAACTATACAGTAGGCAAGCGTACCGATAAAAAGGACATGATCATCAACCAGTACAAAACCATCGGACTGGAGGTACATTCGGGATTGTTCGGAACCGGGGCTGCAGCAGGTTTGGATGGCCATTACGGCTGGATAAGGGTTAACGGCACCTATATGATTAACCTGGCAAAAGCCTACGACGACCCCATCAGGCCCAATAATAAATTATTTGCCAACTGGCAGCGCGTGCAGTTCGATTTCTCGTACATAGCAGATAAGTATAATAATTATAATACTTTCAACATCAAAAAGCGCTTGAACGTAAGCCTTAAATATTACTACCACTTGCCCTTTTTACAGGATGTATCTATTATGGCCGGCGGTGGCTACCGCGGGCAGGACGACTACAATTTTTCGTTTCAAAACAGCTATGGTTATGGCATGATCGGGCTCGCATCGGGCTTGTCGTTTTTGTTGAACAGGTAGGCCTCACCCTAAGAGCCTGTATCATATGTACATTTAAAAAAAGCCACTCAAGATAGAATTTGACGTTATGTTCTTTATACTGTTACGGCGATTTAAACACGGAGTTCACAAAGATAGAAACACAGAGATTGCGGAGCTTTTATTCCGTTTAACCCTGCAAAAACGCTGCGCCCTTTGTGTAAACCTCTGCGAACTCCGTGTTTTAAATAACCGCCAAATTTTGTTTTGAGTGGCTTAAGTACGTTTTTTACTTATCATACAGCCTCCTAAAAGTCGTCTTTAAAGGAGAGGATTATTTCATGAGGGCGTTGCCGTTTAGGTGAGGCTTATAAATCGAAATTATCATCACACCCGTAACAAAACATTTTATAGCGTATCTTAGTTTACAGTAAAAATCACAGAAGATATGCAATGGTTCGGCAGGCGCGAAAGCAGCAATACAGAAGAAGGTAGCAGCAGCGGCGGTGGCCGTGGCTTTGCATTTGGCGGCGGTATAATAGGTATTATAGCAATGGCTATATACTTTTTTACGGGGATAGACCCTTCGCAGGTGTTGAACCAGGTGCAGGGTAACGGCCAGCAAACCGAGCAGGTGAACGCCGGCACGGCCGGGCCTGATAACGATCAAAAGAAATTTGCCCGCGTGGTGCTGGCCGATACGGAAGACATCTGGGGTAAACTCTTCAGCGATATGGGCCGCAGTTACCAGCCCACCGTGATGCACTTTTTTACTGATGGTGTAAGCACAGCCTGCGGCGAAGCATCGTCGCAAAGCGGGCCTTTCTATTGCCCGGGCGATCAGAAGGTGTATATCGATGTGTCCTTTTTTGATGAGTTGACCAACAAGTTCGGCGCGGGCGGAGATTTTGCCCAGGCTTATGTCATAGCGCATGAGGTTGGCCACCACGTACAGGATCTTTTGGGACTGAGTGCAAAAATGGACCAGGCCCGCCAGCAACTAAGCGAAGCCGAGTACAATAAACTATCGGTAAAGCTGGAATTGCAAGCCGATTTCTACGCCGGCGTATGGGCGCATTACGAAAAAAGCATGAAGAATGTGCTGGAGGAAGGCGATATTGAAGAAGCCCTTAACGCCGCCCACCAAATTGGCGACGACCGCCTGCAGCAGCAATACCAGGGCCGCGTAACGCCCGATAGCTTCACCCACGGTACCAGCGCCCAGCGCATGTACTGGTTTAAAAAAGGTTTCGAAACGGGCGATGTAAGCCAGGGGAATACTTTTAAGGCTAGTGACCTGGAATAAAGCGGATTCGACGGTTATTACATTTTCCTGCTAAAATCCTTTCTTTCGAACAACTCCTGCGCGCCTGCTTTTGGGTTTGGCTTCGGGGACTTCCTCTTCGCCTACATCATAACGGCGGGCCATTTTGGCTATGCGCTCTTCCATGGTTTCGGTAGTGAGTTTTTCGCGGCCAAGGCTATCAACCATAATAGGGAACGCGAAGGGAGTGGGCCGCTCTATCGTTTTTAGAACGATACTTTGCGTTTGTATGCGCTGCAAGGCTGCCCGTAAACGGAACTCCTCCAACTGAAAAGCAAGGGCCTCATTATAAGCTTGTCGAACCAGCAGGTTATCCGGCTCGTACTCATTGAATACCTCGAACAATAATGAGGTTGATGCCTGCAGGTGCTTGTTCTTCATTGGCTGGCCGGGGTAGCCCGTAAAAACCAGTCCGCCTATATGCGCAATATCGCGGAAACGGCGGCGGGCCATCTCGTTGGCATTAAGGCTGTTTTGGATATCCTCAATAAGGTTATTTATCGAGAAAAAATCGGCATCTTCCAAAGCCTCTACTATCGGGATATCCTCGTCGGCAAGCAGCTCGAAACCATAATCGTTCATGGCGATGGAGAAACTTGCGGGCCTGATCTTGGAGATGCGGTAGGCCAATAAGCTGGCCATGCCCTCATGCACCAGTCGCCCCTCGAAGGGGTAAAAAAGCAGGTGGTGTCCCTCGCGCGATTTAAAAGACTCAATTAAAAACTCGTGGCTTTGGGGCAGGTGCGATATTTGCGCCTGCAAATCAAACAACGGCTTCAATGCTTTTACTTCTATGTCTTCTTCCCGGCCATGTGCCACCTCGTCCAGCTTATCGCGGAAAACGGCAGATAGCTGCGAGGAAAGCGGCATTCGGCCTCCCGCCCAGCTAGGTATAAGTCCCTTGGTTTTGGTTGATTTTTTTACATAAGCAGTCATCTCCTTCACCTTTATGAATTCCAGGCTGCGGCCAGCAAACCAAAAGGTATCACCGGGTTTCAATTTGGATATAAAACCCTCTTCCAGCGTGCCCAGGCTGCCGCCGCTGAGCCATTTTACGCGGATACTCAGTTCACTGGTAATGGTGCCGATGCTTAGCCGGTGCCGCATAGCCACACGGCGATTATTTACTTTAAACAGGCCGTTTTCTACTTCTACCTTCAAGAATTCATCGTACTGTGCAAGGGTTTTGCCGCCGTTGGTAATAAAATCCAGCAGTTGGTTAAACTCGTCGCGCCGCAGATCTGCAAAGGCGAAGGTGGTTTTTACCTCGTGGTACAACTCATCCGCCCGGAAGCCTTCTGATACCGCCAGCGTAACCATGTATTGTATCAGCACATCCATGGTGAGCAGCATCGGGTCGCGGCTTTCGAATATCCCGTTTTTAATGGCTTGCTTTAGCGCCGCACCTTCCAGCAGTTCCAACGAATGCGTTGGCACGAAGTAAGCTTTAGATACCGCCCCCGGGTGGTGCCCGCTGCGCCCCGCCCGTTGCATAAATCGGGCAACGCCCTTGGGGCTGCCCACCTGCACCACCGTGTCTACCGGGCGAAAATCCACGCCAAGGTCTAAACTAGATGTACATACCACCACTTTCAGGGCTTCGGCATGCAGGGCCTGCTCTACCCAGTTGCGCAATTCGTTATCCAGCGAACCATGGTGCATGGCCATTATACCCGCATACTCGGGGTAGTTATCTATGATGGCATGGTACCAAATCTCTGCCTGCGAGCGGGTATTGGTAAATATCAATGTGGTTTTGCTTTTGGCCACAATCTCCATCACCTGCGGCAACAGCTTTATGCCGATGTGCCCCGCCCAGCTGTAATTCTCAATATTCTCGGGAATAACCGACTCAATCAGCAACTTTTTGCTGATGTTGGCCCGCACCATCCGTATCTGCTCCGGCGGGAAATCGTTACCCAGCAGCACTTCTGCCGCCTGCTCCAGATTACCTATGGTGGCGGAGATACCCCATACTTTCAGTTGGCAGTTGGCAGTGGGCAGTGGGCTTTCAGTTTGCCGTTTGCGCTGGACAGTTTGCTGTTGCTCTGCCAACTGCCCACTGCCAACTGCTGACTGGCTTGCCAACTGTTTCAGCTTACTCAAGCCCAGCTCTACCTGTACGCCGCGCTTGGTGCCTAGTAGCTCGTGCCACTCGTCGCACACAAAAACCTGCAGCCCCGAGAATACTTTCGGATACTCCTTTTGGGCGAGCATCAGGTGCAGGCTCTCTGGGGTGGTGAGCAGCACTTCGGGCAGCTTACGTTTCAGGGCGGCTTTATCGGCGGCGGAGGTATCGCCCGTGCGCGTCATGATGCGCCAGGGGAGGCCGATGTCGTCGCATACTTCCTGCATGGCTTTGCGGATATCATTGGTTAAGGCACGCAGCGGCGTTATCCAAAGCATCAACAGGCCGTTGTTGGTTTTGGTGGTGTAATTATCGGGATGCTTGTTGATAAAGTCGGCCAGGAAGGGCAGGAATAGGGCAAATGTTTTGCCGCTGCCGGTAGGCGCGTTCAGCAGACCCGAAAAGCCGGCAAGGTATGCCTCCTCCATCTCCTTTTGAAAGGGGAATTGCTTCCATTCCTTTTGCTTATACCACTGTTGGATAACCTGCTGCCCTTTTGAACTCATTTTGCTAACAAAACCTGGTATATGGTGTTATATACCAACCGTAAAGTACTTAAAATGTTATGATATGAGAGCGAGCAAATATTTATTGATACTGATACCCCTTTTAATACTGGCGGCATGCAAACAAAAAGGCGATTCGACTGCCGGTAACGAAACGCCGGATTTGCCAGACACCACCGAGGTGCGCGCCATCCCTGCCGAGCAATTGATCACCCCCGGCAAAAGCATCGGGCACATCAGCCTTGGCGGGAGCTTAGATTCGCTGGTACAGATGCTTGGCCGCCCCGATGCTGGCGATGCCGCCATGGGTAGCCAGCTATCCACCTGGTACGCTAACCACGATACGGCAGGCTACCAAACCAGTGTATTCAGCCGGCGCAACATGGGCAATAAGGACGAGGACGTGAGCCGTATTAAAAAAATACTGGTCACCTCGCCCTGGTTTAAAACTGCCGAATACATGAGCACAGGTAATACCATGAAAGATGTAAGCAAGTATTATACACTAAAAGAGGGGAACAGCTACCAATCCAAACAAGGGAAAACCATCAAAACCTACTCGGATATAGCCAAAGGTATTTCTTTTGAAATTGATGGTGCGGGCAAATGCGTAAGTATATTGGTGCATGCGCCCAATTCAACAGCAGATACTTATCTGGATATGCATTAGCGCCAATTGGCAGCTTGCAGTGGGCGGTTTGCAGTGAAAAATTAAAAGGCCTTTTCGAGTATTTCGAAAAGGCCTTCTTTTTTGTTCGCAACACAAGTCAACTGCCCACTGAAAACTGCGAGCTGTAAACTGTCTACTTCTTCTCCGGCATCAAAATTAATTTGATCAGGTTGCTGGTGTTCAGATATTTCGAAGCAGTATCCTTGGTACTTTGCACGGTGATATCTTCCAGGTGGCTCACATGGCTCAGGATATCATCCGGGTTTTCGTTGTTTTGCGAAGCACCCGTAAGGTATCCGGCCCAAAATACGTTGTCCTTCAATTGCACCTGGGTTGATCGTGCTTCCTCAGCAACAAACTTCTGTATATCGGTAGCAGTAGCGCCGTTCAATTTCAGCTTGCTTATCTCATCCATAGTAGCAGCAATCAACTTATCTACATTGGCACTTGCGCAGGAAAAGTAAATGCTGGCGGTATAACGTCCGGTTGGGATTTTTGAGTAAGAGATACGTACGCCGGGCGCATAAACACCACTTTCCTGTTCGCGCAGGCGTTCGGTAAGCTTAATGTTCATCACCTCTTCCAGCGCATCTAACTGTATATTGTTACTCTCCTTGTATTCATAAGCACCGCTAAATACCATTTGCACGGTGGCTTTATCATCCAACCCCTTGTAAATGGTTTTGGTAATCTGGCCCGCAGGTGGGTGTATGGCCAGATCTTTAAAGGTTTCTTTTTTGTGTGTAGATGGCAACGATCCCAGGTAAGTTTCTACGTATGGTTTTATCACTTCCGGGTCGAAATTGCCCACTAAGGTAAACGTGAAACCGCTGGCATCGGCAAAGCGGTCTTTATAAAAACTGTAGGCTTTATCCAGGCTGGCAGCATCTAAATTAGCCAGTGTAGTTACCATAGAACGCATATTGTAGTTGCTCAACACAGCCGATACGGTATCCTGGTACACGCTGCCGGGGTCTAATCCGCGGTTAGTAAGTATAGAGCGGGTTTGGCTGATGTTGCCCTTCCAGATGTCTTGATCCTTACGCGGTTGGGTAAAGTACAAATGTATCAGCTGCATGGCGGTCTCAAAATCGCGCGGCGAAGCGTTGGCACTGATACCCTGCGCAACATCACTGATGTAGGGGCTCACGCTCACGTTTTTACCGGCAAGCATCTTATCCAGCTGGCCCTGGTTAAAATCGGCAATGCCGCTACCGGCAATAATAGGCGCAGCCAAATTAGCCGAGGTAAAGTCCTTATCACTCGCTAATGATGTACCGCCCAGACTGTAGCCATTGATCAGCACCTGGTCGTTTTTAAACTCGGTAGGTTTTAGTATTACGGTGAGGCCGTTTGCCAGCACGAGTGTGGTGGTGCCAATAGACTCGTCTTTTGTTTCGGTTACAACCTTGCCCGGCTCGGGTGTTTTATCCATCAAGGGCCTGCTGGTTACGTTATCCACGTATGCCGTAAGGCCAACGCCTGCTGTGCTTATCCAGCTGAGTACGGTTTTTTCGTCGGGCAGTTTGTCTTTATCCTTATCCGGTCCTTCGATGATGATGACACGGTTTTGGTCGCTGATGAACTGGCCCGCTAATGCATTCATATCGGCAGTACCAATTTTGTTGATGTTGCTTGCAATGTAATTGTACTCAAACTCGATGCCGGGGATGGCCTCACCGGTAAGGAAATTCTTGCTGTAATCGCGTACGAAGTTTGCCGAATTGGTTTTGTCGCGCTCCGCGTAAGCGTTTTGTATCTGCACCAAAACGGATTGTTTAGCGCGTTCCAGTTCCGTAAGCGTAAAGCCGAACCTTCGGGCGCGCTCAACCTCGGCCACCATTACTTTTACGGCGTTTTGCAAATCGCCGGGTTTGGCAATTACCATTGATGAAAAAGCATCCTGTTTGGCAATCAAAGAAGAGAAACTGGCGCGGGCGTACAGGTATGGTGGGTCGGGTTTCTGTAACAGTTCGTTCAGGCGTTCGCCCATCATATAGTTGAACAGGCTAATGCGCAGACTTTGCATGTAGTTAGCGGCCGTTTTTACTACGGTTTGCGGGCGTTTCACTACAATTTGCGCCAGGGTGTAAGGGAACTCCTTATCGGTAGCAATTTTTACGAGGGTGCCCGGCGTTGGCGGCACGGTATAAACTGTGCGCGGCTTTTCGCCTGCAGGGTTGGTGAGCAACGAGAACTTGCTCCTGATCAATTCCTCTACCGCTTTTACATCGAAATCGCCCACGGCTATTACGGCTTGCAAATCGGGGCGATACCAATCATGGTAAAAGCTTTTGATGGTAGCGGCATCGAATGTTTTAAGGATGTTTTCCTGGCCGATGGGCAAGCGCGAAGCATACCGCGAGTTATTAAGTATGGCTGGCAGGGTTTGCTGGCTTAAACGCTCCTGCGCATTTTTGCCACGCAGACGGGCTTCTTCCAGCACTACGCCGCGTTCTTTATCAATCTCCGCTGCATCAAAGCTTACATAGCCCGCCCAGTTGGCCAAAATGTTGAAGCCGTTTTTGAATACCTCGGCGCTATCGGTAGGTAAAGGCAGTTGGTAAACCGTTTCATCAAAGCTGGTGTAAGCATTTAAATCGGCACCAAACCGTATGCCCGATTTTTGCAGGTAGTTCACCAAATCGTTCTTTGGGTAATCACGCGTGCCATTAAAGGCCATATGCTCGGTAAAGTGAGCCAGGCCCTGCTGCGCATCGGTTTCCAATATCGAACCGGTTTTTACAATGAGGTAAAGCTCGGCGCGGTTTTTTGGCTGCTCGTTATGGCGTATATAATAGGTGAGGCCATTGGGTAGTTTACCTATCAATACGTTGGGGTCGGTAGGCAATGATACTGGGCCTAGCTGCTGGGCTGCAGCTACCGGCTTGTTTTTGGGCGATGCTACGGGTTTTCTTTTAACCTGCGCAAAGGTGCTGCCGGTGGCAAAAGACAGCGCCAATACAGCAAACGCAACTTTTCTGTTTAAGTTCATAAATCAATTAAGAATGAGGGTGCTAAGATGCGAAACGAAAAATATAGTTACAAATTGTTTTAAGGGTTAGGGATGGTGTTCCGCAGTGGCAACGGCTGTGGTCATTATTCTTTAAAGGCTTCCTGCATCATCTGTTGTAGTTCGGCCTGATGGCCCTGTACAGCTTGCTGGCCCAGGGCGGCTCCTTTTTGCATTAAGGCCGGCTGTTTCTCGCTCAGTTTTAAGCCCAGGGGCGAACGGTAGAAGGCAGCCAGGTTTTTCAATTCCTGCTCGGTAAACTCCTGCGCATACATCGCAGCTAATTGGTCTTTCAGCACATCCCAGCTGATGTATTTGGCAACGAAGCTGTTCATCACCTCAATGAATTTGGCGCGTTTTTCTTCGGGCAGCGAACCACTGGCTTGTTTAAGCATGGTGGTAATACCGGCTGTGAATTGTACATCGGCCTTTGATGCCATCAATACGTCTTCGGCGGCTTTCAGTTGCGCGGGCGTAACGGTAGGGGTAGTTTGTGCCTTAACTGCCGTGCAGAATAAAACGAACACAAGTAATAGTTTGAATTTCATGATTAGATTTTGATAAATATCTTCCGAAGATAAAAAACCCACATCACCAGCCAAAGGATTAATACAATTAAAATAGCGCCCAGCAACGAGGCATTTACCGGCGAAAAATACGGCACAAACAGATGCTGGTAGATGCTTTTGTCATCCCATTTGATGAGGTTATAATAATGCGGAATGAAGCCCGACAGCACGTAAGCCGCAATAGCGTTGGTACCGAACACCACAAAGGGGTAAGTAAAGCGCTTATGCCCCTGCACATCTATCAGCCAGAAACAAAGGGCCAGGCCAATGGTTGCCAGCCCGCCGGTGTACAGCACGAAGGAACTTGTCCACAATGCTTTGTTGATAGGGAAGAACAGGTCCCAAACCAAAGCCGCCAATACGGCTATGACACCATAAGCAAACATCCAGCTTACTTTGATGCTGTCGTCGCGGTCTTTGCGTTTAAGCCAGGTGCCCACGCGGATACCAAAAAGGCCGGTGCCGATGGCGGGTAAAGTGCCCAATAATCCTTCGGGATCCCAGGTGCGTGAGGAGCGCCAGAGGTGGTCGGGGGTTAATAACGTGCGGTCTATCCAGGCACCGAGGTTGGTCTCAGGTTCGAGGTTGGCGTAGCCCACCCCGGGTACAGGAACGAAAGTCATTAGCAGATAATAGCCTACCAACGCAACAACAAATACCCAGTCGCGCGTTTTTTGCGAGGTTTTAAGGTATAGCACGGTGCAGATGAAATATACCAGGGCGATACGCGGCAATACGCCCGGCAGGCGCAGTTTACTCAAATCGAAATTCCAGCGGAGGATCATCTGGGTACACCAGGTTATCAGCAAAAGTATAACCATGCGGCGCAATGCAGTCCATATCATTTTTGATTGGCCCATGCCGCTTGCCTTTTTGCTTTCCATAGCGTAAACGATGGATACACCCACCATGAAGAGAAAGAAGGGGAACACCAGATCGGTAGGTGTGCAGCCGTTCCATACGGAGTGCTCCAGCGGGGCGTAGATATGGCTCCAATCGCCGGGGTCGTTAACCAAAATCATAGTAGCAATGGTGATGCCGCGGAAAACATCCAGCGAGAGCAGGCGGGGGGATTTGAGGACTGTGGTCATGGATATGTTATTGATTTATTCTTCTTGTGAGGGTGGGTACATGGATATGGTGATGCCGATATTAACCTCTGCCGCAAGTTTTACCAGTTCGGGCGGAAGGCGATGGCTTTGATAAAAACCATTCCCCGGATTAAAAGATACGCCAAAATGTAAAAAGGCGTAATCTAAGCCCTCGGCTGTTGAAATGTGTTTTAACGTTTCGCCGTTATGTTCCAGGTAGCCTATTGCATCGTTTACCTGTTCATTGAAGTCGTTAAATTTGGCATCGCTTACTGCGGCGGCGCAACCGGAGCCATCGTGTTTGCGGCCATCGGGTTTAAATTTAAATACTGGTTCGCCATGGCGATGTATATCATAAACCGTTAGCCCGCTTTTTTCAATAAAAGCATCAACGTTAAAATCCGTACCCCCAAGTTTTAAGTTACAAGACATACTTTATTATAAACCTCGCTATAACGCAGATGTGAAAGAAATCCGCAAAATATGGAATATTCTATTGATTTAATTCTTCTTCTGAAGGAGCGTAAATAGATATGGTGATGCCGATATTATTCTCTGCAGCTAGCTTTACCAGTTCGGCCGGAAGGCGCTGGCTTTGGTAAAAGCCATTTGGCGGATTAAAAGATACGCCAAAGTCGAGGTAAGCGTCCTCTAAGCCTTCAGCGGTTGAAATGTGTTTTAATGCTTCACCATGAAGTTTCAGATAGGCTATCGCGTCGCTTACCTGTTTATTGAACTCGTTAAATTCGGCAATGCTTACTGTGGCATAGCAACTGGAACCGTCGAGTTTCCGTCCATCGGGTTTAGATTTATATACCGGTTCGCCACGGCGGCCTATAGAATCAGCCGCAAAACCGCTTTTTTCCAGAAAAGCATCAACGTTAAAATCCGTACCCCAAAGCGTTAAGTGACAAGACATAATTTATGATAAACGAAGTCATTGAGAGGAACGAAGCAATCTCCCGGCTATACATTACCGCTTGTCCTGTGTAGAGATTGCTTCGTGCCTTATAATGACGTGGTTTTAAGTTATTGATTATCAGTATATATTTTTGCACGTCATAACCTTTTTTTTCAGGGTTACCCCCTGATGGATACTCGCAATGACGCGGAGGTGAATAGGTAGAGGCGCGAAACATCGCGCCTCTACGGTTGTTATATTAAAATTTATACCTCACAAAGGCCTCCATAGCCGCGTATTCTGCCATGCCAAGTTTGTCGTAGTTTATGGCAGTTTCACGGTTGCGGTCCTCGGCGCGCACCCAAAACTCGCGGGCATCGTCGCCGGGGAACACGGGGCGGTCCTTCTGGCTTTGGTGCTTGAAGATGGCATCGCGCTTGCGCAATACCTCGGCAGGGGAAAGCGGCACCGCCATCTCAATCTCGTGGGTGGCGAATTCGTGCCATGCGCCACGGTACAGCCACATCCAGCAATCTTTTACCCAATCCTCGGTTTCTTTCAAACGGGTAAGGGCAGCCAGGATGATGTTGAAGCATACGATATGCGTCCCATTAGGGTCGGCGAAATCGCCTGCGGCGAAAACCTGGTGGGGTTTCACTTTGCGCAATAGCTCCATCGTTAACAAAATATCCTCTTCGCCCACAGCGTTCTTTTTGGTCTTGCCCGTTTCGTAAAAAGGCAAAGCCTGGAAATGGATATTGCTATCCGGCACGCCCGCGAACCTTGCGCCGGCAATGGCTTCCGTTTTGCGGATGAAGCCTTTCACGTTGCGTATTTCCTGGGTATCTATCTGGTTAGGCAATTTGTTCTCGATGAAATGGCGCATCTCGCCATAAAGCTTCTTCAGTTCAGCGGCATCCTCGCCTACGCTTTCCTTAAAATCGATGGCGAACTCAACGTAGCGTAATACATCATCATCCCAAACGGCGGTATTGCCCGAAGTTTGGTAAGCTACATGCACATCATGTCCCTGGTCAACCAAACGGATGAAAGTACCGCCCATCGAGATGACATCATCGTCAGGGTGAGGTGAAAAGACAATCGACCTTTTCCTTGCCGGCTCGGCACGTTCCGGGCGTTGGCTATCGTCGGCACCCGGCTTGCCGCCCGGCCATCCGGTGATGGTATGCTGTATCTGGTTGAAGATATCGATGTTGATGTCGTACACCGGCCCTTGCTCTACGGCCAACTGCGCCATGCCGTGGTTATTGTAATCTTCTTCGGTTAGTTTCAGTATCGGTTTACCAACGGCGCAGGATAGCCAGATCACTGCTTTCTTCTTCAGGTTATTGTCCCAAACACAATCTTTTACCAGCCATGGGGTGTCGAAGCGGGTAAGACCCGATGCTGCGCCTTCGTCAAGCACGAACTCCACATGGTCGGACAACTGCAGGAAGGTAGCAGGCACGTCTCCTGATATCTCGCCCTCTACGGCTTTGCGTATGATGGATGCTTTCTTGGCGCTCCAGGCCATCAGGATGATCTCGCGGGCCTTGAAGATGGTACCAACCCCCATAGTGATGGCTTTGGTGGGCACATTCTGCTTGCCACCGAAATCACGGGAAGCATCGCGGCGGGTCAAATCATCAAGCGTAACCAAACGTGTACCCGAGTTAGGGGCGGAACCCGGCTCGTTGAAACCGATGTGGCCGGTACGGCCAATACCCAGTAATTGCAAATCCAAGCCGCCGAGTTCCGACAGCTGGCGTTCGTAATCCAAACAGAAAGCAGCAACATCTTCCTGTTCCAGGGTACCATCGGGGATATGTACCAGGTTTTTGTCGATATCGATATGGTCGAAGAGGTTCTCGTTCATGAAAGTGACGTAGCTCTGGGCAGCATCAGGCTTCATGGGGTAGTACTCATCCAGGTTGAAGGTAATGACGTCTTTGAAAGACAGTCCTTCCTCGCGATGCAGACGGATGAGCTCGGCGTACACGCCTATCGGCGTAACGCCGGTGGCCAGGCCTAAAACGGTTTGCTGGCCCAAAGCCTGTTTGCCGCGAATCAAAGCCGCTATGCGTGCCGCTACCGCCAGCGATGCCGCTTTCTGGTCGGCGTAAACGCTAACCGGCAGCTTCTCGTAACGTGTCTCTTCCAGTAAATTTAATCGTGCCATAAAAATTGCTTAGGGTTGGTAATGGGTGTACAATGGGTTGAAACAAATATATACGTTATTTATATACAGGACATTTTAATTTACATTTGTGCGTACACCCGTCCCGGTAAAAATAAGCACATGCCAGCATTGAACAAAAACCTGCAAAAACTATTCGCCGTTGCCCAAAAAGAGGAGCGGCTGGGCATTGGGCTAATGTCGGGCACCTCGCTGGACGGGCTGGATATTGCGCTTTGCAGCTTTAGCGGCAGCGGACTGCAAACGCAGTTTAAGCTTATCCATTACATCACTATTCCCTACGGCGAAACTTTCAAAAAAGAAGTACAGCAGGTATTTGCCCAAAAGCACGCGAACCTGGAAGAGGTGACGTTACTGAATGCCTATATTGGTAGCTTCCATGCGGAATTGATATTACAGTCCCTTGCGGAATGGGGCGTTGCCCCTGGCGATGTCGATTTCATCGCCAGTCACGGGCAAACCATTTACCACGCGCCAAAACGTTTGCATGGGCAAGCCGGATACAGTAACGCTACGCTGCAAATTGGTGATGCCGACCACATAGCCGTAAAAACCGGCATATTAACCATCAGCGATTTCCGCCAGAAACATATTGCAGCCGGTGGCGAGGGTGCGCCATTGGCCCTCTATGGCGATGTGCTGTTGGGTAGCAAACCCGGCGAGGACAGGATACTGCTCAATATCGGGGGCATTGCCAACCTTACCTACCTGCCGGCAGATGCCGATTACACCAAAGTGATGTGTACAGATATCGGTCCGGGCAATACACTGATTGATGCTGCCTGCCGTGCTTACTTCGATCAGCCTTACGACGAGGATTCGGCGATAGCCTATTCGGGGGTGGTTAATGAAACGTTGCTGGATGCCCTACTGCACCATCCATTTTTTAACGAAAGCCTGCCAAAGACCACCGGACCAGAGCTTTTTAATTTGAATTTTGTAGCCGATGCACAGCAAGCCACCCGTACCCTAAATTTACCCAAAGCCGATTTAGTGGCTACGTTAAGTGCTTTCACCGGCCGAAGCATCCTGCGGTTCATCGCATCCAACTTTTCTACTACCGGCATGAAAATATTTGTAAGTGGCGGCGGGGCCAGGAACCCTTTCGTGACCGATTACATCAAACGGGCGTTGCCCGGCGTTGCCCTGGCCGATACCAGCGAACTGGGCATTAACCCCGATGCTAAAGAAGCGATATTATTTGCGCTGTTGGGCAACGAAGCCCTCTGTGGCGAGCCAACGGCGATAGGCAACAACCCGAAAGTGCTGATGGGGAAGTTTAGTTTTCCCTTATAGCGTAACCGTAGTGGCGAGTTTCAACCCCATCGCTATGGTTAAAAGAAAAAGCCCTTATCACCAAAAAGCTCAACGGCCCTGTTTACTGACATCTTGCCGGCATTCACAGCCTGGTTAGCAAAAGGCACTAATTCGTAATGTTCGTCTTCGGTTTTGAGTCTGAAGTTAATGATGTATTTGTCGCCCGCCCTATCAACATAGGTGACGTAATTATCTACCCCTTGAGAAAATACAGGGTTAAAACTTCTTCGTCCGTTTGGTTCACGTTTTCGATAATAGTTTGAAAATAAAAAATCAATCTCCGTTACATTATCAAGTGAAATGGTTTCGTTGTTTACCATTATTTTATGGTTGCAGAATTTTATTGTTCCGGCTATGGTTCCTTCCAATGGTTTCTTTCGCCAAAAAGTCCCTGTCAAAAAATAGATACAGGTAGCAAAAGCACCGAAAGCAGCGAATGGCGCAAAATCTGCAGCTATCCAATTTGTTGCAATTACGGCAACAAATAACCCCAAAACAATCCCATCAGTAGAGGGCCTGAATTTTTTTTCATCGGGAATAAATACGTCAAAAGAAATACAATCCATAAATTAATCAGCACCATAAATGTAACGTTTTGCGTCGACTGGCGAAGGCATTAGCCCAATGATTTTAGTGGGGAAATTTTGTTTCCCCTTGTAGCTTTTTTTTAACCACAGAGTTACACTGAGAAGGCGCAGAGAAGGCACAGAGATATTTAAACGCTTAGCAGGCTCTGTGAACCTCTGCGTATCCTCCGCGTACTCCGTGGTTAAAAAATCTCCGTCTGTCTTTTCTTACTGAAAACTTTTATATTCGAACAAAATTTTTATCCCATGGATTTATACAAATTCGTCCTCCTGGCGCACTCCGGCTTCCGATACATCGTAATGGTTTTAATTTTGCTGGCTATTGTGCAATCCTTAGCCGGCTGGTTTGGCCAAAAAGAATACACCGAAGGCAACCGCAAGCTTAACCTGTTTGCCCTGATATCGGCCCATACGCAGCTGCTGATAGGGTTGGTGCTGTACTTCTTAAGCCCCTTTGTAAAGTTTGCCAAAGAAACTATGCACGAAGCCACCGCCCGTTATTGGACGGTTGAGCACATCAGCATGATGATATTTGCCATCGTTTTGATTACTATCGGGCACGCTAAATCCAAGAAAGAAATACTCGCGGTAAACAAGCACCGCACCGTCGCCATATTTTATTTACTGGCTATTATAGTGATAGTTGTGTCTATCGCGCAAAGCAAACGTGCCTTTTTTGGCATGAGTAATTAAAAAAGAACAGAAAAAGTTTGCAGTTTCGATTTTCTTTATAAATTTGCTGCCCGATCATGAAAAAAACTTTGAACAATAACAATTGGTGGCACCAAATAAAATTGGCAGCCGGATAGTTTTTGACATGCATTACTAATCAAATACAAACCTATATTGAAACCCGGCGAGCACCAATCCGCCGGGTTTTTTTTGTTTAATGAGCTATTGAAAAATGAAGACTTTTAAAATAAATACCACACATAAAAAGCTACTTGCTGATACCACCACGCCGGTTAGCATTTACCTGCGCCTGCGCGATGTATTCCCAAACTCGTTGCTGCTGGAGAGCTCCGACTACCACAGCCGCGAAAACAGCCTGAGCTATATTTGCTGCGCACCCATCAGCGGTTTTGTGCTGGATGATGGCGAACTGAAAAAGAAATTCCCCGATGGCAGCACCGAAGTAAGCGCACCGGGCACCTTCGAACTAACAGACGAGATCAATAATTTCTTAAGCCGTTTTGACACCGATGCGCAAGTGGGCAAGGTTATTTCTAATGGATTGTTTGGCTATTTTACCCACGAAGCAGTTGAACATTTCGAAACCATTAAGCTAAAGGTAACGCCCGACAATCCGCGCAAGATACCGGTGATGCAATACCATATCTACAGCTACATTATTGCGGTGGACCATTTCAAGAACGAACTTTATATTTTCCATAACCAGATAGACGGCCAGCCCGAAACCAATGGTTTAGAAAAACTGGAATACCTTATCAAAAACAAAAACTTCCCCGAGTACACTTTCGAGAGCAAGGAAGCCGAGCAATCGAATTTGACCAACGAGGAGTTCATTGCCATTGTAGAGAAGATGAAAACGCATATCTACCGTGGTGATGTGTTCCAGATTGTACCGTCGCGGGCGTTCTCGCGTAAGTTTCTGGGCGATGAATTCAACGTGTACCGTGCGCTGCGTTCTATCAACCCGTCGCCATATTTATTCTATTTCGATTTCGGCGATTTCAGGATCTTCGGTTCATCGCCAGAGGCGCAGATTACCGTTAAGAATCGTGTTGCCAGCATTTTCCCGATAGCCGGTACGTTTAAACGGAGTGGTGACGATGTGAAGGATGCAGAGATAGCCCGCCAGTTGGAAGCCGACCCCAAGGAATCTGCAGAGCACGTGATGCTGGTTGACCTGGCCCGTAACGATCTGAGCCGCCATTGCGAGCAGGTAAGCGTAAAGGCTTTTAAAGAAGTACAATACTATTCGCATCTTATCCACCTGGTATCGCATGTAAGCGGCAAGCTGAAGCCCGGCGTATCTTCATTCAAAATAGTAGCAGATACATTCCCGGCAGGCACGCTAAGCGGCGCGCCAAAATATCGTGCCATGGAAATTATAGACGAGAACGAGAAAACCAAACGCAGCTTTTACAGCGGTGCCATCGGTTACTTCGGATTTAACGGAGATTTTAATCACGCTATCATGATACGCTCGTTTTTGAGCAAGAACAACACGCTGCACTACCAGGCAGGCGCGGGCATAGTAGCCGGCTCCGTTGCTGAAAGCGAGCTGAAAGAAGTAGATAATAAAATAGCCGCGCTAAGGAAAGCGATAGAGGTGGCGGAATCTATTTAGAGATTAGAGGCTGGAGAATAGAGATTAGGTAAACACAAATAGGCTCAGGGTAATCCTGAAATCCTAAAAATCAAGGTTCAGAAAAATGAGCAATATATTAATAATAGACAATTACGATTCGTTCACCTATAACCTGGTGCATTTGGTTAATGAAATTGGCCTGGAATGCGACGTTTGGCGGAACGACCAGTTTGATATAGCCGATGTAGATGCTTACAGCCATATCATCCTCTCGCCGGGGCCGGGCATACCGTCTGAGGCAGGGTTGTTACTACAGGTGATAGAAAAATACGCGCCCACCAAAAGCATTTTTGGCGTGTGCCTCGGCCAGCAGGCCATTGCAGAAGTGTTCGGTGGCAAATTATACAATTTGCCGCAGCCCATGCACGGCATTGCCACGCCCATAAAAGTTACCGACGATACCGAGCAGCTTTTCAAAGGCCTGCCGGAATGCTTTAAAGTAGGACGTTACCATAGCTGGGTAGTAGAAAAGGATTTGCCGGAGGTGCTAACAGTTACCGCCATTGATGAGGAAGATAATTCGGTAATGGCTTTAAGGCATAAAGAATACGACGTTCGCGGCGTGCAGTTCCACCCTGAATCGGTATTGACCGAATACGGCAAGGAAATGATGGCGAACTGGTTGAACGGATAAAGCCGAACCTTTCCCTCATGTCATTTCGATGAGCAGCGGGCGGGAAAGCGCGGGTGGGCGAAGAGAAATCTTGTTCGATATGCAGAGCCGCTTTGCCTGCGTTAATGGATTGCCTAACAAGATTTCTCCTCGCTATCGCTCGTTCGAAATGACAACGGGTTTTATAAATTTGTGGAAATGAACATACTCGATAAAATAGTAGCATACAAAAAAAGGGAAGTGGCTCGCGACAAACGCGAAACCACCTACACCGAACTGGAGGAATCAGAGTATTTCCACCGGGAAACGTATTCTTTTAAAGATTTTTTATTGGTACCCGATCGGACGGGTATTATTGCCGAGTTTAAACGCAAGTCGCCATCCAAAGGCATTATTAATGATGAAGCGCTGGTAAAAGAAGTAACTAAACAGTACGCCGATGCCGGTGCTTCGGCGCTATCGGTATTGACCGACCGCAACTTCTTCGGCGGTCGCAAGCTGGATCTGAAACGTGCCCGCCGCGCAAATATCGTACCGGTGCTGCGTAAGGATTTTATGATAGATGAGTACCAGATTGTAGAGGCAAAAGCCCTTGGTGCAGATATTATATTGCTGATAGCCGCCATCCTTACTCCCGCAGAAATAAAAAACCTCGCGGGCTTGGCCAAAAGCCTGGAGCTCAACGTTCTTTTAGAAGTACACAACCTGGAAGAACTGGAGCGCAGCATAGATACTAACCTCGATGCCATTGGCGTAAACAACCGCAACCTGGCTGATTTCACGGTATCGGTACAAAACTCTTACGATCTGGTAGATCATATCCCCAATGAGTTTCTAAAGATTTCGGAAAGTGCCATCAGCGATACGCAAACCATCAAAGATTTGAAGACAGTGGGCTTCCAGGGTTTCCTCATCGGCGAAAACTTTATGAAGCAGGCAGATCCAGGGCAAGCGATGCGCGAATTTGTGAAAGGGTTGTAATATCGAAAATATGCTTACCCCGCTTAATTGCTAAATAAATTCAATAATTTAGTAATTGTATGGCCGATAACCTGAACTTTAATGCCGACCAAAAGGCTGCCTTTACTGCAATAAAGAAGTTTCTGGCGCACCCATCTATCGATGTCTTTGTGTTGAAGGGGTATGCAGGAACCGGCAAAACGTACCTGATGCAGGCCCTCGCCAAAAAGCTGAAGGAAGAAAAGGAAGAGTTTTGCCTGTTAGCTTCTACAGGTCGCGCCGCCACGGTACTCAAAGGGAAAACCGGTTTTACCGCACGCACTGTACATAGCGAACTTTATAACTTTATTGGGGTCAACGGGCTCGACGATAATCCATCGGGCGCAACTGCTAGCAACGCTGCGCAGCTTTCTATGCAGTTTAATACCCGTATAGCCGACAATAAAAAACGGCTTTATATTGTCGATGAGTCATCCATGCTTTCGGGCGAATTTCAGGAAAGTGATTCCATGCCCGCCACTTTTGGCTCGGGTGTGCTTTTAGACGACCTGTTTGAGGTGGTGGGCAATAACAAGATTATTTTTGTGGGCGACCCATGCCAGTTGCCGCCAATAGGCCAGCCCTTTAGCCCGGCACTTGATAAGAATTGGTTGAACAGCCAAAATAAGGTAGCCGTATCCGTCACGTTATCTAAAATTGAGCGGACCGACAGTGGCAACGACATATTAAAACTTGCCGGCGACATCCGCGATATGCATGATAGCGGCGTTTTTGAATTATATCCAAAGTTACCGGCATCTAAGCTTAACAACGTAAAGTTGCACCCTGCTGATGACGAACAACTGGACAGGTATTTTGAGAAATACACCGAAACAGGCCCGACGGAAACACTTGCTATAGCGCGGACTAATCTAAGAGTGTATGAAATCAATCGTTTTATGCGGAATAAACTGCTTGGCGATGCAAATTTAGACTTGCAAACGGGCGAGGTACTATTAGTAACCCAAAACAACCATAAAGTACCGCTAACAAATGGCGATTTTGTAACGGTAACTGCCCTGGGCGAGGTTACCTGGCGGGGCGGGCTTAAATTTCAAAAAGTTACCGTGCGAACTTTCTTATCTGATACGGAGTTCAAAATGCAGCTCTCGGTTAATGCGCTCAAAAGCATAAACGGCAGTTTGACTAAAGAACAAACGAAAGAACTGATGGTTGATTTTCATAGCCGCATGCGCGAAAAAGGGATATCCTCTAAAAGCGAAGAATACCGGGAAGCGATGTTGGGAGATGATTATTATAACTGCTTAAAAGCTACTTATGGCTATGCGGTAACCTGTCATAAAGCACAAGGCGGCGAATGGAATAACGTCTATCTTTTCCTGGATAATGAAAATAATACCATGTTTAGGATGCCTCCTGCCAGCCTTTGCAAATGGTGGTACACGGCAGTTACCCGCGCCCGAAAGGAATTGCATTTGGTAAAACACTGGTGGGTGGTGTAGAATAGGTCTACTCCAATTCAACTATTTCAACATCCGATAATACACAGATATCGATGGCACTAAGGATATTAGGCTTAAGGAAAGCCCATAGTGTACGGTTGTCGCAATTTCCTATTTTGATGTTTATTAATTTAGGTGGTGCCCCGAGACGGGTAATTAGGATGGGGAAGTCTGCATCTTTAGAAACCAAAATGACATTACCTGCCGCTTTTGCTCTATAGTAAATCTCACTATCCTTGAGGAAGTGTAAATTTAGGCTATAGGATGATTTTACAACATAGCCAGTGTATTCATTCATCCATTTTGCAATAATTGGTGAAATCTGCGTGTCTAACCAAATTTCCCATTGCTCATGCGGCATGTATTACAACAGTGTTTTTTATTTTCAGTGAAGCATAGAACAGTGCTGCCTTAATATCTTCTTTTTCTAAAATAGGATGTTGCTCTAAGATTTCCGCATCAGATAATCCAGATGAAAGCAACTCCAAAATATCACTCACCGGAAAACGCATTCCCCGGATAGTCGGCTTTCCGCTAAGCAAATCAGGGATAAAAGTAATGCGGCTAAGCAAGGCTTTTTGGATATCATTCATAATTTAAAGTTAAGCAAACTTCCATAACCAACAAAACACCAACCTGAATATCCGTTAACCCATTTCATCTTCCCCGCAAAAACATTATCTTTGCTGCGCTACTAGTAAAAAATGTAATCCTCAAACACTCCAGGCCCTTCATCGTTTAATTGATGAATTCCATTGTTGGCTAAGATAAGCCGCACCAACTATTGTTTATCGAATACGCCACGCGCATTAATGCGTAAATCCGCGTATCTTTATATTGATTTATGAAACAGAAATTTTATGATACTGCTGTGAAGCAGGAGAAAGTTGTGCTGGTTGGGGTGATTACCCCCAACGAAACGGAAGCACGCGAAAAAGAATACTTAGAAGAGTTAGAATTTTTGGTTGCCACTGCCGGCGGCCTCACCGTGAGAACCTTTACCCAAAAACTGCAGCGCCCGGAACGTTCCACCTTTGTGGGTACCGGTAAGCTGGATGAAATAAAAGAATATGTTGTTGCCGAAGAAATAGATATCGTGGTGTTTGATGATGAGCTTACGCCATCACAAATGCGCAACATCGAACGCGAACTGCAGGTAAAGATACTGGACCGTAGCAACCTTATCCTGGATATTTTTGCAAGTCGCGCCCAAACGGCACAGGCCAAAACGCAGGTGGAACTAGCCCAGTTGCAATACCTGTTGCCGCGATTAACCCGCTTGTGGACGCACTTAGAGCGCCAAAAGGGCGGTATTGGTATGCGTGGCCCGGGCGAAAGCCAGATAGAAACCGACAGGCGTTTGATTCTGAATAAGATCTCTTTATTAAAAGAACGACTTAAACTTATCGACCGGCAGAACGAAACCCAGCGCAAAAACCGCCAGGCTTTGATCCGCGTGGCTTTGGTGGGTTATACCAACGTAGGTAAATCTACCATCATGAACATGCTGGCAAAATCGGACGTATTTGCCGAAAATAAGCTGTTTGCTACGTTGGATACTACCGTGCGCAAAGTGGTGATAGAGAATGTGCCGTTTTTATTGTCAGATACGGTAGGTTTCATCCGCAAGCTGCCTCACCATTTGGTGGAGTGCTTTAAATCTACCCTGGATGAAGTGCGCGAAGCAGATATATTGATACACGTAGTAGATATTTCGCACCCAACGTTTGAGGACCAGATACGCACCGTAAACGAAACCCTGAAGGATTTGAAGGTGGTTGATAAAAAAACCATCACGGTATTCAATAAGATAGATGCCTTTAACCCTGCCGACCATAACATCGACATCAAAGACACGCCGTTGAACATGGACGACTTTAATCACAGTTGGATGGCTAAAAATAACGCCCCGGCTATTTTCATCTCTGCTACCGAAAAAGAAAACGTGGAAGAGTTTAAAACGATGCTTTACGATGCGGTGAAGACCATCCATACCGAGCGGTACCCATACGATAATCTGCTTTACTAAGCCACAAAACCGCTGTTTCAACCGCTCTCCGGGGAAATAAACTTGCCATACGGCAACTTTATTTCCCCATACTTGCGCAGCCTTGCACATTACAACATTAATAGTCATATTTGTAATGCTTATGGAGAAAGGCGGAGGGATTAGACCCTGCGATGTCTTGGCAACCTGTGCTTACAAGGTGCTACATTCTACTTAACCGGGAGAAAATCGGTTAGGAAAGATAAGCGAAAGTCATACAATTACATCCTGACTTTTCGAGATAAGCTACGTTTTTGGGATTACGCCGATTTTTAATCGATTTCACCGATTGGATTTTGATTACACCGATTTTTGTTTGCGCAATCGGTGCAATCATCGAGCAATCAGTGGAATCAAATTTCAACTAATCGGTGGAATCACAAAAAATAATCGGTGAAATCATCATATGGACATTAGAAAAGAACTAGAAAAACGCATCCTGGTTATTGATGGGGCAATGGGCACCATGATACAGCGGTACGAACTCACCGAGGAGGATTTCCGTGGGGAGCGTTTCCGCGATCATGCCAGCGACCTGAAAGGCAATAACGACCTGCTGAATATCACACGCCCGGATGTAATCAAGGCTATCCATGCCGAATATTTGGATGCCGGGGCGGATATCATCGAAACAAACACCTTCAGTACGCAAAAGATATCGCTTGCAGATTACCACCTGGAAGAACTGGATTACGAACTAAGCTACGAAGGTGCCCGTATAGCCCGCGAAGTAGCCGACGAGTACACGGCCAAAAACCCGGCAAAACCACGCTTTGTGGCGGGTGCTGTTGGTCCAACAAACCGCACAGCCTCGTTATCGCCCGATGTTAACGACCCAGGTTACCGCGCTGTTACCTTTGATGATTTGGCCGAGGCTTATTACGCACAGGTACGCGGCCTGGTTGATGGCGGTTCGGATGTGCTGCTTGTTGAAACGATTTTTGATACGCTGAACGCGAAGGCTGCGCTGTTTGCAATCGATAGATATAAAAAAGAATGTAAGGAAGCCGGTAAGGATTACCCGGCATTTAGGGATTCGGGCGGTGTGATGATCTCCGGTACCATTACCGATGCGTCGGGCCGGACGCTTTCGGGGCAAACGGTGGAGGCTTTCTGGAATTCCATCAGTCACGCCAATTTGCTATCTGTTGGTTTGAATTGCGCTTTGGGTGCCCGCGAAATGAGGCCACACTTGGAGGAATTATCCGAAAAGGCAGGCGTATATATTTCTGCTTATCCGAACGCAGGCTTGCCGAATGAATTTGGCGCTTACGACGAAACCCCGCACGAAACCGCCCACCAGGTTGATGATTTCATCAAGGCCGGGTTGGTCAACATCGTGGGTGGTTGTTGCGGTACCACGCCGGATCATATCCAGTGTATTGCCGAAAAAGCTGCTAAATACAAGCCACGCAAAAAACCCGAGATAGCGCCATTCTTGCGCCTCAGCGGACTGGAATCTGTTACGCTTACCCCTGAAACAAACTTCGTAAACATTGGCGAGCGTACCAATATCACGGGTTCGCCAAAATTCTCCAAATTGATTTTGGCCGAAGATTACGAGGCTGCCCTTACCGTTGCCCTGCAACAAGTAGAAGGCGGCGCGCAGGTAATTGACATCAACATGGATGAGGGAATGATCGATTCCGAAGCCGTAATGGTGAAATTCCTCAACCTGGTTGCATCAGAACCTGATATAGCCAAACTGCCCATCATGATCGATTCCAGTAAATGGACGGTTATAGAGGCGGGCTTGAAATGTTTACAGGGAAAAGGTATCGTAAACTCTATCTCGCTGAAAGAAGGCGAAGAGAAATTTAAAGAATATGCCCGCAAGATATTAAGCTACGGCGCAGCAACCGTAGTAATGGCCTTCGATGAAACCGGCCAGGCCGATTCATTAGAACGCCGCAAAGAAATCTGCGGGCGCAGCTACCACATCCTGGTTGATGAAGTAGGCTTCCCGCCGCAGGATATTATTTTCGACCCGAACATCCTGACCGTGGCAACGGGCTTAGAAGAGCATAACAACTACGCGGTAGACTTTATTGAAGCTACCCGCTGGATAAAAAACAACCTGCCCTACGCCAAGGTGAGCGGCGGGGTGAGTAATATTTCTTTCTCTTTTAGGGGGAACAACACCGTGCGCGAGGCCATGCACTCGGCATTCCTTTACCACGCCATTAAGGCCGGTTTGGATATGGGCATTGTAAACGCCGGTATGCTGGAGGTTTACGAGCAAATTCCAAAGAACCTGCTGGAACTGGTGGAAGACGTACTGTTAAACCGCCGCGACGATGCTACCGAGCGTTTGGTTGAATTTGCCGATACCATTAAAAGTAAAGGCAAGGAGATCGTACGCGATGAGGAATGGCGTAAAAACCCGGTAGAGGAACGCTTGTCGCACGCCCTGGTGAAAGGTATTATCGAGTATTTGGACGAGGATGTGGAAGAAGCCCGCCAGAAATTCGCCAAGCCACTGGAGGTGATTGAAGGCCCCCTGATGGACGGCATGAATGTGGTGGGCGACTTATTCGGTGCCGGGAAAATGTTTTTGCCACAGGTGGTAAAATCGGCCCGCGTAATGAAGAAGGCCGTAGCGTACCTGCTGCCCTTTATAGAACTGGAAAAACAACGCGTTATAGATGCCGGTGAAGATAGCAGCGGCAGCCGCGCTAATGCGGGCAAGATATTGATGGCTACCGTAAAAGGCGATGTGCACGATATCGGTAAAAACATTGTGGGTGTGGTGCTGGCTTGTAATAATTTCGAGGTGATAGACCTTGGGGTGATGGTGCCTGCACAACGCATTATAGAGGAAGCTAAAAAACATGATGTGGATATCATTGGGCTAAGTGGGTTAATAACCCCATCGCTGGATGAAATGGTGCATTTTGCCAAAGAGATGGAAAGGCAGGGATTCACGATTCCGCTCATTATTGGCGGTGCCACCACTTCGCGTATCCACGCGGCGGTAAAGGTTGCGCCGAATTATTCCGGTCCTGCCATTCACGTGTTGGATGCATCGCGCAGCGTAACCGTTTGCAGCAGCCTGATGAACCGCGATAATCGCGATGCCTACATACAGGGCATTAAAGACGAATACGAAAAGGCTCGCGAGGCACATGCTAATAAAAAGAACGATAAACGCTTCATTAGCATAGAAGAAGCCCGTGCCGGTAAATTTCAGATAAGTTTAGATGGCGATATAGCGCCCAAACCAGCCGTTACCGGTACTAAGGTTTTTGAAGATTACCCGCTGGAGGAATTGGTGCCGTATATTGATTGGACCCCATTCTTCCATACCTGGGAACTGCGCGGCAGCTACCCGAAAATATTTAACGATAAATATGTAGGTACTGAGGCAAAAAAACTGTTTGACGATGCGCAGGTATTATTGAAACGCATCGTAGATAACAAATTGCTGCACGCCAATGCCGTTATAGGCTTTTGGCCGGCAAACAGCGTTGGGGATGATATCGAAATTTATACCGATGATACACGCACTACCCTGCTAACGCGTATCCACACGCTGCGCCAACAGGCAGAGAAGGCCAAAAACGAGCCTTACTATGCGCTATCGGATTTCATCGCGCCAAAGGATAGCGGAGTACCCGATTATTGGGGCGGCTTTGCCGTAACCACCGGCATAGGCTGCGACGAACTGGTTGCCGAATTCGAGGCCGATCACGATGATTACAACAGCATTATGGCCAAGGCCCTTGCCGACCGCCTTGCAGAAGCCTTCGCCGAAAAAATGCACGAACTGGTGCGTAAAGAATACTGGGGTTACAGCAAAGGCGAACAGTTGGGTACCGACGAACTCATCAAAGAAGAATACCAGGGCATCCGCCCGGCACCGGGTTACCCCGCCTGCCCGGATCATACCGAGAAAACCACATTGTTTGAAATACTAAAAGCCGAGGACAATGCCCAAATGCATCTCACCGAAAGCCTGGCCATGACACCGGCAGCATCGGTGAGCGGCTTCTACTTTGCGCATCCGCAGGCTAGATATTTCGGGCTGGGTAAAATAAGTAAAGACCAGGTGGAGGATTACGCAGTAAGGAAGAATATGGACCTCGAAACGGTTGAGCGTTGGCTTGGCCCTAACATTAATTATTGATACGACGCCAATAACCACGCGTCATTGCGAGGAACGAAGCAATCTCTACACATGCTAAGCGGCATGCAAAGTCTGGAGATTGCTTCGTTCCTCGCAATGACGTGGTAGAGAGACAACACTAAAATGAAGATAACCGAACACATCGCTAACGCCAACGGCAAAACCTTATTCTCTTTCGAGCTTATCCCGCCATTAAAGGGAGAAAGCATCCAGGGTATTTATAACGCTATCGACCCGCTGATGGAGTTTAAGCCGCCGTTTATTGATGTTACTTCGCTGCGCGAGGATTATATCTACAAGCAGCACGAAACCGGCTTGCTGGAGAAACTGGCCTACCGCAAACGCCCGGGCACTATTGCCATCTGCGCGGCTATTATGAACAAGTACAAGGTAGATACCGTTCCCCATTTGCTTTGCGGTGGGTTCACTAAAGACGAAACCGAAAACGGCCTTATTGACCTGCAATTTCTGGGCATAGAGAATGTTTTAGTCCTTCGTGGCGATGCACGCCGTGGCGATGCCTCATTTGTGCCTACGCCAAACGGTCACTGCTACGCTACCGACCTGCTGCAGCAAGTAGTAAACATGAACAAAGGTATTTACTTGCATGAGAACCACGAAGGCATCCTGAAAACAGATTTCTGCATGGGTGTTGCCGGGTATCCCGAGAAACACTTCGAGGCACCGAACATGAAAACTGATTTTAAATACCTCAAGCAAAAGGTAGATATGGGGGCAGGCTTCATTGTAACCCAAATGTTCTTCGATAATAAGAAGTATTTCGATTTTGTAAACAACTGCCGCGCAAACGGCATCAATGTGCCTATTATACCCGGCTTAAAACCTATCACCACATCAAAGCAGTTGGTGAACCTTTCCAAAACCTTCCACATCGATATTCCGGAGGACTTGAGCGATGCTATACAGGGCGCTAAAGCAGAAAAGGATGTGAAGGATATCGGTATAGAATGGATGATCAACCAATGCAAAGAACTGGTGAAATTCGGCGCGCCGGTATTGCATTTTTACACCATGGGTAACCCGGGGCCAACGAAAAAGATTGCGGAGGCGATATTTTAGCAAGCCAATCAAACCAGCACCAATCCAACACCATGTCATTTCGAACCTGAAACGCAGGAGGTGTGCGCAGGAGGTGAGAAATCTTATGCGGCGTGCAATTGCACTTTGGATTTCGATTTGCTTAGTCGTCGGCTGTGCGTAGAAGATTTTTCGCTATCGCTCAAGAGATAGTTTCTCTTAGCCCCATCACTCGTTTCCTACCCGCTGCTCATCGAAATGACAAGTTTGGAAAAGGCTCCCGGGAAACCCTTATATCTTTTGCCTAGCCTTCAGCTCCAGATATTTATTGATGGTATTGATGGTTAAGTTTTGCGGCGTGCTAAGGATGGCTTGGATGCCGTGGGCCGCCAGCTCTTTCATGATTAGCTTCTTTTCATAAGCGAATTTCTCGGCGATGGTTTTGATGTATATGCCTTCTACATCGCGTGCGGGTTGCTCGCTCACCTGTTTCAATTCGGTATTCTCGAAAAAAACCACCAGCAATAAATGGAAACGCGCTATGCGTTTCAAAAACGGCAATTGCCTTTGCAGCGCGGGGAGGCTCTCGTAATTGGTAAAAAACACCACCAGGCTACGTTGCTTCAATACGTTGCGTATGGTGCTGTACAGGGCCTCCATGTTGATTTCCAGATAGCGGGTTTTCTCTTTGTATAAGATCTCCAGTATCTTGTTTATTTGCGTTGGTTTTTTATCGGCGGGCAATACGGCGCCAATCTTTTCGGCAACAGTTATCAGTCCTGCTTTATCCTCTTTTAAAAGTGCTATATTACTAAGCACCAGGCTGGCGTTTATGGCATAATCCAGCAGGCTCAAACCCTCGAAAGGCATCTTCATGGCGCGCGATTTATCTATCACACAATACACCTGCTGCGATTTCTCATCGGTATAGGAGTTGGTCATCAGGCTGCCCTGTCGTGCCGAGGCTTTCCAGTTGATGTTGCGGTAATCGTCTCCGGGTACGTAATTTTTTATTTGCTCAAACTCCAGGCTTTGGCCAAGGCGGCGTATTTTTTTGATACCCAGTTCATTCAGTCGGTTTGATATGGCCAGCAGCTCATATTTGCGCATCTGCAAAAAAGAGGGGTAAACCGGCAGCGTTTCAGCCTGTTCGAAATTATGCCTGCGGCTGATGAGCCCAAGCGGCGAACGCACAAACACCCTGATGCTGCCAAACGCATATTCGCCGCGTTTAACCGGCCGTAAGGCATAGCTAATGAGCTTATGTTCGCCGGCTTTCAGCGTGGTCTTAAATAAAACATCGCGCCGCTGAAACTGTACAGGAATCTCGTCTATAATACCAGCCTGTACGGTAAACGAATAACGATTTTCGATGTAAATGCCCAATTCGTTATCGTCGCTGTTACTCAACCTTTCGGGCGCATGCCTTTTGGCAAATATGGCATTGCCTATGCGGTAAAGTAGCACCAAATCTACAAAGGTCGTAACTATAATCCCCCAAAAGAAAAGCTTCGGCACCACGCCCAACCATGGGAAAAAGAACCAAAGTAAAAAAAGCACAACGCTACCGGCCAGCAATGCAAATAGCCTGCTGGTTAGGAAAAGATCGGTGTAAAACAGTTTGAATAACTTCTTCACCGGCGCTTATCGAGGTATCTCTATTTTCTGGATGATCTGCGCTATCACATCATCGGGCAATACGCCTTCCATTTCTTTATCAGGGGTAAGCATAATGCGGTGTCTCAAAACCGGAGCGGCTACACGGATGATATCGTCGGGTGTTACAAAATCGCGTCCGTTGATAGCCGCTATTGCCTTAGCTGCGTTGATGATTGCCAGCGATGCGCGCGGCGAACCGCCCAGGTAAACCGAACGGTTGTTGCGCGTTTCGTGCGTAATTTGCGCCGCAAAAGCCAGTAACTTGGGTTCCACGTAAAGTTGCCGTACTTGCTGCCTTAGGGCAATGATGTCTTCTGCCGCCAAAACAGGCTCCACAAGCGCCAGTTGGTCTAGTGTTTTTTGCTGGTGTTGTTGGGTTACTATGGCAATCTCTTCTTCAAGCGATGGGTACTTTATCTCTATCTTGAACAGGAAACGGTCCAGCTGTGCTTCGGGCAGGCGGTAGGTGCCTTCCTGGTCCACCGGGTTTTGGGTAGCCAGCACAATGAATGGCTCGGTCATTTTATAGGTATGGCTATCCATGGTCACCTGTCGCTCTTCCATCACCTCAAACAAAGCCGACTGTGTTTTGGCAGGCGCACGGTTTATTTCATCAATCAGGATGATATTTCCGAATATAGGGCCGCGCTTAAATTCAAAAGAGGCGCTTTGCGGGTTGAATACCGAAGTACCCAACACGTCAGATGGCATCAGATCGGGCGTGAATTGCACGCGCGAGTATTTGGCGTCTATTGCTTTAGCTACCAGCTTTGCGGTAAGCGTTTTGGCCACTCCGGGCACGCCCTCTATCAGTATATGACCATCGGCCAATATGCCGGCAATAATCAGATCTATTACCTGTTGCTGACCCACTATTATTTTGGCAAGGGTTGCTTTTATTTGCGCTACGGCGTTGCTTAGCTTGCCAAGGTCTGTGCGTTGTTCAAAATTTTCATTTTCCATAAGAGCCGGTTTGGGTATAATAATTTTCTATGAGCTGGTTTAGTTCAATGAGTTCGCGGTCGGTAACCGACGTATGGCGTTCTACATAACTGATGGCGGCCACCAGTTTTTCTGCTAGTTGGTAATCAACACCTGTTTTATTGGCGAAGCTTTGGGTGAAATCTTTATCGAGTATAGTGGTTACCAGGCGATGATCCTGCCGCAGGTGTTCTAAAAAATAGCTTGCTTTTTTTTGCGCGATGTTGTGGTTATTGCGCTTTTCGTAATACAACTGGCCCACTACCTGCACAAAGCCCAGGGTGCTGTTGGCCAATGGCTCAACGATGGGAATAATGCGCTGGTGGCGTTTCATCTGGTACAGTACATATAAAATTAGCGCTGCTAATGCCTGGAAATAGGCCCACTTAAGCGGCGGCGATTTAAAAAATACCCGCATTATCGATTGCTCTCCTCCACGGCCCAGGGTGTAGTATTCGTCCCATATCAAAGCTTTATCAGTTTTTAGATAAGACAGTGCAGTAGATGCATACTGCGCGCCGCCCTGGTCCAGAAGCCCATAGTTGGTAAACAAATGCGGGGTTGTATTAAGGTACAACGCGCCCTTGCCCATTGGGAATTTGATATACGTGGTTTGCTGATGGCTGTCTTGTGCCAACACAATAGCCTTTAACGTATCGAATTCGGCGAAATGGGCACTTTGCAATTCCGGTTCCACCATGTAGATTTTACTGATATCGAGCTTTTGGTTCACGAAATGGAGGGAATCTGTCCCCATCCTATATTCCGAATAGGAATCTGCATCCACCTTTAGTTCTTTATGTAAAAAATCGCCAAAATAGGTGGCTGCTATAAAAACGTTGTTGCCTTGTTTTACAAAAGCGCTTAGTCTGCTATAATCGGCTTTGTCAATATTTACTTTATTGGCAATGATAAGGTATGTGGCGTGCTTTATGCCATGGTCTGCCAGTACGTTGTAAGCCGGCTCGCGGTAGGTTCGTATGTCGGCCCCCGGGAAAATATCGCGCAGTCGGTTATACAATACATAGGTACCCAGGGGTATCTTATCCTTCTTCAAAAAGGTGGGTGTCCAGTCGATTGGTTTGGGGCGTTTATACTCGGCCACCAGATAAACCAGCAGGAATAAAGAGGCTATGCTGAGGTAGACTTTGAAATCTTTCATTTGATAGCCTTTTTAAATTGCTTGAATTGCGCGCTTAGCTCGTTAAAAGCGCTGCTATCGATATAGAAATTACCGTACCAAATGTACTCGAATTTGCGGGTAAGCAAGCCGAACAGTTGCCGCCTCTCACCATCGGGTATTTCGCCCAGGTACGCGGAGTTTGTTTTTTCAATCTTCCAGTTTATCAGGCGGGCATCGTGCAGTTGCTTAAGGGTGTACAAATAGTACAAGCGCACGGCTAATCGGTAGTTGCCTACAGCCACGGCTTTCTCAATTTCAGTATCAAAATCGTACAGGTGTATATCCTCGGCAGATTCTGAATAATATAGCGGCACGGCCCTCGCGTTGCCCCGCAGTAAAGACGATGTGCTGATGCCCGATATGCGCATCAAAATATAGGTGGCTAAGCATACGCCTATCCCAATGATGATGTAATAGACTAATTCTGTCGTTTGTTTACTGGCAAAAAGGTGCCTGGTTACCCAACGCCAAAAGGCTGTCCAAAACTGATCCCACAGGCTTTCGCCTTCCAAATCGTTCTTGTCGTATCTAAGTTCGGGGTCTTGTGAATAGCCGCTTATCTTTTTGTTGTCGAAATAGCGCTCCTGCAACCGGCTGCTGTCGACCTGTATTACCGCTGGTTTTTTCGGCGGCGAATGTTTGCCGGGGGCGCCATATGTTATAGCTGTCGCCCCAAAAACAAACAAAAGCATTAATAAAAATCTGTGCATGTCCATCAGTACTCGTCAGGGGTTTCATCAGCATTTGTGGTAGCGGCTGCGGCTTCGCCAAGTGCATTTATGCGCTCCCAGAGGCCCAGGCTTTCTTTTTCCTCCACGTAGCTAAAGTAGGTAATGGCTGCGGTTACCATGGGCAGTACGTTTAGTACCTGAATCAGGCTTATTACTATGCTGTAGATTACAATAAGATAGGTGGTAACGTTATAAGCCAGGAACTGGATGCTACCACCCGATGCCACGCCGAACGGCAAGGCAACCAGCAGATAGGTTGCATACACTACGATAGCCGTTACGAAAACCACGCCAAAGGTGTTCCACCAGCGGCTTTTGATTAATCTGAAGCATTTGCCGAAGGAATACCAAAGGCCGCCGTTCTCCATAATCATAATAGGGAACAGCAACGTTAATACCGTAACAAAATAAGCCATGGGCAGCAATACGCAAAATAAAGAAACAAAGCCGCCAATCATGCTGCCAGCTATGGTAACAAAAAACAACCCGGGCAAAAAGCATATGAATATGGCAAACATCAACAAGATACCCAGCATAAATACAGAATAGGTTACCCGCCAAAAATAGTATTTGAAATACACCCATATCTCGGCCACGTTGGGGGGCTGGTTACCCTTCTCTTTATACAACGCAACATAGCAAAGGCTGGTTGTTATAATGGATATGATATTAAGGAACGAGAACAGCAGCACCATCCAATACTCAATGCCAAGGAACGAAAGCCCCGAACGGCGGTAGTCGCTAAGGTCGTTTTTGTGTATCGCCACTATTTTCAGCTGCATCAATATGGAGAAAATAATGTTGCCGGCCATAAAAAAGCCACAAAAAATAAAAAAGGCTTTAAATAATGGTTTCCAGTTTTGGGTAACGAAGAGGATGCTATCGTTGATGATCTCGCCAAAATTGCGCGATTGCCTTAGTTCTATATTCGGTTTCATTTTTGGGTGATGATGTTAAGTTTACGGGCCAGCCTGGCAGGGTATATGACTGTGTAGCCTATGATGAATAAAAAAGAGCCCAGCAGTATGCCGCAGCTAAGCCATCTGGGCATCTCGGTATGGCGGGTTACAAAGCTTTCGAAAATTGCTGCCAGCGCAACTATGGGCAAAATACCCAGTGTTATCTTCATGCCATCGGCTGCGCCTTTTTTAAGCGAAGCTATCCGGCTGTAAGTTTTGGGGAAGATAAGGCTGTTGCCCAGTATAAGCCCCGCACCACCGGCTATGATAATGCAGGATATTTCGAGGGTTCCGTGGATCCAGATAACCAGTAAAGATTGCAGCCCCAGGCCTTTGGCGATGAAAAAATACTGGAACGAACCCAGCATAATGGCATTTTGCAATAAAATGTAAAGCGTACCCATAGATAAGAATATGCCGGCAACGAAATTGATTACGGTAATATAGAGGTTGTTTTCGGCTATCTGGAAGAACATCATCACCTGGTCTTTATCTTTATACACGCCAAAGGGGTCGCCTTTATCAATGTTCTCGTTGGTCATGTTTACGTAGCCGTCGCCCAATATCAACCGCACAAAGGTATCATCGTACTTGGCAGAGAGTGCCCCCATCATGCTGAAGGTAAAAAAGAAGACGAACGAATAGAGCAATTGCTTGCGGTATTGGTAAAAAAGCAGGGGCAGTTCTGCCTTCCAAAAAAGCAGGAAACGGTTGCGGTCCTCCTTTTTGTTTTTGTAAATACTTTGATGGAACCGCGATGCCAGCCCATTTAAGTAGTTGGTAGTGTTTGATTTAGGGTAGAAGGTTTTTGCGTAAGCAAGGTCATCAGTTATCATAATAAACTGGCTGGCCAGCACATCCGGATCATTGCCCGGGATGTTCTCGAACTCCTTCCATTTTTCGGTACGTTGCTTAATAAACAGGGCCTCTCTCATTGCTTCCGCGGCTTAGGATATTTTTGTTTAAAATAACAACAAAAAAGTAAATGCCAATTAAATAAATGATAATTGGAAAGTATATTTGTTAGGTATGCATACCATTAGGATAAAAACGGCCCAAAATATTGATATTGACTACGAAGTTGCCGGTATTGGCGAGCGCACCATCGCCCGGATTATAGACTATGCCTTGTTTTTGGCCATCATCCTGCTCTATTTGTGGCTGTTTGATAACGTTATGTCAAAGTCGGTATTATTTGGCTTTACGCTGCCGCAGATATTATTTTTCGTATTCTACGCCTTTTATGATTTAATATGCGAGGTAGTGTTTAACGGGCAAAGCCTGGGCAAATTTGTGATGAAGATAAAGGTGGTGAGCCTTGATGGCGGCAGGCCCCGCTTTGGGCAATACCTGTTGCGCTACCTCTTTCGCGCGGCAGATTTTACCCTGGCGGTACCCGCAGTGGCTATATTTTCTGTTGCCGTAACAGAGAATAAGCAACGCATTGGTGATATAGTGGCGAATACCACGCTCATTAAAACCAAGCCAAAGGCAGGCATAGACGAGCTTAACGCCACCCTGCCCGAAGAAGAATACCAGCCCGTTTTTATGGAAGCGACAAACCTTTCTGATCAGGACATTGCCTTGGTGCACGAGGTAATCAGGCATTTCCTTAGAACCGGCAATATGGCGTTCGTAGATAATATGGCAAAGAAAATTCAGGATCATTTGGATATCACCCCGCCCGAAGGGTTAAATAGTTATAAATTCCTGCAAACCATTATCAAAGATCATCAACACGTTTTACTGAACCTGAATCCCCAAATCGGATAAGTTGCTTTAAATGTTCGCCATGTTTATTGTTGGTTAAACAGGCGGTATAACCCTATCTTTACGCCCATGCAACGCGAGCAAATTTCTGTATTCGACATGTTTAAGATAGGTATCGGGCCATCAAGTTCGCATACGCTTGGCCCATGGCGCGCGGCGCAGCAATTTGTAGCCCTGCTTGCCGGGCAGGGGGCTTTGGCCTTGGTGGTAGAGCTTAAGGTGCTGTTATATGGTTCCCTTGCTAAAACCGGGAAAGGCCACGGCACCGATATTGCCATATTGCTTGGCCTAAGTGGTGACGACCCGGTTACCTTTGAGGTAGATAAAATCGATAGCAAAATAGCGCATATAAATGCCAGCCGCCAGTTGCTATTGGGCGGCACAAAAGCGATCAGCTTCCATTTTGATAATGATATGCTTTTTCTCTTTACCGAGAGCCTGCCCTTTCACCCTAATGCGGTTACCTTCCAGGCTTTTCTGAGCAATGGTAAAGCGGTATCGGCAACGTACTACTCTATTGGCGGCGGCTTTGTAGTGAAAGAGGGCGCGAATGCGTCGCACAAGGCCGAGGTAGACCTGCCCTTCCCCATAGAAACCGCAGGCGATTTGCTGCACTGGTGCCTGAAAACCGGACTCAAAATATCGGAAGTAGTTGCCGAGAATGAACTCGCCTGGCGCAGCGAAGCCGAAACGCGCGCCAACGTACTCCAAATATTCAAAGTAATGCAGGAGTGTATGTACCGCGGTAGCCACACCACAGGCAACCTGCCCGGTGGCCTCAACGTTGGCCGCCGTGCCGCCGCACTCAACAAGCGCCTGTTGGGCAAACACGCCTATAATAGCTATACAGAGTGGGTGGCAGCCATCCGCGAAACGGGTAATAGCTTCCAGAATATATTAGATTGGGTAAGTTGTTTCGCTCTGGCCGTAAACGAAGAAAACGCCAGTTTCGGCCGTGTAGTTACCGCGCCTACCAATGGCGCAGCTGGTGTAATACCGGCTGTACTGCAATACTTCATCTGCTTTTGCGATGGTTTTGACGAGGATAGGATTATACAGTTCCTGTTCACCGCATCAGAAGTGGGTAGTATATTTAAAAAAGGGGCCACCATATCCGCAGCCATGGGCGGTTGCCAGGCCGAAATAGGCGTATCATCCGCCATGGCCGCGGCTGCACTAACCGAAGTTTTAGGCGGCAGCCAGCGGCAAGTACTTATGGCCGCCGAAATTGCCATGGAGCACCACCTCGGCCTCACTTGCGACCCCATAGGCGGACTGGTACAGGTGCCTTGCATAGAACGCAACACCATGGGTGCCATAAAAGCTATCACCGCTACCCAACTGGCTTTGCAAAGCAACCCCGATAAAGCTAAAGTAAGCCTGGATGCCGTGGTGCGCACCATGTGGCAAACCGCCCAGGATATGAACTCCAAATACAAAGAAACATCCGATGGGGGGCTTGCGATAAATATCCCGATTAGTTTGCCGGAATGTTAGGTGAGACAATCTTTTGGCACTTGTTTTACGCTTCATTCACCTTGTCAAGACAGCATTTCAACAACCAAATTACAATATCAATCCTCGTTTATTGACTTTTTAAGGCTCGACGAATTAAGTATCAAAAATCGCGTAATTCAGATGTTCAACGTTTTTTAATAACGTAAAAAACGCTTTGTGGCGCTATGCGCTGGAGCTTATTTGTAGCATGATATTTCAAATTCCAGAGGAGAAAATTAGAAAGAAATTTATCCAGTAGTATGTAGCTTTTATATTTATATATTGGGATTTTCGAAAACCTAACCCAAGTCCGTTGGAAAAAGGCAGTCATGGTAAAACAAAAGCTTTCGTGTATAATCTGTAAAGGATGCTGAGCCAAAATGTCTCTGAATATGGGCAAAGGGATACCTCTCTCATTTGCGGTGAGGCCTTCCCTTGGTTTAGTCCAGTCGCCCATTGAAATAACAGGCTCACGAATGAGTATATACCCACCCTGTTTGGTAACCCGGCTCAACTCTGCTACTACGTAAGAAACATTGGGAATATGATGAAGTGTTCCGAGTGAGGTTACCAGGTCAAAATAACCATCGGGATAATTGATAGTTCCTGAAATTTGCGGCATAGTATAAATAGGCGTAATGTTACCTAACTTATCGGATCGTAAATTATCAGATGGCTCAATAATATGTAAATTACTGATTTGGTCGATAATTGGTTCAAATTCATGCCCCCAGGCTGCACCAAGTCCAAGCACATTTTTAAAATGCCTGCCTTTCAAATAATTAAAGCCGTGCAGCTTGTTTAATGCATGATAATGGTATACGTACGTTTCCGCATTTTTACTTCCCAGGTTGGCGTAAGCTTCTTTCTCCAGGTTATACCAGTTTTCTATCTCTTCAATAGTGAAATCGTCGCCGAATAGTTTTTTCTCGCTTAGGTAAGGATTCATTAAATTATAAGTTAATTTGATGATATTACGCTAGGTGAAATCGAAACGCTTGGTAAAAAATATGTTAAATAAATTTCGATTTTAACCCAGCGTTTACCAGGAGACCTGCGTAACCTATACAGGAAACTATGGATACCAATATTCTTATTATACTGCCTTGATGAGCTTATTTTTCAATCAGGAAGAAAAGCTAATCAATGGGTGCAAAGCAAATGAGCGCCAGGCGCAGGAAGGTTTATACAAACGCTTCCATGCCGAAATGCTACGCTTGTGTTTTCGTTATTTAAAATCAGATGAGCTTGCCGGTGAAGCGCTTAACGCAGCTTTTTTGAAGGTATTTCAGCATATCGGCGAGTTTGATTTGAAGAAGGGCGAACTGGGCGCTTGGGTTAGAACCATAACGGTGAGGACATGTATTGATCTGGGCAGAAAGGAAGCGAAGTTTTATGAAATAAAAGGCTATAAGGACACAGACGACATTTTTATCATTCCTGCCGTACTTGATAAACTTTTTGCCGAAGATATGCTGAAATTGATTCGCGTATTGCCTGAAGCTACGCAACTCGTTTTTAACCTTGCTGTAATTGATGGTTATTCACATAAAGAGATTGGAGAACAACTAGGAATTAGTGAAAGCACTTCGCGCTGGCATTTATCTGAAGCGAAGAAACAGCTAAGGCAAATGTTGTCATCTGCTGAACAAAGTATTGATAAACCAACTGAAAACAAGGAGGCAAAATGAAGAATTCAGCATGGAATCAAAGACTTTGGCTTAAGAAGCTTGACAAATTACCTGTAGAAGACGCAGATTTGGGTTGGAAGGGAATGTGCAATTTACTTGATAAGCAAATGCCTGTAAACGGTAATCAGTTGGGTCGATCCGGTCATTCATCAGTAAAGTTAATGAAAATTGTAATGAGCTACCTGGTACCCATAGTTACAATTACAGTTATTACCCTACATTATGCTTTGCCTGTATTTCATCCCGTCAAAACTGATAAAATAAATAGGAGTAGTATTAAAGCGGATACAAACGATCAAAATCAACAAAACAATACTAGTACAAATATTCCGGAAACATTATCCCGGATCAAAACATCGTATGACTCATTAATGATTGAAAAATCACCGAAACAATCACCAAAGATTTTACCCGGAGCAGTCGGAAGTATTACTACAGCTTCATCAAAACAGGATACACCTTTTACCGTCGCAAATAATCGTATAGCAACCGCCAGTATTCCGGCTCTTAAAAATATCAAAAGTAAAAATAGCGCAAGTAACGTCTTGTATAATAGCTCACGTTACCATAATGCCGAAAAAGATGGTAAACGAACACTAAAGCAGGTCGACCAATCAATGCGTCGAAAAACGGGTAATATTTCATTAACCAGTCGTCAATTATTGCCGACAAGGAATTCAACTGGTAACAATTCCTATGATATTAAAAACAGAGGCAATAGTATAGAATTAACAGATAAAATAGCACAAAAACAGCCTATCGCAATACATTCAAATAGCGAAATGCAACCTGAATTTGTGGGCAGTGGCATTAACGATGCTAACACGGTTGTGCAAGGTTCTACACCTAATGACACTGTAGGGCGGCAGCCTGTTAAATCAACCCTTAATGATAAAACTCACACTCAAAAAAGTGCGGTGGGCAACGCCAACAAACGAAACACAACCAGTTCCCTAAAAGCCAAATTGATAAAAAGCAAGTCCGTCAAAAACAAAAAATCTAATCAAATTATTACTCCGCAGTATAATTACGGTCTTGAAGGTGGATCAAGTATAGGTGCAGGTAACAGCACCAGTTTTTATTTTGGCGGATTTGGCACTTATTCCATAAAACCACGCTTATTAATCAATTTGGGAGTGCGTATTAACAGTAACAGAACTATTTCGGGAAGGTTTACACACTTAAGTTATCATGCTCAGGATTCCATACCGCCTTTTGCCATAGTTGATACCCGTAAGCTGTTAGTTGCCGATATTCCTGTAACGGTTGAGTACAAGCTATCAAACACGCTTAGCATCAAAGCAGGAGCTCTTTTTATCTTACCAATCAAACAATCAGGAGTAAGCACTAAACTCGCCCCAATAGCTTACCCGCGCGACACATTGGATTATACCCAGGAAATCAATGCCGCCCTCAACCACACGACAATTAATAAGGTCAACATAGGGTTCACAGGCGGAATAAGCCTGCATATTAAAAAGTTTGACATCAATGCAAATTACCAGGTACTTAAGCCATATAAAATAGGCAATGCATTGGGTAACTATAGTAAAACTTATCAAACTTTTCAGTTGGGGATAGGGTGGCGATTTCGTTAAATTTTATACTTTCTGCTATTAGTAAGATGCTACAGTCATATATCGAACCTGCTCAGAATTCGCAGCACTAAGCGCTTTTATACCAATATAATAGCGCCATCACCCTTTCCGGTATACTTTTGAAAGCAAAAAAAAGCCATGGCCAAAAATGAAAGTGAGGAATTCATCATACTTAATTCTACCAATTTGTTGTTACCCCACTATACATAGGTTAAATCATGCACCATAAACATTCTTAAATCCGTGCTGTTTTCTATAAATCAGCAATAAACCGGGCAGAAGAAGCACCATAACTAAAAGGTCTTTTCGCACAATTAGACCTTTTTTTGCTCTTAACATTCCTCTCAAAGTGCATGCAAAAAAAAGTAATGGATTCTATCGCGTACTTTCAACTGTATAAACAAAACTATCCGCCTTATAATAACCTATATTAAATTCAATAGGTCGCTCGCCCTGATCGAAAACAAAGCGTTTTCGGAACAGGATAGGGCTGCCTATTGGTACACGCAGCTTATCGGCAATGAATTTATCAGCAGCCATGGCGCTGATCTCTTCTTTGGATAATGTTGCAATAACCGAATGTTCATGTTCCAGCAGCTCATACAGCGGTCTTTTAAAGTCCTCATCGCCCGTTAAACCCACCCTTGGATGAAAGTACGAAGCAAAGTACACAAAGGGTTCATCCGTTTTACCCCGCACTCGTTCCATTTTTAAGACCTGTTTGTCGGGTTTGATCTCAAAAAAGCGGGTCACTTCGGCATTGGGCATTGCCCAGGTAACATGTAATTCAAAGTTACGGATGGTAATGCCCCTAAGCTTCATCTCCTGCGAAAAACTAAGCCAATTGTTTGATTTTGAACTTACCCCGGCTTGCGCAACCTTAGTACCCATACGTTTTTTACGTACAAGCAGGCCTTCAAAAACCAGTTTGTTAATAGCCTGCCTAAGCGTAGAGCGTGATATGGCCAGCATTTTTGCCAGCTCAATCTCGTTGGGCATTATTTTGCCGTTTTGATATTCTTCCTCGGCAATTAGCTGCCTTAACAGGGTTTCTGCCTGGGCGTGCAGCGGGATAGGGCTTTTATGATCTATGGAGTAGCGCATAACGGTTACGTTATACAATGATAATGAATTTTATCAAATAGTTAATATGTATGTACATAATCACTTTTTTGAAATGGCCTAATGGTGTAATATGCACACTTTGTAGCCATAAAAATATAATTCAAAAATTAATTTGGATAATTAAATATTTTTCTATGTTTGTACATTACTACTTTATAAACCAGTAATTACCACCAATTTTCAAGCACGCGCCACTAAGATGGTGTTTTTACAACTAAATTAATATGTACATACATTACTACAAATAAATGAATAGCGAAATTAAGATTGAAGAGCACATAGAATTGGAAAATGCTGCCCTGCGTAAAACTTCGCAGTATTTAATGCCCGCCAAAATCGATGGCTCATTGCCCGGGAAAGGCGAATACAATGTTTATCCGTTTTGCAGCATTGGCGATGGGAAGATCTTCAGCGGATATTCCTCGCTGGTGACTTGGATAGTGGCGCAAAAAACCGTTGTTATTGATGGTTACGCCGGCGTTTTTTTCGATAAGATCAAAGGTGAGTTAGATCTGTTGCTGGAGATAGAGGGGCTGGTAACAAACTGGGTAGAAACAGTCGATTTTTTAAAAGACCCGCAGGATGTGCAGCAATTGGTTACGCCATTTTTGGGCGAATACGAATCTGTTTGGGGTACCAAATGTAGTTTAACACTTACAGACCTTTTTAAGGAAGACGAACTTATCGGGCAACTGCCCGATGAATCGACTGCGATCAATATTATCATAGGCCCGGGTGCTGCCCTGGCCAACTGGGATGCAGCAATTATTTATATCGATCTGCCGAAGAACGAACTGCAGTTCAGGATGCGGGCGGGCGCTGTTACCAACCTTGGTGCTGCCGAAATTGCAGAGCCTTTCCAAATGTATAAACGCTTTTACTTTGTGGATTGGGTACTGCTCAACAACCACAAAAAAGCTCTTCTTGATAAAATAAGTGTAGTTGCAGACGGGCAATGGCCAAACACCCTCCACTGGATGTTTAAAACAGACCTTACTGATGGTCTGGATACTATTAGCCGGTCAACCATTAGGGTGCGGCCTTGGTTTGAACCAGGCGCTTGGGGCGGGCAATGGATAAAAGACCATATCAAAAACATCAATACCGATGTCGTTAATTATGCCTGGTCGTTCGAACTGATCGTGCCCGAGAACGGGATCGTTTTTGAAAGCAACGGCAACTTACTGGAAGTATCCTTTGATACGCTGATGTTTCACAACAACCAACAGGTATTAGGAAAACATGCCGATATTTTTGGCGACGAGTTCCCTATCCGCTTTGATTTTCTGGACACTTTCGACGGCGGCAACCTTTCTATCCAATGTCACCCAACGCTTAAATACATCCGCGAGAACTTTGGAGAGAACATCACCCAGGACGAGACCTATTATATTTTAGACTGTGACAACAGCGCGAACGTGTACCTGGGTTTCCAGGAAAACATCAACCCTGCCGAATTCAGGACTGCACTGGAAGAAAGCCAGGCCGCCGGTAAAGAGATAGATATAGAAGAATATGTACAATCGCATCCCGCCCAAAAGCACGACCTGTTTCTGATCCCTAACGGAACCGTACATAGCGCCGGCGCAGGCAACCTGGTGCTGGAGATCAGCGCAACGCCTTACATCTTCACCTTTAAAATGTACGACTGGGTGCGGCTCGATCTGGATGGTAACCCACGCCCCATTAACATAGATCATGCGTTTAATAACCTTGATTTTGAGCGTAAAGGCAGCCGTGTACAGGATGAGTTGATCTCCAAACAGCAGGTTATTGAGCAGGCCGAAGGATGGCAAATTGTTCACGTGCCCACCCATGCCGATCATTTTTACGATGTACATCGTGTGGAGTTTGATAATCAGGTCACCATTAGCACCAATAATTGCTGCCATGTATTGATGCTGGTAGAAGGTACGGGTATCAATATCGAAACCGCAGATGGCTCCATTAAAGAATATGCCTATGCCGAAACGGTGGTCATACCCGCAGCAGCGGGTTCTTACAAATTAACCAACCTGGGCAACGGGCGCGCAAAAGTTATTAAAGCATTTTTAAAATAAGCATTATGAGTGTCGCTATAAATAGTTCAAAAACGGCTAAAAAAAGCAATGTGTACCTGTATTTGGTGTGCTTGGTTGCTGCATTGGGCGGTTTTTTGTTTGGTTTTGATACCGCCGTAATTTCAGGCACCATTAGCCTTGTAAAAACCGACTTCAACTTAAGTTCGGTAAGCGAAGGCTGGTTTGTAAGCTGCGCCTTGCTGGGTTGTATCATTGGCGTAAGCTTTTCCGGAAAGTTGAGCGATAAGTACGGCCGGAAGATCGTGCTCATCCTGTCGGCCATTTTGTTCCTGGCATCGGCAGTGGGCTGTATGTTATCAGGGTCTTTTAATACCCTTATTGTTTTTAGATTAATAGGTGGTTTGGGCATAGGCGTAGCCTCTATGGTATCGCCGCTTTATATTTCCGAGTTTGCGCCATCGCGACTGAGGGGCATGATGGTGTCGCTGTACCAGCTGGCATTAACCATTGGTATTGTGCTCGCATATTTTAGCAATGCTTACCTGGCCAATCATACATCAGAAACATATGTGGGAGATGCCATGCAAAAATTATTTTCGGCCGAAGTGTGGCGCGCCATGCTTGGATTGGGTGCCTTACCCGCCGGTATATTTTTATTGTGTTTGTTTTTGGTGCCCGAATCGCCGAGGTGGCTTCTTTTAAAAGGGCAAGAGCAAAAAGCTACCGACATTTTAGTAAAGATAGACGGAGCGGATGCGGCCGTTAAAGAGATAAAAGCTTTTAAAGCACAGGGAGACGACAATAACACCTCCATAAAAGAACTATTCACCCCGGTTTACCGCAAGGCCTTGTGGATTGGTCTCCTGCTGCCGTTCCTGTCGCAGGTATGCGGTATTAATGCGGTGATCTATTATGGGCCGCGCATTTTAGAGCAGGCCGGGTTCACCTTAAATAATGCGCTCGGTGGGCAGGTTACCATTGGGCTGGTAAACGTGGTGTTTACTTTTGTGGCCATTTTTACGGTAGATAAATGGGGCAGGCGCCCGCTGCTGTTTGTTGGCATAGGTGGTGCGGTACTTTCGCTGGTGGTTATTGGCGTTTTGTTTGCACTTGGCCTCACCTCCGGCCCCTGGATACTCATCTTCATCCTCGCCTTTATAGCTTGCTTCGCCTTTTCTTTCGGCCCGGTTTGCTGGGTTGTGGTGGGCGAGGTATTTCCAAATGCTATTCGCGGTAAAGCTATGGCGCTGGCTACCCTTTCTTTATGGGTGGGCAACTTTCTGGTGGGCCAGTTAACGCCGGTAATGCTGGAGGGCTTAGGCTCGGCACGGACATTTTGGCTGTTTGCCCTATGTTGTTCACCGGCCTTTTGGCTCACCTGGAAACTGATCCCCGAAACCAAGGGTCGCTCGTTGGAGGACATTGAGGCCTATTGGAAAAGCACTTATTACAACTCCCCTAAAACCACTAAGTAAGAAAAAGAAAATCGAAACTATTAATCGTGCGGCATGAAGAACCGCATTAATGTAATCCTAAAATAATCAAAAATCAACCAATTGCTATGAGAATGAAACTATTACAAAAACTAAAAAAATTAAGGAGGCTATACATCCCCCCCTTTGTGCTGATGCTCTTTTGTATCGCAGTGCTTAATTGCAGCTTTGCGCAGGCAGCTGCCCCCGCAGCTGTCAACACCACTAGAGTAGCCGATATTATCGTTACCGGGCGAGTGCTTGACGAGCAAAAACAGCCGCTGCCTGCTGTTAACATCAGTATTGCAGGTACTACAGTTGGTACCGTTACTGATGTGAACGGTAAGTTTATAATTACGAAGGTGTGGACCAGGCCTGGATGCAGCGCCTGCAGGTAATGCTTTCCAAATATAAATAAGAAACAAATGCTGCCCGGTTGGCAGTATACGCTATACAACTATGAAATTATTTATCAGAGCGGGTTTTGCGTTGTTGGTTGTTTCGCTGGCATCCTGCGGTATGCAGCGCGAAAGTGCGCTAAAATATGTAGACCCCAATATTGGTACAGCACATAGTCGCTGGTTTTTTTATACGCCTGCTGCGGTACCTTATGGTATGGCTAAGCTTGCCCCTTCAACCAACGGGCATTATGGTAACCCAAGCGGCTGGGAGGCCGTGGGCTATGACACACGTCAAAACTCGATAGAGGGCTTTGTGCATTTTCACGAGTGGCAGGTAGGAGGCGTAAGCTACATGCCAACCAACGGTGAATTAAAGGTAAAGCCAGGCGATCTGGATGGACCGCCTACAGGATACCGCTCTAACTTCGACAGAAAAAATGAGGTGGCCGAACCCGGCTACTATAAAGTTCTGCTGGATAATTACGGCGTCACTGCCGAACTAACTGCCACGAAGCGGGTAGGCTTTCAGCGTTATACGTTCCCCAAGAACGCGCAATCACACATTATACTTGATATTGGAAACAAGCAGGGCGAGAGTAGCGACGTTACAGATGCAGGTATCAAAATGATTGATGATACACACTTTGAGGGCTTTGTGTTCACCTATCCCAAGTATGTGAAGATCTACGATCCGGAAGGTAAAGTGGCGATGTTCTTCTATGGAGAGCTCAGCAAAAAACCATTAAACGTTACCGCATTTAATAAGGATAACATCAACCCCAATACAGTTGAAGCCAAGGGCGTGGGAGCTGGCTTGGCCTTGAACTATGAAACCGCCGAAGGCGAAACCATAGAAGTGAAAACAGGACTGTCGTACACATCGGTGGCAAACGCCAAAGCTAACTTTATTGCCGAAGCAAGGGGATTGTCGTTCGATAAGGCAAAAGCAAACGCTCAACTAACCTGGCAGCAGCAACTGGGCAAGATAGTAGTTGAAGGCACAAACGTACCCGATAAAACAAAGTTTTACACAGGCTTATTCCATGCTTTGTTGGGCAGGGGTATAGCCAGCGATGTTAACGGAGATTATCCTAAACATGGCGGTACAACAGGTCGGTTGCCCGAACAAAGCGGCGAGTTGAAAGCCGAATTTATTAATACCGATGCCATATGGGGCGGGTACTGGAACATCACACAGTTGTGGGCATTAAGCTACCCTAAATGGTACGGCAGTTTTGTAAATACACAATTGCAATTATATAAGGACCGCGGCTGGTTTGGCGATGGCATTGCCAACAGTGAATACATATCGGGCGTGGGGACTAATTTTGTTGGGCTTGCCATAGCAGGAGCATACAATTCCGGCATTCGCAACTATGATGTTAACCTGGCTTATGATGCCGTTAAGGCCAACGATCTGAACTATAAAAACCGCATTGTAGGTGCCGGTAAGCTGGATACCAAAGCATTTTTAGCCCATGGCTACGTGCCGCACCTGGAACAAACCGGGCGCGATTTTGTGACCGATTCTACGGGGTCCAACTTCTCGGGCTCGCACACGCTCGAATATAGCTTTAGTGCGTTCGCAACTGCACAAATGGCAAAATCGATGGGTAAAACTGCCGATTATCAGCAGCTCATTAAATACGCTAACGGCTGGCGCGAATTGCTTAACCCCAAAAACAAGTTAATGCAGCCCAAAAGGCTCGACGGCACATTTGTAGACAAGTTTGACCCATATCAACCCTGGAGGGGTTTCCAGGAAGGGAATGCGGTACAGTACACTTTTTACGTGCCGCAAAACCCCGCAGGCCTGGTTGATGCTATTGGTAAGGATAACTTCAATAAGCGGTTAGACAGCATCTTCACCGTTTCAGAAAAACTGGCCTTTGGTGGCGGTAAAACTATTGACGCTTTTGCGGGTATCAACTCCATTTACAACCACGGTAACCAACCAAATCTCCACATCAGCTGGTTGTTTAACTTCTCGGGCAAACCCTGGTTAACCCAAAAATGGACCAGGCTGATAGGGCAGGAGTTTTACGGTACCGAACCAATCCATGGTTATGGTTACGGGCAGGATGAAGACCAGGGGCAGTTGGGGTCGTGGTATGTGATGAATGCCCTGGGCTTGTTTGATGTTAAAGGCTTAACAGATGCCCGCCCTATAATTGAACTGGGCAGTCCGCTGTTTGATAAGGCTACCATTACTTTGGGTAACGGCAAAACATTGTCTATCGAATCAAAAAACAACGCTGCAGAGAACGTGTATGTCCAGGCGGCCGATTTTAACGGCAAGCCGTTAAATAACTGCTGGTTGTATCGCGATGAGTTGATGCAGGGCGGTAAACTGGTGTTTGTTATGGGCAATCAGCCAAATACCAATTGGGGCGTAAAAGTGCCACCTCCATCAGAACAATAGATACAACTATAGAGCGATATGACGTATTTTAGAAAAATGCATCTGGTAGGGCTTTTGGCCTCTGTTTTTGCAGTTAGCATTTTGCATGCTCAGGCACAACAGAATGAACGCGCCGAATATTTAAAACGCGCCGAAACCATGTACGCCAATATCTGGAAAGATTACCGCGTTCCGGCTTATAAAGGATTGTTTTCGGAGAATTTTCCGTCGAACAAAAAAGATACGCTGAACTATTTTCAGGGTAACGGGGTTAAGGAGAAAGAAGTAAGCTTTTTATGGCCGTTCTCGGGTGTGTTTTCGGCTACCAACGTATTGCTCAGGTCGTCATCTTCTAAAACTAGATATAAACCATATCTGGATAGCCTGATAGTTGGTATAGAGCAATACCGCGATACCGTTCGTAAGCCGGCAGGTTACCAAGCCTACCCGGTAAAGTTCGAAAAAGCCGACCGATATTATGATGATAATGGGCTGGTTGGTATTGATTATGTGGAAGCGTACTTCAATACTAAGAATCCGGTATATCTGCAACGCGCCAAAGGTGTGTTTGCATTTATTTTAAGTGGATGGAATGATGATATGGGTGGCGGCGTAACCTGGTTAGAGGGCCATAAGGATCAAAAACTCGCTTGTACAAATGGAATGGCTACGCTTACCGCGCTCAAGATTTATCAAGGCAGCAAGGATAAATATTACCTGGAACAAGGCAAGAAATTTTATAGCTGGATGTACCAAACGCTGCGCGATACGGCTACAGGTATTATTGCAAATGATGTAAAACTTAATGGTAACCAAAATCTAACTTTTTACACCTACAATACGGGGTCTTTATTAGAAGCCGCTGTATTGCTTTATCAATTCACAGGAGAAAAGAAATACTTGGCTCAGGCTAAATTGCTTGCGTTAGATAGCTATAAATACTACACAGGCGTGCCGCACGACAAAAATCTCAACCTGCATATAGATTTGCCATGGTTTTTAACGGTACTGTTTCGTGGATATGAAGCACTTTATAAGATAGATGGTAATTACCAATATATAGCCGCTATTGAAAAGGATTTAAACTACGCATGGCAAAACACGCGCGACCAGCACGGATTGACCACCAGTAGCTGGACAGCAAATCCGGAATTAATCAAAAAACATAAGTGGCTATTAGATGAAGCATGTATAGCAGAGCTCTACGGTCGTTTAAGCATGCTGCAAAAACAGAAGAAGTAAGCAATTTAGTTGGTAATTTGGTTTATATGTGCGCCATCGGTAGTGAGATCCGGTGGCGCTTCTTGTAAAATTAAATCATTAAACATGGTGCACCTTGTCCCGCCAATCAAACAAATAATATGGAGTAAAAAGTGTTCGTTCAGCAGGACTGATCAGTCTTGCGATCATGAACCGGTTCAAATACTTGCTGATTTCGGAATTATAGCGGTGTGGAGATTTAATCAAAGCTTAATAAATATTACACCTTCAGGCGATATAAACGAGTTTGGAAAAGACTCATTTTTTTAACGGTTTGTAAGAAACTGGTGTAATTGTTAATAAATGGGTAATTAAAGATTAATAAATGATAATATATCGTAATTATTAGTTTGGCATTTAGTTAATTTTAGAGAATCCAATCTTATCTATATGCGCTGCATGTGTTTGCAATTGATCCACATTTTAATTGTCTCTCTTTTTACTACAGATGCCGTTTATGCGCAGCAGAGCGTAGTTAAGCCCTACTTACCCAGCCACGCGCAAATGTTACAAGCCTATGCTAATGTTAACAAGCTCGATTCGGCCTGGAAAAAGTTGCCGCTTAATTATACCATAAGGCCAAACTGGCAATCAAATGGAAAACAATTCTGGTACGGAAAAAGAGTTGCCGATAACCAGAGCGATTACTATTTTGTAGATGCAGAAAAAGGCATAAAGCATAAAGCTTTTGATACCCAAAAAATGGCCGATGCTATAGGCTCGCTTACAGGCAAGCCGATACCTGCAAATAAATTCAAGGTAACGCAACTGTTTTATGATGCTGATCAAAAACAGGTGAAACTGAAATACAACGATGCCTGGTTTAAATGCAATCTGAATGACTACCATTGCGAAAAATCTGCCGACACAACATTTAAAAGCTACGACCCAAGCAGGCCACTACAGCGCCGCAAATACCGTTGGGAAGGCGCGCTAAAAGATTCCATATCGCCAAATAAACAATGGGTTGCTTTTGCAAAGAGTGGTAATATTTATACAAAAGCAGTAAAAGGAGGTGCCGAAATTCAATTTACCACCGATGGTAGTGCAGAAAAGCCTTATGGTGAAATATCATGGTCGCCGGATAGCAAGCACCTTATCGCTTACCGTATAGACCCGCGCAAAATAAAAGATGTTTACTACGTGCTAAGCGCCGTGCCAGGAACAACCCGCGGCCAGCTAAAATCGCACGAGTATGATCAGCCAGGCGATGAGTTTACTACCTATGAGCCCTTTTTATTTAGTATAGACAATAAAAGCAAGCTGAAAGTTGGCGATGAAAAACTCGACTTTTTTGGCGTGCCCGCACTGCATTGGAGGGATGGCGATAGCCGGTATTTTACGTATGAGAAGGTTGATAGGGGGCATCAACGTTTTCGCGTAATTGAGGTTGAAGCAGAAACGGGTAAAACCCGCAATATTATAGATGAAAAAACAAATACTTTCATCTATGAACAACGAATTTATACCCGCTATTTGCCCAAAACCCATGAGATAATTTGGGTTACCGAAAAAGACGGATGGCGCCACACTTATCTTGTAAATGAAATTACCGGCGATCAAAAACTTATTACCAAAGGTAATTGGGTGGTAAGGGATATTGATAGTGTAGATGTAAAAAAGAGAGAGATATGGTTTAACGCCAGTGGCAAAAACGAGGGTGAAGATCCCTACTTTTTACACTATTACCGCATTGGGTTTGATGGTAAAAATTTGGTTGATCTTACGCCCGAAAAAGGCAACCATGCCGTTAGTTTTTCGCCCGATAGAAAATACTATATAGATACCTATTCTGAGGTTAACGTAGCCCCCCGCATTGTACTTAAAAATACCGCAACGCTAAAAACGATAGCTGAACTGGAGCACCAGGATTTGAACGACCTGTTGGCTACGGGTATAAAATTGCCTGAGGTGTTTGTTGCAAAAGGCCGCGACGGAATAACAGATATATGGGGTGTAGTTTATCGCCCTGCCAATATGGATGCTACCAAAAGCTATCCTGTAATTGAAAACATTTACGCTGGCCCGCACGATTCATTTGTGCCAAAAAGTTTTTCGGTGATAAATGAAATGCAAAGTATAGCCCAATTGGGTTTTATAGTAGTGCAAATTGACGGTATGGGAACGGCAAACCGTTCAAAAGCTTTTCATGATGTTTGCTGGCATAACATTGCCGACGCGGGTTTTGCCGATAGGATTTTGTGGCTTAAAGCCCTTGCTGCAAAATATGAGCAAGTGGATATAACCCGTGTAGGTATTTACGGAACATCTGCCGGTGGGCAAAATTCTGCGGGCGCACTACTTTTTCATCCGGAGTTTTACAAAGCAGCGGTTTCTGCCTGCGGATGCCATGATAACCGCATAGATAAGCAATGGTGGAACGAGCAATGGATGGGTTATCCGGTTGGCCCCCATTATGATCAGCAATCTAATATTACAAATGCCGGTAAACTACAGGGTAGTTTAATGTTGATAGTGGGCGAGGCCGATACCAATGTTCCGCCAGAGTCAACTTACCGTTTTGTTGATGCGCTGATAAAAAATAATAAAGATTTTGATCTGTTAACGTTGCCTGGAGCCGGGCATACTGATGGTGGCCCCTATGGCCGCCAAAAAAAGCGTGATTTTTTTGTGAGGCATTTGTTAAACGCCGAACCTCCGGCAAGAAATTACGCTGAAGTAGCGGTAGAGTAATGGCGGTATAGATAGTGAAGGATATGTAAACTATCTTTCTATAAAAGAAAAAATAAGCGCACAACAGTTTATACCATTCCTGTTGATTGTGTTGATCGCAATAGTTTTTCTAGATTATAATATATAATCACCGATAACGATAATAATGTGCCACTCGGGCGCAATGGCAAAGCCGTGTCTATATAAATCATTGATATTAAATCATTTATGTATTTAATATGTTAAAAAACCGTTAAAATAGGGTAATATAACACGCAATAAGCCTTTCCTGGATATATATATTTGAGTTTATTAATAAAAATATTATTACAAACAAAATTATTAACTATGACAAAAAATTTTACATTCTACAGGAAACTCCTGATTGTATGCCTTTTTCTTTGTTGGCTAATTCCCCTGGGCGCGTTTGCGCAATCCGTTGTAAAGGGAAAAGTAGTAGATAAAGACAATTTACCTATTATGAATGCTACTGTAACAGAAAAGGGCACCACAAACGCTACAATCACCAACGAAAAAGGGGAATTTACCATCCGCACTACTAAAGCGGGCGCTATTTTGGTTAGTACAACCGTAGGGTTTTTACCTTTTGAGGTAACGGTTGGTGATAAAACGACGGTTACTTTAGTGCTGCAGGAAAATATGCAAACACTAAGTGAAGTTGTACTTATTGGTTATCAGAAAATTACCAGAAAAAAAACAACTGCGGCTATTTCCAGCTTATCGGCAAAGGAGCTTGCCAACCTGCCATCTGCAAGCTTTGATCAGCTTTTGCAGGGTAGGCTTTCGGGCGTAAACGTACAAAACTATTCGGGTATGCCCGGTGCGGCTGCCTCCGTATCGGTTAGGGGTAACTCATTAGTGAGTAGCGGTTATGACGAATATAATGTTGTAAACAGCCCGCTTTATGTTGTTGATGGTGTGCCACAACCAACAGAACAATATGTGGGGCCAGGCGCAGGTACCGGTGCCAATTATCTGGCGGGGATTAACCCGGCTGATATTGAAACTATCGACGTATTGAAAGATGCATCGGCTGCGGCAATTTACGGTTCAAGGGCGGCCAACGGCGTGATATTAATTACAACCAAAAAAGGCTTATCAGGCGAACCACGCGTTACCATCAGCTCATACGTTGGCTTAACGCAACGCCCAAACCTAAGAGATGTAACGTTAGGTACAACTGAAAGAAGGCAAAAAATGGCTGTTTTACAAAGCCAGCTTACCTATAATGACCAGCAGCAACTTCCTTATATTCTAACAGATAGTTTGAATTCGGCCTTTAATGGCAACACCGATTGGCAGAGCCTTTTCTATCAGACTGGGAAAATTAACAATACCGACCTTAGCTTGAGTGGAGGTGGCAACGGAAATTCCACTTATCGTTTTAGTGCCGGTTATTATAACGAGGAAGGTATTATTAAAGCCACAGGCTTTAAGCGTTACTCAACCAGGTTAAATCTAGTATCTCACGCGCTTAAAGGTAAATTAACTATTAACCCATTAATTGCTTACACACGCACTGATAATGCCAGGGGCAATGGTAATAATGCCAGTCCGATAAGTTTGGGATCGGGAAATATGCCTTCATCGTTACTGAATTTAGATGCTGATAAAAAAGCATATTATTTGGGTGCCTACAGCGAAAATTTGGATAAAAACATAGGTAATCAAATGACATTCAATTTAAATTTAGCTTATGAGATTTCTAAACACCTTTCGCTTAATTCACAATCATCATATTTATATAATTCAAACCGCCGCGATTTAAGCAGGAGCAATCTGTTAGAAAATGGCCAGGGTAACTATTCTTATAGCTACGCCGATAATTCCATTACGGTAACAACCTCCAACTTTTTATCTTACAATAATGTCTTTAAAAAGCATACGGTGAGTTTTATTGTTGGGCAGGATATTAATTATAACCAATTTCAAAACACTATAGCCTCTGGTTACAACGGGCCCTCAGATAATATTCAGGTGGTTAACGGTTTTCAACAATCAAAAATTGGCGCCAGTTCTGATTATCAGGCTTACGGCTTAGTGTCTTATTATTCAAGGCTATCCTATGATTATAACAGCCGTTACCTGTTTTCATTAAGTGCAAGAACAGATGGCTCATCCCGTTTCGGAAAAAATCACAAATGGGGCTTCTTCCCGGCTGCTTCAGTTGGTTGGATATTATCCGAAGAGGCGTTTATGAAGGATAATTTAAAAAATATTTTCACCCTGGTTAAATTAAGGGGAAGTATTGGTACATCTGGTAGCCTGCCAAATAATAACTACCTGCAGTATAACCTTTATAGCGTAAATAACGGTGGTTTTGATGGAAACAGCGGTGCCACCTCCTATAATGGCGTAACCGCTGTAACCCCTAACTTTCATGATGGCGCTGCCCAGGATAACCTGAGCTGGCAGAGATCGAAACAATGGAACATTGGTACAGATATTGAAATAAAAGACGGTAAATACGCGCTATCGTTTGATGTGTACAATAAGGAGAATTCATTACAGCTTTTTGGGGTGGATTTGCCCGTAACAACTGGTTACGATGTGGCTTTAACCAACTCAGTTGGTGTGCGAAACTCGGGTATGGAGCTAACGTTATCGGCAAACCCGCTCGAAGGTGCTTTCAGATGGGGGTCGCGTCTTAACATTTCTTACAACAAAAACGTTATTACCAGTTTGCCAAATGGTGGCAGGGATTTGGTTTTAAGTGGCGATAGATTTGATAAATCGCACGTTTTATCAGTAGGCAGCCCGATAAATGCGTTTTACCTGTACCAAACCAAAGGTGTTTTCCCAACCAACGCAAGCGTTCCGCAAAATCCGTTAACAGGTGAAAAGTATAAGAATAGCAACGGTGTGTACCAGGCAGGCGATTTTTATGTTGCCGATTTGGATGGAGACTACTATATAGATACGTTTAACAGCGGTATAAATCCCGATAAAAAAGTATCAGGCGATCCAAACCCTAAATACACTGGTGGTTGGACCAACAACTTCAGCTACAAAAATTTTACACTGGGCATTTTCTGTACATTCACTTTTGACAGAGATGTACTGAACTTGTATGACTCCGACAGGTTTTCAAATTCACAGGATGGTAATGCTGTAAACAATTTTGTTTACTACTCAACACCAGATTTAAGCAAGGTTAATATCTGGACACCCACTAACACCAATGCTACCTATGCTAAATACGATATAGGTACTTACCGGTATTATTATACCAGCGCCCAAACATTTTTTCTTGAAAAAGGAGGCTATTTTAGAATTAAGAGCATAAACGCCGGATATGACTTTTCAAAAAATGCTTTAAAGAAACTTGGTTTAAGCAAATTGAGAATATACGTTGTTGCCGACAATGTGAAAATGTTCCAGCAATCTAAAAATCTTCCGGATGCTGAAGCTGTAAACCCTTACGGCGAATACAATGGCGCTGGCTATCCTATACCAAGCAAATACACATTAGGGTTTGAGATTAATCTATAACAGAAATAACGATGAGAAACACATATAAAAAATTAGGCATATTTTTAGGTGTACTGCTTTTGATAAGCGCTACTTCATGTAAGAAATTGCTGGAACAGGTGCCCAAAAACTCAACTTACCAGCAAGTATTTTGGAAAAATGCAAACGATGCCAGGTATGCTATATCCGGCAATTACGCACTGGTACGGGCTGCGATGACCAACTATAACGATAGGTACTATATGTACGGTGAAGCAGTTGCCAAAAATTATTTTACTATTCAATATAATGGCGACGGGCTTGAAGGTATACAGAATGGTGATTACACATTTCAATACAACCTGGAGAATTTGGGTAACTATACCTACTACTACAAGGCTATCGCAATGTCAAACATCGTCATCAAAAATGTATCGAAAATGACTGACGAGCAGCTGCAAACGGAGGATAATCCTACTGCTTTCAGGAACAACATTCTGGGTCAGGCTTTATTTTTAAGGGCATTTAGTTATTTTATGATGGTTAGGGTATGGGGCGATGTGCCAATTGTTACCGAAGCTTACGACGATCCGCTTACTGCGCCTCAATTACCAAGAAGCCCTAAGGCCGATGTTATGAAACTCATTGAGGATGATTGCCATAAAGCTGCGGGTTTGTTAACCTGGTCATACGCCAGTGCAGGTGATGCTAAAGTTACGGCCAACGCTGGTGCAGTGTATGCGCTGCTTGCGCATTTATACCTTTGGAGAGCAACAATGCTTGATGTGTCAACCGATAATCCAAACATTACTGATGTAAACAGTGCCGATACAACAATTAACACCCTAATGGCGCGTGGAGGTTATTCGCTTTCAGACACCAGCAAATATAAAAGTGTTTTTGTAGGCAGGTCGTCAGAGGGCATATTTGAAATTAATATGAGCGAAAACACGCTCGAAGGTTCAAACGCAGGTATTGGTATTAGATTTTTAAACCAAAGCTACATAAACCAGGGCAGTACTAATCCGCGCGATTTTGTAGTGCCAAACTACCTGAGCGAGCATTACGGCTCAGGATCAACGGATATACGTTATACAAATAACTTTGAACTGGTTTCCACTACCCAACCCATGTGTACCAAGTATAGTAATGTTATATACAGAAACCTTGCCCAAAAACTCGATCCTTATCTGAGTAATAATATGATTATCTTCAGGTTAAGTGATTTTATACTATTAAAAGCCGAAATAGCTTTGTATAAAGGAGATAAGTTTTCTGCAATTACCATTATCAACAATTGGAGAACAAGGTTTGATAAGAACCCCAATTTAATAGACGACAGCTATAGTTTAAGTGATGTGATGTATGAATATGGCATTGAGCGTGGCAAGGAGTTTTATCTGGAAGGTACCATATTTTATGATCTGTTACGAACCAGAGAGTACCAAAATCATGTGGATTGGCTAACATCGCCCCGATTTAAAGCCGAGGGATATTATTGGCCGGTTGATCCTGCCCTATTCAAGCAAAATCCATTACTGAAACAAACTAAATACTGGCTTGGTAAAGTGTAACAAAATGTATAGTACTAAACAAGAGAACATCATGAGAAAATATATAAGTATACTATGTTTATGCTTAGCGGTTTTTTTAATTGCTTCATGTAAAAAAGACAGCTATAAGAATGACGGTGGCGTGAGCGATCCGCATGTTAATATGACAACCTACGATTACCTGAAATCAAAGCCTCAATTTGATTCATTGGTGAGAATAATTGACAAGGCCGGTTTAAAGGATGTAGTTAACAGCGATATTACCTTTTTTGTTACAACCAATTATGGTATTGTGCCATATGTAGCTGCAAAAAAGTTTGAGAAATCGCTTGAGGTGGGAACTGAAAACTTTGATTTTGGTATCAAGGATATTCCATCACAGGAATTAAGCGATTCTCTAAAAACGTACATGTTTGCAGGTAAAATAAACCGCGATCAAATAACGGTAACGGGCAAGTTATATGATAGTTTGCTTGGCCCTATTCCCGCAAAACCGGGACAGCCGAATTCTGCGGTACAATACCTGATCAAGTTTAGGCGGTCATTTGATTATAGCAGTTATGTAGACCATGTAGACTACGTTAATTACGTAAGGGTAACAGGATCGAGGGACGATTTGCAGCTTGATCCAAGCACCATCCCTGATGACGAAAAAGATAAGGCGGTTGACGTTCAAACCTCCGGCATTATTACCACTACAGGGATAGTGCACGTTTTAAATGGCTATCATCGTTTGTTTTTCAATGCACAATCAACCGGCAATTAATAACTACCATATACAGTGTGTATTGTGTTAATTGTAATACACACTGTATCTAATCAATAAATTATATGCAAGTAAAAAAATATATTTTGGGCACAATGCTTTTAGCAAGCGTTGTTGCCTGTAAAAAAATTCCTAATGGTTTTCAAAGTGATGCCATCCGTTATAAGGACAACGAGCTTTTAGCCAAACGCGGTTTGATACTGTACCAGTCTGACAGGATAAATGCCGATGGCTCAACGCCTCCATACAGCTATAAAATGTTAAATTTAAGAGGTATTGATGGCAGCCCGGCGCCAAAGGAATTTACCACGCCATACAAAATAGTGGTGTTTAAAGATGGTTTGTCTTTTGATGCAGCAACTGATACAACAGTGGCACAGTTAAATGCAAAAAGAGAAACCCGAACAGTGCCACCTTTATCATTTAACGAAGTTAGCGGCCAATTAACATTTAACAGGGCATCTATTAATTTACCGCTTGGTAAATACACGTTTGATGTGGAGTTTAAAAATCCTACCGGCACCAAAATATTTCCGTCGTTGGCCAACATTAACGTTGTTGATCCTTCTACTGATGACCTTTTTGCCATTACGGATGGTGTTGCTAATGCTTTTCATGATGTAACCGGGGCCGTTACACCTATGAAAGCACCTACGGTAACTTGTACCAGGATATCTGCCGATGGCGCAAGGGTGATCTTAAAAATGGTTGATAAAAACAACAAGCCATTTAACCCCAAAACAGGCGAGATTATAAAACGTGGCGACAGGCCTGTATTTGAAAACTATGCCAAGTTTAACCCCGTTGTAAAAAATGATACCGCTATGATTTGCGATTTTGAGGTTGCACCATTCCCGTTAACATCTTACATAACGCCAACAACAAACTGGGGGTTCTTAATGTATTACAGGATACCAAGTCAATTTGCTACAATTGATGGTTTCCCTGCCTCGTTAGGAACTTTTTCTATAAACCCAAGATGGTCATGGCAGGTAAAACTCGAAGGGACCTACATAGTACAGGTTAAATTTAACGATGTGACACACAAATAACACCAGGTGTCATAAAGAAAGTATCAGTACAATTCCTTACAGATACGCTTCTTATTATAACTACTACCGGCAGCTAACGTTTATCAGTTAGCTGTCGGTTTTTTTTTACCGACCTGTTTCCACGCAACAATCAAAAAAGGCAAAGGGGCGTTTCTTTAAGAATTAGAAACAGCCCCCTTCGCCTTAGTTTTTGTTTATTTGACGGCTAACGCCGCTTATGTTATAAGCTGCTTTTGATAAAGCCCATATCAAAACATTATAAGTAAAGTGCCCACTTTTTATATAATTCCTCATAAACTTTAAGGGCATTAGCCGTAGGTTTTGCTGCAAAATGCTGTTCTGTTTGGGTGTTGCTGGTCCATTCCCAATCAAACTTTGCGCGTATTTTATTGAAAGCTTTCATATCAGGCTCTTCGCCGGTTTTAATCGTCTTGCGTAGCTCTTTAAAAAACAATTCCCAGCGTTTTTTATAATAGCTGCTAAACATACCCGACCAATCCTTTTGCGCATAGTCCGAATTTTCGTTGTCTTCACCGCCCCAGGTAGTGATCAACACACGGGCACTCTTCTCATAATAGTCTTTTTGTTCGGGGGTAACACCAAAACTCCTTGCTTCATCAAGCCAGTTGCCCAGTAGTAATTCCTGCTGGGTTCCGGTAAGCGTGTTCAAATCATCGCAAAGTGTTGTGAACAGGGTGGTGTATTTTTCAAAAACTACTTCGTTTTTTGCATAGTATGCTTTGGCGATAGAATCGCGGAAAGATGATGCCAGGTTAACCAATACCTGTTTTTCTATCATGCTCAGGTCGCGCACAAAAAGAGGCGAAGCTTTTGACATGGAATCAGCCATGAATAATGCGGGGAAAATATTGGCTACCGCTCCGTAATCATATCTACTTAACGACGAATAGCCGCCATGCCCTTTAAGCCTGGGTTGTGATTGAACGATATTACCCAGCCCAACGCCCGATACCTGGTTGTTGTACACCAACGGAAGCAGCTTTGTCCAAACGGCCTGCACCACCGGGTCGGAGTGGCCTGTGCGGCTATCTGCGTAGGCTTTTATCCAATCATTTGTATTGGTTGCACCGGCATTCCAGGCATAGTCAAACAGCCACTCAAACATAAAGTCGTTTACACCAAAACCTTCCAAAGTACTGCCTATGCCTACCATTTGGCGTTTATTAGGGTCGTTTTCGGCGGTAGGGAGTATTTTAGCCACTTTTAAAAGAGGTGCTGCAAGTTGCGTGTTGCCTCCAAAATTACCCAGGTAACACCACACATAAGGGGCATTAAAAAAGCCGTCGGTAAGGCGCCAAATTTCTGTGTCCTCGGTAAAATAATCAAGCAGCAGCATTTTATTGGATGGCACTGCTTTTATCATAGCCTCCAGTCGTGGGTTGGTCCAGTGCTTGCGGTCGTAGTAAAAAGTCCAGCCCATTTGCACCCAAACCGCTTCAGGGTCAACTGCCTGCATTCCGCCATATATGGTTTTGGCCACGCTGGCCAAATAACTTGCATCCCAACTTGGCGGATTCATTTCGTTAAAAGGATCGGCACCGTAATAATGGTTGGTGCCTAAAAGTTTCTGCTGTTCTTTGAGGTATGCTTTCTGTATTTTTACAAACAGCGGATCCATCGGATTAAGAAAAAAGGCATCATTTTGGTGGCCGGTTTCATACGAGCCTAAATTAGATAACTTTATTTGTGGGTACTTTTCCTGAAGATCTTTTGGTACATGGCCTGCGAAAGCCGGCAAAATAGGTTGCATACCCAAACTCCGCTCGCGTTTTAAAATTTGTTTTTGCAAAGCAAACTGATCGTCGATAAAGCTTTGGGGTAATGGTCCCAGCCACCGGTCCAGGTTCCCCATACGTTGCCATGGCAAGTGTGATGGCCCGGTAAAAAACGAACGGCTTTTGGCCTCGGTAATTCCAAACTGTTTCCAAACCCGCTGCCATATGTATTCCTGCCCTGTTATAGCCAGTGGCATATTAATGCCGTTCAGCGCCATCCAATCTATCAGGCGTTCCCAGTCGTTCCAACGCCACCATAGCATCGTATAACCAAAGGTGCAATAGTTTAAAAAGAAACGTTTCTCAAACCGGCACGCCTGGCCCATTGGTTCAGACACTGCTGGTAAGATAGCCGGCACCTTTACCGCATCATTTGCGTGCCAGGTAACAGAGGCATGGCAATAATGCTTTAAATAATAATTGAAGCCTTTGGCTAAAGCGAGTGGGCCTGTACCCTTAATTAATATTTTGCCGTTTAGGTTATCAATATAGAAGCTATCTCGTTGGTTAATCGTTGGTATGGTTTGCAACACAAAAGCATTTGAGCGGCCGGGTAGTATCCGCTCGATGAGTGCTTTTGCATTACCGTTATCATCTGTATCGGTAATGGTGGCACCAAAGCTACTGGTAAGCCCCAGGCCAAACATCATCAGAAGTAGTCCTAAAATTCTTTTTTTTACTGGATTTTTTATTCCCATTGGGTTAGGTTTTTTTTAATAATACGCAATATTGCTTTTCCGCACTAAATTAAGGTAGTATTAATAATAGTTTAGCAAAAGGAGCTTAAAAAGACGTTTTTTATAAATTTTTGCTAAATGATTTGCAATTTTCAAATGTTTGATTTCGCTATTCCTATTAGCTTATTACACCCCTTAGTTAAAAATGGATGATTTTATGGGCTTGTTTAAGTAACCCGTTAAGTATTCAGTTTTCTTGTTTTAAATTCGATATCCAAGTCGCCAATTTTATAGCCGATTTTTTGGGTATAGCTTGGTTTTTAAAAAAAGACAGCGTACACGCCAGCCTAATAAGGTATTTGCCGGTATAGGTATAATAGTGGTAAAAGCAGGAGTACACTTATTACCATGCTTTTCATAAATTATCTATTAAAAGTCAAATTGCTTCAGTTTTATTACGGCAAGCCATCACCCGATTGAGGGATTTTAACAGGCAAAATATCGGCATAGCTTAGTGTCAGCTTATAAAAAATGCCGATACTGAAATTATCCATTTGGCCCAATATCCTTAACCCGCAACATGAAAATGGTACAGCCGGTCGCTGCATTATTTTATGGTTGTTTATAGCCGTATTTTTTTTGAATGCTTGTACTGCTCCCTACTACAGCTCGGTTAATAACATGAGTGGCCAGCCAGCCTCCATTACTTTAGCTAATGGAAGGCAGCTAAACGGCAAAATAAATGTGCGGTCGTTTGACAATTACAGTTCGGTTAGCCGCATTCAATTTAGTATTGATGCCACCAACATCTACCAGGATTATTTTATTGGCGACCTTAAATCCATTTACATTAATGGTAGTACCTATAGTGTTAAAATGCTGGTAGGTAGTAATTTTTGGGGAGGTAATGCCCTGCGTTTTGTAAAGCAGCTTACCCAACCAGGCGGCAGGATGGACTTGTATCAAAACGAGGTGGTTAGCCGGAACCAAACCACAGGTAAAGATGAAACAGCAATTGAATACTATCTGCGGCTGCCCGGCGGCACCAATGAAGTGTACAACCTGGAGAGCAGCAAATTCACACCTGGTTTTAATGATAAAATGAGCCTTTACGTTCAGGACTGCCCGGTGCTTGCTGCCCGGATAAAGGCCAAAGAGCACGATTACTTTTACCCATTTATTGTAAACAACGGGGAGTTACGCCGCAAGGCAGTATTGCTGCAAATTATTAACGACTATAATAATTGCAACTAATTTAAAAAACTAAAAACCACACAAATGAAAGTAACAAAGATCACCCTATTATTGGCCCTGCTTTTAATAGTATTTGAAACCACCCAGGCGCAAATAAACCGACCGGGCGGCACACGGGTGCCAGTTGGCGGTGCTAACCAAAGCAATGATATTGCCGGCTTAATAAAGCAAAAAGCCGCCCAGGCGGGTTTAGGTAACGTACACAGCGAAAGCCCGGCAATGCGCCCTACCGCGGGGCCTGGCGGTTATTTTTTGCGTTATGAAAAAGGGTGGGTGTATTACAATCCTAGCTTAAAACAAGCATTTGCAATATATGGCGACATCATGAAAAAATGGGGGGAAACCGGGTACGAAACCGGCCCACTTGGTTTTCCGGCCAGCGACGAAATGGATGCAGATCAAAGTGGTTTTAAACGGATGAGCAAATTTGATAACGGCAACATTTACTGGAACGATGGCCGCACCGAAGTTGTTAAAAAAAGCAGAATTGCTTTTAGGGCACCGGCAAAGGTAAGTGTAGCTGCATTTAACCCGGCCATATCTTTAAGGCAAATTGGCGGTATTCAAATGCGTATCGTTAAGAGAACAGATAAGGATATCAGTTCATCACCTAAATTCTCTGCCCCTCGTAAAACCAGGGAAACCGCCGAGAAACCGGTAAACGATTCTGTGCTATGTAAAACAGAATACCGCAGTTATTCCGTAGAGGACATGAACCAGGAGATTTTGAACCCCGAAGCCATGACAAATTTGTGGCTGGGCGGTGTTTATGATCTTAACGAAATGGCTAAGGGTAACTTTAATGCCATTAATACCAACAGGAGCCCGGTGGTATTTACCATGACTAACAAAGACAATACCATTGAGATACCTGTCCCCGATAAATTTAACCTCAAGAGCAAGGTAGAGGAGTTTCGTAAGCAGCCTTTTTCATCGTCGCCTTTGGGTTTTGGGCAATACCTCGAATCGAGCATGGTGAATAGCGAGTCGGCCTTAAATATTGCCGTTGGAGCGTCCTATACAGGTTATGGCGTTAGTTTAAAAGATAAGTTTAACTACACTACCAGTACAAAAAGGCGTAAGTTTTTACTTAATTACGTTAACCCGGTATATACAATTTCGGCCGGCCCTAAAACAGATAGCTTGTTTAACGCAGGCGATGCCAATAATATAAACGGTAACCTGGTGTATATAGATCATATTACCTACGGGGTAAAGCTGATGGTATATTTTGAGGCCGATTTGGATGAATCGGAAATAGAGAACAATTTTAAAGGAGATGGCTGGGGTGCAGATTTAAAGGTAGATAGTAAGGTTACCCAAAAAATGGAGAACACCCGGTTCAAGATCTTCCTTTACGGTTCCAGGCAGCCAATATCTACCAGCGCTTACGGTTATGCCGATATGCTGCGCAAAACGGATGCCTTGCTAAAGGCCATAGTTTCCGGAAACAAGATCAACCCGCAGGAATTGGGCGAGCCTATCAGTTACTCGCTGCGCTTTTTAGATGGTAAAATAGCAGCAACATCATGCCAGGTAGAAAATATTCCCGAACAAAATTGCCGGATTAATGCCGACAGGCCTATGAAGCTGAATATTGCCCTTACAAAAAACAAAAATTCCAACCGCGATATGTGGGGTTGGGTTGATGCCGAAATATTAAACAATGCCGGGCAAAGCGTAGTCAACCAAACCATTTTTGATTTTGGCAAAAAAGCCGCGGTAGCATCAAATGAAACCGCTACATCGCCGCTTTATCAAAACGTGTTTGAAAATATAGCCGCACCCGATAGGGCAACCGGCAGGGTACGCCTTTGGTTTTGGATCAACAGCTCAAAAGATCATTATTGCCCGTTACAGGGGCAACAACAGCAAAGCTATAATACACGACCAGGGCATGGCGGCACCCATTATTTTGTAGATATACCGATGAGCGATGTGCTGACCGCTAAAATTGGGCAGCCGCTAACCAAAGAATACACCGCCCAGGAAGATTCGGGTGACAGATCTACCTATAAACTCACCTTTAGGCTTGCATTTGAGTAAGGTATAAAATTCTATCAGGTACCATATCAAACAAAATTGAATATGAAAAGCGGCTTTCTTATTATAATAGGCATTCTTATGGCATTAGGTAGCCATGCACAGGTAAAAATAAAATTGGCTGGAATACATTGCTATGCCGAAACTACCAACGGTAGCGGCAGTGATGAGCTATATTTTGTGATCAACGTATTTAAAAAAGGTGTTCGTATAGCTACCAGGCAAATCCCCGAATGGAGTTACAAGGGAGGTGTTGATGCTGGCGGAACCTATTTTAAAAACTATGAACCTGTTTTATATGAGGGGCCTGCCCAGGATATAGCCATTGAAGTTATACCTTATGAGTGGGATAGTGATGATATTGCAAAAAGAGTAGCCACATACAAAAATAAAATCAGCGTTGCCGTGCAGGATGGCACTTTTGATGCTAAATGGAACAACCTTGGCTTTGAACGCGGCCAGGTAAAAACTACGCAAAGCATGTTTGCAGAACAACCCGAAGCAGGCGCTGACGATATTGGTACTGCATTTACCATGTTATTTTCTAAAGAGTACCTTGATAAAACTAATGCGTTAGAAGCAAAATATGTTACCATTGATAACGATTTAGACAGAGTAGCTTATCAAAAGAAGGTTGATTTTAATTTTTGGAATCCGGATGCTGTTCTAACCACTTTGCAGTCTGCTAAAAGCCCTAATAAAGACAATTACTACTTTGATAAAAATGGTTTTGACGGCAACTATGGTTTCTTCATCAGTACCGAACCTGTTTTTGCACAGCTAAGTGACAAAGCTATACGGCAAAAATGGAACCAACTACTTTTAAACGGATTTAATACCGGTGCCCTGGTAGATTTTAAAACCGCTGCCGAATTAACAAACGGCGTTTGCAACGTAGCTCGTTTTGAAAATTGCGCTATCTACGCAACATTCGTCAGCAACGCATTTGAGGTACATGGCGACATATACAAGGCCTATAATGCGGCTGGCGAGTACAAGAATCAAGTACTGGGCCTGCCGGTGTCTGATGAAACCGATATCATAAACACGTTGATAAAACCTACTACCGAAAGCAAATGGGCGCAGGCTGGATATAAAAAATACAATCAGTTTACGAACGGCTATATTTTATGGAAACCCGGCCAAGCCAAAATTTTATCCAAAGCCGAATTTGAAGCCGGACCAATACAGGTTAGCACTTTAACGGCACAATTAGCTACGTTACCCATGCGACCAACTGCTACAAATATAGTCGGGAATGCAGACCTGATTAAAAAATTAATTTTTGATAAGGGTAAAGAAGCCAACCTTGGCGCTGTGCATACCGAAAGTGCAATGCCGCGGCCTACAGCCGGTGCAGGCGGATATTTTTTACGTTTCGAAAAGGGCTGGGTTTATTATAACCCGCATACCGCCGCAGCCTATGCTATAGGTGGCGACATTATGAAAAAGTGGGGCGATACCGGTTATGAAACAGGGCCGCTGGGATTCCCCACAAGCGACGAAACTGACGACCATAATTATACCGAATATAGCAGAGCCAGTCATTTTGATAAGGGTATAATTTATTACAGTGCCCAAAAAGGAACAATGGTGACTACAGGCAACAATACAAAGGCTGAAAAATAATAACAGGTAATTTATAAGCAAAAACATGAAAAAATTAACATCTATTTGGCTGCTTGCCATGCTATGTATTATTGGTAAAACAACTTTTGCCCAAAGCGGCAATGCCGAAACGGATGCCATTATTAAACAAATGCGTAACCAAAACAGCAAGGGTACTATTCATTTTGAAGCTATGGGTGCTTCGATAACTGATAACGCCACGGTGATTAAAGGTCCGAAAGGTATTTACGACCTGGGTTCCAGCTTTCTTACTGATCATGGCGACGGTGCGCAGGTGCATTTGTTTTTAGCCAAAATACAAACCGGCACACAGCTGCTTTTGCAGAACAAAGATGCCAGCACTATCGCCATGATTAACGGAACAGTGTATCAAGTTACCGGTACAGCCAACTTAAAAGTATCGGGCAAAAATGTTTCCGGAACGTTTACCGGGGTTTTGTACGCGGTAGCAAAAAACAAGTCCAAGGCCGCTACGGTACCTTCCGGTAAAATAAGCGGTAACTTTAACAATCTTAATCTATCCCTGTAACTGCATGGTTTAACCTGTATTTAATCTCCAATATTTACCAACATGAAAAAGCGCAGTTACTTATTATATTACTGATGCTAAACCGGTGTAATGTGCGGATACCGGCATCAATACCGGTAGTAATATAAGATACCCGTCAATTTAGTTTGATTGGCCGGCCTTAGGTAATTTTTCACCATTGTTCTGCCTTATTAAATCGGCCACTTAAATGGAAATAAAATGATCATCAAAAATAAAAAGCTAATTGCAGCAATTTGCCTGCTATTTGGTATCGCGATAGCTGTTTTTAATATGTGGAACATTTATAATTACAGCTACACGGCCATTACGGGTATAAAAGCTACCGCGCATATCACTAGCTACAAAAGAATAAAAGGTACGGGCAAAGCGCACCCGGCCTTTTCGTTTACCATTCCTAATGGTACAATAGTAAATGGTATTAGTAAAACCTTGTCATTTAAGTGGCTGAGTAAAAGCTATGGCATTAACGAGGAGATAGCATTAAGCTACAAAGCCGATGACCCATCGGACGCTGTAATACTTAGCTGGCGCGAGTGGCCAGGCGGTTTATTTGTTACCGCTTTTGGGTTGTTGGTTGTTTTTATTGCCTGGCAAATGCTATGGGAAAAAGCCGATAATACCATATAAATACCGCCCGCTATGAAAAAACTATTGTTAATGCTGCTTTTGCTGGGTAACCTTAATCTATTTGCGCAAACAAATCAAAATTGGGCAGGTACCATGATCGTTACCTTTAAGTTACCGCCTACGCTGTCTGGTAATAAATTCATTAGGGCCAATGTGATTTATGATAAGCAATTGCTGGTTTCAAAACCTCGCTTTATCGGCGGGATTAAACGGTATATTCAAACGTCATTTTCATACTCGGCAACAGCAAGCGATAAGGTAGGCGGGCTTAAAATTCCGGTAACAGTGCCGGCTGGTACTTACGCCTGGTTATGTGATGATGATATGCTGATTGAAATGACCGTGCATCCCGAAAGGTATAAAATACAGCTTACGGCTAAAGGCTTGCAACCGGATATTTATGCCATGCCTGTTTTGTTTGATTTTGTAACCGAAAACTCGCTTAACCTGGCTTACCTGCAAAATATGGATGTAACGCAAAGAAACCTGCTATGGCTTCAAAAAACCTGGATGCTATCTGTGCCTTTAAAAGAAGATGCCCTGCAGAATACCCCGCAGATTATAGATACCACGCTATATTTTAGGTTACAAAAAAACGATATCCCGGCGGCATTAAGAACGAAGCCCTATAATACCATGTATAGCGATGTATCAAAGGCCGGACAGCAGTTCGTGATAAAAAAAGCATACCTGTACAAAGGGAAAATTTTCATTAGCCGGGGGCAGCTCAAAGCCCCCGCAGTAGTGCATCCGGATGCTTGTATAAACCGTTTTATGGACCTTAACGGCGTGCCTTGTGCAGCAGATGGCTGTATTACCGGGAGCGGTAACGGCGCATGCGCGGGCATGTTTTTGCCGGGCAGCAAGGCAAAAGAACTGGAAGTTACAGTAGTTATAGATCCATAGAAGGTTTTGTATATTGCTAAACATTAACTATGAGGTTTACAACACAACTTCTGCTTTTAATATTATGCAACTGCCTGTTTTTTAGTGGTGTTTTGCAGGCCCAAAATAAATTTACCGCTGATGTGTACAATGCAGACCTGGGCCTGCCATCAAACCATGTAGAAAGCTGTACTGCCGATAGCGTTGGCTTTTTATGGGTGGCCACCAGGCGCGGCATTTGCCGATACGATGGCTATAACTTTAAACCTTACCCTGCAGTGCGCGGCAATATATTAAGCATGTATAATGCCGGTAATAACGGTTTAGTTTACTATACCAATACAGGTGGTTTGGCCCGGTTTAATCCCTATAAAGCCGTTGCTAAGCAAATAGCCACTACTCAATTTAGAGATAGCGATCCATCTAATGATCATTATAATAATATTTTTGTTGATAATGCCGGCCGTATCTGGTGCTGCGATTTTGCCCATGTAAAATATTACAGCGCCCGTAAAAAAGCATTTAAAAGCTATGCGCTTATTGATTACGACAGTACCACAGACAGGCTGGCCACCTTTACCCAGTTTAAAAATGGAGAGGTATGGATAGCCAGTATTTTTGGGATGAAGTTGTGGAATGAAAAAACAGGGCAATTAACCCAAAGTAGAATACAACTGCTTAATAACCTAAATTTTTCCACCTCGGCACGTATAGGGCACGATTCGCTTTTACTGGCTGCCGGCAATAGCTTAATTCTTGTACAACCTTCAACGCAAACCATCCTTTCAACCGCAAACACCAATATTACCGATGCCATTGTTTCCATTACCACAAGCTATATAAATGGTAAAAAATATGTTGTACTGGCATCAAGCGATAAGGTATATACGCTAAGCAACCCGTCGGCCCACTTAACCGAAATCTTTAATATGCGCCCTTATGGCGGCATTATCAACAGCATATACTGTGTGCGCCAAAACGGTTTTATATGGGTTAACAGCAGCCAGGGCTTAATCAAACTAACTCCTCCCGCTGATGCCATTGTAAACATACCGGTAACCCCGCTTATTGGCAACGCCGGCGAAAGCGCGATTACGCAGGTTGTTAAGCAACGTAACGGTAAGGGCTACTTTGTAAATACCAGCATTGGCGAATGTTATTTTACCTATCTGGATGGGTATTGGGAAAAGTTACCCGTGGCGGCACGGGTTAACCATATAGTGGTTTACGGCACTAAGCTGTTGATTGCCACATCTGTGGGGCTTTATGTTTATGATGGCGGCAAGGTAATTAAGGTAGTAAAAATACCTGGTATAAAAAAGGTGTTGGAGGCTGGCGGCTACCTATGGCTGCTATTGGATAACGGCCCTGTATTGGTACTTAACAAGGTCAATTATTCCTTAGCTAAAAATTGGCCTGTAAAGAATAGTCCGGTATTTGCAAAGGAAAACTTGTGGAATGATATTTATGCAACTGGCCGGGGCGAAGTTTATTTGGCTGGCTGGATGCGGAGCGGTTTTGGTTTGGCGGTTTATGATAAACTACAAAGCACCTTTGTGCCTATATCTGGCAGAACAAAAAACGAAAATATGTTTATAGGTGATTATTATAATCACATCGCGCCTTCTAAAAAGTTTAACTTGTTGTTTTCGGGTTATGGCGGCTTTAATACGGTAAACCCCCAAGGCCAGGTTACGCGTATCATATCTATAAATGACCATAACCTGGCCAATGAACATGTGGAGGGGATTGCCGAAATGCCGGACGGGCGTATATGGTTCGGCACAGAAGAGGGCGTGCAGGTATGGAACCCTAAAACAGATGAGCTAACGTTGGTTACTACTCAAAATGGCTTGCCATCAAACAATGCCATTTACGGGTTCGATTTAATAAATGATAACGTAATTGCCATCGGCTTTAACAAAGCCATTAGCCTGTTGTATACCGGCAAAGTATTTAAAAGTACGCTTCAAAATAAACTGGTCGTCTCGTCGCTGCACGTTAACGGAAAGAACCGCGAGGTAATTGCAAACAAAATAACCGTAAGCCCATCCGAACGTAACCTGCAAATGGCCTTCTCCACGCTGGATTTTGCTGATACACGTAAAATAACCTACCTATACAGTATTAACAATGGCGAATGGTCAACGCTTGGCAATAACCCGATTTTAACCTTTTCTAATTTTAAGCCCGGAAAATATGCAATAACGGTAAAAGCTGTTGATAATTTAAGTAACCAACAAACCAAACAGTTACTGCTATATGTACTTGCGTTACCTGCTTTTTACGAAACGATATGGTTTGTTATTGTCATTACAGCTGCGGTAGTATCGTTGGTATGGCTGTTTTTCGCGTTCAGACTAAGACAGTTAAAAAAGATAGGCAAGTTCCGGTCGGCCATATCGCAAGATCTGCATGACGATGTTGGTGCAACGCTAAGTAGTATCAATATTTTATCGGGTATGCTGAAAGATGAAACCAGGCTGCCAGAGAAATCTGCCCTGTATTTGCAACGCATCAATACCGATGTGCAGCAACTACAGGTGAAGCTGGATGAGATTATCTGGAGTTTAAAAAAAGAAGAAAACTCACTTCAGCAAATTTTTGTAAAACTGGTTAACTACGGTTATGTAATGATGGAGGCAAGGGATATTGCTTTTGAACATTACGATGAAATGGGCCAGCAGGAAAAAACATTATCTTACCAGATTAACCGCAATCTGTATTTATTAGTAAAAGAAGCTTTAAACAACATAGCTAAACATAGCAATGCCACAGCGGCAACATTGTTATTTAAATTACAAAAAAAACTTTTGGTAATAACTATTACTGATAATGGCCTGGGAATACCACCCGAACGAATGCATAAGCGCAATGGTATAAGTGGTATGGGTAAGCGTGCCGAAGAAATAGGTGCGCGGATACAAATAAATACAGGCAATAATAAAGGAACCGAAATAGTTGTTGAAATAAAGCTGTAGTATGATAAAGGTATTGGTATTTGAAGATAACAACAGCTTAAGGCAAACGCTAAAACTGCTGATTGACCATGACGATGATTTATGGCTAACCGGGGCATTTAACAATTGCGATCACATAAAAAACCACCTGGAGGGTGACATAAAGCCCGATGTGATTTTGATGGACATAGATATGCCCGGTATAGGCGGTATTGAAGGGGTAAAGATTGCTAAGCAAATGTTGCCCGCCGTACAGGTCATTATGTTTACCGTTTATGAGGATGACGATAAACTTTTTAGATGCCTGGTGGCCGGAGCGAATGGTTATTTGTTAAAAAAGAACAGCGCATCGCAGATAACGGCAGCCATAAAAGACGTATATGGCGGTGGTGCCCCTATGAACCCCGAGATAGCCCGCAAAGTAATGCAAATGTTTAAGGAAGAAAAGTCGTTGCCGAGTCATGGTTTGAGCGAAAGGGAAGTTGAATTGCTTACCATGTTATCCCAAGGCCTGCCTTATAAAGTAATAGCCGCACAAACAGGCATTTCTATTGAAACCGTTAAAACGCATCTTAAAAATGTGTATCATAAAATGCACGTAGCTAACGGCACCGAGGCTGTTGGCAAAGGCTTAAGGCTTAAAATAATTAAATAAATTGTAATTCATTGGTATGCGCTAGAAGCTCTTTAAAAAGTTGAGCGCAGCATCACAATTGCTGAAAACAGTACCCTGCAACAAATGCTGATCGAGCGTGAAAAAGTCGAACAAGGCCGGGTGTGCATTTAAATTGATTTTTTCGAACTTCATACCCCAACCTTCAAAAGATCTTTTAGCTATTGATCCCGCTGCTAAGGTGCACACATTGTGATGTCGCTTGTCTTTCGTAATCTTTTCATAAGTAGTTTTCACTTCATCTTCAGGCCCCTCAAGCACTTGCATAAAACGGGCGATAACTGACCCATTATGTACTCCTTCCACAAAAACTAAAAGACCGGTGATGGATTTGTTGGATCAAGGAGAAAAGTTGGGGGGAAGAAAAGATTAAGCATAGATTTTAGCAAGTCTGAAGAGGAAAAAGGTAGTATCTCTAACGCCTCTTGAAGTAGCCCTGAAAGCCTTGATTTTTGCG
>NZ_SOZE01000016.1 GCF_004519315.1 Mucilaginibacter psychrotolerans
ACTTCCTTAATAGGCCCTCATTAAAAACCTCATTACTAATAGATTGTAGTAAATTTCCCAACTTTTGTGTCTCGATTCTTGCGCTAAAATCATTTTTTTACCCTTAAGTTGACGGCTATGCTCTCAAGAGGGGATCTAAGAAAACTTCCGCGTACTCTTGATGTAAACGCAGGGTGATATTGCCATTACATCTGCGTTAAGGCTTTTTTATATGCCGTTTTTTTCGTTTCTTGCTGATGACGCAACATTTTAGCCCCTGCTTATGAATTTTTTGTCGCATTATTACTTCGACCGCGATGCTACGGACTGCTACTTTACCCTTGGTACCGTATTGCCCGATCTGTTGAAGAATGCCGATAAAACCATCGTACTGCATCCCGAAAAGCTAACGCACACAAACCCCAAAGTAAACTCCATTATCACGGGCTGGAACAAACATTTGCTGGTTGATAAATACTTCCATTCCTCGGAATTTTTCCTGCACCATTCGCATGCTTTGAAGAACTTGCTCAGGCCGGCTATTGAAGGTTCGCCGGTAAAGCCCTTCTTCCTGGGGCACATCGGGGTGGAGCTCATCTTAGATAGCCTGCTCATCACCACAAACAGAATCAGCGTCGACGATTTTTACGACCATTTAGATAGTTGCGACCTAGGCATCATCAACGAGTTCCTGGCTTTTGCAGGGATGAAGAACACGGAGGTATTCGGGAAATTTTACGAAGGGTTTAAAAAAAGCCGCTATCTGCATTCCTACGCCAACCTTGAGCAAGTTACCTATGCCCTCAAACGCATCTGCATGCGCGTATGGCGCGACCCATTTACGCCAGTGCACGAAACTGCAATGACGGAGGTTGTATTGTCTTACCGCCTTTTGCTGTTGGACAGCTTTATGGAGATTTATGAGGAGATAGGAGAGAAGTTAGGTAGTTGAAGTTTGATCGCGAGATGGATTATTCAGCGCAATCATTTAATCATTAAAATCAACGGTTCAGACAAATTTCCTGCGTTAGCGATAGTAGTGGAAACCCCGGAATGAAGCCCCGCTTCTATCAGCGGTACGGAATGAGGAGTTGCAACGAATAGCGCGGGCCGAAGGTAACGCCCTAATGCTCATAAATCTTGGTTGTAATAATAACTCGCTCAAACAAGAAGGCTTTGATTGTCAAACTGATTCGTTTCGAAATTCCGCTTGCAGATTCCTAACCCCCTCAAAATCTACCGAAAATTGGTGCCATCGTTATAATACTGTCTGTATCACGTCCCCTCCATCTTAATTCCCCACAAAAACCGCCTAAAAATCAATATTTAACACTAAAAATATTTTTATCTATAAAATTTATATCCGTACCTTTGCAGTCCCAAACGAGTGTTGGGAAAAAGGAGTAAAATTTATTAATGGCAAAAAAACAAGAAGCAGAAAAAGAATTAAAAGCTAAAGAAGCTGAACTGGGTACAGTATCGGCCTCGGCAGAAAAAGAAACTATTGAATCAGAAGCTGATTCGATATCAATCGAAGAGATCAAATCAAAGATCGCAGTTGCACCTCTGGAGGATTTTGACTGGGATGCAGATGACAAAAAATTTGGTAACTACAGCGATAGCGACCGTGAGAAATTAGAGAAATTGTATGATGGTACTTTCAGTTCTATCACCAAAGGCGAAATTATCACAGGTACTGTTGTAAACATCAACAGCAAAGACGTTGTATTGAACATCGGCTTCAAATCTGATGGTTTGGTATCTGTTTCTGAATTCCGTGATACGCCTGATCTGAAGATCGGCGATACGGTTGAAGTATTTGTTGAGTCGCAGGAAGATGCTAACGGTCAGTTAGTATTATCGCGCAAACGTGCTAAAACACAAAAATCATGGGAGCGTATTAATTCGGCTCTGGATAACGATGAAATCATCACCGGTTTTGTAAAAAGCCGTACCAAAGGTGGTTTAATTGTTGACATAATGGGCGTTGAAGCCTTTTTACCAGGTTCACAAATCGACATCAAACCTATCAGGGATTATGATGTTTACGTGGGCAAAACAATGGAATTCAAAGTTGTTAAGATAAACCACGAGTTTAAAAACGTTGTGGTATCGCACAAAGTGCTTATCGAAGACGATTTGGAAAACCAGAAAACAGAAATTGTTGCTAAGCTTGAAAAAGGCCAGGTATTGGAAGGTACCGTTAAAAACATTACCGATTTCGGTGTATTCATCGACCTTGGTGGCGTAGACGGCTTGCTGCACATTACCGATATATCATGGGGCCGCATAGAGCATCCACGCGAAGTATTGGCATTGGATCAAAAAATCAACGTTGTTGTGCTTGATTTCGATGACGAGAAAAAACGTATCGCTTTAGGCTTGAAACAACTTACACCGCATCCTTGGCAATCGCTTGATACCGATTTAGTAATCGGTTCTAAAGTAAAAGGCAGGATTGTTACCGTTGCTGATTACGGCGCGTTCCTGGAAATTATCCCGGGTGTTGAAGGTTTGATCCACGTTTCAGAAATGTCGTGGTCGCAAAACCTGCGCAACCCTCAGGAATTCCTGAAAGTGGGCGACGAAGTTGAGGCTCAGGTATTGACCCTTGATCGCGACGACCGCAAAATGAGCTTAGGTATCAAACAATTAACTCCTGATCCTTGGCAAAATGCCGGTACCAGGTATGCAATTGGTACTACTCACGTTGCTACAGTTAAAAACATGACCAACTTTGGTGTGTTTGTTGAACTGGAAGACGGCATCGACGGTTTAATCCACATCTCTGATCTTTCATGGTCTAAAAAAGTAAACCACCCTAACGAATTTACTAAGGTTGGCGAAAAATTGAACGTGGTTGTATTAGAGCTTGACATTGATAACCGCAAACTGAGCTTAGGCCACAAACAGCTGGAAGAAAACCCTTGGGATACTTTTGAAACTATCTTCACTATCGATTCGATACACGAAGGTACCGTGATCAAAGTAACCGATAAAGGCGCTATCGTAGCTTTACCTTACGGTGTTGAAGGCTTTGCCCCAACCAAGCATTTGGTAAAAGAAGACGGCAAACCTGTAAAAGCGGAAGAAGCTGCTGAATTCAAGATCATCGAATTCAACAAAGAGAACAAACGTATCGTTATTTCACACTCACGTATATGGGAAGAAGCTCGTGCTGACGCTCGTGTGCAGGAATTTGAAAACCGTAAGAAAGAAGCAAAATCTGCTAACAACGCGGTGAAGAAAGTGAAAGAATCTGTAGAGAAATCAACTTTAGGTGATCTTAGCGTATTGGCTCAGTTAAAAGAGCAAATGGAAGGCGCAGAAAGCAAAGCGGCTAAAAAAGCCCCTGCTGCTGCACCGGCTAAAAAAGCTGAACCTGAAGCTGCTGCCGAAACAGAAGAAACCGAAGAAGTTTAATCCTTCTGAACGTTTAAATACATTGAGCCCTCCCGAGCAATCGGGAGGGCTTTTTTTGTTAATAGAAATTCTATCTTCGAATTAAGAATGAAAAAGGAAAGTGAAATAAGCAGGTTGACAAGTTATTGGCTGCGACATAAGCCAACTGACGGAAATTTAGCTATAGATGAGTTAGGATGGGTGGAAATAGGTGAATTACTGGATGCCTTAACGCGTAGAGGACATGTAGTATCAACCGATGAGCTTTTTATTTTAAGCACTTCATTCGATAAAATACGATGGGAGTTTGACGGATCTAAAAAAAAAATAAGAGCTACCCACGGACATTCAATTCCAGTTACCATCGAAAAAACTGCTACACCACCCAGTGTTCTTTATCACGGTACCGCATTAAAAAGTTTGAAAGCTATAATAGATGGCGGCTTAAAGGCGATGAACCGTCAGTTTGTACATCTATCTTCTCAATATGATGCCGCCTTAGTCGTGGGCCAAAGGCATGGCAAAGCCCTTGTGCTGGAGGTTGATGCAGAGGGGCTACACCAGGATGGATGTACCTTTTATCAAACAAGTGATAATGTTTGGCTGATTAACGAAGTGCCCGCTAAGTATTTACAATTTGGCCCTTGGTATAGCACAAGCCCGGATGAGCCTGAACTGGTCAACGAACTAAAACGGGAGGTGGGACAGGGTCACTTGCTTTTTGGGAAGACCGAAAACCTAAAGGCCATCATGCGGCGGGTGGACCGGGATGATTGTTTGTTCATTGATAAACAGAGCCAGGAAATTTATGAAGTGCATTTAACGTGGAGCAAGGGAATAGAAAGTGATGCTCGCTTGCCGTCTATCACATATCATAAAAATTTGGACGATTGGCTAGCGACGGGCTTTTTGGAAGATTATCGCGATTTCTAAGTTTTCTTGCCGGGATATTCCTACTTGCCGAAATTAGTTTTATCAGCCCTAGCAGGTTTAGATATTACTACCTTACTCGTTTGATATCCAAAATTGCCATTCATATCCGTCCCTTCAATGGTAACCGTGTATGTCCCCGGCTTATCTGCTGCGTAGAAGGAAAGCGTAGCTTTGCCGTCTTTATCGGTGATTAAGTTTGGCTCCCAATGGATGGTTGGTCGTGGTTCAACCGGCGTGGTGCTGTTTACGGTATAGCGGGGCCGGTAAAATTGCCTCGGCAAGCAATAAGGAATTGGCCTGTAAGTCACTACATTGGGTGATATGCGGGTAAAATAGCTATTACCGCTGCGTGTGGTAACGGTAATGAATGTCCTCATCCCGTCGGCTATTTTAATATCCTTCACGTCATCTGCACCTAGGTAGCGCATCAGGTCTATCATGCTTTGCGGGTCGCCTATGGGGATGTCTGTCGTGGAAGGTGAGCCGACGGTCATCACATTGCTGCCTATTCCATCTACTATTATATCATATATCATATCCATGCCCTTCACAAGAGCCGGTTGGTCGTGCATGGTAGGTTTTCCGAATAAGCTTACTTTGTAAAGGAAACCTAGGCCAAAACCTTTTAATTTGCGCGATAATAGGTCATACAAACTCATCTTGCCGGCCTCCACCAGTTCAACTTCGGTAATCTCTTTTACCAGGGATCCCGTCATCCCTCCCGCACTTACATTGGGTTTTCGTTCTTTTATCTGGACTTCTTTCAATAGCTTTCCTTTTACCTCTTTCATATCTATGCCGGGCACACGCTCGGGTTGCGGGCGGTTAAAGTAGCCCAGCATCAGGCTATCGGTAAGGTGCACAAACCAGGGCATCGGGCGGATAGGGCTATCCTCAATTTTTGCGGACGTAAACGTGTTTAAATGGATATCAGCAGTAGATGCTTTATCTTTTTTGTTGTTAACCCTTAGGGTGTATGTTATGGTATCAAACACAGGCAGGTTGCGAAAGGTGAATTCGCCTTGCGCGTTGCTAACAGTGTCGTATAAAACAAGGCCGTGTTTTTTGCTTACCGAAAATAAATTGAGTTTAGCATCTTTCGCGGGTTTATTAAACAAAGCGCGTAGGTTACCTGTAAGGTTGTTATCGGGCTCGGCTGAATACTTAATCGGTTTGGTAGATGGTAGCATACTTACCCAGTCGTAAGCCGCCCAACCTTGGGCAAGCATTAAATTATCCATCGCCGCTGCTTTGCCGTCATCGGTAGCTGTAAAGTACCAGGCCGCGTCCTCCACGTAACCTTTCAGTTCCGAGGTAAGCAGCAAATGGCTTATAATATTGTCTGTACCAGCCTTACTATTAATATAGGCATCATCCGTTACCGAAACCGCGAAGCTGCCGATAATTGGAGCGCCCTGGGTATCGCAGGAATTCAGTGTGATGGAGACACTGTCTTTTGGCTGATGTATCGGCTGGCTGCTGGTAACATCCAGGTTAAGGCGGTCGTGATTATCGATAAAAACCCTTCGTTGGCATAATGGCATGCCTGCGTCATCCAGTATGGTAAAGCTGATAATTCCCGAGCTTAGCCCGTCCCTTGGCGAATGGATATTGCAATACCCTTTATTAAGATTAAACGGTACCGCAGCATATGTTTCGGTTGCCGACTGCACCATTAATTTGTATAACTTATTTTGTGCCGCAAGGCCAGCCGTTGCTCTTACAGAGATTAAAATAGAATCGGGAATTGACAAATTATCTACCCTTAGTGTTAGGCCCACAGGTGCAACCAATGGCAACATGGCTGTGTGGGCAATTCCATTTACCTGGTATTTTGCTGAATAGGTTTCATTTGCTACCGGCACCAGCATAAAAACACCCATGCCTTTATGCTTGCTGGTAAAGGCACTCACTTCACTGCCGTGGCTATCAACTATGGTGCCTTTAATATCTACAGCCAAACCGTCTTCGCCGATAGCTTTAAATGCCACACGCGATGCAAGCCCAGCAACCAACTGGCCGCCTTCGGGCATAAATTGCAAATCGATGCTTTGCATTGGGCCGCCGGGATAAAAAGGGAAATGGTATCTGTTTTTGGTGGTTTTATCGGTAATGATAAGTTCGAGTTTACGCGTATCTGCTTTAGCCGGCAGGATGAAATTAGCCGTGGTTTTCCCGCCATCAGATGTAAGGAAATTATTCTTGAATAAGGTTTTCTTGCCCTCGGTTAGCTTGATTTCAATATCCCGGTAGGGAATAATGGCCCGGGCTAGGGTGCTCAATTGTAATGCGAGGTTAACCTCGTTGCTTTTTGCGGTTTGTGTAATGGTATGCTGCTCGTTTACCAGCCAGCCGCCCTGGGTAGTTGGCTTGCCCACATAAAATTGCTTGCTGAAAAACACCTCACTGCCAAAATTCTGCATCCAGTTGCTGTAGGCGCGTATGGTGTAAAGTCCATCGCTTATGGCTTCGTTAAGGGCGATATGGCCCAACCCCAATCCCGATACCAGGGGGATAGTAAAGCGATTGACCACCTTACTGCTATCGTTAATGAGTTCGATATATATTTTACTGCTTAAGCGCGATGGCGTATAGGTTGCTGCGTTAAATAAATTGGCCTTAAACCAAATAGTATCAAAGGTGGTGTAATGCGGCCTGTCTAACTGGAGGTAAAGTTTTTCAACCTGGTTAAGCGTGCCTGTGGTATCTGTCGATTTAGCAGACTGTGCAAAAACTGCCGTGCTGCCGAAAATAGTGCACAGGCAAAACACGGCCCAAAACGCGGCTTTAATTGTATTAAGAAAATTAACCGTTTTTAGCATGGGCTTAGGCAGATGGTTTAGGTAAATATAGGCAATCGCATTTGAAAATCAATACTTGACTTTTTTCCTCAAAGCCGACAGTTTAAAAAACACAAAGGGCACAAAGTATAATCTCTGTGCCCTTATGCGGTTTGTAGTTGCGCAATTCCTTTGCGTACTTTGCTTAAATTATCCAGCTGTTACTTCAAAGCCGGGAATTTCGCCGCATCGAAGATGCTTTTCTGTAGTGCTACCTTCTCTATCTCCTGCCAGCTGCGCGGCGCATCTGCTGATAGGTTGATGCCTTTATCTTTGCCTATCTGTATATCGTCTTCTATGCGTACGCCTATGTTCCACCATTTGCGGTCGCATGGGCTGCCTGCGGGGATGTAAATGCCCGGCTCAACGGTAATTACCATACCTTCTAGAAGAGGACCGCCATATGAGCCTTTATCATGCACATCAAGCCCGATGTGGTGCGATACGCCGTGCGGATAGTATTTGCCTACTTCGGCGGCTGTTTTTATCAGCCCCAGTTTTATTAATCCGGCAGCAAGAACCTCGCGGGTTTTTACCTCCAATTGCGCGTAAGGTACGCCTGCTTTACACATCGCGAACACCGCTTCCTGCGCATCATAAACAATTTGGTAAATAGCTTTTTGCTCCACTGTAAACTTGCCGTTTGCCGGGAAGGTACGGGTAACGTCGGCGCTGTAACCATGGTATTCAGCGCCCACATCCATCAGCACCAGCTGGTTTTGCACGGCTGTGGCGTTGTTTTCTTCGTAGTGTAAAATACAGCCGTTACCGCCTGCGCCCACAATAGGTGGGTATCCTTCATCTTCGGCACCGTATTTCTTATGCACGTACAGCATAATGCCTTCCAGTTCACGCTCGCCCATTGCGGGGGTTACGGCGCGCATGGCTTCGGCATGTGCAATACTGCTAATCTGCACGGCTTTTTTGATCAGGGCCAGTTCTTCCGGGGTCTTTACGCCGCGCAATTCGGTTAAGGCATCATCGTAAAGTACGGTGCCGCCCATATCGGCTGCTACTTTAGCTTTAAAATCGGCCAGGGTTGCAGAATCGGGTTTGGCCACTAATGCCTGTATCAGGGTATTGTTTTTATAAGCATCCTGATCTAATTTGGGTTTTAGGTAGGCTAAAATTCGGTCGATATTTTTTGGCGTGCCGCGTTGGGCAATCAGGGTAAGGTCGGCAAGTAAGCCTTTATCTGCATCCTTAATGCCGGCCTTGCTTTTGAAAGTGCTTACCAAATCGCTCAGGCTACCTTTTGATATATCTGCGCCCACATCTCCGGGGATACCATCATATAAAATGGCACCGAATTTTTTAAAGTCGATAGCGAAAGCCGCAAATTCTGCACTGTTATAGGCATCCTTAAAACCAAGTTTGTTTTTTGCGCCTTCCACGCCTAATCGTTTTCCTGTCCATTGCTCACGGGCGGCATCGCGTTTCTGCACAAACAGTACCTCGTTGTAGGCATTGCTTCCGCTGCCCTGCATGTCCTTAAATACCAACAGCATAGCGTTCGGCTCTTTGTAGCCGCTAAGGTAATAAAGGTCGGGGTTTTGGTGGTACACGTAGTTTACGTCGTTAGAGAAAACCTGCTCGGGGAAGGCGAATATTACCGCTACAGAATTGGCGGGCATTTTATCGCGAAGGGCCTGTCGCCTGCCGGCGTGGAACTCCTTGCTCAGGTAATCGGTAGGGAGCTTTTCGATAACTTCGGTTTGCGAAAAGGCAGGTGCAATAGCAGTGCAGGTAAGCGCGGTCACCAGCGAAATTTTATAAAGCAGTTTCATTTGATTGTGAAAGATTAAAAATAACGGTTGAAGATAAAAATTAAATCCGAAAGCCCCACCCAACCCTCCCCGGAAGGGAGGGCTTTTTTTTAAGTCTCCCCTTCTGGGGGAGATTATTCACATTTTTCATTTTTTCTTTAGATGAGTTCATGAAGGCTGTGCCATTTAGAGGGGGCGTATTAATTTATTTTTTATCTTTGCCTAAATCCACCCAAACGATGCAAAATCTAACGCTGCTCGACGGTCAGAAATTTCAAATAACTATACAGCGTTTATGTCGTCAGTTAATCGAAAATCATAATGATTTTTCGGATTCGGTACTGATTGGTATACAGCCGCGGGGCATTTATTTAGCCTATCGCGTAGCCGAAGAACTCAGGAAAATACTTCCCGGAAGCAAAATACTGCAGGGCGATCTCGACATAACCTTTTACCGCGACGATTTCCGCAGGCGCGAAACACAGCTGGTACCCAATCAAACCAAGATAGATTTTATCATCGAAGGCAAGAAGGTGATTATGATGGACGATGTACTGTGGACCGGTCGCACTATCCGCGCCGCCATGGATGCCATGCAAGCCTTTGGCCGCCCCGAAAAGGTAGAGCTGCTGGCACTGGTTGACCGTAGGTACTCGCGCCACATACCCGTTGCGCCGGATTATGTGGGTATAGAAGTAGACAGCATCGCATCGCAAAAGGTTGTGGTAAGCTGGAAAGAAACCGATGGCGAGGATAGGATTGTGCTGGTATCTGAAACGAAGGAATAAAAGAAATAATATCGAATACCGAATTTTGAACTCCGAATAATGAAGTGTTTGAAGAGAAGGAAAGAACAAAAAAATGGCTAATAGCAAATACGATTTAGAGGAAAGGCTGATTGATTTTGCTGTTATGGTTGCTGACGTTGTTGAGAAGTTACCCACCACAAGACTCGGTAATTACATTGCAGGGCAATTGGTAAGGTCAGGTTGCTCGCCGGCCCTAAATTACGGCGAAGCACAATCGGCAGAATCCCGGAATGATTTCATCCACAAAATGAAAATCATCCTAAAAGAATTAAGAGAGTCGTTGATTTCACTTAAAATAATAGAAAGAAAAGCACTATACGATTTGGATAAGGTGATGCCTGTGAAAGATGAATGTAATCAGCTGGTGGCGATTTTTGTTAAAAGCTTAGATACAGCCAAGAAAAACATTGGTAAATAGAGTAGATTTTTTTTTCACTTCATCATTCGGAATTCAGCATTCATTATTCGATATTTTAGAAATTTATGGCATTAAGCACCCGTCATCTACTTGGTATAAAAGATTTGAACCTTTCGGATATCGAAAAGATATTTGAAACTGCTGACAATTTTAAAACGGTGCTTAACCGGCCCATCAAAAAGGTGCCTTCGTTGCGCGATGTAACCATCGCCAATATATTTTTCGAGAACTCCACCCGTACGCGTTTGTCATTCGAACTGGCAGAGAAAAGGCTTTCTGCAGATGTGGTGAATTTTTCGGCATCTTCCTCATCTGTTAGCAAGGGCGAAACGCTGGTTGATACCGTGAACAACATCCTGGCCATGAAAGTGGATATGGTGGTAATGCGCCACCCTTACGCAGGGGCAGGGGTGTTTTTGGCCAAACATGTGAAGGCCCAGATTGTAAACGCCGGCGATGGCGCGCATGAGCACCCTACCCAGGCCCTGTTGGATGCTTTTTCCATCCGCGAACGCTATGGCGAAGTGGCGGGTAAAAAGGTGGTCATCGTTGGCGATATTTTGCATTCGCGCGTGGCGCTATCCAATATTCTTTGCCTGAAGCAATTAGGTGCCGAGGTAATGGTTTGCGGGCCAACTACACTTATACCGAAATATATCCGCTCATTAGGTGTATTAGTGGAACATAACCTGATCAAGGCCCTCAACTGGTGCGACGTGGCCAATATGCTGCGCATCCAGTTAGAAAGGCAAGACATTCGCTACTTCCCCTCACAGCGCGAATACACCATGCTGTACGGTTTGAACAAACAAATCCTCGATTCGCTGGATAAAGAGATCACCATTATGCACCCGGGCCCCATCAACCGAGGCGTGGAAATTACCAGCGATGTTGCCGACAGCAAGCAATCTATTATCCTCGATCAAGTAGAAAACGGCGTGGCCATCCGCATGGCGGTGCTTTATTTGCTGGCAGGGCAGGGGTCGTAAAATTTGTTATGAATACGGAACGATTGGCGAAATATTGGAGCTACGCTCACAAAACGCTCTTGATTTCCATTATCGTTGCTTCGGCTTTTTCCTATTTTTTTGGCGCAGGTGTATTTGTTTATTTTTTATTGTTAAACCTGCGCGATTATTATCATTTTGATGCCAGGCTTTTTGAAATTAACCGGCTCAAATCAAGAGGGTTAACTGAAGAAGATGCGGAGAATATTCGTTTCGTAAAAAAATGGGAACAAACCCGTATCGAAGGAAAGATCAGTTATTGTTTGTTTGATGGCGGTGTAATACAGGGCGGCATAATTGCCGTGTTTTTATGTTTGATGGCTATTGGTATCTATGGCGTACAAAAACTCTTTGCCCAACCTTCTTATATGTTTATCGTAACCGGCGGTGCTTACCTTTTTAGCGGGTTAATTGCTTCGCTGTTTTACCGGTATCTGTGGAAACAAAACGAGAAACGATTTAGGCGGCTTACACAATTTGAACATCTTATTTCTTAATAATTTACTTCTTTGCAGTGCCGGTATCAGGCTTGCTCAGTTTACGACTTGTAATTATTATAGTTATATATTTACACTTTCGAATATCACAAGGGCATTCCGATGAACATCTTCCTTATTACCTTTTCAGTCTTATTGCTCACGTTTACGCTGCTCTCTGTCATCAAACACCAGTATTGGATATTCCGTGTGTTTGATTATCCACGCCTGCAAAAATTGGGGTTGTCCGTAATATGCTTAGCCTTGTTCGTGTTTTTCTTTAAAGGCAGTGCTGTCTTGCTTTACATATTTTTGGTGTTGCTTTTGGCCAATATCATCTACCTGTCTTCGCAGATTATTCCGTTCACGCCCTTAGGACGTAAGCAGGTATTGAGGGCTCATCAGGATGTTCCGGAGCAGTCGATTTGCATCATGATTGCCAATGTTTTTCAGTACAATACCAATTTTAAAGGATGCCTTAAAGAGATTGGCAAATACAAACCCGATGTAGTGTTGTTGCTGGAGACAGATAAACGCTGGGACAACGAAACTGCCGCGCTTGCCAAGGCTTATCCCTACGAGGTAAAGGTGCCGCTGGAGAATACCTACGGGATGCTGCTATACTCCAAACTTAAACTGGAAGATGCCGAAGTAAAATATCTGGTGCAGGATGGCATACCCTCCATCCATACAGTAGTAGTGCTGGAAAGTGGAACTAAAATTAAGTTGTTTGCTGTACACCCCACACCGCCGGTACCTGGTGAAAATCCGCGCTCTACCGAACGCGATAAAGAGCTATTACTGGTTGCCGATTTGGCTAAAGCATCTCATTTGCCGGTTATTGTGATAGGCGATTTGAACGATGTGGCCTGGAGCTATACCACCGAATTATTCCTGAAAATGAGCGGTTTGATAGATCCGCGCCGGGGCAGGGGATTTTACAATTCATTCCATGCGCATTACCCGGTAATCAGGTTCCCTTTAGATCATGCTTTTATTTCTACCGACTTTAAACTGAAGGGGATAAAACGGTTATCAAATTTCGATTCGGACCATTTTCCGATCTATATCCATTTGCAATACGAGAAAAAAGCGTCGGCAGAACAGGAATCAATGGAGCCTGATGATGAGGACATAGCGATTGCAGCCGAAAAGAAAGAGGCGGTTTAAGACAAGTAATTACTAACAGAATAGCAAGATTGTTAAAACGGCTTGCTGCGTTATCGCTCTACTTTTACGGTCTCCATATCAGCAAGCTCAAGAAAGCCCCTGTCATTACGCTGGCGCGGATAACATGGTCATTGACTAAGGATACAGGGATATTCTTATAGGCCTCGTTGGAAGCTGTCGATGCAGCCAGGTTAATAATGGTAAGTGCTCCAGGATTCGTCATAATTACTGAGCATCTTTTTCGCCACATCCGCCCCACTGCTTAGCGCGGCTTCTACCGTGCCCATTGCCGTACCATCGTACAAATATTCGCCGCAGAAATAGATGGTGTCGTCCACTGGTGTGCATAATACTTTGCGGGCTTCGGGGGCTTCCACGGTATCGTAGCCGTAGGAACCACGGGTGAATGGGTCGGTGGTCCAGTTCATGATGCGGCTGGCGAGTAGCTTATCTTTCAGTTCGGCCACATCCTGTTTAAAAATATTGGCCAGGGATTGCAGCGCCTGTTGGCTGATTACCTCATCAGGCAGCGTTGCTTTTTCTGCTGCTGCCGGGCCGCCTATCCAGCCCGTGAGTACGTTCGATTGCTCGGGCATCTGTGTCCACCAGGTGGGTATTTCCTCGTCAGAAAACAAGTAGCCCATTTCCTTAATGCTCTTACCCGCAATGTCTTCGCTGCGGCTATCCAACCAAAACGGTTCCGTAAACTCGAATAATATCTTGATAACTGAGCCGAATCCCATCTGCTGCATGGCCTGGCTATGTGCGGGTATCGCAGGTGAGAAGCTGATCGCGCCTAACTCGCCCGCCGCAGCTTTCAGTACGCCAAGTGGCATGGCAATCAACAACTGAGCGCCTTGATATTCGTCTCCATCGGTGGCGATGGCTGTGACCTTTCCCGCTTCCCAACGGATTTCTTTTACTACGGCATTCAATATTATTTCTCCGCCATTGGCTTTGCAGTTGCTTGCCAAATAATTCATGAGCCGGCCATAGCCGCCATCTATGCGGTGCTGGGCATCCATCTCGTCGTGTTCCCATTCGTTGCGGAGCGCAAAGGCGCTGGCCAGGCACGGGTCGGCAGTATCGTAGCCGCTCACAAAATTCCACACACTGGTGCGCAAGTCCTGGTATTTATCGCCGGGGAACTCCTGCAATAGGAAATCGTTTATACTGATATCGGTTTGCAGTTGGCTTAGTTTATCAATGAGCAGATCCCAATCTTCTATGATACCCTGGCCGCCGTCGAAGCTGCCGTTTTCGTAGCGCATCATCTCGGCACTGGCCGGGCGGTAGGGGAGGTTAGCCTCTTTTAACAGCGCGAGGGTAACGGGTAAATCGCCGTGGATAAACTCGGCGCCAAGTTCGGTATGTTTAAAAAAGGATTCATCGCTAAGTGTGTGGATGCGACCGCCAATGCGTTTGCGGGCCTCAAGTACGGTGACTTTTTTGCCGGCCTTGGCTAAAGCGTGTGCGGCCATTAGCCCGGCTGCGCCGGCGCCAATAATCAATACGGTGTTTTTCATCATAGATTAATGCAAGGTAGAGATGATATATTTGTTGTGCAAGAACAACGCTGCCGATTCAAGGTAAAGGGGAGAAATAAAAAAATCCTCTCCTTTTGGAGTGGATTGAGGTGAGGCCAAATGTTTATATTAATTTAGCGCAGCTTAACAAAAGCCGGTTATGAAAGATTATTTTAAAGTTGACGAGTGGAAAATCGTCGAAGAAGGGTTCGACCCGCACTACAATAAAGTGGCAGAAAGCGTGTTCAGCCTGGGCAATGGGCGTATGGGGCAGCGCGCCAATTTCGAGGAAGCTTACAGCGGCGAAACGCTGCAGGGCAATTACGTAGCTGGGGTATATTACCCCGATAAAACCCGCGTAGGCTGGTGGAAGAACGGTTATCCCGAATATTTTGCAAAAGTTTTGAACGCTGCCAATTGGATAGGCATAGATGTTTGGATAGGCAACGAACAACTCGACCTGGCTAAAGGCGAAGTAATAAGCTTTAGCAGGGAATTGAATATGAAAGAAGGCTATCTTAAAAGAAGCTTCCGCGCCAAAACAGCCGGCGGCAAAGAAGTTGAGGTAGTGGCTACCCGTTTTTGTAGTATGGTAGATGATGAATGCGGTGCCATTAAATACACCATCACCCCGCTCAATTTCGATGATATCATTACGATTACGCCATTTATTGACGGTGACATAGCCAACAAAGACTCCAACTACGACGAGAAATTTTGGGATGAAGTGCAGAAAGGCATTGCCGAAGGTATAAGCTCGGTTCAGCTCCGCACTAAAAAGACAGGATTTGAGGTGCTTACCGCCATGAAGTGTGTCCTTTTTAACGGCGATACCCAGGTTGATTATCAGTCGACCCCAATTCTTAAAGAGAAATACGTTGCGACCGAAATTAAGGTAGATGCTCAACAAGGCGAACCAGTTACGCTGATAAAATATGCGGTAAATCTTTCTTCGCAAAATTACAAAGCGGAGGAACTGGCTGCCAGGGCAACAGCATTACTTGCCGCTATCTCCGCAAAAGGTTTCGATACCATGCTGGCCGAACAAGCCGCTGCCTGGGCCGAAAAATGGAAGCACAACGATATCATCATCGAAGGCGATGCGAAAGCACAGCAGGGCATACGTTTCAATATCTTCCAACTGAACCAAACCTATACAGGTGAAGATGACCGACTGAACATTGGCCCCAAAGGTTTTACCGGCGAAAAGTACGGCGGCAGCACCTATTGGGATACCGAAGCGTATTGCGTGCCCTTTTACCTGGCTACTGCCGAACAAAAAGTTGCCCGCAATCTGCTGCTCTACCGCTACAAACAGCTGGGCAAGGCTATAGAGAACGCAAAACTCCTTGGTTTTAAAAACGGCGCGGCGCTTTACCCCATGGTAACCATGGATGGTACCGAATGCCATAACGAATGGGAGATAACCTTTGAAGAGATACACCGTAACGGTGCTATTGCCTTTGCCATTTACAATTACGTGCGCTACACCGGCAACGAAGCCTACCTGGCCGATTACGGGCTGGAGGTGTTGATCGCCATTTCGCGTTTCTGGTCGCAAAGAATTACTTTTTCGGAAGATAAACAGCAGTACGTCATGTTGGGGGTAACAGGGCCTAACGAGTATGAGAACAATGTAAACAACAACTGGTACACCAGCACCATAGCGGTTTGGTGTATGAAATATACGCTGGAAGTTATTGGCAAAGTAAAACACACTGATCCAGCAAAATACGATGCGCTTGCCACTAAAATAGCATTTGATGAGGCAACCGAAACAGGTCGCTTCGCAGATATCATCGCCAAAATGTATTTCCCGCATGACGAGAAACTAGGTATCTATTTGCAACAGGACGGCTACCTGGACAAAGAACAAATACTGGTTAAAGATTTGCCAAAATCCGAACTACCACTGGTGAAAAAGTGGAGTTGGGACAGGATCCTGCGGTCGATATATATCAAACAGGCAGATGTGTTGCAGGGGCTTTATTTTTTTGAGGAGGATTATGATCTCGATACCATCCGTCGCAATTATGATTTTTACGAACCGAGGACGGTGCACGAGTCGTCGCTTTCGCCCTGCGTACACGCTATATTAGCCGCCAAGCTGGGCGATGTGGAGCGCGCTTACCAGTTTTACCTCCGCACTTCGCGGTTGGATATAGACGATTATAACGACGATACCGATGATGGTTGCCACATCACCTCGATGGCCGGCACCTGGATGGCTATCGTAGAAGGTTTTGGCGGTATGCGGGTAAAGGATGACATGCTATCGTTCAATCCGCTGTTGCCCGGCGAGTGGAAAGCCTTGTCGTTCCAGATAGGGTTCCGCGGAAGTTTGCTGAACATCAGGATAGCCCATGACGGGGTAACGGTTAAGAACTTATCAGAGAAGGCGATAACGGTATTGCTAAATGGTGATAGCCAATTGGTGAGCGGTAATGGCGAGGTGCTTGTGAATGTTTAACCTTTCAGCCGGAAATGAAATATCAACAAGGCCAGCCCTAAAATAATGGTAGGTAGCTAAAACATGAATGAAAATTCTGCTAATTTACTCACGAAATTATTTAGCGGCTGGCCTTTGTAGCTAAACATCGAACCACCAAAAATAAACATGCCTATTCAGGCAAGCTGCACAAGCAGGCTAATGATAAGGAGCGCGTGTTTTTTCAATGATATTGCGCTATTGAAAGTTTAGATGCCTCGCGGCCATTTTTGCACTAATACATGTGCTACATGGAGGGCGTAGTTAAAGCGTTTTTATTTCCTCTACCGATAACCCGGTGAATTTTGAGATTTGTTCTACCGGAAGCCCGTCTTTCATCATTTCCCTGGCTATGTTCAGTGCTTTTTGCTGTTCTCCTTTCTCTATCCCTTTCTCTATCCCTTTTTCTATCCCTTTTTCAATGCCCTTAGCTTCCGCCTCCTGCACTGCATAATCAAGCACATTTTTATTGTCCCATTTGTATTTTAAGCTGCTATCGTACATGGTTAAAGCTTTTCTATTTCTTCGATGGAGAGCTTAGTAGTTTTTGCAATGAATTCAAAAGCTAAGCCCTCGTATTTCAACTCCCGGGCTATATCCAAAGCTTTTTGATACTCTCCTTTTTCTATTCCTTTTTCTATTCCTTTTTCTATGCCCTTAGCTTCCGCCTCCTGCACTGCATAATCAAGCACATTCTTATTGTCCCATTTGTATTTTAAGCTGCTATCGTACATCGTTTTTTCCTCCTTAGTAAGGTTAGTATATTCAGCAATACTGAACAGTTTTTCAAATATGGGTTTCCGCAAATACGTTGGGATTTTATCAAACTGCTTCATATTTTTTAATACATGCAACCATTTGTCCAAATCCGTAACTAATTCGGGTTCTCCCTTAACAAATTTACTTAATTCTATATAAGTATAACCCAGTTTATCGTAAAATATTTCCCCGGTTTTGGTATTACAAAGTCCTATATTATGGAAGTAGGAGTCGGTTGGCGTATTATCGAGCGTGAAATCTTCAAGTAAGGCAACAAAGTAAACTTCGGTAATATTGTAGGCCCACTCGCTGCGTTTGCCTTTGGGGGCCTGTTCGCTGATGAGGCGGGATGTATAAAACAAAGCGCGTTCTTTAAAATAGCCTTGCCTGGCTCTTTGTATTTCTATTAAGAAACGTTCGCCTTTATCGCCGGTACAGAGCAAATCAAATACAGCTATTCCTTCCTCTTTCAAATCGCCGTGATGCTCGTTTTTATTGTACACCAAATCAACGATGTGTTTGCGCCCCCTAAACACTTCGTTTAAAAAGGAGATTAATAAATCCCTGTTAGGCTCTGTACCGAAGATTTTTTTAAAAGAAAAGTCGACCATCAAGTCGATGTATCTACCGGGAGCAGGTGGTTTGGCATCAGGCATAATCCAAATATAAAAGTTTAATGTTTATTTTCGCGCAATAACATTCAGGTATGCAATCATCCATCCCCAATCATAAGCTCATCATCTACCAGCTGCTTCCGCGCTTATTCGGCAATGCTAACAGCACCAATAAATTCTATGGTTCTATTGAAGAGAACGGATGCGGTAAGCTGAACGATATAACCGACATGGCCCTGCAAGAAATAGCTAAGATGGGCTTTAGCCATGTTTGGTACACCGGCGTAATTGAGCACGCCACCATGACGGATTATTCGGCGTACGGTATTAAAAACGATGACCCCGATGTGGTGAAGGGCCGTGCCGGTTCGCCTTATGCCATTAAAGATTATTATGATATCGCGCCTGATTTGGCGGTGGATGTGCCCAATCGTATCAACGAATTCCAGGATCTGGTTATCCGCACGCATCTCAACGGCTTAAAGGTGATCATCGATTTTGTGCCTAACCATGTGGCGCGAACCTATGCATCGGATATGCGCCCCAAAGCCGTGCGCGATTTTGGAGAGGACGACGATACCAGCAATGCCTTCACCTCCGAAAATGACTTTTACTACATACCCGGTCAGCATTTTAAAGTGCCTGCGGGCTATAACCCGGGCGGCGATGCATTTACCTCACCCCTAAAAGACGGGCATTTTGAGGAGTATCCTGCCAAAGCCACTGGTAACGATGTCTTTAACGCCGCACCCTCTATCAATGATTGGTTCGAAACGGTGAAGCTTAATTATGGCGTTTACTACCTGGATGGGCACAAAACCTATTTTGGCCACGTGCCACCGTTGTGGTACAAAATGCACCATATACTTACCTATTGGGCGGAGATGGGGGTTGATGGTTTCCGTTGCGATATGATCGAGATGGTGCCCGTGGAATTTTGGGCATGGATAATACCCAAATTAAAGTCGACCCACCCCGAACTGATATTCATTGGCGAAGCTTACGATAAAAACCAGTATTACAATTATATCCACAACGGTAAATTCGATTACCTGTACGATAAGGTGGGCCTGTATGATGCTATTCGAAAATTAACCTGTAACGACGATTGGAGCAGTACCTGGGATATTAACGCGGTTTGGAACACCCACAGCCAGGGCATAGACGAGCATATGCTGCGCTTTATGGAAAACCACGACGAGCAACGCATTGCCAGCCGTTTCTTTGCAGGTGATGCCTGGTACGCCGTGCCGGGAATGATCGTAAGTGCTACACTTTCAACCGGCCCGGTGATGATATACAGCGGGCAGGAGGTAGGCGAACCTGCCGAAGGTGCTCAGGGCTTTAGCGGCGATGACGGCCGTACTACCATATTCGATTACTGGGGCGTTCCCTCGCACCAAAAATGGCTCAACAACGGTAAGTTTGATGGGGGAGGGTTGAGTGAACAGGAAACCAGCCTGCGTAATTTTTACAACACACTGCTCAACACCGTAAAAGATAACGAAGCCCTGCGAAACGGCGAGTTTTATGAGCTGATGATAGCCAACGAGCATCAGCCCGGCTTCGATACCAAAATGTATTTTTACCTTCGTTATACCAAAGAACAACGCGTTCTGGTGGCCGTGAATTTTAACCGCGCAGAAAGGAATATCACCCTTAGGCTGCCCGACGATCTGCTAAAACAATTTAACCTGAACGGGAATACGAATTTTACGGATTTGTTAACAAGAAAGGTTTACAAAACAGCTGATATCCACTCCGGAGTAGAAATCAATATAAAATCTGCAAGCGGGATGCTGTTAAATTTTTAAAATCATATTGTCTATTCGACACTTTGGCTCAATTATGGCTTGAATATTCAGTAATAAATCGTTTATTAGCTGATAAGAAGATTAGCTGATGTGCTATATACACTTTGTTTAAGTAATAATTAATCAAAGTATCGGAATATTAAAGTTTTATGAAAGAAAATATACCTGACCCCAACCCCGAATTACTGACGGCCAGATTACTCGTTGCAGAGGAAAATATGATTGTGGATGACGAAGAGTTTCACCACCTGAATAACCCTGCCGATGGCATAAAGCCCATCGTAAAAAAATATCTTGGCGTGCCTAACAGTGCCGAGCAAAAAGGCAATAAAGTATTCTTTACCGATGGCGATGCCAGCGTAGAAGTAACCATTGTAAATAAAGACATTATCCGTGTGCGTTTAGCGCCGCATACCGTGTTTTTAGATGAATTTAGCTATGCTGTGCCCGAATTACCTACCAAAGCAACGCCATTTAACCTAACGGAGACCGAATTGGAATTCAAGGTATCCACCGCTGCGGTGAATTGCCACATCCGCAAGCAGGATTTCTTTATCTCTTTCTCTGATAGCAACGGCATTACCACCAGCAGCGATGCTGCACCAATGCACTGGGAAGAGAACGTAAAGTTTGGCGGCTACTACGTGTTCTGCACCAAAACCTGCGCGCCCCAGGAAAGTTTCTTCGGTCTTGGCGATAAAGCTACCGAGTTTAACCTGCGCGGCAAGCGCTTAAAGAACTGGAACACCGATGCCTACTCTTACGGCTGGAACCAGGATCCGCTTTATCGTTCCATTCCATTTTATATCAGCGTAAATGAGGGTATTGCTCACGGTATTTTCTTTGACAATACCTTTAAGGCCCATTTCGATTTCGGCTGTGAGGATGCAACCAAAACCAGCTTTTGGGCAGATGGCGGCGAATTGCAGTATTATTATATCCACGGACCGCACATGATGGATGTGGTAAAGAATTACCATATTTTAACGGGTACGCACCCTATGCCACCGCTTTGGGCACTGGGTTACCACCAATGCCGCTGGAGCTACTATCCCGAAAATAAAGTGAGGGTAATTGCCAACGGCTTCCGTCAGAATAAAATCCCCTGCGATGGTATCTACCTCGATATCGATTACATGGATGGCTACCGCTGCTTTACCTGGAACCCCAAGTATTTCCCAAATCCCCGCAAAATGATTGAGGATTTGAATGCAAATGGCTTTAAAACCGTGGTGATCATAGACCCCGGCATCCGTGTAGATGATAACTATTGGGTATTTAAAGAAGGTAAAGAGAAACGCTACTTCTGCCGCCGCAGCGACGATTACTTTATGGAGGGCCACGTATGGCCGGGCCGTTGCCAGTTTCCCGATTTTACAAACCCTGAGGTGCGCACCTGGTGGGGAGACTTGTTTGACGACCTGGTTGACCTTGGCGTGGCCGGCGTTTGGAACGATATGAATGAACCTGCCGTTTTTGGTGCGGGTACCTTCCCCGATGATGTGCGCCACCAGTACGATGGTTTCCGCGGCAGCCACCGCAAGGCACACAATGTGTACGGTATGCAAATGGTACGTGCCACTTACGAAGGCTTGCGCAAGCAAATGAAAAACAAGCGCCCCTTCACCATAACCCGCGCGGGTTATGCCGGCGTACAACGTTATTCTTCGGTATGGACGGGCGACAACGTAGCCTCCTGGGAGCACCTTAAAATAGGTAACGTGCAATTGCAACGTTTATCGGTATCCGGCATCTCCTTCTGCGGAACGGATATCGGCGGTTTTAGCGGTGAGCCCGATGGCGAATTGTTTACCCGCTGGATACAGCTGGGTACCTTCTCGCCATTTATGCGCGCGCACTCTGCCGGTGATACCAAAGAGCGCGAGCCTTGGAGCTTTGGTGAGCCATTCACCAGCATCAACCGTAAATTTATCGAACTGCGTTACAGGTTGATACCGTATCTGTACTCTACTTTCTGGGAGCATCACCGTTACGGCTTCCCGATCTTACGGCCGGTAGTGATGCACGAGCAGGAGACGCTGGCAAACCACTTCAGGCAGGATGAGTTTACCTATGGCGATAAGATATTGATATGCCCGGTATTGGAACCCGGCCAGCAAAGCCGCACCCTTTACCTGCCAAAAGGTAAATGGTACAATTTCTGGACCCTGGAAAGCGTAGACGGTGGTCAGGAAATAACGGTTGCAACACCGCTGGACACTATCCCCATCTTCGTAAAAGCAGGATCCGTAATACCGGAGTATCCCGTAATGCAGTACACCAACGAAAAGCCAATAGAAGAGGTGAAGCTGAATATCTATTACAGCGACTATGAAGTGAATTCTTTCTACTTTGAAGATTATGGCGAAACCTTTGCTTACGAGCAGGATATTTACCTGGAGAAGAAGTTTATTGTAAATGGTACATCAAAAACTTTAAGCATCAAACAAAGCATGGAGGGTTTGTACACGCCGCGTTACGATGGCTACCACATCAAAATAAACGGCTTGCCGTTCAAGCCATCAAAAATAATAGCCGATGGCAAAGAGATAAAGGAAGTATCGGTAAATGCCGACAAAACCTACGAGTTTAAGTTCAGCAAAAACTTTAAGCAGATAGAGATACTGAAATAGTGAAAGGCCCCGAAAGGGGCCTTTTTGGTTATGTCGGTAAAGGGAAATTAGGTGATTTTTATACGATGAGAGTAAAACTATTTTGCTCTTTTAATAATACTATCTAATTCAGCCATAAAATCATCTGCATCTTTTTTCGACCTGATAACCTGCAATAGACTATCCGTTGAAGATGCGAAATGTGTTTTAGGCACAATATTACTATCGCCTTTCGCCATTTTTTCCGGCCCGGCCATTAATCCCCGGTGGCTTACGCGTTGTTTATTTAGTTGGATGTTGGCTTCGGTTTGCTGTTCGGGCGTAAGTTTTACTGGGAAAACAAAAGCTTCAGCTAATTCATCGGGCGTGTACTGGTCAACTGTTTTTTTTCTGCTCATTGTAAATACTTCTTAATTAGCCATAGTAACGGCGCGTCTTACGGATACAATGTAAGTTTATTTTCCCTTCGAAAGGGCTTCTTGGTCAATTATTTCTTCGGCCCATAAAATGTAGTGCCGCCTACTTTTGTTTTTACTTCAAAAGTTTCGGTAGTAACCGTTTTTTCTTTTTTGGCAAGTTCCAGATAGGTGCGCAATAGTCTTTTTTGCAGCGGTGTGCCGATCTTAATAGTGGTGTCGATATGGCTGCGGTAAGCTTTAACAAAGAGGCTATCGTTGCCAAAATCGCCAAAGCAGGCTATTTTTTCGGCCGTTAGGTCAGTGGCTTCGTTTTTATAGGGCTCTATTTCGAGTTTGTATTTGTGGACTTTAGCATCATACCGGTACGATACATTATCTTCCCCATTAATGAGCGGCGAATCTTCATGCGCGCACCAGGAGCAATCGGTTTCGTACACCATGCCGGGGAAAAAGTTATAAGTATATTCTACCCCTAAAATATCTTCCGAGTCCCCGCTAAAATCAAAGCTGGATTTTACCTTTTGGTTCATGAAAAGCCCCCAGCCGTAAATGTGCGCATCATTCACAATGTCCAGGCATTTATAAACTTTGCCATCAACCAATTTGTAAAAGCTATACCCATCTATGTAAACGCCCGAGCCATGGTCATACACGCGCCGCAGATAGAAGGTTTTATTTTTAGAAAAGTTATTCGCTACGTACAATGTAGGTGCGCCGTAAAAGGTATTTATTTCTTCCTTGTAAACCAGATACCAGTCGTTATTGACCTGCTTAAATACGCATAAGTAGGGGATAGCAACATCCCAGCCCTGCAAACACAATATCTCATCCTGGTGGTCGCCATCCAGGTCTACAAAAACGGGGTTGAAAACAAATCCGTAATCCTCACTAACATGTTAGGCATGCGGGTTGTACATAGTATCAGGTTTTATGATGCGCGTAAACGCTGTTAGCAGGCTGGTATCCGGCTTCTTATTGTAGCCAAACTTCTGAAGCTTTGCTATCCAGCTGCCGGGGATTTTCTTCCAGGTCGGGTCAACTTTGGCTAATGTATTCTGGTGCTTGCAAGATGACAAAGCCAATAAAAAGGTAAGCGCGATAAGGTAAGGTAAACGGATCATTTGAATGAGATGGTGCGTTCAATTTAAGCATATTAAAAGAATCGTGCATCAATTTAGGGCTATATTTTTTGCTCAGGAAAAATCCGCAATTTTCAACAATCAACCTATCGGCCAATCTCCTACATTCGCTTAAAAAAAGAAATGCTCAGGAAAATCCTATCGGTCGTAGCTGGTTATATGGTGTTTGCCATCAGTTCGGTTTTGTTGTTCAATTTATCGCACCATCATCCGCACCAGGATGCACCGTTGAATTTTAAACTGATAACCGTTGCCTACGGCGTTTTCTTTTCAATGCTTGCCGGCCTGGTGGTGCAGCTTATCGCGAAGCAGAAAAATCTTAACCTGAATTATATTCTGACCTTGTTGATGTTCCTTTTGGCAGGTATCTCTATGGCTTTATCGTCCGGCAGCCACTGGACGCAAATTTTTGCCATGTTTATCTTCGCGCCCGTATCAGTTGTGGGAGGATACTTTAAAATTAAAAGTGTAGTTGATAAATAAGATTTTACCACAAAGAGCACGAAGTTTTCACAAAGGGCACAAAGCTTTGCGCACGAATTGGTAGTCTGACGCAATTTTATCTTCGTGTTCTTTGTGCCGTCAACGTTTAGCAGGTCTTTGTGAACTTTGTGGTTAAAATTGCCCGCCGTTCTTTTTTGTTTTAAATAAACATCCGATGCTATTGTATGTTCAATAATTATATATTTGAACAACTGGAATTATTCCTGCAACCAATTAACCCGGGCGCCTGGCGCGCTACCCTACTATGGCAAAGAAAAAAGAAACTCCCGGAGCCGAATTATCGGAATCGAAACCTATAAAGGCAGCCAAAACAAAGGCGGCCAAAAAAACTGAAGCAGCCCCGGCTTTGCCGCAAGCCGAAGAACCGGTAGCTAAAAAGCCTAAGGCAGCATCAAAAAAAGCGGAAGTTGCGGCAACCAAACTTGCCGATATAAACAACATAGACGATTTCATCAACACAAATATTGATACGGAAATAAAGGCGGTAGAGCCCTACAGCCGCTTCACCGAATTCGATATCAACCTGTTTAAAGCGGGTACGCACTATAAACTTTACGAAAAATTTGGCTCCCATGTGCTGGAGTATAAAGGCGTGGTGGGTACATACTTTTCTGTTTGGGCACCAAACGCCGAGTACGTTGCCGTAATTGGCAATTTTAACGGATGGAACAGGGGTTCGCATGCGCTCAACTACCGTTGGGACGCTTCTGGTATTTGGGAAGGCTGGATACCCAATGTGGGCGTTGGCGAAACCTATAAATACTTCATCAAATCGCATAATGGTGCCGAGCTGGAAAAAAGCGACCCCTTTGCCCTGCGTTGGGAATTGCCGCCACATACCGCATCCATCGTAGCGGATACTTTTTATGAATGGAAAGACCAGAACTGGATGCGCAACCGCTACGAGCATACCGCTTTAGACAGGCCGTATTCGGTTTACGAAATGCACGTTGGCTCCTGGGCGCGCAACCCGGAGAGTCCCGACGAATTCCTGAGCTATCGCGAACTGGCTGCTAAACTGGTGCCTTATGTAAAGGACATGGGCTTCACCCACGTGGAGTTTATGCCGATAATGGAGCATCCGTATTACCCAAGCTGGGGCTACCAGATAACCGGTTTCTTTGCCGCATCCAGCCGTTACGGAACGCCGCAGGATCTGATGTACCTGGTAGAGGAGTTCCACGCCAATGGCATTGGTGTTATTCTGGATTGGGTGCCTTCGCACTTCCCGGGCGACAAGCACGGGCTTTACGATTTTGATGGCACACATCTTTACGAGCATGAGGACCTGCGCAAGGGCTTCCACCCGGATTGGAAATCGTACATATTTAACTATGGCCGCAACGAGGTACGCGCCTTTTTAATCAGCAACGCCATCTTCTGGTTGGAGCGTTACCATATCGACGGCCTGCGTGTAGATGCTGTTGCATCGATGCTTTACCTTGATTACTCGCGCAACCATGGAGAATGGGAACCTAACGCTTTCGGTGGCAACGAAAACCTGGAAGCGATTGCTTTCCTGAAAGAATTCAATACGGCCGTTTACAGGCACTTCCCCGATGTACAGACCATAGCCGAAGAATCTACCTCGTTCAGCGGCGTAAGCAGGCCGGTTTATACCGGCGGACTCGGCTTCGGTATGAAATGGATGATGGGCTGGATGCACGATACGCTCGACTACTTCGAACACGACCCAATACACCGCAAATACCACCAGGACCAGCTTACCTTTAGCATGGTGTATGCCTTTACGGAGAACTTTATGCTGCCTTTTTCGCACGATGAGGTAGTTTATGGCAAGGGCAGCATGCTTAACAAAATGCCGGGCGACGATTGGCAGAAGTTTGCCAACCTGCGCCTGCTATACAGCTTTATGTTTACCCATCCCGGTACCAAGCTGCTGTTTATGGGCGGCGAATTTGGCCAGGTTGGCGAGTGGAACTTCCAGCGCTCTTTAGACTGGCACCTGCTGGAACATGCCAGCCATAACGGTATCAAAGAAGCGGTAAAGGCCATCAATAACCTATACAAATCAGAACCTGCGCTTTATGAAAAGGGTTTCGATTGGACGGGTTTTGAATGGATAGATGCCAGCAACATGGCTGATTCTGTTATCGTGTATCAACGTAAAGGCATAGACCCCGTTAACGATTTGGTTGTGGTGTTGAACATGACCCCTGTACCGCATCAAAACTACCGCATAGGCGTGCCGGCGGCAGGAGAGTGGCAGGAGATTTTCAATTCTGACCAGCAACAGTATTGGGGTAGTGGCATGATCAACTTTGATCCGATAAAAACCGATGCAGAAGCATGGCATGGCAAAGAAAACTCGATACAGCTAACCGTACCGCCGTTGGGGGCAGCTATATTTAAACGGCTTGCAACAGCAAAATAGCAAACGCAGATGAAGTTCTTTTATTTATATCTCTTTGGTGGCATAGCTGCACTGGCTTTGTTAGTGTACCAACTGATAACCACCTATCCAAATATCAAGTACGGTGGCGCGCTCTTTTATATTATCCCAACGGTGCTGCTGTTTTACATGGCCAATAAAGCGTATCATGTTAAAAAAGATAAGGAGTTGATGTAGATAACGATATGATTTGACAACTCGTTGAAGTTGTTAAACTTGATTCTTAATGATTTTACCTAAAGATGGCTGTCCCTGCAGCCATCTTTTTTAATTTTATGCCATGCCTGTGTTAACCGCTCCCGAAAAGAATGTTATTGCAAATTACCCGCTGTTAGGAGATAATGGCGCACCCGCGATGATACAGGTGCGCGAGTCTGACGGTGTAGAACCGATAATAGACCCCGGCTTTTTGCAGCCGCACCGCAAGCAGTTTTTTATGTTTGTATTGGTAGAGCAGGGCAGTAGCCGCCATTGGATAGATGATGTACCTTACACGGTAAAACCCGGCCATTTCTACTTTACTGTGCCCCAACAGATACAATTAAAAGAAGAGATTTGCCCGATGGAGGGCCTGGTGATTACGTTTACCGAGGAGTTTTTGCTGTTGGAAGAGAACCTGATGCTGCGCCGCCTCCCCATCATCCAAAATCCGGCTGCTGCGCATGAATTGGTGCTTGCGCCCGAAGAGTTTGCCTACGTGCAGGACATTATGCGCAAGATGAACGCCGAGTATAGGGCCAACAGCAGCTGGCGCAACCAAATGCTGGCCTCCTGGTTACAGGTGTTGGTAATATACCTCAGCAGGCTGTATGCCGAACAATATGGCGAAGGCTGCAAGATAACCCAGGGCCAATGCCTGCTCAAAAGCTTCCAGCAGTTGATTACTGAGCACCATACCCACCAGCACGAAGTTGCCGGTTACGCCAGTCTTCTCAACCTCACTCCCGGTTATTTTAACGATGTTATCAAACAGCAAAGTGGCAAAACGGCCATCAGCCATATACACAGCCGCCTGGTAATGGAGGCCAAACGCCGTTTGCTGCATACCGAGCTATCGGTAAAGCAAATTGCCGATGAGCTGGGATTTGAGGATGCCACCTACTTCAACCGCTTCTTTAAACGCCTTGCCGATGCCACCCCAATGGCTTATCGCCAGCAAATCCGCGAAATGTACAGTTAATGCCCTGCTATGTGCAGCGATGTATTGCTGTAGTAGGTATAGCTTTGCAATATGAAAAAACAAACCGTATTAATTACCGGCGCCAATAAAGGTATTGGCCTGGAAACCGCGCGGCAACTGGCAAAAGCCGACTACCACATCTACCTGGCTGCCCGCGATAAAGATAGGGGCGACGCTGCCGTTGCCCAATTACACGCCGAAGGCTTAATCGATGTTGAATTTATACAGTTGGAGGTAACCAGCGAAGAATCTGTGCAGGCGGCTTATGCCGAGCTTAGCGGGAAAATAGATTATTTGGACGTGTTGATAAACAATGCCGGTATCCTTGGTGGCTTCCAGCAATCTGCAACCAACACGCCTAACCATATATTCACCGAGGTTTTTGAAGTGAATGTGTTTGGCATAGCCCGAATGGTGAGGGTGTTTTTGCCGCTGGTGTTAAAATCGCCAAACCCGCGCATCGTAAACGTAACATCAGACCTGGGTTCGCTTACCCTGCATAACGACCCCAACTGGGAGCATTACCAGGTAAAAACTGCCGTGTACGGGCCATCCAAATCGGCACTGAACGCTTATACCATTGCTCTGGCCTACGAACTAAAAGGCAAGGCCAAGGTAAACATGGTGAACCCCGGTTATACCAATACCGAGTTCAATAACAACATGGGGCCAAAATCGGTAGAAGACGGTGCAAAACCCATAGTAGAATATGCCATGCTTGATGCCGACGGCCCAACAGGCAAGTATATGAGCGATACCGGCGAATCGCCTTGGTAGATTATGTAACAGAGGGGCGGGGCTATCTGTGGTCCCGCCTTTCTTTTAGAATTTTTATGCCCTTAGTTTCTGAAGTTTTGGGTAATCATCAATCCGTATAGTCCACCGTCTAAAATGCCTATGCCCACCCGTCCGTATGCCGGGTGTAGTATGTTGGCGCGGTGGCCAGGCGAGTTCATCAAACCGGTATGCGCTAAAGGCAGCGTTTGCGCCAGCGCGATGTTTTCGCCGGCGGTAAGGAAGGTAATATTGCCTTTTTTCATACGCGCGTATGGGTCGGCACCCTCTGGCGTGTAATGCGAAAAGTAGCTACGGGCAAACATATCTGCAGAATGCTTCCTGGCTACAACAGCCAGTTCAGCGTCGGCTTTTAAAGGGTGCAGGCCATATTCCTTACGTTCTTTATTGATCAATATCAGCATTTCGGCTTCGAGGTCGGGCCGTTCGGTGGCATCGGTTACTTTAAACGGGAGTTTGATAACCTCCTCGCCGCCTATTTTGGTGTCTTTTGTGGGTTCTGTATGGTTAAGTATATCGCTAAATACGGGCGATAGCGAGTCATCCATCCAGCTTACCCGGGCAATCAGTTTTTTGGCCACGCCGCTTTCCCTGGTTTCTTTAGAAAGGCCATTGGTAAAAGGCACCAGCAGCAGTATGCCTGATATAAGTACGGCCCAGATAAACCCGTTAGCGAACCCGGGGATAGCGCCTAAAAGCCTGTTTGTTCTGCTGATATGCCTATGGGAGGGTATGCGGTCGAGGGTTCGGTCCATAATCATATCCAATACAAACTTGCCGATAAAGATACCCGCAATGAATGATAAGGGTGCCACCCAAAAACCTGCCGAGGGCATCATCATATGCAAAAAACCCGCAACCGGGTGGTATATTAAAAAGCCGATGATGAGGCTACCCACCCAGGCAACCAACGACAGTGCCGACAGGATAAATCCCTGTTTAATGCCCGTGCGGATACAAATGATGAGGATGAGGATGAGTAGGAGGTCGATGTAGTTCACAGGGTGCTGTTTGGGGAACGATATTTTCTAAATTTAACTTTTCCATTTAAATTTTAAAATTTATCCGCTGATAGAAAAATCGTTTTTATTGTTCGTTTATATCTACTCCCGGCACCGGTGTTCCAATATTCAGCCGATAGAAACGGATACTTAATATCGCTACAAGTACATTAGGGACAACCATCAGTAAAATATTACCCAGTGAATACCCGACGACACTACGGATGATGTGGAAATACACATAAAATAGAGGGATCGAAACGAAGAAGGTAGAAATCGTAATCTGCGACTTTTTATTATATACACCGGGTGTAGACTTCATGGCCCTATAAATTGCAAAAGGTAACACCACCGTAATTATGCTGGTGAGCACAGCAATATCATAAAAATCGATACTAGCAGCAAATCCCCAATTAGTTGGTTTTATCAAGTAAACCAACGCCATAAAAGAGTACATAATGATTAAGCTTAATATAGGCGATACCAATAGTGTGGTAAAGCCCACTTTTAAGGAATAGGTTAATATTTTTTTCATGGTGATGATGTAAAAATAGGCCTTATAAAGCATTTAAAATGCTTTAAAAACACAAAGGCCTTAAATCTTTCGATGCAGGCCAAAAGCAAGAGTTTAATTATGCAGGGATTAAATACACAATATATGCAACCGGCTATAAAAGAAATGGTTACATATGCAATTTTCAATTATATATAATGGCAAAAGTTAAGGGGAACAATATTAATCAACTTATAAGGTCACTTGGTAACGATGTAGCACTACACCATGGTAATGATGCTGTCGACAATATATTTATAGATTTTATAGGTGATATTGACGGGGATAAAATTCCGGACATAATTATTAGCGACGCCGGGTATGCTTTTGGAAGTACTTCGCTTTATTTATCTAAGCCGGCTGGGGATGGGGCAATATTGAAGCGAGCCGCTGACTTCGGGCAATCTAATTAACAATTATAAACATTTCCAACACACAAAAGCCTTAAATCTTTCGACTTAAGGCTTCGGGCTTTTCTTGATGTGAACCCCATTGGATTATTTTCGAACCAATTCATGAAAGAATTGAAAGTTATAGGTGATTTCAAATAACCGGTTCGAGCCCAGTATGGGGATGAGAAGATTAAATAATCCTTAGGTTTCGAGTCACTTTCCATCAGAAAAAGCCGGCATAGCGTCTAAAGACCTATGGGGCATTTTAAAGAAACCTGGAAAGATTGGACTTTTATTGCGTACAAGATATTGCATGTATATAGTTTTCCTGTAAGTATCGGGCAGAACCTGACGAAGAGGCCTCGCTCATTCAATCCTGGTTTTTTTGCCTGGCACGATCTTCCACATAAACGACGGTTCCTTACCTGTCGTTAATTAAAAGCCGCCCGGAACTCCAGCGGCGACTGATTGGTCTTCTTTTTAAATAAGGTGCTGAAAGACTGGGCATGCTCAAAACCCAAAGCATAAGCAATCTCGCTAACCGAAAGACTGGTCGTGGAAAGCCTTTCCTTGGCTTTCCCGATCAGCTTTTCATGAATATGCTGCTGGGTGCTTTGCCCTGTATGTACCCGTAACAGATCACTTAAATAATTTGGAGATAGATTCATTTTATCAGCAATATATTGTACTGTCAACAAACCATGTACATCACTGTTGAAATACTCATCAACGAGCTGCTCAAACTTCCCCAGCAACGCAGAATTATTATTCCTGCGCGTAATGAACTGACGCTCATAAAAACGGTCGGAATAATTTAACAACAATTCGATCTGCGTTAAAATAATCTCCTGGGTATGCTTATCGATATGAGAACATTCTTTATCAATTTTATTCAAAATGGCAATCAAGTCATCTTCCTCTTCGGCTGACAGGTGCAGCGCTTCATTCACTGCATAAGAGAAAAATCCATAGCTGCCTATACTGTTCGCTAAAGAATGCTGCAGCAAAAAATCAGGATGGAAAATCAGCAAGTAGCCCGAGCCGCACTCCATATTCTGCAGATCGAGATACTGTACTTGGTTAGGCGCCGTAAAGCTTAACACGCCCTTATCAAAATCATAGTGCTGTTGCCCGTACTTGATCTTACCCTTTGCCTCCCGTTTCAAAGCCACGCAATAAAACCGGTTGACAAAACCCTTCCAGACTTCATCTTCCAAAAAGATGCTATCGGCCAGATTGATCACGCTCACCAGGGGATGCAGTGGTTCCGGCAAAGACAACAAACGGTGAAATTCAGATATGGAGTTAATGGCGTTCATAAACAAAATTAGTCAATTAAGCTCATACTGAATTCATCATATGGTGCGCCGGTATCTGTACCCAGAGGTATGATACTTTCCAGATGTGCCAGTTCTGCATCGCTCAAATTAAGTGCTGTTGCCGCGATATTTTGCTCTACAAACTTCCGGCGCTTTGTTCCCGGAATCGGCAAAATACCTTTACTCATGATCCAGGCCAAAGCCAATTGTGACGAGGTCACGTTCTTTTCTTCAGCCATCGCTTCAATCGCTTTCACCAATTCGATGTTCTTGTCAAATTGTGCACCCTGAAAACGCGGAATAGCCCTGCGAAAATCTTTCTCCGGCAGATCATTCAGGCTTTTGATCTGTCCCGATAAAAACCCACGGCCCAGTGGCGAATAGGCGACAAAACCAATGCCCAGCTCATTTAAAGTTCCCAAAACCCCGCGTTCCTCTACTGTCCGCTCGAACAAAGAGTACTCGCTTTGTACTGCCGTTATCGGATGTACCGCATGCGCACGCTTAACCGTTTCAGACGAAACTTCCGACAAACCAATATAACCCACTTTTCCTTCTTTAACCAGTACACTCATGGCTTCTACTGTTTCCTCTATCGGCGTGTTTTTATCCAGGCGGTGCAGATAATATAGATCGATATAATCGGTATTCAGATTTTTAAGTGACCGCTCCAATGCTTTCTTTACATAATCTTTCTTCCCATTGATCGCCCAAATAACCTTATTCTCATCATTGATCTCCCAGCCAAACTTGGTCGCCAAAATATATTGGCCACGGTTACTGCCGATTGCTTTCGCGATCAGTTGCTCATTCTTCAGCGGCCCATACAGGTCGGCTGTATCTAAAAAGTTGCCGCCCAGTTCCAGCGAACGATGAATCGTGGCAATTGCTTCCTGCTCATCCGCCGGGCCATACATGTGCCCCTCTTCAAAACCGGTCATGCCCATACAACCCAACCCAATCATCGGGACAACCAAACCTTGGCTGCCCAATGCAATTTGTTTTATTTCCATAACTCAAAGGTCGCTCAATGCAATTTGGCGGATGTATGCAAACCTCTGAAGCTTGTAAGCAAATCAGGGACGATGGCATTCCGGATGTAATAATATATTTCGTAGGTGAACTTTCCAAACGAAGGTGTATTTCTCCTAAGGCGTTTAGAATCAATCAATCTGATAGTATCGCCCCGGTATCTCTAGTTCGTTTATTTTTTTCAATTGGTCAATCAAGCGGTTCGAATTCTGCCCAGGCTGGGGAGCAACAGCCGTGGGGAGCAACATCAACGAATTCGTCCTGAGGCTGGACTTGAATCAATCCACTCATCAAAATATCAATGACGCCTACCTCCTTAAGCAATACATAATCCTGTTACTAATATTTAAAAATGGTTCTAATTCGAGGTATTTGGCTTGCTATTTATGTGGTGTATTTAAGTTTTATGAAAATTATATTTCCTTTCTCGCAACTCGACCACATTTCACAAACTGATATACAACAATGTAGAAGCTTTATTTCGGGAACGTTTTGTTCCTAAATTGGCTTAAAAAATTATAAACTTTTAGATATGCGCTTTAGCAACCTATACTGCGCAGCTATTAAAGCAATTCGTTGTCTTTTTTTTTCCTGTAAAATGGACGCTGTAAAGCCATACCACTATCTAATGAAAAGTAACTTGTATTGGCGAAGGCTGACTTATAATAGATTGAAGCAGTAATAGCCAAAACAATAAATGCACTTGTAACCACCTATAATAACATAGTTAAATCATGAAAAAGGCACTTTATTTACTCATGGGCGCCGTGCTGGTGTCCGTTTATTCGTGTAAGCGCGACGATCAACTGAAACCTGTGCCAGATACGGAAATGGCCGCAAGCAAGGCGCAGGAAAGCCTGGCCATAAATGCTGTGCCGTTGTTAATCGCGGGGAAAAAGAACACACCCGGATTTACCAACGGCACAGGCGGTGCCGCACGTTTCAATACGCCTTCAGGGATATTTGTTGATGGGGACGGTGTGCTTTATGTTTGCGATTTCAGTAATTCTGCCGTGCGGAAAATCAGCACCCAAAACAAAGTAACTACGCTCAATATCGATCCGGACTTATTTGGCAGCGTCGAGGTATCAGGCGGGCCACAAAATGTAGCGGTTTTAAACAACGGCGTAGTAGGGGTACAAAGCTCCAATAACATACTCCTTTATCAGAACGGCGCCGTGTTTAAAAACTTCGACCATTTTACAGATTTTAGCTACGGCAACTTTGGAGGTATTGATGAAGGGTACGATGGCACGTTTTTTAACTTCATCACCAATTACGTCGATTTGCCAAATGAGGTTTACAACAGCAAACTCGGAGTAATCAAAAACAATGCATACCTGGGCGGGCTTACTGTAATTTCGAACGATAGCAATGCTAACAACCTCGAGGCCAATTCTGCCACTACAAAATACGTGGTTATAAACGCGCGGTTAAACAAGCTTACCTCCGCAGGTGCAACGGTGGTGTATAGCAATCTTATCCCAAGCGCAACCGTTTATGACGTTGCAGTTAGCAAGGCGGGCACCGAAATTTACGTTATCGACTCCGGCAACATCAAGCGGATAAAAAACAATGCTATCCTAACCATTATTTCCGGCGTTAAAGCATCTTCCATTGCGCTGGCAAACAGCGAAAGGTATATATATTACACCAGTGCTGATGAGCAAACCGTTAGCAGGATTGCTTTACCGTAATTGGCAAACAATCACAAGAATGTATCCAACTGATTAATAGGTGGTTTATGTGATAATCGATATAGAAGATTTAACTATTTAAAGTTAATAAGCAAGAAAAAAAAGCATCTGGATTGTATAATCATCTAATAAACATGCAGAATTACAGCCTGATACTGTTATGTGCGAGCGTAGTGAAACGCTGGAATTGGACGGCTCAGTTATGCGCAATACCTTAATGACGATTGCAGGGTCAACTAACAACGCGGGGTTTATAAATGGGCCGCCAACTAGAGCACTCTTTTACCATCGTGAAGGGATATAGATAATGTCTGATGAAACGCTTTACATCGTCGACGAAAATAGTAGCGCTATCCGTAGATTGACTATTGGCGGAACTGTCAGCACGTTACCATTGAGGCCCCCCTCTCCGGTAATCCTGACGGCTTAAGGCCTGCATTTGTAGGGCCAAATTCAGCAAGCCGCCATGGTAGGGATAGCGTATGAAAAGCAGACGTAAACGCTTTTTCTTTAGCGCTTGGAGATAATGAAACAACATTTATTTTCATGTACCAAAACAAACACCACAGGTAAATATTTTCTTAAATAAAAAGTTACCCCGTTTTTTATAGCGGATTGAGAAAATATAGCATCGAGTTGCGTGTGTTGGAAGGAGCTATTTCTCCTTACTTCGGGAGGGCTAGCCGTTGTTGGCGAATCCTCAAATACGTCCGGAATTTATGATAGGACTTGTTAGACCAATAGCGGTCACCTGAAATACTTAATAATAGTGATCTCAACAGGATTCGAACCTGTGACCGACAGATTAGAAATCTGTTGCTCTATCCAGCTGAGCTATGAGACCTTGTAAAATTTTGCGATGCAAATATACCAATTTATACGCATAACGGCAATATCTGCTTTTTTGATTTAATACGAAATTTTAACTATATCATTAATAAAACTTCTTTAAACGTAATAAAACCTATATTTACACCCGAATAACGTGAATATGGGATTACCGCTGCGGATTACTTTTGATGATAAAGATTATGTTTACCAGATTGTTAACAGCAAACTGATAGGCCAAAATACCACTGAACTGGAACTGTTGCTAAACGGCGAAAAAGTTGAACTGATTAAAGATGCCCGCCGGGTTTGGACGCTAAAAGATGGCAACACCACACTCGATCCTGAATTGGTGCAGGCGCTTGGTAGGTCGGTTTCGCTAAGAATGCGGATGTAGTTACTTGAAGTTTACAAATAGTTTAAAGTACATCGAAAGCGCGATGCAGAATATTAAAAAAAATACAAACCATGCGCTGCGCTTTATCTTCTCATCAAAAAAAGTGCTTGTGCGTATTTTATAAAAGCACCATATCAATGTCGCTATCAATAATACACCGGCAATACTCACTACAATTTTATTATTGACTATATACACCGTTGCCATTAGGCCCAGTATTGCCAATATAAAAGCTGTGCTGTATTTTTGTAAAAAGCCTTTCGGCCCCTCAGTTGTTATTGGTTTGATGGATTGTAGTATAGCCCTTATCTCCTCGTAATCTTCTACATAGCTGTAGATATATATTAAATCTTCTTTGCTGGCCCCTCTAATATACAAATTACGCCGTTTATCTTCCGTAATAGAATTTACTGCATTAAAGGATATCGTTTTATCTGCCAGGCTGCTTTGTTTGCGCTGTAAATAATCGTCGCCAATGATCAATTGGTAGCTATCGAAAATGGTCCTTTGCCGTTTTGAACCCCTAAAAAAACTGTAGGTAAAGTAAGCTACAATGATAAAAGTGTACACCAGGGTTGATTGTATGCCCGCCTCGGTACTGTTTTCAGAAAAATAAGCTATGGTTAGCCCAACCAGTACTGCGCCCAACATCAGCGGGATTGTTTTGGCTAGTACTTGTTTACGAAAATCACCAAAGTATTCCGGGTTGTTTTTATATAGCTGCATATAAGGTAAAGTATTGCAGTGCTAATATAACTTATTTACCAAAGCACCGCAGCAATAAAAGTAGCCTTGTACCTAATCCATCGTTTTTGTAGCCTTTTGTTAATCGGGCAGTAATTCTTGCATCAATAGTTGCCAAAATATTTCTATAATTGCAGTTATTACCATACTGTGAAATAGCCCCGGAATGCGTTTTTATCTGTTAAACTGACAGATAAAAACGCTGTTAAAAATGTTAGCAAAAGCTTAAAAAAGTTTAATTTTTCGCATAAAAACGCATTTTATGATGTGCATTTAGCAAAAAACAGCATTAAAATAACCAAGTGTTTTTTTTACAATAAGTTAATCATACTTTTAACACAATTTTTTTAAAACTCTTAACTATATGATCATAATTGCTGACGGTGGCTCGACCAAAACAAACTGGTGCCTGGTTACTGAAGAAGGTAAAAAAGTGTATTTTAATACCGAAGGTTACAACCCGTATTTTGCTCCGAAAGATTACATCATACAATCCTTAAAGGAAAGTTTACCAAACGACCTGGAGAAAGACAACATTACCGAAGTGAACTACTACGGCGCGGGTTGTTCTACTCCCGAGATGCGTAAGGTTGTGGAAGAAGCGATGTCGGCAGTTTTCACTAAATCAAAAGTAAACATCGGTCACGATTTGTTGGCTGCAGCACGCGCATTGTTGGGTAACAACGAGGGCTTCGCCGCTATTTTAGGTACCGGCACCAACACTTGCCTTTACGATGGCAAGGATGTAGTACAAAATATCGACTCGGGCGCATACATCCTGGGCGATGAAGGCAGCGGTTGCTACATCGGCAAAAAGCTTTTAACGGACTACCTGCGCGGCTACATGCCCGAAGCAGTACGCAAAGCATTTTGGGAAGAGTTTAAATACACGCCAGATGATATCAACGAAATAGTTTACACGCAGCCGCGCGCAAACCGTTTCTGCGCAAGCTTCAGCAAATTCGTTTACGATAACAACGTCAACATCGAATATTCGCGCAATCTTGTACGTACTTCGTTTGAAGATTTTTTCAAGAACCTTGTTACCCATTATCCCGATTATCAAAAATATACCTTCAATTGCATCGGCTCGGTAGGCTATAACTTCCGCAACGTGCTCGAAGAAGTTTGTACCGAAAACGGCATGACCGTTGGCAACATCATCCGCTCGCCTATAGATAACTTGGTGAAATTCCACCTGGAGTTGGCGCCAAGCCAATTGTAGAGGTTAGAGACCGGAGATTAGAGGTTAGATAAGAACCAAAAAGGGGTTCGAAAGCATTGCTTTCGAACCCCTTTTTTATAACCACATCGTCGCTACGAGGAGCGACGCGGGTTGAGCGGTGGGGCCTCGCGGCAACCATTGGCGAGTATAAACGGAATGCCAAGCGACGCTGGACCGTTTCCATCCCATAAATGGAGTTGCAACGAAGGTGCATGGTTCATCCATCTTCATTGCCGTCGGTTTTAACCGACGGTTGGTGTCGCGAGCTATCGTCTCTAATGATTGCTAAAATGCTAACTGCCCACCGGCAACTGCAAACTGGTTACCGCAAACTGGTTACTGCACCAGGTTCAACTCATTCTGAAAAATCTTGGCGTATTTTCGCCTGTCGAACTTGTAGAGTTTGGCTGCGCGGTACGATACGCCTTTCTGCTTCTCATCCAGTTCCTTTAAAAAGCCATAGCTCAGCATTTTTTTGCGGAAATTACGCTTATCCAGCTTTTTATTCAGCACAGCTTCGTAGAGCGACTGTAGCTGCGTAAGCGTAAATTTCTCAGGCAGCAGCTCGAATGCAATGGGCTGATAGTTCAGCCTGCGGCGTATCTTGTTGAAACCGGTATTGAAGATGTCGCTATGATCAAAGGCTAGCTTAGGCAAATCGTTTACCGGGTGCCAAAACGCCGATTTTGCGTATTGCGTAACCGGCTTAAGTTCTTTTTGCCCGTTTATACGTATAAGCGCGTAATAAGCAACGGTTATAACGCGCCCCTGCGGGTGGCGCTTTACCTCGCCAAACGTGTGGAATTGCTGCATATGCAGATCGCGGAGACCGGTGAGCTCATATAATATACGCTCAGCGGCATCATCAATACTTTCATCCTGTGATACAATGTATCCCGGCAAAGCCAGCCAATCCTTAAAGGGTTCCTCATTTCGTTCAATGAGCAATATCTTTAATTCACCGGCTTCAAAGCCAAAAATTACACAGTCGATGGAAAATACCGAATCAAATGTTGGTAACTTTACTTCCAAAAGTGGTTGTATTAGGTTAATTGGTTAAATATATACCTTAAAATTCATTACAAAAATAATAAATTAAATTTAATGGTGTAATTTCGACACCTTATATTCGTGGCACAAATTTACTTGGGTAAAAATGGGTAAAATCTCAAAAATAGCAGTCCTCACCTCAGGCGGCGATGCACCGGGCATGAATCCCTGTATACGTGCCGTAGTGCGTACTGCCATATATAATAAGCTTGAAGTTGTTGGCGTAAGGCAGGGTTACCAGGGCCTTATAGATAATAATATGTACGATATGCAAACCCGATCGGTGAGCAATATCCTTAACCTGGGTGGTACCATATTAAAAACTGCACGCTGCCTGCCTTTCCGTACCGATGAAGGTATGGAATTGGCTTATAATAATATAAAGGCGCAGGGGATAGATGGCCTGGTAGTGATAGGGGGCGATGGCACCTTTACCGGCGCACTGCGTTTCTCTAAACGTTTCCCGGATATTGCCGTAATGGGCGTGCCCGGCACTATTGATAACGATTTATACGGCTCTACCTATACGCTTGGTTTTGATACTGCTACCAATACGGTTATAGAAGCCATTGATAAGATACGCGATACTGCCGATGCGCACGACCGCCTGTTCTTTATAGAAGTAATGGGTCGCGATTCGGGCGCTATTGCCCTGCGCGCAGGTATTTCCTGTGGTGCGGAGGCTATTTTGTTGCCGGAACGTGCTACTGCTATTGATGATTTGATAGAAAGCCTGAAGGCGGGTCAGTTCAACAAAAAATCATCCAGTATCGTAATCGTTGCCGAAGGCGATAAAACCGGCGGCGTGTATGATTTAGCCGAACGTGTGCGTGCGCAGGTTAAATTCTACGATATTAAAGTTACCATATTGGGCCACTTGCAACGCGGCGGAAGTCCTTCTGCATTTGATAGGGTGCTGGGCAGCCGCTTAGGCTTCGCAGCCGTAAACGCTTTACTGGCCGGTAAGTCGCAAATGATGGTAGGGTTGGAGGCCAATCATATTAAGTTAACCACTTTAGAGGAAGCGCTTACACAGCACACGTATAAACTGGAAGATGATTTGATGCAAATGTCTGAAATCTTATCTATCTGATGTTAGCTGTCGTTTATAGTGGGTCTAACAATGCGGGTTGGCGCTTAGCCGATAAGGAGAGGACTATTGCCTCTTTCAACACCAATGCCATTAACCCCTATTTTAACGACGAAGCCTACATCAGGGGCCTGCTTAACCGCAATATTAACCTCATACACCACGCCGAGGGGATAAAACGTATCTACTTTTTTGGTGCGGGTGCATCTTCAGACGAGCGGAAGCTGGTGGTGAAAAATGCACTCGAGGCTTTTTTTAAAAATGCGAAAGTAGTGGTAGAGCATGATATTGCCGCCGCTGCCATAGCTTGCTGCAGAAATAGCCCCGGTATTGTAAGCATCTGCGCCAGCGGTAGCAATGCAGCCTGGTACGACGGCAAAAAGGTGAAGCCCAACAACTATGGCCTGGGTTACATCCTGGCCGACGAAGGTAGCGGCAACTGGCTGGGCAGGCAGTTGATCAAAAGCTTTATGAATGAGACACTTCCGGCACATTTGCGCAAGAAATTCATTCACACTTACGATGCAGATCGCAAAACATTGCTGGAGAAAGTGTACCGCCAGCAGCAGCCCGCGCTGTACCTCAGTTCGTTCAGCGATTTCTTTTCGGAGAACAAAAACGATGTTTATCTTCGCAATATCATTAAAACAGGTTTTACTAAGCTGATTGACACCTATTTGTTACCTTTGCAAAAAGAACATCCGGGTGCGCCTGTACATTTTGCGGGAACGGTAGCATCCAACTTTCAGGAATATCTGGCCGAGGCGGCAGAAGCCAGCGGCATGAAGATAGCCAGCATAGTAAAAGAACCGATAAACAATTTATTGACGTATTATTCAAACAAAAATTAAAAAATCATGAAAATAGGAATTAACGGCTTTGGCCGTATTGGCCGTTTAGCTTTCAGGGCTGCAATTGAACGCGAAGGTGTTGAAATTGTTGGTATTAACGACTTGGTTGAGCCTGATTATATGGCTTACATGTTGAAATACGATTCAACTCACGGTCAGTTCAAAGGCACCATTGCTGTTGAAGGCGGCCATTTGGTAGTAAACGGTAAAACTATCCGCGTTACTGCCGAAAAAGACCCTGCAAACCTTAAATGGGATGAAGTAGGTGCAGAAGTTATTATCGAATCTACAGGTTTATTCTTAACCCTGGAGACTGCACAAAAACATATCGATGCCGGTGCTAAGAAAGTAGTAATGAGCGCCCCTGCAAAGGATGATACCCCTACATTTGTAATGGGTGTAAACCATAAGCTGTTAAAAGCTGAACAAACTATCGTTTCTAACGCATCATGTACCACCAACTGTTTAGCACCTATCGCTAAAGTATTGGATGATAAATTCGGTATAGAAGAAGGCTTAATGACTACCGTACACGCAGTAACCGCTACTCAAAAAACAGTTGACGGCCCATCGGCTAAAGACTGGAGAGGCGGCCGTGGCGCTTACCAAAACATCATCCCTTCATCAACAGGTGCTGCTAAAGCAGTAGGTTTGGTATTGCCACAACTGAAAGGTAAATTAACAGGCATGAGCTTCCGTGTTCCGGTTGCCGACGTTTCTGTTGTTGACTTAGTTGTGCGTTTAAAAACCCCAACTTCATACGAAGGCATCAAAGCTGCCATGAAAGAAGCCTCTGAAGGCGAATTGAAAGGCATCCTGGGTTACACTGAAGACGAAGTAGTATCTGAAGATTTCAAAGGTGATGCACGCACATCGATATTCGATGCAAAAGCAGGTATCGCTTTGAATGACAACTTTGTTAAAGTAGTATCATGGTACGATAACGAGTGGGGTTACTCAAACAAACTGATCGACCTTGTACAAGAAATTGGCAAACTGTAAGGTTTAGTCATTTCTTAAGATAAAGCAAAAGCCTCCCAACGGAGGCTTTTTGCGTTTTATAAATCTCTATTTTGACGTTCCCGCAGGGGCTCTCGACGGAGTATCCTGCAGTTTTAGCAGCACGAGTGTGTAAGTATATTGCTGACATCTGGGATTGTTGGTTCTGAGTTGATTCTTCTTGGGGACTGCATCCGTGCCGCAGGGTCCTCTATCGAGAGACCCTACGTGGACAACAGCCACTCATAGTATCCATATATGTTTGTTTTCTTTATTTTTTTGGATTGTAAATGAGCTTATTGCGTCTGGGGGACACGATATACTTGACAAGACCTTTTCGATGTAATATATTTGTTACATCTATTGGGCATTCGCCTATTGTGATAAGGTTTAGGTTTAAGTCCCCAAAGAGCGAGTCTAAGGGGACTTTATTTTTTTGTGCAGTTTCGGCTATCCTTATTGAGTATAGGCGACAACACACAACAACAGCACAGAATATCCTTACCTTTGCGTATATACCTCAACCATGAAGATCCAGTTCTTTTCTGCCAAGCCCTACGATAAAACATTTTTTGCCAGCCATAACGAAGCCTATGGCTTCGAGCTTGATTTTTTGGAGACCCACCTGGGGCCGCATATTGTAAACGCTGTCGACGATGGTACCTTTGCGGTTTGCGCCTTTGTTAATGATAAACTCACGGCCGAAGTAATCGCTGCCCTTGCCGCAAAAGGCGTAAAGGTGATAGCGCTGCGTTGTGCCGGCTTTAATAATGTAGACCTGGATGCGGCAAAGCAATATGGCATCCGCGTATGCCGTGTGCCTGCGTACTCGCCCGAGGCCGTTGCCGAACATGCTATGGCGATGCTGCTTACGCTTAACCGAAAAACGCATAAGGCCTATAACAGGGTTCGCGAGCAAAATTTCTCGCTGAATGGCTTATTGGGCTTTAACCTGCATGGCAAAACGGTGGGCGTAATTGGTACCGGGAAAATAGGCAAAGCTTTTTGCCGCATTGCTTTGGGCTTTGGCTGCAAGGTAGTAGCGTACGACCTTTTTGAGGATGAAGAACTAAAATTGCTCGGCGTTGGCTACACCTCGTTTGAAAACGTATTGCGGCAGGCAGATATCCTGTCGCTGCATTGCCCTTTAACGCCCGACAATAAATACCTGATTGGCAAGGAAACACTGGCCATCATGAAGCCCGGCATCAGCATCATCAATACCAGCCGCGGCGGGCTCATCCATACCGGCGACGTGATAGAGGCTTTAAAAACCGGCCACATCGCTTATTTAGGGATAGATGTGTATGAGCAGGAAGAAAAGCTATTCTTTAAAGACCTTTCGGGCAGTATTATAGAAGATGACACCATCCAGCGGCTCATGAGCTTTCCAAACGTACTGGTTACCGGGCACCAGGCCTTCTTTACACAAGAGGCCCTCTCGCAAATAGCAGAAATTACGCTCCACAGCGTACAACAGCTAAGCGACGGCATAGAGCCCGATGCGGCAGTGATGTTGGTGTAGGGGTTGGCGGAAGGGGAGTATTTTGCTGGTTTAGCCTTCCATGGGCCAGCGCTGCATATCAGCGCCAGGCCGGGGTTTGTCCGGAAAAGGCGAGCGGAACTATCCGGCTCGCTCTGTCAGAAAAGCCACCAGATTTTCTTCCAGTAACGCTGTATTATAATCCGTTTCTGTCGCTAATAAAGTCACGGTCAGTTCCAAATCCGTCACGGTAATGTTCAGTGCCGGACCTTCGATCACTTCCGGAAATAGCACATTGATCTCGTCGTATACGTGTGCGTAATCGATGGCCAGGTTAGAACCCAATTTTCCATTGATATAATCTGCAAATTCTGTTTTCAGTAGAGCAAACAGCTTTTCTGCGCTTAGAGGTTGAATATTTTTGATAGTTGCCATAGAACTACACAAGCGTTGGGAGGACATTAAGTTTCATTCCGCAACAATTATATATTTCAAGGCTTATTTTTTTGATCAGATTAATAGCCCTGCTCCACTTGTTATATATTGCTATCGGTTTTGGATAACCGGATAATTCGTATTTCCACGGCATCTCTTTACGTTGTCGCCCTTTGTTGGTCTTGTGACCAACCAACCGACTGTACACAACAGCAACGGCGAAGATTGCCGGTTACACATCAATAAGGGGCAAAGAAATATTTAGGGCAGTCCCCGCTGGTAGAAGCGGGGCCGGGCTTTGTCGGGCTACGCTGCGCTTCGGCCTGCCTGCCGGTAGGTAGGCCGCCCAGCCTGCCACTCAATCCCCGCGCGGGCGGCTTCCCCTTTCAATCAGTGAAAAAGAACAATCGACGATCTATAGTACTTGTTGGAAGACGTTTAGAACTAAAATTTCGTAGCTCGTTCCATAGGGTTTTTTCTAACGACATTTGGACATATTTACTATATTTACAAAGAGCTGCGAATTAGTTTTAACTCTATTCCCGGTAGATAAAAGACACTAAACTTTTTACAATGAAACCCAATGCCAGCCTTTTTTTCGGCTTTTCTGCTTTCGGCTTATTGATTGGCTCCATAGCCGGAATTACTTCAGCTCCAGTCACCAATACTATACTGGTATCCCTTTTTGCACTTATCGGCGGAAAAACGCTTTTTGACAGCATTAAGCAAGGTGCTGATATTCAAAAGAAAGTTGGCCTTATTTTATCTGGGTTGTCTATTTTCTGTCTGGTGGGATTTACTTTAGGAATATCCATTAAAGTAAATCGTTCGTTTACGCAGTCGCCTATCCGGCATTCACCTATTGATACCCTAACATACTTAAGAAATCACGAAACGGATATTATCGAAAGTAAGTGGCGAAACGGCGAAATAACCGGCGACTCGGCAATGAAGTTAATTATTAAATATAAGGAAAATGAAAATTAACCGGATTTTGACCAGCCTACTTCTCGTCACTTTACTTAACTGCTGTATAGTCAAGGCCCAGGATTATAATTCGGCCATTGTCAGGATATACACAACTAAAATTAATAGAGCGACGGGAAAAAGTAATTCTTTCATAGGGACAGGTTTTTTTGTTAAGATAAATAATAATATTTATATCAGTACTGCTTACCATTTGATAGTAAGTAGCCGGATTATAGATGCTCATTGTGTAAGAGGCCAGCTTTCTAATATAACAGTAGCGGCTTACAACGAAGAAAAAGATATTGCACTGCTGAATTTTGAGGTGCCGACTAATCGTTTGCCTATAAATCCGTTGATCGTTTTATCAGTACTACCTAAACAATTATCTTCGTTAAAAGGAGTGTTGATAGGTAATCCTATGGGAATCGAGCGGTATAAAGTAGAAGTTGATTTTAACAAAGATGAACTCGTTCCTTCAAAAAACTATAAAATTCTGTCAGCAGATGTCAGCTTAAATCTGCTACCAGCTACAGCGACAGTTTATAACGGCATGAGCGGAGGTCCACTCATCCTTAATGGAAAAGTTATAGGGTTCTTGTCTGGTTCGTTTAATCAGGGTGGATCTATACTTGTGGTTGTTCCGGTATCCTATCTGATTAATGACCAGAAGATCAGCGGCCAGTTGAAACAAGGCTTACAACTAATACTTAGAAATGGCAGTGAACTACCGCCGTTAAAACTTTATAGGCCAGGCAGCGACTATAACGAATTGGTTAGAAACGAGGAAGCTGAAAATGTGCCCCCGGTGATATATGATCAATTTCATACTGCCGCATTAGGCTTCCAGTCAGATAACTTGGAATTTGCGCGCTTACTTCGCGAACGTATACAATTATTTTCCGTTTATCGCAATGCGATAAAACGGGCTCCCGATGTTGCTGATTTCATCCAACAATCCATCCGGTACAATTTTTTACAGAGAATCAACGATTCTTTACTATTGAAAGCAGTAGCGTTGATGAAGGAAAATAGCAATGCGACAAGTGCGCTTTTCAGCAAAATAAGTAATGAAAATAAGGACAACAAAGTATATAAGGAGTATGTCGTGCGGGAAGCCGTCCCGATTTTGTTCCGCTTGGATTCGATTAGCCAGGCGATAACGGTTATCGACCAATCAGTGGCGGCTAACTCACAAAAGAATTTTGAGGTGGAGCGTGCTTTAAAAAAATTCGCTGGCAATAATGATTTTCTTCGTACAAGGGAAACACGTGGGGAATGGTTAAATTTAAATATTGAATGGTGCAGGCTGACACTGGAGAAACTAAGGTCATTAAACTTGTTATTTGATAGTGAGTTGCTTCTAAAAGACTTGATGGTTGAATCTTTAGTATACACGGACAAGTAATTGGCTGTTCCCAAATAAGGAGTAAGCAAGCAACTGGGGGTAAAAAATGCTATGCCTTGTTGCATTACGCAATATAACGAATTGTTTGTTTTCGAAGTGATCTGTCAGTGGTGCGGTGATAACGCCGACCACAGGCTGAATGGGTTAACCAATCAAGCTGCTGTGCTTGTAAATGAGTGTAAACGGGTGTTCCGTCGATTAAGTGCAGAGAGTACATGGTGACAAACCAACAACGGCAAAATAGAATCCGTGCTTAAAAATGAAATATCTGTAGATGAAGCTCCCAGTTGTAAATATTGGCCAACTTGGCTTCACGTTCATACTTATCAAAAAATTTGCGCGCGTTTTCCTTTACCGTGGTTCCGGTGGCGGGGTCGATAAAAATAAAATCAGTTTTATCGTAAGTGCCATCGCCGTCAATCCCGGTTAATAAGCGAGCATGCCGACCCCTTAACCCCCCGGTAACTATCCATACAGGTCCATGTTGCTTTAACCAATCGGCGTATGCTATTAACATATAGCTTGCGGGCGGCTCCGATTTTAACCCCCCTTGCTTCATGAATTTTTGCTCGTCATCGGGCGGCAGGCCGGTATCGGTTTTGAAATAAGTGAGCCAAGGTTCTCCCAATGCATCTGCTGTTTGCGCAACCGTGGCACTTTTACCATCCTTCCAGTTTGTCATTATGGTGTAAACGGTTATCCAGCAGGCCATTTCGGTTGGTTGCTTTATCCCCGCCATTTTGCCTGGCACATTGTAGGGTTTAATATGTTCCTGCGCCATGCAACTTATGTCGCAAGCTAAGGCAACAAATAAGGTAAGGGCAAAACGAATCATTTTTCTAAATTTTCTATCCCGATATTCAGTTTAGCATAAGCGTCTTTATACAGGGCGGTGCTTTTTTGATAAAGTTTCTTCATCTCTTTAGCTGCGGGCATAGGTTTTAGATAGTAAACCTTATTTGCGACAAATTCAGTATACTGATGGATACTCGCTACGGCTGATGGATCAATAGCGTAACTATGCCTGCCAAGCGCATTAAGTTGGCTGAGCTTATTTTGAATTATCTCCTCCGTAGCAGAATCTGGCCCCAGCTCACAATAGGTATGTATGGCCTCGTCGAGCGAATCTATCGAAGCTATGTTATCTCCGTAAAAATTAACAGCTAAAGTCGCCCGCAATTCGGCCACTTTTTCCTGTACTTTATTATGGTACAAATCTGCATTGTTATAATTCCGTTGCAGCAGGTAGTTACCGCCGGTGAGTAGAGCCCCTACAAAGGCTAAAACAACAGGCAATACCCATGGCGCCGACAGCTTTTTTTCAATGGCTTCAAGTTTTTTTGAAAGGGCCTTGTATTCTTCGCCATCCGCAATATCTTCACCCGTTTCAATTATTATTCGCTTTCGTTCCATAACTCTTCCAGTAAGGCATTCAGTTTTTGGTTGTCAGAAGTATACTTTGTACCGTCTCCGCAAATCCAAACGTTATCAGCAATCTTTTTTCGTTTTGGCGGGCATACAACACCTTTCTCCCTCAATTTTTGGCCGAGTGTAGTAAGTAGGTTAGACTTATTAATACCACCCGTGTTGCCCGGGCCCACTGGGAACAGTATTTTAAAATGGATGATTTTAGTGTGCCCTTTAACATCTGTAACATTAAGGGCAACATTGTCGGCTTTAGGCTGTGCAGCACTTTGCGCGCAGGCAACTCCGCAGCTGAGCGAAAAGCAAAGTGCCAGTAAGATCTTAAAATTTGCAGGCATAGGGATAGCGATAAGTGGTTATAAATTACCTTTGAAATTACAAACTCTTTAATTTGAAACCAAAAATATTTTGAATTCGCAATTCAACAAGATGCTACACTCAAACCGGGGACTTAATACTGTGAAGAAAAGGGTTGAGTATCGTATCTAGCATTCGTGGGGTGTTATCACCAACGAATCGAAATGCTTTTGGAAAACGCGTTGACTCAACAAGCCGCGATCAATGTTCCGAATTCGTTGGGTGTTGTCACCAACGAACCGGGGTGCTTGTGGTAAGGGGTTAATCCATCGACCCCCAATACTTTAAATAGCACTACCCTCACACACATGTCAGCGTCCCGCTGACGTAAGTTGCATGGTATTAAATATGCGGATGTTTCCTGACATTGCAAAGTTGTTGTTAGGGGCGCTTACATTTGCTTCGGCCCAAGCGGGACGCTTGAGCCAAAGGGGGGATAAAAATCAGGCTGGCGACAATTAATAGAATAAATTTCATACCCACATGATTAAGTTTGATCTAATTCGTGGTTGCCCTTGTTAACATGGCGTAATTGTCTTTTAAAAAAGCCTTTAACACAATTGATGCGTTGGGGCTGCCAATCAGTGCGTCGATAAAATTTTTCTTACTGGCTGTGTCAAGATCTAAGAACGACTCCTGGTTGCCCATAATTAATTGAAGCTCATAGTTATTTGACATTAATTGTAAGATCTCCAATTGGTACATTTCCATTTTGCTTTCATCACTTGCTGCTTTTGCCATGAATAACACCTGGAATAATGGAAAACTTACTTTGTCGACGGGAGACATTGCAAGTTTAGTTAGATCAGGAGCGATATCCAACGCATCTTTTGCCTTTAGAATTCCTTGTCCAAAATATTTAAATGAATCTGCGCCTGTGTTATTAATATCATTGGCTGCGGTAAAAAGCGCGTATCTTACAGCTTCAACTTTTCGCCAGCCGGTAAAATATTTCAGTTCTTTTTTATAATGATTGATGTAAAGTGCGGCAGCAGCAGCAATTTGCGGAGTTGCAGATGACGTGCCTGCGCCGTCCATGTCAAAAATATCCTTTACATCGCAGCAACCCTTGGCCCATGGAATATTGGGTGTGTAAGCAGCCATCGCGGTATGCATAAGCCGGTCCGGCCCGAAATTCCCCATCATTTCAAAACCGAGTATGTTCCGGTAATATTGATCTTGATTGTAGGTTACACCACAGGCAGCCACTACTCTGTTAAAGCGTGCCGGGTACACAAGGTGGGTCGGCGTTTTGCCTCCCATATTGTTCCCGGCGGCAGTTACCATAAAAATACCTTTATCATATATCTGGTTCACTGCGCGTGCCCATTCCTTGGAAGCTAAACCGCCCATGCTCATCGAAATAACATCAGCCACCAGCCCCTTATCTGAATCAGCCAGTTTCAGGATATAATCCAGGGCGCGCACTAATGCGCTGGTCTTCAGTAATACAACTGTCGGAGAAATTCTGATAGGAAGAATTTTTGCTTCGGGAGCTCCGCCTAAGATGATTTCCTTACCATTAAGTATAAGTTTATTGCCGGCCAAAATACAGATCGTGCCTGTGCCATGGGCGACCTGGTTACCAAATCCATCATTACAAATATCGACGGCACTATTGATCTGCCCTTCGTCATCAGCAAAATTCACCTCATACTGTTTTAAAATATTAAGTGGTAACAAGCTGTGCCCCTCAGTATAGCCAGTATCCAAATGAACTATGACTACGTCGTTCTCTGGAATAAAACTTGCGCGCGCAGAACCGAGTTGCGAAAAATCATCGCCTAAATGCCAGACCATTGGTTTATCTGGTTTTGGCCAAAAGTTATCATATGCAGTAGATGGGGTGCAACGATTAGAACCGGTACCCTTAAAAAGGGTTTCAGGACTGCTTTTTTTTGCTCCCGGAGCCTGAGCTTTCATTATTAGGTCTGGTTCTACAAACGAAATAGCCGGATCAGCATTTTTAGCGGCATGCGCGAGGTCCCAAGGGTTAAAAGTATCCAAATGTGCTTGGTCTGCCTCCATCAGGACAGTACCCTGACTTGCACCGGCTTTAAATAAACCGCTTGGTAAATCGGCCCCAAAAGTGTGACTCACCTGAAAATCGAGGCCCTCAATTTTTTTTGATGACGTAGCCTTAAAAAGATCGGAAGAACCCGCTTTGTGGGTTACAATCAGACCTGCGTAATTTTTAGTGTAGTTGTTCTTTGCCATTGCGTTTAAGAATAGGTTTATTTTACATTTATATCGGTGAATGCATTTGTATCTACCCAAGCTTTTTTGATGATCGACCACCAGTCAACGGCAAGTCGGTCAATCACATATTGATAGGGTAACCAGCCGTACCCTTTATCCCCCCACTCTTCGCCCCACGAATTTTTAAACAATAAAGCTCCTGTAGTTACCGAGTCGTTTCCACCTGCCTTATTGGCGATCACTTTATTGTCATCGTAACCAAATATGGCTACTGCATGTCCGCCAGCCTGTGAATCATAGAGGCAGGGATAGGGAATAGCACCCTTGTTAACAGGGTCTTGCTCGTATTGGCGGTAACTTGAAAATAATGTAAATCCACACATCAGCGGAATACCATTTAAAAGGCTTTCCTTGATCGATTTTAATACTTCTTCCCGGGGTTTCCCATTTTTATCATATCTGAAAAACTTAAGTGTTTTATAGTTTTGAGCAAAAGAATAAAGGAATGCTGGCGGCTCCTCATCAAACTTCGTTTCATCATATTCCCAGTAATCTTCTGGAGGAACACCGAACAGTACCATGGCTGCCATTGTGTTGCGCGGGTTAGCCCCATTATCGCCGGTCATTTTCATATAGTTCCTGGTTACCTTATATAAAAACAGCCTGGAACATGCATTGTAAGAGCCATAATTTCGGTTCTCATAATATTCGATAAGTGCGGACGCTGCATTTGCTGTGCAGGAGCCCAAATTACCCTGATTGGCAACAGTAGAACAATATTCCCGCAGGTCAACCATTGCCGGGGCACTTTCGTCGGATTTTTTAACAAGACTAAACTCCAGCGCCTCGACGTCTCTTCCCGTCTCAACTTTCTGCTGGGTCTTGATTTTTTCTTTATCGTCAGATGTAAATACCTCAATGGTAAAGTCTCTGAAATCAGGGAAGTCAGGCTGCCAGCCAAATTTTTGTTTGAATTTTTGCATGGTCTTTTGTCTAAATTTTGTTTAAAAAACGCTCAAGATAAATCGGGCATATGCTCCCGAAGTAAAAGCAGAATCGAAAGAAAAATGGTAGCATGGCAAAGTGCTGGTCTGTAAAAAGAAGGAATCTCATTTTGGTAATCATAGCGCGAAAAGTTTAGGTACATCCTCCGCCTTTTGGATGCGGATGCAGATAATTAAATATGTTTTAAATTTAAAAAAAACTTATTTTTAAAACAAAGGGTATTTTTACGGTATTTTTCGATCGGCTGGTAATATAGGTTTGTTTTTTATTGGTTTTAGATCGGATATTTCTCGTTAATAACCAATGGTTAAAATAATATAGTAAACCCTCGGCGGTTCAAGTGTCTCGCTTGAACCCACACACAGTCAGCGTCCCGCTGACGTAAGTTGCATGGTAATGATATGCAAATGTTCCCTGACATGGCAAAATTATTGTTTTAAGCGGGAAGCTTACATTTGCTTTGGCTCAAGTTGGACGCTCGACCGGCGGTCTCATTTCACCCTCTGGTTGGTGTTATCACAAAACCACTAACGGATTATGTTATTAAACCTAAATTCGCGGTAGGGATAGAAAGGGTTTGCCACGGTGCGGTGGCCTTGGGGCGCGGCGTGGCCGTAGCGCAGCGAAGCCCTGCATAGCCCGGCCTGCCTGGCCGGTAGGCAGGGCCGCAGGCACCGCCATAATTAGTTGAACAGCTGACAGGCAAGAAATCTCCCGAATTCGGGTGAGTGCCGTAGGGCAGGCCATAACGCTTATTTGAAACGAATTTCATATTTCAGATGTGCAGATTTCAAATGAAAAACTACATTTCAGTATTAAACCTGCTAGCAGCGAAAATCTCCGTCATCTGCACATTTGAAATCTGCCCATCATGAACTCACCCTTTTTATCACCCTAAACACCGTTGTTTGCGCACAATTTAGCCGACCGGCTATCTGCCGCACGCTGTGTCCTTCGGCGTGTAGTTGGTGGATCTGCTCATCCGTCGCTTTGCGCTGCCGGGATGTTTGGGTTTGCAGGTGAGGGGTTTCGCTGCCCTGGCCCTCGAACGCGAAGTGGAGCAGGCTGCCCTGTTTTACGATGCGGCAAAATTTTACCATGCCGGCGCTGAAAGCCATGCCGCTGCTGCGTTGTTTTACCTGCTTAAGGTAGCGCAGGCCGGGGCTGCTTTGGCTTTCGCCGATGGCGAAGGCGCTGTCGGCAAAGTTCATGAGCATTTTGCTGCCTTGCAGGTCGTTGCGGGTGATGGGCCGGGCGGGGTTACGCTTGGGCGTATGCGCCAGCACCAGTATGGATAGCCCCCAGTGGTTTTTGATGTGGTTGAGGCTGCGCATGAGTTTTACGGCGGCGGCGGTGCTTTCGGTACTGCTGCGCAGGGCGGTAATGTTATCGATGATGATGGTGCGCGAGCCGGTGCTGACGATGATATTCTCGAAGGAGTTGATGAGGTAATCGTGGTAACTGGCAAACTTGCGTTCGCGGCTGGCGGCGGGGTTGATGATAACGCGGTAAAAATTTGGCGAGAAGCGATGCATTTGGCCATCGGGCCCGGTGTAGCGTTTGGCAAACTGCGCGGCGCTCAGCTCAAAATCGAAATACAGCACCGGTTGGGGCTGCTGCTGCACCGGCATATCGCCCAAGCCCTCGCCGCGACTGATGGCATCGCCCAGTTGCACCGCCAGGATGGATTTCCCCGCATTGGTATCGGCAAAAAGGATGCATAGTTCGCCTTTAAACCACAGATCGCCAAAAAGCATATCGCCTGCTGGGTTTTGGTCGGGAGGGAGGTATAGCCAGTCGTCGGCTTTTTTGATGATAAAGGCCTCGTCGCCGGTTATTGCCTGCTCCTCCTGTTGTTGCAGTAGTTTGCGCTGTTTAGCGGTAAGTTTTACGCCCCGCGCCAGCGAACGGATCAGTTCGATCTCCGGCGGGCGTTCAAATGGTAGTTCGACCGTTGGTTTAATGCTCATAAAAATTTGATTATGATGCAAGTTAGCCAAACAAGGGCAGGCAAATGGTGACACAACTGTGTCAGTAGTGAGCCCCCTAACCCCCTGAAGGGGGAACCCAATCAAAGGAATGCAAATGGTGACACTACAGTGTTAGCCCCCTAACCCCCTGAAGGGGGAACCCGATCAAAGGGATGCAAATGGTGACACTACTGTGTCACCAGGTATTTTTTAGTGTTCCACAAAACGTTTTTTGGAACACTAATAAGACCAAAACGCTCCGGTTTTCCGTCTAAATCAGTCAAAAAAACCGCTCCGAAAACGGACGATTTAAACCGTTTTTTGGATTAAAAACCAATGAAAATCGAAGAAAAACGCAGAAAAACGAAGGGGAAGTTATGAGTAGATCTTATCGCTCGCAGATTTAACTCACCCCGACTACGCTATCGCTGGTCGACCCTCTCTGCTGCGCAAAGAGGGTGAAGAAAAGAAAAAAAGCCCCAATTTCTCCCCCTCTTTACGCAGTAGAGAGGGGGCGGGGGGTGAGTCGACTTGCCACGCGGACACGGCCGTCGTGTTTCGAACACCTCAGGTCCTAAACCATACTTTGCCCCACCGTCAGCAAATTATTGTCCGGGTCGTGTATGGCAAATTCACGCTGCATCCAGGGTTTGTATTCCAGGGCGGTAACGTTGGCGCCATTGGCTTTGGCCAGATCGTAAAACGCCTCGATATCGTCGGTACGGATGTACACTTGTCCGTAGTTATCTTTAGGGTCGAGGTCGGTAAATTCGAAGAAGTGTATCTGGATATGGTCTTTCTCTACCATCAGGTAGCCCGGGTAATCGCCGCCGAACTGCGTAAAACCAAGCTTTTCGATATAAAATTGGCGCGTGATGGCTTTATTGCGCATAGGTAGTTTCGGGTTGATGGCGGTAAGCATGGCGGGTTGGGTTTATGGGTTTACGATGTGCGAAGATACTTATCCTTTTAAAAGTCATGGTCCAGGTACCTGAGGTGGGCGGCATGGGTATCGGAATAATCCCTATCCAAAGAAACCCGAATTTAAATCTCCACTGGCCGCTGATGCTCATCCCATCGGCTGATAGCTTGCCGGCGTAGTAGATTTTGCGGTGTTTTTTATTAAATGTTTGGCGTGTACCATCGGCGCGGAGCACCGTCATCACGGGCATTTGCTTAATGAACTCAACTTCGTCGCCATCAACGGTACCTGTAATTTCGCCTATACCTTCGGTGCCGCCGCTTGCAAGATCGTCCTGCACCGTGCCGCTGAACCTGTTATCGGCAATGTTAACGATAGCAATCCCGAAGTAGGTGTGCTTGTGGCCCCGCATGCTCTCGTGGCGCTTATTGTCGAATTGATAGTAGCCTTGCCAGTTGCCTTTAGCAATCATTGTAGTTAATTGGATTGGTTTATGCAATATGCACAATCTTTACCACGGATGATAATCTTCCGTATTGTTTTTGAAGCTCTTTGCCAATTTGTTCCACTTTCGTCCCAAAGTGCTTAGTGTTTTTTGTTAAATTCCTAATAAAGAATTTGTTGTATAGGTTTGCTTGAACAATGAGGGTGTTCCAACGTGTTCCGCTAAAAATGTAATTAATTGATAATCAATTACTATTTGGAAAATGGTGTTTCACATTCAAAAATGGAACACTTGCATGCTTGGGGATATCCTATTAGCCCGGCGCCGCTTTGTAACAAGCAAGCTATATAAGGTGCAACATGTAATTAGTTGTAACCATTTCTCGTTATTCGCGGTATAAATACTTTACACGATAAAAACTTTCCGGTTATTGGCGGTTTAGCCTTTATAATGAATGTTTTTTGTTGAATGTTTTGATAAATTAGCGTTTAAGTTAACGCCCGCTACTGTCAACCCTAACTGACTCTTATGGATGCTCAAATACCTTTTTTGAATTTCTCCCTAAAAAAGGTATTAGCGCGGCAGCCCGATACTTTGAAAAAGGCGCGGATAAAAATCGTTTACACCATCTTGCTGTTATCTATCGTAAAGATACTGGTGTTACTCCCCCTGGTATTGACACGCATACACGAACATCAGCTTTACCGAATGCTTTTCATATTGGTATTTTATCTTGCTCTTGCTAAATACCTGCTTTATAAACCGAACAGCATCAATATTATTTCGCATTTTATCGTAGTTACCGGTATAGGCGCAGTATGGACCAACGTATTCTTTTTCCAGCAAAGCATCAACATGGTTACCATACAGTTTGCTTTTATGGTAACGTTTGTGGGGTATTATCTTATCGATAGTCGTTTCGCGGTGATTTATAGCATACTGGCTATTGCGCCGTTGCTGTATTACCTTGCAGCTAGCGGTCGCGGTAACTGGCACATGGATGTTATCCCCCAGGAGCTCCCTTCGCCAGGTTTTGAAGCTATAGTAGCCATGAACTTTATCACCATGCTGCTGATCCATTATCTGTTTTACTGCGCATTTAGGGATAATGTAAGCGAAAAGGAGGAATTGAACAGGCAATTGCAAGCCACAGTAGCCGAAACCAAGGCACTTGCCGATTCGCGCTCTGTGTTCTTATCTACCATGTCGCACGAGTTGCGCACCCCGCTAAACGCTGTAATGGGGATGGCCAGCCTGGTGCGCGATACGGCCACGGCCGAGCAAACCGAGAACCTCGATATCCTGGAATTTTCGGCGCAGAGCCTGCTTACGATGGTTAACGATATACTGGATTATAACAAAAGCGAGAACGACCGCATAGAGCTTGAAACTATACCTGTTAACCTGCCTGTGTTGATGCACCGCGTGTGCCTTGGCCTGCAGCAAAAGGCCACCGAAAAGGGCCTAACGCTTACTATGGATGTAGACGATCAACTGAAAGATAAATGGCTAGTTACCGACCCCACCCGCCTTACCCAAATTATCCATAACCTGGTGGGCAATGCGCTTAAATTTACCGAGCGCGGCGGCGTGAGTGTTAAACTGCATGTTACCCAAGCCGATGAGCATAGCGTATCTACACATTTTTCGGTTACGGATACCGGCATAGGCATAGCCGACAATCGGCAGGAAGCCATCTTCGACCCATTTACCCAAGCATCGGCAGATACCACGCGCCACTACGGCGGTACCGGCCTAGGCCTGGCTATCGTAAAACGACTGCTTAAACTTTTTAATAGTAACATAGTGCTGAAGAGTATTGCAGGCGAGGGTTCCGAGTTTTCGTTCGCTATAGATTTTAACCTACACAAAGGCATTGTAGTGCCCGCATCTATCCATACTGGCATGAACAGCAGTCTGGAAGGGCTCAAGATACTGATAGCCGAGGATAACCCTATCAATGCTTTGTTATTGGTTAAATTGCTTACCAAATGGAAGGCGCGCTCCGTACTGGCACGCAACGGTAGCGAGGCCATTGAAAAGTTAATGACCGAAGATTTCGATGTAGTACTGATGGATTTGCACATGCCTATTATGGATGGCTACGAAGCAACTGAGCGCATCAGGCAGATGGCACATCCGGCTAAATCGTCCGTGGTGATAATTGCCTTAACAGCATCTGTATCGCATAATATCCACAGCAAGATAAAAGCGGCCGGCATGCACGATTATTTGTCGAAGCCTTTTCAGCCTACGCTATTATTCCAAAAGCTCGAGCCACTGCAGAATGCCCTTGCTCCACGCGAGATACTTTCAAATCATTAACAAGAATAAAATACCTGCGGCTTCTTTATTCAATATCATTTACCTTTACGCTAAATTATATCAACAGATATGGCAAACCCCACGCAGATAACCGTAGAAGCAACCGTAAACGCACCCGTAGAAATAGTTTGGAGCTTGTGGACCGACCCTGAGCACGTTGTAAACTGGAACGCAGCAAGCGATGACTGGCACACCCCCAAAGCATCTAACGACCTGCAAGTCGGCGGTAAATTCACCTCCACCATGGCCGCTAAAGATGGTAGCATGAGCTTCGATTTCGAGGGCGTTTATTCCGTTGTTGACGAGTATAAGCTTATTGCATATGAAATTGGCGATGGCCGTAAGGTAAGCGTTACGTTTACAGACGAGGATGAGGTCACCAAAATAGTAGAGACGTTCGAGGCAGAAGGCATGAACCCGGTAGAAATGCAGCGCAGTGGCTGGCAGGCCATCCTGAATAACTTCAAGAAGTACGCAGAGGAGAATTAGTCAGCAACCCTCCTTTGCCAAACTTACGTTTGGTATGCTGTTATGACAACGCGAAAAAAAATTATGAGAAAAATCCTTACCCTCCTTATATTATCGGTTGCTTTTGCTGTCAAAGCATCGGCACAAACCTTTAATGCCGACGATTTTAAGAACAATCTCGGCAAATCCAAAACCTTGTGCGACACGGTTTACTCCGTAAAAATATTCAGCGACACACTTTCCCTCATCAACATGGGGGGCAACTATCCCAATCAGAAATACACGATCGCCGTAAAGGGAAATAAAATTGTGATGGATTGGGCCAACCTAAAAGGCAAACGCTTGTGTGTTACAGGTGTTTTTGAGATGCATAAAAACCGCCCCGAAATTGTAGCTGCCGAGCCCAACCAAATCAGCTATCCTTAAAGATTATTTTCCAATGAAAAGCTTCAGGATTGTTAATTAAAAATTACAAAGACTGGGGCTTTGGATGGCGTTTTGTCGTTATTTTAAATGATGTAACCAATAGCTAATTTTTGAGGGTATTGAATTTCCGCATTTCAAAATAAATCAAAAAATAGGGTTGTGACATTTCGCCTGTAATGCAAAAAATGTATAACTTGAACGCGATTTTGAACTAATTACAAGCGTTTTTTAAGGCTATGTAGTATTTAGCCTCCTTATACCAATTAATGGACTTACTTACCGAGAATATTTATCACCAGGAAGAAACGGGCGATGTGTTCCTGCATCGATTGTTTGAGGAACAGGCGCAACTCACGCCCGATGTACTTGCCATACAGCTTGCCGGACAGCAAATTACCTACCACGAATTAAACAGGAAAGCCGACCAACTTGCCCTGGCTATAGTAAACCAAAGCCCGGATTCTCTGGTAATAGGTGTTAGTGTGCAACGATCCATAGAAACCATTGCAGGCATACTGGCGGTGCTTAAAGCAGGTAAGGCCTATTTGCCTATTGATGCATCATACCCTATTGAAAGGCTGCAGCATATCCTAAAGGATGCAGGTGTGAATACGATACTGGCAGCAACGGCGCAAAAAGAATTGTTCACCCATTTGCCGGTTACAGTAATTGCATCAGATAAAGAGTACACTGAAACGGCAACATCTGTTGATCAAAATATCCGCACTCATGTTGCCTATGTTATTTATACCTCAGGTTCTACAGGTACGCCAAAGGGCGTTTGTGTGGGGCATGTAGGCGTGGTTAACCTCATTTATTACCACAAGCGTATTTCACCCTATTTAGGTATTGGTGCAAAAACTTTGCAATTTGCGCCCTTGGTGTTTGATGCATCGGTGGTAGAGATATTTTGTACGCTATGCATAGGCGGTACATTGGTACTTGTTGAAGATGAAGTACGTATAGATCCGGTTAGGTTGATCCGATATGTGGATGACATGAAGGTTAACCGTATCAACGTGCCTTTTGTAGCCCTGCAATATTTTACAGAAATAGCCGATGCAGAAAAACGATACCCGCAATCACTATTGGAGGTAATTACAGCCGGCGAACAATTAAAGGTAACGCCACAGATTGTTCGTTTTTTTCAGGCTTTGCCGGGCTGTGTTTTCTACAATATGTATGGCCCAACCGAAACCAGCGTTGCCAGTACAGCATTAAAACTGACGGGAGCGCCTGAAACCTGGCCTGCTTTACCAACCATTGGTAAGGAGATAGATAATACAAAAAACTACATCCTCGATGAAAACCTCAGTCTATTGCCCGATGGCGAAGTTGGCGAGCTGTGCATAAGCGGTATAAATCTTAGTTACGGGTACCTTAACCGTCCCGATCTGACTGCCGAAAAATTTGTGGATTGGCAAAATAATGGCCAAACTATACGTATTTATCGCAGTGGCGATCTTTGTCGTTTTTTGCCTGATGGTAACATTGAGTACCTTGGCCGTAAAGACACCCAGGTGAAGATACGCGGCAACCGGGTGGAGATTGGCGAGATTGAAGTTTTGCTAAATCAGCTCGATGGTATACAACAATCCGTTGTGATTGCACGGGAAGACACACCCGGCGATAAACGGCTGGTAGCCTACCTGGTAGCCTCGCACGAAAGGGTAACTACTGCACAGGTACGTGACAGGATAGAAGAAAAGCTGCCCGATTTTATGATGCCCTCGGCTTTTGTGTGGATGACCGACCTGCCCAAAACCAGCAGCGGCAAGGTGGACCGTAATAACCTGCCCAAGCCGGATCTGAAACGGCCTGAACTGGCAACTTTATATAAGCCGGCAGCTAACCTTACGCAAAAACGCCTTGCAGGTATCTGGTGCGAATTGCTACAACTTGAAAAAGTAGGTATCGACGATAATTTCTTCGAACTGGGCGGAAATTCCCTGCTGGGCCTTAAAACGGTTGCAACTTTAAAGAAGCAATATAATGTTGTGCTGCCCATTACCAAATTGTACCAGTTTCCAACGGTGGCCGGTATTGCTGCATATTTGGATGGCACTACAGGTAAGGTGGCCGAGGTGGTATTACCAAAAACTAAAGTTAAGGCCGGCAACGGCGATATCGCCATCATAGGCATGGCAGGCCGTTTCCCGGGTGCCAATACGATAGATGAGTTGTGGACGCTATTAAAAGAGAGCCGTGAAACCACCCGCTTCTTTACCGATGAGGAAATTGACTCTTCGATACCACCCGAGGTACGCTTTGCGCCTAATTATGTAAAAGCCCGTGGTGTAGTAGAAAACTCCGACGAGTTCGACGCAGCATTTTTTGGACTGAGCCCGCGAATAGCAGAACTGATGGACCCACAGCAGCGCATTTTTTTGGAGCTGGTTTGGGAGGCCCTGGAAAGCACAGGTCACCTGCCATCGCAATACCATGGCATGGTGGGTCTTTTTGCAGGTTGCGGCAACAATACTTACTATATCAACAATGTGATCCCCAACCGCCACCTGATTGATAAGGTTGGCAGTTTCATGGTATCAACGCTCAACGAAAAAGATTATATCGCAACGCGAATTGCTTACGAGCTTGACCTGAAAGGTCCTGCTGTTAGCGTGCATTCGGCGTGTTCAACATCGCTGCTAGCAATTGCCCAGGCAGTTGACAGCATCCGTGCAGGGCAATGTAATGCGGCATTGGCAGGCGGGGTATCAATCAGTTCACCTATAAACAGCGGGCATTTGTATCAGGAAGGCACCATGCTGAGTGCCGATGGCCATTGCCGCTCTTTTGATGCTGAAGCAGATGGTACCGTGTTCAGCGATGGGGCAGGGGTAGTGCTGCTGAAAAGCCTGGAAGAGGCCGAAGCCGATGGTGACACCATTTACGGCATTATCAAAGGCGTGGGCCTTAATAACGATGGCGGCGGCAAGGGTAGCTTTACTGCACCCAATGCAGCCGGGCAGGCCGGTGCCATAGCCATGGCTATCAGGGATGCGGGGGTATCGGCAGCAGACATTACTTATGTAGAGGCGCACGGTACGGCTACTGTACTGGGCGATCCGATTGAAATAGAGGGACTGCGCATGGCGTTCGGTCCGCAGGATGCTAACCAGTACTGCGCCATTGGCTCCATCAAGAGTAATATGGGCCACTTAGTGGCAGCTGCGGGCGTTGCTGGCTTTATAAAAGCAACCTTGGCGATGTATCATCATCAAATCCCGGCTTCGTTACACCATACCAGGGCCAATCCCAACATCGATTTCGAAAACAGTCCGTTCTTCGTTAACACCCGGCTGCGCGATTGGGAGACCGATAAAAAGCGCATAGCCGGTGTAAGTTCTTTTGGCGTGGGTGGTACCAACGTACACCTTATACTTGAAGAATACCCGCAGCAAATCAAACTCTCGGGTGAAGGGAACGCTTTGCACCTTATCCAATGGTCGGCTAAAACGGAGAGCAGCGCCGATAAATACCGCGAAAAGCTATCCGCATGGATAAATAGCAATCCGGATGCATCCCTGGCAGATATTGCCTATACGCTGCAAACCGGGCGTACGGGCTTCGCCAATCGTTACATCGCGGTAGCAGCAACAAAAGAAGAATTATTAGAGAAACTGGCATCGTCAATACCCAAAACAGATTCCAAAAAACTCAATGCCAAAGCAACCGAAGTTGCTTTTATGTTTCCCGGTCAGGGCGCACAGTTTGTGAATATGGGGCGGTATTTGTACGATACCGAAGCGGTTTACCGCTCGGCTATAGACGATTGCATCGCCCTGCTCAAAGGCACCTCTCAGGAAGATATCCTGGCGATATTATACAACGATAGCAACGAAGCCGCCGCTACCGAGCAGTTAAAAAATACGCTGTACACGCAGCCTGCCCTGTTCATCACCAGCTACGCCATGGCCAGGCTTTGGATGAGTTGGGGCATAACCCCGGCTGTACTAACGGGCCACAGCATAGGCGAATTCGTGGCCGCGCATTTTGCGGGCATCATGTCGCTTGCAGATGCGGTAAAGCTCATCAGCAGCCGTGCAAAATTAGTAAGCGAAGCAGAAGGTGGCGATATGTTATCCGTACGAATGCCCGAGGCCGAAGTACGCGATATATTGCCCGATGGACTTTCCATTGCAGTCCTGAATACCAAAAATGCCACCGTAGTAGCCGGGCCAAGTGCAGAGGTCGCGAAATTTGCCCAAACGGTTGCCGCCATGAACGTCGCTACGCGCGTGCTGGAAACCAGCCACGCCTTCCATTCGGCTATGATGGATAGCGTGGTAGAACCCTTTGAGGCTGTAGTGAAAACCGTTAAGCTTAACCCGCCGGTTAAGCCCATCATATCAACTATAACCGGTAAATGGCTCAGCGAGGCCGAAGCGCTCGACCCGCATTATTGGGCCATGCATGTACGCCGCACGGTAAGATTTGCCGATGCAGCTAATTTGTTAGCCGAAGACGAGGGCCGCATAATGCTGGAAGTTGGTCCTGGCAATGTACTCTCCACCCTGGTAAAGCAACAGGCATCGCCAAAGTTGGTTACAACCATACCAGGCATAGATAGCGCCCTGGGCGATTTGCCCACCCGATCGGCGTTGCAGGCGCTTGGGCAGCTTTGGATGAACGGTATCGACCCGGATTGGACAGCATTTTATGCCGGGCAGCAAAGGCTGAAACTGAACTTGCCTACTTATGCCTTCGATAGGAAACGTTTTTGGGTAGAGCCGGTTATCCCGCTAAGCCATTTAACGCCGCCATTTGAAGCACCTACTGAACAATTATTTGAACACAGCACAGCAATACAAAAAGATATGCCACTTAGAAAGGAACTGTTGATAGGTAAACTGAAGGATATATTTGAGGATACATCGGGTATAGATGTGGATAGCAGCGATGCCAGTTTTATCGAAATTGGTTTCGATTCGCTTTTGCTTACGCAGGTAGCCACCAACCTCAAAAAAGAGTTCAACGTGCCTATCACTTTCCGCAAATTATTTGAGGAATATAATTCGCTGGATTTACTGGCGGCCCACCTGGATAACATACTCCCTGCCGACCAATACCAACCCGCCCCGCCGGCAGCTGCGGCGAGGCCGGTCGCCCAACCCGTTTACCAGCAGCCAACTTACCAGCAGCCAGTATTTCATGCCGCGCCGCAGGCAGAAGGCAGCAACCAGGTCCTCACCATGATTGCTCAGCAATTACAATTATTGGCCAGCCAGGTAGCCCTTATGCAGGGTGGGAATACAGGATACCCGCAACCGGTGCGTACTACTACCGTACAACTTACGCCGCCACCAGTGCAGGTACAGCAAGGTAACAGTGCGCAATCGCCTGTGGCAAAACCCGCCATATCGCTTGCGCCTGCATCAGATATCAGTGCCGAGGAAATGGTAGAACTTAAGAAGCCCTTTGGTGCTACGGCCCGTATAGAGCGACAGGTGCAGGGCTTAGCGCCTAAACAACAGGCACTAATCGCCAAGCTCACCAAAGATTATAACGAAAAAACAAAAACCAGTAAGGCGCAAACGCAGCAGCACAGGCCGTACATGGCAGACCCAAGGGTGGTGAGTGGTTTCCGCCCGCTAACCAAAGAGTTGGTTTACCCCATTGTTGTGAACAGATCTAAAGGCAGCCGCGTTTGGGATGTAGATGGTAACGAATACATTGATGCCCTTAACGGTTTCGGCTCCAATATGTTAGGCTATCAGCCCGATGTGTTGAAGACGGTGATACACGAGCAGATAGATAAAGGTTACGAGATTGGCCCTCAGCATGAACTGGCGGGCGATGTTTGTAAACTGCTTTGCGAGTTTACGCAGTTTGAGCGTGCTGCCTTGTGCAACACCGGTTCTGAAGCGGTACTGGGTGCAATGCGCGTTGCCCGCACAGTTACCGGCAGATCGCTCATCGTAGCGTTTAGCGGATCTTACCATGGTATTATGGACGAGGTTATTGTACGTAGTACTAAGAAGTTAAAAACGGTGCCTGCCGCATCGGGCATCTTGTCAGAAAACGTGCAATGCATGCTGATTTTGGATTATGGTACCGACGAAACCCTCAAAATAATACAAGAGCGTGCCGACGAGATAGCTGCCGTATTGGTAGAGCCCGTGCAAAGCCGCCGCCCCGAATTTAAACCGGTAGAGTTTCTGAAGAAACTTCGCGTACTTACTGCCGATGCTAAAATTGCCCTGGTATTTGATGAGGTGATCAGCGGTTTCCGCATGCATCAGGGTGGTGCGCAGGCCATATTTGGCGTAAAGGCCGATATGGGCACTTATGGCAAAGTTATTGGCGGTGGTATGCCGGTTGGTGCCATTTGTGGTGTAAAAGAGTATATGGATGCGCTCGACGGCGGCCAGTGGCAGTATGGCGACGCATCTGTGCCCGAAGTTGGGGTAACGTACTTTGCCGGTACTTTCGTTAGGCACCCGCTGGCCCTGGCGGCTGCAAAGGCTTCGCTGGAGTATATGAAAGAGCGTGGTCCCGCGCTTCAGCAAAAGCTTACGGCTATGGCCAAAATCTTCACTGATGGTATGGAAGCCAAATGCAGGCAAGCGGGTGTTCCCATCACCATTGTGGGCTTTGGTTCGCTGTGGCGCATGAAGTTTTTAGAAGAAATTCCCTACAGCGAACTGTTGTTTACGCTGATGCGCTTAAAAGGAGTGCATATATTAGACGGTTTTCCGTGCTTTATTACCGATGCGCATACCGAGGACGATATTAAATTCATGCTGGGGGCGTTCACCGAAAGCCTCGACGAGATGATTGCAGCCGGGTTCTTTCCAACCAATCAACAGGTTGAGGGGGGTGCTGTTACGGCATTGCACGTTGAGCCCGTGGCCGCAAACGCAAATACACCACCGGTACCCGGCGCCAGGCTCGGGCGCGATAAGGATGGCAATCCCGGTTGGTTTATTGCCGATGAAAGCAATCCGGGTAAGTATTTGCAGGTAAAATAGTTTTAATTTGAACGGTGTTATGAATTACGAGGTAAGTCCTGTTGAGTTCGATCCATTTGCCGGGCCCCAGATTGCATTGGTGGCCCCAGCTACCGAACCGCAAATAGAAATATGGACATCGTGCCTGATAGGTGGTGCAGATGCCAGCTGCGCCTATAACGATTCGGGTTCGCTTTTACTTTCCGGTCCCTTTGATAAAGAGGCCATGTTTAAGGCCCTACAGGCCCTTAGCGATAGGCATGAAGCACTGCGGACGGTTTTCAGCGCCGACGGTAAGAGTTTCCTGGTGTATGATAATCCAACTTTGCATATCGATTACCAGGATCTTTCGTCACATACCGAAGCGCAAAACGAGCTTTTTATCCAGAATTACACCCGCCAGAACGCTATCACCGCTATCGATTTGATGCACGGCCCCCTGTTTAAACCAACTATACTAAAGTTAAGCAGCCAGGAGCACTACATCACCTTTGTGGCGCACCACATCATTTGTGATGGATGGTCGATAGGGATTATTATGCAGGAGCTAAGTAAGCTATATTCGGCCTTTGCCAAAGGCGAATGGCCAAAACTGCCCCCCGCGCCAAAGTATAGCGACTATGCCGTTGAGCAAAACGCCAATATAAATTCAGAAGAACGGCATCAAACTGAAGAATACTGGGTAAACCAGTTCAACGGTAGCACGCATTTACTTAATGTACCTACTGATAACCCACGCCCCGCCCAGCGCACTTATAAAAGTAAACGTGCTGATTTTACGCTGGATGCCCAGTTGGTTGCCGATATAAAACTAATGGCGCGCAAAGCCGGAACCAGTTTTGTAACCACGCTGATGGCCGCTTTTGAAGTTTACCTGCAACAGATAACCGGCCACGAAGAGATTATATTAGGGTTACCCGCCGCAGGGCAATCTGCCACCGGGAATTACGGCCTGGTGGGCCATTGCGTAAATTTGCTGGCCCTGCGCAGCCACCCCAATGGCGAGCAATCGTTTTTAGATTACCTAAAGGCGCGCAAAACAGAGGTACTGGATGCTTACGATCACCAGATGTTCACCTTTGGTAGCCTGCTCAAAAAAATAAATATTCCAAGAGATCCCTCGCGCGTGCCGCTGGTGCCTGTGGTTTTCAACATCGATATCGGTATGGATGAGGGAGTAGATTTCTATAACCTGAGCCATCGCTACATCACCACCGGCCGCGAGTACGAAAACTTCGAGATATTCCTGAATATTACCGACCATAAGGATGCCCTGGTGCTGGAGTGGTCGTATAATACGCAGATATTTGAGCCTGCCCGCATCAGCCTGATGATGGATGAATACCAGCATTTATTGAAACAAATAGTAAGTGCGCCCGATAAGCTGATTGGCAAATTGCCGCTGATGCGTGCAGATGAATTTACGAGCCAGTTAAAAGCCTGGAATAATACCAGCGTAGCTTATCCAAAAGAAAAATCGCTTCACCAGATTATTAGTGCAATAGCCGCAAAAAATCCTGGTCACGTGGCGCTGAAGTTCGGCAACGAACACCTTACCTACAAGCAGCTGAACGAAAAGTCCAATCAACTTGCCTGGGTATTAGTGACAGAGGGGGTAAGAAAAGGTGATAAAATAGCCATTTCGGTAGATAGGTCGGCTGATTTGGTGATAGGCTTGCTGGCCATTATCAAAGCAGGGGGTGTTTACGTACCTCTGGATCCGATTTTCCCCATCAACCGTATCAACTACATGCTGGCCGATTCCGGCGCAGCAATATTGCTCACCTCTGCCGACTACTCCGGCAAATACGAATCGAAGGCCAAAGAACTATTGCTTGCTGATATGATAGCAGGCATGGGCAATCAACCCGTAACGGAGCCGAACGTTGAGGTAAAAGGCAAAGATTTGTTATACATTCTTTACACATCCGGCTCAACCGGGCAACCAAAAGGGGTGCAGATTGCGCATCATAACATGGTGAACTTTTTGTACAGTATGCAAAAGGAGCCTGGTCTTACGGCGCATGATAAACTACTTGCTGTAACTACCATCAGCTTTGATATTGCGGGGTTGGAATTGTTTTTGCCGCTGATTACGGGTGCGGAGATTGTACTGGTTGATGCTGCCACGGCAAAAGATGGTTATGCCTTGCTGGATATCATCAAAAAAGAAAAAATTACCACCATGCAGGCTACGCCATACACCTGGCGTATTATGCTGGAGGCCGGCTGGGAAACCGAGAAGATAAAGGTAATATGCGGCGGCGAAGCCTTGCCTATGGATCTGGCTACGCGCATACTGGCCCGGGCATCATCGCTTTGGAACGTTTATGGCCCTACCGAAACCACCGTATGGTCTACCATTAAACAAATAACGCCTGAGGATAAGCAGATAAGTATAGGCAAGCCGATTGATAATACCTTTGTATATATCCTTGATCAATTTCAAAACCCGCTGGCACCCGGCGCGGCAGGAGAAATTTATATTGGCGGAGAAGGCGTAGCAAAAGGTTACCTGGACCAGCCGATACTAAATTATGAGAAGTTTTTAGAAGATCCCTTTGCTGATACCCCTGGTACCATGATGTACCGCACCGGCGATTTGGGTAAATACCTGCCCGATGGCAACTTGATGTACCTATCGCGCATTGATGCGCAGGTGAAGATACGCGGTTATCGTATAGAAACCGGAGAAATTGAGTTCCACATGGCTAAAGACCCCGACTTGAAACAGGCCGTGGTAATTGCTCGGCCCGATATCAACGGCGTAGATAAGCTGGTTGCCTATGTAGCCTTTAAAGATGGCTTTGTATGCAAAGACTTTAACGAATGCTCCAACTACTGGCGCAATGAGCTGAGGGGCGCTGTGCCTGATTATATGATACCTGATAATTTTATACAGGTAGATGCTATGCCGCTAACGCCAAACGGCAAGGTTGATAAAAAAGCACTTGCGTTGATTGGACCTCTCCCCACCGATGGCGACACCCTGTACATGGCACCACGTACCGATGTGGAGGAGATGGTAGCCGGGATATGGAGAGAGTTTTTGGGCATCGAAAAAGTGGGTATTTTCGATAACTTTTTTCAGTTGGGCGGGCACTCGCTTATTGCCGTGCAGGTGATGGCCAGGATTGAAAAAGAAACAGGCAAACGCCTGCCGTTGGCTATATTGTTCGAAAACTCGACTATAGAGAAACTTGCCCTGGTTTTGAATATGGACGGCAAAGCCATTATGTGGGATTCGCTGGTGCCGATAAAGCCCAAAGGTAGCAAAATGCCTATCTATATCGTACACGGTGCGGGCCTCAACGTGCTGTTATTCAATGCGCTCGCTATCAATATGGATGATGAGCAGCCGGTGTACGGCTTGCAGGCTAAAGGCCTCAATGGGGTAGAGGAGCCGCTTAACCGCATGGAAGATATAGCGGCACATTACATTTCGAGTATCAGGGCGCAAAACCCCGATGGGCCATACGCCCTGGCAGGCTTTTCGTTCGGTGGTATCATCGCCTTTGAGATGGCTAAACAACTGGAGGCCTTAAACCTGGAAGTAAAAATGCTGGGGATGTTTGATACCTATGCCTATCGTACGCCTTATTATGATAGCTGGTTGGTAAACAAGGTTAAACGCGGTATGTATGTTGGCCGCCGATTGTGGTATTCGCTCACGTTTCAGGATGGCTTCAAGGAAACGATTCAGTATCGGGCAAAATCACTCTACAGGATGATGATGCGGTTGATATGGCGATTGAGAGACGGCAAAGAGCAAAAGGAAGGCTTTTTTGGCTATAGCAACCGTATCGACGATATGAACGATATAGCCCAAAAATATTATCGTATAGAGCCTTATGATATTGCCATAGAACTATTCAGGGCGGAGAGGCGATCTTTTTATCTGGACGATTTTGAATTTATGGGCTGGAAGCCCTTTGCCTTAAAAGGGGTAAACATTCACAATATCCCCGGTGAGCATAATACGATATTTAAAGCACCGAACGATAAAGAATTTGCGCGGATATTGCAGAAGTGCCTGGATGACCTGGCAAAGAAATAAGCTTACAGCATAAAAGCCTGCGATTTTGGGAAGGGTTAGCATCCGGTTTTTAAACGATGTGGATTGGCACCAAGCGATGCCGGGAGACTTTATTATGAACAATGGTGAGTCGCACCTCTTCCGCATCCACATCGGTAGCAACCTACAGCGATTGCAGGCTTTCGCAGCTACGTTAACGCCTTCAGAAACTGAGCGTTGTAACAAATACCACCAGCTGAAAGACAGGCAACGTTTCATAATCAGCAGAGGGGCACAACGTTCTATCCTGAGCCGGTACCTTAATCAAACGGCTGAAGAACTGCAATTTGTGTTAGGTGATAACAAAAAGCCTTATCTGCCTGATACGCGCTACGGCACTGGCCTACAATACAACATTACCCACGCCGGTGAATGGATTTTGCTTGCCGTTGCGGATAGGCCGGTGGGAGCCGATGTAGAGTTTATTGATAGCGCATTCCCGTTTGCAGATATCCTGCCGGAACATTTCAGCCAGGAAGAAATGGGGTTTGTAAACGCCGCAAACCAGCACGACCGTTTCTTTACCCTATGGACCCGCAAAGAAGCATTACTAAAAGCGACCGGCCAGGGCCTCGGTGAATACCTCAAATCAACACCATCGCTGGATGGTAAACATGCGCTGCCCGGCAATTTGTTAGGATCGGAGAAGGATTGGCAAATCAGCAGCTTTAACTTGACGGATAGTTATAAGGCTAGCATTGCGGCCGGGAATGAGATCCGAGTGCTACGTTTTTTTGATGTTAGTTTTTGACACGGGATACCTGCGCCTCCGTTAATAAATTGGCCCTCGTTGATTCACTGTGTGGAACCCATTGGGTCGGCTATTGGTGTTAGCGGTTCTTGTGCCGTTGGCTTTAGCTTTTTTATTTGCTGTAAGGCCACCACCGCTTTTTTCCACTCCTTGCGCTGTTTTGTTGCAATTTGGGAAGTATCGGCATTCTGGTAATAGGCCATGATGTTGCGCTGCAGTTGCGGAGTGATGTTTTTGTACTCCTGTTCTTTAATCTTGATCAACAATTGATCGTAAGTTTTATCGGCCAGGGGGTACTCGCCAAGTACTGCACGGCGACCTGTATCAAAGTCTATATCGGGTAGGTCGAGGCGGTTTTTTCCAGCTTGTTTCAGGGCAATGGCATATCTAACTAAGATGGTATCGAAACTATGGGCGAACAGGCGTTCGCCTTCTTTGCCGGGCGATACGTATTTTAACGTTTTCAAAGGGCCTATCTTGGGCAAGATCCGGATGATAAAAACCGTTAAACGCGCAAAGAATTTTGGTTTTACCTGTTCTTTGCCGTACTCCAACTGGAACGATTTTTTGCTCATTTTATACTGGAATTTCTTGGCCGTCATGCTTGGGGTCATCTTCAGTATGGTGTCCTTATTGGCTTTAAACGCCGATTTGGTAAGCACCGGGAACAAATTGCGGATACCCCAGCGTAGCGTATTGATACTGCCGTTGATATTGGAGAAGATGCCGTCGAGCTTTTGTCCGTAGGTTTCGTAAAAGGCTTTCTCCAGCACAGGAACCGAAATATTGAAGCCTATAAAATCGTGGTAGCCTTCAGTGGTATAACTGCCACGACCGGTTTGCAATACGTCGTAAGAAAACTCCATACGGCTATGCGATTTATGGTCGTCATTATAGGTCACAAAATCGCCAAATTTCTGTTGCAGTTTAGGGTATATAAGCGGGATATTGCGGTTGGTAGCTAAAGAGTGGCCGTATTGATCGGCCATGTAGTGCGATAGCGCGCCCAATGCAAATGCGTATTCGTTAGCGTTTTGGGCATCGCGTATCAGGGTTTCCACAAAATCGCCACTGCGCACGTAATGTAGCAAATCGGTAAAAAAGCCATTACCGAATGGCATATAGCCCATATCGGCCACCATGGCACCGCCATAAGCATAGGAGTGCACCATCTTTACTTCTGAGTCGGTGAGGTTGGGATATTTTTGCCTAATGAGCGGCAATAGGTCTGATTTCCAAGAAGCATCAATAATGGCCTCGTGCGCCAGGATGGAGTATGCCCTTGCCTGCAAAGAAGCAAAAAACAAAAGAGCGGCAATTGCTAAGGTTTTAAGTGCAGGGTATCGGCTTGCAGGGTTCAATTCAGTAGGAATTTTGGATTTATCATGAACGAACAAGCAAAGGGGAATAAAGTTTTTAAGTGACAAGGATGCACGTATTTTGTTATAAATGCGGCAATCATCCTGTTCATCCTGAAATCCCTTAATCGTGTCCTCTTTCGTTATAAACACCAAATTCCGCTATGGAGATCTGATGGTCGGCCTTATCTATCCAAACACGCACTTTGCTGCCGTACACGGTGGCAAAACGATTAACCTTCACGCGGTTAGTGGTTTCGTCTGTAACTATAGGTTTCCAAACGCCGTTTTGCAGGTACTCCAGATGATAGTTGCTGATGTTGGGCTTTTGTTCGGTAATGGTCACCGTGTTAAAGGCTATCTCATGGCCGAAATCTACCTCGTACCAGGGTTTTTCTACCCTTGCATTCGATGTCCAGTTGGTGGTGAAATCATCGTCATTGGCAAAATCCATAATATCCATATCCTCGCTCCAACTTGAATTGGATGGCTTATGTTTGGCCAAATTGGTGGAAATGATAGGCTCACCCGTTGGCGCAAGTTTTGGGGCAGGGCCATCGTTTTTCCAAAGTTCACCAATCTGCTTTAGCGCGGCGAGTGCGTTATTGTCGATTAAGCCATCGCGGTTGGGGGCCACGTTCAGGATGAAGTTGCAATCTACTTTATTAAGGGGGATAATATCTTCGTTAACCAGTTTTACCGGGTCTTTAACCGGCGTGGTAGGGAAGTTTGTTTTCCAAAACCAGGCACTGTTGATAGGCAGGCAGGCCAGGGCAGGCATGCGGTTAGTTTCTTTTGATACACGCTGACCAGCACCCATTTCGTAGGTTTTGATATCGGTATAGTATAAGCCTTCGGCGGGGTATTTGGCACCGTTAAGGTCCATAATTACGCACTCGGGCTGAAGAGATTTTACCAGGTGATAGATATCTTCGAAGTTGATATCATCATAAGAAATGCGGCTCCATGGCGCGTCCCAGCCATCTATGATAAGGGCTTCTATTTTACCGTAATTGCTCAGTAATTCAGCGATCTGTGCCTTTACCATCTCGAAGTGTTTGGGTGTGATGCTGTTTGGCCGGAGGCGGTGGTGAGTATCTAAGATACTGTAATACAGCATCACTTTTAAGCCATTGGCCCGGAAAGCATCTACATACTCGCGCACTACATCACGTTTTAGCGGGCTGTTCATTACGTTGTAGTCGGTGGTTTTGGTATCCCATATGCAGAAACCGCTATGATGCTTGGTGGTTAAGCAGCCGTAACTCATATTGGCCGATTTAGCAGCCTTTGCCCATTGCGTTGGGTTCAGCTTTTTGGGGTTGAAAAGGGCGGGTGAGGCATCTGGGTCGGGCCAGTCGGCATCATTAAAAGTAGGCATATTGAAGTGGATGAACATGCCGAACTTAAGGTTTACGAAGTTTTGTTGCAGTTCCGTAAGCGACTTGGTTTGTGCCGATGCAGCATTTATAAAAATGAGGAATGTAACAAGCGCGAGGAGGATTTTTTTCATACAGATGTTAGCCGATATAATTAAAATCTAAACATACGGCTTATGATTTTATTTGCCATGCTTTGTAGGAATTATTCAATAGGATTGTTTGTAATTCGCTCATTTTTAATTATATATGAGTTGTTAAAATGGTGCTACCAAAATTTTACAATCCGTAAATGCAATTGTGTTGCATTATGTATTATCTTTGCTTTATGAAATTGCTGAAAGCAGGCGCGAAACTGGATAACATAGGGATGACAGCATCTACGCTGTGTGCCATCCATTGCGCGGCGGTACCCGTGTTTTTCTCCAGCCTGCCTTTGGTTGGGATGGGTTTTTTGGCCAATCCATGGGTGGAGTGGGGGATGATTATACTGGCGCTGATTATCGGCGTATCATCAATTGGTGGGTCTTTCTTTAACGCGCACCGCAGGGTACTGCCGCTGGCTTTGCTGATAATTGGTTTTGCAACCATTATATTAGGCCATATATTTACCAAGGGTTGGCTGGAAGCAGTTATTGTCCCAATTGGGGGTATTACCATAGCGGTGGCCCACTTCGTAAACTATAAGTATGCAGGTACCTGTACTTCCGGCGATAGTTTTTTGCATGTAACACACAAGCATCAATAAATGGCACAAACAAAAAATACGTATCAGTTTGAGGATCTGCTGGATAAGCACCAGCTGAAGAAGACTGCTGCGCGCTTACGTGTGCTCAGTATGATGTACGCCAAAAACACCGCTACCTCGCAACCCGACCTGGAAAGCGTGATGCACGATATAGACCGCGTTACCCTCTACCGCGTGCTCAATGTGTTCGAAGAGAAGGGTATTATCCACAAAGTTTTTGATTTGAATGGTACGGCCAACTACGCCGTTTGCCAATCGGGCTGCCACGAGCACCACCACCACGACGAGCACCTGCACTTCAATTGTACCGCCTGCAAAGGCGTGTTTTGCCTGAACGAATTGAGCCTCCCGGCCATCAATCTACCTGCGGGTTTTCAGCCCAGCGGCTTTACGGTTTATGCATCAGGGCTATGCCCCAAGTGCAGCAAGATGCAATAAAGTTGCAAATAGTATTGATGGATTTTTCAATTAAATCGCCTTATTTTACTTCAAAATCTGGAATAGTCCCAACGAAAACCTTTGAAAATCTTTAACAATCGTAATTTTTCTGAATTTTTAGGCCGAAAATCATTTGGCTTTTTCGAGTGATTCCGTGAACTATGCATCATGCAAGTAATATCCCGTTGTAGCCTTCTTTCATAACAATTTCTTTACGCTAATAAAAAACAAACAAAACATTAGTTCTGGTTTTTGTTCGTACTTTACCAAAACATCTATACTTACAAAAGCATCTGCTAATGCCTTACTACCAGCATTATTCTTTCGACCTATGGCTAACGCTCATCAAATCAAATCCCGATTTTAAGATTGAGCGGGCCCGGTATTTTCATCAGCACCATAACGCCCTCCATAAATCCGTAGAGGAGATAGCCGGCACATTCCGCCGGGTAGATTTGATGGTGAACGCCATAAACGAGAAAACCGGCAAGAACATAGATGCCGACGAGATGTACCTGATGGTAATCGACTCCATACACGATGGGCAACTGAATTTGGATAAGGTGGATACCCTCCATCTGCACGCTATGATGGAGGAGCTGCTGTTCCGCTACCCGCCCCTGCTTTACAGCGATGTAACATTTGATACGCTCATACTTCTAAAACAAAACAGTGGCGGCACTTTTAGCTTGTTAAGTAATACAGGATACATCACCGGGAAAACATTGAGAAAAGTATTGGAATTGTACAAATTGAATGATTTTTTTGATTTTCAGCTGTATTCAGATGAGGCGGGCATGTCAAAACCTAACAAGGGATTCTTCAATGTTATGCTGAATAATATTGATATTGCTAACCCTGGTAAAAGCATTCCCCTCGCTGATATTATTCATGTGGGTGATAACCCTAAAAATGATATTGCCCCAACGGTTGAAGTCGGCATCAACAGTTTGCTCATCAATTCAAACAAAGATACCATCTTGAATTTGGTAACATAAAGTAGGCGAATTGAATATTAACAATACAATCAATCATGCTACTCATGACAATGAATTTTTAATAGATACTTAAAATACAAAAACATGAAAAAGCTCTTAAAATCAATCTCAAAAAACAAAAAATTGATAATTACGATAATTCAATTAGTATTTGTGTTGGCAAATTTAAATAGTAATCAACGTCACTATAGCAGTACGGATTCCAATTTTTTTTATTCATTTGTAACATTGACAGGGCAAATCAATCAAACTGGAGACATCACCTTAAATTGATTTTTTAAATCTACTAATAGTATATTCTTAATTTTTTCAGAATTCAACTCAAGTGTTCGTAATTATAAATTAATGCACAGCACCTATTCTCTGCATCATATCAACAATGCTGACGATTTCGGCTTCAGCGCCGATGATTACAGCCGCTTTAAGTTTGGCGATGGTCTGGTATCCAAAGCCTTTGGTACGGCACTGGCTGATTGTTTTATAGCCGAGAGGCTGGTCGTGAACCCTATCCGCCGGCAGATGTTGGTGCTCTCCAGTCCGTATTCCTTCATCCCCACGGCAACCTTTGCCATGAAGGATTGGTTCGTTTACCGCCTTAACCATTGGTTGGCGCAGCATGGTTTCCCCGTAGTGCAGGAGGCCAAGGTTCATCGCACCATTACCTATAAAGAAGATTACGGCGAACTGGATGCAGAGCAACGGATGAAACTCATCGGTAACGACCAGTTTCATATAGATAAGGATTTCCTGGCGGGCAAAACGCTCATCTTCCTGGATGACATCCGCATAACGGGCAGCCACGAGCGCATGATTATGAAAATGGTAGGGGAGTATGGCCTAACGAATGATATCCATATGCTGTACTTTGCCGAACTGGTAAATAAAAGCATCCATCCTAATGTGGAGAACCACCTTAACTATTATCATGTAAAAACAATATTTCATTTACAGGATATAATAAAGGGGGCAGATTTTCGTATCAATACCCGTATTGTAAAATACATCCTCAACTATGATTTCGATAGTTTTTGCATTTTCATACAAGAACAAAACAATACATTTACCGAACAATTATATCATATGGCGCTTGGCAACGGTTACCATACTATCGAAGCCTACGCTCAAAACCTTAACCACCTCAAAAAGCATTTACTTTTAGATAATTATAAATTAATAGCATATGGCAATTAGTCTTCAAAAGGGGCAGCGCGAAGCTATCGACGCTCCTAAATTTACGATAGGATTAGGTTGGGATACCAACAGTTCATCAACCGGAGCGGCATTCGACCTGGATGCGTCTATCTTCATCATGGGCGACAACAAAAAGTTAGTGGCCGATGAGTTCTTCGTGTTCTACAACAACCTGAAATCTCCCGATGGCGCTGTGGAGCACACCGGAGATAACCTTACCGGCGCAGGCGATGGCGATGATGAGCAGATCAAAATAGATCTGTCGAAAATAGACCCGCGTGTTACCGAAATTTGCGTAGTGGTAACCATACACGAGGCAGAAGCACGCCGCCAGAATTTTGGCCAGGTGCGCAACTCTTTCATCCGTATTGCGGATGCAGGCACGGGTGCTGATATATTGAAATACGAACTGGAGGAGGATTTCTCGATAGAAACCGCCGTAGAATTCGGCCGTATTTATAAACGCGACAATAAATGGAAATTTGAAGCCGTAGGTGCCGGAATGAAAGGCGGCCTGCAGGATTATTTGAATAAATACAATTAGGGGGTTGGTGAGTGGAGAGTAGTTAAGTGGTGAGTGGATGTTGCGGCGAAGATAACAACCACTCTCTACTCACTATTCTCTATTCACCGTTTTACAACCATTCACCACTCTCCATTCACTACTCACAACTAATAATAAACATAAGATGGCAATCAATCTTCAAAAAGGGCAGCGCATCAGCCTCGAAAAAACCGACGGCGCAAAGCTGCAAAATATATGTGTAGGTATTAACTGGGGCGCTATAGAAAAGAAAGGCCTGTTCGGCTTCGGTACCACCAAAGAAGCGGTAGACCTGGATGCCAGCTGCGCGCTGTACGACGACCAGAAACGTCTTTTAGAAGTGGTTTACTTCGGTAACCTGAAATCTAAGGACCAAAGCGTACGCCACAGCGGAGATGACCTTACCGGCGATATGGGCGGCGACGACGGCATGGATAACGAAGTTATTACCGTAGATTTTTCGCGTTTGAGCCCTGCGGTAACTTATGTGGCTTTTGTGCTCAACAGTTTCCGCGGACAGGATTTCGGCGACATACCTTTCGCTTCTATCCGTATATACGAGGGCACGCCAACACGCGTGAACGAAATATTTGCAAAGTACGATATCGCCAATGGAGCGGCCTTTAAGGGCCACGTAAGCATGGTGTTGGGCGTGTTCTACAAAAAGAATGGCGAATGGAAATTCAACGCCATTGGCGAGCCAACTAAAGACCGCAAGCTGGAAGAAACCGTAAAAACGGTTACACAAAATTATTTATAAGCTGTAATCAGCATCAACATTAAGCAAAATGGAAACCAACCCAAGCAATAACGAATTGAATTTAAACATGCCGGACCTTAACCTGCCGCCGCAGCCGCAGGCAGGCACCACTGTGCCGGTAAAGTTGGCGAAAGATGGTACGGTGGATTTAAGCACTATTACCCCTGCTGAAGAAACCAAGTTCAAGGAAATTGCAAAAACCATCGACCCTAAAGATGTAAACTCGATACTGAACTACGGTACCGAGGTGCAGAATTCGATGGAGCGTTATAGCAATACGTTCCTTACATCCGTTCGTACGTACAACTCAGGCGAGGTGGGCACCCTGATTACCGACCTGCTGCATGAACTGAATTACATCGACGTAGATGAGCTGAATCAAAGCGCGTTTACCAGGTTCATCGGCAGCATACCTTTCCTCAAAAGTATCGTGATGGATACCAAGAAGCTGTTTGCCAAATACGATACCGTGGTAAACAACATCGATAAGATCGTAAACAAGGTGAAGGCCGGCCGGGTAAACTCGCTGAAGGATAATGCGGCACTGCAAACCATGTTCGATAGCAATGTAAGCTATATCCACCAGATGGAGGAACTTATAATTTCGGGCCAGCTGAAGTACAACGAACTGAACGAACAGCTTGCCGTAATGGATGGCAACCCTGCTGCCTACGAGGATTATGAAATTGCCGACCTGCGCGATTTTGTTAACCGCCTGGATAAACGCCTTGCCGACCTTAAGGTAGTGCGCTTCATCATGATGCAATCCCTTGCGCAGATACGCGTGGTGCAGAACAACAATACCACCATTGCCGAGAAGGCGCAATCCATCGTATCAACCACCATCCCGGTTTGGAAGAATCAGCTCACCATTGCTGTTGCCCTGAACAGACAAAAGGAAAACGTGGAAATGCAGAAGAAGATATCAGATACCACCAACACCATTTTGCAAAAAAATGCCGATTTGCTAAAGCAAAACAGCATAGAGGTTGCCAGGGAAAACGAAAAAACCGTGGTTTCTTTAGATACGTTAAAGCGCACCACGGCTTCGCTGATAGAAACGCTTACCGAAGTGAAACGCATACACGATGAAGGCACGCAAAACCGCAGGGTGCTGAACACCGAATTACAAAATTTGGAATCGGAACTGAAGAAGAACGTGGCTAATGTGAGTTAAACTCGAGGAATCGATTCGTGGTTATTTAAACACAGAGCGCGCAGAGGTTTGCACGGAGGTCACAAAGTTTTTGCTGGGTTAAACGCGGTAAAAGTTACGTGACCTCTGTGTTTTCATCTTTCCCGCCGCCTCGTCAAGTGTTCACACTTGACGAAAGGAAATGGCAAGCGTCCACGCTTGCCGATGTAGCATTGGGTTAATTGAGTGGACGTTCACGAGTTTTGCGTTTGAGCAAAGTAAGCGTGGTCGCTTACCAACGTTTTTGCGCCAAGTGAGGACACTTGGCGCGGCGGCAGGCTTATCTATCTTTTTTCCTAACATCGATTTTGCTAATTTAAGCAAATCTTACTGTCCGGTTTTACCGTTGCATCTCAGGGAGATTGATAATTTTATAGACTCTCCCAACCTGTCGCTAGACCCACATTTAAAATAATTGGATATGGTATTAGGTTATATTATTTTTTCTTACGACAATAAATACAGTATGTACCGTAATTTAAAGTTAAATGAGTGTGATAAATACAGTGATATTTATACGATTAACAGGATAGACCCTGAAATTAAGATAAAAACCAAAAAGCCCATTTCGAGTACGTATGATAATTTTACGATTGTTTCCTATCAGTTCAAAGCGTTTTGCGAGCAGGAAGGCTATGAAGGATTGGAGTTTGTAACGTTACCAAAATCGCCCGGTTTTTACTGGTTAAAAATCCATAACGTGATTGAACTAGATAGAAATGGTCATAGAAAAGGATTTAGTGGTATTCAATTTATCAACTATAACGAACAATGCAAAGGTTATGAATCAGTAATTGGTGCGTCTCCGGTATTTTTAAAAATAAAGGAGTCAATCCCGGATGGTTTTTTTCGCAGTGATTTATGTTTTGGGGGTTATTCAGCCAAAACTCCAGCGCAATTAATCGGAATAGAAACGATGAAAAAAATTAAGTCTGCTGGATTCAAAGGTATCGATGCCAGCGAAATAAAGGATAAATATGATTGATAGAAAAATTGTGAACGTTGGGAGTATAAGGTGTATATTGTAACGCTTTTAATGTTTAATGGTACGGTAAGTTATAGTTTTCCAAAACAGGTAGCTAAAAATACTTTGTTAAGCTCCCCATGCTGGCGCGCGTGTCGCGCGTTCCTTATCAACCTTACAAAACAGAATATCATTAAAATCCAGTAGCTTTATTCGGAAGGAATGGTCCTAATAGATATCGATTTTTTATAGCAGCTATCGCATACGCGGCACGCCTGTACAGGTAAAGGCCAACGCCCTTTCATTATATTTAACGATGCAAACGAACTACGATATACTCGACTGGGCCGATGCCAACGAACTGAAATCGCGCATGGTCGGTGAGGTAGTAGATTATATTGATTTCAACCTAAGCAGGGTTTACGAATTGAGCGATGGAACATATTTAGTCATGCCAATCAATCCCTTCGCAAAATGCCTGGCAACCAAAGACGCGATTTTGTTGGAAAAATGGCGAACAGATTGCTACTACCCAACAAACGAGAAAGTCAATGCTTTTTATTTTGCAAACAAAGAAAAATTTGAAAACCTGCCTCAGTTTCAAGAGGTACTGATTAGCGAATTGTTGAAGTATCTGGAAAAGTATAAAAGCGAATTAACGCAACCGCCTGACCTTGACGAAATATGCCGATTGTTAAAGAAGAAAAAAGCTTTTAATAAGTATAAGCTGAATTTTATTGTGCTGATGGGCTGTCATATTATCAATAAATATCCGGATGACGGACTTAATTGGGCAAAGCTTGTCGACAAGCAATTGTTGAACCCGCTCGTAACGCTTGTGTTGTCAAGAGTCGTTAATAACGAAGACCGGTATTTCAATCTTCAATATTTAGTTGATGGCAAGTGGGGCTATAGCGGGCTTCAGGATATTGAGCACCAATATAAATATCCATTGCATAGGCCGGATGAAATTGTTTCCTTGCAAAAATTTGATTGATATGGGTTGATTTTTTTCCTGCGCTGCATACGCGCAAAGACCAAGTGTTACATAATCTGCCTTAATGCATCACCCCTTTTGCTATTCAAAATCGGATAAGCGCCTACGATAGTATTTTTGTATTTTTACATTTTAAATGGGCTTACGGTTGATGGATGAAAACAGGATAAATATTTTAAATGATAGTACCCGCACCATCAGTAAGCTGCAATTGCTTACGGTGTTCTTTAATAACGATGTCATTTATAAAATTTACCTGCGCACCCAGGTTATTCACCAGTTATTTGCCACCAACCCCGATCTGGATATCAATAAACTGGAATTGTTCCACCTACAGTTTACCGTTACCCTGATAGACCTGCTTAAGAAGATAAAGAAAAGCAACGAAAGCCGTGCCGACCTGCTGCTGGATGAAGTTCAGTTGAACAACGAACTGATAGGCCAGATGGACGATACCGTTTTTACCGAACACGACTTTAGTAACGATAAGCAGCGCCAGGCGCTTAAAATGAGCCAAAGCCTGCGCAAACTGTTCGATGTTCTTTCGCAAGAGCTACCCGATTACCCATTCGCTAAAAACATTAATCTTTTCAGCGCACGCTACGCGCCCGATTACTTCGACGAGATACCCGTAGAACTGCTGGACGAACTGTTGCGCTACGACGCTGCCGACCTTTACACCCACAAGTATGCCACCATACAGCGTAAGCTGATGGGCAAACTGAATAAGCACGATTTTAAGCTAACCTTTTTTTGCGGCCTAAAAACCGGCGACATAACCTTAGAGGTGTATAAATTCGCGGAAATAGAGCAGTACTTCCTATATTCGCCCTCAAACAATATCTTTTTGTTTTGCGACGTAAGCAAGATAGCCGGGGTGGCCCGCGAAAACAAGCTATCGAAGAAGGAACGCGTGATGCAGGAGTTGCTGGATAAGAATGTGCGGCTGCAAAGCAGCGCAGGGGTAATGAAAACCCACCTGCCTGCCGAAGTGATAAGCCTGCTGGAAGAAGATTATAAAAAGATTGCCGATGTTGATTTTTTACAGCACATGAGTAACTTCGATGTGCAGGCCAACACGCTGAAAGCTATGCTAAACACCGATTTAATTTAACCCCGATATATGGACATTTTACATACCCTGCTTGGCCCGGATATTAAAGCAGGATTACTCATTATCCTCAACTTAATCGTTATTGAGAGCTTGCTTTCGGTAGATAACGCTGCTGTGTTGGCAACCATGGTGATAGATCTGCCACCAAAACAGCGCAGCAGAGCGCTTAAATATGGTATTATTGGCGCTTACGTATTGCGCGGGGTATGTTTGTTTTTGGCAGCCTGGCTGGTAAAAATTTGGTGGCTAAAACCCCTGGGTGGTTTGTACCTCATGTATCTGGCCTTTGATTATTTTAAAGGGAAACTACAAACAAAAGAGGCCGGCGAGGAAGAATCTGTAGATAAGGAGAAAAACTGGCTGTACAAATCTACAGTTGGGTTAATAGGTACTTTTTGGGCAACCGTTGCATTGGTAGAACTGATGGATCTTGCCTTCTCTATCGACAACGTATTTGCCGCAGTTGCTTTTACAGACCATGTGTTTTTGATTTATGTAGGGGTGTTTATTGGCATATTGGCCATGCGATTTGTAGCGCAGGCCTTTGTAAAGCTGATGGAGAAGTTCACGTTTTTAGAAACCGTGGCTTTTATCGTGATCGGCGTCTTGGGTATCAAGCTAACGTCATCGTTGTACATCCATTTTCAACCCGAAACACCGTTCTCTAAGTTTATGGAAGGCGAAACTGCCGATATTGCGGTATCGGTATTCACTGTCGCTATCTTCCTGATCCCGGTAATAACATCCCTGCTGTTCAATTTCCCTAAGAAACACACCATCGAACCGGAAGTTGCCGAAGCAGCCGAAGACGTGCTGGATAAAAGCTAAGCCATTCCTATGAACAAACTGATCGCATCAATATTTGGGATAGGGTATGCAAAAGGAGGGGGCACGCTTGCCGCCATAGTAACCTGTCCGCTTATATGGGGCATATGGCAACTGTCGGCACACCCCGCCTATGTTTTGTTTGTCGTTACGATCTTAATCACCATACTGGGTATTTATGTTGGCAACAAGGTAGAACCCGAGTGGGGCAAGGATAGTTACCGGGTAGTGATAGATGAAGTTGCCGGCATGCTGATAACCATGCTATTTGTGCCTGCCAACCTTTACCTGCTGCTGTGCGGTTTAGTGCTTTTCCGTTTTTTCGATATCCTGAAACCGCTTGGTATCCGTAAGATGGAAGCCTTGCCCGGTGGCACCGGCGTTATGATGGACGATGTACTGGCCGGTGTATATGGTAACATCGTGCTGCAGGTTATCGTTTTCTTCTTCTTTCACCAGCTGCAGGTGAGCTGGTAGTCCCCGCCTGTGCAATTGCGTTTTGTTTTCCCCCTATTTAAACAATAACCAGCTGAATGCACTGCCATACGGTAAGTTCTTTTGATACCGAACCGTTGGCTATACGCTTACCGGTGTTATATTCATCGGCTACAAGCTGTAGCTTGTTTTCGAGTTGGCGGCACAGTTCTCCGTTGTCGTTAAAGCCAATGGCATGCAGGGGCATATCCGTTTGCAAATTGTAGGCGTGTGCTGCGGGTTGCCCGCATATGGTCAGTATATCAAACTTAATTTGGTTACTAATATATACAATGTCCATCTTTCCACTTTATCGATTGTATTTCTAATACGTAAATATAATTATTAAGTTATAAGTAATTTCAATGTTATGATGGGATGGTGTCTGTATTTTTCCTATTGGTTAATTATTGGAGATTGCATTGTGGATAAATAACTGAAAATGTGTTTAATTGGTTAATAAATTATAGTTAAAATACCCCAGTTGGGGGAAATGGGTATTTCTACTCGTTTTTAAAATCAGGTATAATTACCTGATTGAAGTGTACTTCAAAAACGCCGTATTTAATGGCAAAGAGCACTAAGCCGGCGGTATTGCGGCAGTTTGTTTTGATCAGCAGGTTGTTGCGGTGCCCTTCTACAGTGCGTACGCTCAAAAAAAGTTCTGCGGCTATCTCGGCGTTGTTGTATTCTTTGCAAATGAGCAAAAGCAATTGTTTTTCGCGCTTGGTTAAGGCTACAGGTATTGGGTTAAGGAGGTCATGCGCATGGTTTTTATGGTTGGTGCCGTTCCTTATAGCCGTAAGGGCTTCGTTGTTGAAATAAAAACCTTTCTCGTGTACGGTGTTTATGGCGGTTATCAACTCGTCTTTATCGCAGTTCTTGGCCAGGTACGAGGCTGCCCCGGCATTGATCATTTTGGAGATAAGTGCCTCATTTACATGTACCGAGAGTATAATTACCCTGGTTTCGGGGTATAGTTCGTGCAGTAGTTTGTTAAGTTGTATGCCGTTCATGCCGGGCATATCCATATCTATCACGGCAACGTCTACACGGGTATCCAATACCTTAAGGGTATCCAGCAGTTCCTGGCCGCCGGAGCTATCGGTAATCAGGTTAAGGTTATCAATGGAATTGATAAGCAGGGCTAGGCTCTGCCTAAAAAGGTTCTGATCGTCAACAATTGCTACACTAATCTTTTCCATCGTTGCTTTTAAATCAATTTAAGGGATAGGTTATGCCAATGCCAAACCCCTGTCCGGGCTGGGTACTCAATACAAATGTAGCATTTATGTTGAGTAAGCGGCTCTCGATGTTTTGCATACCCATTCCTTTCCTGCCAGTGTCTGCCGATATGGGCAGGCCTTTGCCGTTATCTTTGTATTCTATAGTTATTTGTTCACTACTGGCTGCAAACACAATGGCCGCCCGGCTTGCCCCAGAGTGTTTGATGGTATTGTTGAGCAATTCTTCCAGTACGCGGTATAGCGCCGTAGCAACCGTTATATTCAATTGCTCCAGCGCCGCCTCGGCCCGGTTCTGTACCTCAATGGTTAACTTGCCCGATTGGTTGATGATGTCGCTATGCTCGTTTATGGCCGCCGCCAGCCCGTAGTAGCCAAGCGTGGCGGGGGAGAGGTTGTGCGATATATGCCTTACGTCTTTTACAATTTTATCGATAGTGGTTTTGCTTGATCGCAGGAAATCTGTATAGTGCTGGTCTTTTTGCAGCGGCTTAAACATTTCTATTAGCAATCTCAAACCCGAAAGGCTGGTGCCTACGTCATCGTGCAGGTCTTGCCCAATGCGTTTGCGTTCGGCCTCCTGTGATTCAATCACGGCTCGCAGCAATTCCTTCTGGTGCGCAATCTCGGCCTGCTGAAACTGCTGGCGCTGCCTCAGCAACCTGTTTTGGTTACGGATAGAAAATAGGATGAACGATACCACCAAAATGGCGGCACCGCTCATCCCCATAATCATTTGAAAGTAGATATTGTCTGTTGTGCGCTGCATTTGTTGAATCCTATTGCAAATAAAACATATTCTATTGCTACAACAGTAGCATATCCTATAAATATAATCATTTGTATAGTCCCTGCTAGCGTCATCATATTAAAGAAAATGAACATAAATAACGAACTGCTATAATAAAGCAAAACGCCGGCTACAATCCAGTTGCTAGCAAAATCGCCCCATTTATGGTCAAGGTCGTTGTTGTTTTTAGCGAAAAATAACATAGAGCAGGCTATAAGGATAAGTGCATCTACCGACCGGGAGTAGCCATCTAATTGCTTAAAGCTTTGAAAGAAAAGCGTATTGCACAAGCAGAAAAACGCAAACGCTACGGCAACACCATACATGATATACCTTATACGTTTGCTAAAAAATTCGGAAAAAAAGGCGATAATAAAGGCAAACTCAAAAGGCGTATAAATATGGAACAGCCAGAGCGTGGGCAAATGGTAAACACGCGCCATAACGGAGGATGTAGTGTTCATAACCACCGAAAAGATGATGAAGAACAGTAGTGTTTTAAACGCCCGATTTAAATGCCGGTAGTTGATAAATGCGTAAACGACAGGGATTAATGCGGTAGAAGGAGCGATGAACGTGAGGTAAATAAAGAAAAACTTTTCCATTGATGTTTATAAGCCTTAAAGATATTAAAGCTTATAAACATCTGCGGAAGAAATTTCAATTAGCTTTCTAAAGTGGGGCCGTTGCCGGTTGGGCAATACGGAGGGCAAGGGGTAAACATGTCTACGGTGCCGCTTTGTACTTCGCCGTTTCCGTTGGGCAGGGTAAGTACTTCTTCGCCGTCAACAATCGCTACCATTACCATTTTGGCCGTCGTCATGTCGCCGTCATCTTCAAGTGCCATATAAGTCCTTATGCCTTCCAGGCCGGGGCTGTTGGTAAGCAAAGTGTTTATGGAGGCGATAGGGACAAAAAAAGATCTCACCTGAAACACATCTTCGGAATTTGATAAGTGGCTGCGCCAGTTGGCTGCCCAGGCTATTCCGGTTGCTAAAGGGATAGTGCCGTCTGTTGGATTTTCGGTTTCGTTGCTCATGGGTTGTTTTAAAGTTAATAGTAAGTGATGGGGTTAATTTTTTTTATGTCGGGGTTAAGCTATTATCCTCTATAAAAAGTGTCTTTTTTATAGAGGTGATGCCGTAAATATAGGTTTCCCGCGCGTTTTTAAGGGGCAAATTGGCAAATACTTTAATACAATGCACAGCCTTGTTACAATAAACACGATTGTAAACTGAAGTAGCTGTTTGATAAACACTAAAAATTATCGCTTAAAGAGGCTGCGTTCACAATTCGGTGTTCGATATTTAATTCCTTCACCTGGCCTACGCCATTTATATTTTTTGGCCTATTCAATCTGCGAGGCTATTGCTAATATTTGGATGCTGATAATATTTACCTTCAGCATTTAAAACGATAACAGATGGCCAATACCGAAATCACCTACCAGCGCGAAGATACCCTGCATGCCGAAGAATTTATTGATATATTGAAACGTAGCACGCTGGGGCAACGCCGGCCCATTGACGATATAGAGCGCATAAAGATGATGTGCCAAAACGGTGACCTGTTTATTACCGCCCGGCACGATGGCAAGCTTGTTGGCATTGCCCGCAGCCTAAGCGATTTTGCTTTTTGTACCTACCTTTCAGATCTGGCGGTTGATGAGCAATATCAGCGCCAGGGCATCGGCATCAGGTTGATAAAAGAAACCAAATTGCATAGCCCTTTGGCCAAACTGATCTTATTGGCGGCCCCTGCAGCGGTAGATTATTACCCCAAAACCGGCATGACAAAGTTCGCCCACTGTTTTTTGCTGGATAAGGTTAATGATTTGAAAGCATAGCGGTATTTATAACGCCGGATATTGTTTAAATTAGGATTCTTTTTTATCGATATCTGAATATGAGATTAATGCGGTTTTGTTTGGTGATAGCAGCTTGCTTATTTACGGTTACTTCCATTGCCCAAACGGCAGGAAAAATAAGTTACACCATAGCACCCTGGTACGGTAATAAAAAGGCTGCGGTAAGCTTAACGTTTGATGACGGTATTCCCGGGCAATATGCCGTTGCTGTACCGTTACTGGATAAGTACGGCTTCAAAGGCACGTTTTTTATGTCGGTTTCCATTGTAAACGCGCAGCATATCAGTTGGCAGTTGATCAGGGATGCTGCAATGGAAGGGCACGAGATTGCCAACCATGCGCTAACCCACCCGCATTTTATTAAAATTGCTTTAGATACCATTGCCCTGGAGTGTGTTGAATCTAACAAACAGATGGACGCGCTGATACCCTCTCAGCGGATGATTACCCATGCTTACCCCTTCGGCGAAGGCGGCGGCAATACCGATAAAGACATGGCCATTCGTAAAACGGTTGCGCCATATTTTATTGGCGCAAGGGCCACACAGAATAAGCCCTACGCTTATAATACCTATGATTTTGCCAAAATCGAGGATGATTACTATAATGTTAACAGCCAGATGATCAGCGATTCGGCCTCTATGGCCAACTTTGGCAAAAATATCGACGAAACCATCGCCGTGGGTGGCTGGTTTTGCCCTACATATCACGGCATCGAGGATGGCTGGATTATTACGCCCGGCAAAGTTTTCGCGCAGCATTTAGTTGAATTAGAAAAGCGTAAGGATTCTGTTTGGATTGCGCCTTTTAAGCATGTTATTCAATACCATAAGGAGCGTAATTCGGCAACGCTTAAGCTGATAGGAAAGAAGGCCTGGCGCTGGAAGCTGAGCCTCACTGATACCCTCAGTAACCGGAAAAACTACGACCAGCCGCTCACCATCAACCTTGGCACTAATCGGTTGCTTGCCAAAAGCATCGTTCAAAACAAAAAACAGGTGCCTTTTAAGCAAAAGGGAGACATCGTTATTTTTGATGCGATTCCCGGCGATGGCGTAATAGAACTGGAGTTTGAGCATGTATACGTGCCGCGGTAGTACTGAAAACCCCTGCTATCATGACAGTACAGGACAGTTGTTGCTTTCATCTTTTCTACATTAGTCGCACCATGTAAAAAACCGAATTTATCCTGTAATTCATGTTAAAAATGTACCGAGACTATCCTTTATGTGTTTTAAACGCACAGTGCTAAATATTGCTTTTTGTTCGCCGATGTATAAATACTGGTAGCCCCTAATACCGCCAATTATTGAAAAAATGAGAAAGTTTTTACTCCTTGTTACCTTCTTTGCCCTAAGTGCCGCCTTTACGCAGGCACAGGTTACCGTAAACAAAATTTTATGCGAAAACCGCAGCAACCCCATTGGGTTAGATGTGGCGCAGCCCCGCTTTACCTGGGAACTGGCCTCGGCAGGCCGCAACGTTAGCCAAACCGCTTACCAGGTAAGGGTGAGCACCTATCCCGATTTCAGGAAGCCCATATGGGCTTCAGCTAAAATAGCTTCAGATTCATCGGTGCATGTGGCCTATAAAGGCAAGCCCCTGGCCTCGCACACCAAATATTACTGGCAGGTGCGTGTTTGGGATAACGGCAAAAAAGCTTCGGCATGGAGCGAAACCGGGTATTGGATCACATCACTTTTTAACCAAACCGAATGGCAGGCCAAATGGATAGCACCAGGCTATCAGGAAGATAGCCTGCGTGCATCCCCAATTTTCCGTAAAAGCTTCAGCGCTGCCAAAAAGGTAAGCTCGGCCATTGCTTTTATTACCGCACACGGCCTTTACGAAGCACAGATAAACGGCCATAGGGTAGGGGATGCGTACCTCACACCCGGCTGGACCGCCTACGCGAAACGCCTGCAATACCAGGCTTATGACGTTACCGACCTGCTGGCTACCGGTAGCAATACCATTGGCGTTACGCTGGCCAGTGGCTGGTACCGCGGCACCATCGGCTTTGCCAACAATGCAAACAGGTATGGTAAAGATATAGCCCTGCTAATGCAACTGCATGTAACCTATACCGATGGTACGTCTGAAATAATTGTAACAGATAATAGCTGGAAATCATCTACAGCCGAAATCACTTACTCGGAAATTTACAATGGCGAAACCATTGATAACCGCAAAATTAAACAGGGCTGGGCAGTTAACGGCTTCAATGACGCCAGCTGGAGCAGCGCGCAGGTAGTAGATTATGGCACCAAAAATCTGGTAGCTACTTATAATGAGCCTGTACGTAAGCACGAAACTTTTAAGGCCCTTAGGGTAATTAAAACCAAGAAGAACGAGCATATTGTTGATTTTGGGCAGAACCTGGTAGGCTGGGTAAAAATAAGGCTGAAAGGCAAAAAGGGACAGAAAGTGACCATATCGCATGCCGAAGTACTGGATAAAGATGGTAATTTTTATACCGATAACCTCCGCTCGGCCAAGGCACAGGATAACTTTATACTGGGTGGCGACGGCGTGGAAGTGTTCGAACCCCACTTTACCTTCCATGGCTTCCAGTTTATTAAGGTGGAAGGCTATAACGGCGAACTAAACCCGGATGATTTTACGGCTGTTACTTTATATTCGGATATGGCACCAACCGGTACTTTCAGTTCATCGAACGCCTTAGTAAACCAGTTACAGCACAATATTCAGTGGGGTCAGAAGGGGAACTTTTTAGATGTACCTACCGACTGCCCGCAGCGCGATGAGCGCCTGGGATGGACCGGCGATGCGCAAGTGTTCTCGCGCACGGCATCCTTCAATATGAACGTAGATAACTTCTTCTCCAAATGGCTGAAAGATGTAGCCGCCGACCAATTGCCTAACGGCTCTGTACCCTTCGTTGTACCCAACGTACTGGGTAAAAACGATGCCGGCAGTGCGGGCTGGGGCGAAACCGCAACGGTTATACCCTGGAACATGTATGTGGCCTACGGCGATAAACGGATACTGGCCGACCAGTACGCCAGCATGAAGGGTTGGGTAGATTTTATGAAAAGCAACGCCAAAGACGACCTTTGGAACACCGGCTTCCACTTTGGCGACTGGTTGTTCTACAGTGTGAACGATGATACCGACGGCACCTCGGCAGTTACCGATAAGTACCTCATTGCCCAATGTTTTTATGCTTACTCAACGCAGTTGCTCATCAATGCTGCACAGGTATTGGGGAAAACCGACGATTACGAAAACTATGGCAAGCAGCTGAAGAACATCAAAGATGCCTTTATGCGCGAATACGTAACCGCCAATGGCAGGTTGGTATCCGGCACGCAAACGGCTTACGTGCTTGCCCTTAACTTTGATATGCTGCCCGAGAACCTGCGCCCGCAGGCTGCGGCAAGGCTGGCAGCCAACGTGAAAGCCTACAACAATCACCTCACTACCGGCTTTTTGGGTACGCCATACCTTTGCCAGGTGCTAAGCCGCTTTGGCTATACCGATGTAGCGTACAAACTATTGTTGCAGGATACCTACCCAAGCTGGCTGTACCCTGTAAAAATGGGCGCCACCACCATTTGGGAACGTTGGGACGGCATAAAGCCAGATAAAACCTTCGAAACGCCGACCATGAACTCCTTTAACCATTACTCGTACGGTGCCATTGGCGATTGGATGTACCGCACCATGGTAGGGCTGGATACGTATAACGATGCACCGGGGTATAAGCATATCAAAATAATGCCGCACCCGGGCGGTGGCTTTACCAACGCATCGGCAAGTTTGCAAACTTATTATGGTACCGTAAGTTCATCCTGGTCTATTGGTGGCAGTCAGCTGAATTTTGATGTGGAGATACCTGTAAACACTACGGCTTCGGTATTTATTCCTGCAAAAGATGCCGCAAGTGTGATGGATAACGGCAAGCCATTAAAAAACGGCAAGTTGTTTCAGCCTGCCAATAGCAAAGAAACTTATATACAGGTAGAGCTTGGCTCGGGCACGTATCATTACACCGCGCCTATGGATGGGCAAAAGTAGCCGTAGTTCAATAGATATTTCATCAAAGCGATGGCGCTAACCATCGCTTTGATTTTTAAAGGTACTAAAGCTGCTTAGTAAACACAAACCCTACTACACCATCGCTAAAAGTAGGCATAATCATACTTTGCTTGCTGGATTTATCGTCGTGGAAAAGCTTGTTCCTGAATAGCGGATATAATGCATAGGCCGCTTTGGTACCTAGTATGCCAAAACCTGCACCTGCCACAATATCGCTAAACCAATGCTTGTGGTTGTAAACCCTTAAAACGGCTGTAGCTGTTGCAAATGTATAACCCAAAACGCCATACATGGGCGATTTGTCGCCATACTCCTGCGCCATAAATTCGGCAGCTACAAACGCGCTGCCCGCATGCCCCGATGGGAAAGAAAGACGGTCGGCACCATTGGGCCTGAGCCTGCCGGATGAACGCTTTAAACCAAAAGTGGCCAAGCCGAATATACCCTCGGACAAGCCTAAGAGGATAGTCCTATCGATAAAGGTGTTTTTGCCGTGCACGCCCGCAAAGTTCAAACCATATACCATTGCAATAGGGGCATATTGCAAATAGTTTTCAATGGGGTATAGGTTACCCGGGTGGTCTTCCTGTGCATCCCGGTCTATGCTAAAATCGAGGTTGCGGATGGCTTTTACATTGAACGATAATGCGCCATAAGTAACGAATGCTGCAGGCGGTATAAATGATTGCCATGTGGTGCTCAAATTTTTAACCGTATCTGGCAGGGCCAACAGGTTAGCCGAATCTGTTTTTAAGGAATCATTTGTGCTCACTTTTATTTGGGCACTGGCGGTTAAAGTTACAACGCTGAGGAGTATGAGAAAAATCTTTTTCAAAGAATATAAGCTGGGTTAAAAATGTTGCTATTTAAGTTATTAATCTGTAGAAAATCTGGATATCGGCACATCGTGAAGTTTGCTGCGTGTAAATTAACAAATTATTTAGTCGAATTAACAGTTGATAGTCAGCCGTGTTTTAATTTTTTCTTCCGCTTTTTGCGAAAGGTTCTACCTCAACGTCTCCTTTTTCTATCCTTTTTAGCGCAGCAATTATGCACGGTAACCACACTGAATACGGTCAAATGCAAATTTTCTCAAACAATCTCCTTATTGATGCCGTTATTCAATAGTTAATAAGTAATTGCTATACGATAAATAATTACGCAGTACTTAATTATTACACATCTAAAAACAAGGAGAAACATGAAACGATCCATTTTTATGGCTGCAGCAGTAATCGCAATTGGTTTTACTACAAGCAGCGTATTTGCACAAACAACACAAGATACAACCAGGAAAACCACAACGACGACTAGCACCACAACGGCCGCAGCAGCCGATGGCGCAAGCGATGTGGTTGGCGCGCTGGCCAGCAACGCCGATTACAGTACTGCATTGGCAGCCGTTAAGGCAGCTAAACTCGATTCTGTTTTAAAAGCAGGCGGGCCCTATACGATTTTTGCGCCCAATAATATCTCGTTCGGTAACCTACCGGCTGGTAAACTGGATAGCTTGCTGAAAGACCCGGTAACACTGGCAACCTTGCTAAAAGGGCATGTGGTTATGGGTAAATACGGCAAAAAGGAGATTATTGCTGCATTAACCGCAGGTAAAGGCAAAGCAACGGTAACCACCTTAGACGGGCAGCCGCTCACGCTATCGTTAGTCAGTAACAAATTGCAATTGACCAATGCCGCAGGCAGTACAGCACAGGTTACGCTGTTTGATTTGATAGGTGCCAATGGTGTAGTGAACGGGCTCAATGGCATATTGATGCCCAAACCGTAAATAGCGTTTTTATTATTTCATTGCAAAACCCGGCCCGCAGCCGGGTTTTGCTGTTTAAAAGCAGATTTGAAAAGCCTAAATTAGCACGCAAAAGAGCATTTTATGAAACAACCCGATGCCGAATATTGGATAAAGCAATTATCGCTACAACCGCATCCCGAGGGTGGCTATTACAAGGAAGTGTTCCGTTCGCAACAGCAGGTGAATAGGTTGGGTGAGGGGAAAGCGTTGCAGGCATGCACCTCCATCTATTACCTGCTGGAAGGCGAAGATTATTCTGGTTTCCACAAGATTTCTTCAGATGAGATATGGTACTTTCACCAGGGTGTGCCGCTTATGGTACACGTGATAACTGCTCAAGGTAAGCACGAGGCATGGACATTATCCGACCAGCCGGGCGGCGGTTTGTCATTAGTGGTACCAGCCGGTTTATGGTTTGCAGCGGAGATACCTTCCAAAGCAGGTTTCGCTTTGGTGAGCTGTGCCGTGGCACCCGGGTTTGAGTTCAGTGAATTTGAGATGGCTAAGAAGGAGGAATTGATAGAGACATATCCGGGGAATGAAGGGCTGATTGGTAGGTTGTGCAGGTAACAGCCCCACCCAACCCTCCCCGGAAGGGAGGGCTTTAAATTTTGAAGTCTCCCCTGCCGGGGGAGATTTAGAGGGGGCGTATCGCCTTGTCTTGAAGTTTAGAAAACAACACCACCATACAAATGGCCCCGATAGTAGCAAAAAGCATATCGCTTTGGGTGTCCCATATATCGCCTTGCGTGCCTAAAAACGAATCGCCGGATGAGCCGGAGGTTACCGATACAAACCATTCGATAAATTCATACGTTACGCTGATGCTCATGCAAACGCATACGGTTAAGAAGGCCACCCAGCCTTTTTTGAGGATGACATTACAGCGGATAAATAATTCGCGGGCAATCATGGCAGGTACGAATCCCTGGGTAAAGTGGCCCACTTTATCTTAATTGTTGCGGGTTTGGTGCAAGGCATCGCGCAGCCAATTGAAGGCCGGTACTTCGGCATAGGTGTAATGCCCGCCAACGAAAAGGATATAGCAATGCAGCAAAATAGCCACATAGGTTAGGTAGCTGAATTGGAAACGTTTGTACGTAAACAGCAGCACCACGAAGCCGATAATAGCAGGGAAAACTTCCAGTATCCAGGTAAAATAATCGTGCGGGTTAATGGCGGAACCGATAAGCCCTATGAAGAATAATACGATGAGTACGGCATGTTTATTCATGCGGTAAGTTATGAAGAAAGGAGCTTGTAATTTCTTCTAATTATTATAGCGCAATATTCACGCCTGCTTGCTGTCACTAAATGTTTTGAGAAATTCAGCCGCCGTTAAAATAGGAATGTTTTGAAATGGATTTAAGACTAAAAGGTCTAAGTCGCCGGTTATGATACAGGAAGCGCCTGATTCAACTGCCAGCTCTAAAAATTTATTATCTTTTGAATCTCTGCAGGCATTAATCTTAACGGAAATATTGATTAATTGCCCCTTTTCTTCAAATGCAGATATCTCTTTCAGGCGCATATCTATTGTGAGGTATTTGTCGAATTTAGGGCGGATAAATGTATCGGCAAATTCTGCTAAAGTATCAATGGAATAAACAGAAATGCCGATTTTGCGAGCAATATCGTATGCCCGCCTGGTTACCGAATTGGGCAAAAGATTGGCACTGATTAGGCTATTAGTGTCAAAAACAAAAATATTAGTCATTGTCAGCCAAAAGTGCTTCTAATATTTCAGGTGTCAGGCCGTTCTTTATAGCCTCATTGCCTACGTCGTCTAATAATTTGGAGTAATCTGCAAATGTGGCATCATTCAATGCTTTTTTTACCATTAAGCTAACGGTATTATTAAATTGTTGTTTAGTCTCTTTGCTAAAACCTTGATAAGCCTTTCCTACGGTATCATCAACCTCTAATATTATCCTTTGCATATAATTATGTTTAAAAATAGCTGTCTATCAAAAATACAAAAAAATGAAGTGAAGAAGTTATACCGAAAATAAATTTTAGGCAGAACAGTTTGGATAGCAAAGCCTCATACATCCTCCACAAAATTAACCGGCTGGCTTTCGTCAAATGCCACGTAGATGCGCCGCCAGGGTTCATCGTCAAGCATTTTCCATTTGTGGGCGGTGCCGGTGGTATCCATGGCTATGAGTAATTCGCCGGGGCGCAAAATAAAAGTTGCGCCGGGGAAGGTCTCAAACTCCAGCGTGCCGGTAAGGGTAATTACGTACTGGCAGGTGGGGGCGTTGTGCCAATCGTAAAAAGAGTGCGGTGGCGATTCCTGGAAACGGATGCTGGTAGCCTGGTTAAGCTCGCCCTGGCTAACGGTGCCGGTTTGTATATGCGAGTGCCCGTCAGGGCCGGTGTAAAGTTTGTGGGCTTTTATCATAAAAAAATGGCCGCAGTTTTTGCTGCGGCCAAATGTAATTGTTTAAGCGTTTATTGCGCCTATGCGTTTCAGTGTTTTTCGGTTTTCCCTTTTATGGATAAACCTGTGCACTATGGCATATATCAATGGTAATATGAGTAGGGTAAGTATGGTGGATGTTACCAGGCCGCCAATTACTACGATAGCCAATGGTTTTTGCGTTTCTGAACCTATACCGGTTGAAATAGCAGCCGGCATTAAACCAATGGCAGCCATCAGTGCCGTCATCACCACCGGGCGTACACGGGAGATTACGCCGCTCAGGATGGCATCGTCCAGAATTTTGCCTTCTTCCAGGTTCTTGCGGAACACGGATATCAATATCACACCGTTTTGAATACATACCCCAAACAGTGCAATAAAACCGATGCCTGCTGAGATGCTGAAATTGGTTTGCGTGATATGCAGGGCAAGTATACCGCCTATTAAAGCGAATGGTACATTAAGAATAACCAGAAAAGCATCCTTGGCGTTACCGAAGGTGATATACAGTAAAAGGAAGATGACCAATAAACAAATGGGTACAACATGTGCCAGCGTGTTTGATGCGCGGATCTGGTTTTCAAATTCGCCGTTCCAGGTGAAGGAATAACCCTGATCGAGTTTCACTTTGTCGCCTACTTTTTGTTGGGCTTCGGCTATAGTGCTGCCCAGGTCTCTTCCACGTACAGAAAATTTAACGGCTATATAGCGGCTGTTGTTATCCCTAAAGATAAAAGCCGGACCAGTTAACTTCTTAATGGTAGAGATTTCCTTAATAGAGATTTTGGCGCCATTGAGCGTTGGTACCATCAGGTTCTCAATTTTTTCCTCACTGTTACGATATTGTTTTTGGTAGCGGATACGGATGTCGAATTTACGCTCGCCTTCGTATAACTGCGTTGCTGCTTTACCACCTATGGCCATTTCAATTACCGAATTGGCATCGGCAGTAGATACGCCGTATAGGGCCATCTTGCGTTGGTCGAGTTCTATCCGGAATTCGGGTTGGCCAAGGTTTCTAAGGATACCTAAATCCTCAACACCCTTTACATGTTTCAAAACATTCATAACCGAATCGGCTTTATGGTCGAGCACATCAAAATCGGGACCGAAAATTTTAACCGCCATGGATGCCGGTACACCTGCAACCGCCTCGGCAACGTTATCAATAATAGGTTGCGAATAATTGAAGATGATGCCCGGGAACTGACTGAGTTTTTTATCCATTTCGGCAATAAGCTGCTCCTGGGTAATGTTTCGTTTCCACTGTTTCTTTGGCAACAGGTCAACCTGTATCTGTACGTTGAAAAAGCCTTTAGGGTCGGTACCATCATTTGTTCGCCCTACCTGCGAGAGGGTTTGTTTTACCTCGGGGAAAGTAGCCAATACATCTCTTAACTTATCGGTGATCTTTACAGAATTTTCCAGTGAAGTGCTCATGGGCAATTGTGCAGTTACCCATAGCGCACCCTCATTTAATTGCGGTAAAAATTCCGAGCCTAAAAATTTAGCAGAAAAGAATGTTACACCCATAAATACCGTTGCCACTATTATGCTGAGTTTTTGATGGCTGTATGTGTACTTAAACATCCTGCGGATACCGTTCTCAAAAAACAACACAACCGGATTATGTTTCTCTCTTACGTTTTTACGCAGCAGGATGCTGGATAGCGCAGGTACCAATGTAAGGGTGAATAGTAAAGCCCCAAGTAATGCAAAACCTAAGGTATAGGCAAGCGGAGAAAACATTTTACCTTCCACTTTTTGGAAAGCGAAAATGGGTATAAGGCAGGTTAAGATGATTAGTTTGGAGAAAAAGATAGCTTTGCCCATCTCCGTTCCCACGTTTTTAAACAGCCCAAGCTTAGCCAGGTTATTAAATTTGGGCATCCCAACTTCTTTTGCCCGATGATCGAGTGCTACGAAGATCCCCTCAACCATCACCACGGCACCATCTATAATGATACCAAAATCTACTGCCCCCATAGAGAGTAGGTTGGCGCTCATGCCTTTTATTCTTAAACATATAAAGGCAAAAAGGAGGGCTAACGGAATAATAATGGCTACAGTTAAAGTAGTGCGCCAATCGGCCATAAACAGGAACACAATTACTGTTACCAGTATAATACCCTCCAATAAATTGTGTATTACCGTTTCAGTGGCAAAGTCCATTAAAGAGGTACGGTCATAAAACGTATCCAGTTTAACATTTTTAGGCAAAATTCTGTTGTTCAGTTCGTCTACTTTAGCGTGTATCCTGGTGAGTACCTCTGCGGGGTTTTCGCCTTTACGCATCACAACGATACCCTCTATCACATCATTGTTCTTATCCCTGCCAACCTGGCCTAAACGCGGCAAGCCGCTTTCTTTGATATCAGCAACGTCTCGGGCCAGTATAGGTACATTGTTTACATTTTTAATGATGATATTTTGTATTTCATCAATGTTGTTAATTAGTCCAATGCCGCGTACCACAAAAGCCTGGTCGTTTTTCTCTATTACATCGCCACCTACGTTAATATTACTGCGGCTAATGGCGTTAAATACATCTAAAGAAGTTAACCCATATTTTTGAAGCAGGGATGGGTTTACACTCACCTCGTATGCTTTTTCTTCGCCACCAAAGCTGTTCACATCGGCAACGCCATCTACCGATTTAAATTGCTTATCCAATATCCAGTCCTGAATAGCGGTTAGCTCGTGCATGGATTTTGTTTTGCTTTTAAGCGTATAGCGGAAAATTTCACCCGTAGGGCCATAAGGCGGCTCAACCTCGGGCTTAACGCCATCGGGCAAGTCGGCATTGCCCAGGCGACTCAACACCTGCTGGCGCGCAAAGGCATCGTCTACATCATCATCGAAGATAATACGGACGTATGATAGGCCGAAAGACGAAGTAGTGCGCAAGTTGGCCTTTTTTTGTACCGAGTTTAATACCGTTTCCATAGGGATAGTGATCATTTTCTCTACCTCTTCAGCACTTCGGCCCGGCCATTGCGCTATGATGATGATCTGCGTATTGGTAACATCAGGGAAGGTTTCGATGGGGGTGTTGAGGTAACTCCATACGCCCAGTACAGCCAGCACTGCAGTTAAAAAGAATACCATTCCCCGGTGCCGGAGCGAAAAGTATATAATATTTTTTATGAGCTTGTTCATATATTCTCAGTGATAATAGTACCTCAAAAGGTACAGTAAACAATAATTTTTTGGATGCAGTAGCGCTGTGGCTTATTGTTCGGTTAGTGCGTTATACAGCAACAATTGCCCTTGTGATATCACCTTGTCGCCCGGCTTAAGCCCTGTAGCTATATAGGTTATGTTATCAACCGTTTTAATTACACTAACTTCCTGCACACGCATATTGCACTTGCTGTTGTACACCACCACAAAGTTTTTACTATCGTCAAATATCACCGCAGATGCAGGGATGGCTACCGAGGTTGATGCTTCTTTATTGGTTATCAATACATTGGTAAACATTTCGGGCTTAAGCAGCATATCGTTGTTGCTTAATGCAATGCGCACTTTCATTACTTTATTGTCTGGATCTAATACCGAGCTTACCTCATCTACGTTGCCAGTAAAGACCTTGTTGGGGTAGGCCAGTGTTGTGATGTGTGCATCGTAGCCTTTTTTAACCTTGGCTATATCCGATTCAAATACATTGGCCCATATCCACACATCTTTCATATTTGATATGGTGAAGAGGCTGCTGCTGTTATCAGGGCGGATAAAGTTACCCGCGCTGATGTTTTTCTCTACAATGAAGCCATCCGCCGGTGCTTTGATGATAAGTGTGCCTGCGGCATTGGTATTGCCGCCGCCGTTAATGGCTATTTGCTGCTGTATCCTGCTGTTTGCGGCTACGGCTTTGTTGTAGTTTTCTTTTGCTTCTGTATAGTCGCGCTCGCTGGAGATACCGTTTTTGTACAGGTATTCGGCCTGTTCCATCTGGCGTTTGCTAATGGCAAGGTCGGCCTTGGTAGAGCTGAGGTCGGTATAGTTGCCGGCCACATCTGCACTGCGGAGTACGGCCAGGGTTTGGCCCTTGTTTACCTTATCGCCCAGGGAAACCTTTACTTCGGTTACCTGCCCGCTGGTAAAGGGGAATACCTTTACTACCTTGTTCTCATCGAAGGATACTTCACCGCTAAGCGCCAGTTCGTCTTCCATCGGCGTTGTTTTGGCAGTGTCTATTTTAATGATTTTGGCCATGGAATCGCTTACGCAAACCTGTTCTACGGCCATAGTGCCGGTTTTCTTTTCCTGGCAGGATGCAAGTGCTATGGATGCTGCCGCTATATATATTAATCCCTTTTTCATTGTTGTTGTTGTATATGCTGTGTTTTTGTGCTGTTTGTTATAATGGCGTTACTACGGTAGTACCTACGGCGTAGTTAAGGTCAGCAATGGCTTTTTGCAGGTTAAGCTGCTGCTGCAATATCTTGAGCTTGGTTTCTCTGTACGAGTCGAAGAAATCGATGAACTCCTGCAAACCCACCTGTTTTTCGCGGAAGCTTTTGAGCATGCTGTTGTAAAGCTGATCATACTTGCTGTAAAAGTCGGTTTCGTTATTACCCAGCAGTTGCTGGCTTAGCTTGTACTGGTTTACAGCCGAGTAAACATCGTTCTTTAACTGTAATTCATTGCTTTGCACCGTAAGCTCCTGGCTTTGCGCGCTTAGCTTCGCATTTTTAATATTGCCCTGATTGCGGTTGAATAAGGGGAGGGGCAGGCTAATCTGCAGGCCCACATAGTTGTTGGCGTAGCTGCTATGCTGATCGTAAGTGCTACCGATGGTTATATCGGGCACGGCCAGTGCTTTTTGCAGGGTCAGGTTATGGTTGCTTTGGTCTAACAGGTATTTGCTGGCCAGGTAATCGCCGCGGTTGGCTTTGGCTTGTTCTGAAAGCGTTGTGGCATTTAAGGTGGTATCGGTATTGTTAAAGGTAATCTGCGGTGCAATAAACTGGGTTTCGATTGCTGCCAACAGGGTTTTTAGTTCGCTTTGCAAATCGTTTATCTGGCGGTCTATCTCTACCAGGTCGTTCTGTAAGCCAAAATTCAAAGCCTTCAAACGGATAACATCCTTAAGCGAATTATTACCCGCCTGGTACGATTTTTCTATTGCGTTTACCATCGCGGTAGCAGATGCTATTTCCGTTTGGTAAACCTTGCGCTGCTCCATCAGGTTGGCCACCTGCGAAAAATCTAACAGGAGGTTGTAGTGCAGGTTGCGCAGCAGATCGTTGAATTGCGCTTGCTGTATCTGCACGCCATCCTGGGCTATCTGTATTTGCTTGCCGCGTTTGCCTGCTGTTTTTATCAGCTGGCTTAACTGTACCAATACCTGCCCCTGGCCATTGCTGTGCGCAAAGTATTTACGGCCTGCATCGGTAATGTTTTGGTCGGTGCTCAGTACGGGGTTATCCCAAAGTTTGGCTTGCTTAACCAATGCCTGCGCGGCATCTACATTGTATTTTTGGGCAAGCAGGCTTAGATTTTTGTCTAAAAAGGCCTTTTCGGCATCTTTAAAGGTGATTTTGAGGGTGTCGGTTTGTGCGTGTGCGCCCTGAACCGCTGCTATAAGCAGGGCCAACAGTAGGGCGGTTCGTAAATATCTGTGTACCATGAGTTCAATAGAATTTGATAGTACAAACCTATTTCACTCAAATTAGAGGCGCATTAAAACCAAATTAGATTAGCATTAGAATTACAGCAAGGGCTTGCTACTTCAGAAAGTCGACGATGAAGGTGCTGCCCTGCCCCAATTCCGACTGCACCCTGATGGTGCCTTTAAACAGCTCTACTATTTTACTGGCAATATATAAACCTATGCCACTGCCTGATATACTTTTATCCTTATTCACCCGGAAAAAGGGCAGGAAGATTTTTTCCGCATCTTCTGCGCTGATGCCCTGTCCTTTATCTGTAATGGCAATCCTGATGCGCGCTACATCTGCCCTGAAACTTAAGGTAACCTGGTTGCCACCGGAATATTTGAAAGCGTTATCGATAATATTATTGAGGGCAATGTACAGCATTGATTTATGGGCGGGTAGAGTAAGCTGTTCCTCATCCTCGGGCAAAGCGCTCAACTGAATCTTGAGCATGCCGGGGCCTTTTTTGCTGGCCCAGTATTCTTCCAGTTCCCATATCAATTCGTCGGCGCGTACGGGGGTGAGAGCCGCGCGGGTGTAGTTGAGGTCAACCTGGGCCAGTTCCATCAGGCTGGTAATGGTTTCCTGCAGGCGCCCACCATCGTTAGCGATGGAACGCAGCACCCTTTCATACTCAACAATGTTACGCTTTTTGGTAAGCGCCACATCCACCTCGCCCATAATGCTGGTAAGCGGGGTGCGTAGTTCGTGCGAGGCGTTGGCTACAAAGGTTTGCTGCAATTCGAAGGCGTTCTGCAGATGCTCCAGCAGGCGGTTAAAGTTATTTACCAGTTCGGCAATCTCGTCGCGGCTGTTTACCTGGTCTACACGCAAATGCAGGTTGCTGGCTTGTATGTTATTAATCTGGGCAATGATCTTATCTACCGGCGATAATGCCCGCTGGGCAAATACCCGGCCTGCAAAAAACAAACAGGTGCCGAAGATGAGGAACAGCACGCCGGTAATTTTTGCCAATACCCAGGTACGATGTTCCAGATTGGTATCAACTGCCGATACCAGGATAACAAAATTACCCTGATTGTCTTTATAGTATTCGCCTACTACCTTTCGCCGGCCCTCTTCATATTCTATGCTGCCATCGCGACGTACCTGTTCTATGATTTCCTTGGTCCAGTACACATTGTTTTTGGTGTTGAATGCCGATAGGTTGTAATCATCATAAACACGTATCACCTCGTCGGGCAGTTTTTCCAGGTATTTTTGCTGTACGCGCACCAGCGAATCGGTAGCCAGTTCATCGGCCTTGAGGTAGAACTGCGAGGCCAGCCTGGAGCGCTCGCGCAGCCTGTTGTAAAAATCGGTGTTGAAGAACGAGAAAACCGCCACATAAACAGCTATTAATACCAGCAACAAGGCACCGGAGCTGATAAGCGTAAAATATAAGGAAAGGCGGGTTTTTATCTTCATTTTTTTGTGCTTTCACCGATTGCGGCTGATTCCACCGATTATATTGATTTTTCGCTTGAGTACATTTATTAAAGGTGCTCAAGAGGGCTTTGATGTTTCAGCGATTAACCGTCTATGTCATCAGTCTCAGTCTTTTAAAATATAGCCCATGCCTATTACGGTATGGATAAGTTTTTTATCGAACCCCTTCTGTATTTTGTTGCGCAGGTAATTTACGTACACATCAACCATATTGGTGCCTGTATCAAAACTGATGCCCCATACTTTCTCCATAATAAACTCACGTGACAACAGCTTGGCAGGGTGCTGTATAAATAGTTCCAGCAGGCTGTATTCTTTGGCGGTGAGGATAATTTGCTGGCCCTCGCGCTCGGCGGTTTTGGTCCAGGTGTTTAGTTTGAGGCCGCCGAAACTGAGGATATGCTCTTCTTCCTCGGTAACTTTTTTGCGGCGCAGCAGGGCCTCTATGCGCGCAAGCAGCTCGTTAAAATGGAAAGGCTTCAACAGGTAATCGTCCGCTCCCGATTTCAGGCCGTTCACCTTATCGTCAATAGTGCCCAGTGCGCTAAGCATTAGTATGGGTAGCAGGGGTTGGGTTTTGCGTATTTGCACGCACAGTTCTATACCGCTCATGCCGGGCAGCATGATATCCAATATAAGCAGGTTATAGTTTTTGCGTGTCAGCATTTCCAGAGCGGCCTCGCCGGTGGCGGTAATATCTACATCGTATTTATGCTCATTGAGCCCCTTTTTTATAAAAGACGACACCTTCTCATTATCCTCAACCAGGCAAATAGTATCCATAAAGGCAATATATTTTGAACGGACTAAGTTAGTTGTATTTGGCTGTCTATACAGGATACAACAATAATTTATTGATGAGGAAAGGGCTGGGGGGCATTGCTTACCTTTTTCCTGATATGCATTACCTGGGTGTTTTTCCGCTCGGCAACCTTTGGCGGTGCATGGGGACTGCTCAATGTTATGTTTGCGCCCAAAGCGGGCCTTACACCGCTGCTCACTATTGTAGCCATCATTAAAGTGCAGTAGTAATTACGCTGATGCTGGTAGTGCAATGGACCATGCGCAAAAACAGTGTGTTAAAAACCGCATCCAAAAAACCCTGGTTTGGCTATGGTATGGGGCTTCATGTTGGTAATGATCATACTCAGCCAGGAATCGGGCAAATCGTTTATTTACTTCCAGTTCTAATAACGATAATCAAATAAAAAAGGATGCCTCGCGCCGGAGAGGTTCGGGGCTTTCCTTTTTTGGTGAAATATATCGTAACAATTAGCATATTTATAGTGAAGCGAAAATGAATTGCAAAAATTAATTTATGAATGTGAATCTTTTTATTTCCTTATATTGGCTTCATTCTTAGTGATATAAAATGCGGGCAAAATGCAAATAAACGCTAAAAAATGCCTTTACGATTCCTTTCACAATCTTCAAAATTTACATGAAAAGAAAACTTGCAGAATTCTTCTCAACCAACGTGCTCCCCTACATAAAAAGTAAGCCTGGGTTATCGTTCAGCCTGGTGTTTTTCGTGTTTTTAATTATCATCTATTATTGGAATTTCAAGATGCAGAATCAGCTTTCGGATGCTGCTTTTGTAAAAACTACTATAGAAAACGCTAACCCGCGAACACAGCTTGGCTACATCAGCAAGATGCTTAAGAAAGAAGAGTTTACCCTGAACTTGGGAATCATGACCAGAAGTTTGGACGTGGTAACCCATAACGCTTCCGAACAGGTAAACCCTTTGTCTTTGTTCGAAATAAATAACACCTTTGGTTTAACAGGTAATGATACCGTACATTATGTTTTCGACCACGAATGGAAAAAAACGGTTACCCACATCATTACACCTACTGGACACGCCGGAGCATATAATAATGCGCCTTTTGACTATGGTTTTGCTATAAATTACGACCAAAAAAATGTTTATCTCCAGCACGATTTCGGTGTGAATGTTGAAGTTTGGCATCCCGGTAGTGATGAGCCAGAGCTGATGAAATTTCCACAATTCACTAACATTGCAGGATCAGATGGTAAAACACCCGTGTGGTATGCAAACGGCGCATTGGCCACGCTCACAGGAAAAAATGATTCGTTAAAAATCTACTACAATACCAATGAGGTCCCAAATACGGGCGGTAATAGTCAGTCGAACCCTGTTACATACGCCATACAAGGAAAATTTAAAGATGTACTTTTACTAAATGATAGATTATGCCTGCATGAATACGACAAAGGGCAACATAGTTTATGGTTGGTTTCGCCAGGAACGGGGATGCCCTATACGCCACTGATACCGGTAGATGTGCTTAATGCGGTTGTAAAAGATACCGTTCTAACTCTTTCCGCAATAGATCAGGATAGTTACATTAACTATAATGTTGATGGTTCTTTAACCGTTTTGCGACAGCGCAAGGAATGGGCCGCCAAAAGGTTTGTAATTGATTCAAAAGATACTGGCATTGACGAAAAACCCTTTATATTAGGTTTTACAGACAAATATTTATGGCTTTCGGCTAACACTAACGACAATAATATCATCTACCTGAAAATAGATTTAAAAAGTATAAGCGGCAGCGTGAACAATTTAAAACCTGATACTTTGCAAGCCTATAAAATAGCTGATTATGATGTCGAAACCAGCCCTACACTATTGGCTAATGTGAGTGATGACGGGCTAACTTTAGTGGCGGATAGCACACTAAACCGCTGTGTTTTTTACCGATGTGGCAATATTGATAAAAATATCCAAAAAATTGAAACCGCCAGCCTGCTGGATACAACGCTTATCAATAACCTTGCTGACTTTACTTTGATGATACCATCACAAAGTAAACATTTTGAGATGGTGGCCAAAACTACGCGTGGCATCGGCGTGGCTTACCAGGTTACTCCCTCTAAGAGCGGATTGGCAGGGTTAACGGATATAAAAGATAACAGTGCAGACCATGCTACTGCAGTTACCTGGCCTTCCCGGATAATTTTTACCACAAAAAGCCAAATTGACTATTTTTTCTTGGTGCTGTTGATTATTGCCGTACTGGTGTTTTATTTCTTCGGTCTTTATTACGTAATGAATATCATTAATGGAGAGCCGCCGATAAAGGATACATGGTCTTTCCCAGAGCAGGAACAGCTATCTTTCCTTTATAACAAAATAAAGCAAATCGAGAGGACTGTACGGAGCCTGAAGCTTCGCTCGGAGATTATGTTATGGTTAGGATTATCGGTTGGCGTGGCAGGGATGATCGCTTTCATTTTTTCCTTGAAAATCTTTTTTGTTGATACCACAGGATTAAAGTTTGATGCCCAGTTTACTGTGAGGATGCTTCGCACGGTCGGCATCTTTGCTTTTATGGAAGTTTTCTCTTTCTATTTTTTGAAACAATACCGCATTACTTTCAACGAGTACAAACGCTTTTATTCACTGTTCCTCCGCGTGACTACGTACCTGGAATACTTCCAGTTAGCTAAGGCGTTCCCGGATGCAAGTGGACAGACAGACATAAAGGAAATGAAATCGACAATGCTTGCATATGTGGTAAATTTACATGAGGAGGGCACAACGGAAAAGATTAAAGAGTTTGATCAAATTATGACATCCGACGTTATTAAGTCGCTCATAGCTAAGATACCAGGTTGAAAATACGATATCGTGGCATCAGTTTCTCTCGACAGAGGGCTCAACTACAGCGGGGCATTCCGGCGTAAATCGAGACGCATTTTTATCAACTGTGACGCACATCGGCTACCTGTCCTCTGCACGGGGGGCTCTATCGAGCGACCCTGAGCTAACGGGAAGCACTGCTTGATATGCTCAATAGTATGACGCAACTTGCACCGTACAACTAAATATTGTATTAACAATAGAAGCGTACCTTGCGGCAATAAATATGTTATGCAAAACAATCGACAAGGGTACTACCGCGCTGTTTTTAAATTGCGCCAGCCGGATGATGATCATAAATTTCAGCCGCTGCCCGTACCATCGGGCAGTTACCCTTTTCATTTACAGCACCAATGGCCAGATAGCGGCAAGCTTGTTTTTCATATGGTGGGCGATACCGGCGGTTTTCGCGATACAGGCTTTCAGCATCGGGTAGCTGCAGCGATGGCAACCCAGTGCATCAACAGCCAAACTGAGGATGAACGACCACAGTTCTTATTCCACTTGGGAGACATCGTATATAATTATGGCGAAGCCGACGGCTACGCCGAACAGTTTTTTAAGCCGTACGAAAATTACCCGGGACAGATTTACGCCATTGCTGGTAACCACGATAGCGATGTAAACCCCGATGCTGCCGATCCCTACCAAAGCCTGGATGCCTTTACTGCCGTTTTTTGTGACACCGAACATCGCAAAGTGCTTTTTGGGGGCAAAACAAAGCGCAGCAGCGGTAATCAACCCAACGTTTACTGGACGTTGGAAACCAACCTGGCTATCATTATTGCCATGCACAGTAACGTACCCAAGTTTGGCATCGTAACGCAGGAACAGCGTAACTGGCTGATAAACGAATTACAAACGGCAGATTTGAGCCGCCCCGGCAAGGCAATTATTATTGCCATACACCACGCCCCATATTCGGCCGATACCAACCATGGATCCAGCAAGACTATGATAGAATTGCTGGAGGGGGTATTTCTCGAAACCGGCATCCAGCCAGATATGGTTGTAAGCGGACATGTACATAATTATCAGCGTTTTCAACATCTTTATCCCGAAGGTAAACCACTAACCTACCTAGTTGCCGGCGCCGGTGGGTATGACGAACTGCACAGCCTGGCCGAAGAGGGCAACCCGATATACAGCAACCATAGTCCGCTGTTGCAACACCTGCAATTACAGGCTTATAACGACAATAAACATGGTTTTCTGAAAATAGGCATCGAAAGAAAGGCGCTGGGAGTAAATATTACAGGCGAATATTATTTGTACACCGGTGAGGTTGCCGACAGGTTTGAGATAGTTGTTAGTTGATAAAATATTGAGGAATGCCCGCTTCCTTTATTATTTTTGTCGCATTGATTATTCCCGGTATTTAATATTTTAACCTTTCACATGAAGTTTGCCCCTAAACCCCTGCTTACAGCCTTGTTGCTGTCGCTAATGCTTTATTCATGCTCCGTTGTAAAACCGCCGGCACCGGCCGCCCTCTCAGCCGAGGATATCCCTAAACTTGTACAGCCCGTATCTAACATTGAGGTGCCTGTTAGTGTAGACCTGAAAAGCTATTTTGTGCAGGCCGAAAATTCGGTGCCGGCAAAATACACAGATAATCAGCAGCCTTGCGAGGGTTTGCGTTATGCTTATACCTTTACGCGTAGTCCGTTCAACATTACGGGCAGCAGCAATGTTGTCAATTTGAAATTCGTAGGCAGCTATGGTATCAGTGCATCCTATTGTGCCAAGTGCGGCACTTTGTTTGGTGGCGATAACAAATGCCTGGTACCCACAGTATCTGCGCAATGTGGGTGGGGTACCGAACCTCCTCGAAAAATGGAGATATCCTACCAATCAACCTTCAGCATATCGCCTGATTTTCATTTAAGTTCTAAAACCGTACTGTACCCCGCCCCGAAACCCATTGACCGGTGCAATATTCTGATGGGGAATATTGATGTAACCAATAAACTGATAGAATATGTAAGCGGCCCCTTAAATGACCTTGGTAAACAGGTTGATGCCAAAATTGCGGGCTACAACATCAGGCCGATGGTTGAACAGGTATGGAAAAACATGGCATCGGAGGTGAAAATTGGCGATGTGGGGTATCTTTCCATCAACCCGCAAACGGTTAGGTTAAGCAAATTCAGTTTAAATGGCTCGGTACTTAACTTCTCAGTTGGCTTATCGGCTAAGCCTATCGTAACCACTACCAGTGCAAACCTGCCGCTTAAGCCATTACCTAACTTAACCAACTACGCGCCGGCAAATGGTTTCAGTATTTACCTGGATCTGCTGGAGAATTACAACCATCTAACCGATGTGGTAAACAAGCAGATCGTAGGCCAAAGCGCACAGGTAGCAGGCAAAGATTTTATTGTAGACAATACCAAAATATACGGCATTGGTAAGCAGATAGCTATGCAGGTTGATTTTAAAGGCTCTAACACCGGCACCGTTTACCTGGTGGGCACGCCAACTTACAATGCTACCACGCACGAACTGTCATTCCCCGACCTCACCTTCGACCTGCAAACCAAAGCATGGATACTAAAAGCTGCCAAGTGGATGTTCAACGCCAAAATAACCGATATGATACGCCAAAAGGCTACCTACAATTTAAGCCAGTTTATTGCAGATAGTAAAACCAGGATACAGAGCGAAATAGCCGGTAATTCAAATAAAAATATCCGCCCTGATCTGGCCATTCGCGACATGGATATTATGGCTATTTACCCCACTAGCGAAAAGCTGATCATCCGCACCTTATCCAGCGGGCAGCTGAGGGTTAAAGCAGTGATGTAAGCAGCTTGCCGAAATTCTAAAATAACAAAGTAGAGGTCATCCGTTTTGGGGTGGCCTTTATTGTTTAGTGGCGTGTTTGTCATCGAACAGCAATCTTGGATGGCAGGTTAAAATGTTTTGGGGCCTTGGTCGTCCTACCTTTATGAAATCACGAGTTTTTAGCGTGTTGATCCTTTGGCTGCTGATCGACATTTACTTTTTTGCAGCCGTTGAAACACTGTCCCCCGGGCCTGTTGCTTTTTATATTTATTGGGCAGTAGATATTTTCCTGGCTACAGGCATAGCTTTTAGCCTGCTAACCGGGCTGCGCAAATTGGTGTCGCCATTTATGTCGCTGATGTTATTGTCGCTGATACCTAAACTTATCGGGGATGTGTTTTTACTATTAGAAGATTTTACGAGGCTGTTCCGCCATTCTCCCGCCAGGAGCCCGATTGTTAGCGAGTTCGTAGTTGCCGTGGCTTTGATTACGTTCTTCGCGGTGCTATTCGGTATTACCAAAGGCCGCCACTATTATAAGGTTAGGCGTACCATTTTGTATTTTGAGAACCTGCCGGAGGCGTTTAACGATTTTACCATCACGCAGTTATCAGATATACATGCGGGCAGTTTCAGCGATGCTGCGGGCGTGCAAAAAGGCCTGGACTTGGTGAACGCGCAAGGCAGTGATGTGATATTGTTCACCGGCGACCTGGTGAATAACCAGGCCAGCGAAATGGATCCCTGGATATCCGCTTTTGCAGGACTGAAGGCACCACTCGGAAAGTTTTCTGTACTGGGCAACCACGATTACGGCGATTACATGCAATGGGAAAGCGCAGCAGAAAAGCGCGATAACCTGGTAAGATTAAAGGATGTGCACGCGGAGATAGGCTTCCGTTTGTTGCTGAATGAAAGGGTGAAGATTGAGAAAGATGGCCGCTCGATAGAATTGATTGGGGTAGAGAATTGGGGCAAGGGCGGTTTCCATAAATACGGCGACCTTGACCTGGCAACGGCAAATGTAGCCGATAAGGACTTTAAAATACTGATGTCGCACGATCCTTCGCATTGGGATGCCGTTACATTGGGGCACGATCAGCGTATAGACCTTACGCTGGCAGGGCATACACATGGCGCGCAGTTCGGGTTTGAACTATTTGGCTTTAAGTGGAGCCCTATCAAATATGTTTACAAACAATGGGCGGGACTATATGAAAAAGCCGGTCGCTACTTATATGTAAACCGTGGTTTTGGCTTTTTAGGGCTTAAAGGCCGTGTAGGCATCTGGCCCGAAATAGCCGTGCTGACGCTGAAGCGGAAGCCTGCGCTGGCTGTTTAAAGTGAGTCGAAGTAAGTTCTAATCAGTTGTTAAGTTCGGTCTATATATAACAAGAGCCACCCATTGCGGGCGGCTCTTGCTGTTTAATTGGGCACCTTCTATTTATATGTGATTAATTCACATCAAACCAAAGTTTGGTCGTCAGTACATCGGCACCCTGGCTGGCTACAGCAGCTTTGTAGCTTATTCCGTTTAACGATTGCTCCGTACCGGGGTAAATAAACCTTAGTGGCAATTTGCCGCTAAGCGTACCAGCTACAGCGGGCTGTAGTTGCGGGTAATCTAACCTGCGCCATTCGGCAAATGCTTCTAAGCCCTGCCCAAACAGTGCAAGCCATTTTTGTTCGCCAATAGATTTTTTGTAATTGGCGGCATCGTATTGTACCGATGGCTGCGCAACGTATGTTGCAATTGTCGCATCGGCAATGCCGTATTGCTTTAAGGATGCGGTTACCGCCTGGTTGTAAAGGTCCGCAGCATTTTCGATTGTGAAACCACGTGCTGCAGCTTCTGCACGGTCGAACAATACTTCAGCATAGCTGATAATCACTGCCGGTGCGCCGGGTGCTAGAAAGTAAGTGCCGGGTTTTGATGTTTTGGTGAAGCCAAGGTTGCTTGCATCACCTACCAATAAGCCGTTAGGGATACCCACGTAAGTGTTTGGCGTAGCATCCTGTGTTTTGCTGGCGTAAACAGGTAGGCGCGGGTCGTTTAAGGCAAACAACTTATCCACTACGGTTTTGCTGATGCGGTAATCGTCGCGGGTATCAAACAGGTTGCTTATTGGGTTTTGGTTTGGTGATGCCAGGTAAACCAGTTGGGCGGTTTCGCTGTTAGCGCTGATGTAGCCGCTGCCTTCTGCTTGTATATCGGCCAAAACTTGTTTCGCCTTATCCGGTTCGCGGTCGGCTATCCTCAAAGCAATGCGCAAACGCAGCGAATTGGCAAACTTTTTCCATTGCGCGATTTTGTTGCTGTAGATTACGTCGCCTGCTATTGCCGGGCCTGTAGTACTCAATGCAGCCTGTGCCGTTTTCAGGTCCTCCAGCAAGGCAAAGTACACATCCTTTTGCTTATCATAAACAGGCGTAAGGTAGGTGCTGATGTTAGTTGCTTGGGTATAAGGGATATCGCCATAATTGTCCGTCAGCAACGTAAACACCCATGAACGCAAGACAAGTGCCACCCCTTTATAATTAGGGTTTGCCTGTGCATCGGCCAGTTTAATAATCTGGTTAAGGTTTACGATGCTCTTGGCATAGCCAACGCTCCACAATTCGTTGAATGCGGTATTGGTATAAATATACCTGTCGGGATCAGTGTATTGTATTTTGGCCCAATGCTGTACGAAGAGCAGGCTGGCATCCATGTTATTGGCTGTACCCCAGTAGGTATCGGCAGTGGCTTTGGTTGCTGCGGTCAGCAAATAATCAGGTTGCGCATTTTGCGATGCATTTGGGTTTTGGTTAATTTTTACCAAATCCTTTTTGCAGGAGCTTACCGATAGTAATGTGGCTCCGGCTAATAGTATGGTTGTATATTTAAGTTTCATTGTCGTTAGAATTTAAGGTTAACATTAAAGCCGATGTTGCGAACAGTTGGCAGGGTAAGATCTTCCAGGCCCTGGCCATTGCCGGTGTTGAAGGCTGTCTCGGGGTCGATATTCGGTACGTTTTTATGGATGATCCACAGGTTGCGGCCAACCAGCGATACGGTTGCCGATTGCAACCCTAAGCCTTTAACCCATTGCGAAGGGAAGGTGTAGCCCAGTTTAACCTCGCGAAGTTTTACGTACGATGCGCTGTAAACAAATGCCTCATCAACATTGGTGAAGCCTTTGTAATAAGATTGTGCCGGCAAAATAGTGGTATTGGCTGTACCATCTGCTTTAACGCCTTTGAAAATTACGCCATCATCATATACCGTTGCACCTCCCGGTGCGCTTGTGCCTGCAGCAATTTGCACTGCAGCGGCGGAGGTATTGTTGTTGGGGTAGTAGTAGCTTAAGCCACCATTCGCCGCACCACGCCCGGGTAACGTAGATGCCAATACACCAGTATAAGTGCCTGTGCGGTTGGTGTTAGAGTAAATAGAACCGCCTATGCGTGCATCCACCAAAAAGCTTAAGTTAACGCCTTTGTAAGTGAAGCTGTTGTTGATGCTTCCCAACCAATCGGGCGTGTATTTGCCCAGGTATTGTTTTGTAGGATTGATAACCGGCGTGCCATTTGCGCCGATAACGATATTCCCCGAAGCATCGCGGGTATAAGCGTTACCGAACAAGGTGCCATATGGCTGGCCAACTGCCGCTAATACCTGTACGGTACGGTTGGTGCCCAATATGTAGCTTTGCAGTTTGCCTTCGTTATCTAAAGAAATTACTTTGCTCTTGTTGCGCGAGTAGTTCACGGTAACATCCCATGTGAAATCTTTAGATTTAAAAGGACTTAAGCCCAATTGCACCTCAAGCCCCTTGTTATTGATACGGCCGCCGTTAATCAGTTTTTGACTGTAACCTGTGGTTTGGCTTACGTCTACGTTGAGTATCTGGTTAACGCTGTTGGTGTTGTAAACGCTCAGATCAAGCCTTACACGATCATGAAAGAAACCGGCTTCAACGCCTGCCTCGCCGGATGTTGTGGTTTCTGGCTTCAGATCGGGATTCAGGTTAATACTTGCAGCGCTCTGTTGTGGGTTGGTGCCGAATGGCGCAGTAAAGTTGTAGGTATTGATCAACTGATAAGGTGTAGTTGCCTTACCCACTTTAGACCAGCCACCACGCAACTTTAAGTAGCTTAAAGTATTGCTTTTTAAGTCCAGGGCTTCAGATAATATTAAACTGCCGTTTACTGATGGATAAAAGTAAGATAAGCTGGATGAAGGCAAGGTAGAAGACCAGTCGTTACGGCCGGTTAAGTTCAGGAACGCATAATTACGGAAGCCTAATTGTGCCGATGCAAAGTAGCTATAGGTTTTTAGTTTGCCGTAGTAGTTAGAAGATACCAGCGGATCGCGCGAGTTACTTAACGTGTACAAACCTGCTACTGCCAGCTTAGGTGCTATCTGGTCGTTCTGCTCGTTCAAAATAGTGCTGATGTTACCACCTACAAAACCATCGAAGGTGAAATCTTTGTTTATTTTTTTGGTGTATTGCAAGCGGCCTTCGGTATTGGTTTCGTTAACCGTGTAGGCATCTTCTTCATACGAGCCGAAAGGCGTGCCGTTGGTACCGTAAGCAATCTTGATTTTGCGCCTGTCGTTATAGTAATCGGTACCGGTACGGAAGTTGGCCGATAAGCCCTCGATTATTTTGTAGTTTAGTTCTATACTACCAATAATGCGGTTTTTGTGCTGCCCAACGGTGTTCTCGTAAGCAATAAAGTAGGGGTTGCTGTAGTAGCTGTTGTTCCAGTTGAAAGTGTTGCCGTTGGCATCGCGGTAGTTCTTCAGTTGGTTTACATCTACCTGGCGGCCAAACCAGGTAAATTGCAGCATGGTACTGGTAGCGCGCCTGCCGTATGCGCCCGGCAGGTTATCGGCATCGTCTTTAATATAATTAGCGATAGTAGTAATGGTTAGTTTTGAATTGGGCCGGAAGGTAGTGTTCAGTAAGAAAGAGTTTTTGCCTTGTGATGAATTGGGCACTACGCCGGTTTGATTTAGGTTGTTATACGATAAGCGGTAATCGAATTTATCGCTGCTACCCGCCAGGGAAACACCATTATTGAGCGTAACGCCGGTTTTAAAAAAGTCGCGCACGTTGTTGGGATGTGCTACGAACGGTGCGGGTTGGCCATTTGAAAAGAACTGCGGAATAAGGCGGCCATCCAGGGCCGGGCCCCAGCTTTCGTCCACACCATCGTTTACACCCGCACCTGCGCCGTTAACGTAACTGAATTTACCGTTAGAGCCCTGGCCATATTCGTTTTGATAATCGGGGAATACCTTCAGCGTAGCAAACGTGGTGTTTGAGTTGAGCGTAATGCCCGCGCCCTTACTGCCTTTGCCGGTTTTGGTTTTAATGAGGATAACGCCTGCAGCTGCACGGGAACCGTAAAGTGCGGCAGCGTTTGGCCCTTTCAGCACGCTGATGGATTCGATGTCTTCTGAATTTAAATCGGAGATAGCGTTGGCAAAATCCCTTGAGCCATTCGTGCCCTGGAACTGGGAATTATCTACAATTACACCATCCACAACAAACAGTGGCTGGTTGTTGCCCGATACCGATGTTTCGCCACGGATAATGATACGGGATGAGCCCATATCGCCCTGGCTGCCGGTAACGTTTACACCCGCTATTTTGCCCGATAAGGCGTTGATGAGGTTGGTTTCCTTAGCCTCAGATATGTCCCTCGATTTCAGCCCCTGCACCGCATAGCCCAATGATTTTTTGTCTTTTGAGATGTTAAGCGCTGTAACCACCACTTCGTTCAACGAATTGGGTGCTTCTTCCAACACTATCTTTAATGGTTCACCGCTGTTGTTTACAGGAATTTCAACCGGGTTGAAACCGATATACGAGATCCGTAATATATCGTTGACGTTCGCCGGGATGGTAAATTTACCTTGAAAATCGGTTTGGGTGCCGGTTGTTGTCCCTTTTACGCCGATGCTTACACCGGGTAGGGGTTGCCCGTCGGATTTGGCGGTTACCACGCCGCTTATTTTTACAGACTGGGCGTTTGCCTGCTGCAGGGTAAAGAATAGCAATACAATTGCCAGTAACGATTTGTAATTTTTAAACATGATTTTCTAATGAATGGGTCAAAATAATAGCAATACAAATGCATGCAGCTCGCGCTATGGCTTACACAAAAGGTGCAATACCAGCCGGCTTGTTGAATTTGTAAAGAATGAAAAGTTGATTTTCTCCGGGGACTTTAAAGCGTTGGCTTACGCCCGGAATCTTGCAGAAGGATTAGCAATAACAACACATAGAAGAGAGGTAGCTAGCCATCAGGCTGTTAAAATGTAAGACGGAATTATTAAACCGGGGACTTCGGTAGGGGCTGATAGTAGAAGTGTTCATATGGTATGGATTGTGTAAATTCGATTTTGGGATTATTGGGATTAATTAAGGGCAACAACAGGTTTGTTTACAAGGCCGTCAATAGCTTTCAGCATGCCGGCAAATTCCCTCGGATCGTATAAGCGGGTGAGGTAAGCTATCCGGCCATCGCGGTCTATTACCACATTGCGGGTTACGCCGCTTTTTTTGTTGGCAAACCGCCCGAAAATATCGGCACCCGGGTCTAAGGCCAGCGGATAGCTGATGTTCATTACTTTTTGAAAGGCGGTTACCTTTTCCAGGGGCTCGTCGCGGTCAACCCCTATCAGTATAACGCCTTTGTCTTTATAGGACTGCCATACTTCTTTTTCCAGGTGCGGCATTTCTTCACGGCATACGCTGCACCAACTTGCTGTAAATTGCAGAATAACGATTTTGCCCTTCAACTGTGCTAATGAAGTTTTTGTGCCGTCGGTAAGTCGCAGGTCAAAATCTGCAGGGGCGAGGTCGCCTGTTTTAACGATGTAGCCACGGTCGGCATCTGCCGCAGGGGCAGCGGGCGTTACGGATTGGGCACTTGCAAAAAGGCCCGACAGCAAAATAATGCCTGTTAATAATAAGTACTTGTTTTTCATATAGTATTATGCTGTGCCCCGAATAATGACAAGAAAACGGGAAGAGGGGGGATGACGTAATGAACACCTTTTTCAGGTAGAGCAAATATTTTGCGGACATTATCTTCTCTGCATTGCTGCAGACAGGAATTAGCACCTTTATACCTATGGCGTACAGGTTGCTAAGACATCATCGGGCCTTTCCCTCAGTCTTTCTTGATAATTATTAAGAACGATTACGATGCAAATGTATAATTAATTCTACTAATTCCATAGACATTATATAATATTAATGTCATTTACGTTTTACGCTATTGTGCGCTTGTTATTGGAGGTGGGAGGATGGAATAGGAACCGAGGTTTGAGGTTTTGCAGATTGGATATGACAACAATTGGCCAACAGCAGCTTTTAGGGATTCAGCAGGAGGAATAAGAGCAGCCAGTGAAGCCAGTTAGCTGTCTTTTTCATTAGGGATAAAGTTTCGGCATTGTTTTAGATGTATATTGATAAGTTGTACTGATGCTCCGGAAATCATGACGTAATTGAATACCAGTGTTATTTGTGACACTTCTTAAACATCTTTTTTAGGTGTTACATAAATTCTATAGTATTAATATACTATTATTGTGCACCTTACTTGTAACAAGTAGGTGCTGTTTATCAATGATATTCACAATGTGTTTTATGCCAACGTGTTGTATTAGTTTTTGGACCATTTCCGGCCGTTATGCTCTGGCTTATCTTGAAAGCGTAGCACCATTTCGCTAAAAAAATACCGCTCAAAATTGCAGCACATTAATTAACCTCTCTCTGTATCTAAGAAATAACATGAAAGATTTGCAGCTCAACAGCTTTATTGAATTGCTTTTTCAAACGCACAAAGCCGAATGGGAAGCCACGCCGTCTAACGAACAGGCTATCCATTGGCTGAACGACCTGTTGGAATTTTTGTTCCCCAATAACAGGCTTAATAAGAAAATTATTTACCAGGGCCAATTAAAAAAGAACCAAATCGAACTCGAAAATATCCTGTTGAGCTACCTGGACAACGAATGCATTGATATTGATTATGCGGTGGAGCATTTTTATGCCGCACTGGAAGGCATCTATCAGGATCTAAGGGCCGATGCCGCCCGCATGTATGAAAAAGACCCGGCAGCCGGCAGTGTGCATGAGGTAATTGTTTCTTATCCCGGCTTTTATGCCATAGCAGTGCATCGCATTGCGCATCAGCTTTCGCAATTAAACATACCTATCCTGCCACGAATATTAAATGAGCACGCACACGGCAGAACAGGGGTAGATATTCACCCCAGTGCCCGCATAGGAGTTCCGTTTTGTATAGACCATGGCACGGGTATTGTTATCGGTGCTACGGCCATTATCGGTAAAAATGCAACTATTTACCAGGGGGTAACAATCGGCGCAGCACAGGTAAGCAAGGGGCTCAAAGATACCAAACGCCACCCCACGGTAGAAGATAATGTGACGATATACGCCCGTAGTACCATATTAGGTGGCAAAACCGTTATAGGGCACGATAGCATTATAGGCGGCAGCGTATTTTTAACCAAAAGCGTGGAGCCTTATTCTAACGTGTTCAACACCCATCAATTACGAATAGAAGTTAAATCTGACATATAAAACATTATGGCCGGTATTATAGATTTGATTGGCAATACCCCATTGGTAGAGCTTACAAAATTAAACCCCAACCCAAACGTAAAAGTATTTGCTAAACTGGAAGGGAACAACCCGGGTGGCAGTGTTAAGGACAGGGCCTCGCTCAACATGATACGCAGTGCAATAGAACGCGGAGAAATAAACAAGGATACCCGCTTGATTGAAGCAACCAGCGGTAATACAGGCATCGCACTGGCCATGATTGCTAGTCTCTACGGGCTGAATATCGAGTTGGTGATGCCTTCAAACTCCACACGCGAGCGTACGCTTACCATGGAAGCCTTTGGCGCAAAGGTTACGTTATTAGAAAATATAGAAGCCTGCCGCGATTACGCGGAAGAGAAAGGTGCCGCCGAAGGGAGCTTTTTGCTGAACCAATTTGCCAATAGCGATAACTATATGGCCCATTACAAAACTACTGGACCCGAACTTTGGCGGGATACCAACGGTACAATCACACACTTTGTAAGCGCCATGGGAACAACGGGCACCATAATGGGCTGCTCCCGTTATCTGAAGGAGAAAAACCCCGACGTGCAAATTGTAGGCTGCCAGCCTACAGAAAACTCATCTATACCCGGTATCCGCCGCTGGGAGCCGGCCTATCTGCCCAAAATATTTGACGCAAAGCGGGTTGACAGAACGATAGACGTATCGGAAACCGATGCTACGCAAATGGCCCGCCGGCTTGCTAAAGAAGAAGGTATATTTTCCGGAATGAGCACAGGCGGTGCCTGCACGGCTGCACTAAAAATTGCGGAAGAATTAACGCAAGGGACTATTGTTTTTATTGCGTGCGACCGTGGCGACCGCTATTTGAGCAGCCCGTTATTCGGATAATTCAAGTCATTTTCTTTATGCGACAGGTAGTCAGGTTGTTGATGAAACTAATTTCTGCTCTTTAAGGAAGTAGTACTTCATAATTGGGCCGGATATCACCATCGTGACTACCGTCATAATTACAAGACCTTCAAACACCGGTCCGCTTATAATTTTGGCCTGCATACCTAATAAGCCCAGTACAATTTCCTGCGAACCCCTCGCATTCATACCGAAAGCAACCGCTATCGATTCGTTTTTGGTCATGCCGCTTAGCGCGCTGCCAATACCGGCACCAACCAGTTTGGCTACGCAGGCAATAATTAATATAATCAATACGATTTCGAGATTGAAATTGGCTATGAAATTAAGCCTTAGGCCCACCGAAGCAAAAAACAGGGGAGCCAGCACGTTGATGGTAAACTGATGCAAAACATGCTTGTGCTTATCTGTAAAGTATTTTGAATCGTTAATGCCAATACCCACCAAAAATGCGCCGAATATGCCGCGCACGCCCAATGCTTCGGTAGCACAGGCGCTTATGAGGCATAGGCAAACGCCCATGGTAAGTGCCCGGCCGGGTTTTTCGCCTTTGCCTGCAATGGCCATGAGTTTGTGTATGAGCCAACGACCGCCCGTTAGCATAAAAACTGCGTAGAGCACCACGATAATTACCGACCAAAAAGACGCTTCGCCTTTACCCACGTGCATTAGTTGAATAATGACGGAGAATAAGATCCAGCCTAAAAAATCATCAACCATGGCTGCGGTTAATACAATATTGCCTATGCGCGTAGTCAGCAAATCTAAATCGAGCAATATTTTGGTAATTACCGAAAGCGCTGTAATAGATAGCGCCGTGCCAAAAAACAGCGAGGTAACCAGTTGGTTGTTGGCACCGTTGGTAAAATGGCTTTCGTAAAGAAACCATACCGCAGCAAAGCCGATAGCAAACGGGAAGATGATACCCGTAAGGCTTATACTTACCGCCTGCTTGCCATCCTTCCTGATCTGTTTCAGATCTACCTCGAAACCGGCGATGAACATTAGTAATATGATGCCGATATTGGCAATGCCATCAAAGGCTTCAAAAGCATGCGGCGCGGATAAAAAGATATTATCGAATGCCGTTGGGAATAATAAACCCAGTACAGTAGGACCTACAACGATGCCTGCTAAAATTTCGCCTATGATGGCAGGGAGTTTGTACCTGCGGCATAACTCGCCCAGTAACCTGGCAGGTATCAGGATAATTAATAATATAAGCAGGAAGTGAATTATCTCTGATGAGCTGAGCTTAGAAACCATGGTGAGTTATAGCAAATAGTATTTACCCCGTTTAATCGGGGGGACAAAAAGCCCGGCGGCCTGGCCGCCGGGCCTGGATTTTTTTTTGTATTTAGCGCTTAAGCTTGTGTAGGGTAGCTACCAACAGGTCAATCTCCGCACAGGTATTGTAAAAAGCTAGCGATGGCCTTACGGTGGCTTCTATGCCAAAACGCCTTAAAATTGGCTGGGCACAATGATGGCCCGATCGTACGGCGATGCCTTCTTTATTTAATGCGGCACCAACCTCCTCGGTTTTGAAGCCTTCCAGTACAAATGATAATACGCTTGCTTTATCATGGGCTGTGCCTATTAATCGAATCCCCTTTACCTCTTTTAACAGGCTGGTAGCATATACCAACAGGTAATGCTCGTACTGGGCAATTGCGGGCATACCCAGGCGGGTTACGTAATCAATAGCTGCGCCAAGGCCAACTGCATCGGCAATGTTACCCGTGCCAGCTTCAAAACGGCTAGGTGCATCATGGTATTGGGTATGCTCAAACGTTACATCTTTGATCATGTTACCGCCGCCCTGCCATGGCTGGGTTTGGTTCAATAGCTCTTCTTTACCGTAAAGCACGCCTATACCTGTTGGCCCAAAAACTTTGTGGCCCGAGAAAACGAACCAATCGGCGTTCAAGGCCTGCACATCAACCGGCATATGCGATACCGACTGTGCCCCGTCAACCAGTACTTTAGCGCCGGCCAGATGTGCCAGCTGCACGATTTGCGCGGCGGGCGTAACGGTACCCAAAGCGTTTGATACCTGGGTGAAGGAAACAAGCTTTGTTCTGGGCCCCAACAACTTCAGGTATTCGTCTATCAATACCTGTCCATCATCATCAACCGGGATAACCTTAATTTTTAAACCTCTTTTACCGGCAAGCTGCTGCCAGGGCACAATGTTGGCATGGTGTTCCAGGTGGCTTACGATGATCTCGTCGCCGGCAACGAGGTTTTGTTCTCCCCAGCTTTTGGCCACCAGGTTTATAGCCTCGGTGGCACCACGCACAAATATGATCTCATTTACAGAGGCTGCGTTTAAAAATGTCTGCACCTTTTTTCGCGCCCCTTCGTAAGCATCTGTAGCCCTTGCCGCCAGTTCGTGCGCTGCGCGGTGGATGTTGGAGTTTTCGTGTTCGTAAAAGTAGCTGATACGGTCTATTACCTGCCTGGGTTTTTGAGTGGTTGCCGCGTTATCCAGCCATACCAATTGCTTTCCGTTTACCCTTTCCTGTAGTATAGGAAAATCATTCCTAACCAGGTTTACATCGAAAGGCGGGTTACCGAAGCTGCTTACGCCAACGTTGGGGCTTTGTTGCTGCTGTGGTTTAAATTGCGGCAACCCATAGCCTGGTGATAGAAAATAAAAAGGGTTTTCTATGGCCAATGGCGTCTTATCTATTGGCAAGGCCCTTGATACCCCCGACGATTTTATCCCTCCCAATAACTCCCTTAATTCAACATCAAAACTTTGGTCTTGCTGATAGGGGAGTTGGATGAGGTGCTGCGGTAAATTGTAGGATGGCTTAAGGCCCAAATCCAAATTTGAAGTGGCAACCGACCCAAGATCTGGTTTTTGCAGATAGGATGTATAGTTAAAATCAGGTGCGAAGGGCAGCCCCCTCTCAATTGGTGCCGTAGGTTGTTCCGGTCCGCTTAAGCCCGGATGGGCAAAACCGGTTTGCGGGTTTTGCAGATTGACAGCATTACCCTGGTTAATTGCCGACGGCGAAACACCGCCGCCCGAGGCCGAAGCCGGCGGTGACAGTTGCTGCGGAACATGACCTGCTACGCCACCCACTGTCCCTGCATCGGGTACAGAACTGAATTGCGGTAGATTAGCAGCCGATGGCGCAGTTGGCGCTGGCTTTGCAGGTAATTGGTTCGCAAATGTACCCGGGCCCGATTTGAAAAACTGGTTGGCCAGTTGCTCCAATTCTTCCACTCCGGGTAAATTGTCTTGATTAGTATTTGTACTCATGGTAGTTACCTAAATCAACGTCTTCCAAAACTGCTATAGCATCATCAACCAAAACGGCCAACGAGCAATAAAGGGAAACTAAATAAGAGGCTATGGCTTTATTGTTGATTCCCATAAAACGTACCGATAGGCCGGGCGACTGCTCGCCGGGTAATCCGGGTTGAAAAAGGCCTACCACACCCTGGCGGCTTTCGCCGGTACGCAGCAATATGATTTTTGATTTATTGTTTACGATGGGCAACTTATCCGAAGGGATAAGCGGTATGCCCCTCCAGGTAATAAATTGCGAACCAAAAAGCGAAACGGTGGGCGGCGGTACGCCTCTGCGTGTACATTCGCGGCCAAAAGCTGCAATAGCTAAGGGATGCAGCAAAAAGAACCCTGGCTCTTTCCAAACTTTGGTTATCAGTTCATCCAGATCGTCGGGCGTTGGCGGTCCAATCCTGGTTTTGATTTTTTGCGATGCAGCCACACTGCTTAGCAAGCCATATTCGGCATTGTTAATTAGCTCGCTTTCCTGGCGCTCTTTAACAATCTCGATAGTTAGCCTTAACTGCTCACTTATTTGATTATAGGGCTTGCTGTAAAGGTCTGATACGCGTGTATGTACATCTAAAACGGTATTTACCGCGCTTAGGTTGTACTCGCGCGGATTCTCTTCATAATCAACATAAGTAGAAGGGAGTTCACGCTCATCGCGGTTAGAGCAATCTACTTCAACATTGTTAGCATCAACCACTTTGTTTAAGCGATAAACGCCCGATTCAACCGGTACCCAATTTAATAAATGAGTAAGCCAGCGTGGCGTAATGATGGAGAGTTGGGGGACTGTGCGCGTTGCTACGGCCAGTTGCCTGGCGGCTACGTCGCCAAGTGCGGTTTGTTGGTGTTTTGGTTCTGCCATGTTTGATATCCGGATTTAAATAAGTTACGAACTATTAGGAGCAGATGACTGCCTGTGCAATTATAATATATAAAGTCTATAGATTTTATAGTTTAAAAAAATATTTTTATCTATGTTTGTTTCAAATTTTCTTCTTGATGAGATTTCTACTCAAAAGAAATTGCAGATTTTGATAAAATATAACATCGTATAAAAACAACAATGCACCAGATGAATACCGATTCTACTTCAATAACAAAGAAATATTTAAGGAGACTTACCTGCCTTGCTCTGGGTTTAGGCGGGTTAACCACCACGGCTTTTGCTCAAAATTTTATTCCCGAAGGTAAATGGCGGGGCGTGTTTCATCGGCCGGATGGTACCGATGTGCCTTTTAACTTTGAGTTGAAAGGTAAAAGCGCTGCAACTGCTAAGATTTACCTGCTTAATGGCGGCGAACGTTTTGAAACAGGGGGAATCGTGTCAAAGGGCGATTCAATTTTAATTGCTTTCGACCAATTCGATAACGAACTCGCGCTTAAGGCTGGTAGCAAAAACCTTAGCGGCGTGTTACGCAAAAAGGATCACACTGGTATAACCACCCGTGTGGATGCTGTTTTCGGCGAAACTTACCGCTTTGCCGATAATGGCGAAAAGCCGGTTGCCGATATTTCAGGCACTTATGATGTCGTATTCAAATCGCGTAACGGCACCGAAGAAAAAAAAGTTGGCCTCTTTAAGCAAAACGGAAGTAAGCTCAACGCCACCTTCATGAGCATTACCGGCGATTCCCGGTTCCTGGAAGGGGTTGTGCAAGGCAACCAATTTAAGTTATCGGCTTTTATTGGCGGCGGGGCTTCATATTACACAGGCACAATAGATTCTGCCGGTAATTTTAGTGGCAACGCAAATGGCCAGCCTTTTACCGCTAAGAAAAATGCTGCTGCAGCCCTGCCAGATCCATATAAACTCACCTATCTTAAAGATGGCTACGCCAGCTTAGATTTTACCTTGCCTGATGCTGACGGGAACAAAATATCCCTGAAAGACGATAAGTTTAAAAACAAAGTAGTTATCATCACCATAGGTGGTACATGGTGCCCAAATTGTATGGATGAAGCTACATTTATGGCTCACTGGTATAAAAAGAACAAAGACCGAGGGGTGGAGGTAGTAGGCGTACAGTTTGAACGCAATGCTGATCCTGCTTATGTCAAAAATGCATTGGAGAATTTCAGGAAACGTTTTGGTATTACTTATACCGAGGTATTCGGTGGCATTGCAGACAAAAAAGCTGTAGCGGAATCGTTTCCTGCGCTAAACACTTTCCTGTCTTTCCCAACAATATTGTTTATAGACAAAAAAGGGAACGTTGATAAAATTTATACCGGTTTTACCGGCCCGGCCACGGGTAAATATTATACGCAGTTTATTAAAGAATTTAACGAGGAAGTGACTAAACTGACCAACCAAAGCGCAATCTAAAATACGGTTCTTGTGTAGTGGTGGCTAAGTTTACAAATAACTCAGCCACCATTTTTCTTTGTGCGCTTGCTTATAAGCATCGTAACGTTTACAGAAAGGATATAGGGCAACCACTATGCCCAACCAAACCAGGTAAGCAACGGGCAAAGAAAAGCCGTAGCCAGCCAAATCCCGTGTGAACCATATGGGTTTGGTTAGTACCCATATTTTCCAGTCCTGGCCTGCGGTAAGTGCCGAGGCTACCAGGGCGATGGTATGGATGATATAGATATGAATGAGATAATAGAACATCGGTACCCTGCCATAAACAGAAATGACGTTTACAACGCTACCTTTCAACCGTTCGGTAAACGACAGGAACAGGAATGCCGCACCTAAGGTTACCAGCAGGTATAAAAGAGATGGCGGATACTTGCTGATGTTGATGAACGACAGGAAGGTGAAAAATGCATTTTTTTGTACCGACCATTTTGCTGGGTCGCCGTACACATTGGCGTAACGCAAGGCCACAAACACAGCAATACATAACCCACCGGCCAGTAATAAATTCCTTTGCCTTTTGGTACTATCATACCCGGTAGCAAACCAGGTGCCCAGGCAATACCCCAAAGGCATAACAGCCATGAGCGGTACTATGGGGTAGCCAACCAAAAAAAGTTCGTTATGCCAGGTAAAAACCCTTTGATCGTGGATGAGCGACCAGCCAAATGCCGGCAGAGAATTGCCTTCTACATGGACCCCATCGAGCAGATTGTGCCCCGCTATGATCAAAACACTACCAATCAGGATAGCTTTTACAGGCAAATGAATAACCCCTGCCAGGATAACCATGCTTATACCAAGAGCCCAAATAGTAATAAAAAAGAACATGGGGAAGGTGAGGTTGAAATTCCAGCCCAGGTTAACCACAATCAGTTCAAGAAATACCAACCAAATGCCTCGCTTCACCAGGAATATGGATAGTTCCTTTTTAGTCTTCCGTTGCCCAATGAGGTATGCTGAGGTCCCGGCCAACAGCATAAATATTGGCGCACAGAAATGGGTGATCCAACGGGTGAAGAATAAGATGCCGTTTGTTTTTGTAAGATCCAGCGGGTCGAAAAGGAAGGAGCCTGAATACAGGTAATCGCGCACATGGTCAAGCGCCATGATGATCATGATCGTACCGCGCAGGAAATCGATGGAGGTTATCCGGTTTCTTAAATTTAAAATTGTGGTCATTGGTGTTTGGTTGAACTTAATAATGCCGTTGATTACTTAGCTGCCAATTCACGGGCGAGGCAATAAACGGCTCTGCGACACCCGGCAGGCCTGGTTATTTTTCCTGCTATGTAGACATAAAATTACATATCCGTTGGACTATTTATGTAGGCCAGAAATAATAATTGGAATGATCCAGATGGGAGTGGGAATACCGACATGACTTTCAGTTCTGCCACTCCTGAGTGGAAGATAACCACTAACTTTGTTGGCGGAAAGGAAAATAAAATCCCGTGTGAATGACAGATGAGAGGTTAATTGTGGCAATAATGCATCTGCAAATGGTCTCCTGAAACTGAATGGTGCTGATACTGTAGTGTTGGTGGATGAAAGATACACGATTGTATTAGATATTTCAAAACCGCGTAATTTCGCTTACCAAAAACCAAGTAATGAAGAAACTATCAATAGTAATTGTCGCTGTAGCCTCGCTTTTAATGGGCTGCGGTAAAGATATCACCGCGCCCGCAACTCCGGATACGCTGCTTGCAGCCACCTACGCAAAAGGCGCGGATGTAAGCTGGGTGAGCCAGATGGAAGTCGGCAGCATCAAATTTTATAATAGCGCAGGTACCGAGCAGGACTTGTTTCAGATTTTGAAGGATAAGGGCATCAATTCCATTCGCCTCAGGGCATGGGTAAACCCTGCCGACGGCTGGAGCAATACGGGTGATGTGGTAGCGAAAGCGCTCCGTGCGAAGAATGCGGGTTTCCGTATCCTGCTCGATCTGCATTACAGCGATACCTGGGCCGACCCTGGTCAACAGGCAAAACCCGCTGCATGGGCAGGGCAGGACATTAATGCGCTGAAAGCGTCGGTAAGCAGCTACACAATTGGTGTAATGACTGCGCTAAAGGACAAAGGCATCACCCCGGAGTGGGTGCAGGTAGGCAACGAAACCAATAACGGCATGCTTTGGGAAGAAGGCAAGGCATCGGTAAACATGAAAAACTTTGCCGATTTGGTACAGGCCGGGTATGCTGCCGTAAAAAGCGTAAGTCCTACCAGCAAAGTAATCGTGCATGTTTCTAACGGGTACGATAATGCGCTCTTCCGTTTTATATTTGATGGATTGAAGGCCAATGGTGCTAATTGGGATGTTATTGGCATGTCGCTTTACCCAACGGCAGCTAACTGGCAATCGTTGAATGACCAGTGCTTAACCAATATGAACGATATGGTTACGCGCTACGGTAAAGAGGTAATGCTGGCCGAAGTGGGCATGCCCGTTGCCGAAGCTGCGGCTGCGAAATCGTTCATCACGGATATCATCACCAAAAACAATAGCTTGCCAAACGGTAAAGGCCTTGGCGTTTTTTATTGGGAACCCGAAGCCTATAACGGCTGGCAGGGTTACCAGTTGGGCGCTTTTGATGCCAGTGGTAAACCCACTATTGCGATGGATGCATTTTTAATAAAGTAATAACGCTGTTTTCGATAGATGAAATTTAAGGCCATAATCATACTCACCTGCTTTTACCTGTTTGGCGTGGCCAATACCGGTCGCGCGCAAACAGGCGTACCCAAAAGCAAAGCCAACGAAATCTACATTGATGCCAAAGGTATCATCCGTTTGCAAAAGGACGATAGCGAGGCCAGCTTTTTTGGCGTGAATTATACGGTGCCGTTTGCGTATGGATACCGCTCGCATAAGAAGCTGAGCGTTGATCTGGAGAAGGCCATAGATGCCGATGTGTACCATTTGGCGCGGCTGGGTGTAACCGCTTTCCGTGTGCATGTTTGGGATACAGAAATCTCCGATTTTCAAGGAAATTTGAAGGAAAACGAGCATTTACGCTTGTTTGATTACCTGCTTTTTAAACTGGAGGAGCGGGGTATCCGCACTATTATCACGCCCATTGCTTTTTGGGGAAACGGCTACCCTGACAAGGACGAGCACACCGGCAGTTTCTCGGATGTTTACGGCAAGGAAAAAGCCCTGGTAGATCCGAAGGCATTTGAGGCACAGGAGCGTTATTTGACGCAGTTTTTTAAGCACGTAAACCCTTATACTAAAAAGACTTATGGGCAGGACCGGTTTATTATTGCTACCGAAATAAACAACGAACCCCACCACAGCGGGCCAAAAGCGCTGACTACCAACTATATCAACCGTATTATGGCCGCTATCAAAAGTACGGGTTGGACTAAACCCGTGTTCTACAACATCAGCGAATCGCCCTGGTATGCCGATGCGGTTGCAGCGTCGACAGCAAACGGTTTCAGTTTCCAGTGGTATCCAACAGGCCTGGTATCGGGCCGCGAGCAATTGGGTAACCTGCTGCCGCAGGTAGATCATTACAATATCCCATTCGATACGATACCGGCTTTTAAGAATAAACCGCGCATGGTTTACGAATTTGAATCGGGTGATGTATTGCAGCCTTATATGTATCCGGCTATGGCGCGCAGTTTTAAAACAGCAGGTTTCCAATGGGCCACGCAGTTTGCGTATGACCCTATGGCAACCGCTTATGCCAACACCGAATATCAAACCCATTACCTCAATTTGGCTTATACGCCCTCCAAAGCGATCAGCCTGCTTATTGCCGGCAAGGTTTTTAAGCAAGTGCCTGTTTATAAATCATTTGGCAGCTATCCGGCAGATACCACTTTTGGCGCCTTTCGTGTAAGTTACAAACAGCAGTTAAGCGAAATGAATGCGCCTGCGGAGTTTTACTACTCCAATAGCACCTCGTCAGTGCCGGTTCAGGCCAAATCCCTGCAACATATCGCAGGCGTGGGTTCATCGCCCCTGGTAAAATATGCAGGCAGCGGTGCTTATTTCTTAGACAAGGTTGCCGCAGGTGTTTGGCGTTTAGAGGTAATGCCCGATGCTGTGAAAATAAGCGATCCGTTCGAGCGGACATCTTTGGATAAACCCGTAACCGCAATCGTTTATAGCGCCAGGGAGATGCGGATTAGCTTAGCAGATTTGGGTGGGGACTTCAGTATAAAACAGGTAAACCAAAAGAGAGCATCTTTAGTCGCGAAAGGCAATCGTATCATCGTAAGGCCGGGCGTTTACCTGTTAAGTAAAAAGGGTGGCATTATACCTGCGATAACCGCAAATACTAAGGTTGGATACATGCTTATGAATGAATTTTATGCACCTGCACCAAACGGGAGAAAGGCAACCGCTGTAGTTATGACGTCTACTCTGGTGACGCCATCAACACAAAGTGGTAGCCTGCTGATATACCAGCCTGCCTCCAACCGCCAAACGGCAACCATTTACTCGCCCGAATGGAAAAGCGACAACTATGATTACATCACCGGGCAACAGGGGCAGTTGCTGCTTAATCTGCAGCACTTATTCGGCACCAAAGCAGGGGGAATGGAAGCCTACATCAAGCCGGTGCTGTTGGCCAACAAGGCTCAACTTTCCGGGTTCAAATCCATCGTTATCAACGCAAGTGCCGATACGGCTATGGCCATCAAGATTATTTTGATAGATGAAGATGCCAATGCCTATAGCGCCTCGGTAAACCTAAATAAACAGTTTAAAGAAATCCGTATCCCTATCACTTCCCTTAAGAAAGACGAAATGATATTGCTGCCGCGCCCATATCCTGGCTTCCAGGCATTCAGCTTTAAATCGCCGGGTAATGCTGCCTTCATAATCAACAAAGTAGAAAAATTACAGGTGCTTATCCCCGGGCAAATCCAACATAAATTCTCAGTCCAGTTGGGCGAAGTACGCCTGGAAACCACCGACTAAAAAACCACTTTCTTGAATTTCATATCATACGGCATTTTAGGATGTTTTGGTACGTTTTGACCCCTGCTAAATCTTTCGCTCAGGAAAATACCAGCTGGTTACAATAATAATATCAAGATAAATAGTCGCGCTTACGCGTTAGCAAATAATTACTTATTTTGCTCTTGTGGAACCAATATTACTTTCCAAATCACAGGCGCGAAATATTATTCTTCAAGCTGCCGGGCTTGCGCGGCGGGGCCAGTTCGGTACAGGTATAGAAGCTGTTTATCGCCTGATAGTTCAACTGGGTTTTGTGCAACTGGATACCAATTACGTCGTGGAGCGGGCGCATCATCACGTGATGGCTGCACGGATACCGGATTATGAAAACCGTTGGCTGGCGGAACTTACAGAAGAAGGCCGGCTTTTTGAGTATTTTACCTCTGATGCGGGATACATCCCAATGGAGGATTTCCGTTTTTCGCTGCCGGTAAAACAGGCGTTTGCCCAACGGAACCCACTTACCAAGCCCGAAATTAGCCTGATGAAACAGGTGCTCGACCGTATCGAACGGGAAGGCCCCCTGATGGTTGGAGATTTTGAAAACGACCGGCTAGAGGCCAGTTCTGGTTGGTGGGATTGGCGGCCCGCAAAGGTTGCGCTTGAAAGGTTGTACCTCAGTGGTGAACTGATGATAACCCGTGATAAAAAATTCCACAAACTTTACGACTTGCCCTTAAACCTGTTGCCTGCCGATACGGATTTGCAGGTTCCAACCGCAGAAGAATACGCCCGTTTTGTGATCAGGCGTACGTTGGGGGCACTGGGTATTGCTTACGCAAAAGAAATGGCCTGGCGCGCCCGTTACGTTAAAGGCAATTTGGTGAAACAGGAACTGGCAAAGATGGTAACCGAAGGAGAGGTTCGGACTGTCATGGTAGAGGGATTGAAGAGCGCCCAGTTGTATATGTTGCCCAATCAAAATACGGAGGTCGAAATAGCTGGCGATGCATTTATCCTGTCGCCATTTGATATATTGAATGTGTTCAGGCACCGCCTGAAAGACTTTTTTGATTTTGATTACCAGGTAGAATGCTTTGTGCCCGCTGCGAAGCGAAAGTACGGCTATTTCTCTCTGCCGGTGTTGGTAGGCGACACATTCGTTGCCCGCATGGATGCAAAAGCCGACCGGAAGCAAAAACTACTGATTGTGCACAATCTGCACTTCGAACCGGTAGATATTACCGAAACCATGATTGATAAAATTACGGAGGTGCTTAAAGCCTTTGTGCAATTTAACCAATGCCGGGATATTGTATTCACCAAATCAAATATTGATGCGCAACTTAATGCTTTGAAAACGAGTTTATCATGACGCTGATTTCTTTGAATCTATCTTCCTCAGCGCTTTAGGGTTCCTCAGGTAGCTGCAACAAAGATCGTAATCCATTAGTCCGGGTAAGCAACACACTATTCTAATATATCGAGTCAAGGCGTTGGTCTGTCTGTTAATCCTTTTTTGTAATATCGTTTTGTTAAAAATATGTTAAAACATTTAGTTTTCATACTGTCTACAGATTTGCCTGCTACTATTGTTGTCAATCAGTACGATAGGTTGTTTTGTCGATACAATTCAATTTTTTGCCGACACACTCAGGTAACACTTCGATACCGGTTATAATTTTAGATACGACAATAAACGTTAATAAAAAATGGACAGAAAAGAATTCCTTTCATCAATGGGGTTAGGCGCTGCGTCGCTGGCCGTGATGAGTTGTTTTGGATGTGGCAAAGGCTCAAATGCTACAAACAGTTCTACATCGGCACCCACTGGTGTTGATTTTACACTGGATCTGACTGCATCTGCTAATGCAGCCTTAACAAGCAACGGTGGTTATTTAATATCGCATGGCATTTTAGTGGCGCGCACTTCTTCTGGCGCGTATATTGCAGTACAGGAGTCATGTACGCATGAAAATTACCCCCTGGTGTATCAGGGGGGCAGCAAGCGGTTTTATTGTAACAACCATGGCGCTACCTTTACCGAAAAAGGCGCAGTGACCGGCGGGCCAACCAGCAGGTCGTTAGCCGTTTATAATACTACACTTGCCGGAACATCGTTAAGGATATACTCTTAAAATTAAAAATCATGAAACACCTACTTGTTCTGTTTTTATTTGCCTTTACAACACCGGTGATCAACTGGTCGGGCGATTTTAACGAAGCGCAAAAAGAAGCACAAAAAACGCATAAACTTATCGTTATCAATTTTTCGGGCAGCGACTGGTGCGGCCCCTGTATCCGCACCCGCAAAGAGATATTAGAAACCAAAGCTTTTGAGGACTACGCCTCAGATCATTTGGTATTAGTTCGGGCAGACTTCCCCCGTCAAAAGAAAAACCAGTTACCTAAAGACCAGGTAAAAAGGAACGAAGCCTTAGCAGATAAATACAACCCTGATGGTGAATTCCCGCTTACGTTGCTGGTTGATGAAAATGGAAAAGTAATCAAAAAATGGGAAGGTTTCCCTGGTGTGTCGCCCGAGAAGTTTGTTGCGCAAATAAGCGAATCAACCAATGCGGGCCACTGAGACTTTAAACGTCGAAAAAGCCCATAAGCGGGTACTTAAGCTAATGGGCAACCGCTTTGAGATAAGCGTTGTGGCCGAAGATGTAAACTGGGCCGAAGAGCGCATAGACATGGCCGTTGCAGAAATACAGCGGATAGAAAAACTGCTGACCACCTTTAGCGCCGATAGCCAAACCAACCAGATAAATGCTGCCGCAGGTATTGCCCCGGTAAAGGTTGACCGCGAGGTTTTTGATTTGATTGCGCGCTCGCTTAAAATATCAGAGCTTACGCAAGGCGCGTTTGATATTACTTACGGCTCCATTGATAAAAGCCTCTGGAATTTCGATCTGAATATGAAGACCTTGCCCGATGCTGCAACTGCAAAGGCTTCTGTAAGGCTTATTAACTATAGAAATGTGATACTGGACGGCGAGCAATCCACTGTTTTTTTAAAAGAAGCCGGCATGCGCATTGGTTTTGGTGGTATAGGTAAAGGATACGCCGCCGATAAAGCAAAAGTTGTTTTACAGCAAAATGGCGTTAAGAGCGGTATTGTGAATGCAGCGGGCGATCTGACTACCTGGGGTACACAACCCAATGGAAAGCCCTGGACAATTGCCATTGCCGACCCCGACCAGGACGCAACGCCGTTCTCCACCTTAAATATCAGCAACATGGCCATTGCTACATCGGGTAACTATGCTAAGTACGTAGTTATCGGCGGTAAAAAATATTCGCACACCATCGACCCGAAAACCGGCCTGCCGGTAAGCGGTATAAAAAGCGTGAGCATTATAAGCCCCAGCGCCGAATTTGCCGATGCCATGGCTACACCTGTTACAGTTATGGGTGCCTATGTAGGGCTCGATTTGATCAATCAATTACAAAACGTAGCCTGCGTGGTGATAACCGATGACAACAAACTCTATACTTCTAAAAATATCAATATCAAATAAAATGCTAAAACAACCCCTACGATTAATAACTGTGCTTTGCCTGTTGGCAATGTATAGCCTTTCGTCCTGTGTTTCGGTAAAGCCGTATCAAAAAAACCGTCTTAACGATAGCGAGATGGATCTTACTGCCAGGAAATCACAAAAGTTTGAACAAAGTTTCCAGCTTTACCGCGAAGGTGGCTCAGGTGCCAATGGTGGTAAAAGTGGCGGTGGCTGTGGCTGTAACTAAAACCTAAAGCATCAAATGAGAAAAATATATTTAGGTGTATTGGCCATGTACCTTGGCATACTTGCGTCGCACGCGCAAACTAAACCACAGCCGGTTAAAGATTCTACCAATTACGAATCGCGTAAGCTTAAAATAGATGAGATCAATTTTGTTTCGGCATACTATCATCAGGATGGCAATAATTCAGCAGTTACCGGTGGTATTGGCACCGAAAAACTGACCGATTTTGCGAATACGTTTGATCTGCAAATGTCGAAATACAGTAAAATGGGTTTAAAACATACCTTCAATTTCGAATTAGGTGTTGACCATTACACTTCGGCATCTTCAGATAAAATCGATCCAAACAGCGTCTCTTCTGCATCAAGGCAGGATGTGCGTATTTACCCCTCGCTTAACTGGACCGTATCTAACGATAAAACAGGTAATGCATTCGGCATAACTGGCTCCTATTCGAGAGAATTTGACTACCAGTCATTCGGTGGCGGTATCAACATTACCCGCGTATCAAAAGATAAAAACACCCAGTTCGATTTTAAGGCGCAGGTGTTTTTAGATAAGTGGAAGGTGATTTTGCCGGTAGAGCTTCGACCCGCAGGGTATGGTTCCGGATCTGAAAAGGACGATAATCGTCCGGTTGACTACAAGCCCCGAAATTCGTTTAGTACCTCGTTTTCCTTATCGCAGGTATTAACCCAGCGCTTGCAGATGGCTCTAATTGTTGAACCTTCTTACCAGCACGGTTTGCTTGCAACCAAATACCAGCGCGATTATTTCACGGATGGATCGGTAAGGGTAGAAAACCTGCCTGATAGCCGCTACAAACTACCCATCGGCTTAAGGTTCAACTACTTTTTAGATGATCACTTTATCATCCGTACTTTTTACAGGTACTACATGGATAACTGGGGTATAAGGGCGCATACCGCCGAAATAGAGATCCCGGTAAAGCTTACTTCTTTTGTATCGGTTAGCCCTTTTTACAGGTATAACACGCAAACCGGCACACGTTATTTTGCGCCTTATGGCCAGCATGACCCATCGGCAACCTTTTATACCAGTGATTACGACTTATCGAGCCTGCACAGCAACTTCGTAGGTGCCAACATCAGGTTGTCGCCACCAAAAGGCGTGTTTGGTTCCGAGCATTTCACTTCGTTGGAATTGAGGGCAGGGCATTACATGCGCTCTACCGGGCTAAACTCCAACATTGTAACGCTTGCGCTGAAATTTAAATAGCGGGCTACAATTCTTACTGGTTCAGTTTTTTACTTATAAATATTATGAGATGAGAAAGTTATGTATCTTGGTGACCTTGGTCATCATTAAAATAAGCGCGTTCGGGCAGATAGAAAAGCCGGTTAAATGGAGTTACGCGGCCAAAAAGATCAATGCTAATGAGGCTGTGGTATATTTCAAAGCCACAATAAATAAAGGCTGGCACGTGTATTCTTTAAACTCAAAGGATGGCGGGCCGGTAAAAACAGGCTTTACGTTTAAAGCCATGCCCGGCTATAAATTGCTGGGTAACGCTACAGAGCCCACCCCGATTACCCATTTCGAAAAATCATTCGGGATGAATGTGAGCTACTTTGAAAATACGGTTATTTTTCAGCAGAAAATAAAACTGAAAACGGCGACCGTTACAGTAAAAGGGACGCTGGAATACATGGCCTGTAACGACAAGAAATGCCTGCCGCCCGAGGATGTTGATTTTGTAATCCCGGTGAAATAAAGCCATGAAAAAACTACATTTTGTATTAGCAATTGCCATGTTTGTTGCAATTGCCTTGGGTACCCTTGCTTTACCGGCCTCTGCACAAGCCAAAAATGCTAACGATTCGGCACAGGCTAGCGATTTAAAATTTACCGATATCACAAGCCCGGCAGATAGCATTGCAGCAGCCAGAAAAAAAGCTACTGCGGCACAGCCCGCCCAAGTAACCCAAATTGTAATGAAGCCAGCTGCGCACAAAACCTTGTGGCAAATATTTATTGCCGGTTTCCTGGGCGGTTTTGCGGCTTTATTAATGCCGTGTATTTTCCCCATGTTGCCTTTAACGGTAAGTTTTTTTACTAAGCAAGCGCATAGCAGGGCAAGGGCAACAGGGCAAGCATCTTTATACGGGTTATCCATCATTGTTATTTATGTGCTGCTGGGGCTGGTAATAACGTTGCTTTTTGGTTCTGATGCGTTGAACGCCCTTTCTACCAACGGTGTGTTTAATTTCTTTTTCTTCCTGCTGCTTATCGTATTTGGCATATCGTTTTTGGGCGCGTTTGAAATTACATTGCCTAATTCGCTAGCCAATAAGTTGGATGAAAATTCTGACAAAGGAGGGGTAGCCGGGTTGTTTTTTATGGCGGCTACGTTGGTTGTGGTGTCGTTTAGCTGTACGGGGCCAATCATTGGCACTTTACTGGTAGAAGCGGCCTCGAAAGGCGAGCGCCTTGGTCCGGCGATTGGCATGTTTGGCTTTTCGCTGGCACTGGCATTGCCTTTTACCCTTTTCGCTTTATTCCCATCAGCATTAAAATCACTGCCAAAATCGGGCGGGTGGTTAAATAGTGTTAAGGTGGTACTTGGCTTTCTGGAACTGGCTTTCGCGCTTAAATTTTTGTCTAATGTAGATCTGGCTTATCATTGGAACTGGTTCGACAGGGAGATATTCCTGGCGCTGTGGATAGTGATTTTTGCACTGATGGGTTTCTACCTCCTGGGTAAAATCAAATTTGCGCATGATAGCGATGTGCAGCACGTTTCTGTACCGCGCACCTTTCTCGCAATCGTCGTGTTATCTTTTGTGGTTTATATGTTGCCGGGCATGTGGGGAGCACCTTTGAAATCTATCAGTGCCTTTTTACCGCCATCTTCTACGCAGGATTTTGATTTGTACACCTCATCGCAACTAAATGCAGCCAGTGGCGCAGGTGCCAATGCAGGCCCGGTATTTACCGGAGAAAAAAAGTATGAAGAGATATTTAAACGGGCACCTAGCAGTAAACTGGGTTTAGAAGCTTTTTATGATTACGATCAGGCACTGCAGGTTGCAAAAGCAGAAGGTAAACCGGTCCTGATTGATTTTACCGGCTGGAACTGTGTTAATTGTCGTAAAATGGAAAGTACGGTATGGACAAATCCGGAGGTTCTAAAGCGTTTGCGATCAAAGTTTATTATGGCAGAACTATATGTGGATGATAAAACGGAGCTGGAAAAAGCAGAACAATTCACATCTGCCTACAGTGGCAAAACGATAGCTACCATTGGTGGCAAGTGGAGCGATTTCCAGGCATCAAAGTTTAATACCAACTCGCAACCTTTTTATGTAATGGTAAACAGCAAGGGAGAAGTATTAGAAACACCGCAAGGCGCCGATTACGACGCCGCAGATTATATTAAGTTTTTAGATAAGGGCATTGCCGCTTCAAATAGCAAATAATTAAGAGGATTTCTATGGAAACAGAACACGTTAAATGCCTCATCATAGGATCGGGGCCGGCTGGGTACACCGCTGCCATTTATGCTTCCCGCGCAGATCTAAATCCGGTAATGTACACCGGCATGGTGCCTGGCGGGCAGCTTACGCAAACTACCGATGTGGAAAATTATCCCGGCTATCCAAATGGTATTACAGGCCCCGAAATGATGGAGAACTTCCGCAAGCAAGCCGAGCGATTGGGTGCTGATATCAGGTTTGGTTATGTAAGTGCGGTAGATTTTTCGAGTTTGCCACACAAAGTTGTGGTTGACGATGTAAAAATCATATTGGCCGATACGGTGATCATATCAACCGGCGCATCTGCTAAATGGCTGGGGTTGGAGTCTGAACAGAAGTATAGCGGCTTTGGCGTGTCGGCCTGCGCGGTATGCGATGGCTTTTTTTTTAAAGGACAGGATGTGGCTATTGTTGGCGCGGGCGATACTGCCGCCGAGGAGGCAACATACCTGGCCAAGCTGTGCCGTAAAGTTTATATGATTGTGCGGCGCAACGAATTCAGGGCCTCAAAAGCAATGGCTTACCGGGTATTAAATACACCCAATATTGAACTGCTTTATAATACCGAAACTAAAGAAATTTCAGGCGATGGGCAAAGCGTAACGGGCGTAACCGTCACAAATAATCAAACCCAGGAAGAACGAACCCTGAACATTACCGGTTTTTTTGTAGCTATTGGTCATAAACCCAATACCGATATATTCAGAGGCATCATACATATGGACGAGACGGGGTATATCAAAACCAACCCAGGCTCAACCACAACAAATGTGGAGGGGGTGTTTTGTTGCGGCGATGCGCAAGATCATATTTACCGACAGGCAGTTACTGCCGCAGGAAGCGGTTGTATGGCAGCGATAGATGCCGAACGCTATCTAGCTGCCAAGCAGCACGTTGTTTTTGCTTAACTATTATTTAATCGTCTTAATGCTGCACGGTGTTTAAAACCGCCGACCTAAAATAATCTTAAAAATTTCTTTGTCTGTGCCTTTGGTGAATCCATATCCTGCGCCTGCATTGAATTCCCAATTAGGGTCGAAATCCAAATCGGTAGCCAGGTACACTTGTTGTTGTTGCTGCTGAAAAGCATCGTAGTGGAAGAACGGTCCTGTACTGCCGTAGTACTCTAATCCCAATGCCACTACGTTGCTAACATTGTAGCTCCCCTTTACATTGGGCGAAAAGATTAAGCCAAGTTTTTCGTCGGGGCCTTTAAAGCTTTTCTCCAGCGTAGGGTTTATTGATACGTAGAATCTTTTCCATTGCTTATCAATGATGGGGCGGATTTCCAAAGAACTTGTATTTGCAGAAAAGGTGCTTTTTTGAAAACCGAATTCGGTAGATAAACTTAAACCAACGGGCAGTTTCCAGCTTGCGGGGGCTGTAACCCGCGGGCGGATGTGAGAGCCCACATAAGCACTCCGGCCCTGGTTGCCTTCTGAAGTGAAAATGTAGAATCCGGTTTCGAACCAGGTTGTCCATCCGTGGGTGATTTCAACCGTTTCGTGGATTACATGGTTATCCGGCAGTTCGCCGTTGCTGCCCTCTTTAAAGCCACTGGCTGTGTAGTTGCTATGCAGTTCAAGCATGGTACGCCCTTTTTCAACAGTGGGCGAGCCATACACCTGTATCTCATAGTTGTCTTGCGCCTGGCATAATGTGGCCGCCAATAGCAAAATCGCAAAAATGCTTAAAGTTTTAAAGCTCTTATTAATTTTCACTTCCTCCGTTAATCATATCAGAAACTATCCCTTTGCCATCTTTTCGTTCTGCCAGCAAAACGCCTATAATATGTACCACAATAAATGCAATAATAAGGTACATGCAAAACCCATGTACTTCTTTCACAGAATGCCGTATTGATTTGTAAGCCGCAAGCGCATCTTCAAAAGCCAGGAATAAACCGGTTACCACCATTATAATAAGCAACAGGTAAAATATGCCATAAATGCCCTTAACCACTAGTTCGTGTCTTGCTGCTTCACGCTCTTTTTTAATTGTATTAAATTGATAATAAGCGCTTTTTATTTTCCGGATAAATTTTTGGTCTGCCAATTGAAAAAACTCCAAAATCAGTCTGAATGCTAATAAGGCTGCCAATACATAACCAAAATAGATATGTATCCCCCATACACTATCGCTTAAGGCATGTACGGCAGGCCTTACTTGTTCGTCAGTTACAACAGTACCCGCCTTTCCCAATTCGCTCTTTATCAATGCACCGGCAATCTTTCGATCTGTAAGTGTTGAGTTGATGAGTACCGTTATTAACGAGCCACTGATAGCTATCAGGTTAACCCAATGCCAAAGGCGTAACGATGAAGAGTATCTTTTAAATTTCGAAGGGTGCTCTACGTCACGCCGGGTAGGTTCAATAATAGCCATGTGGTATGTTTATCTTGGTTAAAAATATATGACAAATCTGAAGACAAACTGTATTAACGCTTCAACGAAAGTATTTTTGGTTAAAGTGTATGTTAAATACAGATTGTATTCAGTTTATTTGTTTAACTAGCAACCAATCCATTCAACTATGGTTTTTGTACTGGCTTTTATAGATTAGGATATTGTGAAAATACTTATTGTTGAAGATGAGCAAGGGTTGCGTGAAGACATGCTTACCTATTTAAGCGGCGATAATAACGTATGTGAAAGCTGTACAGATTTGGCGGGTGCAAAGGCTAAACTGGCTTGCTATAATTACGATTTTGTGCTGTTAGATATTGGTTTGCCCGATGGTGAAGGTTTTGAAGTGCTGGAGTTTTTAAAAGCAGAACGAAGGAGCGAAGCGGTTATCATTATATCTGCAAGAAACTCTTTAGATGACAGGATAAAAGGATTGGATATAGGTGCGGATGATTATCTGGTAAAACCCTTCCATCTTGCCGAATTAAAATCGAGGATACTGGCGGTGTTTAGGCGTAAAGCAGGCAATAATAACAATAGCTTGATTTTTAATGAAATATCGATAGACCTCGACGGGCGAAATGTTACCATCAATGGTACCGAAGTAGTACTTACGCGAAAAGAGTATGACATGCTATTATATCTAATCGCCAATAAGGGTAAAGTTATAGCCAAGACCGCCATTGCCGAGCATTTATGGGGTGATGAGATAGATATGCACGATAATTTTGATTTTTTATATTCCCATGTTAAAAACCTGCGCAAAAAAATTCTCGATGCCACCCCCAATGATTATTTGAAATCGGTTTATGGCATTGGTTATAAATTTACCGATAGATGAAATTAGCTTCGCATTATAACCGGGTGAGCATCCTGGTTACGCTATCTGTATTGTTTGTTGGCGCTATAATTTATTTTTTTGCCATTAATAATATAGCAGCGAGGCTGTTGGACGATCATCTATCAGAAGAAGTGTCTGAGTTGCTGGGTTATATCAACGCCAGGCAGGAATTACCTAATCCGGTTGATTTTGATGATGACCAAACCAAGTTCATCAAAACAAGCCAGCAACAAATCCCAACGAGGTTTTACGATACCGTTTATCATAGCCCCAAGAAAATTGGCGATATATCTGGCCGGGCAGTGGAGGGAAAATTGTCGTTTAAAGGGCAATCTTATAAGTTTATCATTATCATTTCCAGCGAAAGTGCCGAATACCTGGTACAGATAATCGGGATAATTACTTTGTTGTTGATGTGCGGATTATTTGGCGTTTTGTTTTTGGCAAATAAGTATTTCCTCAATGGACTTTGGCGGCCTTTTTACAAAATGGTGGCGAATTTGAAATCGTTTGATTTAGCCTCTCCCGAAAAGTTTACGCCGGCAGATACCCAGGTAACCGAATTTATTGAGTTGGACGCAGCAGTGCTATCGATGGCAAACCGTGTTAAAAGCGACTATCAAAACTTAAAGCAATTTACCGAGAACGCGTCGCATGAAATGATGACGCCGCTGTCGGTTATAAAATCGAAATTAGATACGTTAATACAGGACGACTCGCTGGAGCAGGAACAGTTTGACCAAATAAACGATATTTACAGTGCCGCCGGTAAATTATCAAGGCTAAACCAATCATTATTACTATTGGTTAAGATTGAAAACAACCTGATAACAGAAACCGAGGAATTGGATATGGGCCAACTCATTGCAGACAAGATCAGGCAATTTCAGGAATTATCGGCTTCGAAAGCTATCGTTATAAACAGCAAACCAGCCGGTAAGCTGGTTAAGGTAAGTAAGTACCTGATTGATATTTTACTTAATAATTTGTTTAGCAATGCAATAAGGCACAACGTAAGTGGGGGTACAATCAATATTTATTTAACCGAAGGGCAGCTTACGTTTCAAAATACTGGCGCGACACTCGCGCTTGATGGCGACAAGATTTTTGATCGCTTTCAAAAAGGGAATAATTCTGAAGGTGCCGGGCTTGGCTTAACTATTGTAAAAAATATCTGCAATACCTATAATTGGGCCTTGCGATATGAGTTTACAGGTGATCTCCATGCCTTTTCTGTCCAATTTTAATAGACGCGAGAGGGGTAGGCAGTTTACAGTAGTGTTATCGTTAGCCCCTGCTTGTAGCATTTACACACGATATGGAATGCCGGATTTTACGACCGGCTTATTAATAAACAGATAATGGAAACCCAAACAGAAAAACACTATATCAACAGGAGCGGATGGCTGCGTGCAGCAGTTTTAGGCGCTAATGATGGCATCCTTTCAACAACCAGCCTGGCAATTGGGATAGCCGCAGCAAGCCAAACCCGTAACCCAATTGTACTTGCTGCAATTGCCGGCGTGGTTGCGGGGGCATTGTCAATGGCCGCGGGCGAATACGTTTCGGTAAGCTCTCAGTCAGACGTAGAAACATCGGATCTGGAACGGGAGAAAATGGAACTTGAAACAATGCCCGAGTCTGAACTTGCTGAATTGGCAGATATTTATGAAAAAAGGGGTTTAACGCCTCAACTGGCGATGGAGGTTGCCATGCAGTTAACCGCTCATGATGCGCTGGAGGCCCATGCCCGAGACGAACTGGGTATAAACGAAATAACACAAGCCCAACCGCTTACAGCGGCCTTGGCATCGGCATTGGCTTTTACAATAGGGGGAGCGCTGCCGGTGCTGGTATCTTTTTTTGCACCCGTTAAGGAAATGATTTTCTATCAATACGGCTTTTCCATTATATTTTTAGCTTTTTCGGGTGCGGTGGCCGCCCAGGCGGGTGGTTCGGGCATGGTTAAATCAATCATTCGCATTTGCATTTGGGGTACTTTTGCTATGGGCATGTCGGCATTGGTGGGGCATTTGTTTGGCGTACAAACGCAATAATACCTTTCCGTTTACTGAATTTATAAGACGCAGAGCAAGATGGCGGATTTACCGGATTGATAAATTCAATAACTAAACAGTCAACATTTGTTTACTGCATTCAAAACGCTGTTTGAATAGTTTGCTGTGGTATCACCCGCTTACCATAAAATATTTTTTTGCGGTTCGAAACCATCCGCCCTTGTCATGCAGGGAACAAATACTTCTTACTTGAAAGGGGGAGGGGAATGCTAATTTCCTGAAATAAACCAAATAATTTCTCGCATTTACCATTTTTAAATTCTGAGTAGCCTATAACGCGTACTCGCTTCAAATTTCCTTTGGCGGTTACAATTTCTGCTTGCACATCGAAAGACTTACCAAGATTAATTGCCTCGAAAATTGTTGTTTTCATTAGGGCCCGGTTTTTGCCTTCTTTATAATATTGGAATAAAATATCCGCGCCAGGCTGAATATTGTCGTCAATTTCCAATATTTCCCGGGTTGCGTTGCTCCAATAGCCGGTGTTCCGAATATAATTTTTTAGGATTATGTATTTAGTTCGCATTTAATCATTTTGTAATTTACGGGTTTAGCCTCGGTCATTCTGGTTATAAGTTTATCAAAAATTGAGTTCATATGCCCCCTTCTGTTAAAACGGAAATGGTATTCATCTAAATATTGCTGTAAGCGATGCGTCTCGCATTTATGATGCACGCCTCTTAGCCAGCCCTTGATATTCATGATATGAATATGTAGCATCGGAAAGCCGGCCCCTTTGTTGCTTTTCTCTTGTGTTATCGCCCAATCTTTTCCTAACGGCAAATAACCGCGCC
>NZ_SOZE01000017.1 GCF_004519315.1 Mucilaginibacter psychrotolerans
TAAAAGGCCGTCAGGTAAGATCAACCGGACAAGGGTTTCGTGTGGTGTTGGCAATGCTTTAGTATTCGTTTATCCTCCAGCAAAACAAATAAATTTTATCCTATCCCCCAACTTTTAGGACACTCAGTAATAATAAGCGTACGCCGCCGTTGTTTACCGTTAATTGCTATGCAAAAATATTTCCATATTGTTATTGTTGTGTGGCTGTTGGGCATGTGTTTATCCTGCAAAAAAGGGCAGGCACCCGCACCCGACGGCGGATCTATTATAGATAACGGCATTTACGGTGACTCGGTATTTTACATACAAGCCAATGGCAATACCATTAAATCCTTAATTACAGATGCTGGGGACTATACCAGTGCACCCGATGGACTCCGGCTGGATGAGCGCACCGGCGAAATAGACGTTAATTCGAGCGAAACCGGATTGAAGTATAAAGTAACGTTTTCCCCGGATAACGGTGCCGCTGCTATTACAAAAACAGTAATTATTTCAGGCATCAATTACGAAGATAAAATATACAACCTGGCGAAAGGCGACAGTATTGCAGCGCCTATTTATAACGCCGACACAAAATTGGCGCTACCAGCGGGAAACAATAACACCTTCGACCAGGGGGGTGGGTGCAAAAAGGCCGGCATTGATGTAAACACCGCGAATGCCCGCATAAACCTAGCGGCATCGGTTCGTTCGCAGGGGATAGATACGGGTGCTACGCAGCAGGTGAAATTGGCTTACCGCCTTACCGATGGAAGCCAAAGCTCGTTAAACGGCTTGGAAATGAAAGTGTATTTTTACCGCACGGCCAGTGAAATACCACAATATCTCACCGATTTACTAGCGGCAAGGAAAGCACAGGGTTTTAGTGTTACCTCGCAACAGGTTGCTGAGCATCCGGCAGGCATCTCCTTATTCAGCATAGCCCGCGTTACCAGTAAACCGGTTAAGGCAAGGCCACCCTGTATCATTGTTGTGAGCCGCTAAGCCGGGCATTTTGTCTATCTTTAAACATGTTTTTGAGGCATGTTTCTTACCGTTTTATCGCTGCTATCGGCCTTATACTGCCTGCAACTAATGCATTTTCGCAACAACCGGATTACCGGAGTTTATTTAACCAAACAGAGCAACTTTCGCTGGAAGATGAGCCAGATGCTACTTTAAGCCGTAAAGTATTGCAGGGGTATGACCAGGTAATTTCCTTTTTAGCCAAAAGCAAAAAAGACCCTGGCCTAATGTTAAGGGCATGTGTTAATGCAGGGGCCTACCTGCAGGTATTAGGGCAGGAAAAAAATGCCGCCACCTATTTCCGAAAAGCATTTGCCTTACGTGCTGCCATGCCTGCTATACCCGATTCGGCTATTTATAAGCCGCTTGTGTACTGTGGCAACAGCTACTACCGTTTGGATAGGCTCGATTCTGCAGCCTATTTTTATGATCGCGCAAAAACAATTGCTGAAAAGTACGCCCAACTGGCAGAAATTGAACGCCTGTACAATACGCTCGGGGTTATGGCCTATGCCAGCGGTAATTACAGCAAAAGCATTATTTACTATGAAAAGGCGCTTGCCGTACTTAACAGCCACAAGCAAATTGATCAGGCCCTACTTGTGCCCTACAAAAGCAATCTGGCATCGGCTTACCGCAGGTTGAAAAGGTATAGCGAGGCGTTGGCCTTATATAAAAGCATTTTATCATATCATATCGAAAGCGATAAGATCAATCACAATATCGGGTCGCTTTACCTGGCTATGGGTAATACCAAAGAGGCGCTTAATTATTTAAACAAAGTAGGCTATCAGGATATCCGCAAATTAAACGACCAGGGCAACGCCTACCTGCTACAAAGTGATACGGCTAAGGCTTTGGATTACCTTAAAAAGGCGACAGAACTCCATAAAAAGACTAACGGCAGGCATAAGAGCAGCGACTACGGAATTACGCTAAAATACCTGGGCGATTTGTACCTGCGGCAAAACCAATTTGTTAAAAGCCTGAATTATTATCAACAGGCTATACAAAATTTACTGGTCGATTTTAATTCTGCCGATATTTACACTAACCCCAATAATTTTAATACGGTATTCAATATAACCGAATTGCTGGGCGTATTGCAGGCAAAGGCCGAAGCATTTGATAAGATGTACCGCTATAACCGCCAGGTAAAAACATTGCAAGCGTCCCTTGATACTTATTTAGCATTTTATAAATTGACCGGCCATATTGAACGCTTTTATGAAAGCGACGAGGCGAGGCTGGAAATTGGTGAGCGGAAATATGCCGCAAGGTTACGCCCTATTACCATCTGTTTGGAATTATATAAACTCACGGGTAATGAAACATTTATCCGGAAAGCATTTTTCCTTGACGAAGAAAACAAGGCGAACACCTTATTCCTCGCGCTTAACGAGGCCAGCCTGCGGTTGAACAGCCATGTACCTGCTGCCCTGTTAAAAACAGAGACCGAATTAAAGCAAGCCATTACCCGGGCCTCTTTACGGGCGGCCCAGGAAACGGACAGTACGGCTATTACGCGCTTTAAGAGAGAGGTGAATGATTTGTCGTTAAAATTGATTGCGGTTCAGCAAAAAATCAACCACGCTATAGGTGCCGGGCAATTTACTACCCCCGAACAGGAGGTGAATTTAAAAGCTCTTCAAAGTATTATACCGTCTTCGGCGGCGCTACTTTCTTACCATATTGGCGAAAAAGAGTTATTGTGCTTTATTATTACCAAGGATGATTTTGACTTTGTAACCGTGCCATTAGCGGGAGATTATCAAACGCTTATTAAAAATTACTACGAAAATGCGCAAGCCCGTGGGCGTAACAATTCGGCATTGCTGCAAGCCGACGGTAAAAAGTTGTACGGAAAATTGATAGGTCAGGTAAAAGGGTTTATAGCCGGCAAAAAAAGTCTGATGATCATCCCCGATGGCCTGTTAAACTACCTGCCTTTTGAGGTTTTACCTGATGAGAGCGGAGAGCCGCTGCTAAACCAATATAGCATCAGTTACAATTATTCCTGCGCAATTTTGCAGCGTAGCAAACCTACCTCAACGGTGCAAAATGCGAGCAGGCTCAGCATGGCGCCTTTTACGGAAGAACTTAGGACTATTAAGCAAGAATGCCAATTGCCGGCGCGGCTAAGGGCATCTGCGGCGGAAGTAGAAGCGGTTGGCGGCACCGTTTTTACGGGACATTTAGCTACAAAAAAGAGGTTTCTAGAACTGGCCGGTAAATACAATATTATACACCTGGCCACACATGCTACCGCAAACGATGCGGACATAAAGCAATCTTACATCAGTTTTTACCCGGAAAAACCCGATTCGGCTTTAAACTACAAGCTTTTTGAACCCGAGATTTATAATTTAAAGCTCGATAAAACCAATTTGGTTGTGCTAAGCGCGTGCGAGAGCGGTGCCGGACAGTTTGTTAAGGGCGAAGGAATAATGAGCTTATCGCGGGCGTTTTCGTATGCGGGTTGTGCAAATATCATCCCATCGATGTGGAAAGCGGATGATGCAGCCACGGCTTACTTATCTGCAAAAATGGATCATTACATTGCAGAAGGGTTTACGCTAAGCCGCGCCTTACAACAAGCCAAAATAGATTACCTGGATGATGATGCTATCTCACCGGCAAAAAAACAGCCGGGTTACTGGGCCAATATGCGGCTGATCGGTAATTTCCAGGAATCGCCTGCCGGGCTCAATTGGTTATATATAGCCGGCTCGGGGCTGGTAATTTTAGGGTTACTTTTATTTATATCAAAAAAGAGGGGCTCCATTTGAGCCCCTCTTTGTATTGAATACTTAAGTTACAACCATTTATTAATTATGGCCGCTTGGGTCATCGTTTCCGCCCTGGCTTGCATTATCGTCTGAGCCGTTATGCCCATGATGCTCTCCTTCAATTTCGTGCCCGCCTATGTTTCCTACGTTCGCCTTGATTTTATTGAACAGTGCCGTGTTGGAAGTACTTGATAGAACAACCGTACCCGATGTGGCGGTGGCCGCTGCAAGGTCTGCTAAGGTTACACCACTAAGTAATTTATTCAGGTGAAGGGTAAAGGTGGTTTTCAGATCGGTGGTGGCATCAATCACAACATTAGTGATCTCGGTTTTTAACACCATTGCTTCGTTAACATCTAATTCAACCGGTACTGCGGTTCCATCAGCTTTAGTAAACGAGCCTTTTAACTGAAAAGGGATGCTATTGCCGGCCGGTGGCGCCAAAGCAAGTTTAACTTCAATTTCGCTATAATTGCCGGTATCTATTTTGGTAGGGAACAATGATGGCGAAACTGCAAAAAGGTTAATGGTATTTGCGCCGGGTACTTCGATTTCAGTTTTTACGCCTGCTTTTTTAGCTTCAAATTGAAACTTGCTTACGTTGGCAGTACCTGATGTCCAGGTAATAATTGAACTTGTGGCGTTGGTGCCAACGCTGTTCATTACAGGGCCCGATGTGGAGGCAAGCACCATGGAAGCATTATCTGCCTTAAGCCCAAAAGAAATCTGTGCAGCTGTTGACGGCGTTACGCCGCTATCTTTTTTACAGCCAAATGATCCGGTAACAACTGCTAATGCAACTATTGCAAAATATACAGTACGAGTGTTTAAGTGTTTCATATCTTATCGTTTTTTATACTTAGTATCCGCCGCGATTAAGATCGTAACCACTTTTTAATTTTTTTTTGAAAATAAATCCCGGTTTAATTACCGGGATCTTTTACGATGAGCAGTTTGAGCCGGAGCATAGTCCAATAGCTTACCTTACTGTGGTATAAGTGACTTTTATTTTGGTAAATGCGCTGGAATATTGGTTCTGCCTTTGCTGGCTGATGGTTAGCCAAGTAACTCAGACCCTGGTAATATTCTGCGTCGTCAATATTGGTGTAGGTGCCGGGCTTAGCAGCCAAAACTGCATTAAAAGCTTTAATGGCCCCTGTAGCATTACCAGCGGCTAAATAAGCTTGCGCCGCAATAAAATGATCGTTTATTACCGGGGATTTTGTGTTTTTATAAAGGCCGATGGTTTTTTGATAGTCGTTATCTGCAAATGCTTGTTCTATAGGTGATGCTGAGCTACCGCCCCTTTCAACACTCGTGCTATACGTTATGTATTTATCTTTATAAATGCCTTGAGGCGATACAGAGATAAATTCATAGCCGCCAAACGCTATTACGGCAATTAACAACACGGCAGCCACCCGCATGAAATAACGAACCATGGAATAAATTTTTGCACCGCCAGGTTTAGCCCTGCTTACGCTAAATTCGTCCATCATCATATGGTGCACACTGGCAACCTGGCTTGTTAAGCCATAATGTGCTATTGCCGACCGGGCAATTGATAAATTTTCCAGCTCGGTTTGCAAGGTTGTATCCTTAGCAAGCAATTCCTCAAACGTTGCCCGCTCCTTGCCGGCCAACTCACCATCAAGGTAAAGCATTAGCCGTTCATTCATTTCTTCGTTATTGTTCATACGCCAATGCACTTTTGAAACGCGTTGCAAGCCCGGGGTTAGCGGCCAGCATTTGTTCCAGGGTTTTTAAACATTTATATTTTTTATTGCGCAGCACCTGCTCGTTATCATAATTCACCAGGGGTAAAATCTCTTTCATCGATAACCCCTCGTAGTAGTAAGCGGTCAGTATCCTTTTGCAGGCATCGCCCAATTTTTCAATTAAACTATTCACCAAATTTTTAGCATCACGCTCAATTAAAAAGCTACTTACATCTCGTTCATCTACACCCCTTTCGCTTTCATACTTTTCCTCGCGCTGCGATGCCCGGTTCCGCTTCTTTAACTCGTTTAGCCATGCGTACTTATTTAAAGTGAACAGGAATGTTTTAATACTCGATTCGCCCCGGAATTTTTCTTTCCGCACAATCTCGATAAAAGTTACGATCACCTCCTGGAAAATATCCTCCGCATCCTGCTCACTTCCCTGATTTTGCCGAATATGATTACTCAATACGGCAAAATAACTGCGATACATAAAGCTAATGGCTTGGGTGCGCACATGCGGATTTTTAAGCGTCTCAATTAGCTCCTCACCGGAGAAATTCAACACGGCTTTCTTCATATCGATATACGGTTATTAGTAAAAGCAGGGATTATTAACGTAACCAAAGTAACCAATATTTTTATGAACTATTTAGCTGGTATTACTGGAAAAAACATAAAGTAAAAGCCTCCCGGAAAATCAAATCCGGGAGGCTTTTAAATAATAGATGAATGGCTTAGTTAGAAAACTTCACCAATGTTACGTGCGTATCCTCCGCCGGATTAACGCTATCAACATACAAATTGGTAGTGGTTTTTTTGCTGATGAATAAATTTTTAGACAATAAACTCAATGGCTTTTTGGTTCCGAGCAAAATATTAAACCCATATGGAGAGTAGCCATAGGTTGGGATACCATAATAAAAACTGGCGGTTAAATAAAGCCATGTACCATTTGTTGTTTGCCCGTTGTTATCCACAACAATAGCGCCCGACTTGTCAAACACAAATGTGTAACCATTGAATTTTGATGTGCTAACGGAAGTGCCTTCCCGGTAAGATGCTACCTTCCACTTACCAAGGGTTACAATAGAGGCAACCGGAAGCGAAGAAGTAACCGTATCTGTTACCGGGATGGTAGGCACCGATGGAACAGGTACTGGTGTTGTTACGGGTGTGCCAACAGGTGTTTTTTTGTTGCTTGCCATAAAGCTAACCGGTGCAGACGGGTTAACTTTTGCTTCTTTTTGACAGCTAAAAAGTACGCAGGCGATCATAAATACGGGAATAAAGAAGAGATTTTTCATGTTACTGATTTTAGTTTATTTACCCATTTGTAATGCCCGGCAACGGAAATGTAACCGCAGGATAAATTAATTAGCGAAGAATTGTTGCTAACTCAAGCACTCGCCTCGAAAAGAACGTCTTAAGAATATTCTAATACAACTTTCCGTTGATTTGAATTTCGCTGACAGCATGTATTTTAGTACAAATATGTTTTTATATTCATTATATTGTACAATAATGTATTACATTTGAGCTAATGCAAGTCTTTCCTTTTAAAATATACTTTAAACCTTCCTTGTGCTGAGAAAAATTACAACCCCTATTACCATGCCGCGATGGTGGCAAGACTTATTTTTGGCCGTTCCCCGCATTATTTGCGGTTACCTACTTACGGTTGTATTTGGATCTGATAAATTTGGGCTACCGTGGTCTTCCGCAGATAAAAACCTGGCACTTTTTGAGGTGGTATATTGGTTTCCGCAAGACGTTGCGGCATATGGAGGCATATTTAAACTATTCCCCATATTCTTTGCATGGATGGGTGCCTTTAGTGAAGCATTCGGCGGGATATTACTTTTAATGGGGTTCCAAACCAGACTGGCCTCGTTTTTAATAGCTTGTACTATGCTGGTTGCCATTTTTATGCAACAACTGCAAAACGGAACCTGGAACATGTTGCCGGCAATGGGCTTTCTGTGGGTAGGTATTTATTCGATGATACTTGGCTCAGGAAGGTTTGGATTAGATTATTTATTCGCCAAAAGATATTTCAGAAAATGAGAAATAAAGTAATAGGTGCCTGTTTATTTATTGCACTTGCATCAAGCTGCGTGCAAAAAACGTATAAACGGACCGTGGTGTTTTTGCTAGATACCAAAGAGGTAAAGAACATTCATAGTGTGGGTGTACGTGGCATTGATAAACCACTTTCGTGGGACTATGATAGACCATTACCCGCTTTAAAAAAGGACAGTACTTACAAAGACACCGTGAGCTTTTTTACGGGCTATAAGTTTACCGAAGTAAAATTTGTGATCAATGATCAATTTGAATTGAAAAACCAGCCCAACAGGCGGGTTTACTTTACGGATGGCGATACTACCGTTTACCGGGCAGTTTTCAACCGCTCAAAATAAACTGCAAATTTTGTTGGAATAGAACATCACAACTAAAGCGAAAAAACACCAAAGAAAATGATTGAAACCGGTAGTTTAAATATAGTGGATACAGACCGTATCATTGAAATGGCCTGGGAAGACCGTACTTCCTTTGATGCAATAAGGCTACAATTTGGCGTTACCGAACAGCAGGTGATTAAGTTGATGCGTAAAGAAATGAAAGCATCGAGTTTTAAACTTTGGCGCCAGCGTGTTCAGGGGCGGATAACCAAGCATCAAAAACTGGGCGAGTCATCCTTTAGATTTAAGTGCAGCTTGCAAAAGCAAATAAGCGGCAACAAGATCAGTAAAAGAAAATAACGTTTGCCCAACCCAACAACAGCTTTAAAAACGCGACGATTTAATATGACATAGAGCCGCAAGGATATTCTTATTTGAGCTGCTGCTCCTAATTGAAACCGTGCCCTTTTTGCAGGATAACACACATAAAACCGGGCAAAATTAAGTCCTGATTTTGCCTTCCCTGGAACTTATGAACCAGTGAATCCCCTGAATTCCTTACCGATTTGCCGTTTTCTTTCTCTTTGCAAGTCTATCCTTTTACTGTTCTCGTGCCATTTCACTGGTATAAGCCAATGAATTTATCCTATTGTAACCAAATATTAAACCCAATGCATAAAATTTCAAAAATTGAATTCGCCATACTGACTATGATCGTAGCCATCATATTCATTTCTGAGTATTACTACATCATTTTAAAAGACCATGACAGGGCCATTTTTATTGGTTTGTGGCCACCTACAATGGTGGGATTGCTGATCTACTTTAACCTAAAAAAGACAAACTAACATGGAAAATCTCGATCTGATTATTCTTACGCTAATCGTAACCGTATTATACGTTGGTTTTGCCTGGGGAATGTTTTTCGCCCAAAAGAAACAGCAGCACCAAAAAATCGAAAATCCTTTACAAACCAACAATCACGTTTAAACAAAAATTTTATGCAAATACTTTCAATTTATGCTCAGGTCATTATTGCTATCTCCATTGTATATGTTTGGATTTTTCGCTATGATAACATCGTTAAAGAGTTTGAACAATATGGCATCCCCAATCTGGTTCGAAATTTAGTTGGTGCCACCAAAATAGCCCTTTCCACACTGTTGATAACGGGTATTTGGTACCCGGGTATTGTTTTAGTCCCGGCTATTTTAATGGGCGGGCTAATGCTGTGCGCACAGGCGGCGCATGCAAAGGTTAAAAATCCTTTGCTAAAGTTTATTCCTTCGGCTCTCTTATTTGTCCTGTGTTTATTTGTAGCCGGTGTTCATTCCGGGTTAATCAGATCATGATGCTGTTGACTATTTTAATCATCTTATCTGCTGCAGCTTTTCTCTTTTACGGATGCTCCTTTTTTTTTAATTCGGGCATGACGGCCGAATTTGAGCGCTATGGCTTGGGTAAATTCAGAATTCTTGTTGGGGCCTTGCAACTGCTTGGCGGGGCGGGGCTCCTGGCGGGGCTTCTTTGGCTGCCCAGCCTGGTACTTTCCTCGGGCGGCCTGGCATTGCTGATGCTGATAGGCTTTGGTGTGAGAATTAAAATGAAGGATGGCTTTTTACAATCACTGCCATCCTTTATTTTTATGCTGTTGAATGGCTATATCTTTTTTGTTTCGGTATTCAGATAAATCTTATTGCGCAACCGAGTGGATGAACTTTTATTTTGTATAGAATGATTGTAAACTTTAGCACATTACAAATAGCCCTATGCATATTCTTGCTAATCTTGCACTAAAATCAATAAAATTAAAGCTGTGACCGATTCTAGATACATTACTGCCGAAGAGGCCGTTAAAACAATAAAATCCGGCGACCGGGTATATATTCATGGTAGCGCTGCTACGCCTATGCATTTGTTGAAGGCTTTACAGGTTCGTCACAACGAACTGAAGCGGGTAGAACTGGTGAGCATTACTACGCTTGGAGATGTAGACTTTGACCAGCCCGAATACCGCAAAAGCTTTTACGTAAACTCTTTATTTGTTTCTGCAGCTACCCGCAAGGTGGCTAATAGTTTAGATGGCGATTACGTCCCGATTTTTTTAAGCCAGATACCGCAATTATTTAAAAGCGATAATTGGTCTATCAACGTAGCAATGATAACGGTTTCGCCCCCTGATAAGCATGGCTATTGCACGCTGGGTACCTCGGTAGATATTGCCCGCGCAGCCGTAGACGTTGCTGAACACATTATTGCGCAGGTAAACCCCAAAATGCCACGCACCCACGGCGATGGCTTTATCCATATCAGCAAAATTAATGCGATGGTTTGGCACGAAGCAGAACTGCCCGAGTTAAACTATAGCGACGGCGGCAGCAAGGCCATTAGCGATATTGCAATTAACGTTGCTTCGCTTATTGAAGATGGCGCAACCTTGCAAATGGGTATTGGTAACATACCAGACCTGGTGCTTAAAAATCTGAGTCATCACAAAAACCTGGGCATCCATACCGAGATGTTATCAGACGGCGTAATTCCGTTAATTGAAAGCGGGGTAATTAATAACAGCCAAAAGAAACTGAATATTGGCCGTTCCGTTACTGCTTTTATGGCGGGCTCGCGTAAATTATACGATTTTGTAGACGATAACCCCGCCATACGGGTGATGGATATCAGCTATGTGAACGATACCAGCATCATCAGGCAAAACCCAAAAGCTATTGCTATTAACAGCGCTATCGAAATTGACCTCACCGGCCAGGTTTGTGCAGATTCTATCGGCACGCACCAATACTCGGGCATTGGCGGGCAAATGGATTTTATGCGTGGGGCCTCGTTGTCTGTTGGTGGTAAAGCCATTATAGCGCTGCCTTCTGTTACCGCTAAGGGTATTTCGCGCATTGTACCGTTTTTAAAAGAGGGTGCGGGCGTTGTAACAACCCGCGGGCATGTACAGTGGATAATTACCGAGTACGGCATTACCAATTTATTCGGCAAAAGCCTTAAACAACGCGCACAGGAATTGATAAAATTAGCGCATCCCGATCACCGCGACGCGCTGGAAGCTGCCTACCACAAACGGTTTAAATAAATTTATCACCTATGTCGGTAAAAAGAATCGCTTTAGTGTGGTTTAAAACAAACCTACGCCTGTGCGATAATGAGTGTTTGTATAAAGCAGTAGCAGAGAATGATGAGGTTATACCTTTTTATTGCCTGGATGAACAACTGTTGCAAACCACTCCATTTGGTTTTAAAAAAGCGGGCATATTCCGGCTAAAATTTCTGAAAGAAAGCCTGCAGCAATTGGATAATGATTTGCGCGTTGTGGGATCTGGCCTGTTAGTGTTAAAGGGTAAGTCCGAAGTTGAAATTGCCCACCTGGCAAAAGCATATAGTGCGCAAAGCATATATGCCGAAAAGGAAGTAGCGCCAGAAGAACTGCATTTGACTACAAAAGTAAAAGATGAGCTGCTGAAACTAAACTGCTTTTTTTTTGATTTTGAATGCCGTAACCTACTGCATACCGCAGATCTTCCGTTTGCTGTTGCAGCATTACCGGAGATTTTTACCTCGTTCAGAAAACAAGTGGAAAGCAAGGTTGCCATAAGGTCGGTACTCCCGCAGCCCCTGAGTATCACAACACCGCCGCTTCCTGATTTTTCCATGCCCGATGAATTAGTACTTACATATGCAGAAGCCGACCCAAGGGCGGCTATCCAATTTAAAGGAGGCGCCAAAGCCGCAAATCAGCGTTTACAGCGTTATATTTACGAAACCCAAGCCCTGTCTACCTACAAAGAAACCCGTAATGGCATGATTGGTGCAAACTACTCTTCAAAGTTTTCGGCTTGGTTGGCTTTGGGTTGTATATCGGCCAGGGAAATATATGCTGAAGTAAAAGCTTACGAAAGCCAATTCGGTGCCAATGAATCAACCTACTGGATGATTTTTGAATTACTGTGGCGCGACTATTTTTGGTTTTGCATGCAAAAAAATGGTGCCCGGTACTTTCTAAGGTCGCCGGTTCTACAAACCAGAGCAGCTAATTCCATGACATTTGATACCGCACTCGGTAAATGGATCAATGGCCAAACAGGCGTTCCATTTGTTGATGCCAATATGACGGAGCTAAAGCTCACCGGCTTTATGAGCAACCGCGGTCGGCAAAATGTAGCAAGCTATTTTTGTAATGATTTAAAACTCGACTGGCGCTACGGCGCTGCCTACTTTGAGCATCAGTTAATTGATTATGATGTTTGCAGTAACTGGGGCAACTGGGCGTACCTGGCCGGCGTAGGCAACGATCCCCGAGCAAACCGATATTTTAACATAGATAAACAAGCGGCGGTTTACGACGCAGATGGCAGCTATCGGCAACTTTGGAAGATGCCTGATGGTAATACTTTAGCGGAGTAAGATCTTGCAAGCACATCAATAGGCTGGTGCAAGTTCAATTACATGACCGCAGAGGGCAATTCTAATATTTTAAGGCGCGTCGGAAAACAGCTTTAGTAACGCACTGGGAAGCTTTCGTTGTAGATGGTAGAGGTAGCCGCAGTTCAAATCATAGATGCACCAAGTTGGCCAAAAGCCGGGCAAAATATAGGCGTTTGAGTACACGCTATACAAACCAAAACGCCTCCTTAAACAAAAGTCCAAGGAGGCGTTGCATAGAGGCCTATAATGTTTACTTCAGATCGAATCTATCCAGGTTCATTACTTTGGCCCATGCCGCTACGAAATCGGAAACGAATTTTTCCTGTGCATCGGCACTGCCGTACACTTCGGCAAGGGCACGCAGCTCGGAGTTGGAGCCAAATACCAGGTCGGCACGTGTGGCCGTCCATTTGGGTTCGCCGGTAGTGCGGTCCGTACCCTGGTAAAGTTCCTTATCGGCAGATATGGCTTTCCAAGCGTTGCCCATATCCAGCAGGTTCAGGAAGAAATCGTTGCTAAGTACGCCGGGCGTTGAGGTAAACACCCCATGAGCAGAGCCATCGTAATTGGTTCCAAGCACACGCAAACCGCCAATGAGTACGGTAAGTTCCGGCGCGGTAAGGTTTAGCAGCTGTGCTTTATCTATCAACAACGCTTCGGTAGCTACAGATGCCTTGGTTTTACGGTAATTGCGGAAACCATCGGCTGCGGGTTCCAGGTAACCGAACGATTCAATGTCTGTTTGTGCTTGTGAAGCGTCCATACGGCCTGCCGCAAACGGCACGCTAACGGTATGCCCACCATCTGCTGCAGCTTTTTCTACTGCTGCAGAACCGGCCAGTACAATAAGATCGGCAAGGGAAACCTTTTTGCCATCGGTTTGTGCGCCGTTGAACTCTTTCTGGATGCCTTCCAGCACGCCTAATACATTTTGCAATTGCGCTGGGTTGTTCACTTGCCAGTATTTTTGTGGCGCCAGGCGGATGCGCGCGCCATTTGCGCCGCCGCGTTTATCAGAACCACGGAACGATGATGCCGAAGCCCAGGCGGTAGACACTAATTCTGATACACTCAGTCCCGAAGCCGATATTTTCGTCTTTAAACCAGCTATGTCTTCGGCGGTAACCAAGGGGTGATTTACAGCAGGGATTGGGTCTTGCCAAAGCAACTCTTCCTGTGGCACATCGGAGCCAAGGTAACGTGCTATGGGCCCCATATCGCGGTGGGTTAATTTATACCAGGCGCGTGCAAAAGCATCAGCAAAAGCATCAGGGTTTTCCAGGAAATGGCGCGAAATTTTCTCGTAAGCCGGATCGAACCGCAAGGCAAGATCTGTAGTAAGCATAGTGGGGCGGTGTTTCGTTTCCGCATCGTAAGCATCGGGTATAATGGCATCTGCATCGTTTGCCACCCATTGATGCGCACCAGCAGGGCTTTTGGTTAGCTCCCACTCAAACCCTAAAAGGTTTTCAAAAAAGTTGTTGCTCCATTGCGTAGGCGTTTTGGTCCAGATAACTTCCAGCCCGCTGGTAATGGTATCTGCACCCTTGCCTGATGCATAGCTATTATCCCAGCCAAAGCCCTGCATCTCTATACCGGCGGCTTCGGGCTCTTTGCCCACATGGTCAGAAGAGGCAGCGCCGTGTGTTTTACCAAAGCTATGGCCACCGGCTATTAAGGCAACGGTTTCCTCGTCGTTCATGGCCATACGCGCAAAGGTTTCACGTATATCTCTTGCCGAGGCAACAGGGTCGGGGTTACCGTCAGGCCCTTCAGGGTTTACATATATCAGGCCCATATGTGCGGCTCCAAGTGGTTTTTCTAAATTACGCGTATGGATGTCGCCACCGGCATTCTCATCTGATACCAACGCGCCATGCCCCTCAACACCCGCCGAGCCATCCGCGTACCTTTTATCGTTACCAAGCCAGGTAGTTTCTGATCCCCAGTAAACTGATTCATCTGCTTCCCACACATCTTCGCGACCGCCGGCAAAGCCGAAAGTTTTGAAGCCCATCGATTCGAGGGCAATGTTGCCGGTTAGTATCATCAAATCGGCCCATGATATTTTGCGGCCATATTTTTGTTTTATGGGCCACAGCAGCCTGCGGGCCTTATCCAGGCTAACGTTATCGGGCCAGCTGTTCAATGGCGCAAAACGTTGCATACCCGCACCTGCGCCGCCGCGGCCATCGCCTACGCGGTAAGTGCCCGCGCTATGCCATGCCATGCGTATAAATAAACCACCGTAGTGGCCAAAATCTGCAGGCCACCAGTCCTGCGAGTCGGTCATCAGCGCGTGCAGGTCTTGTTTCAAGGCTGTAAGGTCGAGGCTATTGAATGCTTCCGCATAGTCAAAATCGCCCATTGGGTTAGATAAGGAGGAATTCTGGCGCAGGATGCTTAGCTTAAGCTGGTTGGGCCACCAGTCTTCGTTGCGGGTGCCGCCGCCGGCAGCCTTAGGCTTCATACTGCCATTGTGGAACGGGCATTTGCCGATGTCGTTTGAATCTTTTTCCATAATCGGTTAGTTTTTATAGTGAATGCTTGCCCGCAGGGTTTTGTTAGCAGGCGATATAAAATTAAGGAATCTGAACGCAGGATGCCAATCATTTAATTCTATATGCAATAGTAAAAAGCTATGAAATGACAAGGCTCATTTTATCGCGCTAGGGGAGCATGACAAGCGGAGCGCTTTGAATGCTTTTTGAATGCATATTTTAAATGCGATTATCGAACCAATCATATCGTTAATTCCACAGTTTCCGTTTTGAATAATTTAAGTGGTTATTACGATGGCTAAAAAAGAAACGTTTGATTTTTTTAGCCATCGTACTCAATAACTCAAGCCGATTTTCTTGCCACACACATCAGCGATAAAGCGCTACTTTTTGAAAAAGGGTTCCTTCCGGATAGTAGGTTGCCTAGTTTGTATTTAAATTCGGCTAGTCCGATTTCGCCGTTGAGCACAGATGCTCCAACCTCATGATTATGAGGAAAAACGTTCACTTTAAAACCGTGAGCTTCAAAAACGCTAAAAAACAGTTCTTTCGTTACACCGTGCCCTGGTTTATGATGGGTCTCGCAGGCCAATCCGCTTTTTTGCTGCGCTGTACTTTTATGAAAACCACGGCCAATCCAGTTGTAGTAAACCACGCGTGCATTCCACAGTATTCGAGCAATTCCTTTATAATTCCATGCTGAGTACTGCGGGTCATGATCGGTTACTAATAGTCCGCCTGGTTTGACAAGTCTCGCAGCTTCTTTCAAAACCGAATCCATATTTTCACAATGGTGCAGTGTTGCATTTAAAGTAACAATATCTGCAATACCAGATTTAAAAGGAAGGCAATGTGCGTCGGCAAGTACGCCCGTATAATCGTATTTCTTGGTAAATGAAAATGAATTTCCGGCTACGTCCACTCCGATCAATAAACGAGGATTACCTTTTAAAGTTGCAAAAACATTTCCGGGGCCACATCCAATATCAATTATAACTTTGTCTGTTAAATCGCCAACCGCTGCCTCCCACCTGTTTTTGAAATTGTCGCTTCTGTGGCAAAAGGTCAGATATTCTTCAGCCCATTCTTCATTGTTAAAATAATGGACATTTGCTTTAATAGATGTGGAGTTTCTTAAAATTTTAAATTCGTAGTAATTATCATGTTCCGTATAGTCGCTTCCTTCAAGGATAAACTCGGTAATGTTCTTTTTCATAAGTTATATATTTAAAATAAGTATCGGATAGTAAATTTGACGGCCAACAAAACCCATCAAAACAAACCAAAAAGAGCGAGTTGTTCGTGTATTTTAATTGATCGAATAGGATTAGCAATAGCTCTTAAAATCATAAACAATATTAAAATCTATTAATGGTATTAAAAAAACAGCCTCTTGAGCCCGGTAAATCAATAAAATTGAAGTAATTTAAATATGCGACGAAAGAATAGAGAATATGATGCGGACATGACGCATTACCCCGTAATGCTGCACTCCTAACAGGAATATCGCTGTATTGTTTTTTATTTTAATATTATTTAAAAGGGAGCCGACTAGTTACAAACTGCTCCATTCAAAATAATCGTAAAAAAAGCCTCAAATCTTCCGATTCAAGGCTTTCTGATTTTTAGGTAGCGCGAACAAGACTTGAACCGATGACCGCGTTGTGGCGGATAGGAGCCTACGAGCTTCCAACTACGCACAAAAAGAGGCCGTATCATAAATCTGATACGGCCTCTTTTCACTTGATTCAGGTAGCGGGCGCAGGCCCCGCGTTCTGCTTACTTTAATTCTACTTCTGCTAAAACCGGAAAGTGGTCTGACGGATACTTACCGTAGTAAGTATCTGTTAAAATTCCCCATTTATTTACGATAAAAGAATTGGTCATGAAAATATGATCAATAACAGCTTGTCCGCGTGGTGTGCTGAAGGAATTAAATGAAGCGTTGTTAGCATAAGGAAACTGAACTTTTGTATAAGTATCCAGCAATAATTTTGATGTAGCCAGTTCTTGGTAACACTCGCTATCCCTGCCTCCGTTTAAATCGCCTGTTAACAGAACCGGCGCGTTGCCTGCTATTTTATTGATCTGTTTTATAATCAGCTTGCTACTTTCCCTACGGGCTATAACGCCCTGATGGTCGTAATGTACATTAAAAGTATAAAACTGCTTTTTAGTTTTAAGATCCTGTAATAAAACCCATGAGCAAATCCTGTTACAGCAGGTTGCGTCCCAACCCTTTCCCGGCTTTTCAGGCGTTTCAGACAACCAGAAATCGCCGCTTTTCAACAGCTTAAAGCGGCTTTTTTTGTAGTAAATGGCAGAGTGTTCCCCTCCATCATTACCGTCATCCCGGCCTTTGCCATAACGGTCATATTCAGGTAAAGCGGCACTCATATCGTCTAACTGATTTTTATATGCTTCCTGAACACCCAGTACATCAAAGCCGTGGAAGCGGATCAGGTTTGATACCACAGGGGCCCGATTCACCCATAAATTACCTGTATCGCGGGGATTGTCATAACGAATATTAAAAGTACCTATGGTGATTTGTTGCGCCTTTGCAATCTGTGTGGTTGAAAAAATCAACGCGGCAATGATCCAAATTTTTATGTTCATTTTCTGTGTAAATTATATAAGCAGCTAAGGCGTTACCAGCCCGGATTTTGTTTTAAGTTAGGATTACGCTGAAGATCGCCCAACGGAATTGGATAATAGTAGTTACGGTCGTCCCATTTTCTTGGTATCTCATTCATCCAGGTCAATTCTCCGGATGTTCCGTTTTTTAACAATTGCGAGTTAATGGCATTGCCTAATCTGGCCGAAACATCAACATACGTAACACCGGATACGGCCGGTGTAGGGCGTGTACCCTGATAAAAAGCTACGTCTAAAACGCCGTCTTCATTCAGGTCTAATGGTGTATTTAATGCCGAAACATAAAAACCATTCCACTCCTGCTCCATCAACGGGCCTCTTTTCCACCTCAACAAGTCAGAAAAGCGAAATCCTTCTAAACTTAATTCAATACCACGCTCTCTTCGAATTTCTAACAATGTTGGGTCGGTAATCTCCGGGAAATAATTGGTTATCAAATATTGATCTGCAACAGTGGGCTTTGCGCTAATTCCTCCTGTAATGCCCCCTCTTGTTCTTAAAACACCTATTGTAGCTGCCCACTCTGCATTGGTTAACGTACCCAATTCGGCTTTTGCTTCAGCAAAATTCAACAACACCTCGGCATAGCGAAACAATGCAACAGCGTTAGTATTTAGCGCACCCGCGTCATAATAAGTGTCATCAAGTGTCCACTTAATAGGCTGGTAACCCGTAAAGGTGTATGAAAAAACTGGTGGAGCGGCAACCGGCTGCCCGTTGCTGATACGTTTATAATCGCCCAAACGAATCGTTTGCTTCAATCTCAGGTCGCGGTTTTTCACCTCATCTTTAAATAACATGGTACGGTATGCTGGGTCATTGGTATATGGCGTTCCGTCCAGTTTTAGGTATGTATTAATAAACGTACGTGTGAAGCTTGCTTTTGCACCGTAGGTGCCGCTTGTCCACCACCAATTGGCTTCGTTTAATACGCCTAAATTTACGTCGGCAACGGCAGATTGCAACACTTCGCCGGCAACCGGAATATTACTGTTAAATACCTGGCGATAAGATACACCAGCGCCACCGGCGGCATTAATAGTGTAACCGCCACTTTTCATAATCTGTTCTGAAGCAGATACAGCCTGCTCCAGCCACCTGTTTGCAGTAGCTCCCAGGTCAAGTTCTGGATGGTACTTTCTAAACGTACCTTCAAACAGACAAACTCTCGACTTGTAGGCAAATGCAACCCATTTAGTAACAGTGGTGCGGCTGGCATCGTTAGTTGCTGTAATGTTGGCACAAGCGTAATCAAGATCGGCCAATACAGAATCCATTACCAGTTCTCTTTTATCGCGACCAGCAGTTAACGCCGGGTCATCAATAGTAAGGGGTTTATTTATCCAGGGCACATCACCAAAGCGTTTTACTTTTTCCATGTAAAAGTAAGCCCTAAAATAGCGGGCGATACCCAGATAATTTTTGCGTATTTCTGCTGGTACAGCCGGATTATTGCAATTTTCGATGAAATAGTTAATGTTTCTTAAATCCGTCCATGTCCATCCAGAACTGTTATTAGCCCCGAATGCACCAGTACGAATAAAATCCGGTACAGATTTTACTGCAAGATAATCTGACATGGCATCCTGGCTGGTAGAATTCTTTGGAAGAAAATCCATGCCATAAAAGGAATTTGTGTACAACTTTAATCCGTTCTCGGTACCAAAAACGGCGTCTTTAGAAGCAGTGGATTGTGGTTGTTGATCTAACTTTTTGCAGGCTGCAAAGCAAAGGCAACCTAACAAAATCAATATATAGTGTTTTTTCATGTTATTTGTAATTGTATACTTTTACTTTAGAAACCGATGTTTAATCCGAATGAGTAACTTTTTAACAATGGATAATTGTAACCATCGCCATTGGTACTGCCGGCATTCAAATCCTGATCTGAGGGCACAGCATTTTCTACGTCGATGGTGTTTTTAACAATTTTGTACATAGGCGAATAAGTAAAAAGGTTTTCACCGGAGAAATATAATTTGGCGGTACGCATACCTAGTCGGTTTATCCATTTTGATGGCAAATTGTAACCTATCTGTAAGTTTTTCATACGTATGTAAGCAACGTTTTGCAGGTAGCGGGTTTGTGCCACACCCAAAGTACGGTTGGTATTGCTGGATGCTGCTCTGGACATCGTTCTTGGGAAATACGCATCTGTATTGTCTGGTGTCCACATATTGCCCAGATGAAATTTGGGGATATTATTATATGGCCTGTTATACTGCCCCCAAAACATTTCTGTTTCGGTACTTGGATACCATTGCTGCTTTCCTACCCCTTGAAAAAAGGTGGAGAAAAATATATTGTGCCAGCTTGCACCCAGGTTGATACCGTAAGTATATCTTGGCGCAGAATTTCCAATTATTCTTCTGTCGCCAGATTTGTTTGCTTTATTTTCTCCAACATTAATATAGCCGTCGCCATTCAGGTCTCTCAATTTAATATCGCCCGGAAACCATAACCCTGATGGAGAAGCCCTCATTTGCGGGTCTTGTTTAGCGTGTGATGCAATATCTGCGGCATCTATAAAGAAACCCTCTGTCTCATAGCCCCAAATCTCGCCTATGGTTTGTCCCTCATAATAATCGCTCAATAGCTTATCAGGGTTATTATATTTGTCAATTTTTGTTTTGTTATCGGCGAGGGTAATTCTGATATTGTAACTGAAAGGGCTTTCCTTTTTGCCAAATTTGTCGTTCCAGCTAAATGATACTTCCCAGCCACGGGTGGTTAAATCGGCATAATTACCTTTTGGTACACTGGCACCAAATACTGCCGGGGGGGTTAAACCAAAAGTGAACATATCGGTAGTTTTACGGATATAAGCATCACCGCTAAAGCTTAAGCGGCCAGATAGCATGGTAAGATCTAAACCAACGTTGGTTGTGGTAGATGTTTCCCACGTTAATTCATCAGGCAACACGCCCGGGTTACGGGTAGTTTGTGGCCTTACACCATTTAAAATAACTCCCGACTGGCTGATGTTAAAAATTTCCTGAAAAGCATATGAAGCAATGTTACCATTACCTAATGATCCGTAAGATGCCCTTAATTTTAAATCAGAGATCAGCTGATTTGAAACTTTCCAGAATGGCTCGTTATTGATGCGCCAGCCTGCAGAAACAGACGGAAAAAACCCATAGCGCTGGTTTGACGGAAACTTGGAAGACCCATCATAGCGCGCGTTCACTTCAACAAGATATCGATCTTTAAATGAATAGTTTAGCCTTGAAAATCCACCCAGTATTGCCCATTGCTCATAACCACCACCCGTTGTTATTGCCTGGCCAAGGGCAAGGTTCAAGTCTGTAGCATCTTCAAAAATGATCCCGTTGCGTTGTACGGCCACCCTGTTATAGGTAGACTGCTCATAATTATAGCCAACCATGGCTTTAAAGTAATGATCAGTTCCAAAGCGGTTTTCAAACTCGCTATAGATATTGGTCGCCAGGTATCTCGTTTCGCGCAGGTCGAATGCCAGATCGTTAGTAGTTGTACCTACAAAAGAGGTAACACCCTTAAAGTTGCTGTAAGGCACCTGTACTCTTTTTTGATCCCTGTTATTATCTGTATTACGGAAAGTAAAATCGGCATTTACACGGAACTTGTTTTTAAAGAAATTAGTTCTTAAACCGGTGATGTTCCGGAATACCTCCTTACGGGTATCAATACCATTTTTTCCATAAATAAAATCACCCACGGTGTAGGCCGAAGCAAAAGTTAATGAACCATCAGGATTAAACAGCGGCATGGTAGGTTTACCCTCATCTGCAATGTTTCTCCAAATACCACCACCTTCGCCTACGTTTATCGGATTGTGATAATTCATAGAGGAAAAGTCAGCGTTATTTTCAACACTTAACCACGGAAACACCTGGATAGAACCCCGTGCCCGTAAGTTCTTCATATCGTAATCGTCGCTATTGTATCTAAACAAGCCATCTTGTTTCAGAAACCGGCCTGATACCAAAAAAGTCGCCTTGTCGCTTCCGCCACTTACCGAAAGGTTGTTTTCCAATGCTACCGTATTTTTTTTATACAGTGCTGCATAATAATCAGTGCTTCCATAATAAGTATACTCTCCGGTTGTTGGGTTTACTTCAACCTCGTTGTAGGGCTGTCCCGATTCTACCCTTCTCTTAAATTCATCTAAATAAGCCTGCGAAAACTTTTGGGTTTTATTTGCATTTTGCGGGAAGGCGCCATCACCGTTAACAAACGCTTCTGAAAACATTTTGGCCCAGGTATAACCATCGGTCACAAAATCGGGCCGGGTTACTGGCGATTTAATTGCATAATTTGAGCTATATGAAACACTGGTACGTCCTTTTTCTCCTTTTTTTGTGGTGATCAATACCACGCCGAAAACACCCCTTGCCCCATAAATGGCGGCCGAGGCAGCGTCTTTTAGTATGGATACCGTTTCGATATCATTAGGGTTTAGTAAACTTGGGTCGCCTTCAAAACCATCTATCAGGATAAGGGCACTGCCACCCTGGCCAATAGAGGTAGTGCCCCTGATGTTGTAACTGGGCGATTGCGTTGGCTTTCCATCCAGCATCTTAATGTTTAAGTTGGGTAATTGGCCCTGCAGCCCCTGCGTAAGATTAGTGATAGGCCTGTTATCTAAATTTTTAGAAGAAATCTGATCAACAGCGCCTGTGGCATTTGCCCGTTTTTGAGTGCCATACCCAACGATGATCAACTCGTTTAAAGTACCTGTTTCAGCTTTTAATGTAATGTTTAACGGGGTATTTTCACCTGCTTTTACAACAATTCTGTTTAATGTTAATGAAGCATACGAAATGTAGTTAACCGTTATGTTGTAAGTACCAACAGGTACATTTACACTAAACGTACCGTCGTTGCCGCTTATCACTACTTTGTTAAGCTCTTTAATAATTACAGTAGCGCCGGGTAGTGATTCGCCTTTTTCATCAACTACCTTTCCGCTAATAGTTCCGGATTCCTGTTTATTAACAAAGTAGGGGGAGTCGCTAAGCCTTATAGCAGCAATAGCCTGCACCGGAATCACATTTGCGCAAAGGAACGCAACGGAAGCACAGGAGATCGCCTTTAGCTTAAATAGTAGATTTTTTTTCATTCGATCGATAAATTTGGGGTTGTTTTGTAGTGTTATTTTGATTGCTTAAGTTGGGGGCAAAGCTATCTTCAACATGTAAAGGCGATGTTAATCTACTTTGATTTATAGACTTTAAAAAACACGAATATTGCCCCTACAGTGCCGTGAGGGGCTAAATTGGTCACGGTTTCATAAAACTGGATTAATATGATTATACAGGTTGGCTGTATCTTCTAAAGAGTACTAATTGGATCTGGCCCCGCAGAATACTGATTACTGCCAAAACAAAAAGCCTCTGATCTGTCGGATTAAAGGCTTTAATAGCCCCGTTAGTATTATCAATGAAAATAAGTAATGGCTCACCACAATGTTTTAGTTGGTGGTAGGTAGTATCAATGCATTATCAACAAATAAGCCTCAAATCTTCGTATACAAGGCTTTCTGTTTTTCCAGGTAGCGGGAACAGGACCCGAACCTATGACCGCCTCCTGGCGGATATAAGCTCGCGCTACCAGCTGCTCCATTCAAAATAAACGCGAAAAGCCTTAAATCTTCCGATTCAAGGCTTTCCAATTTTTCAGGTAGCGGGAGCACCTCTCGAAACTATGTCTGCCCCCTGGCGGATAGGAGCCGAAGAGCTATCAGCTGTTCCATTCAAAATAAACGCAAGAAGCCTCAAATCTTTCGACTTGAGGCTTCTTACTTTTCTGGGTAGCCCCAATAAGACTAAAGTCGAACCGTCTGATAACCGATTTGCAAATTTTTGCTGCGATATAATTGCCGGGATGACTGATTACCTGACGAGCCTAACACCTACAGGACGGATCGGTAAGCCGGAAGAAACAGGTCAATTGGTTGCATTTCTCTCCAGCGATGAGGCCTCATTTATTACTAGGTCCGAGCATACCATTGATGGTGGTGCGACACTTCTTTAATAAATAATTTAGTAGTATTCCAGGGTAGTGATCGATATGGTTGCTCCCCTGTATTGAAGCAGATGATTTTCAAATTGTAGCCCTTTAAAAGCTTGCGGATATCAGAGCCAGGTAAAACATACGTTTGCCAATGGGCTGTAATTCTCGCATATTCTATTATGAGAACCTTGGGCAGGATTCGCTGCTGGTTCACTGTTCATTAAAGCATTGGTCATTGTACATATTCATCGCTGCCGATTGAATTTTTCAGCAAACGGTGGGCTTTTATAACCGATATACCATAAAGCTTGGTGAATCCTCCTACTTTGTATTCAGAGAACGGACCATAATGAGTAATCAGTTTCAGACCAAGATCAATTCTATTCCGGTTTTAGTTGCCAGTAAAAGGATTTCGCTACGAAAACGATCCTGCATAGCATCGAACTGTGCGAGAATATTCTGACGGGACAATCGCTCCCCCAATTTGTAAAATAGAATCGCGTCGCCTTCAATTTCTGATATCTTCAGATTTAACATGTTGCTATCCAGTAGTACAGCCAATAGCCTCGAAATTATGTAACTGCCGGTTTCTATATCCGTTATCTGTACGAATCTCGTAAAGCCGCTAATGTCCGGAATAAGCAGATTGCCCTCGGTCACGGGGGCCTTCATTGTTTTTTGACCGCTATTCCCTGCTATAATGTTAAACGCTGACTGATCATTGATTTGCTAATTATTTCATCCCATAGAGGACTGATACAAAAGTGAGCGAACAGTGATCTTAGATATTCCAAATATGGATTGACATCTTCTTATTATGAATTTGCCGGATATCGTTACTGGAAATCATAGTTTTCTGCAATTATATCTCATCAAAAATGGCCATTTATTGAGCGTAAATCGCCAAAAAATAGTGCTTGATTTGTATATCGGATCATAAAGATTGACCTTTAGATTAATTAATTCAATGCCAAATTTTGTGGCTGTTATCAAATGACATTTAAAAAAAGCTTTTCGTTTTTAATTTTATTATTTTCCGTAAATTACACATACTGTCAAAGCGCGCTCACGCTGTCATTAAAAGATGCTATACATTTATCGCAAATAAACTCCCTGGATTATAAGATTTCCGTTAACACCGCCCGCTCAGCATTCTGGAATTATAAAAACTATAAATCCAGCTTCCTCCCGAAATTATCACTGAGTGGTTATACACCTGACTATTATCGATCTATCAACTCTATCACCCTTCCAAGCGGGCAGATAAGCTTTGTAGGCCAAAATGTCGCCAACTCAAGTTTGTTTTTGAATTTTGCGCAAAATATTGGGTTGACAGGTGGCAATATCGCTATCGGATCATCTCTCAGCCGGTTAGATAATTTTGGCAATTACAATAATACCAGTTATACCTCAATACCTTTTACTCTGAGCTATTTCCAGGATAACCTTTTTTACAATGACTTTAAATGGCAAAAACAGATCGAACCCCTAAAGCTACAGGAAGCCCGCCGCGGGTACGTAGAGAATTTGGAAAATATATCTTTGAACACGGTTTCTCAATATTTTGATCTATTGTTGGCAAACATCCAGTTGAAACTGGACCAGCAGAATCTTAAAAATATTGATACACTGGTAAAAATCACAAAAGCAAGATCCGAGATTGGTACCGTTCAACTCAATGAGGTTTTGCAATCGAAAGTAAGTTTACTCAACGCCAAGTCGGCACTGGCCAATTCGACGCTGAATGTTGAAACCGCACAGCAAAGCTTGATCAGATATCTGAATATCGATAAATCACAATTAATAGAGTTAACGATTCCCGACTCCATAACGCAGTTTGAAATCGCCCGCGGCGCTGCTCTAGAACAAGCCCACTACAATCGAAAATATATCGTCGAATTCAAACGAAGGCGCCTCGAAGCGGAACAAGCCCTATCCAGAACCAAATCCGAGACAGGGCCAAAGATCAGTATACGGGCAAATATCGGCCTTACTCAAACGGGAGGCACGCTTGGTCAATCTTATCGTGACCTTCTTATGAACCAATCGGTTACGGTGGGCATCAATATCCCGATAATAGATTGGGGCGTAAACAGATCGAACAGAAAACGGGCGGAAGCTAATTTGGAATTGGAAAAAAACAATATTGCTCAGCAGGAGCTGGCCGCTGAACAGGAAATAAATTATCAGATCATGAAATGGGAAATGCAGAATAATCAGATAAGCATTTCAAAGGAGGTCCGTACACTTGCTCAGCAGCGTTATGATATCGCCAGGCAAAAATACGCCCTTGGCTCAATTACTTATACCGACTTTAACAACGCACAACTTGAAAAGGATCGGGCAATAACAGATTATATTAATAATCTGAGGAATTATTGGTCCATGTATTATTTGATCAGGAGGTTAACCCTTTATGACTTTGAGCGGAATAAGAAGATTGATCTGATTGATTTCAGCAAAGACGCTGACTGGTAATGCTACTTCAACAGGAAATCAATCTGGGAAGCAAGGTGTTCAAAGTCGCTGGGGCGCATTGCGTCAGCATCGTAAATCTTCCCTGACCTGTCCACCAAACCGTAGTGCGGGATTCCATTTACCCTGAACATTTTACTCAAAATCAAATCCTCGTCTTTGGAAAGCAAGTAATGCTCCCCTTTCATATTTTGGGCCTTTATTGTCTTTTGCCAGGAATCTTTTGAACACTGCATACCAAGGTATAAAAACACGACTGGCTTTCCGGTAAACTGTTGTTGTAACTTTTTTGAATAAGGCATTTCTGCCATACAAGGACCGCACCACGGCGCCCAAAAATCGATGTAAATCACTTTGCCTTTGTATTTTCCGATAAGGTCTTTGAAAAATTTATTCCCCTCTGCCAAAACGGTATTATCCACGATGACCGGGTTTATCTTAGTATTTGCCAGGTTGGACTTTAATATTTTACTTGCATCCATAAGCCAGGCAAAAATCTTTTTATTGCTAATTTTATTTCTAAAATATGCAATATCCGTATCTGATAGTTGCCGGCCTTCTTCCAACTGGAACGCACCAAGCTTTCCCAAAAGGATATCTTTTCCGATCCCATCCGGGTTTTGCATTTCAGCCAGGCTAATTGCTTTTAATCTGTCTGCCTTATGAATTTCGGCATACATTTGCCTTACCCCGATGTCTAAAGCAGCATCATATTTTATCAGGATATTCCTGAGTTTTGTTTTCTTATCTTCCGAAAGGCTGTCAAAATCCTTTGAATCGATGTTTTTATTTATCTTGTAATAGTTCGTTATAAAAGCCGCGTCTTCAGGCTCAATTTCGTAGCCCGAATTGCGGGTAGCTTCAAGTAAAGATTTAACAGATGGCTTCAATACATTGAAATTTACAAGAAACCACGATCTTAAAAATTCATTGTATTGCCCGGTAATCAAAGCGTCAGGGTTATTTAATTTGATTGAATCTGTAAATGAAAAATATCCGTCCTCAACCTTTGAAGTATTCTTCGCATTGTTGGCCACCGAGCTTAATATATCAATCCCGGCAGTGTAATCGATATAATTTGTAAGCAACCTTTCAAATTTAAAGCTGCAATGATATCTTGCAGTAAATGAATGCAGGTCTGTTAATTGTTTCGTACGATCTCTTAAACGAAATAATTTGAACTCCGTCGCATTGAGATTTACTTTCTGCTTATCCAATTCCGGGCTCGTCCAAATGCCATAAAAATGCGTAAGGTACATTTTACGCTCTGTGTTGATTAAAGCATCTTTACCGGAAAAGAGGATCCTGCTATCAAGAAAGTCGTTTATCTGTCCGGGATCCGACCGCAATCCGGGCGGGACCTGATATTCTGTATAGACAACCAGATTGCCCCCTGGTGTAGCATAAATTGAAGTTGTAAAATCCCCGAATTGTATAAGAATTTCTTTCGGATTACTTATAGGGATGTTTATCGCAAACGATCCGTCAGGCTTGATCTCTGTTAGCAATACTTCATCATTATTTACACTTATAAAATTCTGATGAATGAGCCTCACATATTTAAAACCAGCAAATCTGGGATTGTATCCTTTCACTACCCCGCTCAGGTAAAAAAAAGCCTGTTTGAAAAATGGGCTAAAAACTGCAGCGTTACTTCCAAAATTCGGGTTGTCACTTTTTTGGTTGGTTAAAATACTGCGTAAACCATTATTGACCACAGAAATAGAATTGTTATTGATTTTCTTAACAAATAATTTTATACCGCTGTTTTTGAATGTAATCACAACAGCTTTATTACGCTGACCAATTTTTTCATAATACAATATGCTACCGTTTACAATAGCATATTTTTCAAAAAAACCATAATCGAGGATGTTTTTTGAAGAAAGCCAGTTCCCTTCAATTTCCTGCTGAAGGGTCGTTTTCGCCTGACTGGAACAGGCAATCGTTATAAAAACAACAAACAAAGACCACCGCATAATTAAATCAGATTATCGACCAATATAAAGAGAATTGTAAGTCTTCAGTATATCCAATGTCATGTCGGGGTAAGCCTGAATAATTACATACGAGCTTAAGATCGTGTGTTTTTTTGGAGACAGCACATAATATATGGGCGCGCCATCATACTGGAGATTTTTAGCAATGTAAGGAATATCTTTTATTACTACCCGGGTATGTTTAAGAATTGATCTCCAGGTAACCTGTATCTTTTTTAAATTATCAGGATCGGTTACAATGGTAACATTATTCTTCATATTCGTAGGAGAAATCAACCGGACCATATTCGTTAATTGCTCATTTATACAGGTATTGCAATCATTTGTTGTACAAACAAATATTAGCTTGTTAGTTCCCTGTTCACCAATCTCAAGATTTGTCATTAGTCCGGTTACATTTTCGTTTGCTTTTGCATTAAATAAAACATAGCTATGAACATAATTCTTTAAAGTCTCAGAGGTGCTGTCGACGGTATTCACTTCATTACCCGCATGCTGCAGCGGAGTGGTATTTTGCTTGCAGCTGATCAGGGAAAAAAAAAATATAAAAACAACTAAAATATATCTGATCATGTTATTTCATATAAACTATTTGAATAATTGGGTTATCATCTTCCTTTAAACCCTTAAGCAGTAATTCCATCTTTTTATGAGAGACAGCATCCTTAAAAGGAAAGGCCTGGGTATAGGAGTTAGATACTACTTCCTGAAATTTTATTGGGTTCACTATACTGTAAAAGACAGTTTCACTACCCTGGCCGGTGGGCCAGAAAGGCATACCGCCGTCAATATCGTTGATCAGCCCAACGTCCAGCAACCGGTCTTTAAATGTGACGTTCATACACTTTTTTGTCTTTTTATTATATAATAAATTTCTTCTTGTTTGCTTATAAATGGCATTTATCATGTAATAATTATCGGATTCGAAAACACTTCGGAGCAATAAATACTGCTTTATATATTTCTTTTTTAGTTCTTTATTGTTTCTACCATCATACGGCATCATTTTATCATCCCATAATAAGTCAACCGTTTTTAACTTATCCTGTGCGTCCAGTTCAAAGATGTCGTCCGTGGTCGTTTGCCAGATATGTTGTTTATTGTGAAAACTGTAAACCTGTGCTCTTGATATATAATCTTGTTCATCAACCACATCGGGCAGGTTCTGCTCTCCTAGCACTTTTCCATTATAGTCAATAATATAGATATGGGAATTTAAAATGAGTTTTCTTCCGGAACTTGGTGTAAAAAGTAAAATGCGGCCGTCCCCAAGCAGATACATATCTATGGGCTTGATCTTTATTTTTATTTCCTGAAAACTCTCTGTGGTCAAATCTATTTTGATCACTTTTTGCTGGGCAGCATCAAGTATAAAGGCGAGGTTCTTTTGCTGATCTACTTTTACACCGGAGAGATAGACATATTCACCCGGGCCTTTGCCTTGTCTGGAAATTGTTTTCAGATATTTCCCAAGCCTGTCAAACAAAAAGGCTCTTTGTGTTGCTCTATCCCAAACAAGTAAAAATTTGTCATAAAAATCAACGTTTAAATCGTCAGTCAATAAAATGCTGTCGGGCGCTGTAAGTTTAACATATTCAGAAGATTTGGCGACCTCGGAGAGTTTAACCTGGGTCGTGTTATTTTTACCATCTGTAATATCAGAATATTTACCTTTCGGTTTCTCCCGTTTACATGATGATAAACAAGCGATCGTTAAAACCGCATATATAATATGCCTGTAATTTTTCAACAGTAACCTTTTACGGTTACTGTTGAATATAAGATGTTTGTACATTTATAAGTGCTATAGGGTATAACACTTAACTAAATCTGTCGATTCTGCGCACCATGCTTCATTACATGAGCCACAGCAACGGGGATGACATGCGATTACATTACCCTCGTTAACATCAGGGCCGGGAGCATCATGGTAACAGTCTTTACCGGTATCAACTTCCATCGAATTTAAATTTCTTATTCCGATTTTAAGACATTTCGCAACGGGGGTTGATTCACCTCCGGAACTTTGCGCGTTAACAGTCAGCCTTGCCAAATCTATGCTGGCTGTTCTTCCAGCGTCTTTTTTGCTTATTATGACATTTGTTACTAACATAACTGCGAATGCTACGCCAAGCAAGCCATAAACAATTAATGTGATTTTATTTTTAAAGATTTTCATTCTGATAAAATTAATTAGTGTAGCATCCTGAACTTGTTTTGCACGAAGTAGCGTTGCAATACGTATCGAGCGCAATTGGCACGCAACTTTGGACATCCCCTTCATTCATATCGGGCCCGGTTACTTCAACCATACAATCCAAGCCTGAATCTTTTAGTTTACTGTGATTAACCCGTTCATGAATTTGCAGGCAGTTGGCCGGGGCGTGTCCTTCTCCCCCCGTTTGAGCTGAAGCCTGCAATGAAGTCAGGTCGACACTGGCTAGCCTGCCGTCTTTTTTTACAAAATTTAAGGTGTTAAATGAAATTACGCCTAAAACACATAGTAATAAGCAGCATTTCCCAACGATCAGCAATTTTCGATTTGTTTTTTCCATAGCTGTAATTTAGTGTGAGTTAATGTTTTATAATCCTAAATATACATATCGGAATACCCCAAAACGGCTGATACTAAGGCAGGTTATGAGTAATACACCTATCGTTAAGGATTTGAGGCTTATCTGATAGAATTATCAATGAAGCTACATTTGGAAAAAAGCCCGTTTCTCTGTTTCACTTTCGGTTTTCCTATAATAAAACCAATACACCAATGGTATAAAATACAAACTGACCGGTGTTCCCAAAAGCATTCCCCCGATAAGCGCAAGGGATAGGGGCCGCTGCAAAACAGAACCAATATCATTACCGAAAAGAAAAGGAGCAACAGAAAGTATAGTTGTTGTCGCTGTCATGATAATTGACTTCAGCCTTTTTAAACCCGCCGTGTGTATTGCATCCATCAGTTTAAGGCCCTCTATCCGGCGTAATTGATTTACGGTATCGATCTTTAAAATAGAATCATTGATAATAATTCCGCACATAACCACCAGACCGATCAAGGAGATCAGATTAATCGAAGAATTGCCCAGAAAAAGCATTATAAGAGCGCCGGTCATGCTTATCGGAAGTTCAAAAAGAACGATGAGGGGTTGCACCAATGATTCAAACTGCGCCGCAAGTATAAAATATAATAAGAGAACCGCAACTGCCAGCACCGCGCACATTTCGTATATCATTTGCTTATTAGAAAAATAGCTTCCGGAAAAATTCACGTTAAGCCTGTTTTGGCCTTTTAACGTCTGTTGCACAAAGCGCTCGATCTGTACCGGGTCTTCTGTTTTTACGGACAAGGGAATGTAGTTACCGCTCCTGCCTCCCTCTATTGTCTTATAATTCTGTTCCTGGCTAACCCTCAGAAAACCGGAAACAGGAATTTCCGCACCATTGGAATTAACCACCGTAAGGCTGCTCAGTACAGGACCAAGGTTGTTAAGCTGAGCCCTTAATACAATAGGGATATCCTCACTTCCGTTGTGTAAATTACCAACCTCGCTCACCGATAGTTTTCTTTTTATCTGTTGTGAAAGTGCTTCCGGGGAGATGTTGTATAAAATCAACTTCTCGAGATTCACATTTAATAACAGTGTTTTTTGTACATTGACCGGACTAATGAAAGAGTTATTGAATTGCCGCATTACCCGCGTCCTCAGTTCCTGTGTTTCGGCAATGGAAGGCAGCAATCCTGTTTCACCAGCCTGTGAAAACTGGATAACCAAGTCGGCTTCCGGATCACCCAATATTTGCTCAAAAATACTTTTCGGGGCTTGCATGGTCAAAGACGCTTCAGGGTAATAATATGTAAGGTAGTCGGAAATCCGGCTTTTTACTGCGCCAAGAGATTTGCTGTTTTTTACCTTAAGATAGATTTTCGCTTCCGAAGGAGACTGTTGTTTTTCCTTATTTAGCAGATATTGTTGCTCACCGACCTGCGCATTAGATTGCAAGATGTCATTTGATACAGCTTTGATAAGTAAAATAGAGCGGGCAGCATTTTCATCGACGGTTATATTCCTATTCCAATCGACTGTTGTTATAAGTTCTGTTTCCTCAAATGCAGGTAATTTTTCTTTTTTCAGATGAGAGAATAAAATGATATTGGTTAGCATTAATGCGATCACGATTAAAAGGGACACTATTTTATGTCTAAAAACCCAATGAAACCCGGATTCGTAGAATTTTTGAAAAACATTGATACCATATTTGTTAAAAAACTCCTTTTCAAAATTTCTCGTTTTAGAGCCGTGAAACAATCTGTATAGTACAGGCAATAAAGTCACAGATACCAAAAGGGAAACCGACAAACCAAGTGTCACCGCCATCGCCTGGTCGTAAAATAAGGCTCCTGCAATCCCGCTCAAAAATATCAACGGCAAAAAAACAGAACAAGTAGTCATTGCTGAAGCGATCAATGGGCGGATGATCTCGGTTGTACCTTTTACACAAGATTCATGTAAACTGAAACCGCGCTCACTATATTGAGTGATATTATCGATAACAATTATCGAATTATCGATCATCAGGCCTACCCCGAGAACAAGCCCTGATAACGAAATTATATTGACAGAGAGGTTGATAAACCGGAAGCAAAGAATAGTTATGATAAGGCAGACCGGAATAGTTACGCCGATCAAAAGCGGTGCCCTGATGTTTTTCAAAAAAAAGAACATGAGTAAAAAAGCAAGGGTGCTCCCTATGTACAAATCTTGCTTTAGATTATTTATGGAAAACTCCAGTAGTACTGTTTGGTCTTGCGTCTGTTCAAAAATCAGATCCGGAAATTCGTTTGTAAACTCTGTTGTCAGGTTATTAACTGCATTTCTTAGATCCGTCATTTTAGCATCCGGCTGTTTGATGATCGCAATATTTAGCGCATCTTGGTTATGTGCGATAAACCTTCCTTTAGCCGCCTGTTGCCTTATTCCAACATCAGCAATATTCCTCAATTTGAAAACCCTCCCTTTAAATTTAAATTGGAGGTTCCTGATATCTTCGACGTTTATTGGATTTGCTTCGGCGAACCTGATACTATAGGCCAATTTTCCGTCCACAACCGAAACGTTGCCAAATGAAAAATTATTATTTGCGATGATCTGCTGAAAATCTTCGTCCGTGATATTTAGGGAGGCAACCGCATTACTATTGGGGATAATGTATATTTCAGGAAGGCTTATGCCCGTCAGATCTGCAACCGCAATCTCAGGCAGTTGCTCCAGCCTGCGTTTGATCACATGTGTTGCAAACTCACTTAGCTCGATAAAACGGGCTATATTTTTCACCGATCTGGAGCTATCTTTCAAACGGAGGTTCAAATAAAATACGGGGATATCAGTCGCTGAGGCTTTTACGGCTCTTGGCCTTTCTGTCCCCTTCGGCAGGCTATTCATCGCCAGGTCAATCTTTTCATTGACTTCCATAAATGCCATGTCTACGTCCGAACCATATTTAAACCGCAATTTTATAATAGAATAGCCGTCACGTGTTTCACTATGTACATTATCAATAGATGACACTTGTTGTAAATTTGACCTTAATGTCTGAACAACGGTGCTTTCAATATCTTTCGCAGATAAATTATCTTTCGATATGTGAACAGTTATTTCCGGTATTCCAATATCCGGCAGCGGGGATACCGGAATGTGTAAAGAAGCCATAATGCCAAGCAAAACCAGGGCTATAAAAACCATTATTACCGAAACTGGCTTTTTTATCAAAAATCCGATCATTTAATTACCAATTTATTTTACCCCTAATATTTAGCCCGCGTAAAAGGACCGGCAAAAAAACGATAAGCGCCAACATGGAAAACAGCACGCCACCCGTTACGCTCATCGCCAAGGGGTACCAAAAAGCTTCCTGAACAGAAAATATAAAGGGGAGCATTCCAATAACCACTGAAGTACGGCTTAAAATCACCGGGATGATCTTTGAACTGTACGCTTTCATATAAAGTAACAGCCGGGGCCTTGTAGGCATATCTCTCATATAATTATTATAATCATTTAAGATATACAAAGCTGAACTCACACTAACTCCGCACAACATGATAAGTGCGACATATCCCCCCTCATCAAATGGATAACCCCATATATAGGAGGTAAAAAAAACCCCGATGAAACCCACCGGCACGGTGGCCAATACCGCGAATGCCTGATAAATACTATTTAAAAGGACAACACAGATCGCAAACACAATCATTATTGCCAAAACAATTGCCCAAACAAGTTTCGCTTTTTCTTCCTGCCAGAAATCGCGTTCAGAAGGTTTTAGTGTGTAACCAATTGGCAAGCGGTTACGAACATCATATAAAATCCTGTCGGATATGATCGCCCCCAATTTCTGATCGCCGGTAAAATCATAGCTGACAACTATCTGATACTGTTGGTTCTGCCTGTCAATGCTTTCCCCTATCTTATCTTTATTGATGATTGCAAACTCCTTTAATCTCACATAAACATTTGAATCAGCGCGGATTGGATTGTTCATTACTTCCCAAAAGCTAATAACCGGTTTTTCCGGCACCAATACAACCGGCGTATAACTCTCATTGAAAAACACAACGGCGGCTACCTGACGGTAGCCGGTAAATTCGTTGATAGAAGTATTAATATTTGCCGTTGAGATTTCATTCGCAAGGAGCTTATCCGGCCGGGGTACCTTGAACACATATTCATAACTGTTTTTTGCACCGCCGTAATCAAGTTCTCCCCCTACCGCAATTTTGTTAATACGCGGATTTTTTGCCAGTGTTTCCCGGATTTGATCCGCGAATTGACGTAACACCTGATAATTATACCCCTGCAGGGTAAAGCCGTAGTTTGAAGTTTCCGTATTAATTTCGTTGTTGAACGCTTGTCCTATACCAGAAATCTCAAAGTCTGCCAGACCAGTTAGTATTGCCTTGCTTTCTAACTGGCTTTTAAGCTTCAGCGGGAATATATTTTTGGTGTTTTTTTTAAAGATTATATCAATCATAGCGCTTTGCCCGCTTTGCACCCAGCACTGAAATTGTTCGATTTCCTGAAACTGTGAAAGGTAATTTTCAAAAGAAGATGCTATTTTATTCATTTGCTGGAGCGATGCGCCGTTTGGCATTTTTATATTAACCGTCAGGTGCTGGCGGTCAATCGTACCGGACGAAAAGCCTGTCCGCTCCGATTCGTCTAAGAACAAGCGAAGCGACCCTCCAAAACATACATCAACCCATGGTCTGATATTAATGTTATAGATATCATTGCCGATCACATTATTATAAACCTTTGCCCATTTCGTATCCCCCTCCAGTTTATATGGGAGCATAAACACCGGAAGTCCAAATAACAGGACCACAAAAATGATCAAGATCCATTTGAATCTGATAAATAAAGCGATAGCCAGCAGATAGTATCGATTGTAAAGCACAATCCACTTTTTGTGCCTGGCGATCCCGTTAGCATGTTTTCGTTTTAAAGGTATTTTCTGCAACAATGCAGGAATAAAAAGGAGGGATATCAGCAACGACAAACCGATGTTTATAATGAATATCCACGCAAAGTCGATTAGCTTTACCTGTTGCTCCTTGTCAAGGAAGAACACGATAGCCACAGCACCTATAGTTGTACAGCTTGCTCCGGCCACTGCCAGCAAAATCCGAAGGTTTTTTTTGTGATTGATATGGTCAATAACAACGATTGTGTTATCGATCATGACGCCCATGGAGATGGTTATGGCAGCCAAAGAATACAAATGGATTTCAATTTTAAATAGGTAGTACAGGCATGATGCAATTAACAAGTTTCCAAAAAGAGATATTGAAATGATCAAGAGATATTGAAACTGCCGGCTGACTAGAAAGACAAAAATTAAAAGGATCAAAAATGTCGCAACAGTACGCCATAAAATTTTTTGGCTTTCTTTCTTTAAAAATTCCGTGGAATCATAAGACAAAATTACAGCGTACCCGGAGGGCAATAATCTGGTTGCCGATTTTAGCTTTTCCTTGATTTTTGCGGCAAGAACCAGATAGTTTGACCCTTTGCGAGCTAAAACTTCCATATTGACAGTGCTAAGCCCGTTTATACGATAATACGCGTGCTCCTCCTGCAGCACGTATTTTATATCAACTAACTCAGTCAAAAAAAGATCATGTCCCCCAACCCGTTTTACAAATACCTTATCCCATTTGAGCTTATTTACTGTTTGAAATGTATTCGTTTTTAGCGTTACGAAACAAAATTCAGTTTTACCGGGGACGCGGGGGTCATCCACCATCGTCCGTCCAAGGCTATATTCGTTATTCCGGGAAGATACTGCGCCTATAATATCCTGAGTCGTAACACCACGCCTTCGCAACTTTTCCTGATTATACAACAACTGCCAACAATAGCCGTTTGCGCCTGATATATTAATGGCCGCTATACCCTGTATGTCGATCAGGTTGTTTTTTATTCTCCGTTCAACAAGCCGTTGAATGTCTGCGGCACTACCTTTACCATTTATAGTGAAGGTTAAAATACTTTTTTTGTCATTTTCTGAATTTTCGTTTTCAGAAGAAACCTGAGGAAACGAGGCATTTACAGGAAGCCGAAGGTATAATCTCCGCATCAAGGTAGCAATCTCAAACTTGGTTTGAGATTTATTGACAGTGTTATCCAACCGGATGTGAATCCGGCCTGCCCCATTAGATGAACTGGATATGATATCATTGACACCTTTAATTGTCGCGAGTGAACCCTCTATCTTAGAAGTAATCTGTTGTTCAACCATGGCCGCCGATGCCTCGGGCCATCGAAAATCGATGGAAAGACTGTTTGATGATTGTGCAGGTTCTAAGCTCAGTGATAAAAAAGGTAGGCTAAACATTCCAACAATGCAAAAAACTGCGAAAAGTGTAATAAGGCTGAATGGCGATAAAACCGTAGCCAAATTAGTTTTCAGTTTTTCTTGCTTAGTCATTCTTCTCTACAGATGCTGCAATTTTCACCTCTGAATCATGAGCCAGATTTGTGTTGTTCGTGACAATTACTTTTTGACCGATTTTTAAACCGCTCCGGATACATACATATTCCCTGTTCTGCAAATCGGTTTCCACATAATTCCATTTGGCATGTCCGTTTATAAAAGAAAATACAACATCTCTGTTATCCCGCTGAACCAATGCCTCCTTGGGAATATATATTTTATTCGGAATACTTTTTTTTATGATCACTTTTAAGTTCATTCCATTTAACAGGCGCTTATTCTTATTATTCACTGTGCCCGTAATTTTGATCATACCGTTCACATCAATGGACGGATTGATTTGCGTGACATTACCGGGCACTTCACTATCATCCCCATAAGGGATCACGGCCATTTTAGTACCATTTGACAAAAACCGGAATTCCGATTCCAAGACATTGAACTCAATTTCTATTTCACTGTCGTCAATCAATGTACAGAAGTGTTTGAACGCATCAGTATTGTTATCTTCCCGCGCTTCCAAATCTGCGATACGACCCGAAAAAGGGGCTATTATCGTGTTTTTGCGTAGTGATGTCCGCGCATCAGAATAATCATATACGGCGTTGTTAAACCCGCTCTTAACTTTTGCCATTTGCAGGATACCGGCAGGTACCCTGGCCGAATCTTTTAACCGGTAACCATAATCGATCAGGCGATCATCCAATTCTACAAACGCCTTTTCAAGCAATGTTTTCGACCTTAAGACTCTTTTACTTGATTCCGTATCATCGAGTTGAGCCAAAACCTGGCCTTTATTCACTACGTCGCCATTTTTGACGAAAATACGCCGGATGCGTTCCTGAGCCTGAAATCTAACGTCAGCATTTCTTTTAGCCAGCGCCTTACCGTTGCCTAGTATTTCAAGATCAAAGGCACCTTTACTAACATCAGCAATCTCCACCAAAACAGCCTCTTTCTGGAATATATTTTTTACCGAACTTGTTTTGGTTTCCTTTTCCGGCTCGTTTGAGCAATCGAAAAAGCAAATGCTTAGCATAAAAAACAAGATAAATTTGTGTTTATACATAAATAATCATCAGCCAAAATATTAATGGCTTATAAAGATAACATGTGCCGGTATGCAGAAGGACTTCCAAAACAGGCTTTAAGAATATCAGATCATTGACAATGAATTCCTTATAAAGACAGTTGAATATTACTGTAACCGATATAGCGATGACATTCACAACCACTTAGATTTGACCTGCAATGCCATGTAAACCCTTGTAATTTTAAATAACCCGGTCATTATAGAATATGCAGTTGCCTGAAGTTTGTACTGAACGAAAAAGCAACCCTGCCTTCAATATTCTCTTCCTTTACAAAACCCCAAAATCTGGAGTCATTTGAATTATTTCTGTTGTCACCCATCATAAAGTAATAACTTTCCTTAAATACATACTCAACCAGTGGTTTACCGTTTAGATAAAACGCGCCCCCTTTATTCAAAACACTTCCATTTTCCGTTTTGGCAATCAAGTTTCCATACAATATTACTGTTGTTGAATTAATGGGTATGATCATACCTTTTTTTGGAACAATTAGCGGTCCGATGTTATCCAATGTCCATGGGATACTGGTATGGAAAGGATAGGCTGCCTGATTGTTTATTAAAGCCCAAATAGAATCTATACAATTGTTCCCGTTCAACCTGCCAACATCCTCTTTACTTGCGGATATTGTTGCTGACACAGATTTATGCGGATTTTCAGAAAAGTCATAATCAATATTTAAACTGTCTGCAAGCCTTTTAAACTCATCTAAATCGTTGAAGTAAACTCTATAAAGTAATTTTGTGGTCGCAATTGCAGGAAGGGCTTTTCCATTTACCAATACCCGGCCATTTAAGACCCTTAGCGTGTCCCCGGCTGCGGCAACGCAGCGTTTAATAAGAAAATCGGTATCACGAATATCTTTTTTGAAAACGACTATGTCGCCGGCATTAACTTTAGAATAACCGTTTAGCCTCCGGTAAGGCCACCAAAGAGAATCACTATGCGCTAAGATTCCTTTATTGTAATAAAAAAAAATGTTTAGCCATGGTATTTCCAAAGGTGTTTTCGGCATTTTAGGGCCGTAATTTAATTTACTTACGATAACATTGTCACCGGGGAATAATGTATTCTCCATAGAGCCACTGGGGATCCTGTAAATTTCAAATATGAATACCCTGGTCGTAACCGCCAGGAATATTACAAATAATAATAGCATAGGGAATGACAGATAATGTCGCTTTTTTATAAAGCTGCACGACACAATGAAGAAAAAAACCAAGGCAGCGATGATAAAAATAACCGCCATCCACGGAACCCCCACCAAAATGAAAAGGGAACAAGTTACACCAATTATAATAAGCTGCTTTTTGTGATGACCTATCCACGCCCCTGCCTTCTTCATATTATTTGTAACCAGTTTCTGCTGTTAGCTTTTTCATTTCCCTCAGCATTTGTTTTATAGCGGGAGACTTGATTCTTATTTCTTTTGTTAAAAGCTCGCGGGCAACAGTAACCGCTTTAGCATTTTGACCGCTTTCGAGGTATAGCTTTACCAGCAGATACTTGGGATAAAACCGTCCGGGAACCATTAACCACGCTGTGTGATAAGATTGTTCGGCTTTTGCATACTGTTTCATCCCCATATAACTGTCTCCAATAGCAAGCTGCACAATGGTTGAATTATTTATTTGTTCCGCCTTATGTAAAACATAGAGCGCTTTTTTGAAATGTTTTGTCATCGATAGTGCTTTGCCGTATTCCGTTAAAAAGGTACCGTCCTCACTTAGCGTTGGATACCCTTTTTCGTAACTTTTCAAGGATTCCTCGTATTGCGTGGTTTGATATTTATCGTTAGCGATATACCAATTGTTAAAACTGGTATATACCTTATTTAAGAAGATCAAAACACCTATACCAAGTATCAAAAAGAAAAAGGATGAGGCGACAACCACATTTTTTTTTACCGAGTAAGCCACCGGTTTTGCCGGTGAAACTGTTGCTAATAACGCCAGGTAACATACGGCGTTCATCTTTATTGGAAGTATATGTGACGGGTAGGAGAAGAATGAAAACACGGTGCAGGAAATAATTCCGGCTACTGCCAAACGCGAAATTTCATTTTTTAAATCGAGTCGTCTAATGAAAAAATAAATGAGCGCAACTAAAAACAAAACGCCAATTACCCCGTTTTCAACCAGGAATTGTAAAAATTCGTTAAAGGCATATTCGACGTCTCCCGCTGACAATATTGCACTACGATCGTTTGGGTGATATTTAAAATAATCCGCCTGAAAATCCATATACTGAGATTCAAATTTGTCAAAGCCAACTCCGAGGAACGGGTTTGCGGCGATCTCATTCAATGTGATCTTCCATACAAATAAGCGCCCCTCGCTTGATGCCTGTTTAAAACTGTAGATCTTAACAATCAACAATACCAAGAACCCCGAAGCTATGAGCATAATTAAGATCTTGATCCAGGAGCGGGAATATTTTTTGAAAAACCTGTTCCTTTTAAAATGAGGATATGCCAGGAAAATACAAGCGGATGCAATTGCAAGCCATGAAGCTCTGGATTCGGCAACGGGCAAAATTAAAACCATGCTTACTATCGCACATAAAGCGAGAAAATAAACAGGATTTAAAGTCATTTTCAATCCCCCAAGGTTTGCGTTAAGTGTGATTGGGTACTTTTTTTTATTGAGAAAGATCCCAAACCCCAATGGAAAACATGACGCGAGATATCCGGCAAATGGGCCGGGATTAAAAAATGACCCCGTAACCGGAAATAAATTGTGATGAGATTCTTCAAAACCATACAATTGAAGATTGCCAATAAACCCTTGTATTGTTGCACCAGCGAGAATAGCAACGTAAAGAAAAATATAATGATCAACTTTCAAAGATCTCAAGATAACGTATAGCGCGCTCAACGCTAATAACTCATAAAATCTGATGGAAAAATTTTGCTGCGATGCCAGAACATATCTGTTGATTACTATCCATAGCAAAATCATTAAAAAGCACAGATCAATCTGATTAAAAGTGACCACTAAAGTCCTCAGGCATATCACTCCAATATATATCCCGCTCAAAACGACCATACATAAAATGAATCCAAGCGACTTCCCTGTTTCAGTAGGATCTCTTAATTCATCCGCTACCAGTAAAGGAAGCAGGCAATAAATGGCGATCAAAATGCATAAATTGGCTTTTTGTAAAATAGGTTGCATCCAGATCGATTATCAAAGGTTTGGTTTATTAAATGCTCACGCAAAGAAATAGCAACACTGCTGCATTTTGTGCAATCAGGTTTAGCAGACTACTTAAAGTGGTAGTAAAAGGAATTTGTTTATTACCATTCAATTCGACAACTTTTTTCTTTTTGTCGATCAGCTTGATATAATTCTTATTGATCACATAAGACTGGTTTATTCGTATAAATACCAATGGATCGAGTTCCTTGAATAATTTCGTTAACGATTTGCAAACAATATGCTCTTCATTATTATCCAGATAAATGGTTGTATAGCAATTGTCCGATTTACAGTGCGTAATTTCTGACTGCTCTAAAAACCGTAACTGGTCTTGTGAGTTTACAATTACCTTTTTCATTTTATTAAAATTTTCGAAACAATAAAATCATCCCTATAGTTGTTAGGCTCCAAACGAATGTCTTTTATAAGTGAGATAACTTAAAGCGGGGTCGCTTAACAGCGAATTGAAGACGGTAATGTTTCATGATAGATGGTTTATTACTGGTTATAATATGGGTTGAATATTCAAAAAAGCGGTTTAGTAAAAAATGGATTAAACATTTTTCAGGATGGACTATTCAATTATATTAATTTAATAATTTCTGAATAAAGAAAAATCCAATCATGAAGGCTCGAATAAAGAGACTAAAATAATTGTCGTGATTTCGTCCATCTAAATCAGAAAATTATCCATTTGTTTAGTTGTCACGTGAAGCTATTTTGTGATCATGAAATACTAAATTATTTGATTACGCGCTGAATAAGAATATTTGGCAGCTCTCATCGGAAATTTTTTATTCATCGCCACACGAAAGCCTAACCAACACCTGAAGATGAATTTTCTAAAAACGTTTTTCGTTTTACTGATTCTGACTACTATTAGTTGCAAACGCCCTCCGGCTTTAAAAAAAATACTGGAGGATTCTATTAAAAATTCAATTACAGACCTTGGGCTTAAAGACGTTTCTTATACCATAGTTTTAGATGGAGATAATTTCTCAGAGACAGGCAACAACACCGGGCCTCTCCGCGATTCAATTTTCTACAAGCGCCTGCTTAACGAATATACGGCACCGGTTCTTTTAGATATGCTGATAAGAGATTCAGTTATCAAAGACAAGGCGTTTATAAGTACGTTTCCCGGAGAAAACCTACCTGCCATTCAATTAACAGCCTCCGAGCTTATCTCGATACCGGCGAACGTAAATAGCAGCATTTTAGATAATGTGCCGGCACGCGTCAATACGATCTTATCGGTTATTGGAAAAGGAAATACCCAAAACGGCAGCGCTGCTCTAGTGGCCTTTAATCAAAACAAGGTAAATCTTCAACCTTTAAAGGGATATAACGATTTCCTAATCAACTTATTAAAAATTTCCTATTTCTTTGATAAGTATCAGGTTGGGTTAAATGCTGGTGATACCACCATCCGGAACATTTCGCCAACATGGTATACCAGGGGCCTTCAATCTTTTTATGGATGGCGGCTTTTGAAATTCCAAAAGCACACCATATTATGGAACTTCTATTCCACCGGGAATAAAAAAACGCTTTTATTAAAGATGATGGAGAAAAAACTATTTGTGGCCATTTCTTACCAATCTGATCACATCACCTCTCCCTATGCCTATCATAACACTGACCTTTTACAGTCGCCACTGGCTCTTGTTTTATTAAACATTTTGACGGTTCCTGAAAATCACCCGGTAATAGATCTAAAAATGGGAAAGCCAAATGATCTTTACAAAGTTTTACAAAAAAATCGAAACTCGCCTTTCAATTTTCTGCTCATCAAACAAGTTCTCGCCTACGCCCGATATTATGATGTTATAAACAACACAAGCCGGGCAAATGAACTTTATGATTTATATAAAAAACTAATCGATAACGGAGATTTTTTTCCCTATAAAAACGCAGCTTCCCTCGCCAGAATAGATTACGCGACCGATTATTTAAATGCCGAATCATCGTTTGAATTGTCAAAAGATTCTACCTTGAAAATTTTCGCGGCCGGACAGGCTTTGAAAATAGCTACTCCGGCCCAAAATGCCTACCAATACGACAATGTGCAGATTTTTCTAAATGCGTTTAAAAAAAATGGATCAAACGAGGTAAAGACATTTGAATTCAATTATCTGTTCGATAAGCTTGGCTATAGTCCAAACGAAAAAACGGCTGTAAAATGGCTTGATTCTACAGGTGTAAAATACGCTTTCTCTGACCCGGATATTTATACTTATCTATTAGAGGTCAGTATACCGTGGAGTGAACTAAGCGGATTTAAAAAGGGGGAGATCAAGGCTAATGTACTTGTCAATGACAGTGACCTGGATGAGGATAAAAGGAAAAGCGTTCTATCCTGGTTTATTCCATCAGGCATCAATTGTTTTGATCCGTCTCAAATGTCTTCGGTGAAACTAAAACGAAGACCAGGAAATCTTTCGGAAGGTATTCTGAACTGTTTAAAAACTGTCCGGTCCCCGCAAATAGAAGGGCTACCGGATCAACTATGGGAAAAAGTCCCCTATCATGATATCAATAAGCAATATGTAAATAAATCAAGCGCTTTCGATCATGCTGCCAGTTTTAAGACCCTCTATGATGAAAAAAACATCTATTTTTTATTTAAGGTAACAGACAACTGTAAAAATCAGACCGGCATTATCACAAAAGATAAATGCTGGATAGAAAATGCCGCCACAAAGGAAATCGTCTGGAAGATGGGTGGCAGAATTAGCGCCTTTAATCCATCGTTCGATGTCACAGACTCCATTCGCCTGAAAGCCGGTAAGTATACGGTAAAATATATAACTGATAAAGGCCATTCAAGCGACGGCTGGTATGGAAAGCCCCCAGTCGCGCCATTCTATGGTATAGGTATTTATTATTGTTTAAACCCCAAACTTTAGCCGAATCAGATGAAACGATTGTACTTTGCCGTTTACATTTGTCTTTTATTTTCCTGCAAGGGAAATATTACGGGTTTTAATCCGGGGGCAAATGACGAAAAAGATTACACCGAAGTTTATGAACGTTTTGCAAATCCAAGGGATAGTTTAAAATTAAAGGCCGCCGAATTTTTAATCGGAAATCTTTCGGCCCATCAAGCGGATTACGGTGAAGGAATTAAAGCCCTCGGTGATATTTTCTCTGTTATCGACACTCTTTATTACAAAAATGATAATATCGAAGAATATATTAAAAACCATATTCTGGATTCTGTATTAAATAAAAAGCGATTGAGCACCGAAGGGGAGCAAAATATAATTGCTGATAACAGAAAAGTCACACCGGGTTACCTCATTAATAATATCGAATTTGCCTATAAAGCATGGCAAGATGCCCCGTGGAAAACCCAAGTAAATTTTAAGGATTTTTGCGAATATATCCTCCCGTACAGGATCAGAAATGAACAGATAGAGCTTTGGCGGCCGCAAATGTACCAAAGTTATTCACTGATTATGCGGAACTCCCCCGACACCAAAGATATAAAATCAGTGTTCACCTTTGTAAAGGGGAATCTTGAAACTGATTACAAATTATCAGGGTATTTTGGTCAAAATTATCCTTATACGCAAAATTTCAGTGATGCATTAAAAGGCCGGATTGGCGCCTGTGAAACAATCACCTCCTTTTCCGTAAATATTTTGCGATCGATCGGGCTGCCTGTCGCGTTAGAATATGTTCCGCACTGGGGCAACAATAATAATCGCAATCACTATTGGGTTAAATTGATCGATCATGCCAAGAATAACGCCCTTTTCTCAAATGAAAACGGCCCGGTGAGTACCTGGGGCATAGTCGATTTCTCATCAGATTTCAGCCGCGACCGGCATTATTTCCGTGAAGAAGAAGTACCTGCCGGTATGTATATACAATATATCAAAACCATCCCGAAGGTTTACCGGCATACTTTTTCAGAAGATCCGCTTTTAAAGGATATCAATGTTAACGTTTCCGGGGAATTCATCAGTCCGACATTCAACACTGCAACGTTAAAAGATGTAACAGATGAATACATGAACTCATCAGTCAGGATGGTGGACATTCCCGAAAAATTCCGGAGTTATGAAGTTGCTTATTTGTGCGTCTTTGACACCGATGGGTGGCAGCCCGTAGCAATAAGTAAAATTGACGGTGATAAAGCTATTTTTGATAAAGTCGGGAACTATGTGATGTACTTGCCTGCCGTCTATAAAAACGGGATTGTTATTCCGACCGGCTCTCCTTTTTATCTCGATTCGCTAAATATTATTCACGAATTAAAAAAAGCGCCTGGCGGGCCTGACAATATGCATTTACTTCGCAAAGCACCACTATATTCTTATACCGCCTACCATACCGAGGCGTTAAAAGGCGGGAGGTTCGAAGGTTCAGCTACCGCAGATTTTAAAAACCCAACACTTCTTTATCAGATAGAAAATTTCCCGTTTTATATGAACGAGATCAAAATCGCACCTAATCAAAAATTCAGGTACCTGCGCTACGTTGCGCCGCCGGGAAATCAGTTTGAAGCTGATAATATCGCTGAAGTCCAGTTTTTCGGGATAAATGGCAAAAAGCCTCTTACAGGTTCTTATATCGGTACTGAAGGTAGCTGGGATCGTGGAATCGATAAAGCATTCGACAATAATATGGACACCTACTACGAAAACGCTCATTTCAGTAATGGTTGGATCGGTCTAGACCTGGGTAAAGCACAACAGCTGTCTATGATCCGTTTTTGTCCGAGGAACGACACTAACTGCATTATAATTGGAAGCGATTATGAACTTTTTTACTGGGACAATTCGTGGATATCGTTAGGTACTCAAACAGCAAAAGGCTATTTTTTAGATTTTCAGAATGCCCCGAAAAATGCCCTTTACTGGCTTAGGTGTAAAACTGGTGGAAAAGAAGAAAGGATCTTTACGATGAAAGGTAAAAATCAGCTTTGGTGGTAGCTTATTCATTTGTAAAAATATAACATCATATGGGACGACTTAGATTGTTACTTGCGCTTTCCGTAATTGCTTCACATGTTGGACCGATACTTGGGTTTGAGCTTATAGGTGGCTCTTTAGCTGTACAATCATTTTTCATTATATCAGGGTTTTATATGTCTTTGATTTTGAATGAAAAGTATATAGGCCCCAACAGTTCATTCAAGCTCTTCATCACCAACCGCCTGCTCAGGTTATATCCGGTTTATTTGGTGGTCCTCGTCTTAACTCTGGTGGTAGTCGTCATAATTGGCCATAACTCTTCCGATTCCTCATATCCTATACTTGATGAATATGCATATGCGGGGCCCGACAAGCTGTCTTCCATTTTCCTGGTATTTACAAATATTTTTATTTGGGGGCAGGACTTGGTCATGTTTTTAGGAATAAATTCTGATACCGGAAAGCTTTTTTTTACAGATAACTTCTGGAACACATCGCCAAAACTTTATAATTTTTTGTTTATACCGCAGGGATGGTCACTAGCGTTGGAAATGACATTTTATCTTATAGCACCATTTCTATTACGAAAGAGAGTAAGATTTGTCTGCATTATAATATTATTATCGCTTGCTGTCCGGATAATCATTTATTATTTATTGGCTTTACGAAATGACCCTTGGACGTATCGTTTTTTCCCGTCCGAGCTCACTTTTTTTCTTTTTGGCTGTATCTCTTATCGCATTTATCAAACTTTAAATACCATGAAGATCCCGAAAATCGCAGGCTTGCTTACTTTAGCAACTGTCATCGGGTTAACTATGATATATCCCATATTGCCACAATCTTCCTTACAGATTTTTCACTTTCATTTAAAAGATATCTTATACATAGGTTGTATCATTTTTAGCACCCCTGTTTTGTTTATAATTTCAAAAAAAAATAAGTTTGATTTTAAAATTGGGGAGTTGTCCTACCCCGTATACATAGTTCATTTACTAATTGCTAAAATTTGCGGTGCTCTGGCGGTAGGCATATTTAACAACCCGTTTTCAATCATAGTTTTATCCATTATAGCGGCTTACCTGTTAAACAAAGCGGTTGTTGAGCCGATCGATAGATTACGGCAAAAGAGATTAACGAAAACATGTAATTGACAAATCGTTTTCTCCACAACATTGGCAAGCACTGTTAAAGCAAGTTATGTTTTGGTTATACCAAAACGACTTGCCTTCGGGTTCGCTATGCTCATGATTGCTACCTCACTTCGTTCCGCAGACACATAAAACAATGGGGAAGTATGGGCAAATTTTATTCGCAACATATTAATGTTTCTGTACTACCGAAATGCTTGTCATAAATCCATTTTTCTAACCCGCAGTTTTGCTTACGAATCAAAACGAGCAAAATGGCCCGGCCAAAAAAAGAGAAAGAACAGAAGCTATCAAAAGTGCTGGTGGTTCGCCTGACGGAAGGCGAATTGAAGCAACTGGAACAATTCAGCATCATGTGCAGCCAGCATATTTCGGTGTTGGTCAGGAAGCGTCTTTTCTCGGGCAACTACCCTAAAGCCTTGCCTCCGAAAATTACGGTTCAGTTATACGCTGAACTCAACCGCATCGGCGTCAACCTCAACCAACTGACCAGGCAGGTAAACTCCGGCAAACTGGCGGTAGGATTGATACAGGTACTAAATGCGCTGTTTGCCCAGCAGCAAACGATCATTCAACATTTATTAGATGATCGCGATTGAAAAGTTCGGATCAAACTTTATGGGTGCGTTAGCTTATAATCTAAAAAAGCTGAACCATCCGGATAGGAAGCAACGGGCCGAGTTATTAGCTACGAGCTTCTTTTCCCTAACGCCGGGAGATATTAGGAAAGAGGTAGAACTGATCAGGCAACTGCGGCCGGCGTTGGGCAAATACGTCTGGCACACCAGCCTCAATTTTTCTAATGACGAGAAACCTTTGAACCTGACCAATGGGAATTTACTGGACATTGCTTTTGACTATATGAAAGCCATGGGGTATGATGATAACCAGTACCTGATCGTCCGGCACCATGATGCAGGCCACCCACATGTTCACTTACTGGTCAACCGTATCAGGTATGACGGCAGTGTGGTATTAGACAGCAATAATTACCGTAAAAGCCTTTCGGTATTGAGAAATTTGGAAGAACAATATAACCTAATATCATTAGCGCAGGATAACAGCGGAACAAAGCAGCAGCAGGACAATGTAACCCGCGAGCCGGGTAACGACATAACAGCCGAACTTTACAGCAACAGAACAACAGGGCAGTATAACCGCGTAACCCGAAGGTCACTGACTAAGAACGAGATTGAAAAAACTGTCCGTACCGGTATCCCTTCTGACAAAAGCCTTTTACAGGCTTTGCTTGAGCCGATCATCTACGAGAGAAAACCCACCTTACAGGAATTTATCAGCCGCAGCGAGCAAGCAGGGATATCGCTTCTCTTTAACCAGGCCAGGACCGGCAGGATAAGCGGGATAACTTATTTTATCAATGACTTTAAGATCAAAGGGCAAGCGTTAGGTAACCGGTTTAAATGGGCAGAGCTGATCAAATTTATTGACTATGAGCAAGACAGAGACAGCAAGGCAATTAGCCTTGCAAACCATCGCACAAAAGCAAAGTACGGAGCATATACAACAGGTACGGGAAAGCCAGGAGAAGAACAATCCACAAGTGGACGAAGAGCGGGCGTTACTGATTCAAATGCTCGAACAGATGCAGCTCAACGCGACAGCCAATACGAAATTCCTCAGGGAAATGAAAGACAGCCAGCAACAGGCCCTACAACGGATAACGAACCTGGAGACCAAAGCGACCAGTCAGCAGGCGGTTATAAAGCGATGGAGGAATATAGTTCTATTGATACTGACAGCAATAGTTATGATGATACTGAATTACAAAGTTATCCCGGTATTGAGATAGCCGATGATATAGATGATGAAGCTATTCATGGCAGGAACAGGCACAAGCAACGAAAAGCAAGGACGAACAGGAGATGAAACGAATACATGATATAGCGGCCACAATAATTCGCAATTTGCGAATTGAAGAATATTTGGTAAATTTGGGTATGAAAACGCACAAGGGGATGAGGCCACATGATATAGTGGTTTTGTTAAAGATCATTTGTTCAGATAAAAACTGGTTGAGCAAAGACCTTGCTGCAAGCCTATATATCAGTAATTCGGAGATCAGCGAATCTTTAAACCGTTCGATGATCGCTAAATTGATCAGTCCTGATAAGCGGGTAGTATTTAAAACTGCCTTGTATAATTTTATTGAGCATGGCTTAACGTTTGTTTTTCCTGCTGAACCCGGACAAGTGGTAAAGGGAATACCCACCGCTCATAGCGCTCCCATATTAAAAGAATTCTTTGTGGCGGACGAGCAGTACGTTTGGGCAAGTCCTAACGGAAAAGTTAAAGGCCAGTTGATAACCCCGCTTTATCCTAACCAGGTGAAAGCCGCACAGGCTGATGAAAGGCTTTATGATATGCTAGCTTTAGTTGATACGATCCGTGTCGGAAAAGTCAGGGAGCAAAAAAAGGCACTGGGGCTATTAAAAGAATCTTTCGAACCGGTTTATGAATGACAACTTAAACAGGAATGGTTATATTTGATTATTATCTGAAAACACTTATATGGAAGTAATACTTGATAATGGGAAAAGGCCTCGCGGCGTGTTCCTGCCATTAGAGGAATGGGAAGCCCTCAAATATGGCATTAATAAGGCTAGTGAACTTTACAAGCTGATGGATGATCTCAGTCATCCCGATGTCTTCGAAATGGCCCCCGCGCAGTTTTCGGATTATCTGGCTTCGCCTGCGCAACAGGTAGTAAATAACGCGCTGGACAACGGATTGTATATTTCTTACCCTGCGGGAACTCCAAATACATTTGTTCATCGCTATAAAGACGGCACTCAGGAAACGGTAAAGTATGATTTACATACCGGGTCGGGGAATATTATAAAGAAACGATAGTTCATGCCATTTTTTACGGTTTTAGCAGGGCCGAACGGAGCTGGAAAAAGTACTTTCTCCGCATTGTTCTCCCGTCCTGGCGCATTGATCTTCGACCCAGATATCCAAAAATCTAAGATAGAAAAGCAATATCCTGATATAACTGATGATGCACTTGAATCTGCATTGACCAGAGTGTATATCAATTTTCAACAAAAAGCTATTGGAACAATGTTGCACTTGACCGTTGAAACAAACCTGCGTAGTGATTTTTTGCTGGAAAGTGTTGACTTGTTCAAAAATGCAGGATATGAAACACGATTGATTTACATGTTGCTGCCTGATTTGTCCGCATCGATAGACAGGGTGGATTTACGGGTAAAACAAAAAGGGCATTTTATTGATACAGGAAGTATCAAGATTAATTTTGAAGAAGGCCCTAAAAATTTGCTTAAAATAGCGAACCAATTTGACCGGGTGATGCTCCTGTCTGGATTCAACAACAATCCGTCAGTTGAAACGCAGCCGGAGCAACTCTTAAGTATTGCAAATGGAATAACGCTGCACAAAGCTGAAGTAATGCCTGATTGGGCAAGGGGATTTGTTGAAGCTACAGAAGCTCTCTCAGCATACAACCAGACCTCTAAAGGAAGAAAAAGATAAATAGTCTCTTTTATTAATTATCCTTTTTCAAAAGTTCTATTTTTTCACGTTCGCTGGCAAGTAAACGTTCGTATAACTTTTTATTCTCTTCGAATAATTCAACGAGTTTTTCTATTGGATTGAAATTAAACTGGTGACCGATGTTAGCGCCGTGATTATTTGAACCCTCATAATTATTTTGAATGTTATAAATAACCGCTTCGTCGCTATAGTTTTTTATAGCTTCAGCAGATACTCCAAGCACTTTGGCAATCTTTTCTAACGCACTATCTTCCACCTCAGCACTCTGCTCAATTTTGGATATAGCTTGTTGGCTAATGCCCAATTCAGCGGCCAGGGCTTCCTGCTTCAGGCCACGTAGTTCGCGAATGCGGCTTATTTTTCTGCCAATATGTAAAGTTGTTTCTGCCATAAATCAAATGTATAATTAATAAGTAATTGTTGGAAGGGTTTTACCGTAATGTCAATTGTATTTTACTGCTACGCCTTTTTCTTATCGGTTACTTCTTTCCGGATTTCAGTCGCTGCAACTTTAATTTTCTGCATGGCTTTTCGTAGCCGGGTACCCGCAGCTTTGTTGCCTTTTCCATAAAATGCTTCGGCATCATGTTCTGCATTCGTTATCAATCCATTTAGTGCGCTAAACTTATCCATATAGTTTAAATAACTTCTTAAGCTATAAATGTACAAAACAACAGTGCCATTGTAAAATACAAAGTAAATTGGTTCGGTACGTTCAGACTGTGCACGTACTTTGATTGACAGGTTAATACTGGCCTGTTTAATCTCGTAGTCATGGAGAGCAAAGAAAACCAAGGCAATGCCATCCTCAATCTAAAGCCAGCTGAGATAAGCAACCCCCTTCTGGTGATTAAAGACTTTTTTAGTGATGACAGCCTGCCCGGTCACCTTGAACGTTTGCAGAAGTGGCGTAGTTGCGTATTAGAAGAGCACTACTTTAAGGGCGATAAAGGTAGCCCTTCAGAATTACTATATTTCTACAAGCTTAATGTATGCCTGCTCGAAGCAGCTTATTTACTAAAGGACAGGCTTGACCTAAATTTTAAAGAACCTACCGATCCACTATTTGTCTTTAAACAGATTTATCAAGATTATGACCTTTCTGCGTATCAGGGCATGTTGTACGAATGGCTTGAATTCGGATTGTCTGCCAGGGCGACAAATGAGGCTATTACACCGGTAGATCTGATCAGGGTGTATGAAAATTTGCAAAGGCTATATGGCGCATCCTGGAACGTTAACCAGCGATTTGCAAATACATCTTTAATTGCTCATCAAGCTTCAATTGAGCAAAGTGCTGATAGTTTAATTGGAAGTCCTAACGTTGCTCTTTATAAGTTAGATTCCACTATCGGGAGCCCTCTGCAAGAGACGATCACCAAAATTGTAGCAAAAATTAAGGAAAAAGTTTCTTCCGTTCAGGCTATTATTTATTTAGGTTAGCCACCAGTATCTCCCGGAAATATCTATCTCTTAGTTTTAGTCGATGATATCGAGCTAAGGCAATTACAATGTATAGCAAGTACAATTCAAGATAGTTGCCGTCAAATCACATCTGTTACCGCATTGGTACATCGGTCTTTAAGATTGAATAGAACAAGTGGGGACAATTTGTTTTTTAGCAATGCCTTAAAATGCCCCATTATCTACCTCTCAGGCGAGTTGCTTTTACCTTCCGTAACCGTATTGAGTCACAGCGTACGGGAAAAAGAATTGATAATCTGGCAGAGGTGGATGGAGCAGGGCAAAGACTTTTTAAAAGGTGTGGAGTATTACCTGACTATCGGGTCAAAGAAAGCTGCCCTTTTCTCTTTACAGCAAGCCGCCGAATGCTTTTTGATTGCAATTATTAGGGTCGTAAACGGTTATACGACCAACTTACATAACCTTGATACTTTGCTGGATGTCACCCGGATGTTTACGAATGATATTGCAGCTATTTTTGATCTGACTGATCAGTATAATTTGAAACTTTTTACCGTGTTAAAACATGCGTATATCAATGTGAGATATAAAGACGGGTATGAGTTAGATGATGATGCTGCGACAGCACTATATCCTTATATAAAAAACCTGATGTTCGTGGTTGAACAGGTCTATCAAAAGTATCTGCTGACGAATACCTTGTAGTTGTTAACCTTCTTCGGAAATTGCAGCTGCGGCAAGCGGCTCATTACATCACGCGTATGCACGCTATATTCATTCGCCGCCAGCCTCGCTGCCGGAGCAGGAGTAACTCGTACCTCGTTACACCTGCGGAAAACAAGCGAAGTCTGGCTGAAAAAAAATCAATTCCTATAACTAGGCTTATAAATTATTAGTTTAACTGATAATGAAATCAACACTGATTACCTATTCTTGCTTGTACTGCATCCACAAATTAAGCCCTGCCCCAAATAGTATAGGGCTACCACTATGAAAAGGTAAAAATCAAAGTTTATTGTTCGGTAGTACCGAAATGCTTGTCAAACAGCGGGCATCGATTTTAAAACATTTGCAGCCTTATGGCTGCAAGGGATTCGGATAATATAAAAAGGAACGTTACGCCTGCTCAGGCAGTGAGAGTTTTAAGTGAAAATGGGTTACATGTTAGTGAAAAAGAAGCTGAAAAAATTTTGGATTTCTTGTATTTTTTAGGTAAATTAACTGTAAATCAATACATTAAAGACAATTCTTCGAGCGCAGGACACTAAAGCTATTATTATGAAAAAGGCAGATTTATATGTTAGGGTAAGTACAGACGAACAGGCAGACAAAGGCTATTCAATCAGGAGCCAGGAAGAAGTACTCCGCAAATATTGTGGCATTCAAAACATCTCGGTAGGCAAGGTAATTTACGAGGACTTTTCAGCAAAGACCTTCAACCGCCCGGCGTGGACTGAAATGCTGAATAAATATAAGAAGGAAAAAGGAAAAGGTGCGGATCTGTTACTTTTCACAAAGTGGGATAGGTTCAGCCGTAATGCAGGGGACGCCTATCAGATGATTAACATACTTCGTAAAATGGCTATTGACCCCCAAGCAGTCGAACAGCCACTTGACCTTACTATCCCGGAAAATAAAATGATGCTGGCCTTTTACCTTGCCGCGCCGGAGGTTGAGAATGATAGAAGGGCATTGAATACCTTTTACGGGATGCGCAGGGCGAGGAAAGAAGGCAGGTACCTGACAACAGGGCCTTACGGATACGTAAACCGCACAACTGACGCCGGTATGAAAACAATTGTACCACGCGAACCGCAAGCCGCATTAGTTAAATGGGCATTTGAAGAGATCGGCAAAGGTATGTTGTGCATTGATGATGTAAGGCAGGAACTGAACAGGCGCGGCTTTATGGTCAGCAAAAGTAATTTCTATACGCTTATCAAAAATCCCGTTTACTGCGGGAAAATTGTCGTGCCAGAATATAGGGATGAACCAAGGCATTTGGTTCAGGGGCAGCATGAGGCTATAGTATCTGAAGCATTGTTTTATAATGTTCAGGAAATTTTAGATGGTAAGAAGCGCATTCAATTAGTTAAGATGACAACTGATGACAGTTTACCATTACGGGGTTATCTGCTTTGCCCAAAGTGTGGAAAGCAACTTACAGGCAGCGCATCTAAGGGCCGCCACAGCTACTATTATTATTACCATTGCATCTCTTCATGTGGAACAAGATATAAGGCCGAGGAGGCTAATAATAGCTTTGTCGGCGAACTGCAACGATTTATTCCTAAGCCAGGGGTTGCAGAATTATACCGGATGGTTATCAAGGATATCTTCAGCCAGCAGTCAGGGTCACAATCAAACGGACGGAAAGAACTCCTTTCGCAGATTGAAGCTGAGAATAACCGGCTTGCTAAAGCACGTAAATTATTGCTTGATGATGCTATAGACAGCGGGGATTATAAAACCATCAAAATGGAATGCGAGAAAAAGCTGCTTATCCTGGAAGGCAAATTGACCGGCTTCAGCAAGCCGGCATATGATATAGACGGCTGTGTTGACAAGGCTTTAAATACGCTTTCACGCCTGAATGCAACGTATTTGGAAGCAGATACAACTACTAAACGTAATATCATTGGTTCGATATATCCTGAAAAATTGAGTTTTGACGGAAGTGCTTATCGAACCGCTCGGGTGAATGAAGCAGCATATCTGATTTACCTGATAAACAGCAAGTTAACTGCAAAAAAAAATCGGACAAAACTTGATTTTTCAAGCTTGTCCGATTCGGTAGCGGGAGCAGGACTCGAACCTACGACCTTCGGGTTATGAGCCCGACGAGCTACCAACTGCTCCATCCCGCACTGTATTTGGTATATATTGCATTCCGCCATAACCCGGAAAGTTGCTTCCAATTGTCAAAAAGCAATTTTGCTCTCCGTTTTAATTGGACTGCAAAGATATAATTCGTTTCTTTGCAGTCCAAATAATATTTTAATTATTTTTCTATGGCACATAAGGCAGGTTTTGTAAGTATAATTGGTAAGCCCAACGCGGGTAAGTCAACCCTTATGAACGCCCTGGTGGGCGAAAAAATGTCCATCATCACCCCAAAAGCGCAAACTACGCGTCACCGTATTTTGGGCATAGTGAACACGGATGATTACCAAATCGTATTCTCCGATACCCCAGGCATCATCAAACCGCACTACGCATTGCACGAAAGTATGATGCACCAGGTAGATGGCTCTATTGTAGATGCCGACCTGATTTTGCTGGTTACTGATATCCACGAAGAATTCAACGAGCAGGATGTATTAAAGAAACTGGAAGGCTCTACCGCTCCGCTTATAGTAGTGGTAAACAAGATAGACCAAAGCGACGAAACAGAAGTAAAAGAAAAGGTTGATTACTGGCAGGAAAAGCTTAACCCTAAAGCGGTATTCGCTATATCTGCCTTGCATGGCCACAACATACAGGCGATAATGGACCTGATACTGGACGAACTGCCTGAGCATCCGGCCTATTACGAAAAGGATGCCCTTACAGACCGTAACGACCGTTTCTTTGCATCGGAAATGATAAGGGCGCAGCTATTGAAACAATACAAAAAAGAAATCCCATACAGCGCGGAAGTGATTGTTACCGCCTTTGTAGAGGGCGAGAAACTGCACCGCATTAGTGCAGAGATCATTGTAGAGCGCGATTCGCAAAAGAATATTGTGATTGGCAACAAGGGCGAAATGCTGAAAATAGTAGGCACTTACGCCCGCCGGGATATGGAAGAGTTTTTCCAGAAGAAGATATTCCTGGAAATGTTCGTAAAAGTTATCCCCGACTGGCGCAGCAAAAAGAACTACCTGAAAAAATTCGGGTACGAATAGTAAAACAGAATCAAGATGTAAGCGTCAAGATTCAAGAAGAAAATTTTATAATAATGCAGAATTAGGAGAAGAAATACGATTTTTATATCGTCTTGATTCTTGGCTCTTAATTCTTGATTCTAATACACCATGAGTAATATAGTAGCTATTGTAGGCAGGCCAAACGTTGGCAAATCCACCTTATACAACCGTTTAACCGAGAGCCGTAAAGCTATTGTAGACGATTTTAGCGGCGTAACCCGCGACAGGCATTACGGCGTAAGCGAATGGACCGACCAAAAGTTCACCGTGATAGATACTGGTGGCTATGTGGCCAATTCCGACGAGCTTTTTGAAGTGGCCATTCGCGAGCAGGTGCTTATTGCCATTGAAGAAGCTTCTGTTATCCTTTTCATGGTAGATGTTACCACCGGCATTACCGATCTGGACGATGAGATAGCCAACATACTGCGCAAAGGCAAAAAACCTGTTTTTGTGGTGGTAAATAAGTTGGATAACAATGCGCAACTAGCCGATGCTACGGAGTTTTATAGCCTGGGTCTCGGTGAAATTTACACCTTATCATCTATGACCGGCAGCGGCACGGGCGAACTGCTGGATGAAGTGGTAAAACATTTCGAAGACGTACCGTTCGATGAGAACGAACGCCCTAAATACGCCATTGTTGGCCGCCCTAACGTGGGCAAGTCTTCTATCATCAACGCTTTAATTGGCCAGGACCGTAACATTGTTACTCCTATCGCCGGTACCACCCGCGATAGTATCCACATCCATTACAACCAGTACGGCCACGATTTTATGCTGATAGACACGGCCGGGATGCGCAAAAAAACCAAGGTAAAAGAGAATATCGAGTTTTACTCGGTAATGCGCACCATTAAGGCGTTGGAAGAGGCCGATGTGGTTATCCTGATGATAGATGCCGTGGAGGGATTGGAATCACAGGATGTGAACCTTTTCCACCTGGCCGAGAAGAATAAAAAAGGCGTTGTTATTGTAGTAAATAAATGGGATTTGATTGAGAAGAACAACAAAACCATTAAAGTTTTTGAAGACCAAATCAAACAGAAAATAGCGCCTTTTACTGATGTACCTATTGTATTTACATCGGTAACCGAGAAGCAGCGTGTATTAAAAGTAATCGATGTGGCCAACCAGGTTTACGCCAACCGCGCCCGCAAAATACCAACCTCCAAACTAAACGAGGTGATGTTGCCAATCATCGAGAACTATCCGCCGCCATCTTTAAAAGGCAAGTACGTAAAAATTAAATACATCACTCAAATAGCGGGGCAATCGCCAATGTTTGCGTTTTTCTGCAACCTGCCGCAATATGTAAAAGAACCATATTACCGTTTCATCGAAAACCAGCTGCGCGAGCATTTCGAGTTTTCGGGCGCACCGATACAGGTTTGGTTCAGGCAAAAGTAAAAGGACTTTAGCTTCATTATAATAACAGAAACAGCGATGCGCCTTGGGCCATCGCTGTTTTTGTTATATATCCATTATCTCTTTCTTCTTTTTGCTACGCAAGCGCTTGGGCACAAAATCCAGTATTTCGTTTTTAAGGGCTTCTATCATGCGGCGCTTTAAAAAGTTGCGGTGCATTACTATGCTTACCTCGCGGGCTGGCTCGGGGCTTTTAAAGTAGCGCACCTTGTCCAGTTGTTTTTCGTTTAAGTCGGCAAGCGCAAGCTCTGGTAAAATGGTGGCGCCGTTATTCATATCCACCATGCGCTTTAGGGTTTCTACGCTACCGGTATTGTATTCAAAGTGCTGGTAGCCTTTGGTGGCTTTGCGGCGCTGGCAAATATTCAGCACCTGCTCGCGCATGCAGTGTCCCTCGTTAAGCACCCAAATTTCTTCCATATCAATATCGTCGGGCACAATGTTCTTCTTTTTAGATAGGTTGCTGTTTTTTGATACGTAAGCCACAAAGTTTTCATAAAAAACGGGCACTTCTATCAACGAGCTTTCGTGCAGCGGGGTAGAAAGAATACCGCAATCCAGCGTGCCCAATTTCAGTTGTTGTATAATTTGCTCGGTAGTTTGCTCCCATACGATGAGTTTTACTGCCGGGTGCTTTTCAATAAAACCCTGAATAATCTTGGGCAGTATGTATGGCGCAACCGTGGGTATGATGCCCACTTTAAGCTCGCCGGAGAGTTCCTTTTGCCTGTCGCTGATGATTTCCTTTATCTTTTCGCTTTCGGCCAGCAACACACGTGCCTGGGCTATAATTTCGGATCCAATTTCTGTAGGCACAACAGGCTGCTTGCTGCGATCAAAGAGTTTCACGCCGAGTGTGTCCTCCAGTTTCTGCACCTGCATACTTAGCGTGGGCTGGGTAACAAAGCATTTTTCGGCAGCACCCACAAAGCTACGGTAGGTGTCAACGGCTATAATGTATTCTAATTGCGTAATCGTCATTCTGGGGCATAGATATAAACTATGCAAAAATAAGATAAATATTGATTTACTCTATACCTGATTGTGTTTGATGTTTTTAACGCTAAAAAAGTTATTTGACAATGTCGCAATCTTATATTTAGCCACGAAGAATACCAGCATCAACATTGTTAAAATTATAAATTAATCAGGCTTTTGAAAGCCGATGTTGCCGGTATTTCTCCACCGGCATAGCGATAAATTTTAATAATACGCACGATAAAAGGATTGTTAACCCGGCTATCACCCAGCCCGAGTTTAGGAATTGGTTTGTAGTAAGCCTACATGACATTGAAACCAAAATATGCGATATGTACATGGGGTACGATAATTCGCCAATCATCGCGTCGGATTTATTGTTCTTTAATTCTTTAAAAATAAAGGGTAGCGCAACCACCAACAGCATGTGGTAGCAGATAATCTTTAACGAAAATTGAAGGAAGTGGATATTTGTTCACGGAAGAAAAGAAAAAGTAACGGTAAAAGCCAAAAGCAAATAAAGCAAGGCCAGGTTGATATAACGCGGGGTGCTTTTGTTTTTTATGAACAAATAAATACGATACGAAAAGTAACCAAGCAGAAAGAAAAATAGTTCTGATGGGAAAAAACGGTAACTCCAGGGATCGTTGCGCAAGCCAAAATAGAAGAATACGAGAAGTCTGACCGCTACGGATATGGTCATGAAAAGGACTACCCTGACAAAGCCTTTCCTTAATAGGAATGGCGCGATAAGATAAAAGGACAATTCGAGGCCTAGCGTCCAGGCTTGGGGTAAAAAAAGAAAAGAATAAAGAGGGGGATTGGTATTCCAGAAATTCGTAGTGAAAAATAGTTCACCGCTAGCAGGATCAATGCCTAACAGTACTACCAAATCCTGCCCAAAAATGAAGATATTAGTGAGTATAAGATACCCAAAAGATACGAACCCCGGATTTACCATCTGGTAGCTGCTTAAAATGGGCCACATAATCCAATTTCGATACACACCAACTACAAAAGAGAACAATATCGTGAGCACTAACACCGCCCAATAAACAGGTGCCACCCGTAAATAGCGATTTGTAATAAAAAGCTTATACGACCAGTTTGCGCCGATATACTTCTCGTTCAAAACCAAAGCCATATAGAAACCGGATATTACGAAAAAGGCCTGTACGGCCTCGGCGCTTAACAGCTCTAGCCCCAAAATTGGGCCGCAATGAGCGGTAATTACAGATAAGGCTAACAGAAATCTTATTTTACCCATACAATATTCAAGGCGCCACTCACCACCGTTGTTGCTTACTAATATAGGCAACGTCTGCCGTAAAGCAGTGCCAGGCAGTTATAATCCTGATGATATTGGAACCCTATTCCACCGTTACCGATTTTGCTAGGTTGCGGGGTTGATCTACATTACAGCCGCGCAAAACCGCTATGTGGTATGCCAAAAGCTGCAAGGGTATGGTTGCCAGCAAAGGCACGAAGGTTTCGCCCGTTTGTGGTATTTCTATTACGTATTCGGCCATTTCCTTAACGTCGGTGTCGCCTTCAGATACAATGGCAATAACGTGGCCGCCCCGGGCCTTTACTTCCTGTATATTGCTCACCACCTTTTCATACGATGAGTTTTTGGTAGCAATGAATATCACCGGCATATCAGCGTCAATTAACGCGATAGGGCCGTGTTTCATTTCGGCTGCAGGGTAACCCTCGGCGTGTATGTACGATATTTCTTTTAACTTCAAGGCTCCTTCCAGCGCAACCGGGAACGAACTGCCACGGCCCAGGAACAGGCAATTTGGCGAATCTTTAAAGCGTTCGGCAATTATTTTCACCTGATCGTTGGTTTTCAACGTGCGGGCAACAAGATCAGGGATTTCGTCTAGCTCGGTAAGGTATTCAATAAGTTTGCTTTGTGTAATGGTGCCCCTTTGTTGCGCAATGTAAAAAGCAATCAACGTAAGCACTGTTACTTGGGCCGTAAACGCTTTGGTAGATGCCACGCCAATCTCCGGGCCGGCGTGGGTATAAACACCTGCATGGGTAAGCCGAGGGATTGATGCACCCACTACGTTGCATATACCGAATATGGTGGCCCCCCGCTCCTTAGCCAATTCAATAGCCGCCATCGTATCGGCGGTTTCGCCGGATTGGGATATGGCTATAACCAGATCTTTTGATGTAATTATTGGATTACGGTATCTGAACTCTGAAGCGTATTCAACTTCAACAGGCACCCGGGCATACTCCTCTATTAAATACTCACCAACCAGCCCTGCATGCCACGATGTACCGCAAGCTACGATGATGATGCGATCAATATTCTTTAGCTTTTCTACATACTCTTTTATGCCGCCCAATTGCACCAACCCTTTGTTGGGGTAAATACGGCCACGTAGGCAATCGCGGATAGAGCGCGGTTGCTCGTATATCTCTTTCATCATAAAGTGGTCGTAGCCGCCTTTTTCCAGCATCTCCAGCTTTAATGAAAGTTCTTGTATGTAGGGGGTTTGGATGGTGTTGTCGATATTCTTGATCAGCAGGCCATCGCGCTTAACGTAAGCAATCTCGTTATCGTTAAGGTAAATTACATTCTTGGTGTACTCTACAATCGGCGTAGCATCTGATGCAATAAAGTACTCACCTCTGCCAACGCCAATTACCATGGGGCTGCCTTTACGGGCGGCAATCAGCTCGTCGGGATTATCGGCGCTCATGATCACGATGGCGTATGCGCCTACCACACGGTTCAGGGCCAGGCGAACAGATTCCTGCAAATCGAGCCCTGTAGTTTTTTGGATATCCTCTACGAGGTGTATCAGCACTTCGGTATCGGTATCGCTTTTGAAGGTGTGCCCTTTTGCAGATAAAGCTTCCTTCAGTACCGAATAATTTTCGATGATGCCGTTATGGATGATGGTGAGTTTGCGATCTCCGGATGAGTGGGGATGCGAGTTGCGGTCGCTTGGCGCGCCGTGGGTAGCCCAGCGGGTGTGGCCCATGCCAGCCGTTCCGGCCAGGTTTACGTCTTTCACAAAGTTCTCGAGGTCGCTTACTTTGCCGGCCTTTTTGTAAACCTTCAGGCCCTTATCCGCCAGCGCAATTCCGGCACTGTCATAGCCGCGGTACTCTAGTCTGTGTAAACCCTTTATAACAATGGGATATGCATCCCGGAAACCAATATAGCCAACAATGCCGCACATAAATAATCAAGATTTAGAATGTTTTGGCTGCAAAAATAGTCTTAAAGCAGCAAAACCGATGCTTATTCACTAATAAACATCGGTTTTGCCGTTTATGTTGTGTCGGGTTATTGATTTATCTTGGTGTAGATAATATTCAACTTGATGCGGTATGGAGAATTTTTGCCGCCCACAATAGAACGTTCTGCATACTGGGCATCTGGCGAAATGCTGATTGAGGTAGAAGAAGTGGGGTCTACCGGTGCTATATATGTGCCGTAATCAACCGTTTTGCCGTTGATCAAATCCTGCACATACGCGGTAACAAGGAAGTGGTATTCGGCAGTTGCTTTATTGTAATAGCCGCCAAAGTATGATGCACCATTAACGCCACGCGGGTCGCTTGTTGCAGCATCCTGCAGGCGTACCCTTTGCTTTGCAATATCAAGCTGGTACATGGTAAGCCTTTGTATAGCTGCATAGGGAACTGTTGTGCCTGGTGCTACTTTAACCACTACTTCGGCCCGGTTAATGATCACATTGTTACCAAGTGATGCAAAGGTATTTTTTATATCCGGGAAGCTAACCTTAGCTCTTAAGCCGACAAGGCCCTGCAGATAAACCAGGCCATCGGTAGAAGTATTGGCTAACGCTGCCTGTACTTTAGTGCTGTAAGTATGCTTAATAGAAGCCATGTGTGTACTGGTGGGCACCGGCAACGATATCATTGTGGTATCGATAGTGAGGCTGGCACTTGCCTGGGTCTTCATGTAGATGTCTATCCTGCTAGAGTCCATGGCGAACATCAGGTTACCGCCAGGGCCGGTGGTTCCGGCTTTATCCAAAGTGATGTATAAGCCTTTGATACCATTCTGAAAAGCCAATGTAGATGCACGATTGGCAGACGGTGCCCCGAAGAAATAAGTCCTCAGGAAATCCTCGCTGATTGGGATACGCACTTGCGGAGATACTTTCTTTAACGTATCCGCAGCACCAGTAACAATATCGGTGATTTTAAGCGTATCGTGCGACCGGGCCGTGAACGTTTTACTTCCCAACAAAGCGGGCTTGTAGTCCCATTGCTTGTTGTTATAGTAAGTGGTCGCCACGTACTTTTCGTTCAGTTGATGAACATCTATCTTGAATTTGGAAGTAAGCGAGTCGCCATAAAAACCGCTTGCCGAATAAGGCAATACCAGTACGGCAGAGTCGATATTTATCACGCCATCGGGCAGCGTGTAAGCGGTACCGTCTGGCAGGGTCAGCCCAGCAGCAATGTTGGATTCTGTTACCCCAAATTCGGGGTCCTTAAAATAAGAAAGAGGGGTTCTGCCGAGACCCGAGGTAACCACGCTATCTTCGGCAACGGTGGTGGTTACGATATTGGTGTCGGCAAATATGGTACCGTTAAGCTGATTAGTACCATCAACTCCTAAACCTATCCCGTCCTGGTGTTTACAACTGTTCAAAATAAAAAGACTTATTAACAGGGTTAATAAGCCTAATTTGGAAAATTTCATATTTAGTTTTAAAGCTTATGCAACATGCACCAATTCATCTGTGGTGATTTCGTCGTAAAAATTGTAATAATTTTCGTAATCTGCAGTGGAAACGTAATCCATTACCGATTTATTGCTGTTTTTAACATTATTTAACACATCCCCGTCTATGTTCTCGCTGGCCAGTACAATCCCATCGCTGTATTGTATAGCACCTGTATACATGGCGGTATTGGTGCCTGCTTTGTAAACTTCTGTATGTTCTTCCGTCATATCGCCCATTACCGCCTTGCGCGCAAAATCGGCACTCATTTTCTCAGCAAACTCATTTTCGTAAATAGAGTAAACCACTTTAGAGTGCTTAAAGGTTGGGTCGTCTTTGTATGTGGTTTTGAGGTAAGCAGGCACCAGGGCACTCATCCAGCCGTGGCAGTGGATTACATCGGGAGCCCAGCCTAGCTTTTTAACAGTTTCTAATGCGCCTTTGCAAAAGAAAATCATCCGCTCGTCGTTGTCGGCATAAAACTTGCCGTCTTTATCGGCGAATACATGCTTGCGCTGAAAGTACTCTTCGTTATCTAAAAAATACACCTGCATACGTGCTGCAGGGATAGATGCCACTTTGATGATAAGCGGGTTGTCATTATCGTCGATAATGATATTCATGCCTGATAGCCTGATAACTTCATGCAAACGGTTCCTGCGCTCATTGATATTCCCGAAACGCGGCATCAGGATACGGATTTCGTAACCTTTCTCCTGCATAGCTTGTGGCAGCTGGCGTGTTATTTCGGCAATTTTTGTGAGTTCAAGGAAGGGAGACATTTCATGAGTTATGAACAAAAGCTTAGATTTACCCATCACTAATTCAGAATTTAAAATGTAAAGCGGTCAAAAAATTTGAGTCCGCAAATATAAGCATTATAATATCAATCGGCAACCAATAATGCAAGCCTATTTGGTAATTTTTAAGCAATTGTACACCTTTGCCAAATTTCCCCAATAAAAACCGGCATTGAAGATATTCACAACCCGAAGCGAAATTCAGCAGCATCTGACTGCATCAGGCGGCAAAACCATTGGTTTTGTCCCTACTATGGGCGCGTTGCACCAGGGCCACCTATCGCTTATAGCGCAGGCAAAAGCCGGCAATGATGTAGTTGTTTGCAGCATTTTTGTAAACCCAACTCAGTTTACCAATGCCAGGGACCTGGAAGATTACCCCCGCCCTATAGACGCAGACATTGCAAAATTAGAGGCCGCAGGCTGCGATATTTTGTTTAACCCGCCGGTAACAGAGATGTATGATGGTAATGAGCATTGGCATTTAAACATAGGGCAACTGGAGTTTTTGCTCGAGGGCGAATTTCGCCCGGGGCATTACCAGGGGGTAATGCAAGTAGTGTATAAACTGCTGGATATTATAAAGCCAACCACATTGTACCTGGGGCAAAAAGATTACCAACAATTTATGGTAGTAAGCAAAATGGTAGAGATGTTGGGCATCTCTGTACAATTGGTGATGTGCGCCATAGAGCGCGAAACGGACGGCCTGGCCATGAGCTCGCGCAATATACACCTCACCCCGGTCGACAGGCAGCACGCGCTTATCCTATCCAAAACGCTGAACTGGCTCAAGAACAACTTCAATATTAAAAACGTTTTCCAATTGGAGCAGGATGCCATGGCGATGCTGCAAAGCGAGCCCGGCGTTGAGCCCGAATACATAGAGATTGCCGATGGCAAAACCCTGTTGCCTGCCAACGAGCAATCTACGAGCATAGTAGCCCTGGCGGCAGCGCGCGTTGGCAAAACCAGGCTAATAGACAATGTGGTGATAGTTTGAGTAGATGGTCAATAGACCATGTGGGAGACTGTCGTTTTGGCACAGCTTACGTTTTACAATCCATGGACCATTGGCTATTGACCATCGACTAAAATTACTCGTATCTTTGCACGGTCATTTTAAACGCCACTACGCTTTCTATATAATTAAGTGGTAGGATTATGGAGAGATGACCATCAATTATGATTATCGAGATTTTAAAATCGAAACTTCACCGCGTTAAGGTAACACAGGCCGAACTGAACTACGTAGGCAGTATTACCATTGATGAAGACCTTATCGAGGCGGCCAATATTATCCCTAACGAAAAGGTGCAGATTGTTAATAATAACAACGGTGCCCGCTTTGAAACCTATGTAATAAGAGGCGAACGCGGCAGCGGCACGGTATGCCTTAATGGCGCAACTGCCCGGCTGGCACAAGTCGGCGATATTATTATTGTAATGAGCTACGCTTACATGGAAGCAGAAGAAGCGCGCAAATACGAGCCAATTCTTGTTTTTCCTGATACGAATAACAAATTAATTAAATAAATTAGCGGCTTAAAAACCGCTGCTTTATTTCAATGAAACCCTTCCTTTTCACCCTGATGGTGTTGTGGGCAACTGCTTGCTGTGGCCAACAGATTAACGTTTTTTATCTGAAAAACAATGGCAGTTACGTCAATAACGTTGATAGCGCCGAATATACGCGGGTGATCAATGCGCCTGATTCTGGTTCTGCTTTATATAAAGTTTCCGAATACTATAAAAACGGAAAAAAGAAACTGACCGGGACATCATCCGCAATTAATCCTCCCAGATTTAAGGGACCATGCTTAACTTTTTACCCCAACGGCAACCGCCAGGGCAGCTATACTTACGACGGCGGTGTGCCGGTAGGCAGTGCTTACGACTATTATCCCAACGGCAAGTTGTATCGTATGATCAAATATCCGGATAGCGTTGTGCGCGGCAATAATCATTTTAAAGATAATTACCTGATCATTGATAATCTGGATTCTGTCGGCAAGGTTCAGGTTGCCGAGAGTAAAGGCTATTACCGGGGTTTCGACGAAAAGTTTTCATATATTAAAGAGCAGGGCCCTGTAAATAACGGATTGAGGGAAGGTGCGTGGAAGGGCGAGGACAAAACATTAAAGCTCACCTTCATCGAGACATATAAAAACAACGAACTGCTTTCTGGATCGGCTACAGACAGCAGCAGCCTCACTACCACCTATTCTGGTGCCCGAATGACCTCGCCCCAATTCGAGGGGGGCTACGCTGCTTTCAGCAGGTACATCCGTGATCACATCATATACCCTAATGACGCAAGGGCGCATGATATTGAAGGTATTGTGATACTTCAGTTTGTATTAGAAAAGGATGGCTCTGTTACTGAAATTAAAGTACTACGATCTGTTAGCAAGAGCCTCGACGAGGAAGCCGTTAGGGTGATCAGGGAATCGCCCAAATGGATACCAGGAACCCGGTTTGGCAGGCCGGTACGTGTAAGCTACGCGGTGCCGGTAAATTTTAAATTGCAATAGGCTAATGGGCTTATTTGGCCGGGTCAGCACTTATGCCCAATACGACGCGCAAGCTGGCATCAATGTTTATTTTGTTGCGCAGCTGGTAAACCATTCGTATGCGCACGTTTTTCTCGCGCACCAGCTCATCTAAAAAATGAGTGTTATCAATATCCAGCACAATGCTGGGCCCGCTGTTTGGCCCAATATCCGTACGCGAGGCTACCAGCACTTCGCTCTCGCCGTTTGCCTTGGCCATATATATTTTGGCGGAAACCAGGTTGCCAATGTTAAAATCAGAAGGGATGGTGGCCGTCATTTTTGCCGATACGATATGCACATCGCTTACCCGGCTGCCGTTATTGCCCTTAACGGCAAAGTTCTGGTCGAAGCTAGTGCCCTCGCTCATGGCAGTCAACGTGGTGCCCGTGGCCGACGATGCAGGTATAACCAATGTAGCCGTATAAGGGAAGCTGGATTTAATGATGGATTGCACGGTGCCGCAGCCCGCAGATACAAATGCGAAAGCTATGGCGATGAGTATAAATTTCTTCACGGTAATTGGGGATTAGCTGAATGGGTTAATACTGGTACTACCAGCTAAAATTACGGCATTAGTTTGATAAGTTACAGCCCATTTCGGCATCTAATATTAAATTTAAAAATTAAAATTTCAAATACCCGTAAATTACTATCTTTGCACCCCGACACTGAGGTCGGGATTTTCGCCTTCAGTGCATAGGAAAATTCGTTATCATACATTGATATACTTTGACTTCTTACTTAGAACTTTTTAATTAAAAAAAGCCCTATGCCCAAAGACACCTCCATCAAATCCATCCTGATCATCGGCTCCGGTCCTATTATTATTGGCCAGGCATGCGAATTTGACTACGCCGGCTCGCAAGCTGCCCTTTCGCTTAAAGACGAAGGCATCACCGTAACCATCATCAACAGCAACCCCGCCACCATCATGACGGATAAGGTTATTGGCGATAACGTTTACCTGCTGCCCCTCACCTGCGAAAGCATCGAGAAAATACTCAACGAGCAGAAAATTGATGCCGTACTGCCTACTATGGGCGGCCAAACCGCACTTAACCTTTGTATTGAGGCTGATGAACGCGGCATATGGAAAAAATACGGCGTAAAAATAGTAGGCGTTGATATTGCCGCTATAGAGAAAACCGAAAACCGCGAAGCCTTCCGCCAGTTGATGGTGGATATTGGCGTTGGCGTGGCTCCCTCAAAAATCGCCAATTCGTTTCTTGAAGGAAAAGAAGCTGCACAGAGCATAGGTTTCCCGCTGGTAATACGCCCAAGCTATACGCTGGGGGGTAAAGGCGCAGGTTTCGTACATAAAAAAGAAGATTTTGATGCGGCACTTAGCCGCGGCCTGCAGGCATCGCCAACCCACGAGGTATTGGTAGAGCAGGCTGTGTTAGGCTGGAAAGAATATGAGCTGGAATTGCTGCGCGATAGTAACGACAACGTTATCATCATCTGTTCTATCGAAAACTTCGACCCGATGGGTATCCACACAGGCGACTCGATAACCGTGGCCCCGGCCATGACCCTGAGCGACCGCTGCTACCAGGAGATGCGCAACCAGGCCATCAAAATGATGCGCGCCATCGGTAACTTCGCGGGCGGCTGTAACGTACAATTCTCGGTTAACCCTGCCAATGAAGACATCATTGCTATCGAGATCAACCCACGCGTTTCTCGCTCATCGGCACTGGCATCAAAAGCAACCGGCTACCCAATTGCCAAAATTGCTGCAAAGCTGGCCATAGGTTACAACCTGGATGAGATAGAGAACCAGATTACCAAAACCACTTCTGCATACTTTGAGCCAACGCTGGATTACGTTATTGTAAAAATCCCTCGCTGGAACTTCGATAAATTTAAAGGTGCTAACCGCGAGCTTGGTTTAACCATGAAATCGGTAGGCGAGGTTATGGGCATTGGCCGCAGCTTTATTGAAGCTTTGCAGAAAGCTTGCCAGAGTTTAGAAATTGGCCGCGCCGGCCTTGGTGCCGATGGTCGCCAAAGCCGCAACCTGGAAGAGATTATGCACAGCCTGGAAAAACCAAGCTGGGACAGGCTCTTCCATATTTACGATGCAATGAGCCTGGGCGTACCGGTGGAATCTATCCGCAAAGCCACTAAGATCGACCGCTGGTTTTTGAACCAGATACAGGAAGTGGTGAATATGGAGAACGAGCTTCGCCGCTATTCGCTAAACAACATCCCAGAAGACTTCTTCTTCACGCTTAAACAAAAAGGCTTCTCGGATACGCAGATAGCCTACATATTGGGCAACGTTACCGAAGAGGATGTTTACCAACGCCGCCAGGCATTAAACATTCGCCGCGTTTACAAAATGGTAGATACCTGCGCAGCAGAATTTGCCGCCAAAACGCCTTATTACTACTCCACTTACGAGGGAGAGAACGAATCCATCGTCTCAGATAAAAAGAAGGTGATCGTACTAGGCTCAGGCCCTAACCGTATTGGCCAGGGTATAGAGTTCGATTACAGCTGCGTGCATGGTTTGCTTGCCGCCAAAGAAAGCGGCTTTGAGGCCATCATGATCAACTGTAACCCCGAGACTGTTTCTACCGACTTTAACATGGCCGATAAGCTATACTTCGAGCCGGTTTACTGGGAGCATGTACGGGAGATCATTGAACTGGAGAAACCCGTAGGCGTTATCGTACAACTCGGCGGACAAACCGCATTGAAGATGGCCGAGAAGTTGCATGAGCATGGCATCAAGATCATCGGTACTTCTTTCGATAATATGGATATTGCCGAAGACCGTGGCCGTTTCTCTGATCTGCTGAAAGAACTGGACATCCCTTACCCTAAATATGGTGTGGCAGAAAGTGCCGAAGAAGCATTGGTTGTAGCGCACGAAGTGGGTTACCCGGTACTGGTTCGCCCAAGTTACGTACTTGGGGGGCAGGGTATGAGCATCGTCATAAACGATGAAGACCTGGAAAAAGCAGTAGTGAACCTGCTAAAGAATCTCCCGGGCAACCGTGTATTGATTGACCACTTCCTGGATCGCGCAGCCGAAACAGAATCAGACTCCATACACGATGGCGAAGATGTACACATCATTGGGATGATGGAGCATATAGAACCTGCCGGTATCCACTCAGGCGATTCGTTTGCTGTGCTGCCACCGTTCGATCTGAGCGATAGCGTCATCAGCCAAATGGAAGAATACACCGCCAAAATAGCACGTGCCTTAAATGTACGCGGCTTGCTCAACATACAATTTGCGGTTAAGAATGATAAAGTTTATGTGATAGAAGCCAACCCGCGCGCATCGCGTACGGTACCTTTCATTGCCAAAGCCTACGATGTACCGTACATCAACATAGCCGCCAAAGTGATGTTGGGCGTAAACAAACTGAAAGATTTTACCATAGAGCGCAAGCTTTGGGGCTATGCCATCAAAGAACCTATATTCTCTTTCGACAAATTCCCGGAGGTAAACAAGGAGCTTGGCCCCGAGATGAAATCAACCGGCGAAGCCATCAGGTTTATACCAAATCTGCAGGATCCGTACTTTAGGCACCTGTACAAAGAAAAATCAATGTACTTAAGTAAATAATTTTTTGAATTCAATTTTGCGAATTTGGAAATTATTGGTTTAATTGCGTGCAATTAACGCAACAGAAAAAGGTTTAATTTAGTTATATCGTATTGAAACTGAACATAAAAACCGCCACCCCTTCGGCGTACAATTTAAACAATGTTGATCCTGAGGACATCAGTGATGTATTGGTTAAGATAGAAAAGTCGTTTAATATTACCTTTGGTAATGACGATTTGAAAGACACAAAAAACTTCGGTGCTTTGTGTGATGTTGTGGTAGCAAAAGTTAAACATGCGCAGGCGGATAGCTGCACCACACAGCAGGCATTTTACAAACTGCGGAGTGCTATTAACGCCAGAAACCCGACTGAAAAATACCTGGTGAAACCTCAAACCAAGCTTTGCGAACTTTTCCCGCGGGATAACCGCATCGAGGTGGTTGCGGATATTGAGGCGGAGATGGGCTTCCATATGAACCTGCTGCACCCAAAACCATGGATCACCTGGAGCTTTGCGCTTTTGTTGGTTGCATCGTTTGGCTTATTCTTCGTCAACTCTACCGTAGCATTTGTTGGCCTGGTAATTTCTATTGCGGGCTTAAGGCTTGCAGGCCGCTTTGGCAAAGAACTTAAAGTAAAAACCATTGGCGACCTGGCCGAAAAAATTGCACGCGAACATTATCTTAAATGCCGCCGCGATGCTTCAACCGTAAATCGTACAGAGATTGTTCAGAAGATAAAAGAGCTTTTCGCTCACGATTTAGACCTTGAACCTTCGGCCTTAACCAAGGAAGCGAAGTTTGCGTAAGTAGGCTCGTTAGAATATTATAGCTGATAGCGATGGGTTTGAAACCCATCGCTGTAATTCTGAAACTCACAAATTAAATTCTGATTTTCAATCAATTACAACGATAATTCTAATAGGCCGTTTTGCTTGTTAACGCACTGTTAACGAATTCTTCGCTTGCTTTGCTTACCTTAAAGATATGAAAAGGTATCCGCCTCCAAAATAAAATGTGATATAATTTCTATATCCCTTGTTGGGTGCAAGCACCCAAAATTTACTTATACCATTAGCGAAAGCGTTTTCCATTGCTTTTTGCAAGATTGGCAATCTGGTGTTATGTGGTAATAATACTTTGGGTTGTAATGATCTAAAATTACAGCTTTGCAATCTCTTTTATCGTAGTGAATAGGTTTTCATTTCTCTGATACTATCTATTAACCATTTATCTTCGTGTTTATGGACGGTAAAAAACATCAAACGCTTTACAACTTTTACTCTATCTACATGAAAAACATCCCCAATATTACCTATATCCAAAGAACATTTGTACCAAATATACTCTGCGGCTGTTGGTTCAAATAATTTGTAAATCTCTAAATTTTCAAAGTTTTTTCCACCATATTTAGTTATCCTATCATTTAGCTTGGTAACCTGTTTTGATAAATCTTCGAGATCAGTAACTGTGCTTAATGCAATGGCATTTAACTCATTTGAAGTATAGACAACAACTTCGTCTTCATAATGGACGTGACAGTCAATCGACACATCAGAATCCGGATTAATATGAAAGACATGAACTTTTCTTATACCATTGTTATTTATATAACCCGTTTCAAATTTATTATAATCATTTTGCCAAACTCTTTTTTGAAATGTTGGCGTTAAAAGATTCCAAGCAGCCTTAAATTGTTTAACAGATATTCCTGATAAAAAGCTTTTTATCGTTTGCTCTACTTGCTTTTCACTATCAGTAGATGCCGTATTATTTACGTTTTCATTGTATACTTCATCTTTATTTTCTACGCTAACTACCGATTGGGCAGAGCCTGGTTTAGGCTTGGGAATTTGAAGGACTTTAAATTGAAGTTCTTGCAACGTGCTTTCAATTTTAGCTGCATTAAGTTTGTGAAATACTTCATTCAAAGACTTCGTAACCTTAAAACTAAACTCAAGCGTTTTACCTGGCTTTTCTTCCGGCGATATTAACCCTAATTCTTTATAAGCTTTATAAAGGGATTTATCATCAACGGTGATGTCTCCGACGATGTTTTTCGCAGAAGTATAGATCCTGTGAAAATACGTTCTCTGCTTACCATTGTTATCTCCCTCAAATAGATAAGTGAATAGATATTTCCCTTCAGGTGTTTTATCCGACCACAATTTTTCAGAGTAGTGCTTTTTGGCAGTCTTAAAAGAATTTACTTTGAAATATTTTTTAATACAATAATCATACAATGTTTCGTAGAAAACGATGTACGAAGCGGTCTTCATTTGCATTGTGAACAGTTTTAGGTGGTTTTAAAAAATTGCTATAAGATATGAAATGTAATTAGATGTTTGAACAGTTCAAACAAACAGAGTGATAAAAAAAAGTTGAGAGTTATTTTTGTTGTAGAGGTATCAAATTGTTTAAGGTCTTACTTTCAACAATTTCTAAATCAGCAAGTATAGCTAAAATTTTAATTGAATTATCATGAAGCTCTGTAAGTTTTCTATAAGTAATATGTGTAGAGTGACCGTTGTAACAGAAGCGTTCATGGTCAAATTCAAACATAGTATTCTCAATTTTACGAACCATCTCTCTAATTGCATCCTTGTACCCCTCTGCTTTTTCTTGGCTTGCCACTGCGAGATATTCTCTTACGGTATGGTCATTAAAAGGATTATTTGTTCTTGTAATAATATGTTGGTACGAAGTACCATTATCGTCTTGGTCCATGGGGGCAATCTCCAGCGAGTAATTGTTAAGCTCTATACGACTTTACAGATTACCTCAGTAAATCCCTGCGGTCAATTTATATTTCCATTTGAAAACAAAAAAGGCTACCCAAATAGACCGCCTTAACGGTATGGATAGCCTAATACCAGTAAAATTAATTACTTGGCGGGTCGTATCGCAAAAGTATTGATTTTACTGGTAGTTAGGTAATTGAATTAGTGTACTAAATGTTTAACGCACTTAAATAATTACAATGAAAACTACATTTTTAGGCTTCGGCGTGCCGGCGGTCGTCAGTGATATAAGAGGAGAAATGGCTATTCTCCCAGCATGCATACAATTTCTTTTAACATGGTTAACGGGCATTGCGCTGCCGGGTCAAAAACCGTTGATCGTACGTACAAACCTGTCTCACCTTTTTACAGCTTATGCCTGCATCATTGTTGGCATGGTTGTAACTTGCCTGACTCAAACAAATAGCTTGTATGGCTTCATGCCCATAGGTTTTTTGTTAACCGTAAGTGGCACACGAAAGTTAAGCACGGTTATCAATCATTTTTTGGTTCACAAAGATTTCTTCACAGGTCGTATAATGAAAAAGTACCCTCGTAGAAATAACATGCTCGGCGAAATAAATTCAAGCATGTTATTTCTACAGGGTTTTAAACAATACATTGACGACCACATCGCTCACCACACGGTGAAAATTATGGCATCAATTCTTGACCCTGACATGGCGTTTTTATGGATGTTAGGTTTTAAGGCTGGCATGCGTAAAAGAGTTTTGTGGGCTATTTTTTTCTTTAATATTATAGTTCCCATTTCTCCTTTGCACCTCTTGTTTCTTTGGGCGCGTATTAAAGCAACTATTACAGATGCAACGCCGTTAAGAGTATTGGTTCAATCTATTGTTATATCGCTATTGCTGGTTTTAGCACACTACACCTCATTCTGGACGGTGTTTTGGGTTTGGGTGTTCCCGCTTTTCTATCTTTACCACATAGCCGCCATAGCACAGTTTCTAAGCGAACATTTTTGGTTAACCGAAGTTGAAAGCGATGGCAAATTAGACCTCAACCGTAGTGTTAAAGATTTATATAATAGGTCGCTTAAAATTACTGTTGGAAGAGCCTGCGGGACCCGCGCACCTCAAACTCACAATAAGCCTTTTGTTTACAAATTGATATTATGGATTAAATGGTGGCTGATAATGCTTGTAATACACCTACCAATTCGTCTGTTCGTCTTGCCCGGCGATTTGGTTTGCCACGATTGGCATCACCGTGGGCAAAGAGGTGATAATTGGGCTAACGCGCCTTATGCAAGGCTTGCTTTTAAGGATAACTTAAAACCCGGCGAAACTCCTTTAATAGAAATTTGGGGCTTGCACAATGCTATTAGCGCTGTATTTGATCATTTAAGTAAATTGCCGGCTATACAACCTGTAGTAGAAATTAATGAATCAGAGATGGCGTTGGGCATGTAATTTTTCAGATGGCAGGTAGTTATATGCCTGCCATTATTTAATCACTTTTAAAAAGGCAACAGCATGAATAACTATACGGATAATGATTGCAAATTTGTAGCGGTATTAAATAAAAAAATCGAGCTACCTAAATTACTGAATGCTTTAGGGCATATATCAGCGGGTTTAATATCGCTGGTTAAAGATGTTAGCGATGTACAGTTTTTGGTATACAAAGATGGTACCGGCACTGAACATCCAGCAATTTCAAAATTTCCGTTTATCGTTTTAAAAGCGGATAATGGTAACCAAATCAGAACTGCAAGAAATGCAGCAATTGCCGAAGGTATAGTTTATAATGACTTCGTTGATACTATGATAGGCACATCCGCGGAAAATCAGTTATCACAAACTATTAATAAGCAAGAAAACGAATTAGAGTACTACGCTATAGTATTTTTTGGGCATGCCGATAAACTAAATGCAATAACAAAGAAGTTCTCGCTCTTTAATGTACCGTCTAACCCAAACGGTGTTAACACTACAGGCAAATTGATGTTCCATTAGCCCGGAGCAAAGTGATGTTAGGGAAAGGTTTTCATTAATCTTTCCCTTTTTAACTGAATTGCAATCTGTATACACTCAATCCTTAAAGCTTTTATAAAAACTCCTCAATGCTTGCCGTTTGACAGTCATGAGGCTTTACGCCAACGCTATTGTATACGTAGTTCCTATCGGCTCGTATCGTTGTCCAAAAAAAGAAAAATAAGTCTATTGCTCCTTGCGAGCATCTGCTCGCGTGCTTCCACGGCAAGTGAGGTTGAGTTAATAATAAAGCTGTGATGTGTTTGCTGCTTGAGTTTTTTTATTACCAGTCACTAAAAAAAAATCAAAAAAGCCTTCAAATACATCATTGCTGTGTTTTTCTTTTATGGCCCAAAATAGGTGATGGCTTTCGCGCCGATGAAGGTTTTAAGCCCCAGGCTCGGAATACTTAATTAACAGCCGCCTTTGCTGTTCTAGAATAAAGCCCCGAAATAAGCCTTGCTGACGGAACTTAAAATCTGTGCCTTTTTCAAATAGAGGTTAGCCAGTCCAATAGTATCTAAGCGAATTCATGAGTTGACCGAATAATAACACTTAAGAATTATTCCGTCAAATGCACAAATAATTTTTAATTGAATTGCTTCCAACATTCCCATTTTATATATTTGGTCTACCTACAACCAATATCACAATGGAAGTAATCTGCCTGCAAGAAGAAGCTTTTTATGAACTGCTTGAAAAAGTATATGAGCGTTTAAAAGCCCGGGATAAGCCCAAACAAGAAAAATGGATCTCCGGTGAAGAGGCAATGGCGAAGTTGCGCATCACCAGTAAAACTACTCTGCAAAAAATGCGCGATGAAGGCAAGATCCGCTTCGCCCAGCCTACAAAAAAACTTATTCTGTACGACAGTGATTCCATCAATGAATACCTGGAAGATAATTCATACGAAACCTTCTAAGGCATGGCAACGACAGAAGAAAAAAGAATCGCCCGCGCCTATAATATAGGCTACGCGTTAAGCACCCATGAGCCACGATTGCTGGATCAACTCATCAACCAAAATAAAAACAATGATTTTGTCAAAATCATGAGCATGGCTCGTGACCACCACGAATTTGACAGGGGTATCCCACGAAAAGATTACACTCCCCAATTCAAAAATGGTTTTCACAATGCAAAAGCTTTGATTGAAAATAACCCGCAATTTTTCGAACAACTCATTGCCGCAAAAAACACCGATAAAGACTTAAAAAAAGGCCTTGAAGCCGGGAAAAAGGAATACGAAATCTTAAAGACCGTTAACAAAGTAAGGGAGCAGCCGAAACCTGTACCAGGAAAATACAAAGATGATTTTCGAAAGGGTTTTAATGTCGGTCATAAACTCAGCCAGGATTATGGCGACACATTGCAGTTTGTTATCGATGGGCAAAAGAAATACGGTGCGTTTATCCAGGGTGTTGATGCCGGGCATAAGCAATACAAAAAGGAACAGGATTTAGAATTGTCAAAAGGCAATAAGCCTTCCCGCGAACTGTCCGATGAAGAATATTACAAACGACGAAATAAAGTAGAAGACTTAAAAGATAACACACAATCAAAGCTTGATTTCATCGAAGAACAAAAAGACGGCAACAAACCGCCAGAAACAGAACCGCCCACACTTCTGCAAGGCGAAAGCGAGAAAGGCGATGCTGACATCACTAAAAGGGAGTCGCGTTACCCGGACTGGTTAAAAAACGACAGGTTTACGAAAGATGATGCCACGCCTGATAAATCAGCCGACAAAGACATCGAACCGGATCGGGAATAGTTTTTTCTTTCATCAACCTAATCCTTATCAAGATCTGTGTCGTCCATTTCAGGTACCGGTGCATCTGATTTGTCGGGTGTTTTATCAGGGCTTGCGTCCGCTTGATCTAACTCTTTTGTGTAATTCAAAGACTGCATAAACCTATCAGACGCAGGCAGGTTTTTAGGATCGACGTTTTTTGATGCATCCTGTGCAGGTGCCGGATTGGCTTTAGCCACCCGGTAATTAGCTAGTGTTTTGTTCATGAAGTCTTCGGACAACTGCGGGCTTTTCGTGCCTGTTTGTTGCTCTTTGACTTGCCCCCGATCCATCTTCCTGAATTTGCTGTCGCTCAGGTTAATTTCAACTGCTTCACGGACGTTTTTAGCCGTTTTCGGATCGGTGTTGACAAGGTTTTTCTCCAGCTTTTCATTGAACCCCTGCCGTATTACCGTTTTACGGTCTTCCAATTGTTTGACCATTCCTGCCCTGTCAGGTGTGGGTTTTGATGTTCCCGGTGGATTATAATCGGTAAGATTGTAATCAGGTTTAAGCCCTTTGTCTTTCGGGATGCCTTCCATCCAAGCATCGATGTCATCTAATTGTGCCTGGGCCTCACGCAGGTCATTTTCAAGGTGCGAAAATTGCGGTGGCAATAATGGTTCATGATCATTTTTGTTATCCATGTTAATAAGGTTTTGGTTGATTTCTTAGGTTTATTATTCTAAGATAGTACTCAGGATTTATATTCCGAAAGGGAGGCGGAAAAATTATGCAAGAACTTGACCACACCGATAAAAACCTGATCGATAATTGTTTCGATGGCAATGCCAAAAAGTATAAAGAAGCGTTAGAAGAGGCGCACAGAGAAGCGATCAGCTGGTCGGATATTGCACTATCTGCTAAAACATTTCCCGAGCTGAAATTCTCAGCACAGGAATTGATCAAAGATATATTGGGCTTCCTTCCTGCTGACTCGATTATCCTGCCCCATGAGCCTTTTTTAAGGGCCTTGTTACAAAGCTTCCGCAGCGATCAGATATCGGCAATAGAATTGCTGCAACAAGCCGATATAGCCCTTAAGCCTATCCGCAATGAAGTAATCAAGCACCATACCGGGATTACCAACGACAGGGAATTATACAAAACCTATTTTGAATACTTGCCCCAGCAAAGCGAGGCTGCCAAAGCACGGCTTACTAAATTTTTAGGGTATGAACCCAAACTGGAACATTCCGTTTACGCGGAGATATTGCTGAGGGAGGTTATGGCAGGCGATCATATCTATATCCCTGAACATCCCACGGGTATCGACCTGCAGGCCATCGCACTGATCAAATACCGCGAAGTATTACTTGAAAAAGGCAAAATAGCCGCCGACATGTCTCCCATCGTATCCTTTGAGATACTAGCAGAACATTCCCCGGCATTCCAAAAACTCTTTGAAATTAAAATCTGATTTACTTGCATTTAACAGTTGCGTTATTTAGATTTGGTTATCCTGTTGTAAATCAGGACTCCTAAACCTTATTCATGGACGCATTCGACTTAGATAATCCGCTTATCCAATTTGACGATAACAACGAACAAACATGGACGATACGCCATGCCGTTGAAGGAGTGCAGATTTTTGGCGGGATAGGTTCCGGCAAAACATCCGGTTCTGGCAGGATGATCGCATTAAAATATTTACGCCATGATTTCGGCGGGCTTATCCTCACTGTTAAACCTGATGAAAAATCAGCCTGGCAGGAGTATTGTAAACTGGCAGGCAGGAGCAATGATTTGATCATCATCGAGCCTGGCGGCACAGCCTGTTTTAATTTCCTGCAATATGAATCATCCCAGGCATTCGGTAAGGAAGCAATAACCGAAAACATTGTTGAGGTCTTAAAAACAGTTATCCGTGCCAGCGAAGAAAAAGATACTGGCAAAAGCGACGATGCATTTTGGGAAACCGCATTGGATATGCTGATCTTCAATGTGATCGACCTTTGCCGGATTGCCTATGGCACCCTATCCGTGCAAAAGATGTATGATATCGTGCAGTCTATCCCTCAAAAAGGTCAGGGGCTGCAATCCAACCAAACAGAGATCAAGGAATTTCAAAGGGCGTTTACCAAAGCAAGGGACAACATAAAATCAAAAATAGACCAATGGTACGATTCCCTTCCCATTGCAAAACAACGAGCCGTCGACAATGAGCCAGCGCCAAACAATACGGTTTTAGAAGCCGTCCCCGAAGCAAGGCTATTGAGCTTTTTGGATCAATTCTTTTTCGACGGCTTCAAAAACCTAAGCGAGAAAACCCGGTCGATTATAGATTTTACGTTTGCGGGTTTCCTGTTCCGGTTATTACGCGATCCTGTTTATTCGCTTTTTTGCAAGGGGGATTCAACGGTAGTGCCGGAGGATTGCCTTAAGGGCAAGATCATCCTTATTAACCTGCCTGTGAAACTATATCACAAAGTTGGCCGTGATTGCCAAATCCTGTTTAAATATATCTGGCAACGAGCCATGGAAAAACGGCAAGTTAAATCATCCTCCCGGGCGGTATTTTTATGGGCGGATGAGGCGCAGCATTTTTTGCATGAACATGATGCCGATTTCCAGGCGACTGCACGGAGCAGCAAAATCTCAACGGTTTATATTACCCAGAACCTGCCCAATTATTATGCGGCAATGGGCGGGCAAAAAGCGGATTACCGCGTGAAAAGCTTTTTGGGGACTTTGGCCACGAAAATCTTTCATTCCAATGCTGATATCGAAACCAATAATTACGCATCTGAATTGATCGGCAACAGTGACAAGACTAACCCATCTTTTCAGGTAACCATGGGTAACGATTCCTTTTCCCAGTCCAAGACAATCGGCCTCGTTAATGAACGACTGGTAAAACCTGAAAAATTCGCCGGTATGAAAACCGGCGGCCCCAAAAATAATTATGCCGTCGAAGGCTATATCCATCGGCAGGGCGATCCTCTTTTCGACGGCAAGAATTATAAGAAAACTACTTTTAATCAGCACCGCATATAACTTGAAACCTTAACCAAAATAGTCATGATAAAAACAAACCTGTATTACAAAACCGTATTCAAAAGAAAAGAAGTTGCTAAAGATGTATCCCTAATCGCCTTCCTGTTTATCGTCTCGTGGCCACGCCTGTTATTGGAAGTATTTGTCAGGAAAAACTTCGGTGAAAGATATTTTTCACTCACAACCGTTATTTTCCTAAGCATCGTCCTGTTTTTTATACCGATAGGCATCGACAAAGCGTCACATTTTTATTCAGGCGATAGCAGCACTATAAGTATCATATTCAAAAACATTACCTGGTATCTTTTTCTAGCTGGGCTGCTGTATGTGAGCTTTAAACGCCAGAAAGAAATAGCACGCGAAACCGGCACATTTGATTTTGCGAAATTCAGTGCCTATGACGGCGACATACATCCGATGTTCAACAATATCGAGATCAAAGGAAAGAAAGTTACCAGGCGGCAGATTTGTATCCTAGTTGAACCGGCTTTCTTTTTAGCCATCGGTATCATCCTGGCATTGTGCGTCCAGAAATTGGGCATACTCATTATTTTTTGCAGCCTCTGTTATGCTTTGGGGTATAAAGCGGATTACATCCGGGGCGACCATTTCATTTTAGACACCATCGATGAAATGATATGCAACGAGGAAATGGTAGAATCATTTGTCCATGGCCGCGGGCCGGAGGAAACACGCGGCTTCGAAATGCGTGGCAACGCCGGGCCTTCCAGTGAGGAATTCCGAAAGCAAATCATCGATAATCTCACTGATGAAGAACCGACTTCTGAGGCCCGTTAAAACCTGCCTAAGCTGTGCTTAGGGAAGATGTCTGATGCTTTTTATTTAACCGGCGTTAACGGCTTTCCTGGCATTGCTTTGATGGATTTTGTAGCACAGCCCGATAAAACTAACTAATTTAATTGTTATTAACCGCTGGGGAAATATTCATGTCCAGGTCCTAAACTATACCAATATCATTCGCATGATAAGAATGATACAAAGCAAGTCAGCAGGTCACGCAAAATCTTATTTCGTCGATGCGCTGCAACAGTCCGATTACTATCTCAACGACCAGGAACTGCAGGGCCGGTTCCTGGGGCGGCTGGGTGCGCGTATCGGAGTAGACGGGTCCGCAAGCAAAGATGCTTTTTTTGCGCTTTGCGAAAACATCGACCCGGTAACGCTTCGCCCGCTCACACCCCGTACAAAAGAAGAGCGGACGGTCGGCTATGATATTAATTTCCATTGCCCGAAATCCGTCAGCCTTGTCCATGTACTTTCCAAAGACAGCCATATCATGGATGCATTCCAGGCAAGCGTTGCAGAAACGATGAAAGACATCGAAGCTGATGCAATGACCCGGGTTAGAAAAAATAATACTTTCGAAGACAGGAAAACCGGCGAACTGCTGTGGGCAGAATTCATCCATCAGACTGCACGTCCGGTAGACGGCTCCGCCCCCGACCCTCACCTGCACAGCCATTGCTTCGTTTTTAATGCGACATGGGACGAACACGAACAAGTTATCAAGGCCGGGCAGTTCCGCGATATTAATCGGGATATGCCGTATTACCAGGCGCGGTTTCACAAAACGCTTTCGGATAAGCTAATTGATTTGGGTTATCAAATCCGGCTCACGAAAAAGTCTTTTGAAATCGAAGGCGTGCCGCGCGGTGTAATCGACTTGTTCAGCAAGCGAACGAACGAGATTGGCGAATTCGCGAAAGAAAAAGGCATTACAGGCGCAAAGGCTTTAAGCGAACTCGGCGCACGCACCCGATCCAAAAAACAAAAAGGCATGGGCATGGATGAACTCAAACAAGGCTGGCGCAAACAGATCAGGGAATTCACCGGCTACGGACCGGGCGAACAAGAGCAATCCGTACGACATGCAAAAAAAGATTTGGCACCACCGAAAATCAAAGCGGATGATTGTATCGGTTATGCGAAGCAGCATTGCTTTGAACGCGCCTCGGTAATGCCCGACAGGCGTTTCCTGGAAAACGCCTATCGCCATAGTATCGGAGAGCGCACCGTCTCTCTCGACAGCATCACCGATAAATTTAAAAACGATAAAAATATCATCCATGTTGAGGAAAAAGGCCGCGCCTTTTGTACTACTCATGTGGTATTGACAGAAGAAAAACACATGGTGCAACTGGCCCGTCAGGGCCAGGGGAAATTCAGGCCCCTGTATCAGGATGTTCCCCACTTCCATAAATTGAACGACCAGCAGAATGCGGCAATTTCGCATGTGCTGACCACCAGCCATCAGGTGTCCATCATTCGTGGGGCTGCAGGCGCAGGTAAAACCACCATGATGCCATTCGCTACCAAACTCATGGAGAAAGCCGGTAAGCGCATTACAGTAGTTGCACCAAGTTCCGGTGCGTCGCGGGTCGTCTTGGCCGCAGAAGGCTTTAAAGAGGCAACGACGGTCGCCCAATTGCTCGTCGACAAAGACATGCAGGCCGATTTAAAAAATCAAATCCTTTGGGTAGATGAAGCCGGATTGCTTGGCACCAAAGATATGGTCGCCATACTCGAGCTCGGCAAACAGCAGAATGCCCGTATTATCCTCGGCGGCGATACCAGGCAGCATAGCAGCGTATCGCGCGGCGATGCCCTACGTATTTTAAATACTGTTGCAGGTATCAAAACCGCCGAAATAAGCAAAATCCATCGCCAGAAAAACTTTCAGTACCGCGATGCGGTGAAAGACCTTTCCAACGGGCAAGTCAAGTCAGCTTTTGTAAAGCTGGATGATATGGGTTCCATCAAATCAATAGACCCTTTAAAACCGAATGACGAATTGGTGAGCGATTACATCAAAGCAGTTAAAAATAAGAAATCTGCATTGATTGTCTCCCCAACCAATCAACAGGGTGAAAATGTTACTGATAAAGTCCGCGTTAAACTGCGCTCTACCGGGCTGATCGGCAAAAGGGAACTGACGGCAAAAAGGCTTAGCCCCCTTAATCTGACGGAAGCGCAGAAATCGGATTGGCGCAACCTGGAGAAGAATATGGTAGTGCAATTCAGCCAAAATGTTCCCGGCATCAAGCGCGGCAGCGTCTGGGAAATTGAGGAAAGCTCGGAGAAAGGTATTAGTTTGGTAAACGCCGATGGTAAGGCAACTTCATTGCCGCTTGAAAAGGCGAATGCCTTTGAACTTTACAAACCTTCAGAGATTGGTTTATCCAAGGGTGATAAAATCAGGATTACTAAAAATGGCTTTGATGAAAACGATAGGCGATTGAATAACGGCGACGCATTTGAAGTTGTTCGCGTCGATAAATCCGGTAAAATAAACCTAATCAACAAAGCCAGTAAATCCACCTACACGCTCGGTAAAGATTTCGGGCACATCGCCCATAATTACTGTACGACCTCGCATTCCTCGCAAGGTAAAACAGTTGACGAAGTATTTATTTCGCAACCGGCAGCAACGTTTCCAGCTACCGATGCCAAACAATTTTATGTTTCGGTATCCCGTGGCCGCGACAAAGCGACGATTTACACGGACGACAAAGAAGCCTTGCTCGAATACGCTGAACGCATCGGTGACAGGCAATCGGCTTTGGAACTGGTAGGTAGCCGCAACCTGCACCTGGATATGGTGCAGCAAATGGAACGGGATAGTTACACTAATCACAAATCGAACAATATATCAAAAGAGTATTCCAGGAACGATAATTTAACAGACAAGGGTTATGAACCAGAACTTTAAATTGAAATTCGATGAAATGAAGGAAGGAAATCCTACTGATACATCCGCAACAGATACCAAACAACACGACTTTTATGACACGGCGGGGCATGCGCGTAATCTTGATTTTGTCTGGCCATCCGGGGAAAGGCAGTTTTTCAATTACGCGTATCTCGTTTCATGCAGATATGCCTGTGAACCTGAAGAAACGATTAGATTGATTTTCACGACGGATACCGTGTCGCTTAAAGGCCTGCGCCTGTTAAAGCTGTATTCGCTGATTCGCGAACATTCGATCAAGGTTATCGCTTGTGTAGATGGTCGATACAATGAAATATTTGATGATAGCGATTCCCTCGTAAATTATATTGAGGTTTTCAAAACATCGTAACGATAAATTTCGCCGCGTGTTTGTTGGAAAAAAGGGGTGCCAAAATCAATTGGGACCCCTCATTTTTTAGCTTTTAATGTTATTTTAAAGTCTACTGCCTTCGCCGCCTCGCCGTCGTCGTGAGAACCCGATAAACAAATAGTTTAAGCCATCGGTTTGAATGGCATTATAGCTCTACGAGTATGCCTTTAGGTGTTTTAAACATATCTTTCGGCCCACTCCATCCGTTGTTTTGATAGTTTTTGAAGTTCTTGAAAGTGACTCAAGATAGCATTAACCATATCGTAACAATAAAGTTCAATCTCATCGACACCCTTATCTCGACAACTATCAAGAAAGCTAGTGAGTTCACGAGCAATCTCCTCGCGCATTTTTCTAAGTTCCTCGCCTCTATTTGCCCATTTGGCAAATAAACGAGCGTAACGGAAAATTTTTAAAACAAGAAAAACCCCACCAATATAGGGAATCATAAGCAACACATTTTCACCTAATTCGTAAACTATATTTTCACCTATTTCAGAAAGCATCGTATCATGCAGATGATCTTGAAACATATCGTGCGCACCTGAAGCTGCTGTATGCAAGTTGTCAGCATGATCGTGAATTTGACTTCCGTGGTCGAGATAATCAGACCAGTCCGAGTGATCGAAAAACCCAATAATTGATGCCAAAGACATCGCAGTGTGCCCACCGGCAGTCTTCGCATGTGCTTTGGCGGCAAATAAGAATACGGGAATAAGTAATGCGGCTACCATAGCAATCTGTTTCTCATAATTAGCATCTTTCAAATGTTTGAGTTCAGGATTAAACCAGAAAAATAATTTCCCTCTACGCCTATGCTTAAAGGATTGGATTTTTTCATTGATATCCCTTGCCAATTTTTGGGTATAGGTAACCATGTCATGCTGCTTGAGCTCTTCTAACAGGTATTTCTTAATCTCATCATTAGCATCCATGCTCTGCCGTTTGACGAATTCCTCGACCTTCCCAAGGTCCGCGAGTTGATTGTAAATCCGGCGAATAACGGCACTGTAACCTTGCTGTGATTGCATCGCGTTCTGGACTTCAATTAAAACATTCTCATTTACGACTAAATCAATTCGATTTCGGACCGAGTAATTTAGGTCTTCAAAATATGCCCTAATATTCTCCTGGTATTTTTTAATGATCGTTTCCAGGTCGCCTGAATTGAGTAATTTCATACATTGGTCTATACCTATTACACATAAACTCGCCGTTTTTGTCGAAATCTCTAATATTTCTGCAGCTTCTTGTTTGTTTTTTGGTCGATCAACCTTGAAAATTACGCTGGCGATAAACCAAACCGCAAGCAATAACAGTATTACAAAAAATGATATGCTAAAAAGGTAATGACCATTAATAAGTAAGAGAAATTGCTCTCTTGGCATCAAATAAGAAAACCATCCCTGGACAAAGGCGCCAATTGATAAAATTAAGCCTGATAGCGCGATCCAGTCTAATGGTTTTTTCAAAGCAATTAAGGATTAGGTGATTACAGTGATTCTTTTCACCGCATGAAAATAACATTTATTTTAATAATAATGCGAAAAAGTATAGTTATATCATATTTAACAGCTAATTTAGTAGTAAACATGACCTTAACTTATCATAATGAAAAAAATAAGCTTTATTCGGCTTATGCTGTTAAAATCATCCGGTGCAGACATAGAAACGCTAAAACAATGCACCACAGCTGAAATCACCAAATATGTTCTTTATGGAACTTGCGTTTTAATCCCTACGGTCTTTGCTATATTTTCTGGTGGATACAGCGTCTTTTTAATGACATCAAATATTTTTGCGTCAATTGTTGTCGCCTTGTTATGGTCATGGGGAATCTTTACGATAGATCGTGCCGTTGTTGCAAGCACGCGACCTGGCCAGTTTACATTTGGAGTATTTGGCCGAATTACGCTTGCTATAATTATCTCTTTTACTATTGCTGAACCACTGACATTGCGTTTTTTTCAAGATGAAATTGAACAAAAACGTACGGAAATCTTACAAAAAAGGACAGACAGCCTCGACAGGGTGCTGGTTTCAGATATTAAATCGGTTGACGAAATTAGGGACAAACAAAAAGCTAAGATCGATAGCCAGTATGCAAAATATGAAAATGAGGTTGATGGCGGAACTGGGAGACGAGGACGCGGAACCGCTGCTATAACCAAATATCAGAAGTTCCAACAAGATTCTTTGCAATTTATTTCAGATGAACATAAGCGTGAAATAAATCGGGACACATTAAAGCATAGAGCCGAAAGGGCACGTGTATCGTTGATAAAAATGGATGCGGATGGGTTATTGGGGCGATTAACGGTACTTGGTATTTTAATGGATAAAGATAAACACGTCTGGTGGGCTGTGTGGCTCGTACGCGCGTTTTTCCTAAGTATCGAAATCATTCCGATTCTTATAAAAGTAGGCTCTCCAGCAGATGAGGACCTTTATCATGAAATAAAGACCCTGAATAGCCAGGGCAGTAAAGATGTACATGCCAATTTGAAAAAAAGGAAAGATGAAATATTTGAATTAGAGCAATTATTGGTACTTCAAGAACGCAAAGACAAACTGGAAATTAAACTTAAAAAAGGGACAGCAATTGATGCGCATCGCGACCAAGACTTTATCATGTTTAAGGTGACAGAGGCTGGCAATAAAAAAACTAAAATTGAAAACAGAATTATTAGAACAATTAAAAACGAAGTGTTTCGTGAACAACTCCTAGCCAGATTGCAAAAGGCGTACAATCAATATGCCAATGCAATGGATTCTCTTATCGAGGAAATGGCTACGTTTTATGCCAATAATGGTAAGCAGCAGGGAAAAACAACAACAAGCGACAATAAACAAAATCCCTGAATGATGATTTATTCAATATCTTAAGCAATTGCCAGCTCTCTCAGTGTGACAAGTAACGATAGTTTTTGAATAATTCGAATTGAACTTTTAGGCTATTTCGAGAAACAGGATTCTAAAGTTAAAATGTCGAAGGAGTTGTAATCACCACTTAGACGCTATTTAGGGTATCTGTTAATTTAAGGCATCAGATTATTTAAATAATCCACCGCTTTCGATGCCTCATTAGCAGCCGTCGCGACAATCCGGCTATCTTCCTTAAGCACCTTTAGCCAATGCGAGATGTAGCCGCTATGGTCGCCTTTCTCGACGGTTGGCAGGCCAAACCCTGTACAAAGAAACGCCGCGCCGAACTCGGCGACTAGCTCCTCGGTTGCATATTTTTCATCGCCGAATTTCTTGCCGAATTTCCGGTCGCAGCGGCCTTCCTTGCCGGACCAGTGGATAAGTTCATGTAGGTGCGTTGAATAATAGTTTTCTGTCGCTGTTGCTGTTTTCGTGCCGTGGAAGTTTTCAGGGAACGGCATCAGGATTTTATCGGATACAGGATTGTAGCACGGAGTGCCGTCGTATTTTTCAATGACGGCTTTGGTGTTTTCCAGGAACGTATCGATTTCAGCGATTGGTTCGAACTTCGTACCCTTTGTTTTTTTCTTTAGCGGCTTTGCTTCTTGCTCCGCAGGTTCGAAGCTTTCCAGCTGGGAGCGGTTGAACACATAGGAGTATTTGAGGAAAGGGATTTTCTTCACTTCCCCGTCTTCTTCCTTTTGGAAGGTATCGTAATAAACGATCATCGTGCCTTTTTCACCGGCGCGGACCTGTTCGTCGTCCTTGTTCCATTGCCGTAAACCGGCCCATTCCTGGATCGGGAATTTGTTCTTGATTGATGAACACCAAAGCAGGATGATGTTGATGCCGCGATAGTATTTCTCGGTGGTGCCGTTCAAGGGCAAATCCATCGCATAGTTTAATGCAGTGGAGGCCCAGGATTTCTCCCAGGGTATTACGCCTTGCTCCAATTGTTCGATAATGGTATTCGTTACCATCTGATAGACATTCAGCTTTGGGGCTTCGGCGGCTGGTTGGGTTTCGATTGCTTCAGGCATTTGTATTCCTTTCTATGGAAGTAATAGATTGATGGTCGATTGGTTATGGATGGGGGCAACCTGCTAATGGTTCCAATGCTTGCGGCCATAGCGTCTGCCGTTGATAAGGATGCGGTCTTCCGCATCGATGGAGACAAGTTCCTCCGAGCCGTCAAATTTCAAGACGAAGGCGTAGTTGTCGCAAAAGCTGAACCCGCAGATATAGAAAACCCAGCGGCAGGTTAGTTTGTCACCGATTTCGGTGCATTCCCGGTGCTGGTGATAGCCTTTGAAGTTCCTGATTTGCGTTGCGTTGATGTGTGCCATTTGTTTGCCTTTCCTGTTGAGTTGATGGTTGCAGGAGATGCCCGACCGGAGGGTAAGTGAGTGAACCGGCTGGAATTTTGGATGGGCGAGTGAATGCCCTCCTTCAGGGCAGAGGAAAATTATAGTTGGTGGAACGAACGGCTCCGGTAATCTCATGCACAACCATTGGCTCATCCATCAGGAAAGGCGAAATGGCAACAACGGAACAATCGAAGATTAAGGCTATCTCCAAACGTTACCGGATTACTGCAGCCAAACATCGCCCTATGCGTTCGACGACGCCGACGACCAAGGCATTGCCCATCAGAAATGCCCGCTGCGGGTCTGTCACGCCCTCCGTGTGCCCGTCGGGGAACATGTTGAGGCGTTCGAGTTCTATTGGATGCAAGCGGCGCAAACGGCCACTACAGGCGATGGCATGCTTGATGCGGCAGGCGAACGTGCCGCCCTCATGCGTGATAATTGTCCGTGCAGGCCTATCCGCCGGGTCGGGGAACGGCACGGCACCCATGCAGTACATATATCCTTTGCCGCCATCGCCCCGTTTGCGTTCGATACGCCTCGCGCCTTTGAGCTGCTGCCATTTCGGGATGGCGGCTTCATCGATATAAAAGCTTTCATCCACCAATGCCCCATCAAGCATGATGTCGTGCAATAAGGTGTACGGCCCGTTATAATCGACGGCTACTTTCAACGTCGTCACCTGCCGATCGATCATCACGCCGATTTTTTCGAACATCCTCGCATGGCCGAATTTGTAGCGCTTATCCCAACGGATATTTTTGGCGCTTCCATCAATGGAGAAATTATTTGCAGCGCCGTTCGGGATAACGGGGAACGCTTTTGCTAGAACACCGTCGCGGGCAATCCAATCCGTCATGTCAGGGCATCGTTTCAACGACCGGTACATCTCCGTCGATTTATGATAGGCGAGGATAAACACGCGCTTCCTTTTCTGCGGGAAACCGTATTCGGCGGCATTAATGATGCGCCACTCAACCGCATATCCCAAATCGGATAACGAAGCCAATATGCTTGCGAAATCACGGCCCTTTTCGTGGCTCGGGAAAATCAGCAGCCGATCGACGTTTTCGAAGCACAGGTATTTGATGGGCTTGCCGCTTCGGTTCTTACCGGCGATTATCCGGTGAATCTCCCACCAGAGTGCGCCTTTTTTCCTTTGAGCCCTCCGGCGTTGACGCGGTTGGCGATGGAAAAGTCCTGGCAAGGGAACCCGCCGACCAGCATATCATGGTCGGGGATATCATCGATGCGCAGCGTCGCAATATCCTTGCACAAATGCCCCTCGTTACCGAAACGTTTTTGGTATATGGCCGAGGCGATTTGTTTGTTCTTGCTCGGCTCCCATTGATTGCTGAAAATCGTTTTGTACGGGCTATCCAGTTTATTTTTGTAACCGCTTGTGGCGGATTTGCCATCATAACCCTCAAGGCCGAGGCGAAAGCCACCTACACCTGCGAATAATTCGGCTACGGTGATTGGCGGTAAATTGATGCTTGGTGTTTTATCTGTATCGTTATTCGTGGCGTCGACGTGTTTTTGCATGCATACCTCTTTGCAAAATTTGGGGTGTAGAAAACCAGCGCCGATAACATCATCGTTACGGCGTCGGCGGTTTCTGTTTGGGATGGATGATGCTTAGCCCGGATGCCGGGCTAAGCGTTTTGGGCTCAAGGTTTGTAAGCCGCCTGTTTCAGGGATTTTTCATCAAGGGTGATTTGCCCAATGTCGCGCGCCGCTTCTGCGTAAACACTTATCGGGTATTGCCCTTCGAAATACATGTCACGTTCAAGCCGCTGGAATGGCCCTTGCGCATCTGTTATTTCCTGGATGCTGACATATCCGATTTCAGGGAAACCCATCCCTAAATCGCATAAGCCAAAAGCGATATCGGGGTCGTCCGGGCAAAGTTCTGTCAGCAACCAGGTGCAGGCCGTGCCGGTGATAAACAACCGCACTACGGGGTGATGATCTTTGTATTCGCCCATATCTTTTCCATTCTGGATAAGCTGGTCGTATTGTGCTTGGGTAAAAAGTTTCATTGTTTAGCCTTTCTGTTGAGTTGATGGTTGCAGGAGATGGCCGACCGGAGGCCTAGTGAGTGAACCGGCTGGAATTTTGGATGGGCGGGTGAATGCCTGAAAGGCAGAGGAAAATTATAGTTGGTGAACGAACGGCTTCGGTTAATCTCATGCAACAAACCATCGGCTCATTCGACAGGAAGGCTATCCAGGGTGTAACTTTTGGTAACCAATCGGCATCAGCCCCTCATCCGCGAATGAAAAGTAATTATCCGTGGCAAGGATGATATGATCCAGCACGGCGATATCTAAAAGCTTCCCTGCATCAAAGAACTTTTGCGTCATCGCCTTATCCGCATCGCTGGGCCGCGAATTACCGGAAGGGTGGTTGTGCGCAAGGATGATGCTTGAGGCATTGGCTTTAAGCGCCGTCGCGAAAACGATTTTGGGATCAGCCGGGCAAAGGGCCGCGCCGCCGCTCGCGATACCGGAAACGCCGATACAGCTATTTCCTTTCATCAGCAATATCTTGAACTCTTCCACGAGGCCGATGCGGGCATAGTCCCAGGAGAACGACAAAATGCCATAGGCTTCCGCAGGGCTGGATACATTCAGCCTGTCTTTCGGCCTGACCGGGTTTCGGTAGGTGATTTCGATTTCGGTGACCTGGAACAGCGATTGGCTCATCATCGCTGCCTCCTACAAAGAAAGGTTGAGTTGATGCATATGCCATGCGTTCACATCTTTATGCGGCATATACAAGTCGTTCATCGGCACATGCTGCAAATCGGCTTCCGTCTGGAAAAATTCCGCCAGCACCCTTGTCGCTTCCCTGCCCATGTTGTCGTTATCCATCCACGTCATCGCGGTTTTATAGCCGTAATTGCGGATATATCCTGTGGCATGCAGGATCATGCTGATGGAGTTCAGGATGATGGCATCGTCCTGCAACACGTCTTCCTTGCGGATGATGGCCGAAAGGTAATCCATGAACCCTTCGAACAGATGGACGCGCTCGGGCTTCGGCACGGTGCCGCGGATGAAGGTAATCGTTTTCGGCGCGGTGCAGCTTTTAAAGAATGAATTGCGCAACTCGTAACCGCCGTCTTCGTTCTTCATCCCGAGCGCATAGATGCGGGTGTTTTTCACCGAGTGCTTCACATAGACTTCCACCAAATATTTCTCCGCGACAGAAAGCGGGATGCCGCGATGCTCCAGGTAACGGATAAGGAAAAGGTCGTCTAATTTATCGATCCTTGTAATGACCCATTTCGGTTTCTCATCTAAAGCGACAGGCTTGACGGCGTAATCGGATGGGTTGAAGCTCATATTAGACAGCCAGCGCAGCGCGTCCGATACGTTGTTGTCTTTGCCTTGGCATTTCAGCCACAGGCAGGCGAACGCAATCGTATCGCCGCCTTTGCCTTCCCCGAAATCGTACCATTTATTCATCTGCTTATTGACGTGGAAGCTGGCAGTCTTCTCGTTGCGGAAAGGGGAGAGGTAATTTGCCTCTTTTTTGTTTTCAGATGCAGGTTCGATACGCAGTGCATCCAAGATTGCAGTCATGGGAATGGCTTTCGCCTGTTCGATGTTCATCGGGCGTTCTTTATATTTTGATATGTGATGGAGTGGTTTTGGCGGTTAGTATTTAATCAGGCGGGATTCCAGGAACTCGTCTAAATACTTTTTGCGATAACGTACTGACCTGCCGATTTTAATCGGCTTTAAGTTATATCGCTTGGTACAATCCCACACAGCCAATGTGCCGGGCGAAAACCCTGTATATTTCGCCGCCGTTTTGCGGTCGATGTATTCGTCGTTATGTTTTTTGTTATGCACTTTTTTTCCTTCCGAATTGCAAATGTGATGAGTTGTTTGTCAAAGACGGAAGCTTAATAAAACGATTCTGTTACCAAACGGGAAAAATAATTGGCCCGTTAATACCAATTAAACTAGAGGCGGTTTCTTAGATACGATGGTATGGAGAACTCCTGCCATTTGGGGCGCAATTTCCTAATGAAGTTTATTGCTGATTATCCTGTCGCGAAAAATGCGCGCTGGAAAAAACTCACAGGCATTATCTGCCGCCCAACAAAGTTTTTACTAGAGGTGTATATGGTTGATTTGGCAACGTTGAAACGCGCGCATAAAATTGCTGCGAGGATCGTGGTCGAATTCGGGGATGTTTACCTGCCGATATTCGAAAGGTTGCAAAAAGAAATTCAGGCCGTCGAGTCTAATTTGGATTTGAAGGCACAGGCAATCCTGGCAGCGTTAAAAGAATAACGGTAAGCTTTTGGCATGGATTCAAGTCGCAATTACCCTTAAATAAGAGCCTGTTTTGCCAAATGTTACTACAAAATCATCGTTGTTAAAAATATCAATCATTTGCTTGCATTGGGCCGCCGTGTAACATTTTCCACCCTCATGTATCTAAAACAAAGAATGCAAGAACTACAATTAGCGTTGTAGAACTTCTGTAACCAGTCCATCCATTATTCAACTCCTGTAACTCTACGTCGCTGGCTGGGCGCTTTTTAAAAACAAATCAACTTGTTTAAAAATCAAGCCAGATCAAACCAAAGCTGTTGCTGATTTTAAAGACGAAAATGGAATTTTTTATCTTTAGTAAAAGGGGCTTCATACTACGATATTAAAGGCGCTAAAACTCTAGAAGTTTAAAGAACTTTCAAATGCGCGGGCAATTTCAACCACCGGAATAACAAAACCCTCATTTAAGCCAGGCTAAATCTTCGGTGTCATTGATTACGAACGGGCCTCGGGTTCGCTAGGCCACGCTTACGCTGAATCTTTTCAAAACATAATAATACACTATGGAGACTTTAAAATTTATAACGGCAATTATTTGCCTTGCCACTGCTTTGATAGGTGTTGGCCTAAAATTCACCCTCTTAAAATCTAAAACCATGAAATCAGATTACGCCATCTATCACATTTTGCTTATTGCGTTTGTACTGTTTATCGTCGCTCTCTGCTACCTGACGAAGCTCAATATCAGAAAATGATTATTTTTTATAGTGGTTCGTCATGGAACCAAAGGTTGCATGAAGACGATTTCAGTAGTTCATGTGCCATCGACTAAATTATTGGTGTTACCCGTGCTGTACTCTCTGGAATATTGACAGTTAAATACCAAGTTGGTATTTATAACAAAGCACATCCAAACTGGAATATTTAACACATCGACATGCTAACGGAGGATTTTGTGAGGCTAATAACTACTAATGAAAATACAGCTATCCTGGAATTAAACTTTGAGCAGTTGGATGCACTTGCGATTCTATTGCCCGCTTCTGCGTGTGAATATGACAAGCTTAAAAAGCAACTGAACGGCATCACTCAACCTGAAATTGATAATTTAACCGATGAGTTTCTGGAGGTTTACAAGACTATTGTTTTAACAACGGTTCCAACTGAAGCAAACGCCTAACTTAAGTTAATAGGCCACGCTCCCTAAACACCAGTCTACAGAAAAGCCAACAGAATAGTTTAAAAAGCAATTTTACCAGCTAGCGTTCAATTGTAATGTTTGATAATACCTGAGAAACCTAAGCTGGCTCTATTTAACGCAGTTTGAATTCTTCAAATATTTTATAGTAATTGCAATTGCACTTGGTCGAAATAAGAAAGTTGGCTTTTAATGGCTTCCAACGCACGTTTGATGGCGGGTATGTCATCTGCATCACCTAAAGAATACTTTTGATCGATAGCAATCGCAGTTTCACGTGGGATATTCAAATCGATTAGCCGTCGAATCATCGGCTGATACGCGCCTAATTCAATAAAGCGAAGGAACATCTGCCCAGGTGCCCGCATATCATAAAGGGGCTTTAATAGCATCGGTAGGCCGAATGCAATTTTATTCTGCAGCATAATAATCGCCCGCTCAATCTTATCGTTTGTGTCGTAATACTCGCCGCTCAGGATACTTTTCAAGGAATGCCCTTTAAGCCAATTTTCAGCATGCCAGCAAGCGCTAAGCAGCGGATCGCCATTATCCGTTTCTTGGATATCGAACAAGCGATTATAATAAACCGGGAAGTATTGTTTTAACTCAAGGAGAATATTTTTGAGCTTGGAGGCAATGAATGACTCGGCTGCACTGGTTGGCATTACCCATTTTTCCGACAACTGCCACATCCTATTTAAATCCAACGGATCCCAATAGCGATTCGCGAGACAAATCTTTCTGTCTACTTCGAGCTTATCCAGTATAGCGAATTCGGCTTGTACTAACTCTGGTTCCAACTGGATACCAACTTCCTTAAGCCGGAGGGCAGCGTACGAGCCATATTTAAGAATTGTTTGCCGCACGTAAGTAAGCAAATAACTGTAATCGCTGTTTGCAGTTGTTTGGCCGGCCCCTGTTTCGAGGTCGTTCAAAATGTTTTTCTTATTCCCCTCAAATGCATCTTTGTAACCCACCGTGATGTTCTTTTCTGTATTCTCAAACAGGGATGTCTGCCGGTCATCGACTTTAGAGAAACTGTCCTCATCCATGACATAGGTACGGCCTATGAAATCTTTTAATAAGCGCCCAGCCCGGCCGCGGAGGTTGGCGGTTTCATAACTGGTCAGTTTCGGTTGTTCGCCACCATGCGCAATCAGAGAGAGATTAGGGTTTCTTATGATAATATTTTTTACTGGCAAATTCACACCCTGAAGTAGGGTTGTTGTGCAGACTATGTTTCGGATTTGCTGCTTGCGAATTCCGTCCTCTATTGCGTTCCTGACATGGTGTGGTAATTTACCGTTGTGATAAGCAATACCGCCTAAGACGGTATTGCTTAGCGCGAAATCTACATGTACCGTTTCACTTAAATATCCAGCTAATTCCTGCAAATACGGGTTGTTTATGCTATCAGTTGATAATCGCAGCTCCTCCGCCATTTTGCGTGAAGCCCCCGCGGTCGGCGAAAAGATAATATTACTTTCTCCCGCATCGAAACAAGCCATGAATTCATTGAAAAAGCCCATATACTTTTTAGTATAGCGGGTCTGGCCATAGCCTTCCAAAAGTCGCTGGTTTTCGATTTTCAGGCTCAACGGTTCAGGATTCAAATCACAGTACAGCTTGAATCGATATTCCTTGTTACTGATTTTTTTCAGTGCATAAGTCAAATTTACGACTGGTGAGTTCCTGGTAGAAGCCCCGTAGCCATCAATACCGAAAATGTCTTTTCCCAACCTGTCAATATTAGTAACTCGTGGGCCGGAGATAACAATCTTATCGATTACCAACGAGTTTTTAATCTCCGTCATTAGGTCGAACAGGATTTTTGCCCGTTGATCATTTGCGTCTGCCACTCTTTCAACATTTTGGATTTCATCAACTACGAGCAGCCGCAAGTGCCGAAATGGCCTTTCCTCTTGGCTGAATGCCGCGATTGCTTTTCCTTGAGTCAAGACGTAGATTGTATTATCGGTATAACGCTGCGGATTATAGTTGGTTTCTACCGTCATTTCCAATTGGAACGAACTGATTTGCTGTTTAACATCAGTCGCTACCTGTGCCACCAAGCTCAAAGTCGGTACGATATAGAACATCGTACCTTTTTTTTCCAGCAATAAAGCCATCATCTTAATTAAGATGATATAAGACTTTCCTGCCGAAGTAGGTGCTGAAATACCCACCATTTGCTGTGCCGTAATAGCATCCCACACTTCTTTTTGAAAACTTGTGATCAAAAATGAACGTCCCGCAACCCAGATTTCGAAACTGATTTGCCCGAGCGAAATCGCAAACTGGTTCATTAGACTACCACCGCCAGCGAATGATTTGCGCTCACCATAGCCATCATCCAGCATCGTCGCTGTCGGCGCGAAGCCCCGACGGGTCAGGAACAAAATTAGATAATGCTGCAAACCAGCCCATTGTGGCTTTGCATAGGTCCAGAATAACGCTGATATCACCACTAAATAGCGGTCCGCCTCTTCCGTCTGGGTTTGCGAAAGCTTATCGAGCACCCCGATAGCATCACTCACAAAGTCTCTGTTTAATTCAAATTTATATGAGGGAATAAACTTAAATTTCAATGCATTCGAGCGCAGGTCGATTTTCAGCAATTCATTTAATACCTCTTTGGCTTCATTCATCTCCATTATTTCCCAATTAAGCGTTGAAACGTTTTGAGCAATTCCGCCATTTCCCATAAAGGGAAAAAGATATAATTGAACCTCGGCAACAGTTCAGGGCCGATGCCATCGAACAGAGACTTATCTATTTTCCCGGCGCGGTTTTCCACGATTTTTAGGATTGCGTCCTTTTTCTCCCTTTCGTTGCTGCCAATGATTTTATCCGTTTCATTATAAAGGATGATTGAAACTAGGTGTATCTCCACCGGATTCAGTCTTCCAGTCTTATAGGCCTTCGCAATTGGTACCAAATCCTCGTTAAGGAAATCATCATAGATATATAATTTCAGTTCCGTCCGATGATTTTTATAATTATCCTGGACACTTTTCAATGCTTCCTCAAATGCCTTATTGAATTGATAGGAACTCGAATAAGCTTTCGCTTCCCCGATATAAATCAAGTGCGTTCCATTCTCAAAATTATAATGGATCGCGTCCGCGCCGAACCTCTCCATCTTAGCTGAACTGGTAATTGGCATTTTTCGCAGAAGGGGCACAGCGTCAAAGAACACCTGCAGTAAATTGAATAACACGAGTTCCCCGAATTGACCTTGAATAAAGACCTCTTCCGTAGCCGAATTTTTAAACTTTTGGAAAGTTACCGTCCGTAGCGCAGATTGCGCGTTCCTGTCGCTACGCCCTTCCTCCGCAACCATCTTATCCACAATGTCCGCTGCTTTCTTATTGCTGTAGACCCACTCTGGAATCGTATTAACCAATTCCTCGCAAAATTCATCTCGATATTCCTGTAAATCCACATAATTTATGCACGAAGTCACATGCTCTTTTTCAGGTACCACGTTAAATTTCTGGCGCACCCAATAAACATGGTCCATTAGTGAATTGGTATAGGACCTGAGCGATTTTAGTTTTTCAGCGGAAAGTTCCAATGATAATAAGGTTAAGTTTATGAACGAATGTACAAAAGAGATCCAATACATCAAATAAACCCCAGGGTCAGACAAAAAGGGGTGTTGCTCCGATTATAATATTTTGCGCAGAGAATTTATGTTTTTGCTATGCCAATGAGCTGAATTTTTAAATCATGAACTTAGGTAGTCGGACAAAATTTTCATGTGCTCATACGTAGCAATCGTTATCCATCATAACATTTGCCTTAAAACTAACACCTACCTTTTAAATTAGAATACATCCGAATGCGCGATGGATAATATCAGTCAAACTCCACTTGCTACGCTGGTACCCTACATTTAGCCCTCACTGATATATTCAACAAATAAGGATACGTCAAATGTTAGTAAAATGGCATTAGATAATACACAAAGTAATCAATAAAACTCTACTATCTTTACCACTCTAACCATCCTAAATACTTATTCATGAAAATCGAGTACTTCTACATAAAAGGGTTCAGAAGAATAAAAGAAGCCAAAGTCGAATGTGGTGACGCCACATTTCTAATCGGGGAAAATAATATTGGAAAAAGTAGCATACTTACTGCATTGGAGTTGTTTTTTTCCGATGCCAAAAATCTTGAAGAGGAAGATTATTTCAAGATTGACGAACCTAAATTCCAAACTGACGAAATTGTTTTTGAAGTAAAATTAACCGATTTGCCGACTGAATCTAATCACTGGCGTGGATTTAAGGGCAGGATTTTTTCAGAGACAACTAACGGCGAAACTCTTAACTGCATTTACTACAGAAAAACCTATCCAAGGGGCGGTACAGCCAGGCGAGAAATGAGGTCGTGCCGTAAAACCATCCGGAATGAATTTGCAAAATGTAAAACCTTTGATGATTATATTACTGCAGGTATCAGTGCAGCGGTCATAGCTGAGTGCTTCGAGGGAGAAATAAACACTACTAAAGCGATTACCAATAAAGACAAGGAAAAACTTGACTTAATATCAGAAATTTGGGATGTCGACGAAACGAATTCTGAGTGGGCCACGAATCCAGGAGGTATCGAACAAAACATCTTAGTCAAACTGCCAAGGTTTTTACTTATTCCGGCGGAAAATGGGAAGAATGAGATTAACAAGCAAGGTGGCGCTCTTCAAAATACAATGAAAGAACTTTTCAGTGAAGTCAGAGAGGCGTCTGACAATTACAAACAAGCCCAAATGTACTTAGATAGACTCGCCTTAGAACTTGACCCGAATGATCAGACACAGGAATTTGGAAAGATGCTAATTGATATTAATAACATTATCAGCGGCGTTTTTACAGGTTCTAAAATTCATATTACCACTAATCTTAGTGATCCGGGTTCTTCTATTAAGCCTACCTTCGATATCCAAATGTCGAGCAATGTCAAAACCAATCCCGAAAGACAAGGAATGGGGGCCTTAAGGTCAACAGTCTTTGCTCTATTACGTTATAGGGAAAGATTTGCACAAAGAAAGATTAAGGAAGGCGTATTAATCAGGCCATTAATTATCGGTTTTGAAGAACCGGAAATGTACCTCCACCCAAACGCAGCCAGCTTGATGCGTGAAAAATTGTATGAACTGGCTACGTCTTCCAATTCAAAGATTATCTGCACGACGCACTCGCCATATATGATTGACCTGAGTAGAAAAATCGACAATGAAAGCTATCCTAAACAAGTGCTCAATTTATTAAGTTTAAAAATGGATGCAGAACATGCCATTCCAGTCACAACGGTTATGCCCTTTAACACAACCCAAGCTTTTAAGAATTTGCAAGCAGACGACAAGCAATTCGTTAAGTTCGTTTTGAAGATTGACGATTCGATAGCGAAGGTCTTTTTTTGCAGCAAAGTCATTGTTGTAGAAGGTGACACAGAAGAACTCTTAATAAAAGAAACTGTGCAGCGCCTGCCCTCGGCCAAAATGAAACAATTTTTATGCGACTATCAAATTGTTAAGGCCAGAGGAAAAGCAGTTATCATTTCGCTAGTAAAATATTTAAGGATACTGGGTATCGAACCGTTTGTTATCCATGATATGGATACCGAAGCTGGCGCGATTATATTCAATGATCCAATATTAGCAAGTTTGGATAACTTAGAGGATCGTAGGCTAATGGTAAAACATACTATAGAGGACCTATTGGGGTATGCTGAACCGATTAATGAAAAGCCTTACAAAGCTTATAAATTTATCAATGAAAACTGGGGAGACGAATGGAAAGACGTAAATGAACCGTGGAAGGAAATATTCGAAAATAGAGTGTCACCTGAACTCTTTGTTTAAGGAATTAAAACGAAAGTTGCTCTTGTACCGATTAAATTCATCCCCCACATTATAATTCCTTTAATACAAAGAACTCGATTAAAGGGAGGAGTTTACGAGACTGTCCAGTTAAAACGCCTGCCTATAAAACAGCGAACATTTAATAGTCCAAGTATTATTTTATAGAAAACATTAAGATTCATAGAGGGTTCTCAAATATTCACGGAATTGCTCCTCAACCGTTCATTCGTTTATATCATCAAAGATGCTCCTGTCACTGCCTGGCTTTGCAAAACTAGGTTTTGCACTAAATCTGCCAGGAGTAGAAGCGGGATAGTACTCTTGATTATTTCGCCAATTTTCTAACTCTGTATCTTGGTTCTTAATGATTTGCAAAAAAGCTGGTTCACGTTCAAATTCATCTTTTAGAGTACTTAAAAGTGACGAAAATTTATCTGTGTATTCGTCAGGGGTGTCATCTCCATTTTCATTAAACTCTTCTTGCAACCTTTCACGCATCAGTTCCAATTTTGGTAAGAGTCCTAATTCGACCCGGTTTTTAATTTCGCTAAGCTCATCGTCAGTAAACATTCCTTGGAATTGTTTATTTTCGAAAATGTAAACATCTTCTCCAGCGACAGCATACTTCATCACTCTTTGTAGAAGTTCTAAGCGGATTTCTTCCGGTAATAAGCCAAAACTATGCAAACGAATAGCAAGCGCGATATGTGGTGATATCGACAAGTATAAACCTGGCATGCTTACTTCGTTTAATAAGTCTCTACGCACTGTAAAGAATTGTTTTAAAAATTCCTTTGAACATCGTCTTGCAAGAAAGTTAAATAGGTTTCTTTTACCGTAGTATTTTCTTGTCCAGTCTTCCTTATATGAGTCGTCAGTTTCGTACATTTTAAGCCTTTCCAAAACGATCGGGTAAACAACTTTAGGAATGATAAGCGCTTTTTCCACTTTTAGGTCGCCCATTGTAACCTGACTCATCATTTTTGACAGCGAACTGCCTTGAACATAAACACCTAAAAGTTCCGGCGTTTTCGCAATAACCTTTGCAAACGCATCACCAACCGTTGGGTGTTTAAATTGCCAATCCGCATCGTCTTCCGAAGTTATATGCTGAACAAAACTACCTGCCATTGATTGAAGGGCAATAAGGCATTGGGCAGTATTACTTCCAATTCGCTCGATAATTTCTTTTTCACTTTCATTTAGAGAAATTGGGCTGGCCAATCTTCCGTTGCTCATATAAACAAGCGCTAACGCCGCCTTACTATCTACATCCAACCCAACTAACGTATCGATTAAAAATTGTTCCTGCCCGATTACGAAATTTTCAATTGTTATAGGGTGTAAGATTAGATCTTTTGTAAAAGCAGGATCAGACAACCTTCGTGCAGTCTCAGGAATAAATCTCTCATGGTTTGCAATCAAATCAAGGTGAGGCTTGATTTCAGTAATGAACTCCGGCTGTTGCTTCCCAAGTTTTAAATGGTTGTACAATATTTGCTGCTTTTCCTTAAGACTAAGGTTATGTACATCGATCACGACACGACTTTCCTTAAATAGAGGAAACGCACTTTCCTTTAAGTCGTTTCGCGCCCGGTCATAGATATAATCGCGCGATGTCATAACGATTTTTACGCCGCTTTTGACCATCGCTTTAACTTCGCTTAAAATGCTATTCCAAGATTGGACTAAGCCACTTTCGTATTGCATGGCCCCAAATGCATCATCTATCCAAAACAGCCTTGCTTCGCCGTCAGGATTCCAATGTTTTAAGAGTAAATCAGGCTTGGCTACTTTAATCGTATGCGCTTTCCATTGATCGATTGCACCTACAGCCAACATCGATGCGATAGTTGTTTTACCTGCGGCTGGTTCACCGATTAGTAATACAAAACCCTCTTGGTCAATCGCATCTGCAGCACGATAATAAGCATCGGTTAGAACGACTTTAGCTAAATCATCTTTCATTGATGCTAATAAAGATTCAGCTTGCTTAAATGCTCGCTCGTCAAAAATTTCTGATAAGTCTCCAAGTCCGTAAACGCGCGGTACAAGCATCCGCAATCTTTTATTTTCGGTTAGCTGTTCATTTATCCAGTTCGAACCATGGCAAATAACTTCTTTTGCACCTGCCGCTTTGAAATAATCTTCAATATCTTCCGCAGCTATTCCAGAGATTTCAGCGTTAGTCATAATTAGATAAAAGTCACACCTTCCGTCTTTGGCTAAGCGTTTAACTTTTTCATACTCGTCCTTCAAATCAGCTACAGTTAGCTTTTCGTTTACCTTGCTGGTAAACTTGCTCTGAATAACGTACCGACCTCTAATTTCTTTCCCCGAGGGTTCTTTCCAAATTCCGGTAAAAGCGCCATCGCGACCGCCATCTTTAGAATCAAGATAACGTTCAATTGGTTGTTTGAAAACTTCCTTACAAATCGAATGACAAAGGCTTTGAAAACTACTCCAACCAAGTTTGTGAAGTTGAAAGTCAATGATATTCATGTAACAACTGATTAGATTTCATAAAAATAGGATTATCAAGTCGCTTAATGTAACTATCGGCGCACCGCAATTCAAGAACATTCTAAAATTTCTCCCTAAAGCATCCACGAACCATACCGCCTGTTCACAGCGGGAATTAATTTAACGTACCGCTTGTTTTCTATTTAGAAGTGATACACTACCATTCTATAATTCTAATTCCTTTGCTATAAATTTTTCACTTCGCTATTGGTAAGTGTCAATTACCAGCGAATTCAATGATGAGGCTGATACTGGTAGAGAAATATCCAAATTATAATAAGTGCCGAGGGAATTAGCCACAACAACATAGTTATCATACGTAATCTGAACCGCTGATTGCCCAGTTCCTGTTCCACTAACAAAAAACGCTTATCGAACTGTTTCAAATTTTCGCCGGAAAAAGTATTTTTGTAATTGGCGATATTAGTAGCAGTAAATAAAAGTGAACTATATTGGTTTGCCAAGAAAATTTGGATTAGAACCGCAAATATTATTAGACTACCTGCAGCGATCCAGTTTTTAGTTTCGTTAAGCTTAACAAAATCAAAGGCTGAAAACACCAAAATAAAAGCTGTTGGTATTGCCACGAGCTTAGTTTGCGAGTCGTTAATAACCGCTTGTATTTTTTGTGTGTATTCCAGTGCCTTAGCATCTAATTCCAGCCTCAGCTTATTGAGGGAGAAATCGCGCAAATAGTACTGATAAGCGGCCAACGTTTTATCGGCAAATTCTGCCATTTTTTGCAGCAACACACGAAAGCGGTCTTCCTCCTTTACCCCGGCGAGATAGTCGATGAGCTCATTTATGTATAATAGTTTTTCAGGGCTATCGTTGGCTGCAAAAACTTCCGTAACCCGCTTCAGGCCAATCCTATCTTGATCCGAGAAGCTGCTAATCGGAATTGCGTCATAGTGCAATGGCAGGATTAGTCCTTTATCTTCCCGGAAGATCACCGCGTAATCAAATTCGTTATCCGTGTACACATGCTTTGCCAGCATTTTTATTGCAGTGATCAGTGCTTGGGTTGCCAGGTAGCTATCATAAAATATTCCGCCTTTGTCGTCACTATACCCTGCCGCGGCTATATAAACGCGGCTCGTTGGGGCTTCATAGCGGTGTTTACGGATTAACGCATCTGTGTCTGTGAAATACCCCATGCTGGCAAGCTTCCCTGAAGATAGATATAGGTTGACGGCTTGCCCGATTTCATTTTTAAAATCGGTATTTTCAATAATTTGAAGATCCAACATCGAGGTGATGCAAGCTTGCATGTGTACGTCAGCAATTTGCAATTCACATGCAAGAGTACCATTACTAGCGTTGCTTTGGGATAAGCCAATCAATCGTACAATCTCTTCGAGCATGAGTCTCAAGAGCTAAGTTTATCAATTAACGCCTGCGGCAACCGCTTGAATGTTAGTTCGTTTTTTTGTTTATTAAAGAATACGTCCTTATCCAGCAGCTCGGAATCGAACTCGAGCCGATAATTATCATCACTGTACATGATGTATTTGATTCGGCGCAGCCTTGCTTTATCGCCTTTTATCGTTTCACTGACACCGTATGTCTCAGCAGATGCAAATTCCCGGAACTCATCTGTGTTTTCCGGGTTCATCAATGCTGATATAGACGAAAGTTCAATCTCTTTATTTTCTTTCAGGCAGTCCGTGCAATAGTCTGATACCTGATTTTTCACTTTAATGGTTTGGGTCCGATCCATTCCTTTTTCCTTCGCAAAAGCGTCAATGGCGGTGATTAAACGATTTGTGGACTCTGTGCTAGTTGTTTTGTTATCACAATCAATGAAAGACTGAAAATAGTAGCTTACATTTTTATTGCCTTTGACAAATGATAAGTAAGTGCGGCTTTCGGTATCCGAACCAGATTCGACAAGTTTCCAGCGTGTAAGGTTTATCATGCAGGCAACGTCAACCTTACTTAAGTCAAGGTTTTTGATGTCTTCCAAAGTCAAATCAGCCTCTCGTACCATATACCCGTCTTTATTATTAATTGTGAGCACGAGCATATACCGGTTACGGGTATCTGTATTAATGAAGTCGGTAAATATTAAAAAGCTGCCAGTTGCATTAACAGTATTCTCAAGCACCTTTTTATATTGTTGCGCTGCACTTACCGAGAAGTCGTAAAAGTTTTCGTCAGCCAAATACTTTTCCAGCCCATTCCGAAAAGTCGGCTCCGCGCCGGCAAAAATGCCATAGGTGGGATTTGATTTTTTATGATAAGATTCATTAAGTTTGCCAATGAATACTTTTTCCTTGTCGTTTAGATTTAATACGGTCGGGGCTTTTTTAAAACCAACTTTGCGGTCGCCTGCTGTTTTAAGTAATTGGTGGATTACCATACCTCTAACATCGAGGTTACTGCCGTGTCTTTTAAATTCCATTCTTGTGAGTTAGGTTTTAGGAATGCAATTTAGACATTTTTTTTAGTTATAAAAATTCTACGAATTGTTAAATCTATCGGTAAAGTGACACTATTATCCTCACACAGTAAATGATGTAGGACGTATCGGTTGCTGCAAATCTTGGGCTCATTTGCTAACCCTTTGATAGTTTTTAATAGGTATTTCGTACCATTAATTTTAGGTGGCCTTGTTTACTTTTGAACTATCAGCCATCTCCAAATGCCGCCAATATGATTACATGTTACACATAACAGGGTTAGGGGGTAATACTTGCAAAACTAAAGGTGTTGTAAAAAATGCGTTAAGAATGGAAAATTATGTGGCGTTAAAAAAAAACAACTAAATATTTGTTTATTTCATAGGAATATCGATTAACTTTATCTGTGGTTTCAAAATTTGAGACGGCAACCTATAATAACCTTTAAGCAATAGATAAAAGTGGCAAAAACAGCACGAAATAAAGGCTTTGAAGCACAGGAGCTTGGCAACATTGCTGAAAATACATTCTCAGATTTGGTACAAATTTGGCTGGCTGGCACTGGTGTAAATCGCCCCTCTCGTTTAACTCCAGATTCGCAAAAAATAGACTTTGTAGTGGAGTTGCCATCGCTGTGGAAGGGTATGACTTCAATGCGAACACATTGGCAGATAAAGTCGTCCTCACAGAAATTCACTAAACATAGACACCCTGAGTTAGATTCCGATTGTTTTCATTTTTCGTTTAGACCTAATGACTTGAGGTCATTAAAAGAATCCGTATTGCAGGATGAACATTTTTATCTGGCATTCGCACATAATGTATCTAACGCACAATCTTCGGCATTGCTCCTACTCCCCCCGAATGAACGATTTGTTTGGTACTGTATAGACCTTAGTCAGCAGATGATAAGAGAGGGTGAAGAAAACTACCTGGTAATTCCTGAACAAAATGTACTTAACCTATCAACATTTTCGCTATTATGGAGTTCGCTATGGGTTGAAAAATTTTATGACGCACTCACTTCCAGAACAATTAGTGAAATTCCTGATCTTGGAAAAATGATAAGGCGCGTATACCCGAATTCTAAGGAAACCAATCTCAGTCCTGTAAATTGGAATGTTATAACGAATAATCTGTCTAAATATGAGAAAGAGTTCGAAAAAAAGGAATTTACCAAGGTTAGCCTCAGCCTAGGAATAGGAAGTCTTCTTGAAAACATTACTAAGAAACTCTATAGTAAATCAGGGAAATTAGATACTATACAGACTTATTGTCCTGAATCGTTATATGGAACGGCCAATTTATGGTTATTCGCAAAATCTTATCACGATTTTATGGGTGCCTCGGGTGTTGTTTTAGAGAAAGGAAAAGCTGGTCAAAATCTTCGCATACTTCCTCTTCCTGATGATCCAGAAAGAATGTCAAAACTTGAAAAAGTATGCATATGGCATATTGTGCTTTTGTATTCAGCCCTTAAAGTAGAAGTGCGGATCATCTACTGCCCCAAAATCGACGCTGGTAGCGATCATAGCTACTATGGAGGGGGAATTGGTTATTTTCCATGGTTGAATATATCTGATGACGGGCTGACGTGGATGATTGAGAATAATATCGATGCTACAAATAGCCGACACAGAGATTTTATTAATGAGCACATGAACAATATTTTTATTAACCCCTATCGCCAAAATATTTTCGGAATTGCGAACAGTTTTGACTTACATCCGGACGACCTCCGAACCGCTCCAAAATGCCCTAAACAATTGTTTGCGAAGAGCAGTAGTTTTATTGAATACCCTAGTGGCATTTTTGGCGGTGCAGGATTCCATTTTCTTGAAAAAGTAAAACAACAAATATATAGGTAATAAAATTATTTACTATGAACACTTCATCAGAACGTCGGCAAAAACTCAATAAGGATATTATCCCCAACCTGGAATTCCGTCCTTTTATCGGAGGGAGTTTTATAAATCTACCCTCCGATAACGTGATGCCTGTTATTGACCCATATACTGGAAATGTAATTATCACTGTTCCCCATTCGGGCGAACGAGAAGCTAATCTTGCAGTAGAAGCCGCCCGACACGCATTCGATAAAGGACCTTGGCCTAATCTACATCCCCGAGAACGAGCTAATTACATGGTCAAACTGGCAAATATAATTGATAAAAATATCGAGACCATAGCCCTTGTTGAGACTTTGGACACAGGGCGACCTTTTAAAGGAGCACTCGGCTGGGAGATTCCAAATGCCTCAGAGGTATTCCGATACTATGCTGGGTGGGCGGACAAGATTACAGGATGTACTCTTCCAGACGTGGCGGGTGTAAATATTGAGACCTATCAAGAACCAGTCGGTGTTTGCGCCGCAATAATGCCATGGAACTTCCCATTCGCAGCTCTAGCCTGGAAAATCGCTCCTGCCTTAGCTGCTGGTTGTACTGTTGTTGTTAAAGCGTCGGAGCGCGCACCACTCACCACCCTACTTCTTGCAACGTACGTGAGTGAAGCTAACTTTCCTGCGGGAGTAATCAACATCATTGCTGGCACCGGAGATACGGCGGGTAATGCACTTGTGAAGAATCGTGATGTCGATAAAATATCTTTTACTGGTAGCACTTCCACAGCACAACAAATAATCCAAAATTCTCTTGGTCACTTGCCGGGCTGGTCGCTAGAATTAGGTGGCAAAAGTGCCAATGTCATCTTAAACGATGCAAATCTTCAAGATGCCGCGCAAAATGCAATTGGAGCAATGTTCACGATGTCGGGGCAAGATTGTGGTGCGGGCTCACGATTACTTCTTGAGCGTAATATTGCCAAGGAGTTCCTATCCATTCTAATACCTCTAATCAAATCTCGACGTCTCGGTGATCCTATGGACGATGCAACTGAGCAAGGTCCACTCATCGACCATAATCAATTTGAGCGAGTTAGCGAGTATGTAGACGAGGCTCGTAAATCGGGGGCTAACATTTTAATTGGGGGTAGCGGTACAAAGGATGGACCCAACTTTTATCATCCTACATTGATCACGGATATCCCGCAAAATGCACGTATAGTTCGTGAAGAGATTTTTGGCCCTGTGGCTACTGTTCATTTGTTTGACGGGCTTGATGAAGCTATCTCTATTGCAAACGATTCATGTTATTCATTAGGCGCTGCTATCTGGACAACATCTGCTGAAAAGGCACAAGAGTTTAGAAGAAAAATTAGAACCGGAACTGTATGGCTTAATTGTTACGGATGGTATGATACTGTATCACCCTGGGGAGGAAGAGGCCTTTCCGGTCAAGGAAAGGAACTTGGCAAAGAAGGACTTAGTGAGTTTTTAACAACCAAAGCCGTTTTTCGAAAATAGGATGTCAATTGGAAAATCAAAATTACATTCGTCGCTGAACTATTTTGGTCAGCTTAGGATGTATTCATATGTTGATATCATTCTCATGATGGTTGCATTCAGAGCCGATACAATGATGATAGTGTCGTGTTCTTTCATGTGGTTTGGATTTTTAATACACCTTGAATGGCAACATCGAGACCGAGGACGATTGGTTTGGCCTGTATGGGCTTGGATTATTCCATGGATTGCTGGCATAATAATTCACCCATCGGCATTTCAGATACCAATTATAGCAACATGTGCAGCCTATTCTCTAAAGAAGCGATATCGTTGGATCGGTTTAATCTCATGGATAATCAACGGTGGTATCAAAGCTTGGATGGTAGCAATGATCCCGGCTCCTCTTTGGGGTATTTACCTTGTCGGCGGATTAATGTGCCTTCGAAATTTAGCTGGCGATATGAGAGATGGTGGTAAAGATTCTGCTGAAAAAGTCTTTACTCTGCCGGTTGCACTGGGACTTAAAAAAAACATTCCGTTCCTATATCCTAGTTGCCTTGTGGCTACTAGCATCATATGGGTTTGCATTGGTGGGATTTCTTTTTTGTGGCTGGTTCCTGTATTTTTCATTCAGAGTTTAACCTATAATTTGACGCCAAGATAAACTTAATATGCATAAAAAAGTGTTAGTAACCGGAGCGGCCGGATATATCGGCAAAGCAGTGTGTTCCGTGTTTGCAGCGGATGGTTGGCAACTCGGTGCCATTGATTTACTTGATTCTCCCAATATTTGCATTGCCGAAGAAAAATGTGATTTGTCTGAACCGCTCGGCACCAAGCAATCTGTAGACGCTATTGCGCAAAAACTTGGAGGAATTGATTCTATCGTTTGTTGTGCAGGACAAATGATGAGCAATGACGGAGCGATAGGAGTAGTTACTTCGGAAATTTTTCAAAAAACACTAACATCCAATGTGTTGGGAACATTTAACGCAATTAATGCAGTACTTCCGTACTTACGCAATAGCGATTATCCCTCAATTACAGTCGTTGGAAGTCTCGTGGCTTCTTTTGGATCCGCGTCTTCGGAACTAGCCTATACAACATCAAAAGGAGCAGTAGAAGCTATGGTTAAAGAAATGGCCGTTTCCCTTGCACATGGTGGAATTCGTGTTAATTGTGTATCTCCTGGACCGTTGGCAGGCGGCTTATTCCCAACGTACCCTGATAGTATTGGAGAAAAATACCGTCTAAATCGTATCCCCTTAGGCAGTCGAGGAACTAGCGATGACGCTGCATATGCATGCCTTTATTTGGCTTCAAGACAGGCTTCGTATATTACTGGCGCTGTTCTCAAAGTCGACGGTGGAGCATCGGCTGCATTTCTTGCACGAAATCCTGAAGAGGAATAATCACTATTAAAATTGACTTCCGCCCAAATGCTTTGCCTTAATGTTGAATCAATCCGCATTCTTGGGGAAGAAGTTTAAGCGTATATTTTAGCGAGTTTGAACAGGAAAAAGGTAGTGTGTCCAACGGATTTTGATGTAGCTAAATATTTTGATTTTTCCGTTGAATGATTCTGCTGAATCATTGGTGCTTTTGTTGTTAAAGAAGTTCAGAATTGATTCATAGTGAGCGTGTACAGACCTTCACCGTGTAAAAAGCACTTCCTCGAGACTCTTCCACATCATTATCCAGATGGCGAGCCGCTTGAACGCGTGTTTTTTGCTTTTGCAGACCGTTAAAACCACATTCGCGGGCTGTGGAAAGGGAGATAAAAGATGCTGATGGTCTCAAATGGGGTCACCAAATTGCTGCTAAAGTTGTAGGTGTTTTCCAATAAATAGTTGCGACTTTTCGAAGCTTTGCATAATGAAATTGAAAGCAGGCCAATTGAACTCAATATTTTAGCCATAACAGTCTCTAAGTGATAATCGCAGTGGGTGAATTGAATTCTTGAACATTGTTGAGCAATAATCGATTAGGAGCACAAAGTAATTACTCGGATAATCCAATTAATTCTTGGGGATAAGTAATCAATTTGATAAGATAATTGCGTAGGAAATGGAATACACCCTGTCACACACTTGTAATCCGCGATAACCAAAGTAGACTCCTTTTCTTCATCATTTCAACGAATTAAATGAATGGCAATTTTTGGTCTCGGTCTCCCTGTCACTTGAAAAATTGCTTGCACCAGTAAAAACATCTACATCAATAGCTGATTTTAGCTGACAAGCCTAAAGTGTGCACGTACGCGTAATTAGGGTTATCGTTGCCATATTTGTATTGTAATCCAATTGAAAATTTCTTATATATACGCCTGTCCAATGATGTTTTTATTATACCGCCAAAATTGTCATTGGTAATTGCGTCAATGTCGGAGATAATATAGTAATAGTTGCCTGAAATGGCCGCTACCCAGTTTTCCTCCTGGTGTTGGTTAAGGTCCCTGAACGTATATTCGAAAAATGCTCCTGTAGTAGAATAGAACTTCGAGGCGTCATATGTTTTACTGTTTCTGCTGCCGAAATTCCCAAAGGGTCCTAGAGCGATGCTATGCACACTAGTTATATAGCTTCCAGGAACTGCGCCGGAAAAAACCTGGGAAACATAGTTGGCTCCATAACGCAACTGCCCGAAATACAGGCGTTCATTAAATTCCTTATCAGAATTGTAGGACGGGTTAAATTCAATGCTTTGCCTCCAAACATATGTGCGCAAAGGGTTTGTACTGCTTCTTTGGACTGTGGGTAGATACAGTTTGCCTATTTTGAACTGAACCAAAACATTATTTTCCGATGAGGTTACTCCGTCCCCTATATTTACTTCACTGGTCGGTAGTATAAATATATTACTGTGAATGTTAAAAGATAAGTATTTGGCAACATCCGCCTCCTCAGCCTCCGTTCGGTTAAATGCAAATGAAAATATATTAAGCACCTTATTACTAGCAAAATCATGAGTGGCACCCAAACGAATAAAATCCTGTGCTTTGGCATTCAATATTACGAAGCAGCTTCCTAAAATAAATAGCAATTTTTTCATTGGATGTATTTTACGATTTTAAGGATGTCATTTCCAGTTTTCAAGTCTTCAAACATGTCATTGATCAATGCCGCTCCATCGATTTGCTTCCAGGTATTCAAAATATCGTGGCAAAAATTTAGTTTGAATTCTTTAGCGATATAAACGTCTTCAATTTCTTGATCCAAATCGATTGATTGATAAGAATAGGGCGTATAAGCAGCGATGATTTTTTGAAGTAAAACCGCATTGCTTTCCAATTTAAATGCGAGTGATGTGGCCATAAGGTGTTGGTTTAAAGTTCACTGTAAATATAACAAACAAATTCAGAAAGAGAAACCCATAGTCATTCCGTTAATATATTTACCGCTCTGTCTGCAGTTTGGGTTTTCAAAAAATGGAATTACAATGACCCCGATTAAGACCGGCGACGCACGTCGAAGCCAAACTGATATTCCATCTAAAAAACTATTGCCAATTTTAGTTTTCTGTGTATAGTAATAATTGATGTATGAGACATGGTACACACCATGTTACACATTTTGTGATACAACGATTTAAAAAATCTAATTCCTTCAATTCTTTAGTTGGGATGGATTTTTTAAAGCGCTTCCCTTGGGGACGCCAAATTGAGGCAAAGGCAGAGTTTAATTGTTATTATTAGTCATTAATAAGAAACGATAAATCCAGCTATACTCAATATTTGCATTAGCCTGTTTTTCAAAATGTCACACAAAGTGATACACATTTTGGAACACATGGAACGATGCAGCACCTAATCCACCGCGCCAATACCTATTATTTTAATCGACGTGTGCCCTTAGAAATTAAGGAATACGACCCGCGCCCACTTATACGGTTTTCCCTCAAAACCGATAGCAGAACCCAGGCTATGAAGCTTGCGGCACTTAAAAATATAGAGCTGGAAAACTACTGGAAGGCGTTGATAGAAACCGGCCAAAAGCACAGCCATACCAATTACAAGCAGGTTGTTGACCGGGCTAGCCTGTTTGGCTTTAACTATCAATCAAGCCAGGAACTGGCTATCGGCCCCTTACCTGAACTGATTAATCGGCTTCTATTTGTCGCAAAATCGGGAATCCAGGAAAAACCTACCGAAGCCGTCTTGGGCGGCGTTGCAAAGCCTGAAATCAAACTCGACGATGCTCTGACGAAGTTTTGGGATTTGTCTAACGACGTAGTTCTAAGCAAATCTGCCCATCAAATTAAAAAATGGAAAAACCCGCGCCGTTTAGCGATGAAAAACTTAATCTCCTGCATTGGCAATAAGGTAATAACGGAACTGAACAGAGATGACCTCCTTAAATTCCGCGACTGGTGGATTAACCGGATTCTGAATGAAGAATTGAAAAACTGCGGTGCCAACAAAAACTTCAAGCAATTAAAATCGATTATCTCCAGGGTGAGCGATCACTATAAGCTAAATATTGACACAAAGCATCTTTTCCACAAACTCAAATTGGACGATGACACAGAATCTCGCTCATCATTTTCTACTGATTACATTTTAAACACCCTACTTAATGCCGACAATCTAAGTGGTATGAAAGACGAATATAAGAACATGATCTTTGTCTTTGCTGAAACAGGCGTTGGCATTGATGAGCAGGCAGGTGTATTACCAGAGGACATTATTTTGGATGATACAATACCGCATATTGTTATTACCCCAAGGCCTAAAAACAAGCTAAAGACAAAGTACCGTAAAAGGCTGATTCCTCTTACTGGATTTGCTTTGGATGCCTTTAAAAAGTATCCTTTAGGGTTCTCTACCTTGATTGATAATCCTGACAGTATTTCATCAGCGATTGCAAAATACCTAAAAGAGAACGATTTGCTTCCTACAGATAAGCATTCCCTTTACTCCCTGCGCCATAGTTTCCAGGATAGATTATTAGCAGTTAATACTCCTGACAGGGTACAGGCTGATTTAATGGGTCATAAATTTGTTCGAGAAGCTTATGGAAACGGATCTACTTTGGAGCAAAAAAAGGAATGGATGTTGAAAATCCAACTGCTTTGATATCCCTGATCGTTAAATTTCCCTTTTTTATATCTCCAATAACCCAAGCAGGGTGATTTTTTAATCTTTAATTAAAATCCGCTTGAACCTGTCACAAGTAATACGAAGCAAAAAAACATCAGATTGTTCTACGAATTTCTACCGTTTATTGAACTTTCATCAGGTTATAAAAAAACAGTCACATAAAGCGTATTAAAATTATAATTGATTTAAATCAATCATTGCTACAGTTTTGTCAATTAGTTTAATATAAATCCCAAGCTTTATTTGCTAATGTAATTTTCACTTATGAATCTACTTAATGTTATGTTTGTCAGAGATGGATTTGCAGCACCCATTCTTGGAAAGGTACTGGGTCCTAAAATATAGAGACTCTCAGTATCTAAAAATGAACCATCATAATTTAATGAATCTCCGAAAGGTATTGTACCGCCTTCGTGATCTACAGTTCCCAGTGGGCAATAATATGGTTCACAACTCATCTTTGATTCGGAATTTTCAATTTTTTTTAATACATCCGAATAAGTGAAACCCGCGGTTCCAAATTTAGGAAAGATTACTTCCTTTTGCGAAAAGTTAAAATAAATCATTAATTCGCTATGAATATTTTTTATCTCTTCAACTTGTTGAATTAACACAAAATCATCAAAAGCATTCAACTTAACTTCTACATATGGGAGAGTCCCGTTTGATTTAAATTGTAAATGGGTCTGGTCAGGTAGTTGTTCTCCAAGTCCCCATATGTCCAATAGGTAATAATTTTGAGACTTTTTCAGAGAGCAGAAAGTGTTTGAACGTACAATTTGATTTCCAATTTTGACTACACTGTTATCAGAAACAAAATCATCTAAATTAATCAAGCTTTTGTTTATTCGCACTAATACTCCCTGTATAATATGATCATAGATTTTAAATTTATTAAATTTATTTCTTATGGATTTTCGTGTTCTAGCTAGTGATCTTACAAGGCGAGAGTTTTCTATTGTTCCAGATGCCAAAACACATTTACTAACTAATAGTGCCTTACTTTCTCTGTTGTTAATGTATTCTAACTTCCAGTTTTTCCCATCTTTACTTATTCCCTTAACGTTACAATTGGTTAGAATATGGCACTCTCCCTCAGTACTGCTTAATAGACTGTAAAGCGGCGAATACACCAACCCGCTCAACCCTTCAAAACTCTGCTTTGCTCTAGGAGTGTTTTGAAATCCTGTTAGCTTTGCGTTATCGAACAAATTCAAAAGTTTATTTTTCAATGTACTTTCATCCCAATTTGTTAATTCCTTATAAACGACCTGATAATTGTCCCTAAATAATGAACTCTCTACGGGCCATTGATGTAATGCATAATTTTCCATCGGCAAAATTACGCCACGCCAATAAAGAGATCTGCCGCCGACTAAAGATCGTAATCCCGAATGGTTTTGAAAATGCGGTGGACTTAAGCTATTGTTAACCTTTTTAAAGAAGGGATCTAATAGATGGCCTTGTAGCCAGGTTTTAAAAGCTCGGGAAGTGGGTTGTAATGAATTTAAATGTGCCAACGGTCCTATAGGACCAGATTCTATAATTAATATTTTTATTCCTTTTTTTGATAATATATTACCGCATTCTAGCCCTGATAGTCCAGCTCCAACTATAACAATGTCATAGTTTTCACTTTCATTTAGTTGTGTTAGGAACTTCACTTAAATGAATTTATTTGTCACCGAAACGACAAACCATGATATTACAACTAATGTTAGCAGACCGAGAGAAAAACATATCGTTGCAAAAATCATACATACTTGCCAAGATGTGAATATTCCAATAATTGCAATCACTAATGATAGAGAAAACTCGATTACTGTACTAAGCAACCAATACATCAGGTTTTTAAAAGTGCTAGTGCTGTCGTATGCTGAAAAGATGTTTTGATCCTTTGATTTACTTAACTGCACTAAAGTGGGAAGTAGTGTAACTAACGTTGCGCTTATCGCGAATAAACTTCCACACAACCCCGATAAAGTTTGACAATAATTTTGAATAAATTCAGTCGTCATAATTTAAAAAAATTTTGATAATCAAACGCGTTTAAACCATCTCTTATAAAACCATGCTTATTTCTTAACTCAAGCACCTTATTTTTAACCTCCTGATCACTCATTTCTGGATGAATTTCGCAAGCAAAAAGTTTAAATGCCTTTGCTCCAATTTTAGGGCCGCCTGGGTAATTTATAATACCAGTAGTCGGTTCCAGTAAGATGTGCTTCCCTAAACTACGAATGTTCTCCGAAAGATTGACGATGTTTAAATCGCCTTCAGCAACCGGCATTGATGCTTTGATATGAAAAAAATTATCTTTGATAGCACGGCTTGGCGCTCCCCATGCATCCTCCCCATAACATTCTGAAGCAGACGTCCCCGTGTGAACAGCATCTGCACCAATTAAACGTGAAATTTTTGAGATTACCGCTTCTGAAATGCCTGTCGGGAAATTACCATGTGAACTGATTAATGAGCCCCTCGTCATTATTCCCGAACCCATGTTAGTACAAATTACCGCAACTCGACCGTTTATGTGATTTATTAGCAATTGGCTATTTCCATATCCAAGTGTAAACGGGTTTAAGAGAATGGCCCCGACACCTTTTGAAATTGCGAAGTCAATGATTTCTACTGCATTAGGGAAAGGCAAGTTAATATTGACGAAATATTTTTTGATATTGCTAGCCGTTGCCATTCTATTCGTTAATTCAGTAAACGCATTAATGCGATTCCTTATATTTAATTCGCCATAAGGATCAACAAGTAAAAGATCGTCAACTATAAAATCAGCCCCCCCTGTAAGAGCTTCTTCACAATAAGCTTTTATAAGATTTAGACTTGAACCGTTTCTTGGCTTAACCGTAATTCCTATTAAAGGTCTATTAAAAATATTAAATATCGATTGAATTCCATGCGTCCCAAGTTTCGGACCAGTAAACCTTTTGACAAATGCTTCTGGAAAAGAAATCGATTCAATCCAGTAACTATCCGAATAATTGTATTCCGCTGGGCTGGTTATCAATTGAATTAATTGAGTAATACCTTCGCTCTCAGTACATTGACTTATTGGGAAAGCTAATTCAACCAATCCAGCAGGTTTACTTACCCCTGCCATAGAATTATTCAAAATTGTCGAGTCAACTATTCTTCCAGCATGCTTTAGTCTTTCAGAAAACGTTTCGTGATTGAGCTTTTGCATTGTTCTTAGAGTTCCTATTAGCAACGTTCTTGCAACAGCCTCTTCAAATATCAATCCATCTGCAGCGGTGATTTTGTATCTTACCAAGATGTAATTGTCGTTGCTAACCGACTCTCTATTACTGAATATCTCTTTTCTTTCTCGAGAATCTATTGGAGATCTCATAATGAAATTTTAAAATTGGATATCGGCTATAACAACCTCCACCCGTTTATCAATTTTAATGCTTTCCATATCAATTAAAAACAGCTGAGTAGGCACTATTCTATAAAACCGTTGTACGCTTTCGCCCATGAAATCAGCTATTGGTCTTTGCCATTTCTTTCTAATCTCTTCATCAGGAAATGACTGAATAAAGTACTCATTCATAACTTTTGTCAATTGATGTTCAGGAATTTGTTCAACCTGTGCATAAAACTGTAGACCGTCTACATCATCTGATAAAGCCGCTGAATTAAATATTGCCCCAGAAATATACCTGTTAACTTCTATATATTTTGAATGCAATGAATCGATAGCGGAGTAATAGATAAAGCTTAATGGGCTCGTTTCAAGAGAATAAGCTAATGGGGAAACCCAAACAGTTTCAAAGTTAGTCGTCCCAATCGTCAAATAACGATTCTCTAAAATGATTTTTTTTGCTCGTTTGATTAAAATTTGTTCCATTTTTTGATTGTTAAATTGATTGCCTAATAATGTTTACTAAATGTTCTTTACCATACAACTGGAGATAAAACAATATTGGATATTTTCCTTTAATAAAATCACCAATAAGTACCTCATCCAATTCAATAGCTACTTTACGAATTTTTTCTTTACTAAAAAGATTGTCGGGTTCCCAAATAAATTCCAAAATTTGGGTAGAACATTCTTCTATAATTCTACTTCTAGAAGTTATCATGTGATCGATACTGCCAGCATAACTAACACCGACCCGTAATCCATATGAATATATCTCTAACAAGTCACATAAATGTACGTTAGGATAGTAAGTAGGTAACGAAAATCCATTCTTTGCTTCAAAAACTTTGTAACTTAATTTATCAAAAAAGGAGGAATTTCCACATTTGCAAATCCAATTATACTGCTGATTAGCAATAGCAAGCCTACTTCTTTCGTTACAAATCTCACAAACTGCCCATATTTCAGTAATAGGGTAGTTGCTTTGGCCAACATTGTTGAAAAAGTCTTTTTCAAATATTTCGACCATCCTTTCAAAGGAGCTTTCTAACAGTTCCGTAGCTGACACAAACAACGTAGAATAGTTGAAAAACCGATTAGATAACCAAGCAATAAAATTAGCGTTCGCTTCTACTAAGCTATTCGCACTGGCGTAAATTCTATTGAAACTTTCTTTTAATAGTAGAGTTTGCTCTTCCTTATTTCGATATGTTAACAAAAACTCATCGATTTCGTTAAGCTTCTTAAAACAAGTATTGGATGATTGCCTTAAAGACTCAATCCATTTTTGTATTTCGCTTTCATCTGGTTTGGCCAATGAAGATGCGATTCGTCTTCGATAATCACGTTTTACTGCCCCTGGCAAGTAAAAAGTCTTATTACTATGCCAATTTGGCAACCGCGGTGATCGGAACGATTTGTCTTCAGCAACGTCATAATCCATAAATAGAAACAAAACCACAGGTTTTTGGTTCGTTTCCTTTTCTATTTTCGAGCAGAGTTCTTGTGCAGCAATTATTAAACCAAATATATTTAATCCTATTAATGTATTTGGTTGATGAAATATTCTGACTATTGGGTATTCGGTATCCTCTAACAATGTTAGAGTCTTTTTAACATCATTGCTTAATAAATCTGCTTTCTCGTGAAATCTTTTAATTTTTGTGATTTGATGGGGTGATAATCGTGTAGAAGCGACATGGGATTTTGTTAGACCAACAAAATTTTCTACAAATTCAGATGAATCGCTGACAAATTTAAAATTAGAACCACGTTCAATTTTTTCTATTCGACGAGCGGAAAGTAAAGCCTCACGGTGAGATAACATAGTAATAAGTATTAGGATTTATAAAAATATTAATACTTTAGGATATTTTTATAAATAATTCACTTATTTCAAATATTCCTGCGTATCCCGTATTCGATAACGCGACTTTCACAAATCTGCCAATCAATACTTGTCTCATAACCTGAAGGCCGCAGGTTCAAATCCTGCCCCCGTAACCAATAAATCAAACATTAAATTACATTATAAATCCCCGTGGGGGTGTCGGTGCAACTTGAGTCCATCCCTTTCGTTTGTTGGAATAAAGTGTGTAGATTACTTTATTGGCTGGCGGTTTTCAATGATATAAAATGACTTTATGTTCAATTGTACATCGACTAATATTAAGCACCAAAGGGGGTCGTCTGCCTTATTTTTAAAAACACGTTTGTTGATTTATATCAATATAATATCGTTACCCATCCGCTTAGTTTTTGCTTTCCCTTTCTTGCCGATAGCACGTAATAATAAACTGCCGACGGCAACAACTTCCCGTGGTACCGTCCGTCCCATGGGATATAATAGCCAAGGCTTTTATAAACCTCCTGCCCATTCCGGTTATAGATGTTGAGATGTACCGTGGCATCGTTCCCAATGCCAGAAATCGTCCAGGTGTCGTTCACGCCGTCGTTGTTGGGGGTGAATGTGTTGCCCATTTGCACTTCGGGGCAATTGGATCCTACAATAATATTTTGAGTGGCGGTACAACCGTTGGTATCTTCCACTTTCAGGGTGACCGTTTGCGGGACGCTTATGCTGAAAGTGCTGCTGCCCTCGACACCGTTCCAGAAGTATTTTGCAAAGCCCGCAGGCGCGGTTAATTCAACGGTCGACTTTGTAAATGTGCAAACCGATGTATCCGGCACGTCCAGTACAGGGTTTGGTTGCATCAAGACGTCGATGTTATCTTCCGATGTGCACCCCGAAGCGGACGTTACCCTGACGCTATATTTTCCGGAATGGCGGACAACTATACTCGCAGTTGTTTCCCCTGTGGACCACAGCACCGTACCGCCATTATTATCCACGCTCAATCCTACCGCTTCGCCATCGCAGAGCGAAGTCAGTATCGTTTTTGCGATTTTCGCGATAGGCGGCTCATGGAACACCAGTGAATATATAGGGGAGGACTTGATGCAGGTCGGTTTAGCTTTGCTGCTTACCACAGCCAGGTAATTACCGGGAATATCAGTCATAATCTCAGCCTGATTGGCGAAATCCGGGACGACTGCCCCGTCGCGTTGCCAGGAGATATCGTAGTTATCGGTTGCGGCAACCTTTATCGACAAGGATGCCTTGTCGCCTTTGCAATAGGCTGCCTTATCCGGGGATACCCGCAAGTCGGCAAAGCTTATTACCTTGACATCTACCGTTGCCGACGGTACCAACTATTTTCGCAGGCACTGGCTTCTGCATAATACAGCCCTGGCCCGCTGGTTTGCAGCGTTGGCCCGGTATTGCCGGTGAGTATCGCGTCCTTATACCAACGGTACTGATAAGGCAGTGCTGCATTTGCCTTTAAGGTAAGCGCCTCGTCCTCACAAAGATAAACCGTACCTGCATGGTCAACAGTGAACACGGGGGCTCTTACGAACGAAACATTAAGCGGCCCTGATATTTTAGTACAAGCGCCAATTAAGCTGCTCAATTGCACTGTATATTCCCCGGCGCTAACAATAGTTGCGCTAACCTTGTCCTCCAGCGATGCTACCTTATGCCCATCCAGCAACCAGCTGATATGGTAATCGGCGCTTAATGGAGTATTTACCACCAACTTTGCCTGTTCACCCTCGCAATAAACTTGTTTATCTGCGCTGATAACAGGCACAGGCAGGTTAATTAAGGCCACCGTAATTTCTTTGGAAGGAACCCATGTACCATCGCATGCGCTAACTTCTACCCGGTATTTACCGTTGGTGGTAGCTTTCATTTTGTACGAAGCATCCCCGGTAAGTACCCCATCCTTCAGCCAGCGGTATTGGTAAGCCGGGCTATAGTCTGTGGTTAATGTGGCAGAAAAGCTATCGCAATAGGCCAATACATCCGTGTAATTAAAATTAAAAACCGGGGAGGATATAATCGTTGTTTTTAAGTGATTGGTTTCCAGGTGGATGTTTTGGCAAGGATCGTATAGGATTGCATGGTATTCGCCGGCGGTGGCTATCTGCAGTTCGCGGCTGCTTTCACCAGGCAGTTGCTGCCCGTTTTTATACCATTGGATGCTGTTGCTGGTATACAGCTCGGTACTAACTGTTGCAGTTGCTGTATTGCCCGCGCAAATATTAAGCTCCTGCTGGCTGGCTGGTGCATCTTTAAATGACGCAGCCTGCACTTTTCCGTTGCCGAGGAATTGGGCATAATCTGGCTTTAAGTAATACAACCCGTTAAACGTTGCTACCCAAACGCCATCTTCGCACAGCGGCACCGCTCTCGAAGCAACGTTAACGCAAATATCGTTCACCTTTAGGTTACCTAATACATCGGCATGGAAAAGTTGAAATGTTGTTAGCCCGCTTGATCCTGTCCGGTAAAGCGAATTGCTAAAATACAACCCCTGGTCGGTACCAATCAGCAGGTTCTGTTTTATTTTCGCGGGATTGTCATACCAACCGCCGCCGCCAAAGGCGGTAAGCCCATAAATATTGGTTACTTTATTAATGTTGATGCCCTCCAGGTAATGCCCGTAATCTGATTCGATATAGTAACTTTCTTGCCAGTAGTTCTGAAACAGCCCGTTCTTGTTCCCCCAAAACATATTCATATAACTCACCCTAATGTCGTAATCAGTCATAGCACCCGTTATAAGGCAAGCGGTTTTGATATCGTAGCCGAAACCGTTTTTACCTTCCCAAAGAAAGCCTGTAAAAAAACTGTATTCCCCCGGGAAAGAAACCGGGAGTTTAGTAAGCCCATCGTAATCATTTGGGCCGGCTGTACTGTCGCGGAACATTTGGGTGCGAAAGGTTGCCTCATATATTTTAGTATTATGCTCGCCAGTACCGGTTGTTAGTTGTTCGGCCCGAATATCATAACGGTATAAGGCGTGGTCAGAGCCAATCAGCAAAACGGGCTGCGCGGCCCCGTCAAAGGAATAATATTCGTGGAACGCGTTTTTAGCGATGCCGACGGAATTAACAACGGTGGTGATGCCCTGGCTGCTTCCCAATAGTTTTATATTCCCGCTTTTATATTGAACAACCGCGTTGGCGTTTGTAGCCATGAATACCGTATCCTTATTAAGCCCGGCGATATCTATGAATTGAAAATTACCGTAGTTGGCAAAGGCAGAAGTAAAATCATCAATAACCATGGTAACGCTATTGATACGGTACACCTGGTTATTTTGCGCTAATACCCATAGATAGGGGTCGATAAAATCCCGCTTTACGCTGATGATATTCTTACCCGCAAAAAAATGCTGGTTTATCTGGAAGCCTAAGTCTTGCTGCGCGAACAAGTTGCCAATACAAAAAAATAGTGCAACAAAAAGGAGCAATCGCCGCATACAGCGTAGGTGTGTAAGGTTGGTGATGGCCAAATTTAGCGACATTTTATAGTAAAACACAAGGTAACAATTATTCGGTGTTCCCGGATAGTTTTTCGGCAGGGGCGGTAATACCTTGGCGGGGCATTGGTTGTAACCAGCAGGCTCATCCCAAATTGCATGTAATCGTTTTTTCTAACTGCCGGGCAGAACCCAAATCGATATCAAAAGTTATCCTAACGTTGCCCAAGTGGTCGGTGAGCGAATACCCTTCGTTATATGATGTGCAATCCCGCTGTGCCTGCCGTCTGCGCAAAATCGACGAGACTTATTATTCACTTATCTCCAATTAAGGCCTCCGCTGTGCTATGGCCATCGGAGGCGCATTCGGTAGCCGACGAACAGAAAGCAGTTGCCTTTCAGCACAAGTCATATACACGTTAGGCAAAAATCTGCATGAGCTCGGATTTGACTTACTCAGGCGTCATGAGCATTATTGATTTAGAAGTAAAGAATATCCATCTATTCTTTACTCTTTTTGCCGTAGTGAATTTTACTATTTGGCCAGTAATGTTTGGTTCCTTTGACCGAAAGAATTGTCGATAGGCTACTGTATCTACTGTTTCAACAATTTTTTTTAATCCTACATCCAAAGAGTCCAAGTCTACTTTCGCATTAACTTTAATATTGATAGGCGCATTTTTATATTTTTTACGTGGAGATGAATACGGTATCTCATAAAAGCAACTATGCATATTATTCCAAACTAGAATTGAGTAACCTCCATTGTAAAAGTCTGTGGTAATCTCAAGGATAAAAAGAGTATCCGACTTGAGCATATCAAAGCTAGTCTTTTGTTGTACAGTTTTAAAGAGATTTTTAAGTTCTCTTGCAGAGCGTTTGTGTAAGGAGTGGTATTGTGATTTTGTTACTGATTTATTTGATTTTGTATGTGCATCTAAATAATTCACATAATCGGCGTAGAAATCTTGGGCAAAACTTTTGTTAAGGATCAAAGATACTATCACGATCAAAATTAGTTTTCTCATTTTTCGTTGTTAATTGAAACTTTTCATATTACGGATTAAGTGGCATGCTTGGTATTGATGTTGGTGGAATTACGATGGCTGGAGCAGTAGGTCGTGGAAGCCAATCCCCTCTAAACCATAAATTGTTACCATGTCTGTCTGTTATGGCGGAATCGGAATACTCATCGTAGTCAGTCCTCATTTTTACGCCATGCTCGGCTCGGATTTGGTTTTCCTTGTAAGTTGCGTATTTATCGGAATTATAAATTACTTGTGGTATTCCGTTTATATCGACGGTATTTCCATCTTTATCTAAAACAGTAAACCATATACCTCCATCAGTAATACCGTTCCAAATATCCCACACGTGAGCTAATTCGTGACCCAATCCAATAAATGCAGATCTTGCATCACTCCAGCCGCTCATTGGGCCACCAATCAGATTTTTTACACCCCACTGAAGTATACTACCGTCGGATCTAGTAAAGTTTCCTCTATTGTTTCTATTTGGATTTTTTTGTGCGTCAAAAATCGTAACTTTATTTGATGACCTCTCAACATCATTGACTAAACCTGCTCCCGCTTCGCCTGTTTGTAAATCACAAATCGCATCAGAGATTTGAGCAATAAATTCGTCGCTTCCCTTGTACGCCTCACCGCCTTTTTCGTAATAAGCGGTGCTACCCTCAAAATAAACTTCGGCTTGCACGGTAATATCGGCAACAGCTACACCGTCAATAGTGACTTTTATTTTATCTGTAGCAACTGCGCTTATTTTATCTCCATTAATATCAATATTTTTAATAGGATTGTTTCCGGCGTAATTGTAAGGTGTAATCGATGTATAGTATTCAGAATATCTATCTAACCGTCCCCACCTCCCAATTACCGGGTCGTAGAAACGTGCACCGTAATCATAAACGCCTAATTCGTCCTGAAGTTCTTTTTTGTTGTAAAGATATTTTCTCGGCGGGGCACTGGTAGTAGCCAGCAGGCGCATCCCAAATGGCATGTAATCGTTTTTTTCTACCTGCTGGGCAGAGCCTGATTTGGTATCGAAAGTTACCCGAACGTTGCCCAGGTGATCGGTGAGCGAATATTCGTAATTGTATGATGTGCCATCGCGCTGTGCCTGCCCTTCTTCCGTTTGCACAAAATCAACGGTAGTAGTGCTGTTGGTATATTGGATACCATTAATATACTCTGTTGTGGTGCCTGTGCCTGCGGTGCTTACCCTTCGCAGCTTGCTGCCTGCTGCGTCATAGGTATAAGTAATATTTGTTGACGCGAAACTGACGTTTTGCGGTAGGTTAAGCAGGTTATAAGCAATATTGGTTATGCCCTTGCTGTTATCTTTCGTCATGTTCCCGTTCTTGTCGTAAACGTAATTATTGGTCCAGGCGCCATGCTTCAATCCCAGATCGCTGGTTGTGGCATCGGTTATGCTCTGCAACTGATTTGTGCCGTTATAACTATAGGTGAGGTTATCTACAAGAGTGCCGGCAATTGTCCGCTGCAAGGCTGTGATATTGCCCTGCCGGTCATAAGTAATCCCTTGCTCAATAGCACTGTTGTCAGCCTTAGCCCCAACTAGTAGCCTGTTGAGGCGATCGTACAGGTAACTGAATGTGCTCGTATTTTGTGCCGCCGATGTTCCCCATTGCTGGTACATGATATTCCCGTTATAGGCTTTATTTGTTGCCCCGGTGTTATAATAGAGTTCTTCCTCAAACAGTGGTGCATTCATTTTTTTTAGCCAGCCACGCTCATTATAGGTGTACGCAAGCTGCTGGTAAAAATTAAGGCTATCGGTACTATGAAGCCATTTATTCTGTAGTTGCCCTAATTCGTTATAATCGGCTTTGGTTATAAGGGTGCGTGTTGTAGGCGTTGTACCATTAAATATCTGTTGCCAGGTTTTCAGTTTGCGCCCGGTATGATCGTAAATATACTGGTTGTTTACCGTGATAAGGGGCGTGGCGGTATTGGCAGATGTAAAATGCTGCCGCCTAACGGTAGTAGGGGCACCGGTAAAATCATAAGTAATGCTTATAGCATCGTAATTATTGGTATTGTTTACCCCGCCCAGGTAATGCTGCTTATAACTCTTTAATTGCCTGCCATCATTGTCATAATAAAATTTAGTGGTTAGCATGGTGGTAGTACCCAGCACATTGGTAAACTGGTAAGTGGGCATACCGCGTGCGGCAAGGTTGGTGCCTGTCGGCGCGGAATAGTTGGTTGGAGCCGCCCAGCTGTAATCATCGTAAAAATTAATGGTGAGGAAGGTATAGCTGGCGCCCTGCGGGTCACTCAGGTTGTTATAACCGGTGCTTGTGCTATTATCCCGCGTTTCCCATTTGGGGCTGCTGGGGTTATCATAAATACCCTGCAATAACAGGTAATTGGCGGTATTGGGCGTATACAGGCTTGGCTCGGCGGTGCTGCCATAAAGCAATAATCCCGTTAGGGCCACCCGCCCCAGTTTATCGTATTTGATAAATGTCCACTCCTGCGTTGGTTTATTCCGCTGGTTGGCATCCTGGGTCATCACTACCTGGTCAAGCGTATTATATAGGATAAAGTCCCAGCCCTTGCCCGGCAACTTTTTACGGAACAGCCTACCTAAGTTGTCGTACCAATATTCGTACCCCAGGTCGCTGATAATTTGCGCGGTGATAGTGATATTGTCATCGGCATTGGTTTCCGGCGGCAGCACGTAGCAAAGGTTGCCCTTATCGTCGTACACGTAATAAGTGCTTAGCCTTTCCAGCGCGCCGTTTTTATAGTTATACTGCCTTTTTAGCACTACATGCCCATCGATATCCTTGTACTCTTCTACCTTTCCGGCCCTGCCGCTTACCCAGTTCTCATCTTTGCTCACTGTTACCGTAAGGGTATTATCATCGTAGGTGGCGTTGCTGTAACGTACCAGGCTGCGGCTGTTATCGGGGTTGATAATTACCTGGAACTGCGATACCCGCCGCGAGTTCACCGAATCTGCCGCCCAGGTGAGGTTGTTATTGAGTGTATATTCGCATTTTACGGTATGCCCGCTACCGCTTACGCCGCTGGTGCTTAGCTGCCAAGCCGCGCCCGGTGCGCCGCCCTCCAGCGGGCGGCCAAGGTTCGAGGCTTCCAAAGTGGTTTCAGAATATGGGTAGGCGTTTGCGGTTACCCCTGCCGGTGGCGTGGTGTAGAATGTGCCAACCCCTGTCACCGCCGATGCCTGGTAAGCACCTGTTGTTGTGGAGGAAGGCACGTATGGCAGGTACTTACGGGTTTCCCGCCCATATTGGTCATATACTGCCACCTGCACTACATCGTTACCCGCAAATGAGCCCATGCGCTGCACCGTTTGGGAGGTTCTGCCCAGCCCGTCGGCATACTGGATGGTAGTTTGCACCTTTGTTTTATCGCTTAGTACTGTTTTTAGCGAAGCATCGTCCTTAATGCCTCCCACTCGTACCGTATTACTGACGACGTAGTTCTGGTTAATGCTCTGCCCGATAGCAGTAACCGATACGGATAACAACAGCAGCAGCACCGACACCGGCTTTGCTATAAAATGGTTTGTTATGATAGTATTCATCCGGTTTAGGTTTAATAGATGGATAAGCTGTTGTCTGTTGTGCCTGTTGATATGTTTACGCTGGTAAACGTAGCGTTGTGCCCGTTGATTGGCGTGCGGTTGCCCAGCTTAAAATTCTTTACGAACGTACCTACAGGGTTGATGCTTAGCGTGTATGTCCCTACCGGTACCTGCACGGTGCTTGTGCCGGACGAGGGCACGTTAAAATAAAAACTGCTCGGGCCTGAAAAGCTTGCCTGGTACCCGTTTAAGCCCGTTGTGTTAGAAAACGTGAACGAGATGGTTTGGATAGGGCAGCCGCAAATAGCGGGGTTATTGGCTTTTATCTGCCCGTTTATATTAAGGTCGTAACTGGCGGATGCATTGGCCGAGGCTTTGGTTGAGGAATAGTAGGTGTTGGCCGCAACGGAGTAGGTGGTAGATTGCGGCGTGGTACCTGCCGGGCAGTTATTGCGGGTAAAGCTTACGTTAAGCATCGCATCATTCCCCACCGTCATATCGTAGTAATGGTAGCCAAAGTTTTTCACGATGTTGCCGTTCCAGTCTTTAATATTACGCAGCCGTTGCGAATAATCGTATTCAAAACGGCTTACCATCCCTTTGGTATCTTCCATTAGCACCACCCCGTTGGGGTCGTAGGTGTAGGTGGTCATCTGCGCATCGGCAGGGTAAAGACGCAATTCGTCTATAGATTGGGTACCTGAAATCAACAACGACGCGGCTGAGCCCGCCGGCACCAAGTGTTCGTAATAGGTCCAGCCGCCGGCAGTTGATTTTAAGCCGGTCCCGGTTATGTACCCATTAAAATAAACCGATGCGGGGCCGCCATTGCTCCAGTAAGACACGATATTGTTTTTGGTAAAATCAATAACTGCTGTGCTTATCTGCCCGGCGGTTAACGGATATGTCCTGCTGCCCGAAGGGGCGGTTGCATCGAACAGGGTACCGCTCATATTGTATACCCAGTTATTCCCACCATCAGCCTCAAAGCCGGTATAGGCAACCTTTGTAACCAGCGCATTTTGTATTTGCGCCACAGGCAGTGATTGCTGGTAATCCCAAAACACCGATACAGGCGCAGCATTTCGCGGTGTATATTGGGAAACATTATTCTTACTATCGTAAGTATCAAAGCTGATCATTTGTACATACCGGCTATCGCCACTGAAAGTCCCGCCAGACACGGCCGATGGCGTAAAGTTGGTTACCGGAGCGCCAACGGCAAGCGTTTTGATGGCGTTTACCAAAATGGCCCCATTGGCACCAATAGTATTGGAGTATATGTTGAGTTGCCCACCGCTTACGCCGCTCACCCCCGTCGCTACATTCTTAACGCTGTCGTATTTTTCAACAAGGTCTGCCTGCATGTTATTGGCCAGCATATTATCCAATACGGTATTGCCGGCCGTATAGTCGGCAGGGTATTTGTTTACGGTAACTTTGGTTACCCCTTTACTGTCGGTATGCCGCACCCTAACTACCTGTTGGTGTACCTGGCTTCCGTACTTATAATCGGTTTTTGTAACGGTATATTTCGTAGGGTCGTTGTAATCGTAAAGCCTGGTAAGCGTGCCTGTAAGGTAATTGTCATCAGATGTGATGCCATAATTAGCCAATACGTACCCGTTTACATCAAGTGCTTGCGATCCAGACACATTTCCCAAATGTGCAACTAAATCAATCCCTTCGTTCGCTATTGTCTTGCCAACGGTTAAACCAACATTAGGATAGGTTGTTGCCGCAAACGCCGTGTAACTGCTCGAATCAACTTTAACGATTTGATAGGACCCGTCGCTTTTTCTCAGATATTCCGATTTTTTTATCAGTTGGCCCCTCGCATAAAAAACGCTGTTGATAATCGGTGTCCCGGTCATCGAGCCTATATTCTGCGTATCATTCAGGTCGCGAAACAGATATTCCGTTTTTCCAACGTTTGCTGTTGGCGTGCCTGTATACTCTGTTACCTGTGGGTAAACAACTGTCGCGGCGTCCCAAGGCTCTATGTCTATCCTCGGGTTGGATACGAAAGTCCGTTCTGTTTCCCAATCTGTCATGTTGGGGCTATCACCATTATTAACTGCATGAGACCAGTTCTGCCGCTTGATTTGCGTTGCAAAAAAGACATTTTCCAATATGTAATTTTTACGGGCCGTATAATTGTTATAAACGTAGGTTTTGAGGATGGGTGAAGGATTAACGCCGTCATATGATGATATCGATTTAACATGTAGCCCGCCTGCCTGCATCAGGGAGCTTGACGCATTATCCCAATACTGGTTGGTTTGATAAGTAAAAGTAGAATACCCGCCAGTTGGGTAATGTATACCGGTAAGCACGCCTGCCTGCATATAGGTAGAATCTGAATACCGGCTATTCGGTACGGTGCTGCCTATGGTCATATTTTCCATTCCGCCATAACGGCTAACTTGTATGGTCATGTTCGGTGTAAGTGAATTGTTCGGTTTATTATTATAAAACCCCCAATAATCCCGCGCCAGCGAACCGTAATAAGGTAAAGCGATAGCTGTATTGTAGTCAAAACTATAGTGCTGAGCTATGCTTCCTGCCTTATCGAGTACTTGTATCGAGTCTAGTTTCAACCGTTTAGCATTAGAAATCGTCGGATTAAAATAGCTTGTATAAAAACGTATTCTTTTCTGCAGCTCCATGGCTTTTGTGCCATAGTTATAAATGTACACACTAATGTTTTTCAAAGAATAGGCACCGCTAGTAGCCAAATCTGCCCTTGCTGTAGTCTCTAACTCAAAATCTATCCTGCCGTTCTTAAAATAAATATGCTGGAGCAATTGTTCATTAACATAAGCGGAACTGATATTTTGCGGCCCTTGTTTATACCCGAATGTGTAAAAATTCTGAGGGCTCACAACCTGGTCGTCAACAACGTCTGTATTGGAAACGACATCCGGCTGGTACACCGTTTGCTGGCTGTACGTAAACCTCACCGTGTCCCTTTTATTTTGCGTTATCATAGTCTCTAACGGCCAACCCGAAGTGGCGGCGACAGATGGCGTAGACTGCGTAGATGTGTAGGTGCGCTCCAAATATTGGTCGCCAAAAGTATATTTGTTACCGTGCTCGTCTGTAACGTTAAACGTAGTCATCGTTGGATTGCCACTATTTACATAGTTGTTAGTGACCTTGATTGGGGCAAACGGAACAAAACGCGGCGTAAAGGCACTCGTACCATCTAAAAAAAACTTGCCGCCATGGCCGGGGAAACTATAGGAAAAAATATCAGGCCTCGAATCATAAATCCCGAGGTTGTAGTAATTTATGGAATCGATGTTATTATCTGTATGGCCTGCAAGGGCTGCCGTGTTTTTTAAGTAGCCCTGTAAATACCCTTGAATTCCATCATCCGCTTTACCTATTATATTTCGGCTGATCACTCCTCCCGCAGAAAGGGACCAGCCCAGGCCAACCCAACTGGCCACTTCTGACACCCTTATGCCGGATGCATGGTAAGATAAGGTGATGGGGAACTGCACCCCGCCCGCATCAATAGAATATAGCGGGATGGAAATATCGGGCAAGCCAGTAAAAAGGTTTACGTTATAGCTTCCGAATTTCTCTATAGAGGCGGTATTGGGCGCGCGTGGGTAAAACGTAGGGATGAAATAATTGGCTTGGGTTGTCTGTGCGGACGAAGAAAGCGTGAACAACACACCGATTAAGAAAGCAAGCCAACAGGCTGAGTTTTTTTTCATTGTGTAATAAGGTTGAGATAGAAAATAATATAGTCTTAAGTAGCTGCTATGAGATTTTGTGTTTAAGCATATGAAATGTCATCGACGGAGATTTCAATGTATTTATTGATGATGGGTATTGTATGCATGTGGTTGTGATATTGGCTCCTAGGATTTGATTTAAATTTAGGAATAAGAAATTGATATTTAAAAAAAATAAAACAAAATATTTCTTGACATTTAATAAACCGAAGGCGAAATGTTTTTTAGTGCAAAAAAAAATTTCCGATTTATACTTAATGCAACATTAAAGGCGGTTGATTTTCTTTTGACGTTTAGCGCGTAGAATTATAAGTTTTTTATTTTTGGAGTTGATTACCTTAATTATTAAATTAGTCATCTACTTTTAAATTATGCCTAAGCACTTATTTACAAGACGACTTAACGCTTACACCTTAACCGAAATCCTAGTGGTGCTCTGCATCATCGGCATCCTCGTATTCCTTGCCCTGCCAAATCTTTTACCGCTTATCACCAAGGCAAAAAGCACGGAAGCCAAGCTGCAATTGGAATACATCCAGAAACTGGAGAAAAGCTATTATTACGAACATTCCAAATACTCGATTAGCCTGGCCGACATCGGGTTCCTACAGGAAAAGTTGACCACTGACAGTAAAGACGGGCACGCTAATTACCGCCTGGAAATCACCAATGCCACTACTACCGGTTTTACGGCGAAAGCTACCGCCGTAGTCGACTTCAACGGTAACGGCACGTTCAATGTGTGGGAAATAGACCAGGACAAGAATATCAAAGAAGTAACCCCGGATTAATGTGCAGGCAGCCAAAATCGTTACCCTTATTATATTGGTCATCATGTTTGTGCAGGATATAAAAAGCCGCAGCATTGCATGGCCCTTGTTCCCGGCACTAGCAGTTTTATTCGTAATCATCCGGTTTGCGCCTCGTTGGAGCTTTTCCGGGATGGTGATTGAAGTTGCCGGGCCTTTGATTTGCTTGTCGTTTATGCTGACGATGGTGTCCTTGTATATATCTGCCCGATACAGGAAATGGATATGGATCACGGATGAAATGCTCGGCTGGGCCGACGTGCTCTTTTTAGCGTGCCTGGCTTTTTACCTGCCGTTATTAAATTATATGTTATTCTTTATCGCAAGCAGCATAGTAATATTACTGTCATGGCTTGTATACCAGCTCATGTCGCCTGTAAAATCAAAATTCATCCCATTCGCAGGTTGCCAGGCTTTGCTGCTGGGTGGGTTGCTCGTCATCAGCTGGCTATCGCCTTTCGACATCACCAGCGATTTGTGGTTCATTAAACTAGCGACCAGATGAACGAAACGACAGACATATCGCTCCTGACAGAAAACATACATCTGCTTAGCAAAGAACAAGCCTGGCATTACCGCGTTTTGCCCAAAGAAAAGATTGGCAACGGCTTGTATCTGTTTTGCGATGAAAATACCCCGTTAGCCGATTTACAGGCCGAGCTGGAGATTTTATTGGATTGTGATATTTACCTGGAATACCTGCCTCCGTCAGATATCAACAGGCTGCTTTCTACTTATTATATCAAAGACAACGCGCAGCAATCGAACGCGTCACTGCATACCGGACAGGATGCCGACAATTTTTTGCTTAACCTTATCCGCGAAGCAAAGAACTTAAAAAGCAGCGATATCCATATCGAAACTTACGAGCAGAAATGCCGGGTCAGGATGCGTATCGACGGCATGATGGTAGAACGTTACCTTTTGAAGAAAGACGACTACCCGGCGTTGATCAATAAAATAAAAATACTATCGAACCTGGATATTGCCGAGAAAAGGCTGCCGCAGGACGGGCGTATCAATTACGCCTATCAGCAATATAAATTCGATATCAGGGTATCTGTCCTGCCTACGCTGTTCGGCGAAAAGGTCGTGCTTCGCCTGTTGAACAATGATGCTGCTGACATCGACCTTAAGCAGCTCGGGCTTTCTGATTTCGACCTGGATAATTATCTGCAAGGCGCCCGCCGGCCCAATGGCATCTTACTAATCAGCGGGCCGACCGGATCCGGGAAGACCACCACGCTTTATGCCACGCTGAAGTTGCTCAATAAAGAAACCCGGAATATCCTGACCATAGAAGACCCAGTGGAATATACGCTGGAAGGCATCAATCAGGTACAACTCAAAGAGTCTATCGGCCTGGGCTTCGCAGCTGCCCTTCGCACTTTTTTGCGTCAAGATCCGGACGTGATCATGGTGGGCGAGATCCGCGACGTGGAGACGGCTAATATGGCTATACGCGCGGCCCTCACCGGCCACTTAGTGCTTTCCACTATACACACCAATTCGGCTTGGGGTACGGTATCCCGTTTGATCGATATGGGCATACCTCCTTTTTTAGTAGCCAGCACGCTGAATACGACGGTGGCCCAGCGTTTAATCCGATTGCTTTGCCCGCATTGCAAGCAAAGCGCAACGATGGCAGACGGATTATATCCTAAACAATTCAAGCCCTATTCTGCTGTATTGCTGCAAAACGTCCCCAAAGGCTGCGAAAAATGCTACTATACGGGCTACAAAGGGCGTAAGGCAGTTTACGAAGTAATCCCCATAGACCGCGAGCTGGCGATGGATGTAAAAGACGGCAACATGTATATTGCGGACCGGCTTGAAAGCCGCGGCATAAAGACGCTGGCAGAGAACGCCTTTGCGCTTTTCAAGGATGGCGATACCTCCTTAGAAGAAATCTACCCTTTATTATTTAATTTCTAACCGGCTTATGTACAGGAAACTTACCTTAATTATAATCATAAGCCTTACGTTGTTCTTCCCGGCAAGGGGCATAGCGCAGCAAAGCGGTCCGCGCCTACAGCAGATACAAGCCACATTGGACAGCCTTGCGCAGTTTGTGCCGGGCCTGAACAAAAAAGTACAGCTATCTATTTCCGGCGTACCGGCCCCGGATTACTTGCGGGCAATCGGCAGGGCAAACAATATCAGCTTCCATATCGACCCTTCGGTAAATTTCACCGTAAATAATATTTTCATCGATGTTACCGCCAGCAATATCCTCCTCCTGCTGGCCCAGCAATATAACCTGGATATCAGCGCTACGGGCGTGATATTGGTCGTCAAGGCACACCCGGAGCCTGTTATTGCTTTTAAGCCGGCTACCAAGCAAATCAACATCCGGTACCGGGACCTGGATAATGCGTTGAGCATGGACCTGAGCAATGATAGCTTGACGGCTGTCGCTAAAAAGATTACCACGTTGTCCGGAAAAAACATCATCGTCCCGCCGGGCCTGCAAGGGAAAATGGTAACGGCCTTCATATCCGGTGCGGGCTTCGACGTGGCGATGGATAAACTGGCTTTTTCCAACGAACTGAAAATGGTAAAGACCAACGACAGCTTTTACCTCTTCCAGCCTTTGGACGACAACGAGCAATTGTATGTAAACGGCGATCGCAAGACCGATGTCAAAAGGATATTCAAGCCAATCAATAATGCGCCTGCGGGTAACCTTGGCCTGTCCGTGCAGACCGTCGGCGGGCAAAAACTCATTTCTGTAAGCTCCGCCAACGCGGGCATTGCAGAGTTGGTGAGATCTGCATCCCAGGAAATGGGCAAAAGCTATTTCGTGTATTCGGAAATCAAAGGCACCATCAATACGATCAACGCCAACGACCTGACATACGAGAATTTCCTGAACCTGGTATTCAAGGGGACCGATTACACCTTCAACCAGGCGGACGGGGTTTATCTGATCGGTGACCGGAAACTGGAAGGCCTGCGCAGCCATAAGGTAGTGATGCTGCAGAACCGATCTATCGATACGGTCTTGGCATTGGTACCCGCAGAATGGAAACGAGGCGTGGAAGTTAAAGAATTCCGGGAGCAGAACACCTTGATATTATCGGGCTCGAAGCCGCAAATAGAGGAAATTGCTTCCCTGATCAAGCAGATAGACGTTTTGGTGCCCCAGATACTGATAGAGGTAACGCTTATCGATGTCCATAAAACCCGTCGCGTCTCTACTGGCATCTCCGCAGGCACGGCGGATAGCATAAAAACGGGCGGCACCTTGCTCCCGGGACTTGACTATACTTTCGGGTCTAAATCGGTCAATGAATTCCTCAACAAGGTGGGGGGCATTTTCTCGACAAACCTTGGCCATGTCACGCCGAATTTCTACCTTAACGTTAGTGCGCTGGAGTCGAAAAACAACATCGAGGTACGGTCGGTGCCTAAACTGGCTACGCTTAACGGGCACACCGCTTCTTTGAGCATCGGCAATAGCGTGTTTTATAAGAACGTAACCCAGAACCTATACCCCTCGGCGGCGACGAATACTTCCGTCTTCACCAACGAGTACAAAGAATCGGATGCGAACCTGACCATCAATATCCGGCCATTGGTGTCAGGCGACGACCAGGTGACCCTCGGCATCAAAATCGATATTTCCGATTTCACTTCCTTGCCTACCGACGGCTCGCCGCCGCCGAAATCCACCAGCAAGTTCGAATCGGTTATCAGGGTGCATAACGAAGATATGATCGTACTCGGCGGCATCGAGCGTACCGAAGATGCCGATAGTTCATCCGGCGTACCCTTGCTCTCGCGCATACCGCTCCTGAAATACCTTTTCAGCAGCAGGACCAAGACGAAGGCGAAAGTAGTAACGCTTGTGTTCATAAAGCCAACGATTATCAGGTAACCGGATAGCATGTTAGCACGATACTACAGGATCGATAAAGCCACGGGCATCCATATCCATATCGGGAATGATGGGAGCGCGACTTTCGCCGTATGCGGACTGGAGCTGGATAAAGACCGACTGGATTTCAAGGAAAAAGCAGTTGCGCTTACCTCCATAAATGAAAGAAAGGATGCTTCGCCCGCGGCAAATGCTGCGGTCATCATAACCGGTAAAGGTGTTTTAATAAAGCAATTAGCGAGACGGGAGCATACCGATAAGGAGAACTTTTCGGACGTGCTGACCAATGCGGATATCGACGATTTCTATGTGCAGGATTTTATCAGCGGGGATAATTCCCATATCGCGGTGATACGCCGCACAGAAGCGGATAGGTGGCTAAGTATAATCCTGGAGGAAGGCTATAAGCCCTTGATGCTGTGCCTTGGCCCTTTCCCAGTCGAACATATCATCAACCAGCTCAACGTTTACGGTGTGACGTTCGAATTCAACGGACATTCGCTTCGGCGCAATGCAGAGGGCGTTTGGCTCGGCTACAAGTATGCGGCGGAGGCCGTATCGCCATTCCTGATCAAAGCTGAAAATGAACCGCTGGATGAAAAATTAGTGCTGGCTTACGCGGCTGCTTTCCAGTTGCTTTTATCCGGGCAATTGCTGCCGATACGGGCCGGAGCCGCCGGACTGGAAAACAAATTGCAGGATACGCTGCTGGAGAAAAAATTCCGTGCGAGGCTTGCGGTATTGCTGGGAGGCATTTTCATATTGTTGATGCTTAACTTCTTTGTTTTCATTTCGCTCGATTCCTCCAACCAGGGACTCGCGCAGAAAGTGAGTAGCAGTGCTCAAAACAGCAGCCAGGCCGAAGATATAAACGATGCCATCAAACAGAATGAGCTACTTTTGAAAGGGCTGGGATGGGATGGCGTACCCAATAAAACGATATTCATAGACCAGCTTGCCCAATTATTGCCGGCGAATGTGAGTTGGGAATCCGTCAGTATCGACCCGCCGGATGCAGCAGCCTTAAAATCCCAGCGGGTAATGCGCTTTACACAGAGGCATATCACCATCACAGGAAGTTCGGCCAATATACTCCCTGTGAACGAATGGATAGCGCGTGCAAAATCGAAGCCCTGGATAAAAAGCATCCGGATGGAAAGCTACTTATTCGACAATGAAGAAGGGACAGGAATGTTCACCATTTCCATAGATTACTGAATATGATGAAGGCATTTTTTATCACGAACAAGTATGGATTATGGATACTGTCAGCAGCGTTGCTGCTCATCAGCTATCAACTGGCATTGAAAAAAACCGTGGAAGCCTGGCAACTCAATAATCGTTTAAAAGCGCAATCGGATAACGCGGGCGACTTGAGCTACCAGCCTGCTTACCTCGAAAGGAAAAACGACAACTTAAACAAGCTCATCAAATCTTATTCCGCAGATACTGCTGATTTCAGGAGCGACATCATCGATAAGGTAGCATCGGTAGCCGCAGAAGAAAAAGTTAAGCTAACGTCCGTGCCCCTCCCCGATGTCATTCCGCAGGATGAACATTTGATTACGCAGCAACTGGTACTTGAAGGTTCGTACACGGCTTTGATGAGAACTGTTCAAAAATTATACGCGTTGCAGGGCATCGGCTTGGTCCGTTCGGTTACACTGAAAATGCCGACCCAACGCCAGTCCTCAAAAAACAAGCCGCTGGTGATGCAGGTATATATTGCCGCGATACGGCGATAACAGCATTATTGGAAGCTATTGCTCATCTGGAAAAGCGGCAGGTACATGGCGATGAGTATCCCGCCGACGATGATACCCAGGAAAATAATAATCAGCGGCTCCATAGCACTACTGAGCGTAGAGGTCTTATATTCCACTTCCTCTACATATTGCTCTGATATCTTCGCAAAAAAATAATCTAATTGATTGGTTTCCTCGCCCACTTTTACCAGCTGCACCATTTTAGCCGGATATATTTTGTACTGCTGCAGGCTTTGATAGAGCGGCTTACCGTTCATGATGTCTTGTTCGATCAAGCCTAACGATGACTCGATAGGATAATATTCGATCATCTGCCTGATCAGCGCGATGGCCTGCAACAAAGGCAACTTGGCATTGATCAGCAAACGCATGGAATTGCAGAAGCGGGCAAGATAAATCTTCTGCACCAGGTTGCCGATGACTGGCACTTTCAATAGCAATCGCGAGGCTATTGCCCTGAATTTTTCCGTCTTCCTGACAGCAAAGATGCCTGCTGCGATGAAGGCAACAATAAGCACGAACCCCAGGAAATTATTTTCCAGTGCCTGGGATATGCTGATAATCTTTTCAGTGACGTATGGAAGCTTCCCGCCAAAACGGATAAACACATCGCCGAACATCGGCACCACGAATTTGAGCATGAAAAACACCGCGCTGAATGAGGTAAGCAATACGATGCAGGGATAGGTGAGCGCGGATACGATTTTGCGCCTTTGCTTGATCTTATTCTGGAAATATTTGGCCAGATCCTGCAATACTTCGTGCAGCTTACCCGACTCCTCGCCTATCTGCAGGCTAAACACTTCGTAAGCAGAAAAACGCCCGCTTTTTTTCAGGGTGCCCGAAAGCGAAGACCCATTAGTGACTTCGGAAAGTATGGTGCCGAACAAAAGCTTGTCTTTTTCCTTTTCCTGATCGGCAGTAATCAGTTCCAGGCTACTCTTCAAGTTGATGCCTGCTATAAGCAGCGAACTCAATTCGAGGTATAGATATTCTTTCTTTTTATCCGCCAGTTCTTTGCCGCCAAACGTGATATCCTTGTTCAGCAATTCGAGTATGCCGGTCGTAGCAGTCTTTTGGCTGTCAGGCTTTTTGGCCTGCTGATACCGGTTGATGTTAATGGATGGCATTGGCTGTATCGGTCATAAGGTCTTCGGAACTGTATTGCTTATGGTAAATATACGGTATCGTGCGGTTTTTGTAAACTAGATCGAACGATAATCCGTCGATGAGGGCGGTGCCTGATTGTTGCCAATCCGTTTGCCTGATGGGCGAACCTCGGAAGCTGAAATAGATATTCTGCGTACTTACCTTGAATGTGTCGGTGATACCGGATGTACGGATGATAAAGGTTGGGGAAAATGCATATACCGCACGCCTGTCCCGTCCTGTAAAAACCAGGCTGTCCGGCTCTTTTAGGATATGCTGCGCCATGGCGAAATCTCTTTTTAGTAGCCCGTCCAGTTGCGTAAGCTCCAGCACGCCTTGCTGGTCTTGCCGATATTGATTATAAGCATTGCTGACGATACCGAAGACCGTATAGGTGATAGAGATAACTATCGCGGATACGATCATCGCTATCGTGATTTCGAGGATAGTGTACGCCTTCAGTTTTACTTTATTCATCTAGCAGTACCTTCCGCATGGTTAGGATGGTATCGCCTTTCTCATTCAGGGCCGATAGCCGGATCACGTTTAACGCCGGGTTTTTCCAATAAGGAATTATTTGTTGGTCGATAGTTAACCCTTCTATGCTGTAACGGGTCTGGTCCGGAGCCGGACCACCCGTCCGCTCTGCATCGGCTATTGCTTTATCAAGCACTTTTTGGGCAGTTGCCTTGGTTACGCTCAGCGAGGAACGCGTTACGTTGGTTATGACGACCAAAGCAATACCGAACACGATAACGATAACCACCATCGCGATTACGGCTTCGACAAGGCTGGAACCGTTGAGCATCATCCTTACTTTCTTTCGAGCCATTGCAATATTTTGTTTTTGTTTGACGTGGACGGCAACAGCATGCTGCTTAGATAGTAAGGCGAAAGCTTTTTGGCATCTACCTTATTTCCGATCAGGTAATTCTCGTAGGCGGAAAAATTATTCTGATAAAGGAGGCGCCCGGTGAATATGCTGCCATAAACAAGGTTTTTCTTCTTGTAGGAAACAATCCCTTGCGAGTACACCTGCCCTTTCACCGTAACATCATCCCCCATTTTGATCAGCGGCAGCAAAGCGGCTTTGAATTCCTGCCACGCGGCTACGGTGCCGTTTACGACGGTGTGGTTGCCGATGCTGATAAGCGCGCGCCCCTTGTCCAATGGGTTGCGCCTCAGTACTGCCAGGCAGGAGGGATAATCGATAACGCAGCGTTCGCCAACGCTGACCGAATCTGTAGCAAAAAATTGTGCGTTGCCATGAAAACCACTGTTGATGACGATGCCGGGAGCCCTGACGATTACGTTGCGGAGCGAGGCAGAAGCATCTATCGTCAGCGTGGTATCCGAAGCGATGATGAGGTTGCCTTCGATATCGATATCACGCAGCGTTGCGGCGTTTTTGCCTAGGTATAGGTAACGCACCGGCTGAAGGAAAGAGTTTTTGATTGTGTCCTCTCGCGGCACCCAGATATTGGCCTTTAAAGGAAAATCAATCGTGTTATCGAGCAGCTTAAGCCGCTTAGAGTTCAACGGAGGGAGCTCTCTTCCGCTGTTCGTTATCCTTCCGATAACGAGATGTTTGTCGCCCTCGTAACCGTTGCCGTCTACATAGGCCTCCCTGATACCCGCCTTAGGGATGGATGCAGTCCCCCGGATAAAAGCTTTGCCGCTGACCGATAACGGCCTGTCTTCGTCGGGTACGTAAAGCGCGACCCATTTGGCGGTATCGATAGCATCCGCAATCGTGAAGGCGTTATAAACGGTGTCGCCTTGCTTGAATGCTTTGGCAATCCCAATATCGAAAATACCCCATGGCTTGCGCTGCACCGAAACTGAATCATCGGCCTCGTTGAACAGGCCGAACCTGCTCTCCTCCTGGTAAGTATTCGCGGTATCGGCCAACAGGATATTGGTAGCGGATGCCAGGTTAAGCTGTAGTTTGGAATTACGGAAGCTGCTTTGATATTGCGCCCGGTAGAAGTACCCCGCTACGATAACGGCAGAGCAAAGTACCGCGATAACTAATGCGATAATGATGACCATGTACAAAGCGGATGCCCTTATCATCATGAGTTATCTACTGGCCCGCCGTTTTTACTGTATCGCGTTGATGACTTTTGTGGGCGAAAAGCTTCTTAATGAACGGGACGGGCTTTTTCGTCGGCACGCCTTTTTTGTAATAAGTTACGCCGACCGAGTCTTTGCCGTAATGGTCGTAAAGGTACCCGTCGAGCTGGCCTTTAAGGTACTTCCCTTGCTGCGCCAATAATCCATTTGCGCCGAACTTGCTGAAACCGCCCGACTTGAGGCCATTTTTCCAGGTGATCGATTGGACCAGCAGCCCGCCTTCCGTCCATTCTTTCCAAAGGCCATTCTTAAGCCCGTTTTTGAATGTCCCCTGCTCTTTTATATTCTTGTTGGGGTAGAATTCGGCATATGCTCCGTTCAGCAATTTGCCGCTGTAACCACCTTGCGTGGTATGTATCCTGTTCGCGCTGTACCATGAATATATCAGCTCGGATTTAACATCGATATCATCATCCACCGGCTCTACTTCAAAAACCAGGCTCCTGTCTGCTTCATTTATCCGGACACGGTTCGCGCCCAAACCGGGCAGGTTTTGCGATGAGGCGCCCTGCATCCAGCAACAAACTATAATAACTATCACATACCTGGACATATCTTATTGGCTGATTTTGATAAATTTAGTCTTACCCTGGAAAGCTACCTTCACCGAGTCTTTTACATTCCTGAGTAGCTTTACGTTTTCGGATTGTTCGCCCTCTGCCAGCGTGACGTTCCTGCCGTTTATACTTAGCATCGCTAGGGGCTTTTTAGAGCCTGCGCTGATGATATAGCCCAAGTAACGGATAAAACCCCAGTTGATGGGCGGTACGAAAGGCTTTGCAACCACTGAAGATACTTTAATTAATTTATTCACTGCAATCACCGCTGTATCTTTATCTTCTGCGGCACCGAAAGGGTCGCGGTAGTTGAGCATCAATTTAGCGGTATCTTTCACCGGCGCGTAATCGTTAGGCGTTTCTTTTTTATCAGCCACTGCTAAGGGCTGCGGTAAATCAGCCCCATCGTTCGCGCTTACCGCCATAAATACCCGGTAGATAATCATCCCCCAAACAACAACCACCACCAAAAGCAGCACATAGGTAAGCGGCTTGTTTTTCATGGCCCTTTTATTTGATAACGAAACTACGCATTACGCTCGCCTGCCCTTCGTTGCCTGCGGCATCAACCGCGCTTACTTTCCAATATACCCGGTCGCCCGAATTGCCAAGGTTAAAGTTACTACTCAAACCACTAACAATCGTCGGATAGCTTGCGTTGTATGCCGAAGTAGAATCCGCTTTCAACACGTATAGCTTATATGCAGAAGCGGTAGCCACAGCCCCCCATTGCAGGCTTACGGGTAAAGCAACAACCTCGCCTTTGCCCGGCGAACTTAAACTTACCTGCCCTGGCGGTATATGGTCTGAACGAATATTGCGCGTGGACGACCATAAGGATTGCGCCGTATCGTTCTCCGCCCGCACCCGCCATTGGTACTGCTGGTCTTTAGGGAAAGTAAAAGCATATTGCTGCGCCGCAATCGGCTGGTTGTATATAATCTTGCTTTCGTCGGCAAAGCTGTTGGTATCTACCTGCAGGCGGTACCGGGTTGCACCGAACATGCTGCCCCATTGAAAAGTTACAGCCCCTTGGTTGCTTAGCGCGTTATTGCCCGGTGAGCTAAGCTGTACCGATTGTTGCTTGATAGATGAATACAGCACCTCGAAACTCCCTGCTACACTAAAGGCCGTTTGCGAACTGCCATTCTCTGCCCTCACCCGCCATTGGTATAGCCCCGGTGCCAGGCTTAATGCCAGTTGGTTCTTTTTGACGATAGTATCTGCAACGAGCGCGCCGATGGTATCGAATTGAGGAGTAACGATTTGCAGGCGGTAGGTTAAGGCATCCTCTACCTCGTCCCACCAGAAACTCACTGTATAATTTTTGCTTTGATAATGCGCTCCCGGCGCAAGTAATCTCACTTCGCGCTTATCGATGGAGGGTTCGATGAAATCCTTGCAGGATGCCAAGCTAAGCAGCAATAATGCAAACAATATATAGCGAAAAGGTTTAGTGCTCATCAAGCACTAAAATAGGCAAAAAATAATTTAGAGTGCATTAAAATTTAATATCTACCTGAGTTCGATTAATCAAAAGGCGGCCATCTGATTAGAATAGGTCGATTGATAAGAGATGGACGGTTTTTTAGGAAAAAATGAGTATGCGATTAATCCAGCCACGATATTAGCGATAAAGTTGGCGAAACACCTATGCCTGGAATGCTCGATCTGGCAAATGTTTTTGAGCTCATCATTGACTGTTTCTATCACCGACCTT